>NZ_JBVHWQ010000002.1:579558-672214 GCF_055564315.1 Streptomyces sp. NPDC029151
CACGGCGCGAAGAGCACCGAGTCCCAGCCGAACCGTGACCGGGCACACCCTCACCCAGCTCACCGACCCGCCCGAACGAACCGCCGTCCGCCCCGCCAAACCCCCGGCGTCCGGTCCCACGGCGCGAAGAGCACCGAGTCCCAGCCGAGCCGAGACCGGGCACACCCTCACCCAGCTCACCGACCCGCCCAAACGAACCGCCGCCCACCCCGCCAACCCCCCGGCGTCCGGTCCCACGGCGCGAAGAGCACCGAGTCCCAGCCGAACCGTGACCGGGCGCACCCTCACCCAGCTCACCGACCCGCCCGAACGAACCGCCCTCCGGCCCGCCAACCCCCCGGCGTCCGGTTCCGCAGCGCGAAGAGCACCGGACCCGAGCCGAGACCGGCCCCCGTACGCGACCGCGCACACGGCGGTGGCCGCCACCACGGACGGCCGGGGCCGCGCCGTTTCCCTGGGACCGGCGCCCGCGGCCGGCCCCGGGGCACGGCCTCAGCCGCGCAGCGCCCCCGACTCCTCCGGCACGCCGGACGCGACCACCCGGCCCGCCGACGGGGCCGTCCGCCCGCGGTCCACCGCGTAGGCCACGCCCGCCACGCCCAGGCCCAGGACCGCCAGGGCCGCTCCCGCGAGGGCGGGGGACGTCGTACCGAAGCCGGCCGCGAGGGCCAGGCCGCCGATCCAGGCGCCGCCGGCGTTGGCCAGGTTGAAGGCGGCCTGGTTGGCCGAGGAGGCGAGGGAGGGGGCCGCCGCGGCCTTCTCCATGACCATCAGCTGGAGCGGGGAGCCGGTCACGAACGCCGCCGTGCCCAGCAGGGTCACCGCCAGGGCCGCGCTCCACTCCGCCCGCATCAGCAGGGGGAACAGCAGGAGCACGGCCGCCAGGGACGCCAGGCCGCCGAAGAGGGTGGCCCGGAGCGAGTGGTCCGCCAGGCGGCCGCCCAGGAGGTTGCCGGCCGTGGCGCCGACGCCGAAGAGGGCCAGGAGCAGGGTCACGTTCGTCTCCGCGTAGCCCGCGGTGTCCGTCAGCATCGGCGTCACGTAGCTGTAGGCCGCGAAGAGCGCGCCGAAGCCCGCCACCGTCGTGCCGAGGGCCAGCCAGACCGGCAGGGACCGCAGGGCGGCCAGTTCGCCGCGCAGGCCGGTCGAGGCGGCCTCGTGCCTGCCGTCGTGCGGGATCAGGAGGGCGAGGGAGGCTATCGCCGCCACTCCGATGGCGCTCACCCCGAGGAAGGTGGCCCGCCAGCCCAGGTGCTGGCCCATCAGGGTGGCCACGGGCACGCCCGCGACGTTGGCGACGGTCAGGCCGAGGAACATCAGGGACACCGAGCGGGCCTTGCGCTCGGGCGGGACCATCCCCGTGGCGACGACCGCGCCCACGCCGAAGAAGGCGCCGTGCGGAAGGCCGCTGAGGAAGCGGGCGGCCAGCAGGGAGCCGTTGCCGGGGGCGAACGCCGACAGGGCGTTGCCGGCCACGAACAGGGCCATGAGGGAGATCAGGACCGTGCGGCGGGGCATGCGCGCGGTGAGCGCGGCCAGCAGGGGGGCGCCGATGACGACGCCGAGCGCGTACGCCGAGACCAGGTGGCCGGCGGCGGGGAGGGAGATGTCCAGGTCGTCCGCGACGTCGGGCAGGAGGCCCATCATCACGAACTCGGTGGTACCGATACCGAAGGCGCCGACGGCCAGTGCGAGCAGGGCCAGGGGCATGGAAGAGCCTGTGCCTTTCGAAGGGGGAGAGCGGGCTGAGCGGAGTTCCGTCGCGTGTAAGTTCAGTTCCGGAACAAAATCTCCCAGGCTCGGTATTCCAACCGGTTACGAGGACGTGTCGAGCGTCACACGCGCCGCCACCGGCAGGTGGTCGCTGTTCGTGCGCGGCAGCGTCCAGCTGCTCTCCGGCTCGGCCCCCCGGACCATGATCTGGTCGATGCGGGCCATCGGGAACGACGCCGGCCAGCTGAACCCGAAGCCGCTGCCCGCGGCACCCTGCGTGGAGCGCAGCTGGGAGGTGACCGCGTTGAGCGCGCGGTCGTTCATCGTGCCGTTGAGGTCGCCGAGGAGGACGACCCGCTTCAGCGGCTCGTCGGCGATGGCCTCGCCCAGCGCGTCGGCGCTCTTGTCCCGCTGCCGGGCGGTGAACCCGGCCTCCATCTTCACCCGCACCGAGGGCAGGTGGGCGACGTAGACCGCGATCGGGCCCCTGGGCGTGGCGAGCGTGGCGCGCATGGCCCGCTTCCAGCCGAGCTTGATGTCCACGGCCTCGACACCGGTCATCGGGTACTTGCTCCACAGGCCGACCGTGCCGACCACCGCGTGGTACTTGTACGTCGGCGCGAGTGCCTTCTCGTAGACCGGAACGGAGGAGGCGGGCAGTTCCTCCAGCGCCAGGACGTCGGCGCCGGAGGCGGCCACGTCCCGTGCGGTCGCGGCCGGGTCGGGGTTGTCGGCGTTGACGTTGTGGGTGGCCACCATGAGGTCGCCGCCGCTGCCCGCCCTGTCGGTCAGCAGCCCGCCGAAGAGGTTGAGCCAGACGACCGCCGGGAGGACGACCGCGGCCAGGGCGGTCGCGGACTTCCGGACGAGGGCGAGGACCAGCAGCACCGGGATGGCCAGGCCCAGCCAGGGCAGAAACGTCTCGGTGAGTGAGCCGAGGTTGCCCACCGCGTTGGGGATGTGGGCGTGCACCAGCATCACCAGCGCGAGCAGCAGGGCCAGAACGGCCAGGACGAGGCCGCGCCGCCAGATCCGTGGGTCGCTCCGCCAGCCGGAGAACAGGCGGTGCGCGAGGCGCCGAAGCCGGGATCCCGGTCGCTCGGGCCCCGAGCCGCCGCCCACCGTCTCCGTCATGTACGCCTGCTGCGCCATACCGTCTGCCTCACTGCCTGCCGTGCACACCGTTCGCCCCCGTGCTCTTCCGACCCTAGGGGATGATCGGCTCCGTTCCCGCCGTCCCATGACGGCCGTACGGAAGACGAGGACGAACGGGCCGGGGCGGGGAGTTCCGGTCAGCCCCCGCGGGGGCGGGGTCTGTGACGAAACGCGCACACGGGCGCTACGAGACTGTCGACCTGACGGGCCGTAGGCCGTCGAGGACCGCGTCGACGATCCGCTCCGCGAGGCCCTCGGGCAGGTCCGCCTCGGGGCGCATCACCGAGCGGACGAGCATGGGGCCGACGAACATGTCGTTGGCCAGGTCCAGGTCGACGTCCGCCCGGATCTCGCCGTTCTCCTGCCCGCGGCGCAGCACGTCCAGGGTGAGGACGCGCCGGGGCTCTATGACGCTCGCGTGGTACGCCGCCCACACCTTGGGGGCGGACTTCATCTGGGCGTACACGTTGTGCAGGATCGCCGAGGAGCGGCTGACGAGTCCGCGCTGGCGCAGGGCCTCCAGCAGCACCACGAGGTCGTCGCGCACGGAGGTGCCGGGGAGTTCGGGGTCGGGGGGTTCGGCGGCGCGTACGACGTCGACGAACAGTTCCTCCTTGCCGCTCCAGCGGCGGTAGATGGTGGCCTTGCCGACCCCGGCCGTGCGCGCGACCCGCTCGATGGACAGCTCGGCGAGGGGCACGCCCTCCTCCAGGAGCTTCATCACGCCTTCCAGGATGGCGTGTTCCACGGCTTCGCTGCGCGGGCGGCCCCGGGCGGGTCCGTCCGGGCGCGACCGCTGGTCGGCAAGGCTCACGTCGTTCCGTCCTCTCACTGTGCTGCGGGAATTGTCCCGCAGCGGCCTCCTTCCCCCGTGGAACCGCGCGCGGACCTCACTCCCCGGCGGCGACCAGTTCCGGCTCCTCCTCCCGCCGCTGACCGGCCGGCGGCCTGCCCGGCAGGAACAGGGCGGTCACCACGGCGCCGATCAGCGCGACGCCCGTACCGCACAGGGCGGTGACGTGCATGGCGTGCAGGAAGGCGTCGTGGGCGGGGGTGACGAGGGCCTCGCCGCGCGGGCCGAGCTTCTCGGCGACGCCGAGGGTGGCCTCGATGGACTCGCCGGCGGTGGCGCGCACGCCCGGCGGCAGCAGGCCGAGCTTGTCCTCGATGCCGTCGCGGTAGGAGGTGGCCAGCACCGAGCCGAGGACGGCGATGCCGAGGGCGCCGCCGACCTGGCGGAAGGTGTTGCTGAGCGCGGAGGCGGAGCCGGCCTTCTCGCGGGGCAGGGCCTGCATGATGACGACGGAGGTCGGCGTCATGATGTGCGCCATGCCGGCGCCCATGAGGAAGAAGACGACCTCCAGCAGCCAGATGGGCGTGTCGGCCTCGAAGGCGGCGAACGCGGCCAGGGTCGCGGCGATCAGCAGCAGGCCCCCGGTGGTGGTGGCCTTGTTGCCGAACCGGTCGACCACGAGCCGGGCGCGCGGCGCGAACACCAGCTGGGCGAGGGCGAGCGGCAGCATCAGCACGCCGGACTCCAGCGGGGAGTAGCCGCGCACGCTCTGGGTGTAGAAGACGCCGAAGAACGTGACGCCCATCAGCGCGAAGAAGACCAGCGCGATGGCGCTCATGGCGGCCGAGAAGACCTTGTTGCGGAAGTAGGTGACGTCGAGGGAGGGGTGGTCGCTGCGCTTCTCGAAGACGACGAAGGCGACCAGGACGGCGAGGCCGGCGAGGATGGTGGCCAGCACCTTGGCGTCGGTGAAGTCGGCGAGTTCGCCGCCCTTGATGATGCCGTAGACCAGCAGGACCAGGCCGACGACGGACAGGACCACGCCGACGGGGTCGAGGCGGCCGGGCTTCGGGTCGCGGGAGTCGGGCACCAGCCAGGTCATCAGGACCAGGGCGACGATCACGATGGGCACGTTGACGAAGAAGACCGAGCCCCACCAGAAGTGGTCGAGCAGCGCGCCGCCGGTGATCGGGCCGATGGCGATGGCGAGGCCGACGCCTCCGGCCCAGATGCCGATGGCCTTGGGCTGTTCCTCGCGTTCGAAGACGTTCATGAGGACGGCGAGCGTGGCCGGCATCACGAAGGCGGCACCGAGGGCCATCAGGGCGCGGTAGGCGATCAGCTGGCCGGGCGAGCCGGACTCGGCGGCGAGGGCGGAGCCGATGCCGAAGACGGCGATGCCGCCGAGCAGCACCTTCTTGCGGCCGATCCGGTCGCCGACGAGTCCGGCGGTGAACAGCAGGCCGGCGAAGACGAGGGTGTAGGCGTTGATCGCCCACTCGATCTCGCTCTGGGTGGCGCCGAGGCCGGTCGGCGCGGGGGTCGCGATGGTCTTGATCGCGACGTTCAGGATCGAGTTGTCGAGCACGACGATGAGCAGGCTCAGCATCAGCACGCCGAGGATCGCCCAGCGGCGCCGGTGGACCGCTTCCGGTATTCGGGAGGCAGGGACGGGACTTGTCATGGGTTCGAGCCTACGATCATTTCGATACGGAACCGTCTCGTATCTTAATTCTTTACCGAGACCTTACTCGCGAGGGGCTTACGCACCCCCCGGCTCGCCCGGGTTCCCGTCCTGGGCGGGGGATCACAGGGGGGTACCCCTGGCCCCCGATGGCACGAGGTGCCACCATGGAGTCGATCCGGGGACGCCGTAAGGGCGCTTCGAGATGACTGAAGGAGCCGTTGCCATGACGCAGCTTTCGGCTGCCCAGAACACACCTTCCGACGGCAGCAAGGCGCTGTACGGGAGCCTCTACGGAGGAAAGGGCACCCGCCGCATCACCGTCCGCGACATCGCCCTCGCCAAGGAGCGGGGCGAGAAGTGGCCCATGCTCACCGCCTACGACGCGATGACCGCCTCCGTCTTCGACGAGGCCGGGATCCCCGTGATCCTGGTCGGCGACTCCGCGGGCAACTGCCACCTCGGGTACGAGACCACCGTGCCCGTCACCCTCGACGAGATGACCATGCTGTCCGCCGCCGTCGTACGCGGCACGCAGCGCGCCCTGATCGTCGGCGACCTCCCCTTCGGCTCCTACCAGGAGGGCCCGGTGCAGGCGCTGCGCTCGGCGACCCGGCTGGTGAAGGAGGCCGGGGTCGGCGCGGTCAAGCTGGAGGGCGGCGAGCGGTCGCACGAACAGATCCGGCTGCTGGTGGAGTCCGGCATCCCGGTCATGGCCCACATCGGGCTGACCCCGCAGTCCGTCAACGCGATGGGCTACCGCGTGCAGGGGCGGGGCGAGGAGGCGGCGCAGCAGCTGCTGCGGGACGCCAAGGCCGTGCAGGACGCGGGCGCGTTCGCGGTGGTGCTGGAGCTGGTGCCGGCGGAGCTCGCGGCCGAGGTGACGCGCGTGCTGCACATCCCGACGGTCGGCATCGGCGCCGGACCGGAGACGGACGCGCAGGTGCTCGTCTGGACCGACATGCTGGGCCTGACGTCCGGCCGGGTGCCGAAGTTCGTGAAGAAGTACGCGAACCTCCGTGAGGTCATGGGCGACGCGGCGAAGGCGTTCGCGGAGGACGTCGTCGGCGGAACGTTCCCGCTGGAGGAGCACTCCGTCCACTGAGCCACTGCGGCACCACAGGCCGGCCCGCCGATCATCCCCCGTCGGCGGGCCGGCCGGTTTCCGCGCCTGGCGGTTACAAGGGGTGTGCACGTTCGTCTTCCCGGACCGCCCGGCAGCGGCCGGCGCGGTTCGCGCCGTGACCGCCGATCGCGCCACCCAGCCCCCGCGCACCGACCGTCTCCGGCAGGCGAGGCGTCGTCCCCGTCCTGCTCGTCCCGGCCACCACCGAGCCTGCCGCGACCAAAGGCGAGGTGCCCGCCGCACTGGGTGCGCTCGCACAGCGGCCGACAGCCGGCCCGTACGTGCCTGGCCCGGGCTGCGCCCGAACACGCGCCGCGCGATCCGCCAGGCGCTGTGACGGGTGACCGACCGCGCTGGGCGGGCACACGTCGTCAGCGAGGCCCGGGCCGGCGTTCGTACACGGTCACCCTGCGGCCGCGACGTTGTTCATCGGCCATCGGTGTGAAGTACTTGCGCAGAACGGCGATCTTCATTCTGTCGCGCGCGGCCGTCAGCGGGCGGGCCACCCCGGATGAGTCCGAGACCAGGAGGACTCGGTGTTCGGCCAGGATCGCGATACGTATGCGCCCCGGGGCCGCCTCCACGCCTTTCAGGGTGCCGGACTCCTCCGGGGTCTCCGCGAGCGCTATGTCCCGGAGCCCTGCGAAGGCGTTCGGCGAGACGGACTCAGTGTCCCTGCGGGCCGAGGGGATGAAGAGCACTGCATCCCCCCTGTGCTTCAAGTGCCGTACGTCCGAGGCGACCGCGAGGACATCGTCCACCCTGCTCGCCGGGGATCTCTTGGCCAGTGACTGTGGCAGCAGGGCCGGCACCGCCACGGCGAGCACCGCGGGAAGGATCCACCTCGACGTCTTCGGGAAGCGGGGCTTGGCCGCCTGTACCGCCGAGCCGACGGCCGTACCGATCAGCAGTGCCAGGCCCAGCATGCTGTAGAGGACGTAGCGGTCCAGGAACACCGGCTGGACCAGGGACAGCAGGACGAGGCCGAGTTGCGGCACCGCCAGCAGCGGCAGTCCCACGGCCGCCGCCGACAACCGGGCCGTCCGCGGCCGGTCCAGCAGCGCGCCGGCACCACCGATCGCCAGCAGGACCCCTGGACCGATCAGCATGTGCCCGGACAGCGGCGGGATCCAGGACAACTGCGCGGACTGGCTCCGGCTGAACACGATCAACGGCAGTACACCCGCGGTGGCGCACCCGGCCGCGACCGCCCAACGAGTCAGGACCGCGCGCTCGGCCCGGACCCAGAGCAAGGTGGCCAATTGCGCCGCGAGGATCATGAGTGAGAGCCAGTTCAGGAGGCCCGTGAGGAGAACGACGGCGCCATGGGCGACCCAGTGACTCGTCCCGACCGGCCGTTCCAGGGCGGTCACGAGGAGCAGGGTGGAGATCCCGGCGCCGGCCGCCACCAGCGCGTACGAGCGGCCCTCCTGGAGATAGAACTGCACGGCCGGCAGCAGCGCGAAAGCCATTCCGCCGGCCAGACCCGCCCAGGCACCGGACAGGCGGCGGCCGATGACGGCCACGCAGGCCGCCGCCACCGCCATTGCCATCACCGAGGGCAGCCGCAGGGTCGTGGTACTGGGGCCGAAGCACTCGAACAGCAGGTGCATGAGCAGGTAGTAGAGCCCATGGACCACGTCCACGTTCGCCAGCATGTGCCATATCTCCGCCGTGGAGCGTCGGGCCACCTGCCAGGTCGCGGCCTCGTCCCGCCACACACTGTGCTGCCGCGACAACCCCCACAGGCCGAAGGCTAACGTCCACAGCGCCGGCAGCAACCACACGAGACCGGCGTGATACGGGGGAGTCAGCGCCGCAGGTGGTTTCCGGGACAGCGGAAAGCGGAACGCCGTCTCTAATTTTCGGCCGGTCGGCATGAGGAAGGACTCCCGGGGCGGTGTCGATGAGAACCGGCCGTCAGAGGTCACCTGACGGCCGTCGCCCGCAGCACCCTAGCGAAATGCAACGGCCCGCGCGGCAACGCCCCCGATCCCGCCGTCACTACACCCCGAGAGATCACGCCACTGTCTCAATTCCTCTGCCCTCATTCGCGCCAACTCACCTGACAAGCGATGGCGTTTCGGCCATCTGTCCACCGATCGGCGATAAAACGGTTGCATCGCGATCATCCCGTGGTCAAAGCTTTTGAACTGTTCACGGAAAGCCCACAGGAAACTCCAGTGAGAGGTGGATCTCATGCACAGGAGAAACGTGGTCAAGGCCGCCGTTGCATCTGCAGCCCTCATTTTCGCTGCGGCAACCCCCGCGATCGCCACCACCATCGACGTTGCCGGCGGTAAGTGGAGTTACGACGAGGGCGCCAACACGGCTTGGTCTAACTTCAAGCACCCGAAAAACTGGCACGCGTCGTCGGTGAAGATCGGGAGTCAGACCTTCAAGAGCGGCTGCACGACCAAGGGTGAATGGTCTCTCGCCTCGGGCACGAAGAACGGCGGCAGCATTTCTTACTATTACGACCCCAGCTGCTGACCGGCCAGCTGCGGGGGCGGGCGCTCCCCGCCCCCGCAGCTGTTCTCCCATGAGTTTGAACTGGATCGATATCAGATGCTGCATCGAGGGGCAAGAGTCGTCCACGTCGCGGTGCTGGCCTTCGCCGCAGCGCTGGCCTTTCTTTTCGTACGCGGTCTCGACGAGACCGGAGTGCTGGGAAACTCGGCACTGGTCGAAATCATCGACTCCGACGGGTCGAAGAACGGAACCCAAGTCGTCGAGGCCGTCAAGGCTTTCTCGTCCGATCACAAAGTCGGGATAGCCCGTGAGATACCTGATCTAAAGAATCCCGACGGGCTCCGGCATCTGTATCTGGCTCCGGGCGGCGACACTTCCGTGACGGCGGGATGGTTGGACCGCGGATATCCAGAATTCAGCAGGAACTACGCGACACGCGTGCACCCGATATCCGAGGCGGGGCCATACGATCCCCGCGGCTCGTACTACGTCTTCGGGCCACCCGAGGCAGTCGACGCGCTGGTGGCCGAACTCGGTGGTCTTGGTCTCACCACCAGCGTGACCCACCCGTTGTCCTACTCTGAATTGACCGAGCAGCACTCAGACGACCCGCTGTTCCAAGCCTTCTGCGTGGTCGCCCTCGCGGCCGTGACGATGACCGGCGCGAGCGTGCTCCTCAACGCCAAGGGATATGGCGTTCTCCGCATGCAGGGCATGTCCCTGATCGGCATTTTCCTGCGTGACCTACGACAACTGGCCGTCTTCTGGATCGCCGCGGCCGGCACTGTGGCGGTGCTGACAGCCGCCTTCCTCGGCTTCTACAACGGCTTCGCCTGGCTCGGACTGTTCGCCGAGGTGGCCACGGCGGCCGCCGTCGTCCTGGTCGCCCTTGTACTCGCGGCCCACCTGGGCATGCTCGCCCTGACCTACAGGGTGGACGTACTGCAGGCCCTCAAAGGCGCGTTGCCCGCACGAGCCGCATCCATCAGCGTCTACCTCGTGCGCATTCCCGCGCTGCTGCTCGCGCTCGGTATCGCGACGAACGTCACCGTCGCGGGCCGGGGCGTGGTGATGCGCCTGGAGAACCAAGAGGTCTACGAGACGGTGGGCGACGCGGTCTCGATCCGGCTCAGTGGCGCCTTCGCCATGCACACGGAGCAACTGGACGAGCATGTGGGACCGTGGCTGCGCCAGGCCGACCAGCGCGGGGAGGTCGTCCTCGCCGGCCGGAAGGACCTCCAGATATCCGCTCCCGGTGCCCATCTGCCATCCGGCGAATTCCTCGTCGTCAACGACACTTACCTTGCCGAGCGGCCCGTACGGGATCCAGCAGGGTTGCGCTTTACCTCTCAGGCCGAGCGCGGCAAGGCCCCGGACACACGTCCGGTGCGCGTGATCATCCCCGAGTCTCTTTCTTCTCATGCAGCGGTGATCACGAAGGCGGCGTCAGAAATCATCGACCCGCATCAAGATCGCCATATCCCATTCAAGGCGTTGAAAAGCAGATCGGGACAGCGCCTCTTCGGGTACAACAGCGGCGCCTACGTCTACAACTCGGCACACGGTCCCGACGAGGACAGGTCCATGCTGCTCGATCCGGTGATCATCGCCGTACCCAATGGTTCACGATTCCTCACCGATGACGCCTACACCACCTACGCCACTCAGGCGGGAGTAGTCTTCCCGGATCCGAATGACGCGCTGAACGGCATCAAGACGAACGGGCTGCAGAGCTACATCAGCGGGATGAGCCCCGTCGGCCAGAAAACCGCCTTGGATCTCAGAAAATCCGTCAGCGAGCTACGGCTGCAGGTGTTCAACCTTGTCGTTGCCGTCACTATTCTCATCGTCGCCGGTGTGGGCGTTTGCCTCATCTACGCCCGCAAGAACGCGCAGAAGATTTTCGCACGACACATCAGCGGCTGGCGGTATGTCGCCACGCATCGCTTCATCCTCGCCGTCGAATTGGCTATCGGGGCAATCTTTGCCACCCGGATTCCATTCGAGACGTGGCAGCAGGAACAGCATCTGAAGGAACTTGCGGCCGCCGGTGCCCCCGCTCCTTTTCAGCCGACTCACCTCACCGCGCTGGACGTCGGTCTCATCACCGCTTTGGTCGCGGTCGAATTTGGAGCGGTGCTGCTGGCTCTCGGGTTCTTCCATCGTCGGATAGTGAAGGAAGGGGCGACTGCGGCATGAACCCTACCGGTGCAGGGATTTCCTCCACCAACCCTGAGAACATTGTGGTCGAGGTCGAGAGCCTGTCCAAAGTGTTCGAGCACCGAGTTCTCTGGCGCGATGTCGACTTCACTGTGCGCCAGGGTGAGATGCTCGCGCTCGTCGGCCCCAGCGGGTCAGGCAAATCCACCCTCCTCAACTGCCTCGGACTGCTCGACAAACCGACGACCGGGACGATTCGATACCAGGGAAAGGACATCACGCGCCTCGGCAGGAAAGAGACCCGCCGGTTCCGACGGGCCAGCCTCGGCTACCTGTTCCAGCACTACGCCCTGATCGAGAACGCGACCGTCGACGAGAATCTGGAAGTGGCCGTCAAACCACGGCGGACGAGACAGGGCAGCGGCGGACCGGGCATCGCCGAGGCTTTGGACCGCGTGGGCCTCGCGGGCCGGGGAGGAACACGGATTCACCAACTGAGCGGCGGCGAACAGCAGCGTGTGGCCCTGGCCCGGCTCCTCGTCCAGCAGCCGACGCTGGTCCTGGCGGACGAACCCACGGGCGCCCTCGACGACGCCAACACCACGGCCGTCATCGACATCCTCCGCGAACTGAACCGCGCCGGATGCGCCGTGGTGCTCGCCACTCACGACGCCACCGTCCGGGACCGCTGCGACGCGGTCTTCGCCGTACACAAGTCGTCGTTCACGGAGCCTTCGCCGCGGCAACCGGTCAGTCCGGACCCGACCCCGGCGGGCCGCTGACCCGCTGGCGGGCCACGCCGGCGGTGATCAGCCGGTCAAGGGGCGCGGTGGACGCGGGGCTCGCAGCAGATGCCGAGCCCACGGAAGCCGGACCGCCATGCGCGGGGACGTGGAGGCCGGTGTCGGCGGTCCGTCGGGCCATGTCGGCCGGTGTCGGGCGGGTGTCGGTGGTTTGTCGGTGGGGCCTGGCATTGTCGTCGGCATGACACGCATCGACGACAACCCCGCCGGCGGGCGTTCCGCCGTGACCGTACGGGGACTGGTCAAGCACTACGGCGAGACCAAGGCACTGGACGGTGTCGACCTGGACGTGCGCGAGGGCACCGTGATGGGTGTGCTCGGGCCGAACGGCGCCGGCAAGACCACCCTCGTACGGATCCTGTCCACCCTGATCACCCCCGACGCCGGGCAGGCCGTCGTGGCCGGCTACGACGTCGTCCGCCAGCCCCGTCAGCTGCGCCGGGTGATCGGGCTGACCGGCCAGTACGCCTCGGTGGACGAGAAGCTCCCGGGCTGGGAGAACCTGTACCTGATCGGCCGGCTGCTGGACCTGTCCCGCAAGGACGCCCGGGCCCGCGCCGACGAGCTGCTGGAGCGGTTCTCGCTGACGGAGGCCGCCCGGCGCCCGGCCGGCACGTACTCCGGCGGTATGCGCAGGCGACTGGACCTGGCCGCCTCCATGATCGGCCGGCCCGCCGTGCTGTACCTGGACGAGCCGACCACCGGGCTCGACCCCCGCACCCGCAACGAGGTGTGGGACGAGGTGAAGGCGATGGTCGGCGACGGCGTCACCGTTCTGCTCACCACCCAGTACATGGAGGAGGCCGAGCAGCTCGCCTCCGAGCTGACCGTGGTGGACCGGGGCAAGGTCATCGCGAACGGCGGCATCGAGGAGCTGAAGGCCCGCGTCGGAGGACGCACCCTGCGCGTGCGGCCGGTCGACCCGCAGGAGCTGCGCCCGCTCGCGGCGATGCTGGACGACCTGGGCATCACCGGGCTCGCGGCCACCACCGTCGACGCCGAGACCGGCACCCTGCTGGTGCCGATCCTGAGCGACGAGCAGCTGACCGCCGTGGTCGGCGCGGTCACCGCCCGCGGCATCACGCTCTCCTCCATCACCACCGAACTGCCCAGCCTGGACGAGGTGTTCCTGTCCCTCACCGGCCACCGCGCCAGTGCCCCGCAGGACACCGTGCCCGCCGACGACCGCCAGGAGGTCGCCGTATGAGTTCCGCCACCCTCTCCCCCGCCGCCGCGAAGGCCGACACCCCGATACCGCTGCGGGCCCATCTGCGGCACACCGGCGCGCTGATCCGCCGCAACCTGCTGTGGATCCGGCAGGACCCGGAGTCGATGTTCGACGCCATCCTGTTCCCGGTCATCTTCACGCTGCTGTTCGTGTACGTCTTCGGCGGCTCCATCGGGCAGTCGCTGGGCGGCGGCCAGGAGCGGTACGTCCAGTACGTCATCCCGGGGCTGATGGCCATGATGGGCATGAACATGGCCCAGGGCGTGGGCACGGGCTTCAACCAGGACTTCAACTCCGGTGTCATGGACCGCTTCCGGTCCCTGCCGATCGGCCGCGGCTCGGTGCTCTTCGCGAAGATCGCGGTGGAGCTGATGCGGATGCTCTTCGCGACCGCGGTGCTGATGGTGGTCGCCGTGCTGGTGGGCTACGACATCAAGGACTGGGTGGGGTTGCTGGCCTCGGTCGGGCTGTCCGTGCTGTTCGGCTCGGCGCTGATGTGGGTGTTCCTGACCCTCGGCGTGGTGATGAAGAACGCCCAGTCGGTGCAGGCGATGGGCTTCCTGGTGCTGATGCCGCTGCAGTTCGGTTCGTCGATCTTCGCACCGACCGCGTCGATGCCCGGCTGGCTGCAGTCGTTCACCGACTACAACCCGCTCTCCGCGCTGGCCGACACCGCGCGCGGCCTGATGGAGGGCGGCCCGGTCGCACACGACCTGTGGGTGACGGTGATCTGGTCGGTCGGTCTGACCGCCGTCATGGCGCCGGTCGCGATCCACAAGTTCCGCACCAAGAGCTGACGGCACCGGGAAGCCGTCGGCGTGAGCGAGCCGGTGCTCTCCGGCATTCAGACCAGGGCGGTGGCCTCCGCGAGGGAGAGGCCACCGCCCTCGGCGTACGCGGCCTCGTACGACCGCGCGTCCAGGACCTGGCGGATGCGGGCCTCGGCCAGCTCGCGGCTGCGCCGCTCCACGCCGGTGACCACGTGCCCGGGCGGCAGCAGTGCGCCGGCGGCGCCCAGGCAGCGGGCGGCGTCGGTGGCGCGGCCGCCGCCGTCGGCGCGGGCGAGGGCCATCGCGGCGACGGTCAGGCCGATGGAGTGCAGATGGGGGGTGACGGCCGAGGTCAGCGGGTCGGCGGCGAGGCCGAGGGCCTTGCGGGTCCGTTCCAGGGCGTCCTCGGTGCGGTCGTCCACGGCGTCCAGCCAGGCCTCCTCGCAGACGATGATGGCGTCGAAGACGATGAAGTGGGCGATCGCGATCTCCTCGCGCAGCAGCCGGAGTTGTTCGCGTGCCTCCGTCGTGCGGTCGGTCAGGCCGAGCCAGGCGGCGAGGAAGAGCCGGGCGGCGGGCATCGCCTCGCTGTGGGTGCCGTCCTGGCCGGCGATGACCTCGCGGATCATCCGCTCGCCGCGCTCGGTCTCGCCGGCCTCCATGAGCACGTTGCCGAGGCGGGCCTGGAGCACGGCGACCTGGGCGCGGGCGCCGAGGCGTTCGGCGTGCTCGATGGCGGCCCGGTAGTCGGCGGCGGCGTCCCGGTGGGCGCCCTTGCGTTCGTGGGCCTCGCCGCGGGCGGACAGGGCCTCGGTGGCACCCCAGGCGTCGCCGAGGCGGCGGTAGATCTCCAGGGACTCGTCGGCGTCGCGGGTGGCGTCACCGGCCCAGGCGGTGCGGTTGGCGAGGAAGTTGGCGCGCAGCTGGAGGGCGCCGGCCAGCTCCCACTCGTAGCCCGGAGTGTCCCGGCAGGTGCGCACGGCGGCGTCCACGATGGTGCGCAGCCGCTCCGCGCCGCCGGTCAGCAGCTCGGCGAAGAACCACAGCATGCCCGGCGCCCGGCAGGTCTGCGGCAGGCCGGGCTCGTAGACCTGGGCGACCACGCGCAGCTTGGCCTGGGCGTGGGGGGTCTGCCAGGCGTCGATCTCGGTGTCCATGCAGGCCAGGTGGGCCAGGTGGACGCCGCGCCGGGCCTCGGCGAGGATCTCGCCGGTGTACGGGGGCGGGGCGTCGGTGCAGCGCTGCCAGACGGGGGCGGCGCGGCGGACCGGTTCGGCGAACGGGTCGGGGCCGAGCGCCATGGCCTCCCGGCACCAGGCGCGGGTCTCGATGCGCTGGTCGCGCATCTGCCAGAACCAGAGCAGCGACAGCACCAGGCACAGGGCCTCCTGCTCGTCGCGTTCGGCGACGGCGTACCGGAAGGCGGTGCGCAGGTTCTCGTACTCCAGCTGGAACCGGTCGATGGCGGCGCGCTGTTCGGGGCCGCGCAGCAGCGGTTCGGTGGCGCGGGCGAGTTCGCGGTAGTGGATCAGGTGGGCGCGCGCGGCCTCGCCGCGGCGGCCGGTCTCGGCGAGGCGTTCGGCGGCGTACTCGGCGACGGTCTCCAGCAGCCGGTAGCGCATGCCGCCGTCGGCCGCGGGGGCGGCCACCACCAGGGACTTGTCGACCAGGGAGCCGACGGCGTCGAGGGCGGCCGGGCCGCACACGGCCTCGGCGGCGGCCAGGTCGCAGCCGCCGGCGAAGACGGACAGCCGGGCGAGGACGTCGCGTTCGCCGGCGTCCAGCAGGTCCCAGGACCAGTCCACGACGGCCCTGAGGGTCTGCTGGCGGGGCAGCAGGGTGCGGCTGCCGGAGGTGAGCAGCCGGAACCGGTCGTCCAGCCGGTCCGCTATCTGGCGGGGTGTGAGCATGCGCAGCCGGGCCGCCGCCAGCTCGATCGCGAGGGGCAGGCCGTCCAGGCGGCGGCAGATCTCGGCGCACGCCGCCGGGTCGTCGTCGGGGCGGAAGCCGGGGCGGGCCGCCGCGCCCCGGTCGGCGAGCAGCCGCAGCGCGACCGGTTCGGGCAGCGGCTCCACGGGCCGCAGCAGCTCCCCCGGCACGCCGAGGGGTTCGCGGCTGGTGGCGAGGACGGTCAGCTCGGGGCAGCGGGCCAGCAGCCGCTCGGTGAGCCGGGCGGCCGCGTCGACGACGTGCTCGCAGTTGTCGAGGATGATCAGCATGCGGCGCCGGGCGCAGTGCTCCACGAGCCGTTCGACGGGGTCGCCGTGCCGTTCGGAGACCGCGCGCATGCCGTCCACGCCGGCGCCGTGCAGCACCGTCTCGCGGGCGCCGATCGCGGTGAGCACGGCCTGCGGTACGGCGTCGGGGTCGTCCACGGGGGCCAGCTCGGCGAGCCAGACGCCGTCCCTGAGGGCGGGCCGTACCGCCTCGGCGGCCTCCAGGGACAGCCGGGTCTTCCCCGCGCCGCCGGGTCCGATGAGGGTGACCAGGCGGGCCGCGCCGAGGTCGGCGCCGATGGCCCGGATGTCGCTCTCCCGGCCGACGAAGGAGGTGAGCCGGGCGGGCAGGTTGCCCGGGCGGGCCGCGGGCCGGCTCGGGGCGGGACGGCTGGGCGGGGGTTCCTCGCCGAGCAGCTCGGCGTGCAGGGCGCGCAGGTCGGGGCCGGGGTCGGAGCCGAGCCGGTCCGCGAGCAGGTGGCGTACGTCCTCGTAGGCGGCGAGGGCCTGGGCGGGGCGGCCGGCGTCCCGCAGGGCGCGCAGCCGCAGCGCCTGGAGCTGTTCGTCCAGGGGGTGGCTGTCGCACAGGGCGGTCAGTTCGGGCAGCGCCTGCTCGGCCCGGCCGAGGGCGAGGGCGGCGGTGTGCCGGGCGCGCTGGGCGTCGAGCCGGCGGGTCTCCCAGCGGGCGGCCTCGGCGGTGCGGTCGGGCAGGTCGGCGAGGGCGGGTCCGTGCCACAGGGCGAGGGCGTCGTCGAGGACGGCGGCGGCCTTGGCGGGGTCGCCGTCGGCCAGGGCGGCGATGCCGTCGCCGGTGAGCCGGTCGAAGCGGGAGAGGTCCACGTCGTCGGGGGCGGCGGTGAGCCGGTAGCCGCCGTCGGCGGAGGCGACGGCGTCGGCGCCGAGGGCTCGCCGGAGCCGGCCGACGAGCGCCTGGAGGGCACCGGCGGCGTCCGCGGGCGGGTCGGCGCCCCACACCTCGTCCACCAGCACGGGCGCGGGCACGGTCCGCCCGGCCCGCAGCGCGAGCACGCTCAGCAGAGCACGCAGCCGCGCCCCGCCGACCGGGACGGCCGTACCGTCGGGACGGATTGCCTGGGTGGTGCCGAGCAGCCGATAACGCACGGGCCCATTGTCCCCGGAGCGATCAGCCCCAGTCACCGGGCTCACCCGGCGCGGCGCGGGGGCCGCACGGGGGGCCGGGAGGCCAGGGCCCGGAGGCCCGGGGGCCCGGGGGCCTCAGGGCTCGACACCGCCGGCCGCCTCGGGGCCGCCCGCTACCCCCGGCACGGCACCGCCGGACTCGCCCTCCCCAGGGGCACCGCGCAGCCCGGGCCCGGCGTCGTCCGGTGGGTCGGGGGGCTCCGGAAGGCGTGGCCGGGTGCCGGTGACGTCCAGGGTGACGAGTGCGCCCGTGGTGCGGTGGAGCCGCTGGGGGGTGGGGTCCGGGGCGGGTTCCTCGTGGGGGAACCACCTGGGGCAGGTGGCGACCGGCTCCAGGGTGTGCGCGCCCGGGACCTCTTCCCAGCGGTGGGGGGACGGGAGCAGGACCACGCCCTCGGGGCCCGGGCGGGGCCGGAGCGCCCGGTCGACGCGTTCTCGGACGCGCGGGTCCGTGTGGACCACGTACCGCTGGTGCACCAGCTCGATGGCGTGGACCCGGCCGAGGGTCTCGTGGTCGGGGCCGCCGTGGTTCTCCACCAGGGCGGTCTCGCCGTAGCGGCCCTCTTGGCCGGTCGTGGGGAGGAGGCACCAGGCGACCTCGTCCCCCACGGCGAACGGCGTGCCGCAGCATTCCATCTGCCAGTCCGCGTAGAACACCCTCATCCGTGCCATTCCTTCACCTTCCCGGAACCGGGCGCCGGCCGTGAGACGTTTTCCCCACGTGTCCGCGGCCGGTACGGTCGCAGTTCCGTCCGTTCCCGCAGACCAGGAGCCTGCCCATGACCACCGCCACCAGCCGCCGCGGCGACCGGCAGATCAGCCCCGTGTTCGTCGGCATACTGGCCGTGACGGCGGTGACCGGCTGGGCCACCTGGACCGGGTTCGCCACGCAGCCGGGCATCGCGGTGTTCCTGTTCGTGACGGCGGCCTGGATCGTCTCGCTGTGCCTGCACGAGTACGCGCACGCGCGCACCGCCCTGCACAGCGGGGACATCACGGTCGGCACGAAGGGCTATCTCACGCTGAACCCGCTGAAGTACACGCACGCGCTGCTCAGCATCGTGCTCCCGGTGCTGTTCGTGATCATGGGCGGGATCGGTCTGCCCGGCGGCGCGGTGTTCATCGAGCGGAGCCGTATCCGGGGCCGCTGGCGGCACAGCCTGATCTCGGCGGCCGGCCCGCTGGCGAACGTGCTGTTCGCCGCGGTGTGCACGGCCCCCTTCTGGCTGGACGCGCTGGACGGCGTCCCCGCGGAGTTCCGGTTCGCGCTGGCGTTCCTGGCGCTGCTGCAGGTGTCGGCGGCGCTGCTGAACTTCCTGCCGGTGCCGGGCCTGGACGGCTACGGCGTGATCGAGCCGTGGCTGTCGTACAACGTGAAGCGGCAGGTGGAGCCGTTCGCTCCGTTCGGTCTGCTGTTCGTGTTCGCGCTGCTGTGGCTGCCGTCGGTCAACGGCGTGTTCTTCGACGTGGTCGACTCGGTCATGCGGGCGCTGAACGTCGACGACTTCTCCCAGGCTTGCGGACAGGAGCTGTACCGGTTCTGGGAGGGCACCAACGACTACTGCTCGGTCAGCCGGTGACGGACCCGCTGCGGTCCGCCCTGCCGCGCTTGACGTAGTACCAGGTCATGTTGGACGACAGGCCCGCCAGCAGCACCCAGACGATCCCCAGCCAGCTGCCGCGGGCGAAGGAGACGACGGCCGCGGCGACGGCGAGGACGCAGACCACGAGGGGGTAGAGGGCGATGCGGGGCATGGGGGTGGGCTCCTGTCGGGGGACACTGCTTCGCCGACCAGTGTCCCCCATCGCCCTCCTCGGCTCACACGTCGGTGACGCGGAGCCCGGCGTGCGCCTTGTACCGGCGGTTGACGGAGATCAGGTTCGCGACCAGCGACTCGACCTGGTGCGCGTTGCGCAGCCGGCCCGCGAAGACGCCGCGCATGCCGGGGATGCGCCCGGCCAGCGCCTGCACGATCTCGACGTCCGCGCGTTCCTCGCCGAGCACCATGACGTCGGTGTCGATCCGCTCGGTCTGCGGGTCCTGGAGCAGGACGGCCGACAGGTGGTGGAAGGCGGCGGTGACCCGGGAGTCCGGCAGCAGCGCGGCGGCCTGCTCGGCGGCGCTTCCCTCCTCCGGCTTGAGGGCGTAGGCGCCCTTCTTGTCGAAGCCGAGCGGGTTGACGCAGTCCACGACGAGCTTGCCGGCCAGCTCCTCGCGCAGGGACTTCAGCGTGCCGCCGTGGCCGTCCCACGGTACGGCGACGATCACGATGTCGCTGCGGCGCGCGGTCTCGGCGTTGTCGGCGCCCTCGATGCCGTGGCCGAGTTCGTCGGCGGCGGCCCGCGCGCGCTCGGCGGCGCGGGAGCCGATGATCACCTTCTGCCCGGCCCGGGCGAGCCGGTAGGCGAGGCCCTTGCCCTGCGGTCCGGTGCCGCCGAGCACGCCGACGACGTACCCGGAGACGTCGGGCAGGTCCCAGGGGTCCTTGGCGGGGGCCTTGGCAGGGGTCTGTGCGCTGTCGGTAGAGGTCATGGGCCGACTCTACGTCCGCCGCCGGGCCGGTACCGGCTCAGGTCAGCCGGTGCACGGGCACCCGGCGGAAGGTGATCGTCTCGTAGGCGCCGAAGTCGCCCGTCTCGTACAGCAGGCCGACGGTGTGCGGGTCGACGCGGACCAGGTCGGAGTAGGCGGCGGGGAGCCCGTCGACGGTGTACGCGGTGGTCCAGGTGGTGCCGCCGTCGCGGGAGGCGCGGATCGTCATGAGGGCGCGGGCGCCGCCGGGGTCGGCGGGGGCGGAGAAGAGGAGCAGGTCGGGGTCGCGGAGCTGGAGCACGGCGGCCTCGCAGACCGGTGCGGTCAGTCCGGCCTGCGGCCGGAAGGGTTTGACGAGGGTCTTCCCGCCGTCCTCGGAGTGGGCGTCGGCGCGGTTGCCGGGCGAGGGGGAGTCGTTGCGGGTGTTGAGGTAGACGCGGCCGTCGGGGAGTTCGGCGGCGGTGGTCTCGTTGACGTTGACGTAGCCGTCGGTGTTCTCGTCGAGGTAGCCGAGGTACCAGGTCTCGCCGTGGTCGTCGCTCAGCAGGCAGTGTCCGCTGTTGTACTTCGCCTCGGCGCCGGTGTCGGTGCCGGTGGGCGGCAGGGTGTGGTTGGCCGGGACGAGGACGCGGCCGGAGCCGAGCTGGAGGGCGTGGCCGGGGGTGGTGGCGTACCAGCGCCAGCCGGGTTTCTTCACCTGCGGGGTGATCTCCCTGGGCTCGGACCACGTCAGTCCGTCGTCATCGCTGTGTTGCACCCACACCCTGCGGCCGTCGGCGTCCGCGACCTGGCCGCGCAGGATGGCGGCCTCGGTGGCGGAGGCGGAGGCGCGTACGTGCACGAGCAGGATCCGGCCGGTGTCCAGGACGACGGGGGCGGGGTTGCCTGCGAGGTCCGTGCCGTTGCGCGCGGCGACCTGGAGCGGTCCCCAGGCGCGGCCGCCGTCGGTGGACCGTTTCAGCACGATGTCGACGTGCCCGTGGTCGGCGGCGGAGTCGACGCGGCCCTCGCAGAAGGCCAGCAGGGTGCCGGAGCGGGAGGCGACGACGGCCGGTATGCGGAAGCTCGCGTATCCCTCGCGGCCCGCGCGGAAGGGGACGGTCACGTCGGTCATCGGGCGGCTCCTGAAGGCCTGCGGACGGACCGCCACCATCCCCGGGTCGGGCGAATTCCGGGTGAACGGGGCGTCACGGGTGAGCGGTTGCGGCAGGATGCGGTCGCATGGACGCCGTACGGGTCGCGTTGCTGCGGGAAGTACTCGCCGGGACCGAGTGGCTGGGGGCCACCCGGAGGTTCGCGGGGGTGCTGCGCGGGTCGGTGGTCGCGCACGGGGGCGGGCTGCTGCTCGTGGGCACGCCGGAGTACGAGCCCTGGCACCTGGCCGCGCACCTGGTGGACGAGGCGGCCTGGTCGGGCACGCCGGAGCTGGCGCCGACGCTGGTACGGCATCACGCGCGCCCCTCGGATCCCGCGCATCTGGCGGTCGGGCCGGGGCGGCTGGCGGCGGCACGGCGCGGTGAGACCCTGCTGGTCGTGGCGCCCGGGGAGCCGGCGCCGCTGCTGGAGCGGGTGCACGACGCCCGGCGGGCCGGGGTGACGGTGCTGGCGCTGGGCGCGGGCGGGGGCGAGCTGGCCGCGATGGCCCATGACACGCTGGCCGTGCCGCAGGGGGCGGAGCTCGACCTGGACACGGTGCAGCACCTGGTCAGCGCGGCGGCCGGGGAGAACGGGGGCCCTCCGCGGGCGCGGCGCGGGTTCCGGGACCGCCTGTCCCGCTGGACGGAAGCGCTGACGGCTCCCCCGCCGGCCCCCTGGTGAACCGGCCGTCCCCCTGGTCGCCGGCTCCGTGGTGCCTCGCCCGGCCACCCGCCGCCGGCCCCCCGCCGGCCGGCGGGGCGTCCGCGGTCCGCTCAGCTCTCTTCCGTGGGGCCGCCGGCGGCCGCGTCGTGCCAGCGGGGGTCGTTCTCCCACTGCAGGTTGCGTTCGGCGGCGGTCTCCATCGCGTGCCGGGCCTCCTCGGGGGACGCGTACGGCCCGAAGCGGTCCTTGCCCGGGCAGTCCGGGCCCTCCTCGACCTTCTTGTGCTCCAGGCAGTAGTACCACTCGCCCGGCTTGCCTGCGGTGCGCTTCTTGAACAGGGCCATGACCAGCTCCTCTCGCCACCGACATGTTCCCCCATGTCCGCTGGTTAGACTCGCTGGCATGTCTGGCCAGTCGCTGCTCGTACCAGGGGAGCTGTCTCCCACCCGTCCGGTTCCCGGAAACATCCGCCGCCCCGAGTACGTCGGCAAGCCCGCGCCGTCGCCGTACACCGGGCCGGAGGTGCAGACACCCGAGACGGTCGAGGCGATGCGGATCGCCGGCCGTATCGCCGCGCGGGCGATGGCGGAGGCCGCGAAGATCATCGCGCCGGGGGTCACCACGGACCAGCTGGACAAGGTCGCCCACGAGTACATGTGCGACCACGGGGCCTACCCCTCCACGCTGGGCTACCGGGGCTTCCCGAAGTCGCTGTGCACCTCGGTCAACGAGGTCATCTGCCACGGCATCCCGGACTCGACCGTCCTGCGCGACGGGGACATCGTCAACCTGGACGTGACGGCGTACATCGGCGGGGTGCACGGCGACAACAACGCCACCTATCTCGTGGGTGACGTGGACGAGGAGTCGCGGCTGCTGGTGGAGCGCACCCGGGAGTCGCTCGACCGGGCGATCAAGGCGGTGAAGCCGGGCCGTCAGATCAACGTCATCGGCCGGGTCATCGAGTCGTACGCCAAGCGCTTCGGCTACGGCGTGGTCCGGGACTTCACCGGTCACGGCATCAGCACGTCGTTCCACTCGGGGCTGATCATCCCGCACTACGACAGTCCGCACGCGACGACGGTGATGCAGCCCGGGATGACCTTCACGATCGAGCCGATGCTGACGCTCGGCACCCACGAGTACGACATGTGGGACGACGGCTGGACGGTCGTGACGAAGGACCGCAAGCGGACCGCGCAGTTCGAGCACACGCTGGTCGTGACGGACACCGGCGCGGAGATCCTGACTCTCCCCTGAGCACCGCGCGCGGAGCGCGCGAGCCCTGGACGACCGGGTCCCCCGCACCGCGTGCGGGGGACCCGGGTCGCATCAGCGCAGGTAGTCGCTGCAGTGGGCGCCGGACCAGGTGAGGTGGTTCTCCAGTGACGTGAGCGAACCGGCGTACGGGCTGCAGACGGCCTCGTCGTCGTCCTTGGCGCCGTAGTTGGTGGCACCGGCCGTCGTCGCGCCGGCGGCGGCGAGAGCGGCGGCGAGACAGGTCGCGGCCACGACTGATCTGATGCGCATGGGTGCTCCTCTCGGGGAGGCGGAGTGGTCACGCCCAGTGGTCCCCGTTCGCCCTCGCGCGCACACGCGGATCCACCCGGACGGGTGCCCGGACGGTCCCCCGGACGCCGTACCGGCCGTCGGCGCGCCGGCGCCGTGCGTCAGCGTTCCAGGTGGACGCGTCCGCCGACCTCGATCCAGCCGTGCGGCTGGGGCGCGGTCAGGATCTGCGAGCCCCGGCCCTGGACGATGTTGAGGGCCCGGCCCAGTCGCTCGGTCAGGAGCAGGGCGGCGGCGCCGGTCGCCTCGTCCTCCTCGATGCCGTCGTCGCGGCCGGGGAAGGCGCGGGCCCGGATCCGCCCGGCCGCCTCGTCCTCCCAGGCCCAGGCGTAGATCCACTCCCCCTTCGGCGGCACCGGGAGCGCGTCCACCTCGGCGGCGTCGGGGTACTGGCGCAGGGTGCGCGGCGGCGCCCACTCCGCGCGGGCCTCGATCCAGCTGAACTCCCCGTCCAGCCGGGCGCCGACGACTCCGGCGGGGGTGACCAGTTCCGGTACGTCGAGCAGCCAGGCCGTGCCTACGCAGGGGTGACCGGCGAAGGGCAGCCGGAGGGTGGGGGTGTAGATGTCGATCAGGCCGCGTTCGGGGTCGTCCACGAACACGGTCTCGCTGAAGCCGAGTTTGCCGGCGAGCGCCTGCCGGTCGCTCCGCTCGGGCAGCACCGAACCGTCGCGGACGACGCCCAGCTCGTTGCCGTAGCCGCCGTTCGGTCCGCAGAAGACGCGGAGTACGTCGTAATCAGTCACCGGGGAATTGAAACACCGCGTCCGCGGCGAGCGCCTCCCAGGCGGGGGCACCGCCGGGCAGCGGCCAGGACCGGGTGCGGGCCTCCTCGTACGGCAGGCCGGAGAGGGTGTCGGCGTAGGCCCGCGCCAGCGTCTCGCGCTGCTCGGGGCCCGCGGCGGCCGACCGCACCCGATGGGCTTCGGTCGCCTCGCGGGCCTCCCGCCGCCAGTCCTCCTCGTCCGGTACCCGGGCGAGCACCACACACGGCGGAGTGCGCCCCTCCGCGACCGCCGCGACGGCCCTGTCGTGCCCGTCGAGCAGCAGCCAGCCGTCGAGGGCGGTGACCCACCAGAGCAGCACCGGAGCCAGGGTGCCGTCGCGGGCGTGCTTGCGGTAGGCCCGCACCCGGGGCGCGTCCTCGGAGGAGAGCGGACGCAGCGGAACGACTCCGTGCCAGCCGTATCCGGACCAGTCGAGATGGCAGTGGGGCCACGCGCGGACGAAGTCGGCGGCGTGCCAGACGTACGGCGGGAACACCGTGCGCACTCCCAGACGCCAACGGGAGTCGTGCAGCGGGCCGTGGCGCGTCTCCTCCAGCCATCGGGCGTAGGCGTGCACCCAGTTGCCCGGGTCGCGCATCAGCGCCGAGCGCATCGGCGGGAGGGGCGGGCGGTAACCGGCGTACCGGCTGACGTACACGCCCTGGTTCGCCTCCTCCACCCGGGCCAGCAGCAGCACCCGCTCGTCCTGCCGCAGCAGCAGGCGGCCGCCGTCGGCCGCCTCGAAGCGCAACGGCGGCGGTCCCGGCCTGTTCCGCACGTCCAGCACCAGGCCGCCGGGCCCCAGCAGTTCTCTGCGCGCGCTCTCCCCCATGACCACCACCCTCCCACCGCTTGGCGTTGCCTTTGCCGTTGTTTGCCGTCTCTTTTGAGACATCGCGATCCGGCCGTGTCGGTGATCTCACGGTGAGAGCTGAATCACGGCACGCAGGGGTATGGGTGAGGTAAGCCTCATGTAAGTTAGGGCAGCCTCACCAGATCAGATCCGCTTGGAGCCCGCATGCGAGCCGTCCGACTGACCGTCACCGCCGCCGCCACCGCGGCGGCTCTGACCGCCCTCTCGGCCTGCACCGCGAAGAGCGATGCCAAGGACGGCGACGCCATCCAGGTCACGGCCGCCGACTCGAAGTGCGAGACCTCCAGCACCTCCGTGCCGGCCGGGCAGGTCACGCTGAAAATCGAGAACAAGGGGTCGCAGGCGACCGAGGTCGAGATCCTGTTCCCGGACGACCGGATCGTCTCCGAGAAGGAGAACATCGGCCCGGGCACCAAGTACACGCTGACCGCCGAGGTGAAGGCCGGGTCGTACGAGATCGCCTGCCGGCCCGGCATGAAGGGCCACGGCGTGCGGCAGAAGCTGACCGTGACCGGCGGCGGCAGCGCGGCCAAGCGTGACCCGCGGCTGGACAAGGCCGTCGCCGACTACCGCCAGTACGCCCAGGACCAGGCCGACGAGACGCTGCCGAAGGCCGAGGCCTTCGTGAAGGCCGTCCAGGCCGGCGACCTGGATGCCGCGAAGAAGGCCTACGGCCTCTCCCGCCTCGGCTGGGAGCGCACCGAGCCGGTCGCCGAGTCCTTCGGTGACATCGACCCGAAGGTCGACGTCCGCGAGGACGGCCTGGAGGACGGCCAGAAGTGGACCGGCTGGCACCGGCTGGAGAAGGCCCTCTGGCACGACAAGAAGATCGGCGCCGAGGAGAAGGCCCTCGCCGGCCGGTTGCTGACGGACCTCAAGGACTGGCAGGGCCGGGTCGGCAAGGCCGAGATCACCCCGTCCTCCATGGCCAACGGCGCCAAGGAGCTGCTGGACGAGGTCGCCACCGGCAAGGTCACCGGCGAGGAGGACCGCTACGCCCACACCGACCTGGTCGACTTCAAGGGCAACGTCGAGGGCGCCCAGAAGGCGTACGACCTGCTGAAGCCGGTCGCCGCGAAGAACGACCCGGCGCTGGCCAGGGAACTGGACGAGCAGTTCGCGGCGCTGGACGCGCTGCTCGACAAGTACCGGACGGACAAGACGTCCTACGACTTCGTCTCCTACGACAAGGTCACCAAGGACCAGCGCAAGGAGCTGTCGGACGCGGTGAACGCGCTCGCCGAGCCGCTGTCCAAGCTCGCCGCCGCGGTCGTGAAGTAAGCAGGGGGGCGCAAGCGATGACCGAGAGCCAGGAGACCCAGGAGGCCCGGGAGTCCCGGGAGAGCAGTCCGTCGCGCCGGGCGCTGATCGGCTGGGGCGGTGCCGGGCTCGCGCTCGGGGCCGCCGTGGCCGGCGGGGCCGCGGCGATGGCCAGGACGGGCGACGACATGGACCCGGCCGCCGCCGAGACCGGTGGCGCGGTGCCGTTCCACGGTGCCCACCAGGCCGGCATCGCCACCCCGGTGCAGGACCGGCTGCACTTCGCCGCGTTCGACGTGAAGACCGAGGACCGCGACGCGTTCGTCCGGATGCTGAAGGACTGGACCGACGCGGCCCGCCGGATGACCGCGGGCAAGGCGGTCGGCGAGGGCGCCTACGGCGGACTCGCCGAGGCCCCGCCGGACGACACCGGCGAGGCGCTCGGGCTCAAGCCCTCCCGGCTGACGCTGACCATCGGGTTCGGGCCGTCGCTGTTCGACAAGTTCGGGCTGAAGGACCGGCGGCCGGAGGCCCTGGTCGACCTGCCCAGGTTCCCCGGCGACAACCTGGACCGCAGCCGCACCGGCGGCGACCTGTGCGTCCAGGCCTGCGCCGACGATCCGCAGGTCGCCGTGCACGCCATCCGCAACCTCGCCCGGATCGGCTTCGGCAAGGTCGCCATCCGCTGGTCGCAGCTCGGCTTCGGCAAGACCTCCTCGACCACCCCGGACGCGCAGACCCCGCGCAACCTGATGGGCTTCAAGGACGGCACCCGCAACATCGCGGGCACCGAGACCGAGCGGCTGAAGAAGTTCGTGTGGGTCGGCGAGGGCGACGGGCCGGACTGGATGGCCGGCGGGTCGTACCTGGTCGCCCGGCGGATCCGGATGAACATCGAGACCTGGGACCGCACCTCGCTGCAGGAGCAGGAGGACGTGTTCGGCCGCGACAAGCGCGAGGGCGCCCCCGTCGGCAAGGCCAAGGAGCACGACGAGCCGTTCCTGAAGGCGATGAAGCCGGACGCGCACGTGCGGCTCGCGCACCCCGACTCCAACAACGGGGTCACCATCCTGCGCCGGGGCTACTCCTTCACCGACGGCACCGACGGCCTGGGCCGGCTCGACGCGGGCCTGTTCTTCCTCGCCTACCAGCGGGACGTGCGCAAGGGCTTCATCCCGCTCCAGCGCAAACTCTCGGCCCACGACGCGCTCAACGAGTACATCCAGCACGTGGGTTCCGCGGTCTTCGCCGTCCCGCCCGGCGTCCGGGACTCCGGCGACTGGTGGGGCCGCACGCTGTTCTCGAAGGAGGCGTAGCCGGTGTTCTCCAACTACCTGATCGGCCTGCGCGAGGGGCTTGAGGCGTCGCTCGTCGTCTGCATCCTCATCGCCTACCTGGTCAAGACCGGCCGCAAGGACGCGGTGAAGCCGATCTGGATCGGCATCGGCATCGCGATCGCCATCGCCATGGGCTTCGGCTGCGCCCTGGAGTTCGGCTCCCAGGAGCTGACCTTCCAGGCGCAGGAGGCGCTCGGCGGCTCGCTGTCGGTCGTCGCCGTGGGCCTGGTGACGTGGATGGTGTTCTGGATGCGGCGCACCGCCCGGCACCTGAAGTCGGAGCTCCACGGCAAGCTGGACGCGGCCCTGAAGCTCGGCACGGGCGCGCTGGTCGCCACCGCCTTCCTCGCCGTCGGCCGGGAGGGCCTGGAGACCGCGCTGTTCGTGTGGGCGTCGGTGCACGCGGCGAGCGACGGCACCCCGCGCCCGCTGGTCGGTGTCGCGCTGGGCCTGGCCACGGCGGTCCTCCTGGGCTGGCTGTTCTACCGGGGCGCGCTGAAGATCAACCTGGCCAAGTTCTTCACCTGGACCGGCGGCATGCTGGTCGTGGTCGCCGCGGGCGTGCTCGCGTACGGCTTCCACGACCTGCAGGAGGCGGACTGGATCCCGGGCATCAACGAACTGGCCTTCGACATCAGCGGCGTCATCCCGCCGGACAGCTGGTACGGCACCCTGCTGAAGGGCGTGTTCAACTTCCAGCCCGACCCGACGGTCGTCCAGATCACGGTGTGGGCGCTGTACCTGGTCCCGGTGCTCGCGCTGTTCCTCTCCCCGGTAGGGTTCGCCTCCGGAAAGGGGAAGGTGAAGGAGCCCGATGACCAGGGAACGCAGCCGTCGACGGCTTCCCAGGCGTGACCGGAACGCACTCATAGCGGCCTCGCTGACCGCTTTGTCGCTGACCGCGAGCGGATGCGTGGTGGTGCACGGGGAGCGCGAGGTGCTCCCGGCGGCCACCCGCGCCGAGGCCGCCAAGGCGCTCACCGCGTTCACGGACGCGTACAACAAGGCCGACAAGGCCTACGACAGCTCCCTGGACGCGCCCTACGTGACCGGCGCCCTCGCCGACATCGACGCGGCCCGGCTGAAGGCCGGGCACGTCAACAGCCCGTCCGGGAACCCGGACCACACCCCCCTGAAACTGACGGACGTGCGGATCACGATCCCGAAGAAGGCGGGCTGGCCCCGCTGGTTCGTCGCCGACGCCCAGGGCAACAAGGGCGGGAGCTACCGCTGGGTGCTGGTCTTCACCCGGGGCGACCTCGGCGAGCGCTGGCGGGTGGCCTATCTGACGCTCATGGCCCCCGGCACGGTGCCGGAGTTCCGGAAGGACGAGGACGGCTGGGCCGAGGCCGTGCCCGCCGGCACCACGCAACTCGCCGTCCGCCCGGACGAGCTGAGCACGTCCTACGCGTCCTACCTGAAGAGCGGCGGGAAGACCTTCGCCGACGGTCCGGACACCAGCAAGCTGCGCGCCGACCGTGCCAAGGAGGCCAGGAAGCCCGGCCTGGTCCGCCAGTTCATCGACGAGCCGCTCACCCGCGGCGCGTACGCGCCGCTCGCGCTGCGCACCGCGGACGGCGGGGCGCTGGTCTTCTTCACCACGCACCACTACGAGAAGCAGACCGCCTACACCGGCGGCTTGGTGCAGGTCCCGAACAAGTCCGTGCAGGCCCTGGTCAAGGGCGAGGTGAAGCAGTCCCTGACGATGGAGTCGGTCGCCAACGAGGCCGTCCTCGACCCGGCCGGCGGCGGCCCGGTGCGGATGCTGGGGCGGGTCCAGGGACTGACGTCCGCCCAGGGCGAGTAGCGGGGCGGGCGGACCGGCGGCCGGTCAGCGGTGCAGGGGCCAGGCCGTGCCGTGCCGGCCGGCCTCGGCGCCCACGTGCCGGGCGCAGGCGTCGGTGAGCGCCTCCAGCAGGGTCAACGGGTCGGGCAGCGGGTGCTCGGGGCCGCGCACCCAGCGCACCTGCCGGTCGTCGACGCCGGGCAGCCGGGCGGGCGGTACGAGGACGTAGGAGCCCCGGCAGTGCCAGCGCAGGCCGGGGTGCTCGTCCATCGTCTCCGGGTGGCAGTCCAGCTCGCAGGGCCACCACTCGTCCTCGTCCTCGGGGGTGCCCCGGGTGAGGGTGAAGAACAGCATGCGGCCGTCGTCGCTCTCGGCGACCGGTCCGACCTCCACGCCGGAGCCGAGGAGCCGCTCCATGGCCTCCCGGCCGGCCTCCAGGGGCACGTCCAGCACGTCGTGGACCATGCCGGTGGCGGTGATGAAGTTCGCCTGCGGCTGGTGCCGGGCCCAGCGCTCGATCTGGGCGCGGTCGGTGGTGGACTGGGTCTGCCAGGCGAAGGACACCGGGTGCCGGGCCGGGGTGGGACAGCCCACGCGGTCGCAGGAGCAGCGGTAGCCGTCGGCGGGGTGCGCGGCGGGCGCGAGGGGCAGACCCGCCGCCGCGGCGGCCAGCAGGAGGGGCTCACGGCCGCCGTCGTCCGCGGCGGTCTCCTTCGCGCGGCGTCCGAGCAGCCACTGGGAGAGTCTGCCCTGCCGGCCGGTCCGGCCGCCGAACGTCTCGCTCATCTATCCCCTCGGTCCCGTGGTCGCCTCGCTGGTGTGCGGACAGCATGCCTTATCGTCCCATCTTCGCGTACTTCGGGGGGTCCGGAAGGCGTTGTGCGGAGGCACGTCAGGCGTTGTGCGGAGGCACGTCAGCGGGGTGCGATGCCGTGCAGGGCGTACTCGACCAGGGTGTCCGTGTAGTCGTACGAGATCGGTCCGGTCCGCTGCAGCCAGCGCTGCGCGAGCGGGGAGACGAACAGCTCCAGCGCAATCCGCGGGTCGACGTCGGCACGGACCGCCCCCGCGTCCTGTGCCGAGCGCAGGCGGGCGACGTACAGCTGGAGCTGCGGTTCGAGGAGTGCGCCGACGAACTCGCGGCCGAGCTGCTCGTTCACCACGCCCTCCGCGGCCAGCGCCCGCGCCGGCACCTCGAAGCGGGGGTCGAGCAGCTCGTCCACCGTGGCCCGCAGCACCGCCTTCAGGTCGGCGGCCAGGTCGCCGGTGTCCGGGACCGCGGCGTCCGGTTCCTGCCCCGCCGCTTGGGCCGCCTGCGCGGCGAGGTCCAGGAAGGCCTCCAGCAGGACGTCCGCCTTGGACGACCACCACCGGTAGATGGTCTGCTTGCCGACCCCGGCCCGGGCGGCGATGGCCTCGACGGTGGTCTTGGGGTAGCCGACCTCGCCGACCAGGGCGAGGGCGGCGGCGTAGATCGCCCGGCGGGACTTCTCGCTGCGGCGGGTGGCGTCGGGGGCGGACTTGTCGACCATGGGGTCGAAAGTAACAAGCCGGGGCGGCGGGCTACGACGCGGAGTCGTACGGCGGCCAGGCGTCGCCCCAGTCGGCGTCCCGGGCGGCCCGGTACAGGTCGCCGTGGCGCTTGGTGACCGTCGTACGGCGCAGCCGTTCCTCGGTCTCGCACAGGTCGAGCAGCACCTGGCCCTTGCGGATCTGGGGGCGCCGGACCACGCGGGCGGGGGCGGGCTCGGCGGGCAGCCGGGTGGCGGCGACGTAGGAGAACTTCTCGTCCTCGTACGCCAGCGAACCGCCCTTGACCTGGCGGTGCAGGGAGGAGCGGCCGACCCGGGCGGAGAAGTGGCACCAGTCCGTGCCCGGCGCGATGGGGCAGGCGGCGCTGTGCGGGCAGGGGGCGGCGACGCGGAAGCCGGCGCGGACCAGCCGGTCGCGGGCCTCGATGATCCGCTGGTAGCCGGCCGGGGTGCCGGCCTCGACGATCACGACGGTCCGCGCGGCGCCGGCGGCGGCGTCGACGAGGGCGGCGCGGTCGGGCTCGGCGAGTTCGTTCAGGACGTACGACACCGTGACCAGGTCGGTGGCGTCCAGGGCGAGGTCCCCGCCGATCCGGGCGCGCTGCCAGCGGGCGCCTTCCAGGGCCGGGTTGGCGGCGGCGATCCGCCGGCCGAGGGCGAGGGCGGGCTCGGCCCAGTCCAGCACGGTGACGCTGCGCGCGCCGGGCCAGGTGGCGGAGACGGCCCAGGTGGCGGCGCCGGTGCCGCCGCCGACGTCGGTGTGGCTGCCGGGGGTCCAGCCGGGGACGGTGTCGGCGAAGGCCGTGAGCGCGGAGCGGACCGCCTCGAAGGTGGCCGGCATGCGGTAGGCGGCGTACGCGGCGACGTCGGCGCGGTCGCGGAGGATCGGGGCGTGGGTCGGGGTGTCGCCGCGGTAGGTGGCGATCAGCCGGTCCACGGCGGCGGTGACCTCCGTGGGGGACATGCCGTCGAGAAGGTCGGCCAGGGCCGTGCGGAGGGTCGCGGCCGGGGAGGCGGGGTCGTTCACCCGGCGATTCTATGGCGCGGGGCCTTTCGGCTGGGCGGGGGTTCCGGGGGTCGTCCGGCGGGGTGGCGGTGGCACGGGGCCCTGCGGATGCCGTCCGGCCGGGCGGCGGCTGCACGGCACCCTGCGGATGCCATCCGGCCGGGCGGCGGTTGCACGGCACCCTGCGGATGCCATCCGGCCGGGCGGCGGCTGCATGGCGCCCTGCGCTGATGCCGGCCTGCTGGGGGCTCCGCCCCCAGACCCCCGGCCTATGCCCACCCGCCACCCGACTCGGTCGGCCGGGAGGGCACCGTCACGGAGTCACCGCCCGGGTGGCTGGGAAGGCGCCCGCACGCGGGGTCCGGGCGGCCGGCTGCGAGGGAACCGCCGCTCGGGGCCCGCTGGGGACGGCCGGAAAGGCACGGCCGCGCCACCCGGCTCGGTCGGCCGGGAGGGCACCGTCCCGGAGTCACCGCCCGGGTGGCCGGGAAGACGCCCGCACGCCGGGGCCGGGCGGCCGGCTGCGAGGGAAACGCCGCTCGGGGCCCGCTGGGGACGGCCGGAAAGGCACGGCCACGCCACCCGACTCGGTCGGCCGGGAGGGCACCGTCACGGGAGCCACCGCCCGGGTGGCCGGGAAGGCGCCCGCACGCAGGGGCCGGGCGGGCGGCTGAGAGGGAAACGTCGCGCGGGTGGCTGAAAAGGCGCGGCCGCGCCACCCGGCTCGGTCGGCCGGGAGCCGTCACGGGAGTCACCGCTCGGGTGGCTGGGAGGGTGGCGGCAGGCAGGGGCCAACGTCATGCGGGGTTACCACGACGGCCCGGAGGCCACCGCGGAGGCGATCACCGCGTACGGCCGGCTCACCGCCCGGGTGGCCGGGAGGGTGGCGGCACGTGTCCGGCTCAGTTCAGGGCTCTCGACAGGTGTGTGGCCAGTCGGGCTCGGGGGGCGCTGTCCGGGGGGCGGCGGCGGGGGTGGACCGTGTTGGCCAGGAGGACGAGGAAGGTGTCGGTCGCCGGGTCCAGGACCAGGGAGGTGCCGGTGAAGCCTGTGTGGCCCGCGGCGCCGCGGCCGGCGAGTTCGCCCATGAAAGAGGGCTGGTCCAGGGCGAAGCCCAGGCCGGGCGGGGTGAAGAGCAGCTCCACGAAGTCGGGGCCGAGGATGCGCGCGGGGCCGTAGGAGCCGCCCGCGAGGAGGGCGCGGCAGAAGACGGCGAGGTCGGGTGCGGTGGAGAAGAGGCCGGCGTGGCCGGCGACCCCGCCCAGCGCCCAGGCGTTCTCGTCGTGCACGACGCCCCGCAGCATCCCCCGGTCGGCCTTGGCCCACGGCCGCCGCTGGTCCTCGGTGGCCGCGGCGCCGGGGCGGGGTCCGAACCCGGTGGCGGTCATGCCGAGCGGCCGGGTGATGCCGTCCCGGACGAGGACGTCGAGGGTGCGGCCGGTGATGCGCTCCAGGACGTGCTGGAGCAGGAGCATGTTGAGGTCCGAGTACCGGTACTCGCCGGGGTCGGCGGACGGGGCCTCGGCGCGCAGGAGGTCGAGGCGGGTGGCGTCGTCCGGGCAGTCGTACAGCGGGAGTTCGGGGCGCAGGCCGGAGGTGTGGGTGAGCAGCTGCCGTACCGTGACGCGGTACGCGGCGGCGGCGTGGAAGTCGGGCAGGTAGTCGCCGACCCGGGCGTCCATGCCGAGGGTGCCGCGCTCGATCTGCTGCACGGCGGCGACGGACGTGAACAGCTTGGTGAGGGAGGCCAGGTCGAAGGGGGTGTCGAGGGTGACCGGGACCCGGGCGGCGGGCGGCAGCTCGACGCCGGTGCCGGACTCGGGGTCGCAGGAGGAGTAGCGGACCGCCCAGCCCGACGCCTCGGCGACGGCGATCACGGGTCCGCGTCCGGCCAGCACGACGGCGCCGGCCGCCCAGGGGCGCTCGCCGGCGGTGAGGGCGCGCACCTCGTCGACCAGTCGGGCGAGGGCGGCGGGGTCCAGCCCGGCCCGTTCCGGTGTGCCGGTGCGCAGTCTCGGGGTGCTCAGCTCTCGTCTCCCTCCGAGCCGGCACGGGCGGCGGCCCGTGCCGTCCAGGGACGGCACAGTCCCACGAAGCAGGCCGCCGCGACCAGTGCTCCGGTCAGCTGGACGACGGCCATGGGTACGGCGGTGTGCTCCCCGGCGACGCCGACGAGCGGGGAGGCGACCGCGCCGACCAGGAAGGAGGAGGTGCCGAGGAGCGCGGAGGCGGAGCCGGCGGCGTGCCTGGTGCGCAGCAGGGCGAGGGACTGGGCGTTGGGGAGCGTGATGCCCATCGCCGACATGAGGACGAAGAGGGCGGCGGCGACGGGGACGAGCCCGGGGTCGCCGAGGACGCCGGTGGACATCAGCAGCAGGGCGGTCGCGGCGAGCACGATCACGGTGAGTCCGGCGGCGAGCACCTTGTCCAGGCTGACCCGGCCGACCAGCACCTTGCCGTTGATCTGCCCGGCGACGACCAGGCCGACGGAGTTGAGGCCGAACAGCAGGCTGAACGTCTGCGGGGAGGCGCCGTAGATCTCCTGGATCACGAAGGGGGACGCGCTGACGTAGGCGAACAGCGCGGCGAAGGCGAAGCCTCCGGCGAGCATGTAGCCGGTGAAGGGCAGGTCGGCGAGGAGGGAGCGCATCGCGCGCAGGGTCTCGCCCATGCCGCCGCGGTGCCGTTCGGCCGGGGGCAGGGTCTCCGGCAGCCGCAGCCAGACCAGGGCGGTGAGCAGCGCGCCGATCGCGGTGAGCACCATGAACACGCCCCGCCAGTCCGTCACCCGCAGGATCTGGCCGCCGACGAGCGGGGCCACGATGGGGGCGGCGCCGGAGATCAGCATCAGGGTGGAGAAGAAGCGGGCCATGGCGACGCCGTCGTACAGGTCGCGTACGACGGCCCGGGCGATGACCACCCCGGCCGCGCCGGCCAGTCCCTGCACCAGCCGGAAGGCGGTCAGTGTCTCGACGGTGGGCGCGAGGGCGCACAGGGCGGTGGCGACGAGGTAGACGGCGAGCCCGGTGAGCAGCGGGCGGCGCCGGCCCCAGCGGTCGCTCAGGGGGCCCACGACCAGCTGGCCGAGCGCGAGTCCGGCCATGCAGGCGGTGAGGGTGAGCTGGACGGTGACGGCGGGGGCGTGCAGGGAGCGGGTGACCTCCGGCAGGGACGGGAGGTACATGTCCATGGCGAGCGGGGTCGTCGCGGTGAGGCTGCCGAGGAGGAAGGTGACCAGGGGGCCGGTGCGGGACGGGGCTCGGGCGGGTGAAGGTGTGGGGGCGGAGCCGGACCGCTGGTCCTGTTCCGGTGTCGGTGCCGCCGCGTGGTCCGGCATGTGCCCCTCCCTGGTGCTCGGCTGCTGCTTGTCCGCTGCTCGTCCGCCGCTCGTCTGACATCGGTGTCGTCGGTGCGGCCGGCCCCTATGCTCTCAGCTCGTACACACTGCCGAGGCACACGTGAGCGAGGGTGGGGATGGCGGAGCAGGGCGTGCGGTGGGGGATCCTGGCGACGGGCGGGATCGCGGCGGCGTTCGCGGCGGATCTGGTCGATCTCGCGGACGCGGAGATCGTGGCGGTGGCGTCACGCCGCCGGGAGTCGGCGGAGGCGTTCGCCGAGCGGTTCGGGGTGGGGCGGGCGTACGGCGACTGGGAGTCGCTGGCGGCGGACCCGGAGGTCGACGTGGTGTACGTCGCCACGCCGCACGCGGCGCACCGGGCGGCGGCCGGGCTGTGCCTGGCGGCGGGCCGGAACGTGCTGTGCGAGAAGCCGTTCACGCTGAACCTGCGCGAGGCGGAGGAACTCGTCGCGCTGGCGCGGGAGCACGACCGCTTCCTGATGGAGGCGATGTGGATGTACTGCAATCCGCTGGTGCGGCGGCTGAAGGCGCTGGTGGAGGACGGGGCGATCGGCGAGGTGCGGACCGTGCACGCCGACTTCGGGCTCGCCGGGCCGTTCCCCGCGGCGCACCGGCTGCGGGATCCGGCGCTGGGCGGCGGGGCGCTGCTGGACCTGGGTGTGTACCCGGTGTCGTTCGCGCAGCTGCTGCTGGGCGAGCCGGACGGGATCGCCGCGAGCGCGGTGCTGTCGCCGGAGGGCGTCGATCTGCAGACGGGGGCCGTGCTGTCCTGGGAGAGCGGGGCGCTGGCCTCGCTGCACTGCTCGATCGTCGGGGGTACGGCGGTGACCGCGTCGGTCACCGGTTCGCGCGGCCGGATCGACATCCCGTCCGGGTTCTTCCACCCGGACCGTTTCGTCCTGCACCGGGACGGCCGTGACCCGGAGGAGTTCACCGCCGATCCGGCCGACGGGCCGCGCACCAGTCTGCGGCACGAGGCGGCGGAGGTGATGCGGGCGCTGCGGGCGGGTGAGAAGGAGTCGCCGCTCGTGCCGCTCGAGGGGACGCTCGCGGTGATGCGCACGCTGGACGGGGTGCGGGAGCGGATCGGGGTGCGGTACCCCGCGGAGGAGGCGGCGGGCGCCGAGGAGACGGCGCTCGTCGGTTAACCGTATGGCGGACACCTGATTCCGCATGGCGGACTCGCCGCCTACGCTGCGGTGCCATGACTGACACGCACTCGAAGATCGCGGTGGTGACCGGGGCCGGTTCGGGCATCGGGCGGGCCGTCGCCGTGGAACTGCTGGGCGCCGGCTGGTCCGTGGCGCTGGCCGGCCGGCGCGCCGAGCCGCTCGCGGGGACGGCGGCGCTGGTGCCGGGGGCGGCCGCGCTCGCCGTACCGGCCGACGTGTCCCGGCCCGAGGACGTCGACGCGCTGTTCACGGCGGTCGTGGAGCGGTTCGGCCGGGTGGACCTGCTGTTCAACAACGCGGGGACCTTCGGGCCGGGCGGGGTCCCGGTGGAGGAACTGCCGTACGACGCCTGGCGGCACGTGGTGGACACCAACCTCAACGGGGCGTTCCTGTGCGCGCAGGCGGCCTACCGGCGGATGAAGGAACAGGATCCGCAGGGCGGCCGGATCATCAACAACGGCTCGGTCTCGGCCCACGCGCCCCGCCCGCACTCGGTCGCCTACACCGCGACCAAGCACGCGCTGACCGGTCTGACCAAGTCGCTGTCGCTGGACGGGCGGCCGTACCGGATCGCGGTCGGGCAGATCGACATCGGCAACGCGGCGACCGACATGACGGCCCGGATGCGGACGGGGGCGCTCCAGGCGAACGGGGAGGTGGCCCCGGAACCGGTGATGGACGTGGCCGACGTGGCGCGCACGGTGCGGCACATGGCGGAGCTGCCGCTGGAGGCGAACGTGCAGTTCGCGACGGTGCTGGCGACGACGATGCCGTACGTCGGGCGGGGCTGAGCGGCGCTCCCCCGGCACCCCGGCAAGCGGAAGTAGAACATCCGCGCTATTGCGGCCGGTCGTGGACCTGTGCTCAACTTTTCTCCACGAGAGCTTCACATGTGATGCACGGAAGTTCCGCGGCCACTCCGAGGGGGGAGGCGGCGGCCGTTCCACCGGGCCGGAGTTGGGGGTGGACCTCGCGGCGGGCCGCGGGTACACGCCGGCCGGTGGAACGGCCGCCGCACCACGTCACACGGTGTCGCGCGGTCCGGTTCCGTTCTCCTCCGGCGCCGTCGCCGTCCGTGCCCGGCGCCGGCGCAGGGCCCAGGCACCCAGTCCCAGGGCCGCCAGCGCCCCGGCGGAGCCACCGGCGGCCTGCCACCCCGCGCCGCCCCCGGGCGCCGGGCCGGGCGCGCCCGCCGCCGCCTGCACGGTCTTCCGCCCGGGCGCCGCGCTCGCGCCCGTGCCCGCCCCGCCCTCGCTGAGCGGCGCGACCAGGATGCCCACCGGCTGGGCCGAACGCCCGCGTGTGAAGCCCCAGTCGAGCAGTGCGGCGGTGTGCTCGTACACGGCGTTTCCGCCGGACTCGGGGTGCATCACGGTGACCAGCAGGGTCCGCCCGCCGCGGGTGGCCGCACCGGTGAAGGTGTTGCCGGCGTGGCTGGTGTAGCCGTTCTTGACACCGATCAGGCCCTCGTACGTCTTCAGGCCCCATGCCCCGGTCAGGAGGCGGTCGGTGTTCTGGATCTGGAACGTCTTCTTGCCGCCCGCCGGGAAGTCGGCGGTCCGGGTGCCGCAGTAGCCGCGGAAGTCGGCGTCCTTCAGGCCGTGGCGGGCGAAGAGCGTCAGGTCGTACGCCGACGAGAGCTGCCCCTTGTGGTCGAAGCCGTCGGGACTGACCACATGGGTGTCCAGGGCCTGGAGGTCCTCGGCCTTGGCCTGCATCTCGGCGACGGTCTTCGCGATGCCGCCGTTCATGTGGGACAGCACGTGCACGGCGTCGTTGCCGGAGCGCAGGAACACGCCCTGCCACAACTGCTCGACGGTGTAGGTGAGGCCGGGCTTGATGCCGACGAGGCTGGAGCCGGCCGGGACGTCGGCGAGGTCGGCGTCGGTGACCTCGTACCGCTCGGTGCGGCCGAACTTCTTCAGCACGGTGTCCGCGAACAGCATCTTCAGGGTGGACGCGGGCGCGAGCCGGCGGTGCGCGTTGAACGCGGCGAGCACCTCCCCGCTCTCGCAGTCGGCGACCAGCCAGGCCTGGGCGGTGAGCTTGCCGGGCAGTCCGGAGGCGCCGCGCACCTGGACGCCGGTGCGGGCCAGGCGTTCACCGCCGACGACCGGGGTCGCGGCGGCGGCCTCGGCGGCGGTGGACAGGGGAAGGGCGGCGGCCGTCAGCCCGAGGACGGCACGCCGGCTGAGCCGGGAACATTCGCGCACCCGGGGACCGTACACCGCTTCGAGCAGGGGATTCGCGACCCGTGGGGCCCGACGGACCGGAATTTGCCGCGTTATGAGAATCCGATGAGCCACCCCGCTCCCTCGCCCTCACCTCGATGCCGGCGCGTCCCGGCGACCGTGCCGTCATGCCCCGGACGCCGGAGGCCGCAGCGCACGCGAACGCGGGCCCACGCGGGGCGGGTTACGCCTGTCCGGTCTCGAACCGCGAGATCCGCCCGTCCTCGTCGACGGTGAAGCTCCACCTGGTGCGCATCTCGCCCCAGGTGTCGTTGCTGTAGCGGGCCAGCAGGGTGCGGCCCCCGCCGGACTCGCTGTCGACCTCCAGGTGGCCGTGGGAGGAGAAGATCTCCCGGTCGATCCACTCGGCGAGGTCCCGGTCGGAGCCGTCGTCGGCCATGGTCGCGCCGGGCGCGAGCAGGGACATGAAGCCCTCCCGGTCGTGCGCGTTGACGGCGTGGACGAAGGCCCGGACCGCCGGATCGCTGAGTCTGGCCGGCTGAATCGTCATGGCGTCAGGCTCACACCGCTCCCCCGGTCCCGCCACCCGAACGGCAGCCAGGACGGGCCGGCCGGGGCCGGGGGTGCGAGGGTGGGAGCCGGGGAGGGACCTGTCCGCCTGTCTGCCGGGGAGTCACCGTGAGCTGTTACGACCGACGTGATCTGGGCCTGCTGCTGCTCCGGCTGGGCACCGGCGGAGTGCTGGCCGCGCATGGCGCGCAGAAGCTGTTCGGCTGGTTCGGCGGTCACGGGCTGGAGGGCACCGGCCAGTTCATGGAGTCCGTCGGCTACGTCCCGGGCAAGGCGAGCGCCACGGCGGCGGGCCTGGCGGAGGCGGGCGGCGGCACGCTGCTGGCGCTGGGCCTCGCCACCCCGGCGGCGGGCGCGGCGGCGGCCGGCGCGATGGCCGGGGCGTCGGCGGTCCACGCGCCCAACGGCTTCTTCGCCCAGGAGGGCGGCTACGAGCACGCGGCGACCCTGGGCCTGGCCGCGGCCGGACTCGCCGTCACCGGCCCCGGCCGGCTCTCCCTCGACCATGTGCTCGGACACGTCCTCGACCGCGGCTGGATGGTCCCGGCCGCCCTCGGCGCGACGGCGGCGGCGACGGCCGTGGTCGTGGGCACGCGCAACCGGCGGCTGCGGCGGCTGAGGGAGGGGGAGCAGGAGGCGCTGTTCGAGGAGTGACGGCCTCCGTCCGGACGGGGAGAGCATGCCCGGCCCGTTTCCCGAAGGGCCGGGCCGGGGGCGGCTCACGGGGACGTGAAGTTCTCATATGGGCGGGCTTTCACATTCATCCCCTTCTTGTGGGGCTGTCACTGTCCGCCGCTCGGCCCCTCGTGCCAGGCTCACGCCATCCGGAGAGAAGGGAACTGGCATGGCGCATCTGGACATCGGGCTCCTCGGGCCGTTCACGGCGTGCATCGACGGTGCGTCCATCGTCCCCACCGCGGCCAAGCAGCGCAGGCTCCTGGCACTGCTGGCGATCGACACCGGGCGCGAGGTGAGCATGACCTCGATCGCGGAGGGCCTGTGGGAGGGGTGCCCGCCGACCGGCCCGTCCGCGGCCGTACAGACGTACGTGAAGCAGCTGCGGCAGCGCATCGCCCCCGTGGCCTCCCGGCTCACGCCCCGGATCGACCCGAAACGGATCCTTCTGCGCGGTCACAGCGGGTACCAGCTCCACATGCCGCAGGTCCGGGTCGACGCACGGGAGTTCGAGCGTCTCGTGCAGCAGGGTCACCAGGCGATCGCCGACGGTCAGGACGACCGGGGTGTACGCCTGCTGTCCGACGGTCTCGCGATGTGGCGGGGGCAGGCGCTGGGCGACGTACGGGCGTCGGGGGCGCTGCGTGCCGAGGCGCTGCGGCTGGACGAGATGCGGCTCGCCGCCCTGGAGACGCGCATCGACGCGGAGCTGCGACTGGGCCGCCACGCCCGTCTGGTGAGCGAGCTGACCGCGCTGACCACCCTCCACCCGTTGCAGGAGAACCTGCACGCCCAGCTCATGGTGGCCCTCAGCCGCAGCGGTCGTCCGTCGCAGGCGCTGGAGGCGTTCCGCCGGCTGCGGGAGACCTCGGTGCGGGAGCTGGGGATCGAGCCGTCACGGCGGCTCCAGGAGCTGCACTGCCGGGTGCTGGCCGGTGAGCCGCATCTCGACGCCCCGCTGCGCACGCTGGCACCGCTGTAGCGCCAGGCCCGCCAGGCTCTCCTGACAGGAAAAGGTAAGTCATGCAAGACATACCCGCTGCCGCCGTCACGGTCCATCTGTGGTCGCTGTCCGAGGACGTGATCGTGGAGCACGACGACGAGAACGACCAGGTGGTGCTGAAGAGCCGCTGGGGGGTCGACTACGTGGAGCGGCCCTGTGCCGAGGTGCGGGAGGCCCTGCGGCGGATGGAACTGGGGCCGGTGTCCCTCGCCAACGCCGCCGGGCAGCACGTCGACCTGTACGCGGTGATGCTGCCGGCGCTGAGCAGGCTCTCCCATCTGGTGGTGCGCACGCTCAGCGTCGACGATCTCCGGGGTCCGCTGCTGTCGGTGTTCCCGGTGGCGCACGACGCCCCGCTGGCGCTGGTCTGGCTGCCGGGCCAGCGTCCCGTGCGGCTGCCCCGCCACGTCGTCCTGACCCGGCTGGACTCGGGTCTGTCGCTGGAGGCCGTCGGCGGCCGCCACACGGTCGTGCTGCACCGGCCGGAGGCGGCGCTCGTGGTCGCGATGCTGGCCTGGCCGGTCACCCCGGACAAGGCGTCGGCCTCGCTGCCGCTGCCGCCGCAGATGACCGAGGGCATCATCCGCTATCTGGCGGCGGCCGGCATGGCGGCTCCGGTGGACGACGCGGAGTACGGCGGGGAGTACGACGCCGGGTACGGCGCTGGGCACGGCGGCGCTCACCGGTGTGAGTGACGGCGGCGACTCCTGGCGGACCCGGCGCGCCAGGGCCTCTCTCTCGGATCGGGCCGGCTCCGCGCGACGGTGCCTGTCGGCCGACCCGAGCGGGGTCTGGTGCGTGCGGCCGCACGGCGGAGGAGGACGTCGACGCGAGGGGGGTCCCCCCGCGCGACCCCGGCAGGATCCGGAAGAGCGGCCCTAGACCAGCCAGCCCGCGTCACGGGCGATGCGGATGGCGTCCACCCGGTTGCGGGCGTTCAGCTTCGCGACCACCGTCGTCAGGTAGTTGCGCACGGTTCCGGTGGACAGGTGGAGCGTGCCGGCGATCTCCTTGGCCTCCGAGCCCTCCGCGGCCAGGCGCAGCACCTCGGTCTCCCGCTCGGTGAGCGGGCTCTCCGTACCGCTCCACGCGGCCAGCGCGAGTTTGGAGTCGATGACCCGGTGGCCGGCGACCACGCGCCGGATGGCGTGGGCGAGTTCGGCGGGCGACTCGTCCTTGAGGAGGTATCCGTCGACCTCCGCGGCGAGGGCGCGGCGCAGGGTGCCGGGACGGCCGAGGCTGGTGAGCATCAACGTCCGGCAGTGGGGCAGCCGTTCACGGATCTGCGTGGCGGCGCTGAGGCCGTCCAGGCCCGGCAGGTCGATGTCGATCACGGCGATGTCGGGCTCGACCTTGAGTGCGGCGTCGAGGATCTGGTCCCCGCGCTCCAGCTCGCTCACGACCTCGAAATCGCTTTCCAGGCTCAGCAGCGCGACGAGCGCCCCCCGGACCATGTTCATGTCTTCTGCGAGCAATATCCGAATCACCGCAACGCCACCCCCATTTGGCAAAGCGATCTACGCCCGTCACCCTATCAACTACGCGGTTCAACAGACTGGTCCGCGTTCAGGCGGCCGACTGGCCGTCGTCGGCGTCGGCGGTCCGCGCGGTGCCGGAGCGCCGGTGTTCGGGCACCCGGGCCGCGAGATGGAACGTTCCGTCCTCGCCCTGGTGCACGGTGAGCGTGCCGCCGACGGCGCTCAGCCGGGTCTGGAGGTTGCCGAGGCCGCTGCCGCTGTGCGGGGAGGAGTCCCGGTAACCGCTCGCCACGCCGTCGTTGACGATGACGAGCCGCACCCGGTCCGCGGTGCGTTCGGCGGTGATCTCGCAGTAGGTGGCGCGGCTGTGGCGCAGCACGTTGGTGACCGCTTCGCGCAGGACGGTCGCGAACACCGTGTCCAGTTCGCGTTCCAGCTCTCCGACGCGGACCCGTGCGTCGACGCGCACGTCGGCGGCGCTGAGCACGGACTGGGCCGAACTGATCTCTTCCTGCAGGGACATGTCACGGTATCCGCTGGCGACGCTGCGCACGTCGGCCAGCGACTGCCGGGACATGGTGAGCACCTCCTCGACCTCGGCCTTGGCGCGGCCCGGGTGCGTGGGCAGCAGGCGGTGGATCAGCTCGCCCTTGAGCGTGATCGCGGAGAGGCTGTAGCCGAGCAGGTCGTGCAGGTCGCGGGCGAAGCGGAGGCGTTCCTGGGTGACGGCGACGCGGGTCAGTTCGCCGCGGGTCTCGTGCAGGACGCGGATCAGGTCGGCCAGCCGGGTGAGACCGAAGACCACGAGGCCGGTCAGCAGGGTGGACTGGACGTAGTAGAACATCTCGACCAGGGGCAGGTCGGCGAGGAGCGGCGGCATGAGCATCGAGGCGCCCACCACCGCGTACATGAGCCAGGCCCGGTTCGGCGGCAGGAGGAGCAGCAGGGAGCCGGCGAGGAACCCCGCCATCGAGCCCCACTGCGTCCGGAAGATCAGTAAGGGCAGGTAGGTGAGGAGCGCCTGGACGCTCAGCGTGACCGCCTTGCGGGGCGCGGGCTCCAGCTGCGCACCGGGTCTGGAGTGCAGCAGCTGGAGCCCCATGATGCCGAACAGGCACACCACCGCGAGGCCGGCCTCGGTCGCCGAGGCGTGGGAGCTGAGGATGTTGAGCAGGGTGATGCTGAAGTAGCACAGCAGCGCGGCGAGGAGAACGAGCCGGCCCAGCCGGGGGGCGGGAAGGTGCCCGCTCCTGACGAGCAGTGCGTCCGGCTGCCCGGCACCCTCGGTCACCTTTGGCGAGGACTTGTGTCGGCACATCACGTTCGCATCCCCTCTCACGCGGCGCCACCCGTGCGGAGCATAAGCGAGGGAGATGTGGATCACGTAAGGAGTTGTGCGCTCACGACAGATACGTGTGGAGATGACATGGATGGTCAGGAGCGGGCGAGAAGGCCCCGTTCGAGGGCGACGACGACGGCCCGCGTGCGGTCGCTGACGTCGAGTTTTGCGAAGACCCGCAGCAGATGGGTCTTCACCGTGGCCTCGCCGATGACGAGGCGGCGGCCGATCTCCGCGTTGGACAGCCCGTCGGCGACCGCGAGCAGCACGTCGCGTTCCCGCGCGGTCAGAGCGACCGGTTCCGGACGGCGCATTCTGGCCACGAGGCGTTCGGCGACCTTGGGCGCGAGGACCGTCTCCCCGCGCGCCGCCGAACGGATGGCGTCCGCGAGCTGCTCCCGGGTGGTGTCCTTGAGCAGGTACCCGACGGCGCCGGCCTCCACCGCCCGTTCGATCTCCACGTCCGTGTCGTAGGTGGTGAGGATCAGCACCCGGGTCCGCACCGGCAGGGCGACGATCTCGGTGGTGGCGGCGACGCCGTCGAGGACCGGCATGCGCAGGTCGAGGAGGGCGACGTCGGGGGCGAGCCGCCGGACCAGGTCGACGCCCTCGCGTCCGTCGCTCGCCTCGCCGACGATCTCGATGGTGGGCTCGCCAGTCAGCAGGGCGACGACCCCGGCGCGCATCACGGCGTGGTCGTCCACCACGACCACGCGGATCCGGTCGTTGTCGGTGTCGGTCATCTGATGTCCTTCGCGATCGGGTGGCCACGACGGCCCGGCGGGAGCCGAGGCCGCGCCTCAGCCGTGTTCGGGGCCCTGTGTGGGAAGAGTGGCGAGGACGCGGGTGCCGTCCCCCAGGGAGCTGGTGACGGTCAGTTCACCGTCGAGTTCGGCGAGGCGCCGGCGCATGCCGTCGAGGCCGAAACCGCGGGACTCCTCCACGACGAACCCGTTGCCGTCGTCGGTGATCTCCAGCTCGACCCCGCCCGGTACCTCGGACAGGACGACCCCGACGGTGGAGGCGCCGGAGTGCTTGCGCACGTTGGCGAGGGATTCCTGGGTGCAGCGCAGCAGGGCGACGCGGGTGCGCTGGTCCAGGTCGACGTCCGGCAGTTCGGCGGTGACGGTGAGGCCGGTGTCCTGCACGAAGCGGTCCAGGGTCCGGCGCAGGGTGGTGGCGACCGAGCCGGGTGCGACGCCGCTCGCCGGGACGGAGCCGACGAGGACGCGGGCCTCGGTGAGGTTCTCGCGCGCGGTCTGCTCGATGGAGGCGAGCTGCTGTGCGCAGCGCCCGGGGTCGGCGTCGACGGCGGCGCGGGCGGCCTCGGCGAGCACGACGATGGAGGCGAAGCCCTGGGCGAGGGTGTCGTGGATCTCCCGGGCCATCCGCTCGCGTTCCTCGGCCGCGCCCTGGCGCTGGTAGGCGGCGGCCAGTTCCTCCTGGGTGAGGACCAGTTCCGCGGTCAGCTGCTCCTGGCGCTCGTTGCTCTGGCCGACGAAGCGGTGCATCCACAGGCCCAGGCCGACCCCGGCGGCGTAGGCGATGACCGTGAACACCGCGTTGCCGGTGAGGAACTGGGGGCTCCAGCCCTGGCCGAGCGTGCCGCCGAACACCGTGAGGGCGGCGGCCGCACCGCTGAACGCGGCCGCTTCCCGCGGTCCGCGGGTGAAGAGCCAGAACTGCGGCAGGGACACCACGTAGAAGGCGGCACCGCCGTCGAGCAGGTAGGAGCTGGCGCCCAGGACGAGGGCGAGGACGCCGAGGTAGGCGCGGCGGGTCAGGACCCGGTTGCGGGGCCGGACGAGGGTGACGGTGTGGCACAGCGCGATCAGGGCGAGCAGGCCGAGCAGCCAGAACTTGCGGGCCGGGGACCGGTCGGCCACGGCGACGGCCGTCGGCAGCAGGCCGAGCAGGATCCAGCCCGCCAGGTTCCAGCGACGGATCCGGTCCAGGGTGAGCCGGTCGCTCGGCTGCTGCTGCCACTGGGACACGCTGATTCACCTCAATCGGGGGGGCGTTGGGAGATCGTATCGGCGGCGGGGGTCACCGGACGGCTTCCAGGGAGCGGGCGGCCGGTTCGGTGGTGGTGCGGGCACGGCGGACTCCCTTGGAGGGCCACCAGTTGGCCTCGCCGAGCAGGAGCATCAGGGACGGCAGGACCAGCATGCGGATGACGAAGGCGTCCAGGAGGACGGCGACGGCGAGGCTGAAACCGATCTGCTTCATCTCGATCAGGTGCAGGGCCGCGAAGCTCGCGAAGACGGTGACCATGACCACGGCGGCGCTGGTGACCACGCCGGCCGAGCTGCCGATGCCCTCGATGACGGCCTTGCGGGTCGGGACCCCGCGCAGGGCGGCCTCCCGGATCCGGCTGATCACGAACACCTGGTAGTCCATCGACAGGCCGAACAGGATCACGAAGAGGAACAGCGGCACGCGGGACCCGATCGATCCGGTGGAGGTGAAGTCCACCAGGCCCTCGGCCCAGGTGTGCTGGAAGACCATGACCAGGATGCCCAGCGAGGCGGCCGCGGACAGCATGTTGAGGACGATGCCGACCAGGCCGAGGACGACGGAGCGGAACGCCCAGACGGTCATGCCGAAGGTGACCAGGAGGAGGGCCCCGATGATGAGCGGCAGCTTCTGTTCCTGGTGGGTCGGGTAGTCGGTGTAGCGGGCGACGTCACCGGTCACGGCGGTCTCGGCGCCCGTGATCTTGCCGACCGTCTCGGGGACGTAGGTGTGGCGGATGTCCTTGAGCGAGCTCTGGGCCTCGTCCGAGCTGACGTAGTGCGGGACCTGCAGCTGGAGCATGCTGATCCGCTTGTCCGGCGAGGTGGTCAGGGTGGAGGTGCCGCTCAGGCGCGGGTCGTCCTTGACGTCGGCGGCGAGTTCGCGCAGGGCGGCGGTGACCTCGGCGGAGCGGTCGGCGTCGGCGCGGACGACGACCTGGTGCATGGACTTCAGGTCGGGGAAGGCCGCGTTGAGGCGGTCGTAGACCTGCATGGCCACGATGGAGCGGGAGTGGGTCTCGCGGCCCATGTCGGTGAGCTTCAGGCCGAGGACCGGGGCGGCCAGGGCGAGCAGCGCGAGGACGGTGACCGTGAGGGTGGCGGCGGGGCGCTTGGCGACGGGGCGCAGCACGGCGGCGGTCAGCCGGCCGGGGCCGTTCCGGTGCGCCTTCTGCTTCTTCGGGGCGAGCCCGCGGGCGGCCCGGCGCTCCGCCCGGCGCTCGGCGCGCGTGCCCATCATGGCGAGCAGGGCCGGCAGCACGGTGAGGGAGCTGACGACGGCGACGAGGGTGACGACGATGGCGCCGGTGGCGATGGAGGAGAAGATGACGTCGTCGGCGAGGTAGAGGGTGGCGCTGGAGACGGCGACGGCGAGACCGGAGAGGACGACGGCGCGGCCGGAGGTGGCGGCGGCGATTTCGACCACGGCCTGCGGGCTCAGCCTGCCTTGTGACCGGGCCCGTTCCTCACGCTCGCGCTTGAGGTAGAAGAGGGTGTAGTCGACGCCGACGGCGAGGCCGATGAGCAGGATGACGTTGGTGCCGACACCCGCGTCGGGGAAGGCGTGCGAGGCCACCATCGACAGGCCCACGGCCGCCACGATCGAGGACAGGGCGAGCAGCAGCGGTACGAGCGCCATGGCGATGGAGCTGAAGACCAGCAGCAGGGTGATGAGGGTGACCGGCAGGGCGATGACCTCGGTGCGGGAGAGGTCGTCACCGCGCAGTCCGTCGACGCCCTTGCTGATGGAGGGCGACCCGGTCTCCTCGACCCGCAGGCCGGGGTTGGCCTTCTGGACGGCGGCGGTCTGGGCGAGCAGCGGGTCGACGTGCTTCTTGCCCTCCAGCTCGGGTCCCTTCAGGGTGACCGTGACGCGGACGGCGGTGTTCTTCGCGTTGTGCACGGGGTCGGCGACGGAGCGGACCTCGGGGAGCTTGTGCATCCGGGCGGCGATGTCGGCCGCGGCCGTGTCGGCGGCGGCGATGTCGAACGATCCGCTGCCGGGCCGGGCGGTGATCAGGACGTGTTCGACGGGGCGCTGCTGGAGCCCGCCCTCGGCGGCGATCTCCTCACCGCGTCCCGCCTCGCCGATGCGGAAGTCCTCGGTGGTCGCCGCGTTGGTGCCGACGGAGATGCCGATGCCGAGGCAGAGGACGACGAACACCAGCCAGCCGACGATGCCCCGCCACGGGTGGGCGGCGCTCCAACGAGCCATGCGTACAGGAAGATTCTTCATGCATCCATGCTCTTCGCGGGGGGTGTGCCGGCGACAGCAGCGACCGGTTGAACCTGGGGTCCACCACCTGGTGGACCCCCGTGCGGCTCAGTGGAAACTGAGGGTGTGGTAGACCGTCACGTTGCCCTCGAGCTCCTGGCAGCGTTGTGCGGCGGCGGCGAGCCGGCCGACGTGCCCGGGGGCGCCCGCGTCCAGCAGGATGCCCAGCGAGGTGCCGCTGTGGCCGATGACGACGCCGAGCCCGCCGATGTCCTCGCAGATGCGGATCATCGGCTCCAGCGAGCGTTTGTGCCGCAGGACCTGGTTCATGCGGGCGCTCTCGGTGGCGACCCGGCCGACCTCGGGGAGGTCGTGGCGGGCCACGGCGTGGGTGATGCGGTCGAGGAGGCGGGCGTAGCGCCGCCGGTCGGCCGCGGTGAAGGGTTTCGGCAGGGCGTTGAAGGCGACGGTGTCGACGGATCCGCCCTCGTCGATGCCGACGACCGTCATCGGGGGCAGTGAGCCCAGCCGGGCGCGCAGCCGCACGCTGCGGTGGTGGAAGGCGACGATCGCCGGGTACAGGACGCCGTCGGTGGGTTCGATGCGCGCCAGGTACGTCTCGATGCGGCGGTGCGGCATGGGCACGCCGAGGGCGTTGGCGACGGCGCGTGCCGTGGCCACCAGGTCGGCGGAGGAGCTGGCCAGTCCCTTGCCCTCGGGCAGGGTGCTGTCGATGTGCAGCACCCCGCCGCCGGGTGTTCCGCAGTCGTCCAGGATCATCCGGGCCAGCCGAAGCGCCTTCTTCTTGTGCGCGGGGCCGACCGTCACCTCCGGTTCGTCCGGGGTGAGTTCGAAGCGGGCGGTGGACCAGCGGGCGACCGGCAGGGTGACCAGGAAGTTGCCGTCGTCCTCGGGCAGCACGCCCTGCAGCAGTTCACCGAAGGTGCCGAAGGCGGTGCTGACGCCGGTGGCGGTCACCCGGCGGTGGTCGATCGTGGTCACGTGTACGTCCTTTCCGGTGGGTCCGGCAGGTGCCCGGACGCGGGTGCGGGGGCGAGCGCCGCCCGTACGCGCGCCGCGCTGAGCGCGGGCCTAGTGCCGACGAAGTAGTGTCCTCCGTCGTCCAGTTGGTGGAGGGTGACGTGCTCGGCGAGGCTGCGCCAGGCGCCGGCCGCGCGCGCCGCGTCCGCGGTCTGCGGGTCGTCGCGGGCCACGACGACGTCCACCGGGGCGGCCAGCCGGCGCGGGTCCGGTTGTTCCTGGAGGCGGATGAGGTGCCGGTGGGCGGTGCCGAGGTCGTGCCGGTAGGCGCGGTCGGCGACCGCGGCGCGCTCCGGCTGGTAGGCGTCCAGCTCCACGAACGCCCGGCCGCCGCGGAGCCGGCCCAGCAGGGTGGGCCGGTCCACCGCCGCGAGGTCGGCGAGCTCCGCCCGCAACCGGTCGGCGTCGGGGAGCAGTTGGGCGCCGAGGAAGACCCGCTCGACGGGCCGGCCCGCCTCCTGGAGGAGCCGGGCGGTCTCCAGGGCGGTCGCGGCGCCCGCGCAGTGCCCCCACAGCAGGACGGGGCCGGTGAGGTGGTCGAGGATCTCGTCGCGGGCCCGGCGGGCCAGCCGGGGCACGTCCTGGAGGGGTTCGTCGGGGGCGGCGAAGTCGTGGCCGGGCGGCTCGGCGCCGTACACGGCGATGCCGTCGTACTTCAGCTCCTCCGCGAGCGCCCGGAAGTTGACCGCGTTCCCGGCGGCGTACGGGAAGCACACCAGGGTGTGGTGCGGGCTGGGTACCTCCAGCAGCGGGTGCAGCAGCCTGCCGTGCCGTTCCCGGCCCGGCGCGCCGGCGCGGCGGCGGGTCAGGACGCGGGCGAGGTCGGCGAGGACCGGGTGGGCGACCAGGTCGGCGACCGTCAGGTGGCGGCCGAGGTGGGCGATGAGGCGGGCGGCGGCCAGGGAGGTGCCCCCGAGTGCGAAGAAGGCGTCGTCGGTGCCGATGCGTTCCAGCGGGACGCCGAGCACCTCGGCCCAGGCCACGGCGAGGCGCCGCTCGTCGGCCGTCGCGGGCGCGGTCCGGGCGGCGCCGCCGTGGCCGAGGGTACCGGCGAGTTCGCTCAGTGCCGACTTGTCGACCTTTCCGTTCGCGGTGAGCGGGAGGCGTTCGAGCCGGTGGCAGTAGGTCGGCACCATGTAGTCGGGCAGCAGGGCCGCGAGGAAGTCCCGGGCCCGGGCGGCGTCGGGCAGCTCGGGATCGGTGCCGTCCGTGGTGAAGAAGGCGGTGAGGGCGCGGGCGGCGCCCGGGTCGCCGTCGCTGACGACCGCGGCCTCCCGCACGCCGGGCATGGCCGCCAGCCGGTGCTCGATCTCGCCGAGTTCGATGCGGTAGCCGCGGATCTGCACCTGTTCGTCGTGCCGGCCGAGGAACTGCAGGCGTCCGTCGGGCAGCCAGCGGCCGAAGTCGCCGGTGCGGTACATGCGGGTGTCGGCGCGGAACGGGTCGGGGACGAAGGCCTGCCGGGTGCGGTCCTCGTCGTTGATGTAGCCGCGGCCCACGCAGACCCCGGAGAACGCGATCTCGCCGGTCGTGCCGAGGGGGACGAGCTGCAGATTGTGGTCGAGGACGTAGGGGTTGACGTTCCTCAAGGACCGGCCCAGCGGGACGAAGCCGTGTCGGGGGACGGTGTCGAGGACCTCGTGCATGGTGTCGTCGCAGACCTCGGTGGCGCCGTAGGCGTTGACGAGGCGGACGCCCGGCTGGGCGGCGAACCAGCGGCGGACCAGCTCGTGGCCGAGGACCTCGCCGGTGACGCAGAGGGTGTGCAGGGGGCCGAGGCCGCGCGGGTGCCGCTCCAGGTGGCGCAGCAGGACGTCGAGGTAGGCGGGCACGGTCTGGGCCACGGTCACGCCGCCGGCGACCAGCTCGTCCAGGAACCCGGACACGTCGAGCAGGACGTCGGTGTCGACGATGCGCACGGTGGCACCGGCCGACAGGGGCGCGGCGAACTGCCACAGGGAGATGTCGAAGCCCAGGGACGCGGTCTGTGCCACGACCTGGCCGGACCCCGTGCCGAGCCCCATGTCGTCGGTCTTGGCGTGGAGGTGGTTGACCAGGCCGGCGTGCTCGCACAGGGCGCCCTTGGGGGTGCCGGTGGAGCCGGACGTGAAGTAGATGTAGGCGGCCTGGGTGAGGGCCGGCGGTTCCGGGAGGGGGTGCCCGCAGGCGTCCTCGACGTGCCGTGTCGTCAGCACGGCCGGACCGTGGTCGAGTTCGGCCGAGGCCTTGCGGACGACGGCCTCGCCGCGGTCGTCGGTGAGGGCCAGCACGCAGACGGCCTCGTCCAGCTGGACGGCCACCCGCTCCGCGGGGAGGTCCGGGGACATCGGGAGGTACACGGCGCCCGCCTTGAGGACGCCGAGGGCGCTCGCGATCCAGTCCAGGGTGCGGTCCATGACGACGGCGACCACGTCCTCGGCGCCCGCGCCCGCCGCCGCCAGGGCACGGGCGACGCGGTCGGAGCGTTCGTCCAGTTCCCGGTAGGTCCAGGTGCGGGCGCCGTGGGCGGCGGCGGGGGCGCGCGGGTCCTGACGTGCCCGCTGCCGGAACAGGTCGACGAAGGTGTGGGCGGGCGCGTCGACGCGCGGCCCGGCGAGGGCGTAGAGCTGGGTCGCGGCCTCCTCGGGGGAGAGCAGGCTCTGCCGATCGTGGCGGGCGGACGGGTCCTCGGTGAGCAGGCGCAGGGCGGCCAGCTGGTATCCGGCGAGCCGCCCGGCGTGGTCGCCGTCGAAGGCGGCGAGGTCGTACGTCACGTGCAGGGCGACGCCCTGGCGGTCGCGTACCCAGGAGAACCGCACCACGGCGTCCGGGCCCGCGCCGGGCGTGCCGGTCGCGAGCCCGGACAGGTCCAGTACGGCGTCGTGGGGCCCGGTCGTGTGCGGCGCGCTGCCGACGGCGTCGACCAGTGCGGCCCAGGTGGACGGGGCGACGGTGAGGCGCAGCGCCCGCGTCGCGCTCCCCTGCCGGGCCGGTACGTGGCCGGAGACGACGCCCTGCTCGGAGGTGAGGGTGGCCAGGACCCGGGCGTGCGCGGCGAGCAGGAGGGACGGCAGGCCGGTGCCGAGGGCGCGGGCGGTGCGGTCCAGGGCGTCGGTGAGGCCGGGGGGCAGGGGGGCGCGGAGGGTGGCGGTGCCGGGGCCGCCGGCGTGGGGGGCGCGCCAGCGCGGGAGGACGGCGGTGAACTCGGCCGGGCCCTGCCCGGGCGGTGTCCCGGCGCCGGGGGCGAGGGGGCCGGTGTGCTCCCGCCCTCCCCCGCCGGGGGCGGTGGTCTCGGTCATCGGACGGGGGCCCTCTCTCGTGTCGGGTGCGGGGCGGCGGCAGCCGGCTCCAGGTCGATCTCGATGAGGTCGGCGGCCGCCAGGGCGCGGCGGGCCGCCCGCGGCGAGTCGGGGGCCGCGGCCACCACACTGGCCAGGCGGTCCTGGAAGGAGTGCGTGATCCGGACGTCCCGGCCGACGGCGGTGGTCGCCCGGGCGGCCAGGACGCCGGGGGCCGCGGCCGCCGCGGACAGTCCCCGCACCCGGCCGACCCGGCCCTCGCGGGTGGCCCGGACGAAGCGGACGGCGGCGTGGCCCGTGCCGGGCACCGGGTCCGCGGCGGGCAGACCGGCGGCCCGGGCCACCACGGCGTCCACGAGGTCGACGCCGAGGGCGGCGCGGACGGCGACCGGGATCATGCCGCCCGCGAGGCGGGGGTTGACCTCGATGACGACCGGGCCGCCGCTGGACCAGCGCAGTTCGGTGTGGGCGGCGCCCCAGCCGAGGCCGAGCGCGGTGACGGCGTGTACGGCCGTCTCCCCCAGGGCCCCGGCGGTGGGCTCGGGGAGGACGGCGGGGACGTCGTGGCCGGTCTCCACGAAATAGGGGGCGGGGCCGATGTGCTTGGCCACCACGGTGACGACCTCGCCGTCGAAGGTCTCGACGGAGAACTCCGGTCCGGACACCGCCTCCTCCACCAGGATGCGGGCGTCCGGGGTGCCGTCCAGGAGCCGGCGGGCCCAGGCGCGGGTGTCGTCGGCGTCGCGGCACAGCCGTACGCCGACCGAGCCGGAGCCGCTCACCGGTTTGAGCACGACGGGGTGGCCGATGGACCGTGCGGCGGCGACGGCCGCCTCCGGGTCGGTCACGGTCGCGAACCCCGGCACCGGGACGCCCGCCGCGCGGTGCCGCGCGCGCTGGACGTCCTTGGCGCGGCAGGCCTCCACCGCGTCGCCGTCCGGTCCGGGCAGGCCGAGCCGGGCGGCCGCCCGGGCGGCCGCCGCGACGTAGTACTCGGAGCTGGAGGTGACACCGGCGAGGCCGGCGTCGTCGGCGAGGCCGGTCAGGGTGCGCAGCACCGCGTCCGGGTCCGTGGTGTCCAGGGTCCGGGTGTCGATCCCGTCCTCGGCCGCGTACGGGTACCGTCCCGGGTCGCGGGCGAGCAGGACGGGCCGCAGACCACGGGCGCGGGCGGCGGCGCAGAACTCCCGTCCGGTGCCGGTGGTGTTGCTCTCCAGGAACGCCATCCATCTGCCGTTCATCGCACGCCTCTCCCTCGGACGGCGCCCCGCTCGCGCGAGGGCGCCGTACAGATACACGAACCAGCCGCCGCTCACCCCGCGCCTCCGGGGGCGTACCGCGCCACGACGGCCGCCGCCTCGTCGTCCAGCCGGCGGGCGGCCTGGCGCAGGCGGGCCCGGTGGACGGCGGCCCACCGGGCGTGCTCGGCCAGCCGGCCGCGCAGGGCGTCCACCACCTTGGCGCACTCCCCGGGGCCGCCGCCGCGGTCGAGGTCCGCGACGACCTCGTGCAGTCCGGGCAGCCCGGTCCCGTCGAGGCCGGTGAGCTCGGTCTCGCCGGCCTCGACCGCACGGCGCACGGCCGCGCCGACGACGTGGTGGGCCGTGCGGAACGGCACGCCCTGCGCGACCATCCGGTTGGCGACCACGGTGGCCGTGACGAAGCCCTCCCGGGCGCGGTCCGCCATCCGCCCGGCGACCGGGCGCGCCCCGGACACCAGCACCTGGCCCAGCAGGATCTGGTCCCGTACGGCGGCCAGGGCGGGCCAGGCGACGGAGACGGCCTCGGTGCCGACCTCGATGGAGTTGGTGAACGGGGTCGACTTCATGGCGGAGGCCGCCGCCGTCCACGCGCCGACGGCGATCGCCGCCTTGGCCTTGACGTGCTCCAGCAGGAACGCGTTGCGTTTCTGCGGCATCGCGGAGCTGCCCCCGACGAGCCGTTCGGGGAAGTCGAGGAAGCCGAACTCCTGGGTGCTCCACAGTTGCAGGTCGGTGGCGAGCCGGCTGAGGGTGACCGCGGCCGACGCGACCACGGCGAGGGAGCGCAGCAGGGTGTCGCGGGCGGCGACGGCGTCGGTGGCGTGCAGCGGCGGTGCGGTGAAGCCGAGCAGGGCGGCCGTGTGCTCGGGGTTGATGGGCAGGTCGGTGCCGGCGACGGCGCCCGCGCCCAGCGGGCAGCGGTCGAGTTCGTCGACGGTGTGGGCCAGGGCCGCGAGGTCGCGGTCGAGGGCGGCGGCGATGCCCGCGAGGTAGTAGCCGTAGCTGACCGGCATCGCGGGCTGGAAGTGGGTGTAGAGGGGCATGACGACGTCGGCGTGCGCCCGGGCCCGCGCGAGCAGCACGCCCTGCTGGCGCATCAGCTCCCCATAGAGGCCGCCGAGTTCGGTGCGCAGCCGCATCGCGGTGACGGTCGCCTTGAGGTCGTTGCGGGACCGGGCGGTGTGCAGCTTGCCGCCGACGTCCGCGCCCAGCGCGTCGGAGAGGTGGCCCTCGTACATGAGGTAGGCGCCCCGCGGCGCGTCGAGGCCGTCCAGCGCGCGGAAGCCGCTGTCGCGCAGCGCGCGGACGGCGGTGACGAGGCGGGCCCCGGCGGTGCCCGGCAGCAGCCCGCTGCGGACGAGCATCACGATGTGCGCGAGGTCGACCGTGGTGATGGGTTCCAGCTCGCGGCGGATGTCGTCGGGCCCCTGCTCGCCGTAGACGATGCGGCGGGTGCGCGGGGCGAGGGTGCGGGTGAGGCGGCCGGTGTCCCCGGCTCCGGGGTCCTGGACGCTCATGACAGCACCCCGTCCGCCGGCACCGTCCGGTCCCCGGTGGGCCGCGCGACCGTGCCCGGTACCGCGTCGTACCCGCGGCGGCGCCAGACCAGCCGGGACCAGCGCTCCCCCGCGGCCTGCGGCCCGGTGACCCGCAGCGGTTCGGCCGGGCGGTCCGCCGCCGCGTGGCCGTTGGCGGCGAGCCAGGCGTCGTCGTAGACGGTGGCCTGGTAGCGGTAGCCCTCGTCGGGGAGCATCACCACGCAGGTGCGGTCGGGGTTGCGTTCGGCCCACCAGCGGGCGACCTGGTAGGCGGCGCCGCTGGTCGGGCCCTGGAACAGGGCGTGCCGGGTGTGCAGCGCGCGGGTGCTGGCGTAGGCCTCGGCGGCGGACAGCCAGTGGACCTCGTCGAAGACGTTGTGGTCGAGGTTGGCCGGCCACAGGCTGTTGCCGAGGCCGCGCAGCTCGCGCGGGCCGTCCTCCTGGCCGAACAGGACGCTGCGGTGGGTGTCGACGCCGAGGGCGACGGTGTGCGGGGTGCGGACCCGCAGACCCCGGGTGGTGCCGCACATGGAGCCGCCGGAGCCGACCGGCCCGACGAGGCAGTCGACCGTGCCGAGGGTGCGCTGCAGCTGGTCGGCGACGGCGCCGTAGGAGCGCGGGTTGTCGGGGTTGCTGTACTGCTCGGGGCAGAACGAGTCGGGCAGTTCGGCCCGGATCTCGGCGAGCCGGTTCAGGCGGGCCGTCTGGTAGCCGCCGACCGGGGACGGCTCCTGGCAGATCTCGACGCGGGCGCCGAGGTCGGTGAGCCTGCGGTACAGGTTGGCGTCGATCGCCGGGTCGCTGACCAGGATCAGCTTGCGGCGCAGCAGGGCGGCCTGCATGGCGAGGGCCAGCCCGAAGGTGCCGGAGGTGGTCTCCACGATGACCGTGTCGGATCCCAGCTCGCCCCGGTCCCGGGCGCGTTGCAGGATGTAGTGGGCGGGCAGCAGCTTCATCAGCGTGAAGACGGCCCCGTAGAGGTTGGAGCCGAGCCGGACGAGGCGCGGCATCATGATGGCCTCGGTGATCGAGGGGTACGTCGAGGTGGCCGGCGGCATGATGCTCCTGGGGTGGGTCGGGGGACGGGACGGGTCCTGCCGCTGGCGGCAGGAGGCCCGTACCGTCCATGCTGGCGAGCGGCCCTGACAGGCGGCTGACAGCACGGGCGGGGGCCGCCGTGTCAGCGGGGTGTCAGCGCGGCGCACGAGCATGGCCGGGGCACCGGTGAGTGCGTGAGCGAGCGACGATCCCAGGGGGCAGCATGCTGTGGACACAAGTGGTGGAACCGAGACCCTTCGCCGAGCGGCGCCTGGTGTGCTTCCCGCACGCCGGCGGCTCGCCGTACTTCTTCCGCGGCTGGGGGAAGGCCCTCGGCACGGTGGAGGTGCTCGCGGTGTGCTATCCGGGGCGCGCCGAGCGGTTCGGTGAGCCGTACGCCACCGAACTCGCGCCCATGGCGCGGGAGATCGCGGCGGAGCTGCTGGCGGTGGACGACTCCCGGCCGCTCGCCCTGTTCGGGCACAGCATGGGGGCGACCGTCGCCTACGAGACGGCCCGGGCCCTGGAGGCGGCGGGCCGCGCCGTGGACCACCTGTTCGCCTCGGGGGCCCGCGCCCCGCAGCTGCACCTGCCGGACCCGGCGGCGGCGACCACCTGGGACGAGGCGGCGGTCACCCGGACCCTGCTCGAACTGGGCGGCACGGACCCGGGTTTGCTGCGCAACCGGTCGTTCGTGGACCTGGTCCTGCCCTACATCGGGGCCGACTTCCGGATGCTCGCCGGGTACGGCCGCGGTCCCGCCGGCCCGCTCGCCTGCCCGGTCACCGCGCTGGTCGGCGCCTCGGACCCCCGGGTGAGCGCGGCCCAGGCGGCGGCCTGGCGGGGGGTCACCGGGGGTCCGTTCCGGTTCCGGACGCTGCCCGGGGAGCACTTCTACCTGGAGCAGGACCCGCCGCACGAGCTGGTGACCCGGACGCTGGAGGCGCCCCGCGGAGGAGCCGGGCTGCCGTGACCCGCGGTGGCCGGCGGGCGGCGCCGGTCAGCGGTCGCGGTACATCTCCGCGAGCAGGAAGGCGAGGTCGAGTGACTGGGTGTGGTTCAGGCGCGGGTCGCAGGCCGTCTCGTACCGGGCCGGCAGGTCCTCGGCCAGCAGCGGGTTGCCGCCGCCGACGCACTCGGTGACGTCGTCGCCGGTCAGCTCGACGTGGATGCCGCCCGGGTGGGTGCCGAGGGCGCGGTGGACCTCCACGAAGCCGCGCACCTCGTCCAGCACCGTCTCGAAGCGGCGGGTCTTGAGACCGCTGGGCGCGGTGGTGGTGTTGCCGTGCATCGGGTCGCTGACCCAGCACACCCGCGCCCCCTCGGAGCGGACCTTCTCGACCAGGACCGGCAGCACGTCCCGCACCCGGTCGGCGCCCGCGCGGACCACGAACGTGAGGCGGCCCGGCTCGCGCCGCGGGTCGAGGCGGTCGATCAGGTTCAGCGCGTCGTCGGCGGTGGCCGACGGGCCGAGCTTCACGGCGATCGGGTTGCTGAGGCGGGAGAAGAACTCCAGGTGGGCGCCGTCGGGCTGGCGGGTGCGTTCCCCGATCCACAGCAGGTGCCCGCTGCCCGCGTAGGCGCGGCCGGTCTCCGGGTCGGTGCGGACGAGGGCGGCCTCGTAGTCCAGCAGGAGCCCTTCGTGGCTGACGTAGAAGTCGGCGGTGCCCAGTTCCCGCGTGTCGATGCCGCAGGCGCGCATGAAGGCCAGGCTGCGGCCTATCTCGTCGGCGAGCGCCTCGTACCGCCGGCCCGCCTGCGAGCTGGCCACGAACCCCCGGTTCCAGGCGTGGACCTGGCTCAGGCCGGCGAAGCCGCCGGTGGTCAGGGAGCGGACCAGGCCGAGGGTGCGCGCCGACGCCTCGTACATGGTGTGCAGCCGGCCTGGGTCGGGGGTGCGGGCCTCGGCGGTGAACTCCAGGCCGTTGACGGCGTCACCGCGGTACGACGGCAGGGTCAGCTCGCCCTGCCGTTCGACCGGACTGGATCTCGGTTTGGCGTACTGCCCCGCCATCCGGCCGACCTTGACGACCGGCAGCGCGGTGGCGTGGGTGAGGACGACCGCCATCTGCAGCAGCGTCTTGAGTTTGCGCCGCACCGAGTCGGGGGTCACCTGTGCGAAGGTCTCGGCGCAGTCGCCGCCCTGCAGCAGGATCGCCTCGCCGCGGGCCACGGCCGCCATGCGCGCGCGCAGGGCGTCGCACTCGCCGGCGGTGACCAGCGGGGCGGCCGCGGCGAGGCGGCCGGTGACGTCGCGCAGCGCGGCCGGGTCGGGCCAGTCGGGCTGCTGGGCGGCGGGGAACGCGCGCCAGGAGTCGGCGGCCGCGGCCAGATCGGCGTCCGGGGCGGATTCGACGGTGTGCCGTTCGGTCTGTTCCATCACTTCGGTGGCCATGCGTGTGCCTTCCGTACGTGCGTCGAATGTGCGCCCACTACATATCCGCTCCGTGCACCCGGTCAAGTAATCGAGAAATGGACCGTATCGGCCCCACGGAATTGGTCTGGCCCCGTTCACGGACCGGTTGATTGACTCTCGTCACACCCTGACGGAACAAAGGTGGGGAGTTCGTCTTGACCGCAATGGAAATCATCGACGTGCGCGTCGGCTCCGCCCCTGTCCCCCGGCACGAACCGCTCGCGCTCTACACCCGGCTGACCGGTGGCCGCCCCTCGGACGACGTCTTCCTCCTGGAGAGCCTGGCCGGTGCCGGCGAGGACCGGCGCTCGGCCGTCGTGGGCGTCGGGCGGCTCGCCGAGATCCGGGTGTACGACCGGTACCTCGACATCGACGGCGTTCCGGCGGTGGCGGCGGCGCTCGCCCGGGCCGCCGGGGCGGCGGGGCTCGCCCGGGACAGGGCACCGGGCCCGGAACCCGGGCCGTACCGGCTGCGTTTCACCGGCCAGGACATGCTCTGGGCGGCGCTCGGCCGGGCCCAGCGGGTCTTCGAGGTGAGCGGCGAGGTGCCCGCGCGGGGCTACGCGTTCGGCTTCCTGGCGACCTTCGCGTACGAGTCCGCCTGGCACATGGAGACGCTGCCGGAGCGGACCAAGGAGCCGCACGGCCCGGACATCACGCTGTCGCTCTTCCGGGAGACCGTCTGGTACGACGTCGCGGGCGGCGCCCCGCGTCATCTGCGGGCTGAGGCACCGGAGTTCGCGGCGGCGGGGCCGGGGGCCGACGTGGCCGCTGCCGCCGCCGCGGCGGCCGGGGCCGTCCCCGGCGGCGCTCCCGGGGCGCCCGCGCCCCGCTCGGTGCGCGACAGCGTCGACCGGGAGACGTTCCTGGGCTGGGCGGACCGCTGCCTGGAGCACCTCCGGGTCGGCGACCTGTACCAGATCCAGATCGGGCACCGCATCGACGTCACCACGGACCTGGAGCCGCTGGACGTCTACCGGCGGCTGCGCGAGCGGAACCCGTCGCCGTACATGTACGTGCTGCCGCGGGCCGGGGACACCCTGATCGGGGCGAGCCCGGAACTGTTCTTCCGGATCGAACCGGACGGCGTGGCGGGCGACGAGATCGTGATGCGGCCCATCGCGGGCACGGCCCGGCGCTGCCGGGACGAGGAGGAGAACCGGCGCCGCGTCAAGGAGATGCGGGAGTCCGTCAAGGAGCAGGCCGAGCACATCATGCTGGTCGACCTGTGCCGCAACGACATCGGCCGGGTCAGCCGCCCCAGCACCCAGCCGGTGGAGCGGCTCATGGAGGTGGAGAGCTTCTCGCACGTCTTCCACCTGGTGTCGACGGTCTCCGGGCAGCTGGAGCCGGACGTGGACGTGTGGCAGGCGGTGCGGGCGACGTTCCCCGCCGGGACGATGACCGGGGCGCCCAAGGTACGCGCCATGGAGGTCATCGACGGCCTGGAGAGCGAGGGCCGCGGCGCCTACGCGGGCGCGGTGGGGCTGATCGACGTGCGCGGCTGGGCCGAGCTGGCCCTGTGCATCCGCACGGTCGTGTACGACGGCACGGCGTACTCCACGCAGAGTTCGGCCGGCATGGTCGCCCAGTCCGAGCCGGAGGCCGAGTGGCGGGAGACGCTGGCGAAGATGGGCGCCGCCTACTGGGCGCTGACCGGGGAGGAGCTGCTGTGAGAGGGGACGGGCCCATGAGGGTTCTGCTGATCGACGCCTACGACAGTTTCGTGCACATCATCGACCAGTACCTGCGCACGCTCGGAGCGGAGACCCGGGTCGTGCGCTCCCTGACCCGGACGCCCGCCGGTCTGGCGGGCCTGGAACCGGACGCCGTGGTGCTCGGGCCCGGGCCCGGGCATCCCGCCGACTCCGGGCACGTGGAGCTGGTGCACGAGTTCGCGGGGCGGGTGCCGGTGCTCGGGGTGTGCCTGGGGCACCAGGCCATCGGGCTCGCGTACGGCGGGCGGATCGAGGTGGCCGAGCAGGTGATGCACGGGCGGACGAGCACGGTGCGGCACGACGGCACGGGTCTGTTCCGGGGGCTCGGGCACTCCGTGGAGGCGACCCGCTACCACTCGCTGCTGGTCGCCGACCCGCTGCCGGACGAGCTGGTGACCACGGCCGTCGCCGCGGACCACGGCTACGTGATGGGCCTGCGGCACCGGACGCTGCCCGTGGAGGGGGTGCAGTTCCACCCGGAGTCGGTGATGACCACGGGCGGTCTGACGATGATGCGCAACTTCCTGCGGATGCGGCCCGCCCCGGTCGGCTGACCGCGTCAGCCGAGGACCTTGCCCAGCTCCGCGATCGCCTCCTCGATGCCGGTGCGCGGAAGCTGGGCGTGCCCCACCACCAGCGCGGGCGCGCCCTCCCCCGCCCGCGCGTGGAAGGCGGCCGCCCCGCGCACCAGGACGGAGCGGCGCAGCGCCCCCGCGACCAGTGCCGCCTCGTCGGTGCGCGGGGGCAGCCGTATGCAGGCGTGCAGGCCGGCCGCCGGGCCCAGCACCACGGCGCCGGGCAGGTGCCGGCGCACCGCCGCCTCCAGGACCTGTCTGCGGTCGCGGCACAGGGAGTTGAGGCGGCGCAGGTGACGGTCGTACAGGCCGCTGCGCAGGAACTCGGCGAACGCCAGCTGCGCCAGGCTGTCGGTGCCCAGGTCGTGCCGGGCGCGGGCGCGCAGCAGGGGGTCGAGGAGGGGGCGCGGGGCCGCGAGCCAGCCCAGGCGCAGCCCGGGGGCCAGGGTCTTGCTGGCGGTGCCGGCGTAGACGACGTGGTCGGGGGCGAGCCGGCGCAGGGCGAGCGGCCGGGGTGTGCCGCGTTCGTACCACAGACCGCCGTCGTAGTCGTCCTCCACGATCCAGCCGCCGGTCTCCCGCGCCCAGGCGGCGAGTTCCGCGCGGCGCCGCGCGGACAGGGTGACTCCGGTCGGGTACTGGTGGGCGGGGGTGACGAGGACGGCCCGCACCCCGGACGCCCGCAGCGCGGAGACGTCGATGCCCTCGGCGTCGACCGGCAGCGGCACCGGCCGCAGTCCGCACTCGCGCACGAACCGGCGCTGCCGGGGGTGCCCCGGGTTCTCCATCCCGAGGGCGTCCACGCCCAGTTCGGGCAGTGCCGCGCCGAGCAGACCGAGCGTCTGGGCGAAGCCCGCGACGACCATGATCTGGTCCGGTGTGCCCGGCACCCCGCACACCCGGCCCAGGTAGTGGGCGAGTTCGACGCGCAGGGCCGGCACCCCGGCCGGCGGCGGGTAGTCGTGGTCGGCGGGGTCGGCGGACTGCAGGGCCCGCTGGTAGCTGGTGAGCCAGTCGCGGCGCGGGAAGTGCGGGAACGCGGGAGCGCCCGGGCGCAGGTCCCAGCGGACGTCGGGGACCCGGCCGTCGTCCAGCAGGGTCGGGACGACCGGCTCGGGCTCCAGGTGCCGTACGACACGGGTGCCGGCGCCCTGCACCGCCTCCAGGTACCCCTCGGCGACGAGCTGTCCGTACGCCTCGACGACCACGCTGCGGGAGACGCCGAGGTCGTCGGCGAGACTGCGGCTGGAGGGCAGCCGGCTGCCCGGGTGCAGGACGCCGGCCGCCACCTCGCTCTTGATGAACCGCTGGATCTGGGAGGTCAGCGGGACATCGGAGTCCCGTACGACTTTCATCGCGACGTGCATGACACTCGATTCCCTTCCTGTTCGGAATTCCTGTACGGGTTCTCCTGCACGGGTTTTCCTGTACGGGTTTTCCTCTACGGGTCTTCCGGTGCGCGGAATTGGACTGCATCGACGGCTCCGCACTGGTCTGGAAAGCGCCCCGCGCATTTCCCAGACTGAACGGCGAACCCCTTGATTCCTTCGTCCCATCGCCTACGAGGAGATGTCCGTGAACGACTGGCCGCACTTGCTGAGCACGTTGCTGGACCGCCGGGACCTGTCCACGGGGCAGGCCGAATGGGCGATGGACGAGGCGATGACCGGCGCGGCCGGCCCCGCCCGGCTCGCCGCGCTGATGATGGGGCTGCGGGTGAAGGGCGAGACGGCCGCCGAGATCGAGGGCCTGGTGCGCGGCATGCTGCGGCACGCGGTGCCGCTGGCGGTGCCGGGCCGCTGCCTCGACATCGTCGGTACCGGCGGCGACGGCTCGCACAGCGTGAACATCTCCACGATGTCGGCGCTCGTGGCGGCCGGAGCCGGCGCCCGCGTCGTCAAGCACGGCAACCGGTCCGCGTCCTCGGCCTGCGGATCGGCGGACGTCCTGGAGGAGCTGGGGGTGTCGCTCGACCTGCCGGCCGGCGAGGTGGGCGGGATCGTGGCGGAGACCGGGATCACCTTCTGCTTCGCCCCGCTGTTCCACCCGGCGATGCGGCACGCCGCCGGTCCGCGCCGCGAGCTCGGCATCCGCACCGTGTTCAACGCCCTCGGCCCGCTGACCAACCCGGCGCGGCCCGCGGCCCAGGCGGTCGGGGTCGCCGATCCGGTGCTGGCGCGGCGCATCGCCGAGGTGCTGGCGCGGCGGGGCACGGACGCGCTGGTCTTCCGCGGTGACGACGGGATGGACGAGCTGACGGTCACCACTACCTCCACGGTGTGGTCGGTGTCCGGCGGCGCGGTGCGCCGGGAGTCCTTCGATCCGCGCGACGTCGGCGTCCCCCTGGCGCCTGCGGAGGCGCTGCGCGGCGGGGACCGGGTCCACAACGCCCGGGTGGCCCGCGAGGTCCTGGCGGGCGCGACCGGTCCGGTCCGGGACGCGGTCCTGCTGTCCGCGGCGGCGGGCCTGGCCGCGTTCGACGGCGGCCCGGGCCCCCTGACCGAGCGTCTCGCCACCGGCGTGCGGCGCGCGGCCCGGGCGATCGACTCCGGTGCGGCGGCGGCGGTCCTGGACCGGTGGGTGGCGGTCTCGGCCGAACGGATGGCCGCCGTGCGGGGGCGTGCGGTGGCGGTGGCCTGATCGCGGCGGGGGACGCGTCGCTCCCGCGCGAGGGCAGGCGCGTGCCGACACGGACCCGCGCCCGACGGGATGCCGCACGAAGTGCGCATCTCAGGGGCGCGGGGCGGTGACGATGTGCGCCTGCCGCCGCGTGGGCGCGTCCGGCCCCGGAGGCACCCGCACCCGGGCCCGGACGGAACCCGGCGGACGCCTAACCGCCCGACGTGAGCGCGGCAAGCGCAGCCGCGCCGTCGCCGCTCGTCACCAACGCCTCCCCCACGAGCACCGCGTCCGCCCCCAGCCCCGCGTACCGGGCCACGTCGGCGGGCCCCCGCACGCCGGACTCGGCGACGCGCACGACGCCGGCCGGCAGGAGCGGGGCCACCCGGCCGAACGTCGAGGGGTCGACCCGCAGGGTCTTCAGGTCACGCGCGTTGACGCCGACCACGCGCGCGCCCGCGGCGAGGGCGCGCTCCGCCTCCGCCTCGTCGTGGGTCTCCACCAGCGCCGTCAGCCCGGCCTCGGCCGCCAGCGCCGACAGGTCGGCGAGCAGGGGCTGGTCGAGCGCGGCGACGATCAGGAGCACCAGGTCCGCGCCGTGCGCCCGGGCCTCCCACACCTGGTACGGGTCCACGACGAAGTCCTTGCGCAGCACCGGCAGGGTCACCCGGGCCCGCACCGCGTCCAGGTCGGCGAGGCCGCCCCCGAACCGGCGGCGCTCGGTGAGCACGCTGACCGCGGCGGCGCCGCCCTCCTCGTACGCCGCCGCCAGCGCGGCCGGGTCGGCGATCTCGGCCAGCGGCCCACGGGACGGGCTGGCCCGCTTCACCTCGGCGATGATCCTCGGCCGTCCGTCCGCCGCGCGCAGCAGCGGCACGCAGTCGACGCCCGGGCCGCGCGCCGCGGCACGCTCCCTCAGTTCCCGCTCCGGCACGGTCCGCCGGCGCGCGGCGAGGTCCTCGCGGACCCCCGCCACGATGTCGTCGAGCACTGTCATCCGTACTCCCCCGTTCTGTCCGTCCTGCCTCGGTGTGCCGTGGCGAGGGGCCCGGCACACCCGCCGGGCCCCTCGTTCCGTGGTGCTCAGGTCATCGAGACGACGACCTTGCGCGTGCCCGTGAACGCCTGCCGGCCGTGCAGCACGGACGGGTTGTCCACGATCATCACGTCGCCCTGCTGCCAGGGCTCGGCCAGCTGGTGCGCGCGCTGGGCCGCGCGGACCTCGGCGAGGTCCGCGTCGGACAGCGGGGTGCCGTCGGCGTACGTCACCCAGTGCGGCAGGTCGTCCACCGAGTCGGTCAGCGACATCAGCAGCTCCCCCTCGTCGTCGGGGAGGTTGGACGGATGCCACTGGTCGGCCTGGTTGAACCAGGTGTCACGGCCGGTGCGCGGGTTCTCGATGACACCGGGGCGGTGCTGGCGTACCCGCAGGCCGCCGTCGCCGGTCCAGTCGAACTCGGCTTCGGAGGCGGTGAGGAACTCCTCGACCACCGCCTTGTCGTCCGTCTCGAACGTGTCCTGCCAGGACTTGCCGAGGCCGGCCCCGCCGTGCAGGTACTGCCGGTAGACGACGCCGGCGGCGAACCGCTCGCGCAGCGCGGGCGAGAGCGCGCCGAGCAGGGCCTCGCCGTCGCAGACCGGGGTGGCGCCGCCGGTGTCGGGGGCGTCGAGGCAGCAGAAGTACAGCCGGTCGGGCCACTTGCGGGCGTACGACAGCTCGTTGTGCAGGGAGATGTCGTAGCGCGCCGGGTACTCGGTGGAGGTGAAGACGCCGTCGGAGAGGGTCGTGCGGGGGGTGTTGCCGCCGCGGTAGCTGCCGATGAGGTCGCGGCCGAAGCCGCTGACGGCGGCGTGGAACGCGGCGGTGTCGGGGATGCCCGCGCCGCGCAGCATGACCACGCCGTACGTGTCGAGCAGCGCCTGCACCCGGCCGCGCACCTCCTCCCAGCGGGTCTCGTCCCAGGTGCCGGCCGGGGTGCCGGTGTGGAGGACCGCGAGCCTGGTGCCTCCCGCGGTCCGGATCTCGTGCCGCATCTCAGCGAACCTCCTCGCCGGCCGGCTCCGCGCCCAGCGCGACGGGCAGGCCGCTGTAGCCCTGGATGAAGTTGGAGTAGAGGCGCCGCGGGGGGCCGAGCAGCGCGATGTCGGCGACCATGGCGCGCAGCGCCTCCACCATGGCGTTCACATGGACCCGGCCCAGGAAGGCGCCGAGGCAGAAGTGCGGTCCGTGGCCGAAGACCACGTGCTTGTTCGGGCTGCGGCCGACGTCGAAGGCGTACGGGTCGGTGAAGACGTCCTCGTCGAAGTTGGCGGAGGCGTTCCACAGGGTGACCACGTCCCCGGCCCGGACGACCCGGTCGCCGAGGGGTACGTCGACCAGGGCGCGGCGCCCGAAGTGCATGGCGGGCGTCGTCCAGCGCAGGATCTCCTCGGTGGCCGATTCGGAGGTGACCTCGCCGCTCTTCAGGCGGCGCCACTGCTCCGGGTTCCCGGCCAGGGCGATGAGGCCGCCGATGATGGACATCCGGGTCGACTCGTCGCCGCCGAGGATGAGGCTGTAGCTGTTGAGGACGATCTCGTCGTCGCTCAGCGGCTCGCCGTCGATGGTGGCGGTGGCGAGCGTGCTGAGGACGTCGTCGCCCGGGTTCGCCCGGCGTTCGGCGGCGAGCTGGGAGATGTAGAGCAGGATCTCGTTGCGCGCCATGAGCGACTCGAACTCGTCCTCGTCGGAGCTGTGCCGCGAGAGCGTCCGGGTGTTCCACTCGACCAGCTGCGGCCGGTCGGCGGCCGGGATGTCGAGGAGGTCGCCCATGGTGTGCATCGGGATGTGGTCGACGACGTCGGTGACGAAGTCGACCCGGTCCGACGCCACCGCCGCCCCGAGGAGGTCCCGCGTGTGCCGGTGGACGCCCTCCACGACGGGGGCGAGGACGCGCGGCGAGAACGACTTCAGCATCAGGTTGCGGATCTCGCGGTGGCGCACCCCGTCGGTGACGGCGAGCATCTTGCCGGCGGCCGAGTCCTCGCCGCGCAGCAGCGTGGTGAGCACGGTGCCCTTCTCGGAGGTGAACCGCTTGTTGTCCCGGTAGACGGCGACCGCGTCCTCGTACCGGGAGATCACCCAGAACCCGGGGGTGCCGGGGCCCGGGGGGTGCCAGTGCACGGGGCTCTCGGTGCGGAACCTGCGCCACATGGCGTGCTGGTCGACATCGAGGAAGGTCTGGGGATCGGTGAGGTCGAGCGCGGCGGGCTCCGGCGCCGCCGCGCGTGCTGTGACAGGCATGGTGGAGGGTCCTTTGCTCAGGGCTTGCGGAATCGGCGCAGGCTGACGGTGACGCAGAGGGCGAACAGGGCGCCCAGCGTCACGGCGACCACGACCAGCGGGTGCTCGCCGACGTAGCCGGGCCCCGTGGTGGCGGGGTTGCCCCACAGGTCGCGGCAGGCGGCGATGACGGCGCTGACCGGGTTCCACTCGGCGATCGGGCGGACCGCGCCGGGCATGGACTGCGGGGAGAGGAAGGCGCTGGACAGGAAGGGCAGCACGATGACGATGAACGGGGCGACGACGCTGATCGTCTCGATGCTGCGCAGGGTGGTGGCGAGCAGCACGCCGAGCCAGAGCATCACGTAGGTGAAGGCGGCGATCAGGGCGAACCCGCCGAGCGTGGGCAGCAGGCCGGTGTGCGAGCGCCAGCCGAGCAGCAGCCCGGCTCCCGTGGTGACGACGAGTGCGGCCAGGGCGGTCAGCAGGTCCGCCGCGGTGTGCCCCAGGGGCACCGCGGACCGGCTGATCGGCAGTGACCGGAACCGGTCCACGATGCCGCCCTGCAGGTCCATCGCCATGGACACGGCCGTCGGCCCCACACAGGCGAGGCCCACCTGGACGGCGCCGCCGGCGAAGACGTACTCGACGTAACTGCCGCCCGCGGGGAGGGTGATGGCGTCCCGGAACAGGTAGCCGAGCAGCACCATCGACACCAGCGGGTTGAGGACGACACCGATGGCGCGGCCGGGGCCGCGGCGCAGCCGCCGCAGCCTGCGCCCCAGGACGGCCAGCACCTCGGTGGTGAAGGTCCTCAGGCCCGGCCGGGCCCCGCCGACGGGGGAACTCGGGGCGGGGGCCCGGCCGGGGGCCGGCGCCGCGGGGGACGGCGCCGGGGGGAGGGTGGTCGTCATGCCGGACTCCGATCGTCCTGGGTGGTCGGCGGTGCCGTGCGCCGGGTGCCGTCCCGCGCGGTGCCGAGGCCGGAGGCCGCGAGGACGCCCTTCCAGCCGGCCCGGCGGGCGATGGCCCAGGCCCGGCGCCGGCGGGCGGCGGCCGCGCGGGTCGCCGCCCGGGAGGCCGCCGCCCTCACCGGTCGCCTCCGTCCGAGGCGGCGTGCAGCCGGTCGAGTTCGGCGGCGACGGCACGGCCGATCCGGTCCAGGTTCGGGCCGGTGAGCATGTCGTCGTGCCCGCAGTCGACGTGGTGGACGGTGACCGGGCCGCGGGCGTGGGGCTCCCACAGCCGGTCCTTGTCCGTCACGTCGCCCCAGGGCGAGCGGTCGGCGAGGAAGAGCTGCATCCCGCCGTCGTACGGGCCGGGCCGGTAGCGGGTGTTGAGGACCTGGTGGCGGGCCATCAGGCCGACCATGCGGCTCATCCGCTCCTCGCCCAGCCGGGCGAGCGGGTTGTCGTCGCGCCGCAGCACGTCCACCAGGTCGGCGGGGGTGAGGTCGCGGCCCGCGAACTCGGCGGGGTCGTGCCCGATGCCCTCCAGCAGCCAGGCGAGGGAGCCCTGGACGTCCCGTTCGTCGACGACGTCGGTACGGGGGTAGGCGTCGAGGTTGGCGAGCAGCCCGACCTCCTGGCCGGCGGCCCGGAGCTGCACGGCGATCTCGTAGGCGAGCAGGCCGCCGTAGGACCAGCCGAACAGGTGGTAGGGGCCTTCGGGGCGGACCCGCCGGATCAGTTCGACGTACGCGGCGGCGTTCTCCTCGATGCTGTCCGGCAGCGGCGCGCCGGCGACGACCGTCGGCGACTGGAGGCCGTACAGGGGGTACTCCGCCCCGATGTACCGGGCCAGCGGCAGGTAGGACAGCGCGAGTCCGACACCGGAGTGCACGCAGAAGACGGGCGGGCGTTCGCCGGTGGGCCGGATGGCGAGCAGCGGCGCGAAGGTGTCCGTCTGCTCCGGTTCCCCGGCCTCCGCGATCGCCTCGGCGACGGCGCGTACGGTGCTGCGCATCGCGGGGACCGGCGCTTGGGGGGCGGGCCGCGGTGCGGGGTCCGGGCGCAGTCCGGCCGCGAGGGCCGCGACGTTCTGGTGCCGGAAGACGTCCGCGATGGTGATCTCGATGCCCTCCTTGCGGGCCCGCGCCACCAGCCGCAGCGACTTCATGCTGTCCATGGAGCGGGTCTCGAAGAAGTTCTCCGCCGCGCCCACGGACCCGGCCCCGACCACCTCGGCCACGATCGCGCACAACCGCTCCACGACCGGGTCGGCCTCGGCGGCCACCGGGGCGTCCGCCGTCGCGGCGGCCGGCTCCGCCGGGGCGGCCGCGCTCCGGGCCGTCTTCCGGCCGGTGCGCCACATGCGCGCCCCGGCCTTGCCCCAGGGGTCGGCCACGAACCGCTCGGCGGTGGCCGCCGACCGGCCCGCGTAGGCCCGGGCGACGGCCGCGCCGGCGAGGTACAGCTCGCCCTCGGCGGCCGGGCGCAGCGCCTCGTCCAGGACGTAGCCGTGGGCGCCCCACAGGGCGGCGTCCGCCGGGACGGTGCCCGGTGCGGACCATGCCGCGGGCGGGCGCTCCCGGGTGGCGACGCCGGTGCCGGCGAGCAGCGCCCCGAACAGGCCCGCCTCGCCCGGACGTCCCTCGTCCCGCGCGGCCACGACGTGCGCGGCGGCCGTGCGGTGCTCCACGACGGTGCCCGTGGCGCCGCCGCGGATCACGTACGCGGCCTGTCCGGGCCGGGCCGGGCCGGGCGCGGGCCGGGGGTCCGGCGCCGCGGCCCCGGTGCGCAGCCCGGCGACGTCGAGGACGAGCACCGGCACCCCGGTCGTCCGCAGGCGTCCGGCCAGGCCGGCGGTGGTCAGGACGCACACCGGGTCGACGTCCGCGAACAGGGCGCGGACCGCGTCGGCCGGTTCCTCCGCGGCCAGCGGCACATAGGCGGCGCCCGCCTTGAGCACGGCGAGGGCCGCGAGGGCCTGGTCGGCGGCGCGCGGCACGGCGAGTGCCACGGTCCGCTCGGGGCCGGCGCCGGCCGCGACGAGGGTGTGCGCGAGGCCGTCGGCGTACCGGTCGAGTTCCGCGTACGACAGCGCCTGCGGGCCGCTGCCGGTGGCGACGGCGTCGGGCGCCTCGGTGACCCGCGCGGCGAACAGGTCGAGCAGGGTCGTCTCGGGCAGCTGCCGCACGATGCCGGCGAAGGCGTCGGCCCCGCCGGCCCCTTCGTCGCCGTCGGCCGGGCCGTCGTCGGACCGCTCCGGGGCTGCGGGCGCGTCCGTTCCGGCGATCTGCAGGTCTCCGATCGTCACGTCCGGATCGGCCACCGCGTCGCGCAGCACCTGGGTGAACTGCGCCGCGAGGCCCTCGGCCGTCTCCCGCGTGAACAGGTCCTCGCTGAAGGTCAGCAGGCCCTGCATGCCGTCCGTGCCGTACGCCGGCACCAGTTCGACGACGAGGTCCAGCTTGGCCTGCCGGGACGGGACGTACTCGGGGCGGGCGGTCAGGCCGGGCAGGCCGAGGTCGCGTACACCGTCGTACTGGACGGTGAGCGACACCTGGAACAGCGGGTGCCGGTTCAGTGCGCGGGCGGGCCGCAGCGCGTCCACCACCTGGTCGAACGGCACGTCCTGGTGGGAGAAGGCGGCGAGGTCGGTCTCCCGGAGCCGGTCGAGCAGTTCCCGGAAGGTCGGGTCGCCGCCGGTGTCGCCGCGCAGCACCAGGGTGTTGAGGAACATGCCGACGACGTCCGCGAGCGCGTCGTCCGTGCGGCCGGCGACCGAGACGCCCACCGGGATGTCGGTGCCCGCCCCGCGCCGGGTCAGCAGCGTCGACAGGGCCGCCTGGAAGACGATGAACTCGGTGGTGCCGGTGGAGCGGGCCAGTTCGCCGACGGCCCGGCACAGTGCGGCGTCCACGTCGAACAGGACCACGTCGCCGGTCCGGGTGCCCCGGTCGGGGCGGGGGAAGTCGGCGGGCAGCGGGGTCTCGTCGGGCAGGCCGGCGAGCGCGTCGCGCCAGAAGTCGAGCTGCTCGGCGGCGAGGCTGTCCGGGTCGTCGCCGTCGCCGAGCAGTTCGCGCTGCCAGACGGCGAAGTCGGCGTACTGCACGGGCAGCGGTTCGAAGCGCGGGGCACGGCCCTTGCTCCGGGCCCGGTAGGCGGCGGCGAAGTCGCCGAGGAACGGGCCCATCGACCAGCCGTCGAAGGCGATGTGGTGGACCACGAAGAGCAGCACGCACTCGCCCGGGCCCGCCGGGAAGAGGCGGACGCGCAGCGGTGTCTCCACGGTGAGGTCGAAGCCGCGGTCGGCCTCGGCGGCCACCGCCGCCCGCACCTCGTCGGCCGGGACCGACACCACCTTCAGCGCGGGCGCGCCCGCGGCGGCGTCCAGGACGCGCAGCGAGGGGACCCCGTCGGTGTCCGGGATGACGGTGCGCAGCACCTCGTGCCGTTCGGCGAGGTCGCGCAGTGCCGCCTGGAGGGCGTCCGCGTCGAGCTGCCCGGTGAGCCGGAAGGCGAGCACCGAGTTGAAGGAGCCGTCGGCGCTGCCCTCGCGGCGGTTGAGGAACCACTGGCGCTGCTGGGTGAAGGACAGCGGCCGCCCGGCCCCGGCCGGCGCGGGCGCCAGTGCCGGGCGTGCCCGGTCGGCCTGGGCCACGCGTGCGGCGAGCGCCGCGACGGTACGGGCCTCGAAGAGGGCACGGATGGGCAGTTCGGCGCCGAGGACGCTGCGTACCCGGCTGACCAGGCGGGTGGCGAGCAGCGAGTGCCCGCCGATCTCGAAGAAGTCGTCGTCGGCGTGGACCTGTTCGCGGCCGAGGATGTCGGCGAACAGGCCGCACAGGATCTCCTCGACGGGGGTGCGCGGGGCGCGCCCCCGGGTGCCGGCGCCCAGCTCGGGGTCGGGCAGGGCGGCGCGGTCCAGCTTTCCGTTCGTGGTCAGCGGGAGCGCGTCCAGGGCGACGACGGCGGACGGCACCATGTAGTCGGGCAGTTCCGTCACCAGGCGGTCGCGCAGCACGGTGGTGTCCACCCCGGCCGCGGCTCCGGCGGCGACCACGTAGGCGACCAGGCGCCGCTCGCCCGCCTCGTCCTCGCGCATCACGACGGCCGCCTGCTCGACGCCGGGCATGGCCGTCAGGGCCGTGGAGATCTCGCCGAGTTCGATGCGGATGCCGCGCAGCTGCACCTGGTCGTCGGTGCGGTCCAGGTAGTCGAGTTCGCCGTCGGGCAGCCAGCGCACCAGGTCGCCGGTGCGGTACATGCGGCTGCCGGCCGGGCCGTGGGGGTCGGGCACGAACCGCAGGGCGGTCAGGTCGGGCCGGCCCAGGTAGCCGCGGGCCAGGCCGCCGCCGACGTACAGCTCGCCGGCGGATCCGACGGGGACCGGACGCAGCGCCCGGTCCAGGACGTACACGCGGTGGGCGCCGGTGGGGCGGCCGATCGGCGGGCGGCCGCGGCCGGGCACGAGCGGCCCGCTGACGGTGCAGCCCACGACGGCCTCGGTGGGCCCGTACCCGTTGAACATCCGCACCGAGCCGGCCCAGCGGTCGACCACCTCGGCAGGTACGGCCTCGCCGGTGACCACCATGCGCAGGTCCGCGGGGAGCGTGCTGCCCTCGGGCAGCGCGCCGACGACGACGGGCGGCAGCGCGGCCAGGTTGATCCGCTCGTCGTTGATCAGGTCGACCAGCGGCTGTCCCGGGGTGCGGTGCTCCTCGTCGGCGATGACGAGGGTGCCGCCGTTGAGCAGGGCCAGCATGATGCCGAAGACGGAGGCGTCGAAGCTGAAGGACGCGAACTGCAGGACGCGTACGTCCTCGTCGAGCTCGAACCGCTCGGTGAGGCTGTCGACCATCGCCATCAGCCCGGTGTGCGGCACGGTCACCCCCTTGGGGCGGCCGGTGGACCCGGAGGTGTAGATCATGTAGGCGGTGTGCAGCGGGTCGAGCGCCCCGTGCCGGTCGCCGGCGTCGGTCAGGTCGGTGCCGGCCAGGTCCGCCAGCTCCGCCGCGGTCCGGGGGGCGTCGAGGAGCAGGGGGGTGTCGGTGACGACCGGCAGCTCGGGCAGCCCCGCCGGGCGGGCGGCGGTCGCGGTGTCGGTGAGCAGGACGGCGGGCCGTGCGTCCGCCAGGAGGTAGCCGATGCGGTCGGCCGGGTAGTCGACGTCGACGGGCAGGAACACGGCGCCCGCCTTCAGCGCGGCCAGGGCCGCCACCACCAGCTGCGGGGAGCGCGGCAGCAGGACGGCGACCGGCTGTTCGGCCCGTACGCCCCGGGAGACGAGGAGCCGGGCGAGCCGGTTGGCGCGGGTGTTCAGCTCGGCGTAGGTGAGGACGTCGGCGCCGAGGGAGACGGCGGGCTTGTCCGGGAAGCGGGCCGCCCACCGCTCGAAGGCGTCGGTGGCGAGGGCCGCGGGCTCGGGCCGGGCGGTGTCGGTGCCCGCCCAGGCGCGGGTGAGGCGGTGGCGTTCGGTGTCGTCGAGGGTGTCGACGTGGCCGAGCGGGACGCCGGGGTCGGCGGCGAGCCGCTCCAGGACGCGCAGAAAGCGCTGGACGAAGCCGTCCGTGTCCTGCTCGGTGAACACGTCGGGCCGGTACTGGGCCTCGACCCGCAGCCGCCCGTCCGCGCCGGGGAAGACGCCGATGGCCAGGGGGTACTCGGCGACGACCCGGGCGGTCCAGCCGAGCATGGCCAGCCCGGGGATGTGCTCGCCGATGCGGTCGAGGGCGCCGGCCGGGTAGTTGTGGAAGCTGACGACGGTGTCGAACAGTTCACCGGCGCCGGCGCACTGCTGCACCTCGGCCAGCCCCAGGTGGTGGTGGGGTTCGAGGCCGAGCTGGCGGTCCTGGAGGTCGGCGAGCACCGCCTCGAAGGACTGGGCGGCATCCAGCCGGGCCCGGACCGGGAGGGTGTGCAGGAACGCGCCCACCATCCGCTCCACTTCCGGCAGTTCGGCGGGACGGCCGGAGACGACCGCGCCGAAGGTGACGTCGTCGCGTCCGGTGAGGACGCCGAGGACGGTCGCCCAGGCGCCCTGCATCACGGTGTTCAGGGTCAGGCCGCGGCGGTTCGCCCAGCGGGTGAGCGCGTCCGTGACCTGGTCCGGGATGCCGGCGACGAGGGTCCTGGGCAGCACGGAGACGCGGTCGCGGTCGGCGGGGCCGAGCCGGGTGGCGCCGTCCACGCCGGCGAGTTCGGTCCGCCAGGCCGCGCGGGCGGCCTCCTTGTCCTGTGCCGCCGACCACTCCAGGTAGCGCTGGGCGGGGGCGACGCGGGCGAGGGCCGTCGTGTCGGCGCCGCCCGCCCACAGGGTGACGAGTTCCTCGGCGAGGACGGCGGACAGGGACCAGCCGTCGACCAGCATGTGGTGCGTGGTCCACACGACGCGGTGCCGGTCGTCGGCGATCCGGTAGACGGTGAACCGGGTCAGCGGGCCGCGGGTGACGTCGAAGCGGTGCAGCCACTCCTCGTCGGTGCGGCGGGCGGCCTCGGCGTCCACCTCGGCCGGGTCGACGTGGGTCAGGTCGACCTCGGTCCAGGGCAGTTCGACGTGGTCGGGGATCAGCTGGACCGGGTCGCCGGTGTCGCGCTCGCGGAAGCAGGCACGCAGGCCGGGGTTCCGTTCGAGGAGTGCCTCGGCGGCGGCGCGCAGGGCGGTGCGGTCCAGGGGGCCGCCGATGTCCATGACGACCTGGAGGGTGTACGCGTCCATGCCCTGCCGGTCGAACTCGGCCTGGAAGAGCAGTCCGCGCTGGAGCGGGGAGAGCGGCAGGATGTCGGTGACGCCGCGCAGTTCGGCCTCGTAGGCGTCGATCTCCCGCTGCTCGACGTGGACGAGCGGGAACTCGGCCGGGATGCGGCCGGTGCTGCCCGGCCGTTCCGCGTGTGCGGCGAGGGCCCGCAGGGCGCGGAACCAGGTCTCGGCCAGGTCCCGTACGCCGGCCTCGTCGAGCAGGGCGGAGGCCCAGGTCCAGTCGGCCACCAGGACGGGGCCCTGGGGCCGGTCCTCGGTGACGGCGACGACCTCGACGGGCTGGCGCAGCGGGGTTGTGGGGGCCGCGGTCTGTCCGGCTCCGCCCGCCACCATCGACCAGTCGCCGCCGCTCGCGGTGAACCGGCCCAGGTAGTTGAAGGCGAGCTGGGGTACGGGGGTGCGGGCGAGGACGGCCGCGGTCTGCGGGTTGAGGTGGCGCAGCAGGCCGTGGCCGATGCCGTGGTCGGGCAGGGTGTGCAGGGTGGCCTTGGTCCGCTTCAGGGCGGTGCCGAGGGACGGGCCGGCCTGCCACACGTCGTCCCAGTCGAGCAGGCCGACGTCGAGGCCGACGGGGTAGACGCTGGTGAACCAGCCCACCGTGCGCGACAGGTCCGGGGCGCCGGCGATCTGCTCGCGGCCGTGTCCCTCCAGCTCGACCAGGGCGCGGGTGGCGGTGGAGCCGCCGCGGCGGGCACGGTCGGCGAGGGCGAGGGCCAGGCCGGTGAGCAGTACCTCGTTGATCTCGGCGTGGAAGGCGGCGGGCACCGTGGTGAGCAGGGCCGCCGTGTCCTCGGCGGGCAGTTCGATGCGCAGGGTGCCGGCGCTGCCGTGCACGTCTCGGGCGGGGTCCAGCGGCTGCTCGGCGAGCGTGACCGGCTCGCCGGCCGGCTGCTCGGTCCACAGCGGCAGTTCCGCCACCCGGTCCGCGGTGCGGGCCTCCTCGGACAGGGTCCTCGCCCAGCGCCGGTAGGAGGTCGGTACGGCGTCCAGCCGCGGCTCGGCGCCGGTGGCGACGGCCTCCCAGGCCGCGCGGAGGTCGGGCAGCAGGATCCGCCAGGAGACGCCGTCGACGGCGAGGTGGTGGACGACGAGGAGGAGCGTGCCGGGGGCGCCGGGGTTCTCGTCGCCCAGCAGGACGGCCTGGGCCACGAGGCCGTCCTCGGGGCGCAGCCGGGCACGGGCCGCGGCCAGTTCGCCGGCGAGGCGGGCCGGGCGGTCGCCGTCGGCCGGGAGGGTGGCGGTGCGCAGCACGTCGGCGGCGGTGACGCTGCCCCGGGGCTGTGTGGTCAGGGACCACAGGCCCGGCACCGGGCTGGTGAGGCGCAGGCGCAGGGTGTCGTGGCGGTCGAGGACGGCCTGGAGCGCGCGCTCCAGGCGGGGGGCGTCGACCTCGGCGGGCACGGTGACGGTGGCGTACTGCGCGAACTCCCTCGTCTCCCGCGGCAGGTGCGCGAGCAGCTCGCGCAGCTGGTCGGCGACGGGGAGGAGCCCGACCTCGCCGATGCCGTCCTCCTCGGCGGCCTCCGCGGCCGGCGCGGCCTGCCCGGTGTGGCCGGCCGCGGAGGCGATGGCCGCGGGGGTGCGGTGCCGGAACACGTCCCGGGCGGTGATGACGAGGCCGTCCTTGCGTGCCCGGCTGACGACCTGGAGGGAGCTGATGCTGTCGCCGCCGAGGGCGAAGAAGCTGTCCTCGGGGCCCACCTCGGGCAGGCCGAGGACCTCGGCGAGAACGGCGCACAGGATCCGCTCCTCGTGGGTGCGGGCGGCACGGCTCCGCGCGGGGGCGCCGAAGTCGGGGGCGGGCAGGGCCTTGCGGTCGACCTTGCCGTGCGCCGTCAAAGGCAGTTCGTCCAGCGCGACGAGGGCGGTCGGCACGAGGGCGCCGGGCAGCCGCTCGGCCAGCAGGCTGCGGGCGGCGGCGGTGTCCGGGCGGGCGCCGTCGCCGACGACGTAGCCGACGAGCCGCTTCTGTCCGGCCGGGTCGGTGACGGCGGCGGCCACCGCGTCGGCGATGCCGGGCAGGGCGCGCAGGGCCGTCTCGACCTCGCCGAGTTCGATGCGCTGGCCGCGGATCTTCACCTGGTGGTCGACGCGCCCCACGAAGGCGAGCTGCCCGTCGGACCGCAGCACGACGTGGTCGCCGGTGCGGTACATGCGGGAGCCGTCGGCGGCGAACGGGTCGGGCAGGAACGTGGTGGCGGTGCGGCGCGGGTCGGCGAGGTAGCCGCGGCCGACGCCCCGGCCGGCGATGAACAGTTCGCCCTGGACACCGCGGGGCACCGGCCGCAGGTCGGCGCCGAGGACGTACAGGCGGGTGTTGCGCAGCGGCCGGCCGATCGGCACGACGGGCGCGTCCAGGTCGCCGGGGCCGGTGAGATAGGCGTGGGTGACGTCGTCGGAGCACTCGGTGGGGCCGTAGAGGTTGGCGAGCGGGATGCCGGGGTAGCGGGCGAACCAGCGGGTGCACAGGTCGGCGGGGAGCGCCTCGCCGTTGGAGATCATCCAGCGCAGGGCGGGCAGGGCGGGTGCGGTGCCGGCCGCGTCCCAGACGTCGAGGGTGGCGCGCAGCAGGGACGGCACGACCTCGATGACGGTCAGCTCCTCGGCGCCGATGACCGGGAACAGGACGTCCGGGTCGGCGATGTCGCCGCGGGCGAAGGCGCGCACCCGGCCGCCGACGAGCAGGGTCGTCAGGGTCTGCCAGACGGTGACGTCGAAGGTGACGGGCGCGTTGTGGACGAGCGCGTCGGCCCGGGTCAGCCCGAACTCCTCGATCTTGGCGAGGAGGTGGTTGACCATGCCGCCGCGCTGCACCATGGCGCCCTTGGGCTTGCCGGTGGAGCCGGAGGTGTAGATGACGTACGCGAGGTCCAGCGGGCCGCCGGTGACGGGGGCCAGGTCGTCGGCGGCGTCGGTGCGGCCGTCCAGGACGTGCACGGGCAGCGGCTCGTCCAGGGGTGCGGTGATCCGGTGTGCGAGGCCGGCGTGCTCGTCCTGGGTGAGCAGGGAACCGGCGCCGCTGTCGCGCAGCAGCGCGGTGAGCCGGGCGGCCGGGGCGCCGGGGTCCAGGGGCACGAAGGCGCGTCCGGCGCCGAGGACGGCGAGTTCCGCGGTGACGAAGTCACGGCCCGGCTCGGTGAGGACGGCGACCGGTCCGTGGCCGGTCAGCAGGCGGGAGACGGCGGAGGCCCGGCCGACCAGTGCGGCGTAGTCGATGCTGCCGCCGTCGTCGGTGACGGCCACCGCGTGCGGTGCCCGCGCGGCCTGCTCCCGGACGCGTTCCACGACGCCCCGGTAGGGCGTCTCGCGCACGGGCCCGGTGAGGGTGGCGGAGAGGTCGGCGCGCTCGTCGGCGGTGAGCAGGTCGAGGCCGCCGAGCGGGGCGTCGGGCGCGGCCCGGAGGAAGGCGTCCAGGAAGGCGGTGAACCGGTCGAGGTGGGTGCGGATCTCGGCGCGGTCGTAGCGTGCGGTGTTGCCGCTGAGGTCGACTCCGATGCCCGCCTCGCCCTTGTCGGCGACGGTGAACTCCAGGTCGTCCACCAGGCCCGTGGACGGGCTGTAGATGGTGGCCTCGCAGGGGCCGATGGCCAGCTTCTCGACCTGCGGCATCATGTTGAGGAACGGGCCGAAGGGCCGCCGGTCGTCGCTGGACAGGCCCATCGCCCGGCGGATCCTGCTGACGCGGTGGCGCTGGTGCTTCAGGCTCTGCGAGAACACCTGGTACGTCTCGGCCAGCAGGGTGGCGCGGGTGGTGTGCGCGGGTACGGCCAGGCGCAGCGGCAGGTTGTTGACGACCATGCCGGGGATGCGCTGCATGGTGCCGCCGACGCGGGCCGTCACCGGCAGGGCGAGCAGCACGTCCTCGGTGCCGGCGGTGCGCGCGGTGTAGGCGCCCAGCGCGGCGGCGAGCGTGTTCTGCCAGGTCACCCGGGACTCCCAGGCGACCGAGCGCAGCAGCTCGGCGGTGCGCTCGGGCAGGACGGTGCCCTCCTGGTGGAAGGTCTGGGCGGGCTCGGCGTCGCGGGTGGCGAGGCTGATCAGCCCGGGCCCGTCGCCGACCTGCCGCTGCCAGTAGGCGGCGTCGCGTTCGGCCTTCGGCGACGCGGTGTACGCCGCCTCGGCCTCGACCAGGGCGGCGAGCGGCGGGAAGCGGTTCTCGTCCAGGGAGGTGCCGTCGAGCAGGGCGCCGTAGATCTCGGAGAGCCGCTGGAAGTAGATGACGTAGCTGAAGCCGTCGGAGACCAGGTGGTGGTTGAGCAGGCAGAAGAAGGTGCGCTCGGGGCCGAGCGTGAACACGCTCAGCCGGAACAGCGGGACGTGCGCTCCGCCGTCCGGCTCCTCGCCCGGTGCCTCCTCCGGGCCCTCGTCCAGCGGGAAGGGCACGGCGAGGTCGGCGCGGATCGCCTGCTCGGCGGCGGCCGCGGGGTCGGGGGCCGCGCCGACGTCGGTGACGGTCAGCGGCAGCGCGCCGAGCGGTTCGACGAACTGGCGCGGCTCGCCGCTCCGGTCGTCGAACCGGGCGCGCAGGCATTCCGACTCCTCGGCCAGCCGGGCGAGGGCGGTGCGGAAGAGGCCGAGGTCGAGCGGTCCGCGGATGTCCCAGTAGATGGCGGTGTTGTAGGTCGCGCCCCCGCCGGAGAGTTTCGCGTCGAACCAGATGTCCTTCTGGCCGGCGGTGAGCGGCAGGCCGGCCGTCTGAACGGATGTCATAGCAGTCCCCTAGCGAAGGTCACTGAAGTCACGCCGTAGTCGTTGGGTGGGTCGTGGGGGGTGGGGTGGAGGTGGTGGGGGGCGGTGCGTGGGGGGAGGTGCGTGGGGCCCGGGGCGGGCGGGGTCAGCCGCAGCCGCCCGCGTGCCCGTCGTCGGTGGCCGTGCCGATGCCGACCGCGGTCAGCTCGCGCGGTATCCCGGCGGCCGGTTCCTCCTGGGAGCGCAGGTGCTCCACGAACGCGTCGAGCCGGTCGATCCCCCAGAAGCGGCTGTAGCCGTGCACGAAGAACGGGACGCCGAACACGCCGTCCTTGCAGACGTCGAGGAGGATGCGGATGCCCTCGGCGCGCAGCTCGGGCTGGTCGCTGGCGCGGGACAGGCGCTGCGGGTCGATGCCCAGCTCCCAGCCGATGTCCTCGATGGTGCGCGGGTCGCAGATGTCGCGGCCCTGGCCGAACCTGGCCCGGTACACCGCGTCGATGTAGTCGTGGCCGCGGCCCTGGGCGGCGGCGACGAGGTAGCCCAGGTGCGGGACCTCCCACACCGGGTCGCGGTCGACCGGCCAGGTGACCTTGATCCCGCGGGCCTTGGCGAGCCGGCCGACGTCCTGGAGCACGTAGCGGTTCTTCTCGCGGGACATCTCCGAGTACGGGAACCGGCCGCCCTGTTCCTCCATGAGCCGGGCGCTGAGCGGGTCGGGCTCGAAGAACGGCACCCATTCGAGGCGCTCGGCGAGGTCCCGGTGCTCGGTCATCAGCGTGCGGTAGGCGAGCCACGAGTAGGGGCTGCGCAGGGAGAAGTAGAACCGCGGCGTCTTGTTCTTGGGCATGGTGGCGCCCCTTTCCGGTCAGACGACTTTCCGGTCAGACGACGAGGCCGCCGTCGACTCCGAATACCTGTCCTGTGATGTACGAGGCGCGGTCGGACGCGAGGAAGGCCACCAGGTCGGCGACCTCCTCGGGGCGGCCGAGGCGGCCGAGCGGGATCCGCTCGGTCATCTTCCCGACGTGGTCGTCGGCGAGGCCGGAGAGCATGTCGGTGTCGATGAAGCCGGGCGCCACCGCGTTGGCACGGATGCCGTAGCGGCCGGACTCCTTGGCGAGTGCCTTGGTGAAGCCGATGATCCCGGCCTTGGTCGCCGAGTAGTTGGCCTGTGTGGCGTTGCCGTAGACGCCGGCCACCGAGGACAGCGTGACCACCGAGCCGGACCTGCGCTTCATCATGGCGAACACGCCGGCCTTGCAGAGGTTGTAGGTGCCGTCCAGGTTCACCCGCAGTACGGCGTCCCAGTCGGCCGGCGCGAGCATGACCAGCGGGTTGTCCCGCACGATGCCGGCGCAGGACACCACGGTGCCCAGCGGGCCGAGTTCGCGCTGGGCGGCCTTGACGAAGTCGTGTACGGCGTCGTGGTCGGCGACGTCGGTGCGCGCGGCGTACACCCGGGCGCCCGCGGCGCCGGCCTCCTCGGCGACGGCGTCGGCGGCCTCCTTGTTGGACTGGAAGCAGAAGGCCACGTCGTAGCCGTCGCGGGCGAGCCGGGTCACCACGTGGCGGCCGATACCGCGCGAGCCGCCGCTGACGAGGGCGACGGGCCGGTCGGTTGCGGACATGCTGGTCTCTCCTGAGGGCTCTGGGGTGGGTGTCGGCCGCTTCGGCGGCCGGTCCGCGTGGCTCACACGCCGGTGAAGACGGCGCAGCCGACCTGGCCGTCCGGCTCGACGCCGGTCACCAGGGCCGCCTCGCCGGGGCCGAGGCCCTGCTCGCCGGCGGCGGCGAGGACGGCGGCCAGCTGGAGCGCGGTGGCCGCCGCGGAGGTGTCGCCGAGGTGCTCGCGCAGCCGGATCCAGGCGGGGCCGGCGCCGGGCAGGGCGTCGGTGACGGCCTGCTCCTCCTCGGCGGCCGGCTTCCCGCCGCCGCCGAGCGGGGCCACGAACCGCACGGACCCGGGCGCCACGCCCGCCGCGTCCAGGGTGCTGCGGACGCAGGCGGTGAGGGCGTCGCGGATGCCGTCGGGTCCCTGGTAGGCGCGGAAGCGGGCGCCCCCGATCCGGGCCAGGACGGTACGGCCGGCCGCGGTGGCGTCCTCGGCCGGCTCGACCAGGAACACGGCCGCGCCCTCTCCGAGCGGGGTCCGGCGCTCCTCCTCGGCCCGCCCGTGCCACTCCAGCCAGGCGCGCTGGGTGGAGAACTCCTCGGCGGCCCCGCACAGCACCCGGGCGCAGTGGCCGCCGCGGTGCAGGCGCAGCGCGTAGCTGAGGGCGAGCAGACCGGTCAGCGCGCCGCCCGCGACCGTGGTGTTGGGGCCCTTGATCCGGTGCCAGATGGCGCTCTGCCCGGCGGCCCGGTTCATCACGGTGTTCGGGAAGCGGGCGGGCTCCACGTGGTACGGGCGCTCCCCGGACAGGGAGTCCTTGGTGAAGTCCATGATGCTCTGGACGCTGCCGGAGCCGGTGCCGAGGACCAGGGCGGTCTGCTCGGGGCGGGCCTCGAGCTCACCGGCGATGGCGCCGACGAGCCCGCCGACCGCGGTGACGGCGAGCGCGGTCACCCGGTCCATGGTCCGGGTGCCCTTCCTGCCGACGTACTCGGCGGCGGTGAAGTCGGGTACCAGGGCCGCCTGTTGGAAGGGCACGGGGTAGGTGTCGTGGTCGAGGGCGGCGACCGCGTCGCGCCCCTCGGCGAGCCCCTCCCGCAGCGGGGCGTTGCCCACGCCGTAGGGGGAGATCGCCGACCAGGCGGAGATGACGAGGGACGACGGCATCACACGGCCTCCTTCAGGGGCTCCGGGCGGTCGGTGCGCCGTGTGCGGTTCATCCGGCCGAGGATCAGCACGGCGTTGTTGCCCGCGAAGGCGAGCGCGTTGTTCTGCACGACGTTCAGCTCGGCGGGGCGGGCCTCGTTCGGTACGCAGTCCAGGCCGCACTCCGGGTCCGTCTCGCGGTGGTTGACCGTGGGCGGGATGAAGCCCTCGGTGAGGGCGAGGGCGCAGGCCGCCGCGGCGAGGGCGCTGGCCGCCCCCATGGAGTGGCCGATCATCGACTTGATGGAGACGGTGGGCGGCGGGGTGTCGAAGACCTGCCGGATGGCTCCGGCCTCCGTCACGTCGTTGGCCCGGGTGCCGGTGCCGTGCGCGGAGATGAAGTCGATGTCCTCCTGCGCCACACCGGCGTTGCGGTGCGCGACCTCCATGCACCGGGCGAGGCTGTCCTGGTCGGGGGCGACCGGGTGGTGGGCGTCGCAGTTCAGGCCGTAGCCGAGCACCTCGGCGTAGATCCGCGCCCCGCGGGCGAGGGCGGACTCCAGGCTTTCGAGGAGGAGGACGCCCGCGCCCTCGCCGGTGAGGATGCCCTTGCGGTCGATGTCGAAGGGCTGGCACACCTCGGGGGCGATGGTGCCCAGGCGGTAGAAGCCGGTGAAGGTCTTGCGGCAGACGGCGTCGGCTCCGCCGCACAGCGCGGCCTCCACCTCGCCGTGCCGGATGGCGTCGAAGCCGCTGCCGATCGCGTAGTTGCCGGCCGCGCAGGCGGTCGGGATGGTGAGGGCCTCGACATCGACCAGGCCGAGTTCCCGGACGATGCCGCTGGACAGCCGCCCGGCCTGCGCCCGGCGGGCCAGGCCGGGCGACAACGCTTGCGGTCCTTCCGTGAGTTGGGTACCGACCAGGGTGTCGAGGTCGCGCGACTCGGCGTCGGTGGTGCCGACCGAGACCAGCACCCTGCGCTCGCGCAGGTCCTGCGCGGTCAGTCCGGCGTCGGCGACGGCCATGTTGGCCGCCGCGACGGAGAACTGGGTGGCCCGGCCCAGCTCCTGCGGGTCGACGTGGTGGATCCAGTCGCCCGGCACGAAGTCGGCCACCTCGCAGGCGTTGGCGTGCGCGAAGCCGGTCGTGTCGAAGGCCGTGATGGGCTTGACCCCGCTGCGGCCGGACTTCAGCCCGTCGAGGAAGGCCGGGGCTCCGAGCCCGATGCTGGTGACCGTGCCGAGTCCGGTGATGACCACTCGGCGGGGCTGCTGCTCGTCGTCGTACACCATGCGCTCCCGTCGCATCCGTGGGGCGGTGGTGGCTAGTTGGCCCGGACGGACCGGGCGGCGACGGCCTCGCCGACCACGGTCACGACGCCGTCCAGGTTGACCATGCGGGACAGCTCGGCCTGGTCGATGTCGGTGCCGAAGGCCCGCTCCAGCTGGGAGAGGATCTCGATGGCGCCCATCGAGTCCGCCTCGTGGTCCTCCTTGAAGCGGCTGGTGTCGGTCATGTCCTCCGGCTCGATCTCCAGGATGTCGCAGATGATGCCCTTGATCCTGGCGCGGTCCTCGGCGTTCAGCTCGTGTGTTGTCGTCATGCCAACGATGCTGGCCGATGCCGCTGACCGTTCACTGACGAGTCGCTGACACGTACCGCCAGGCTCTGCCCCAAGGTCTCAGGAGGCGGCGGGACCGGTGAGGAACAACTGGAGTTCGGGGAGTTCGGCGCGGTGCTCGACGAGCCAGCGCCAGTACCCGGGGATCGTGCGGGCGTAGCCGCAGTAGTAGTCGCGCACCGCGTGCACGAGCCGGCGCACGGTCTCCTCGGTGACCGCGCCGCGCCGCCACACCAGCTGCATCTCGACCAGCTCGGTGTCGGCCAGCGGGGTCAGCCGTACGTCGGGGGTGGCCCCGGAGGGTGTGGCCAGGGCCGCGGCCCCGCTGCCGGCCACCCAGGTCATCGCCTCGCGCTGGGTGTTGACGTGGTGCAGCACGCGGGCGGAGCCGGGCCGGCCGGGCCCGGCGAGCAGCCGTTCCTCGACGGTGTGCAGCCAGTGTTCCCGCGAGTAGCGCACCCAGGTGTCCTCGGCGCGCCCCTCGTCCGCGGGCAGGGCGAGCCAGACGGGTTCGCGCACCACCGTCACGGAGCCCAGGGCGGGTTCGGCCGGGTCGGGAGGGGGGACGGACAGCCGGGCGGGGCCCGGTACCAGGGCCACGGAGAGCGTGCCGCGGCGCACGCCCGCCACCGCGGCATCGGGCGAGAGGGTCTCGGTCAGCACGGCGGTGCCGGGCAGCACGCTCTGCAGGGCGTCGCCGAGGGTGGGCGGGGTCCACTCGGTGTTGCCCAGGCGCAGGTGGCCGGCGCCGGCCCGGCTGGCCTGGGCGTTGATCTCGTCGGCCCGTCGTACAAGGTCGCCGAGCAGCGGGATGAGCCGCTCGCCCAGCGGGGTCGGTGTGACCCCGCTGCGGGAGCGCTCGAAGAGTTCACCGCCCAGAGCCCGTTCGATGCGTCGGAGCTGGGCGGTGAGGCTCGGCTGGGGAAGGCTGAGTTCGTTCGCGCCGCGGGAGATGCTTCCGGCTTCACTTATCGTGACGACGATCCGCGCATGCCTCAATTCGATGTCCATGAGCCGCCTCGGTTTCGGAGCAGGCAAACGGAAGCCGCCCGCCCGGGGCCTGACCGGATGATCAGGCCCCGGACGGGCGGAATTTCCACTGCCGCTCCACGGTAACCGCACGGCGGGGGACGGCAACCCTCCTCTTGGATTCCCCCGTACTTCCCCAGTCCGCCCTCAGTGCTTGTTCAGACCTTATTCAGGCTTTATTCAGTGATCCGTCAGTGCGTTTTCAGCGTTTCTTCAGCGCTTCCTCAGTGCCACCTCAGTGCTTCTTCAGTGCCACTTCAGTGCTTTTTCAGAGTTTCCACGGCCGCCTTTCGGCCGTCTTCCGGTCGTTCTCCCGTAATTCCTCAGCGGTGCGCGAGGACCTGCCGCGGTTCGCCGAGCAGGTCGTCCTGCCGCAGAATCGCCTGATAGGCGCGGTGCAGTGCGCGGCCCGGCTCAAGACCCATTTCGTCGTCGAGCCTGCGGCGGGCACGGTGGAACACGTCGAGGGCCTCGGCCTGCCGCCCCGCGTGGTAGAGCGCCAGCATCAGCAGTTCGGTGAGCCGCTCCCGTTCGGGATGCTCGGCGGCCGTCCCGCGCAGTTCCGGCAGCGAGATCCGGTGCGGGTCCACCGCCAGCCGCGCCGTGGTCAGGTCCTCGTACACGGTGATGCGCCGTTCCTCCAGATCGGCCGCGGCGATACGCACCCGCAGGCCGTCGTGGGCGTCCATCAGGGCCAGACCGCGCCACAGGGACAGGGCCTCCTCCAGCGCGACCGCGGCCAGCGTCGGATCGCTCGCCACCAGGTCGGCGCCACTGCGCGCCAGCTCCCGGAAGCGGTGGGCGTCCACCCGGTCGGCGGGGACACCGAGCTGGTAGCCCCCGCCCACGGTGCGGATCAGCTCGTCGCCGCGCCGGCCGGTGATCGATTCCAGGTACCTGCGCAGCCGGCCGACGCTCGCCTGCAGCGCGTTGCGTGCGTTGGCGAGGGTGCGGCCCGCCCACAGCTCGTCCTCCAGCTGGTCCGCCGGGATCGTGCGTCCCGGGGAGAGCGCGAGCAGGGCGAGAATCGCCGTCAGCCGCCTCGACCCCACCGCGTGCTGCCGATTGCCGTACCGCACGGAAACCGAACCGAGAACCTGTATGTCCATGAGCGACGCCCCCGTAACTCGTTGGTTGAGGGCCCAATATCGCCCGTGTCCACCGGTCAGGGGAAATACCATCCGCGTCGTCCGAGAACGTTCGCACGGTATGGGGGCCCCTTGCTGGGGCGCACGCCACGCGGGCATAATGCCGAATGACGCTGACGGTTCACTGACGGCGACCGGATTCCGGCCGACGAACCGATGCACCATGCGTTTTTCAGCCGTGGCTTAACGACCTGTTGTGCCCCGGCGCCGATTCCTAGGCTCCTGCCATGTCCGGAAGTCGGTCAACGAACAGGAGTCACCCCATGCTCAACAGACTGGTCATTGTCGGCGGCGGAACAGCGGGCTGGATGACGGCCTCGTACTTCAAGGCCGCCTTCGGCGACCGCATCGACGTCACGCTGGTGGAGTCCGGCAACGTCGGCGCGGTCGGCGTCGGCGAGGCGACGTTCAGTGACATCCGGCACTTCTTCGAGTTCCTCGGGCTCAAGGAGAAGGACTGGATGCCGGCCTGCAACGCGACGTACAAGCTGGCGGTCCGGTTCGAGAACTGGCGCGAGGAGGGCCACTACTTCTACCACCCGTTCGAGCAGATGCGGTCGGTCAACGGCTTCCCGCTGGCGGACTGGTGGCTGAAGTCGGGCCCGACGGACCGGTTCGACAAGGACTGCTTCGTCATGCCCTCCGTCATCGACGCCGGGCTCAGCCCGCGCCACCTGGACGGCACGCTGATCGACCAGCCCTTCGACGAGGGCGCGGACGAGATGCAGGGCCTGACGATGTCCGAGCACCAGGGCAAGACGCAGTTCCCCTACGCCTACCAGTTCGAGGCGGCGCTGCTCGCCAAGTACCTGACGAAGTACGCGGTCGAGCGCGGCGTGAAGCACATCACGGACGACGTGAAGAAGGTGAACCTGGACGAGCGCGGCTGGATCTCCCACGTCACCACCGCCGAGCACGGTGACATCGAGGGCGACCTGTTCGTGGACTGCACCGGGTTCCGCGGACTGCTCCTGAACCAGGCGCTGGAGACCCCGTTCATCTCCTACGCGGACACCCTGCCCAACGACAGCGCGGTGGCGCTGCAGGTCCCGATGGACATGCAGGCCCGCGGCATCCGGCCGTGCACCACGGCCACCGCCCAGGAGGCCGGCTGGATCTGGACGATCCCGCTGATGGGCCGCGTCGGCACCGGCTACGTCTACGCCAAGGACTACCTGTCCCCGGAGGAGGCCGAGCGCACCCTGCGCGAGTTCGTGGGCCCGGCCGCGGCGGACGTGGAGGCCAACCACATCAAGATGCGCATCGGCCGCAGCGAGAACAGCTGGGTCAACAACTGCGTCGCGATCGGCCTGTCCAGCGGCTTCGTCGAGCCCCTGGAGTCCACCGGCATCTTCTTCATCCACCACGCCATCGAACAGCTCGCCAAGAACTTCCCCGACGAGTCCTGGAACCCGGTCCAGCGACAGCTGTACAACGACTCGGTCGCCCATGTCATGGACGGCATACGGGAGTTCCTGGTCCTGCACTACGTCGCCGCGAAGCGCGACGACACGCAGTACTGGCGCGACGCGAAGACCCGCCGTGTGCCGGACGAGCTGGCGGCCCGCATCGAGAAGTGGAAGACCCAGCTCCCCGACTCGGAGACCATCTTCCCCTACTACCACGGCCTGCCGGCGTACTCCTACCACTGCGTCCTGCTCGGCATGGGCGGCATCGAGGTGCAGGCCTCCCCGGCCCTCGCCCTCGCCGACCCGGGCGCGGCGGAACGGGAGTTCGCCGCCATCCGCGACAAGACGCGCCGACTGACCGAGACGCTGCCGAAGGCGTACGACTACTTCGCCGCGCAGCACTGACCGCCCACGCCCGAAAGGTCCTGCGCGATGGACTTCCTCCACCTCCTGGGTCGTACCGGGCACCTGGTGGCGCTGCTCGCCGTGGTCCTGCTGCTCGCCCGCGCGGGCCGGGCGGCGGCGCGGCGGCTGCGTCAGCCCGAGGTGATCGGTGAGATCGTGGTGGGTCTTCTCGCCGGACCCGCCGTGCTCCACCTGCTCGGCCGGGACACCTTCGACACGGTGCTGCCCGGGTCCGTCCTCGACGCGCTCAAGCTGGTCGCCAAGGCCGGACTGGTGCTGTTCCTCGTCGGACTGGCCCACGAACTGCGGGCCGGCTCCGGCGTCGGCCGGCGCTCCACCCTCTGGGTCGCGGCCGGAGCGCTGGTCCCGCCCCTCCTCGCGGGCACCCTGCTCGCCGGTTTCGTCCTGCTCCTGGACGACCCGGCGGTGCGCGGGGACGCTCCGCTGCCCGCGTTCGTGCTGATGGTCGCCGTCACGATGTCCATCACGGCCGTGCCGGTGCTGGCCCGGATCCTGGCCGACCGCGGCCTGAGCGCCACGCCGGCCGGCCGGACCGCGCTGGCCGCGGCCGTCACGATCGACTCTGTGGGCTGGCTGCTGTGCATGCTGGCGATCGGCCTGGGGTCCGGGAGCACGAGGGGCCTGCTGCACGCGGTGCTCGCCCTGGGCGTCGGTGCGGCGGGCGCGCTCGCCGTGCGGTACGGCGTCCGCGTGCCGGTGGCGGGACGGGCCTGTGCCCGCCGGCCGCGGACGGCCGCGGTGGTGCTCGGCGCGGTGGCTCTGGCCGTGGCCCTGACCGTGGAGCACCTCGGCATGACGGCGATCCTCGGTGCCGCCCTGGTCGGCTTCGCGATACCGGCGGGTGACGACAGCCCGTGGGAGCCGGCCGTCGCCCGGCTGACCCGGGCCGGGCGGGCGCTCGTACCCGCGTTCTTCGTCGTCACCGGGATCACCGTCCTCAACGAGGCCTTCTCCCACGTCCCGTGGGCCCTGATCGCGGTGACCGTCGTGCTCGCCTCCGCGGGCAAGGGGATCGGCGGCTACCTGGGCGCGCGTCTGGGCGGGCGGCCGCGCGGCGACTCCCGCCGGATCGCGGTGCTGATGAACGCGCGCGGCCTCACCGAACTGATCGTGCTCCAGGCCGGGTTGAGCGCGGGAATCCTCACCGCGCCCCTGGTGCTCGCGCTGACCCTGATGGCGGTGGCCACCACCGCCGCGACGGGCCCGCTGCTCGGTCTCCTCGACCGCGGCACGAGCACCCCCGAGCCTGCTCCCGCCGTCGAACTGGTCGCCGCGGCGACAGAAAGCAGTGCCCGATGACCGAGTCCACCATCCAGACGACAGCGGCCCCGGCCGCCCTGCGCGACGACTTCCGCTCGATGATGAGCGGCTTCCCCACCGGGGTCGCCGTGATCGCCGCGGAGGACCTCGACGGCATCCCGTGGGGGATGACGTGCTCGTCGGTGTGCAGCGTCGCACTCGCCCCGCCGACCCTCCTGGTGTGCCTCAGGGACGGCAGCCCCACGCTCCAGGCCGTCCTCGCCTCCGGCGAGTTCACCGTGAACCTGCTGCACGAGGACGCCCAGGGCGTCGCCGAGCTGTTCGCCTCCGGGGACCCCGAGCGTTTCCGGGTCACCCCCTGGGAGCGGACCCCCGACGGCGCCGGACCGCACCTCCCCCGGGACGCGCACACGATCGCGGACTGCACCGTGGCCCTGACCCAGCGGATGGGCGACCACGTGACGGTCTACGGACGGGTGCGGGACATCCACCGGCCGAGCGGGCGGCCCCCGCTCCTGTACGGGCTGCGGCGGTTCGCCGCCTGGCCCGCCACCACCTGACCACCGGGTGCGGGGCGCGTCACCGCCGCGGTGGCGCGCCCCGCGCCCCCCGACCCCAGCCACCCCCCTTTTCACGGCCAAAGGACAGCCCATGATCGGGACACAGGACCCGCCTGCCCAGCCGGTCGTCCGGCTCGACTCCGTCAGCAGACTCTACGGCGGATCGAAGAACCGGGTGACAGCACTCGACCACGTCAGCATCAGCCTGGAGAGGGGTACGTTCACCGCCGTCATGGGCCCCTCCGGCTCGGGCAAATCGACGTTCCTGCACTGTGCGGCCGGCCTCGACCGGCCCTCCTCCGGCTCCGTACACCTGGACGGCGTGGACATCGGCTCGCTCCGCGAGAAGGCCCTGACCACGTTCCGCCGCGAGCGCATCGGTTTCGTCTTCCAGGCGTTCAACCTGCTGCCGGCGCTGAACGTGGTGGACAACGTGACGCTTCCGCTGCGGCTCGCGGGCACCCGCCCGAAGAAGGCCGTGGTCGACCAGGTCCTGGAGCAGGTCGGGCTGTCCGGCAAGCGGCACAGCAGGCCCGGTGAGCTGTCCGGCGGCCAGCAGCAGCGCGTCGCCCTCGCGCGGGCGCTCGTCACGAACCCCGCGGTGATCTTCGGTGACGAGCCGACGGGCGCCCTGGACACCCGTACCGCCGCCGAGGTCCTCACCCTGCTGCGGCAGTCGGTGGACGTCGTCGGCCAGACCATCGTGATGGTCACGCACGATCCGGTGGCCGCCGCCTACGCGGACCGGGTCGTCTTCCTCGCCGACGGCCGGCTCATCGGGGCGCTGGAGCGGCCGACCGTGGACCAGATCACCGAACAGATGCAGAGGCTGGGCACGTGGGGCGACCCGGTCGCGATCCGGCACTCCGGACAGGAGGCGCGCCGGTGATCAGGATCGCACTGCGCACCCTGCGCTTCCACAAGGGCGGGTTCCTCGCCTCGTTCCTGGCCCTGTTCGCCGGTGCCGTCATCGTCATCGGCTCCGGCGGGCTCCTGGAGACCGGCATCCACAACGCGGCGCCGCCGCACCGGCTGGCCGCCGCACCGATCGTCGTCACCGGCGACCAGAACTACCGGCACACGCGGCAGGAGCTGGTCTTCCCCGAGCGGCTGCGCATGGACGCCGCGCTGGCGGACCGGATCGCGAAGGTGCCCGGCGTCGGGTCCGCGGTCGAGGACATCTCGTTCCCGGCGGCGCTCGCCCGCGGCGGCACGGTCACCGGCCACGGCTGGTCCTCCGCGAAGCTCTCCCCCTACCGGCTCACCGACGGGACGGCACCCGCCGCGGACGGCCAGATCGTCCTGGGCGAGGCGCTCGCCGGGCACGCGGGCGTGCGGACCGGCGACCGGGTCCGGCTCCTCGTCCACGGCACCGCGCACGACTACCGGGTCGCGGGCCTGGCCGCCGGACCCGACGACGGCACGGACGTCTTCCTCAAGGACACCGAGGCCGCCACGGTCGCGGACCTCGTCGGCAAGACCGACACGATCGGCGTCTTCCCGGCCTCCGGCGCCGACCCGCGCACGGTCGCCTCCGCGGTCCGCGACCTCGTCGGGGACGCCCCGATCAGCGTGCTGACCGGGGACGACCGCGGCCGCGCCGAGAACCCGGACGTGGTGTCCGACGGCAGCGACCTGATCCCGCTCGCCGCCGCGTTCGGCGGCCTGTCGGCGATGGTCACGATCTTCGTGGTGGCGAGCACGCTCGGTCTCTCCATCCAGCAGCGGCAGCGCGAGATGGCCCTGCTGCGCACGATCGGTTCCACACCGGGGCAGCTGCGCCGGCTCATCCTCGGCGAGACCCTCGTCCTCGCGGTCGTCGCCACCGGGCTCGCGGTCGTCCCCGGACCCCGGTTCGGGCACTGGCTCCTGGACGCGTTCGCCGACGCGGGCGTCGTACCCGACGCGATCGCGTACCGGGCCGGATCCGTCCCGGTGATCGCGGGTGTCGGCACGGCCCTGCTCACCGCGATCGGCTCGGCGTACATCGCGGCGCAGTCCGCGGCACGGACCCGGCCGACCGAGGCGCTGGCCGAGGCCACGCTGCAGCGCCGGTGGTTCAGCGCGTTCCGGCTGGTCGTCGGGCTGCTGTGCCTGGTCGGGGGCGCCGCCCTCGCCTGGGGCACCTCGCGTGCGGCGGGGCCCGACGCGGCCGGTGTCGCCACTCCGGCGGCGATGGTGTGGGCGGCGGCGTTCGGGCTGCTCGGTCCCGTCGTCGTCCGCGGCATCGTGGCCGTGCTGCGCCGTCCCGTCGGCAAGGTGTCCGGACTCGCCGGCGAGCTGGCCGCGCACAACGCGCGGGCGCGCACCGCCCGGCTCGCCTCCGCCGTGATGCCGGTCATGCTGGCGAGCGGCCTGGCCATCGGTCTGATGTACATGCAGACGACCCAGTCCGAGGGCGCCCGGAAGGCGTTCGACGACAACCTGCGCGCGGACGTCGTCGTGACGTCGGCGTCCGGCGGACTGCCGCTCGCACTCGTCGACACCGTCCGCGGGCAGCCGGGTGTGGCGGCGGCGTCCGCGCAGATCCCCACGACCGGGTACCTCGAGCCGGACCGGCCGATGCGGCCCGCCGACGGCGAGGACAAGGGGCCGCAGCCCACCGAGCTGTCGATGCAGGGCGTCACGGCCCAGGGCCTGGACCGCACGACGGCGTACCGCGCCGTGAGCGGCAGCCTCGCCGCCCTGGACGGCGACTCCGTCGCCCTTCCCGCCCGGTACGCCGAGGACCGCGCGCTCGGCGACATGGTGCCCATGCGGCTCGGTGACGGTACGCAGGTCAAGCTGAAGCTGGTCGCCACCGTCGACGGGCGGCGGGGGTACGAGACCGCGCTCGTTCCGGCGTCGGTGCTCCTGGGGCACACCGACGGCGGGCTCGTCCCGCAGATCATGGTGCGCGCCGCCGCCGGCACGACCCCGGCCCAGCTGACCCGGAACCTGTCGAAGCTGGCCGGGCAGCAGCCCGGGCTGCGGGTGAGCGGGACGGAGGTGCTGACCGCGGCGCGGGCGAAGGCGGACGACACCCAGGCGTGGATGGCGTACCTGGTCCTCGGTGTCGTCGTCGGCTACGCGACGCTCGCCCTGATCAACACGCAGGTCCTCGCGACGACCGAGCGGCGCAAGGAGTTCATGCTCCAGCGGCTCGTCGGGGCCACCCGCCGGCAGGTCCTGCAGATGATGACGGTGGAGGCGTCCCTGGTGGCGCTGGCCGGCATCGTCCTCGGCCTCCTGGTCGCCGTGGCCACGCTGGTGCCGCTGAGCATGAGCGTCCTCGGCACCGCGCTGCCCGGTGGCTCTCCGTGGATCCTCGTCGTGGTGCTGGCCGGGGCGGCGGCGCTGACCCTGGCGACGACCCTGCTGGCGGCCGGGGCGGTGCTGCGGGGCCGGCCCGGGGACATGGCGGGCATCAAGGAGTGACCCGGCCCCCTCCGCACGACAGCGGGGGGGGGGGGGGGGGGGGGGGGGGGGGGGGGGGGGGGTGTTGGGGGGGGGGGGGGGGGGGGGGAGGGGGGGGTGGGGGGTTTCGGGTCTCAGCAAGAG
>NZ_JBVHWQ010000002.1:672224-1016374 GCF_055564315.1 Streptomyces sp. NPDC029151
GGGCGGCTACCCCCCCCCCCGCTCCCCCCCCCCCCCCCCCCCCAACCCCCCCCCCCCCCCCCCCCCCCCCCCCCCCCCCCCCCCCGCTGTCCGCGGGGCCGGGGCCGCTCAGGCCGCCGGCGTCGTGCGTGCCGTCAGGTCGACGACCGGGTGCGGGTCCCGGTGCCGTACCACCGCGCCCGCCGGACGGCGGCGGGCCGCGGCGCGTACGGCGGTGGGGGCCGCCGGGCGCGGGGACATGCCCTTGAGGAGGGCCACGCCGAGCGGGGTCAGGGTGTGCAGCACCATGTTGCGGATGCGGCGGGTCGTGATGAGGCCGGCCCGGCGCAGCACCGCGGTGTGCTGGCTGGCGCCCGCCGCGGAGATGCCGAGCCGGTCGGCGAGCTGACTGGTCGTGCAGCTGCTGCGCAGGGCGTGCAGCGCGGCGGCCCGTGTCTGTCCGACGAGCGCGCCGAGCGACTGCCCGCTGTCGTCGGGCTCGTCCCACAGACCGGCGGCCTGGTGGGTGTCGGGCGGCGCGGCGAACGCGAGCACGACCGGGCCGTTCTCGGCGCGGCGGCGGGTGATCCGGCCCGGCCGGTGGGCCAGGAACACGGACGGCGTGAGGACCAGGCCACGGCCGTCGAGGCTGACGTCCTCGTCCGGGCCGTCCGCGATCTCCAGGACCGGGGCCCGCCAGGTGATCTTCGAGTGGAGGGTGGCCAGGAGCAGCTCGACCCCGCCGGCCATCAGCACACGGCCGCGGGCCTCGCACTCCGCCTCCAGGTAGTGCAGCAGCTGCTCCCAGTACGGGGCCACGGCGGCCCGCCACACCAGGGACAGGTCGCCGGCCGCCGGATGGAAGAGCGGCCCGGACGCCGCCCGGGCGGCGGGGGTCTCGGTGCTGACGCTGCGGGCGCTGTGCTCGATGAGGTCGAGCAGTCCGTCGAGGCCGGGCGCGGCGCTGCCACCGCTCAGCGGCAGCGGCCACTGGGTGAGCCGCTCCCCGACCTGGCTGCGCCAGCGGGCGAACGGCGCGCTGACACCGCGCCCGAGCAGCCCGTACGCGAAGGCGCTCTCCACGACCGGGCCGGCACTCGTGCGCAGCCGGACCCGGGCGAAATCGGCAGGGGTGAAGTGGATGCGTTGCATAGGAAAGCCCCCGTGGATGTGCTGCTGGCGTCGGTCGCCGTACGTCTAGACCGACTTGCCGGTGAGAGAGACGAACACGTCGTCCAGAGTGGGCCTGCGCAGGGCGAAGTCGGCGACGGTGACGTCCGCCTGCCGCAGCGCGGCCGCGGCGGCCTCGATGCTCTCCATGCCGTCGCTCAGCACGATCGACACGGTGCCGTCCTCGGCGTCCACGGAGGGCTCGCCGGGGGCGACCCGGCGCAGCGCCTCGGCGGCCCGGGCCACGCTCTCCGGCCGGGTGAGGGACACCTCCAGCCGCTCCTCCCCCGCCTTGCGCTTGAGCTCCTCGGGGGTGCCCTCGGCGATGACACGGCCGGTGTTGATGACCGCGATCCGGTCGGCGAGGACGTCGGCCTCCTCCAGGTACTGGGTGGTCAGCAGCACGGTCACCCCGTCGGCCACCAACGCGCGCACCGCGTCCCACAGTTGGGAGCGGCTGACCGGATCGAGGCCCGTGGTCGGCTCGTCGAGGAAGAGGACCGACGGAGTGGCCACCAGGCAGGCGGCCAGGTCGAGGCGGCGTCGCATGCCGCCCGAGTAGGTGCGCGCCGGGCGGTCGGCGGCGGCGGTCAGCTCGAACCGGTCGAGCAACTCGGCCGCCCGGGCGCGCGCGGCCCGGCGTCCCAGATGGTTCAGGGTGCCGATGAGGGCGAGGTTCTCCCGCCCGGTGAGCATGTCGTCCACCGCGGCGTACTGCCCGGCCAGCCCGATGCGCCGCCGCACCTCGGCCGGCTCGCGCACCACGTCGTACCCGGCCACCCGGGCCCGGCCGCCGTCGGGTGCGAGCAGGGTCGAGAGCATTCTGACGGTGGTCGTCTTGCCCGCCCCGTTCGGGCCGAGCAGGCCGAGCACGGTGCCCGGGGCCACCGCCAGATCGACTCCGCCGGACACGTGCCGCCGGTCGTACCGCTTGTACAGGCCCTCGGCCTCGATCGCCCATTCCACCGCTGTCACCGCCGCTCCCTCGCCCCGGGCCGGACCCGTCAGGCGGCCGGGGCGTCGGCGGACGGGCCGCGCAGGCTGCGCGGGCGCAGGTCGGTCCAGTGCTCCTCCACGTACGCGAGCGCCTTGTCGCGGGAGGTCTCGTCCAGGGCCACCGTCCAGCCGGCGGGGCGCTGCGCGAAGGCGGGCCACAGGGAGTGCTGGCCCTCGTCGTTGACCAGCACCAGGAAGGTTCCGTCCGGGTCGTCAAAGGGGTTCGCCACGTCGCACGCTCCAGGTCGTGTCCGATTCGGTCGCCCGTTCGTGTCGTCCGGGCATCTCCAAGGATCCCGACCCGCGCTGACGGATCACTGACCAGTCGCTGACGGCCGCCCGAGCGGACTCACCCGAGCACGGCGGACTCACCCGAGCACGGACGACTCACCCGAGCACGAGGGAGCGGGTCGCCGCCACGTCGCACTTGCCGTTGGCGTTCACGACGATCTCCGGCACCGTGTACACGGCCTCGGGTACCAGGGCCGAGGGCAGCACCGAGGCGAGCGCGGTGCGGACCGTGCCGGCCAGGTCGCCGCCCGGACCACCGGCCGGGCCGCCGGCGGGGCCGGCCGCGACGGGCCGTACGAACAGCTCCAGCGTGTCGATGGGGCCGCGCACGATGTCGAAGGCGGCGTCGGCGACGCCCGGCACGGACAGCACGTGGTGGCGGAGTTCGCCGAGCTCGATCCGGTGGCCGTTGACCTTCAACTGGTCGTCCCCGCGCCCCAGGTGGAGCAGCGTGCCGTCGGGGCGGAGCTCCACCACGTCACCGGTGCGGTAGGCGCGCCCGGCGGGCCCGCCCAGCTCGGCCTCGTCGATGAACCGGTTCCCCGACCGCTTCGGGTCGAGGTAGCCGGCGGCGACCGCCCGCCCGGCGATCACGAGTTCACCGGGGCTGCCGGCCGGTACCGGACGCAACTGCTCGTCCACGACGTACGCCCGGGTGTTCCAGGCGGGCCGGCCGATCGGCACGGTGGGCGTCGCGGGCACCGTCGTACGGTCGAAGCGGAACGCGCAGCAGCCGATGGTGGTCTCGGTCGGCCCGTAGTGGTTGACGAGGCGGACCCCGTCGAGGCGGTCGCCCAGGGAGGCGACGAGCGCCGGGTCGAGCCCCTCGCCCCCGAACATCAGCAGCCGTGTCACCCGGTCGTAGCGGGGCGGCTCGGCGAGGACGTCGAAGAAACGGGCGTGCGAGGGCGTCATCTTCACGAAGGTGTACGGGTCGTCCGGGCGCTCGCCGAACAGCGTCCGCTGGTCCCACAGCCCGGATACGGTCACGACGGTGCGCCCCTGGGAGAGCGGCACCCACAGCGAGGTCATCGCCAGGTCGAAGCCGAGGCTGCCGAACAGCGGGCTGCCCATGCCCTCGGAGCCGACCAGGTCGCCGCACCAGGAGACGTAGTTGGCGAGGGAGGCGTGCGGCACCCGGACACCCTTGGGCGTACCGGTCGAGCCGGACGTGAACACGATGTACGCGATGTCCTCGGGGCCCGGCAGGGCGCCCGGGAGACCGGGTGCGTCGGCGTCCGGCAGGGCGGCGATGTCGACGTACGGCATCGACGCCGGCGCGGACAGGTCCTCGGTCCCGCCGGGGCCGGAGTGCAGCAGCGCGGCGGGGGCCGCCCCCGCGAGCACCGCGGCGGTACGGTCGCCCGGGTGCTCGGGGTCGATGGGCACGTAGGCCGCGCCGAGCGCCATCACGGCGAGGGCGCCCACCACGGTGTCCGGGGTACGGCCGGCCAGGAGCGCCACCCGGTCCCCCGCGCCGACCCCGGCCTCGTCCAGGGCCGCCGCCACGACGAGGGCTCTGCGCCACAACTCCCGGTACGTGAGCCGTCGTTGCGTCGAACGCACCGCGAGCGCGTCGGGCCGGGTCCGCGCGTGCCGGAGGATCATGTGGACGACGGACGCCTCCGCGACGGGGCGCACCGCGCCGGACACAGAGCTGGGATGCGGGACGTGGGCCATGGCTGCTCCTGGGACGGCGACGGGGCGAACGGGCGGGAACCGGCGGGGGCGGACGGTGAGGGAGTGAGGGTGATGACGGTGAAGGTGATGACGGTGAAGGTGATGACGGTGATGATGGTGATGACGTTGATGAGGCGGAGAACGGGCGGGGACGAACGGGGGCGGGAGAACCGGCGCGGACTTCCGGGCGACGCCAGCGTAAAAACCGCGGTGCCGCCCTCACCACGCCCTTAAGTCCCCGCCGAAACTCACCGGTCAGCCGCGCCGGCGAAGGCGACCGCGACGAGAAGCCCGTCCCGGGCGACCCAGCGGCCGCCGAAGTCGCGGCCCTGACCGGGGCCTTCGCCGGAGCTTTCGCCGGCGCCTTCACCGAAGCCTTCGCCGGGGCCTCCGTCAGGGCCTTCGCCGAAGCCTTCGCCGGGACCTTCGCCGAAGCCTTCGTCGGGACCTGTGCCGGGGCCTTCGCCGGTGACGACGGTGGCGCGGAACGTCCGTCCGGCCCCGTCGAACGTGACCACCACGTCCCGGAAGCCCAGCTCGCGCCGGGTCCGGGGGAACCACGCCTTGAACACGGCTTCCTTGGCACAGAACAGCAGCCGGTCCCAGCAGGCGACGTGCGGGTGCTCCGCCTGCAACAGGGCGATCCGCTCACGCTCCCCGGGCAGCGAGACGGTGTGCAGCACGCCCTCGCGCAGCGGGAGCGAGGGCTCGGCGTCCACGCCCAGGGCCCCCACGTCGCGTCGCCACCCCGCCACGGCGGCCCGGTACCCCCGGCAGTGCGTCATGCTGCCCACGACCCCGGCCGGCCAGCGCGGTACGCCCCGGGGGTCCGGGACCAGGGGCACGGGGGCGTGCCCGAGCGCGGCCAGGGCGCGCCGGGCGCAGCCGCGGACCGTGGTGAACTCGCGGCGCCGCCCCTCGCTCACCCCGGCGACCGCGGCCCGCTCCTCGGGGAACAGGAGCTCGGCCGGGGCGTCGGCACGGGTCTCGGCCCCGGCGGCGTACGGCGGCAGCAGCTCCTGGACCAGCGACCGGCGCACCGGGCTCACGGGGCCCGGCGCGCTCACCGGATCCGCAGCACCGCGGCACCCAGCGGCGTGTCCGGATCGGCGAGGTCGAAGGGGAGGTCGAAGTGGTGGCGTCCGGGGACGACGAGATCGGTCACCTCGGTGCCGCCCGCGCGGGCCGCCGCCACGAAGCGGTGGTGCTGCGCGGCGAACGCGTCGGTGTCGTTCTCGGCGAGGGCGACGACGAGCGGGGGCAGGCAGGCGGGCACGCGGAGCTGCGGGCTGCAGTCGCGGGCTTCGGCGGCGTCCATGCCGAGGGCGTCGTTGACGTAGGTGTGGCGCAGGGGTTCCAGGTCGTAGACGCCGCTGAGCAGCGTCGCGGAGGCGAACGTGCCGGGTGCCCGCCGGTCGCCGGCGTCGAGCAGCGCGCTCGCGACGAGGTGGGCGCCGGCGGAGTGGCCGCCGAGGTGAACGGCGCCGGGCCGGACGGGGAGCCGGGCGCGTCCGGTGGCGACGCGGTACAGCGCGTCGCTGACGGAGGCGGTGATGTCGCGCATGCGGTGGCGCGGCGCGAGGCCGTAGCCGAGGGCGGCGAAGGAGATGCCGGCGGCCACGAAGTCCCGGGCGGCGAAGGCGGCTTCGGACTTGCTCAGCTCCTGCCAGTAGCCGCCGTGCACGAAGACGAAGAGCGGGGCGGCCGGGTCGGCGGCCGGGAACAGGTCGAGCCGCTGCTCGGGCCGGGGACCGCAGGGCAGGTCCAGGTGGGCGGTCAGCTCGGCGCGGGCCCGGGCGCTGTCGCCGGCGTACCGGGTGAGGTGGACGTCGAGGTCGGTGACGCGCGAGCTGGGCGAGTAGGCGCGGTCGAGGTCCGTGCGGGCGGGGTAGGGGGCGGCGGCAGCGGGGATTGCAGCAGTGGAGGCCGCGGCGCCGGAGGTCACGGCGCCGGAGGTCACTTTGGCGGAGGTCACTTTGGCGGAGGTCACGACAGGGGTGTCCAGACCTCGGGCAGGGCCCTGCGCAGGGCGGCACGCCACAGGTAGGCGGCGCCTTCGGACCCGGCGGTGCCGGCGGCGGTGCCGAGGTAGCGCTCGGCGAGCGCGCCGTGCCGGGCCCGCCAGACGGCCGTGGCCTCGTCGAACTCCAGGAGGGCGAGGCGCACCCGCTCGACGGCGGCGCGGTCCGCACAGCCGTCGGCGAACTCCCGGTAGGCCGCCGCGACCGAGCGCTCCTCCAGCCGGGCGAGCAGCCGGGCCCGGTCCTGCTCGGTGAACCCGGCCGTGGTCAGGTAGCGGGTGTCGCGCAGGCCGCAGAGGAACTCGATCTCACGCCACTGCGCGGACTGGAAGCCGCTGGCGTCGCCGAGGGCGGTCCTGATGTCCTGGAACGCGGCCGGGGTGAGGGTGGCCAGCACGTCGAAGTGCCCGGTGAGCACGGACATGATCCGGGGCAGCGGGGCGGCCCGGCGCACGGCCAGGTCCGCGTCGCCCGCGTCGAGCGCCGCGCGCACCTCCTCCAGGTGGCGGGTGACGACGGCGAAGAGGATCTCGCAGGACTGGTGCGTGGCCATGAAGAGGACGTGGTCCACGTCGTCGTCGTGGACACGGGCGGCGCTCAACAGCTCGTCGAGCCGGAGCACCTGGCCGTAGGGCGGGGCTGTGGTCACGGCGTTCACAGGGGCCTTCTTCCTCGCGTGTCCTCGCGTACGAAGCCCGGAGAGGGGACGCGGACAGGGCGGGTGGGGTGGTTCCGCGAGCGTAACCACGGGTCCGCCCCCGGATCACCGTGATCAAGCGGAGCCTTAAAGGACCACCTGAGACCGCCCGGCGCCCGAGCCGCATGAATTCTTCATCTCGCAGTGATGACACCGGCACTGGGCGCAGTTGCGCGGACTTCGCAGAATCTTCCCAGGAGCACCGCAGGGCACAGCCGAGGAACGGCGAAACACCTCTCACCGCCAGGAACGACTCACCACCAGGGACACTGTCATGGACATGCTTTCCTCCGGGATCCAGCTGAAGGCCGTCGGGGCCGACGGCACCGTCTCCTCCCGCCCCGCCCGGGCCGCCCTCGTGATCGAGGACCTCGACTCGGTGGCGGACCACACGGTCGTGCTCTCCACGTTCTGCATCCAGGCCGAGACCCTGGTCCCGGCCGCCGCGCGGAGAGCGGGACGGCTCGACGCATGACACCTTCCGAAGGACGGACGGAGCGGTCGGGACGGACGGACCGGTCCCCCGTGCTCGACACGGGGGACGGCGTCCTGGTGGGCTTCAAGGGCCATCTGCGCCCCACGGTCCTGCCGGACGACGCCACCTACCTGGTGTCACGCCGCGGCGTGACCGCACTGCACGGCCCCCAGGCCGAGGTCCTCGTACCGCTCCTCGACGGCTCGCGCAGCCCGAGCGCGGTCCTCAGCGAGGCCGCCCCGGTCCTCGGCGGCGAGGACGCCGAGGCGGCACTGCGCGCCCTGGACGGCGCGGGACTGCTGCGCTGGAGCGCTCCCGGGCAGCGGCACACGGACCCGGCGGCCGAGGCCTACTGGGACCTGATCGGCCTCGACGGCGGCCGCGCCGCGACGGCCCTCGCGGGCGCCACCGTCGCGATCGAGGCGCTGCCCGGCGTGTCCCCGGCCGCCGTGATCGAGGCCTGCCGCGCCGAGGGGATCACCCTCGCCCCGCCCGGGGGCGACGCCGACCTGTCCCTCGTCCTGTGCGACGACTACCTGGCACCGCAACTCGCCGCCGTGGACGCCGCCCACCGCGCCTCCGGGCGGCCCTGGCTGCTGGCCGCGCTGTGCGGCGCGGACCCCTGGGTCGGCCCGCTGTTCCGGCCTGCGGACGCCGAGAGCCCCTGCTGGCACTGCCTTTCCGTACGGCTGCGCGGGCACCGCCGGTCCGAGGTGCCGGTCCAGCGGGCCCTCGGGCTCGACGGACCGCTCCCCCGCCCCGTCGCGTCCCTGACCACCGGACGCACCCTGGCCGCCGGCATCGCCGTCCTGGAGACGGCGAAGTGGCTGGCCGGGGTGCGCGATCCGGAGCAGGGGCACATCCGCACGCTGGACACGGTCCGGCTGCGCACCGCCTCGCACCCGGTGAGCCGGCGCCCGCAGTGCCCCGTGTGCGGGGACCCCGGTCTGGTCGCCCGGCAGGTGCGCGCCCCGTTCCGGCCCGTCTCACGCCCGAAGGCGGTCACCGACGGCAGCGGCCACCGGGCGCTGACGGCCCGGCAGATGCTCAGCCGGTACGGCCATCTGGTGAACCCGGTGACCGGCGTCGTCAAGGAGATCCGGCCGGCGGGCGGCTGCCCCGACTTCGTGACCTCCTACGTCTCCGGCCACAACCTCGCGATGGGGTCCGCGACGCTCGCCGGGCTGCGCTCCGGACTGCGCGCGCTCAGCGGCGGCAAGGGCCTGACCGAGACGGAGGCCCGCACCAGCGCCCTGTGCGAGGCGGTCGAGCGCTACAGCGGGACCCGCCACGGCGACGAACCGGTGGTCCGGGCCTCCTACCGCGACCTCGGCCCGGTGGCCGTGCACCCGAACGACTGCCAGCTGTACGCGCGGCGCCAGTTCGCCGAGCGGGAGCGCTGGAACGCCGCGCACTCCCGTTTCCAGCACGTGAGCACCCCCTTCGACGAGAACCGGCCCACCGACTGGACCCCCGTCTGGTCCCTGACCCACCGGACCCGGCGCCTGCTGCCCACGTCCCTGCTCTACTTCACGGGCGCCGGCACGGGACCGGAACACGACGACGGCCTGTGGGCCGACTCCAACGGCAACGCCGCCGGCAGCAGCCCCGAGGACGCCCTCCTGCAGGGTTTCCTCGAACTGGTCGAGCGGGACGCGGTCGCCCTGTGGTGGTACAACCGCACCCGTCAGCCCGCGGTCGACCTGGACGCCTTCGACGAGCCGTACGTGGAGCGGCTGCGCGACGGCTACCACGGCGTCCACCGGGACCTGTGGGTCCTCGACCTCACCTCGGACTTCGGCATCCCGGTCATGGCGGCGCTCTCCCGCCGCCGCGACAAACCGGCCGAGGACGTCATCTTCGGCTTCGGCGCCCACTTCGACCCCCGGATCGCCCTGCGCCGCGCCCTCACCGAGATGGGCCAGCTCCTCCCCGCGGTCTGCGACGCACGCCCCGACGGCTCCGGCTACCGCATCCAGGACCCCGAACCACGCCACTGGTGGCAGCACGCCACGGTGACCGACCAGCCCTACCTGACCCCCGACCCCCGCCAGGCCCCGCGCACCCCCGCCCACTGGCACACCCCGCACCACCCCGACCTCCTGGACGACGTCCACGCCGTCACCGACCTGGTCCGCGCCAAGGGCCTGGACCTCCTGGTCCTCGACCAGCGCCGCCCCGACCTGGACCTGCCGGTGGTGAAAGTGATCATCCCGGGCCTACGCCACTTCTGGTCCCGCTTCGCCCCGGGCCGCCTGTTCGACGTACCGGTGGCACTCGGGCGCCTTGCGGAACCGACGGCGTACGAGGAGCTGAATCCGGTGCCGTTGTTCGTGTGAGGCCCGCATGCGCGGGAGCGGGGCCGAGGGGCGGAAGGGCCGGCTCGGACTCCCGGCGCCACAGCGCTCGTACCGGCGCCCGCGCAACTCACGGACGCCGCCGCGGTGGTGCGTACCGCGTACCCCCGGGCACACTGCCCCGCATGCGTGACGACGACCTGATGCCCGAAGCGATCGTGCCGCTCCTGCGTTCCACCTGGAACGACCTGCTGGAGGAGATACACACCGCGGTACGGGACGGCGGGTGGCTGGACCGGCACCTGAAGGAGACGTGTGATCCGGGCGACGCGGACGTGTTCATGAACGAGACGACGCTGGAAGAGGCCGTGCGCGCCCTCGCCCAGGCGGTGGAGAACACGTCCGACGGACACCTGCCGGACGACCGGGACGCCTGGCACCGCTCACGCGTCCACGCAGCACTGGAGGCGGCGTCGGACCTCGCGGACCAGGCCCAGGTCACGGCCGGCTCCCCCCGACTCGACCCCGTGCCACGATCGACAGCCGCCCACGCGCTGTTGGCCGGCGCCGTCCTCCAGCTCCGACAGGCCCGTTCCGCCCGCCGCTTCTGGGACTACGAGAGGTACCGCTGACGGCCCGGCACACGAACGGCGGGCCGCCCTGTCCGGGGAGCGGGCTTGTCCCAGGACGGACCACCCCATGAGACCCACACCACCCGACCCCGCCGACACGGCCGCCTGGAACGCGTACCTCGCGGAAGGCAACGCCAAGCAGGCCCGCAAGCGCGTGGCGGCCGATGTGCTGCTGCGGGACCCGCACGGCCGTGTGCTCCTGGTGAACCCCACCTACAAACCGGGCTGGGATCTGCCCGGCGGGATGGCGGAGGCCAACGAGCCGCCGGAGGACACGGCACGCCGTGAGCTGATGGAGGAACTCGGCATACGGCTCACGCTGCTCGGGCTGCTGGTGGTGGACTGGGTGGCCCCGCACGGTCCCTGGGACGATCAGCTCGCCTTCATCTTCGACGGTGGCACCTTGGACGAGGACCAGGCCGAACGGCTACGGCCACGAGACGACGAGCTGTCCGAAGCCGCCTTCGTCACGGCCGCCGAAGCCGCCGGTCGCCTCCGGGACCGCATCCGGCGCCGGTTCGAGCACGCTCTGAAGGCAGTGGACGCGGGACGGCCGCTGTACCTCCGCGACGGCGCGCCCCTCACATGAGGATGCGCATCCCCCGGCACCTGGCCTGCGTCTCGCCGGCCGGTAGCCCCGGGCGGCAGACGAGTCGGGCTGTACGCCGGGTTCTGTTCCCCGGTGTCCTCGCGGACGCCGGGGCGACGGCCATCCATCTAGGACCGGCGTTGCCGCCGGCCTCGTGCGGTCTACCCGCGGACTCGGGCGGGCAGCCCTCGATCGTCCGCGCAGGGACGCCCCTCTTGCGAAAGGCGGCCCCTTCTTGACCTTGCTCCGGGTGGGGTTTACCTAGCTGCCCAGGTCACCCTGGGCACTGGTGGTCTCTTACACCACCGTTTCACCCTTACCGAGGACCGAGATCCCCGGCGGTCTGCTTTCTGTGGCACTGTCCCGCGGGTCACCCCGGGTGGCCGTTAGCCACCACCCTGCCCTGTGGAGCCCGGACGTTCCTCGGGAAGCCCCCTGAGGGAACTCCACGCGGCCGTCCGCCCGGCTCGTCTGCCGTGCCGACCATGGTACCGGTCGGCCACCGCGCCGTGGACCGCCGGCCGCCCTCCCGCCCTGGTCGCCGGCCGACCGCCTGCCCGGCCGGCCCCGCCCCAGGGGGCTCCTCGTCCGCCCGGACGCCTTCACGGCCTGGGCAGGCGACGGACGGGCGGTGAGGGCCTGGCCGGCCCCTGGTGCGCCGGCTCCGCACCCGGCGGGCCGCGGCCCGACTCCGGCCGGGCAGGCCGCGGCCCCACCCGACCCGGCGCCCGGCACCCGGAGCGCCCGCTCTTGACCCCGCCGTAACGTCAACGTCTGTACTGATCCCATGCGGATCGGAGAACTCGCCGCCGCCGTCGGCGTCACGACGCGGACCGTGCGGCACTACCACCATCTGGGCCTGCTGCCCGAAGCCGAGCGGCTGTCCAACGGCTACCGCCGGTACACGCTGCGTCACGCCGTCGTCCTCGCCCGGATCCGGCGGCTGACGGAGCTGGGCCTCGGTCTCGGCGAGGTCCGGGACGTGCTCGCGGACGACGCCGGCAAGGACCTCGCCGAGGTGCTGACCGAGCTGGACGCGGACCTGGCCCGGCAGGAGGCGGAGATCCGGGAGCGGCGGCAGCGGCTGCGGGTGCTGCTGGAGGCCGGGGAGCTGCCCGCGGAGGGGCCCGTGTCCCCCCGGCTGGCCGGCCTGCTGGCCGCGCTGCCCGCCGGCGACTCCCCCATGGCCGCCAAGGACCGGGAGATCCTGGCCCTGGTCGACGCGGGGGCGCCGCCCGAGGAGCGGGAGCGGCTGTTCTCCGTGCTGCGCGGCGCCCTGGACGACCCGGACGCGGTGGCGCGCGCCCGGCGGGCGTACGCGCTGCTGGACGCGCTGGCGGACGCCTCGCCCGACGACCCGCGCGTGGAGCGGGCGGCACGGGCGCTGGCCGACTGCGTACCCGCCGGGCTGGTGACGGGTCGTGTCGCCGTCGGCGAGAGCGGGTTCTTGAGCGCCCTCTACGCCGACTTCGCCCCGGCCCAGGCCGAGGTGGTTCGTCGTACGCTGCAGATTCTTACGGGGGAGGCAGGATGACGGTGGTGTACCGGCTGGCCCGGCACGAGATGCGGCTGTTCGCCGGGCTGGTGCTGTGGCTGGCCCGGCGGACCCACGGCACCGCCGGCGGGCGGGCGTTCGGGTACGCGCGCGGGCAGGGCGCGACGATGCTGGGGCTGGCCTTCGTGTGCGTGGTGGAGACGGCCGGGGTGGCCGTGATGCTGCGCGACATGCCCGTGGCGCACGACGTGATGCTGGTGCTGGACGTCTACACGGTGCTGTTCGTCGTCGGCCTGCACGCGGCCTCCGTGGTCCGCCCGCACGTGCTGACCCCGGACGCGCTGCGCGTGCGGTACGGCGCCCACGTGGACCTGCGGATCCCGCTGGCCGGGATCGCCGCCGTACGCCGGGAGACCCGGACCACGCACCAGCCGGAGGGGGACGCCCTGGACCTGCCCGTCGGCTCCCGGACCACGGTGACGCTGGAACTCGCCGAGCCGGTGGTCCACACGAGCCTCCTCGGCCGCCGCCGGCGGGTCGGCACGGTGCGGCTGCACGCCGACGACCCCGGCGCCCTCGTGCAGGCCCTCACGCCACGGTGAACAGGACCTTCGCCGTGCCCGGGTCGGCCCGGGCGAGGCGGACGCCGAGGCGTTCGCCGAGCGGCAGGTGGTCGCCCTCGACACGGCCGACGACCGCCGGGGTGAGCACCTGGACGGTCCCCACGGTCGGCTCGTGCTCGTCGACGTCCACCACGCAGCCGTCGAAGACGTCCCCCACCCGGTCCTTGAGCAGGGCCGCCTCCACGAGGTCGACGCACTCCCGTTCGACGGTGCCCGCGAGCCGGGACCCCTCGGCCATCCGCGCGGGCAGCGCGTCCAGCGCGGCGAGCACCCAGTCGGGCGGGGACTGCCCGGCCGCGGCGGCGAGGCACAGCTCCGAGGCGTAGCGGTCGGCCAGGCGGCGCAGCGGGGCGGTGCAGTGGGCGTAGGGCGCGGCGACGGCCGCGTGCAGGGTGTGCGCGGGCGGCTCGCCGTCCCGGAAGACGGTGTACCCGGCGCCGCGCAGCAGCCTGGTGCACTCCTGGAGGAAGGCCGCGTGGTGCGGGTCGTACGGGTCCAGGTGGCGCACGAGCGCCGCGTACGACATGTGGTGCGGCCAGTCGATGCGCAGGGCGATCGCGGTACGGCGCAGCCGGGCCACCGCCCCGTCGGGGGCGGCCGGGAGGGTGCGCAGGACGCCGGTGCCGTGGGTGAGCATCAGATCGGCGGCGGCCATGCCGGTGAGCAGGGAGAGCTGCGCGTTCCAGCCGTCGGCGGGCAGCGGGGCGCGGTAGCGCAGCGCGTAGGCGTGGTCGTACTCGATGATCTCCTGTTCGGGCACGTGCAGGGAGATGCCGCCGCGCTCCGCCTCCAGCCGCTCCCGCGCCTCCCCGACCTCCTTGAGCAGTGCCACCGGTTCCTCGGCCGTCCCGGCGTCGATGTCGCGCTGCACGCCCGCGTAGTCGAGCCGGGCCCGGCTGCGGACCAGGGCCCGCCGCACGTCCACGGCGAGGGTGCGGCCCTCCTCGTCCAGGTCGGCCGTCCACAGCACGGCCGGGCGGGTCTGGCCGGGCAGCAGGCTGGCCGCGCCCTCGCTGAGCACGGCGGGGTACAGGGGGATCCGCTCGTCGGGGAAGTACAGGGTGGTCACCCGGCGGTGCGCCTCCGCGTCCAGCGGGCCGCCGGGGGCGACGAAGGCGGCGACGTCGGCGATGGCGTACCGGACGCGGTGGCCGGTGCCCCTCCGGGAGAGGTGGACGGCCTGGTCCAGGTCCCGCGAGCCGGGCGGGTCGAGGGTGAAGAAGGGGATGTCCGTCGCGTCGCCCAGCGGCAGGGCGGGGTCCCTGGCCGCCTCCTCGGCCGCCTGCCGGACCTTCGCCGGGAAGTCCTCCGGGACGCCCAGCTCGGCGCGGAGCGCGGTGAGCGCGGCCCGGAGCGGGGCCTCGGGGGCGCCGGTGACGCGGATCCTGCGGCGGGGCATACAGCGAGCGTAGGCCGGGGGCGGGCGGGCGGCACGCCGTACCCTGGCGCGGAGGTCTATGTGAGGAGTACGTGGTGCTGGTCCTGCTGCCGCCGTCGGAAGGCAAGGCGAACCCGGGCGAGGGTGCCCCGCTGGAGCTTGCGTCGCTGTCCCTGCCGGGGCTGACGGCCGCGCGGGAGGCCGTGCTCGGCGAGCTGGTGGAGCTGTGCGCGGCCGACGGGGAGAAGGCGCGCGAGGTGCTCGGGCTGAGCGAGGGGCTGCGCGGCGAGGTCGCGAAGAACGCCGGGCTGCGCACGGCCGGCACCCGCCCCGCCGGGGAGGTCTACACCGGTGTGCTCTACGACGCCCTGGGCCTGGCCACGCTGGACGCGGCCGCCCGCCGGCGCGCGGCGGAGTCGCTGCTGGTGTTCTCCGGTCTGTGGGGCGCGGTTCGGGTGACGGACCGGATCCCCTCCTACCGGTGTTCGATGGGCGTGAGGCTGCCGGGGCTCGGCGCGCTGGCCGGGCACTGGCGGGCGCCGATGGCGGAGGTGCTGCCGGAGGCGGCCGGGGAGGGGCTGGTGCTGGACCTGCGGTCCTCGGCGTACGCGGCGGCGTGGCGGCCGAAGGGCGAGGTGGCCGGGCGGACGGCGACGGTACGGGTGCTGCACGCGCCGACCCGGAAGGTCGTCAGCCACTTCAACAAGGCGACCAAGGGCCGCATCGTCCGCAGCCTGCTGACCGCCGGGACCGCGCCGGGCGATCCCGCCGAGCTGGTGACGGCGCTGCGCGGGCTGGGGTACGCCGTGGAGGCGGAGGCGCCCGGGAAGGCGGGCAAGGCGTGGGCGCTGGACGTGCTGGTGGACGAGATCCACTGAGCATGCGTTGCAATATGCGCAACGATCATTGCGTGTGATGCCGCCGCTGGGCACGATGAGGGCATGACCTCGCCGCTGCCCTCCCTTCCGGCTGCCTCCGTACTGGACCTCGCCCCCGTCCTGCCCGTGGTCGTGCTCGCCGACGCCGCCGACGCCGTACCGCTGGCCCGGGCGCTGGTGGCGGGCGGGCTGCCCGCGATCGAGGTCACGCTCAGGACCCCGGCGGCCCTGGAGGCGGTGCGCGCCATCGCCGGCGAGGTGCCGGAGGCGGTGGTCGGCGCGGGCACGGTGGTCACCCCGGAGCAGGTGGCGGCGTGCACGGCGGCCGGGGCGCGGTTCCTGGTCAGTCCCGGCTGGACGGAGGCGCTGGTGGCGGCGATGCGCGGGGCCGGGGTGCCGTTCCTGCCCGGGGTGTCGACCGCCTCGGAGGTGGTCGCGCTGCTGGAGCGGGGGGTGCGGGAGATGAAGTTCTTCCCGGCGCAGGCGGCGGGCGGCACGGCCTATCTGCGGTCGCTCGCCGGGCCGTTGCCGCAGGCCCGGTTCTGCCCGACCGGCGGGATCGGGCCGGAGACCGCGCCGGAGTACCTGTCCCTGCCCAACGTCGGCTGTGTCGGCGGCAGTTGGATGGTCCCGGCGGACGCGGTGGCGGCCCGGGACTGGGGCCGGATCGAGGGGCTGGCGCGGGCGGCGGCCGGGCTCGGGGTCGCCGGCCGGCTCAGGGACGCAGGTGGGCTCGGGGACGCCGGAGGACCCGGGGACGCCGGTGGGCCTGGGGACAAGGGTGCGCTCAGGGACGCGAGTGGGCCCAGGGACGCAGGTGCGCACAGGGACGCAAGTGGGCCCGGGGACGGGGCCAGGGACCCAGGTGCGCTCAGGGACGCAAGTGGGCCCGGGGACGGGGCCAGGAACGCAAGTGGGCCCAGGGACGCTCAGGGACGCAGATGGGACGTGTCGTTGAAGAGCCGGACGCTCGCGTTGCCGTCCGCGTAGTACGCCACCGCCGACAGGGAGGCCGCCGAGAGTTCCATCCGGAACAACGACTCGGGCGGGGCGCCCAGGGCGAGGCGGACGAGGGTCTTGATCGGTGTGACGTGCGTGACCAGCAGGACCGTGCGGCCCGCGTACGCGGCGACCAGCTCGTCCCGCGTGGCGGCGATCCGGGTGGCCGTCTCGGCGAAGCTCTCGCCGCCTCCGGTGGGGCGGGCCCCGGGGTCGGCGAGCCAGGCGTTCAGGTCGTCCGGGTGGCGCTCTTTGACCTCGCCGAAGGTCAGGCCCTCCCAGGCGCCGAAGTCCGTCTCCCGCAGGCCGCCCTCGACGGTCACGTCCAGGCCCAGGCGGGCGGCGACGATCTCCGCGGTCTCACGGGTGCGGGTGAGGGGGGAGGCCACGACCGCCTGGATCGTGCCGCGCCTGGCGAGCGCCTCGGCGACGCGGTGCGCCTGCTCGCGGCCGGCGGCGGAGAGGGCGGGGTCGCTGCCGCCGCTGCCGGAGAAGCGCTTCTGCGGGGTGAGCGGGGTCTCGCCGTGCCGCAGGAGGACGAGCGTGGCGGGGGCGCCGAGGTCGGGGGCGGCGCTCCAGCCGGGGCTGCTGGGCAGGTGCCGCCCGGTGGGAGGTGCCGCCGCGGTGGCCTCCGTCGCGCGGACCGCCTCCGCTTCGACGTCGTCCTCGGCAGGAGCCGCCACCGGCTTCTCCCGGCCGGCGGTCCGGCCCTCCGCCAGCGCCGCGCGGGCCCTCGCCGCGCCCCCCGCCGCGTCCCCGGGCGGGCCCGGCGGCTCGGGGGCGGCGGGCGGGGTGTCCAGGGCCGCCCTGGACTCGGACGGGGACCACTGCCGGCCCTTCGCGCCCGCGTCCATCGCCTCGTTGGCCAGGCGGTCGGCGTGCTTGTTCCGCTCCCGCGGGATCCACTCGTAGGCGACCCGGTCCGGAGGGAACACGGCGCGTGCCTCGGTGGCCAGGGGCTTCATCGAGGGGTGCTTGATCTTCCAGCGGCCCGACATCTGCTCGATGACGAGCTTGGAGTCCATGCGGACGTGCACCGTCGCGCCGGCGTCCAGGGCGTGGGCGGCGCGCAGGCCGGCCACCAGGCCGCGGTACTCGGCGACGTTGTTCGTGGCGACGCCGATGTACTCGGCCGCCTCCGCCAGCGTCTGCCCCGTCGCCGCGTCACGGACCACGGCCCCGTAGCCCGCGGGCCCGGGGTTGCCCCGCGACCCGCCGTCGGCCTCGACGATGAACTCCCGCACGCCCAGCGCCCCCGACGCCCCTACAGGCCCGACTCGGCCGTGCGCACCAGGATGCGGCGGCAGTTCTCGCAGCGGACCACCGTGTCCGGCGCCGCCGCGCGGATCTCGTTCAGCTCGGTGATGGCCAGCTCCTGCCGGCAGCCCTGGCAGGTGCGGGCGTACAGCTTGGCCGCGCCGACCCCGCCCTGCTGCGAGCGCAGCTTGTCGTAGAGCTTCAGCAGCTCCGCGGGGACGGAGGCCGCCACGACCTCGCGCTCCTTGGTGACCGTGGCGACCTCGCCGTCGATCTGCTCGAACGCCGCGTCCCGCCGGCCGGTCGCGTCGTCGATCCTCGCCTGGACGGAGCCGACCCGCTCGGTCAGCTCGCTCACCCGCTCCTGCGCGGCCTCGCGGCGCTCCATGACCTCCAGGACGACGTCCTCCAGGTCACCCTGCCGCTTGGCGAGGGAGGCGATCTCGTGCTGGAGGTTGGACAGGTCCTTCGGCGAGGTGACCACGCCGGAGTCCAGGCGCTGCTGGTCGCGGGCGGCGCGCTGGCGCACCTGGTCGACGTCCTGCTCGGCCTTGGTCTGCTCGCGGGCGCAGTCGCTCTCCTCGGTCTGCGCGGCCACGAGCAGGTCGCGCAGCTGCGTGAGGTCCTTCGTCAGCGACTCGATCTCGGCGTGCTCCGGCAGGGACCTCCGCCTGTACGCGAGCTGCTGCAGGCGGACGTCGAGGTCCTGGACGTCGAGGAGGCGGATCTGGTCGGCGGGCGCGGCGTTCAGTTGGGGGCTCCTGTTTAGCTAGAGGTGGTGGACGCCGCGTGGGCGGTCCAGGGGTCGGTGACCGTCTTGGAGACGTGGACGCGGAGGTCCCAGCCGTGGCGGTCGGAGATCTCGTCGAGCTGGCCCGCGGCCAGCTCGCACCAGGGCCACTCGGTGGCCCAGTGCGCCGCGTCGAGCAGCGCGAGGGGGCCGGCGCCGCCGGCCGCCGTGAACTCCGACACCGGGTGGTGGCGCAGGTCGGCGGTGAGGAAGGCGTCGACACCGGCGGCGCGGACGTGCTCGAAGAGGCTGTCGCCGGAGCCGCCGCTGACGGCGACCGTGCGGACGACGGCCTCGGGGTCGCCGGCCACCCGGATGCCCTGCGCGGTGGCGGGCAGCCGCTCGGCGGCCCGGGCGGCCAGCTCGCGGACGGTGAGCGGGTGGTCGAGTTCGCAGACGCGGCCGAGACCCCGGCAGCCGTGCGGGTCGGACGGGTCCGGCACGAGGGGGCGTACGACCCTCAGGTCGAGGGCTCCGGCGAGGGCGTCGGAGACACCCGGGTCGGCGGTGTCGGCGTTGGTGTGGGCGACGTGCAGCGCGATGTCGTTCTTGATCAGCGTGTGCACGACCCGGCCCTTGAAGTGCGTGGCCGCGACCGTGGTCGTGCCGCGCAGATAGAGCGGGTGGTGGGTGACCAGCAGGTCGGCGCCCAGCTTCACCGCCTCGTCGACGATCTCCTGCACGGGGTCGACGGCGAACAGCACCCGGGTGACCTCCTGGTCGGGGTCGCCCACCACCGTGCCGACCGCGTCCCAGGACTCGGCCCGCTCGGCGGGCCACAGGTTCTCCAGCGCGGCGATGACTTCAGACAGACGGGGCACGGCCCAAGGCTACCTGGCTGTTCGGCGGGGCTGTACCGCATGCGTCCGGTCTGTCCCCGGTCAGCACACACGCCCCGGTTTCCTCAGGTGAATCGCTTCTGCACCACCCGTACGTGTGAAGCCGGAGATGGCCGGTCCCCCGCCTGTGCGTGCGAAAACTAGCTTCTTCGCCGGAGGTGACGAAGCGATGACGGCCTGTGCGATCGAAGCTCCGTCCACGGAGGGAACCGGCGGCGTGCCGGAGGCGGGGTGCGTGATCACGGCGGACGGCGCGTACGCCGCCCGGCTCGCGCGCGAGGGCGACGCCTGGTTCCCGGAGCGCTGGACCCTGGACGGCCCGGAGCCGTACGCCGTACCGCTGCCCGGCAACCAGCCGGAGGAGCCCGGCACCGAGGTGCAGCCGATGGGCGACGGGCGCGTGCTGATCCACCGGCTGGTGGCCGGGCGGCACGCCTTCTCGCTGCTGTACCCGACCGGTCCCGGCACCGGGGAGCTGCCGCTGGGGGCGGTGGAGTCCCCGGAGCCCGGCACCCGGCTCACCCTGCTGCCGCCGGCGCCGGGGGGCGTACGGGCGTACGCCCTCGCGGCCGGGCCCCGCTCCGGCGCGGTGTGGCTGGTGGCGGGCGGGGCGTTCGGGCCCGAGCGGCTCGCCGAGGTGCCGGGGCGCTGCTCGGGCGGGGTCTGGCTGGACGGTGCCGGGCGGATGCTGGCGCTCGACCGGGAGCTGGGCGGGCGCACCAAGACGGTCGTGGTGGACCTGGAGCGCGGGGAGGTCTCGCCGCTGCTGCAGATCGCGGACGGCAGCGACGACCGGCTGCTGCTCGCCGACCCGGACAGCGGACTGCTGCTGATCTCCTCCGACGCGCCCTCCCCGGGGGAGGAACGACTGGGCTGGGGGGTGCTCGGCAGCACCCTGCCGGTGCGGTTCCCGGAGTGCCTGCGGGTGCCGGAGTGCGCGGTGACCCCGTTCGCGATCCAGCCCGGGCAGGTGCTGATGCCGGAGAACTGCGCGGTGGGCCTCAGGATCGAGGGCGCGTCCGGCAGCTGGGTCGGGACCTGGCGGCCGGCCGAACGCCGGGTCCGCCATCTCGCGGCACCCGAGGGCTGGCTCGCGGGGGCCGGGGTGTGGACCCGGGACGGGGTGCTGCGGCTGCCGTACGCGACCCGGGCGACGCCGTGCGGGGTGTCCCAGGTGGCGGACGCGGCGGGCACGGTGGATGCGGTGGGCGCGGTGGATGCGAGGGGCGCGGCGGATGCTGCCGGTACGGCCGACGGGACCCCGGGGACGACGGCGGACGTGCCGGCGGAGGTGACCGCAGGGGTGGCGGCGGAGGTGGCGGCGGAGGTGACGGTGCCTGCGGAAGCGGATGCTCCGGTGCCGGTCGTGACCCGTCCCGTGCCGTTGCAACAGGCGCCTCTGGCACGTCTTGTAACGAACTAGTGGCGGTTGGCGTGTGCGCCTGGATTCGCACCGTGGTGTGCCGGTTACACTCGCCCGGCTGTACGAAAGATCATGTTGACGGGGTGAATACGTCCGATGAGCGACACCAGCACCACTGAGCAGCTGTCTGCCGACTCTTACGAGACCGCCGGCCACGGCCGGCACCGGGGTCCGGTTGCGGCCCAGGAGAGCGAGTCGACTCCGCACGGCCGGCACCGTAAGCCGGTCCAGGAGACGGCCGAGGCGGCTGCCTGACGGTAGTGAAGAAGAGGGGGCGTCCGCGTGGCGGACGCCCCCTTCGCCGTATCTCCGCCCTGCCGTGCCCGGCCGCGCCTCAGCCCCGCCTGAGCCCGAGCACCTCCGCCGCCGCGAACGTCTCCCCCTCCGGCCGGCCGGCGTAGTGCGGGGTGAGCAGCGCGTCGAGTTCCTCGTAGCTGAAGGTCTCCTGCTCGCTGTCGAACTTGGCGGCCACGCGCGGCCGTTCGAGTACGGCCACCATGCCGCCGTGGACGACGAGCAGCTGTCCGTTGATCCCGGCGGCGGCCGGCGAGGCCAGGTAGCCGACGAGCGGGGCGACGTGCGCGGGGGCCAGCGGGTCCAGTTCCCCGTCGGGTCCCCGCAGGCCCGCGAAGACGTCCTCGGTCATCCGCGTCCGGGCGCGCGGGCAGATGACGTTGGCCGTGACGCCGTACCTGGCGAGGGCGAGGGCGGTGGAGGTGGTCAGGCCGACGATCCCGCCCTTCGCCGCCGCGTAGTTGGGCTGGCCCGCGGAGCCGGCCACGAAGGCCTCGGAGGAGGTGTTCACGATCCGCCCGTACACCGCCGCCCCGGCCGCCTTGGACCGCTCCCGCCAGTGCGCGGCGGCGAAGCGGGTGGTGTTGAAGTGGCCTTTGAGGTGGACCCGGATCACGGAGTCCCACTCGTCCTCCGTCATGGAGAAGACCATGCGGTCGCGCAGGATGCCGGCGTTGTTGACGAGGATGTCCAGCTTGCCGAACTCCCGGGCCGCCAGCCGGACCAGCTCGCCGGCCTGCCGGAAGTCGGCGACGTCCCCGGTGTGCGGTACGGCGGTGCCGCCGGCCGAACGGATCTCCTCGACGACCTGCTCGGCGGGGCCCGCCGACGCCGCGCCCGAGCCGTCCCGGCCGGGTTGCCCGTAGTCGTTGACGACGACGGCCGCGCCGAGCCGGGCGAGTTCCAGGGCCTCGGCCCGGCCGAGCCCGCGCCCGGCGCCGGTGACGATCGCGGAGAGTCCCGAGAGTGGCAGTGACATCGGCCGGCTTCCTCAGATCTCGATACAGGTGCGCAGGGCGGTCCCGGTACGCATCCGGTCCAGTGCCTCGTTGATCCCCGCGAGCGGCACCCGGTGGGTGATCAGGCCCGCCAGGTCGACGCGGCCGGCCCGCCACAGGGCGATCGTGCGCGCGTAGGAGCGCAGCACGTCGCCGCCGCCGTACAGGGACGGCAGGATGCGCTTCTCGTCGAAGAACAGCTCGAACATGCTGAGCTGGAGGAAGTCGTCCATGGCGCCGGCGCCGACCACGACGAGGGTGCCGCCGCGCCGGGTGTTCTCGTAGGCGGTGCGGGCGGTGGCGGACCTGCCGACGACCTCGAAGACGTAGTCGAAGCCCTCGCCGCCGGTCACCCGCTGCTTCTCGCCGGCCAGCTCCTCCGGCGAAACGGCCCTGGTCGCACCGAACTTCAGCGCGGACTCGCGCCGGGAGGCGACCGGGTCGACGGCGACGATCTCGGCGGCGCCCTTCAGCCGCGCCCCCTGCACGGCGGAGATGCCCACGCCCCCGCACCCGATGACGGCGACCGACGAACCGGCCGCGACGTCCGCGGTGTTGAGCGCGGCACCGAGTCCGGTGGTCACCCCGCAGCCGATCAGGGCGGCGATGTCGAAGGGCACGTCCTCGGGGATCGGCACGGCGCAGCCGGCGTCGACCACGACCTCCTCGGCGAAGGTACCGGTGCCCGCGAAGCCGAACAGGTCGCCGCCGGGGCGCCGGAAGTTGGGGGTGCCCGCGTTCATGAACCCGGCCAGGCAGAGCTGGGTCTGCCCGCGCCCGCACGCCGGACAGGCGCCGCAGGCCGGCAGCCAGCACAACACGACCCGGTCCCCGGGCTTCAGGTGCCGTACGCCGTCCCCCGCCTCCAGGATCTCCCCGGCGCCCTCGTGACCGGGCACGAAGGGGGCCGGCTGGGGCAGCACCCCGTTCATCGCGGACAGGTCGGAGTGGCACAGTCCGGTGGCGCGCACCCGGACCCTGACCTTTCCGGGACCAAAGCCCACCGCCTCGACGTCGTCGAGGACCTCCAGCTTCTCCTGGCCGGTCTCGTGCAGTACGGCTGCGCGCATGGTGCGGCTCCCCTCGCGGTCTGTCAGGAATGCCGGACGACGGTGTCGGCGAGGACGGGCGCGTCGTCGCGTTCGACGGCGCTCACGGCGATCCGCACGGAACCTTCGCGGGCCCACATGCGCATCCGCAGGGTCTCCCCCGGGTACACCACCCCGGCGAACCGCGTGGTGTACGACCGCACCCGGCTCACATCGCCGCCGAGCAGGGTGTCCACGACGGCCTTGAGCGTGACGCCGTAGGTGCACAGCCCGTGCAGGATGGGGCGGTCGAAGCCGGCGGGCTTGGCGAACTCCGGGTCGGCGTGCAGGGGGTTCCAGTCGCCGGACAGGCGGTAGAGCAGCGCCTGGTCCTCACGCAGGCGCCGCTCGACGACCCGGTCCGGCTCCCCCGCGGGCGGTTCCGGACGGGCGGACGGCCCCCGGTCGCCGCCCCAGCCGCCTTCTCCCCGTACGAAGATCTGCGCGTCGTTGGTCCACAACGGGCCGTCGGCGTCGGTGACGTCCGTGCGCAGGACGAGGACGGCGGCCTTGCCCTTGTCGTACACGGCGGCGATGCGGCTGGTGGCGGTGGCGGTGCCCTCGGCCGGGAGGGGGCGGTGCAGGGTGAGGGTCTGGCCGCCGTGCAGGACCTTGGCCAGTTCGACGTCGACGCCCGGCATGGACAGTCCGCTGATCACCCCGGGCGAGCCGGCGCCCGCGACGGTGGCGAAGCTCGGCAGGACGTGCAGCCGGGACTCCAGGGTGTAGCGCAGTTCGTCGGGGTCCGTGGCGGGGACGCCCGCGCCGATGCCGAGGTGGTAGAGCAGGACGTCCTTGCGCGTCCAGGAGATCTCTCCCGAGCGGGGCTCGGCGGCGAGTGCCTGGGCTGCGTCGATGGGCATGGGGCTCCTGACGGGTCTCAAGACCTCGGTGCGGACGTCCGCACCGTCGGCCGCACCGAGGTCGTCCACGAGCGGACCTAGAACGCGTTCCAGTCCGGCGCCCTCTGTATAGCCGAGCGCTCCACAGTTGTGAAGGCTCCTGACGCCGCGTCAGCCCGGGACGAATGTACTGCGGGACTCCCCACAGGCGTCTCTGCCGGGGGCCGGGCCCCGTTCCGTACCGTTCGATCCGTACGCTGTGCTGCCCCCGCCGTGACCGGGCGGGGAGAGACGAAGGCTTCGAACGGGGGACACGAGATGACGTGGTGGCGGAGACTGCGCTGCCGGCTGGCGGCCTTGCAGGCGGAACGGCTTCAGTGGCGGGAGGAGATGCGGCGCGCCAAGGCCGCCCGGCGCAGCGGCGCCGCCGTGGACGATCCGGGCCCGCCGCCCACCGGCTTCGCCCTGCTGCCCTGGCTGTTGATGGGCATGGGCTCCTTCTCCCATCTGCTCCAGGGCCGGACCCCGAACCCGTGGATCGGCGGCCTGGGCCTGCTGGCCTTCAACTCGCTCTACGTCTACGTCACCTTCCGCGCCTTCGACCGGGCCAAGCGGGAGTCGGCCTCCACCCGGGTGGCGCTGGGTCTGATGGGCCTGCTGACCACCGGCCTGGCCCTCGGCTACGGCGGCAGCTGGCTGATGTTCTTCCCGCTGCTGGGCCTGGCCGCCGGAGCCGTCCTGCGCGGGCCGTGGCTGGGCCGCACCGGCATCGTGCTCGCGGTGTACGCCGGTGCCGTCACCGCCGTCCAGGACGGCTGGGAGGACGCGACCAGCATCGGCTACGGCACCTTCATCTCCGCCATGGTGACCGCCGCGATCCTCAGCCTGTCCGAGGCGGTACGGGAGCTGCGGGCCGCCCGCGAGGAGCTGGCCCGGCGCGCGGTGGAGCAGGAGCGGCTGCGGTTCTCCCGGGACCTGCACGATCTGCTCGGGCACACGCTGTCGGTGGTCGTGGTGAAGTCGGAGGCGGCCCGCCGGCTGGCCCGCCGCGACATGGACGCGGCGCTGGCGCAGATCTCGGACATCGAGTCGGTGGGGCGGCAGGCGCTCACCGAGATCCGGGAGGCGGTGACCGGCTACCGGGAGGGCAGCCTGGCCACCGAGCTGACCCGGGCCCGGTCGGCGCTGAACGCGGCGAGCGTGCGGGTGGTGGTCCGCCAGACCGGGGCACCGCTCGACCCGCAGACCGAGGCGCTGCTCGGCTGGGTGGTGCGCGAGGCGGTCACCAACGTCGTCCGGCACAGCCGCGCGAGCCGCTGTGAGATCACCGTGACAGGGGCCGCCGAGCGGGTCCGGCTGACGGTCTCGGACGACGGCACGGGCACCGTCACCGACACGGACGCGGGCACCGGCAGGGGCGCCTTCGCCGGCGGGGGCGGGGGCGGTACCGGGCTGAAGGGGCTGGCCGAGCGCCTCGCGGCGGCGGGCGGCTCCCTGACGGCCGGCCCGGCACCGCGCGGCGGCTTCACCGTCACCGCCGACCTCCCGGCCGGCGGTGACGGGCCGGTGCCGTCGGCGGCTACGGCGCCCAGGGCGCTGTGACCGCCCAGCTGACGTCGTCCGCCCAGGAGGCGGCGCTGTCGAAGGCGTTGCCTCCGCCGTTGCTCGCTATGTAGAGGTTGTGGTCGTAGTGGCGCAGGTACCTCGTCGGGTAGTTGTACGACGCGAACGAGGTGCCGGTGCCGTTCTCGCCGGCCCGCGGGCAGAAGGTGGCGTCGGCCCGGAACTGTGCGGTGCCGTCCATGGGCTGCCGGCGGACCCGGTAGTCGTAGTGGCGCAGGAAGTCACCGGGGTAGTTCCGGGACTCGAAGGAGACGCAGGAGCTGTCGGCGAGCCCGCGCCGAACGATCCAGGTGGCGTCGTTCCTGTCCAGGGACGAACTGCCCGACGTCACCGTGGAGATGACGGCCGCGTCGTTCTGGTGGCGGACGTACTCGCCGGTGCAGCAGGAGGTCGTGGCGCGCAGGGAGATCTCCGAGCCGGGGCCGAGCGTGCCGGTGCTGCCGGTCGGGCCGCCGTAGCCGACGGAGACGATGTCGGCCTGGACGGCGTCGTCGGCGGCGTCGGTGGGGATGCCGGCGGTCATCACGCCCTCGAAGAAGGAGCCGATGGAACCGTTGCTGTTGTCGCCGCCGGTGCCGAGGACGATCGCGCCCTCCTGGTGCATCGGCGAGTAACCGCCCGCGGTGGGCTCGCCCCCGGAATAGGTGGTCGTCAGCCCGCCCGACCGGGCGTTCGCGCGTTTCAGCGCGAAATGGTCCCGGCCGTTGTTCTTGAGCAGCGCGGTGACGAAGGGAAGCGGCCCGGTCCCGGTGTCGGAGGGGTTCCTGCTGTGGCCGGCGTCGGACTGGAACAGCCCGTTCTCCAGGTCGGCCTGGACCCACGGCCCCTGTCCGTAGCAGGGTGAGAACCAGCACTCGGTGCCGAAGTTGATGGCGTCCATGTGACCGTTGCCGGTGTCCGTGTTGGTGGTCTCGGCGTTGCCGTAGTCGAAGCAGCAGCGGTTGTTGACGTGCGTGCCCGAGGTCACCATGTACATCCCCTCGGCCTGCCCGTTCACGGCCACGCCGGAGGTGGAGTTGTCCCGGTAGCCCATGCCGGCGGAGATCTCCAGGCCGTAGACCTGGTGGCCGCCGGCGGTCACCGGCAGGGCGTCCGCGGGCGCCCCCACATCGGCCGCCCCGGCCCCTCCGGCGCCCTCGATCGTGAGGTCGTTGTGGCGCGGGGACTGGTCGTAGATCTCGGTGACGATGCAGGTCGTACCGGAGCAGAAGGAGTCCTGCGCGGCGGCGTCGGCGTACCCGCCGGCGGACAGCAGCCCGATGTTCGTCTTCGCCCCGTCCCTGGCCCGCCGCACCTGGTACAGCGGCCCGTTGTACGACGTGTAGAGCGCCCGGACCAGGCTGTGCGCGGCGACACAGGGCGTGCCGGCGGCGGCGTAGAGGTCACAGGGCAGCGAGCCCGCGGCGGCGGCCGGGGGCGCGCCGGCGCCGAGGAACAGCGCGGCGAGGGTGACGCAGACGGCGAGAAGGGACAGGAGTGCGCGGGGGGTTCTCAACAGCACGGTGGGCACCTCGGGTTCGTCGGGGAGCGAGGTTCGTCGTGGTGGGGCGGGGTGCGTCGGTGTGGGGCCGGGTTCGTCGGTGTGGGGCGGGGTCGTCGTGGTGAGCGGCCCGTCGCCACGGACACGCGTCGTCCGATATCCCGAACGTTGTTCGACCGATATACCGAACGCATTCACCTGCGGAAAGGGGACGGGAAGTGCGAGAAACGCAGGGGCGATTGTTTGGGCCTCGCCGAGTGCCGTCAACCCCCGCCGCAGCGGACCATGCCGAGTCTTTACAGGCGGGCCATCAGGCCGTCGAGCGGAGCGGGGACGCGGTCGGGGTCGAGCGCCTCGACGAGGACGCGGCCGTAACGGATCTTCCGCCCCTTCCTCGTGCCGAGGAAGCGCCGCACCTGCTGCTCCGCGCTGCGGCCCTGCTGCGCGGGCTGGCGCAGGAAGGTCTGCAGGGCCCGCAGTTCGCCCTCCTGCCGGACCAGCTCCCGCACCCGGGGCACGCCCAGCGCGCGGATCAGCTCGTCCTCCAGGTCCGCCGCGCAGACGAAGAACCCGTGCGGTGCCGCACCGGCCCGCTCCCAGCCCCGGGCGTAGAAGCCCCGCTCCCGCTCGTCGCACAGCCCCGTGAGGCGCAGCCCCAGTCCGGACGGTCCGAGGAGGCCCGCGAAGCGGCCGACGTTCATCGCCCCGCCCATCGGCAGCACGCAGACCCCCTCGGCCGCCAGGTCCCGGTCCCGGCTCGCGGCCAGCGCGTCGACCGCCGCCGCGTCGCTCAGCCCTTCGAGCAGCACGACCGCCCGGACGGACAGCCGCCCCGCCAGCTCCCGCGCGGGCTCGCCGGAACCACCGGCCGCCCACGCGGTGACCGCCTCCCGGAACGCCCCCATGTCAGCCATGGAACCGAGTCTCCGCCCTTTCCGGCCCCCGCGGTAGGCGATTACCGCGGGGCGCCCAGCCCCTGAGGAGGACCGTGCCCGTAACCCCGCCGTACGCTGACCCCATGAACGAGATGCCCCGGGACCGCCGGCCCGCGAAGTGCATCCGGGTGCTGCTCGCCGAGGACCAGGGCATGATGCGCGGCGCCCTCGCCCTGCTGCTCGGCATGGAGGAGGACATCCAGGTCGTGGCCCAGCTGGGCGAGGGGAGCGGCATCGTGGACGCCGTGCTCGCCCACCGCCCGGACGTGGCCCTCCTGGACATCGAACTGCCGGGCACGAGCGGCCTGGACGCGGCGGCCGAGCTGCGGGACCAGGCCCCCGACTGCCGGGTGCTGATCCTCACCACCTTCGGCCGCCCGGGCTATCTGCGCCGCGCCATGGAGGCCGGAGCGGCCGGCTTCCTCGTCAAGGACGGGCCGGTGGAGGAGCTGGCGGCGGCGATCCGGCGGGTGCTCACCGGGGAGACCGTGGTCGATCCGGCGCTGGCCGCCGCCGCGCTCAGCGCCGGGCCCAGTCCGCTGACGGCCCGCGAGTGCGAGGTGCTGCAGGCGTCGGTGGACGGGGCGACCGTCGCGGACATCGCCGGCCGGCTGCACCTGTCCGAGTCGACCGTCCGCAACTACCTCTCCTCCGCGATCGGCAAGACCGGCACCCGCAACCGGGCCGAGGCGGTGCGGGAGGCCCGGCAGCAGGGCTGGCTGTGAGCGGCACCGCCTTCTCGGCGGGTCACTTGGTCACCTCGACGTCCTTGAAGGTCGTCCCCTCCGGACCGATGCACACGAACCAGTTCCCTCCCGGGTAGCCGGCCACCGGGCGGATCAGCGAGGTGACGTCGGGGCCGGCGGACGCGGCACCCCGCCGGGCCACGGTCGATCTGCCGTCCTTCCAGCGGCAGGTGACCTCCCGGGTGGTCTTCGCCACGTGCCCGATCACCAGTCGTTCGGGGGCCGTCGCGCTGACCTCGTCGAGGCTGACGGCGGCGGCCTGCAGGTCGCCGCCCGACAGGCGGTCGACTCTCCTGTGCGTGTCGAACATGACCACCAGGGCACGGCCGTCGCCGTAGGACCGCATCGAGAAGTACGACGTCTTGCCGACCAGGTCGGCGACCTTGTCCACCGTCGGCCGCACGCCCACCCGCTTCATGGCGTCGAACTGCCGGTGCGCCTCCCACGCGTCACGCGGCGCGCCCCACACCTCGACCCAGACCCGCCACTCCTTGCCGTGCTCGGTCCCCCGCGCCAGCTCCGTCCGCTGCGGGGCGTACACATGCCTCTCCTCGGCGGACGCCGGGCGGGACGCGATCGGCGTCTCCCGGCCGGCGCGCTCTCCGGGCAGCCCGGCGAAGGCCAGCGTGGCCCCCGTCGAACCCGCCAGCACCAGGGCCGCGGCCGCCGCCACCGCCCAGCGCCGCGCCTTGCGGCGCCGGCCGCCGCGGACGACGGCCTGCACGGGGGCTATGCCGATCTCGACCTCGTCCGCCGCGTCCGCGAGCAGGAGGGCGATGTCCGTCTGTGTCATGTCGTGGTTCTCCCGGTCCGCGCTCATCACTTCCGCCCTCCGTGCGTCACCATGTCGGCCAGTCCCGGTATGGCGCGGAGTTTCGCGATCCCCTTGGCGGCGTTGCTCTTCACCGTGCCGACCGAGCAGCCCATCGCCTCCGCCGTCTGCGTCTCCGTCAGGTCCTCCCAGTAGCGCAGCACGACCGCCTCCCGCTGCCGGGCGGGCAGTTGCGCGAGCGCCGTGAGCAGGGCGCTGCGGTCGTCGGCCTGGGCGATCCGGTCACCGCTGTCGGCCACCTCGCGCACCAGGCCGGAGTCGTCCTTGGGCGCCAGGAACTCCCTGAGCCTTCGGCGGTGTCTGCGCGCGTGCGCGTTGATCATCACGCGCCGTACGTACGCCTCCGGGTCGTCCGCGCCGCCGACCCGCCGCCAGGCCACGTAGACCTGTTCGAGCGTCGACTGGACCAGGTCCTCGGCGGCGTGCTGCTCCCCCGTGAGGAGAAATGCCGTGCGCATCAACCGCGGCCAGCGGCCGACCACGAAGCTCTGGAACTCCTCGTTCCGAGTCTGCTTCCCGTCCCCCATGGGCACCTCCTAGATGTCTAAAGGAGTCCATGGACCGCCCGAACCGTTGCCCCGGTCCGCACGAGGATTTCTCCCTCGCGGACCCGGCGCTCCCGGACCCGGCGCTCCCGACCCGGCGCTCCCGGACCCGACCCTCGCCGACCCGGCCCTCCCGACCCAACTCTCCCGGACCCGACCCTCGCCGACCCGGCCCTCCCCGAACCTGGCCGCCGCCACGACCCGGCCCTCTCGCATCCGGCCCCACCCCGTGACGCCGCGTCAGTAACCCATGAACAGGTCAAGACTTCGTTAGAGGCCCGAAGCAACGGAATAGTTGCCTGTGCATACGAGGTTTACCCGGCACTTATGACACGCGGAAGGCCTCACCCCATGCCAGACACGACGACCGACCAGCCCACCCGGAGAGCGGGCGGCGCCGTGGTCCCCGTGCTCGCGTTCGCGGGCATCGTGGTCGCGGTGATGCAGACGCTGCTCGTGCCGGTCATCAAGGACCTGCCGCAGCTTCTGGACACCGCCCCCAGCAACGCCACCTGGGTCCTCACCTCCACCCTGCTGTCCGGTGCCGTGGCCACCCCGATCATGGGCCGGCTCGGCGACCTCTACGGCAAGCGCCGCATGCTGGTCCTCAGCCTCGCCGTGATGGTGGTCGGCGCCCTGGTCAGCGCGGTCACCAGCCAGCTGCTCCTCATGATCGTGGGCCGTACCCTGCAGGGCTTCGCCATGGGCGCGATCCCGCTCGGCATCGGCCTGATGCGCGACATGCTGCCCCGCGAGAAGCTCGGCTCGGCCATGGCGCTGATGAGTTCCTCGATCGGCGTCGGCGGCGGCCTCGCCCTGCCCGCCGCCGCCCTGGTCGCGCAGCACGCCGACTGGCACGCCCTGTTCTACGGCGCCGCCGGCCTCGGCGCGCTCGCCATCGTCCTCACCCTCGTGGCCGTACCGGAGTCCCCGATGCGCGCCAAGGGCTCCTTCGACCTGCTCGGCGCGCTGGGCCTGTCCACCGGCCTGGTGCTGCTCCTGCTGCCGATCACCAAGGGCAGCGACTGGGGCTGGTCGTCGGGCACGACGCTCGGCCTGTTCGCCGCGTCCCTCGCCGTGCTGCTGCTGTGGGGCGTGTACGAGCTGCGCGTCCCGGCCCCCCTGGTCGACCTGCGCACCACCGCCCGCCGCGAGGTGCTGCTCACCAACCTCGCCTCGATCATGGTCGGCGTCAGCTTCTACGTCGTCTCCCTCGTCCTGCCCCAGCTGCTCCAGCTGCCCACCGCCACCGGCTACGGCCTCGGCCGGTCGATGGTGGTCGCCGGCCTGTGCGTGGCCCCGCTGGGCCTGACGATGATGTTCACCGCCCCGGTCTACGCCCGCCTGTCCGCCCGCTACGGCCCCAAGGTCACCCTGATCACCGGCCTGCTGATCATCGCGATCGGCTACGGCGGCGGCCTCGGCCTGATGGACGCGGCCTGGCAGACGGTCGTCACCTCGGTGGTCCTCGGCGCCGGCATCGGCCTCGCCTACTCCTCGCTCCCCGCGCTGATCGTCGGCGCGGTCCCGGCCTCGGAGACCGGCGCGGCCAACGGTCTGAACACCCTGATGCGCTCCATCGGTACGTCCGTGTCCAGCGCCGTCATCGGCATGGTGCTGGCCAACACCGCGAACGACGTGGGCGGCGTCGAGGTCCCGACCATGCACGGTTTCCGGGTCTCCTTCCTCATCGCCACCGCCGCGGTCGCCGTCGGCCTGCTCCTGGCGTTCTTCCTGCCGAAGGCCGCACGGCCGGGGCCGCAGCACACGCAGCTGCGGGCGAGCAGCGAGGAGGAGGCCAACCTGGAGCGGGCCGTGGAGGTGCTGCGGGGGTTCCGGGGACGGGTCCTCGACGCCGGCGGCGCGCCCGTCGCCCGGGCCAAGGTCACCCTGATCGACCGGCGGGGGCGGCAGGCCGGTGCGACGGTCTCCGACGAGGACGGCGGCTACGCGCTGGCCGTTCCGGCGCAGGGGGCGTACGTGCTGGCCGCTCGGGCCGCCGGGCACGGGCCGTCGGCCTCCTCGGCCAGCCATTCCGGTGAGGAGCGGGCCGTCGACCTGGATCTTTCGCTGCCCGGGGAGTCCGTGACCGCCTGACGGGGCCCCCGGCCCTGTCCTCCGGCGGCCGCGGCACCGTCCTGGCCGGTCGCGCCCGCGCGGCGCAGCCGCACCCCGGACCCGGCCCCGGGCTCCTCCGGGACCGCCGCACGCACCCCCCGTCACCCGTGTGACCGGGGGTGCGGCAGCATGGGCGCCCTGATTGCCGTACGACCGAAAGGCGCCCCATGCCCGCCGCTCCCCAGCCCGAGATCCTGGCCGCGTTCGAGGCGGCGAAGGGGTTCATGCCCGTCGACGAGGGGCTGGCGCTCCACGACGCGGCCGTCACCGCCGGGCGGCTCGGACTGCCGTTGCTGGAGGTCGGCACCTACTGCGGACGCTCCACGATCCTGCTGGCCGACGCCGCCCGCACGGCCGGGGTCACCGCGCTGACCGTCGACCACCACCGGGGCAGCGAGGAGCAGCAGCCCGGCTGGGACTACCACGACCCGGAGACGGTCGACCCCGAGATCGGCCTGATGGACACGCTCCCCACCTTCCGGCGCACGCTGCACAGGGCGGGCCTGGAGGAGCACGTGGTCGCTCTCGTCGGCCGCTCCCCGCAGATCGCGGCGGTGTGGAACTCCCCGCTCGGGTTCGTCTTCGTCGACGGCGGCCACACCGACGAACACGCCGGCGCCGACTACGAGGGCTGGGCGCCGCACGTCGCCGAGGGCGGGCTGCTCGTCATCCACGACGTCTTCCCCCATCCGGAGGACGAGTTCACGGGCCAGGCGCCGTACCGGGTGTACCTGCGGGCCCTTGATTCCGGGGCGTTCACCGAGGTCTCGGCGACCGGCTCGCTGCGTGTCCTGCGGCGAACGGGGGCGGGGATCTGAGGCCCCGGTTAGAGTCGCAGACGTGTCGTACACAGGACCGGACTTCGATCCCCCGCGGCAGCGCCGGCCTCGCAGGGGCCCGCTGACCGTGGCGCTCGCCGCGCTGGTGCCCGGCGCGCTGCTCGGCTGGCTGGTGTACGAGGAGGTGGGCGGCGGCGGTTCGGGCGCCGAGGTCCGTACGGCCTCCCCCGCGCCGGCCTCCAGCGGCTCCCCCCTGTCCTCCGCGCCCGGTACAGCCTCCTCGGCTGGCTCCCCGGCCGCCTCTCCCGGTGACGACGGCAAGGTGTCCGGCACCCCCTCGGCCCGGCCGGACGGCACCGGCCCGCTGAAGGGCAAGGTCGTCGTGATCGACCCGGGGCACAACCCGGGCAACTTCCGCCACCCGGCCGAGATCAACCGCCAGGTGGACATCGGAACGAACCGCAAGGAGTGCGACACCACCGGGACGTCCACCGACGCCGGTTACACCGAGGCGCGGTTCAGCCTCGACGTCGCCCACCGGCTGCGCGCGCTCCTGGAACGGCAGGGCGCGACGGTGAAGCTGACCCGCGACGGCGACAGCCCGGCCTGGGGGCCGTGCGTGGACGAGCGGGCCCGGATCGGCAACACCGCGCGCGCGGACGCGGCCGTCTCGATCCACGCCGACGGCTCCGCCCCCGGCAACCGCGGCTTCCACGTCATCCTGCCGGGATCCGTGCACGCCGGTGCCGCCGACACCCGTCCCGTCGTCGGCCCGTCCCACGACCTCGGGGTGCGCATCGCGGGCACCTTCCTGCGCGAGACCGGCGAACCGCCCTCCAACTACCTGGGCGAAGGTACCGGTCTCGTCACGCGCACGGACCTGGGCGGTCTCAATCTGTCAACGGTTCCCAAGGTGTTCATCGAGTGCGGCAACATGCGCGATAGCAAGGACGCGGCACTGCTGACCAGCGGAGCCTGGCGGCAGAAGGCCGCGCAGGGGATCTCTGAGGGAATCGTGAGTTTCCTGCGTCGGTCCTGACCGCCGGGCGGAACCGGCCGGACAGCCGGATCTTGCGGACGGTAGTGTCTACCGACGACGAGACGACTCACGAAGGACCTGAAGTGAATATCCGCTCCCTCACTAGAGGCGACGGCGTGGTGATCGGAGCAGCGGTGGTGCTGTTCATCGCGTCGTTCCTCGACCTCACCAGCCTGTCCTCCGGTTTCGGCGAGTACAGCCAGAACGCTTGGGACACGCTGGGCATCGGCCTGGGCATCTACATGGGCGCGGTGATCGGTGCCGTCCTCATCGTCGTCAACCGCTCCCTGCCGCAGCCGCGGAAGGTCGCCGGACTCGACCTCGGTGCGGTCGGTACCGCGTTCGCCGTCATGGCCGCCTGGTTCCTGCTGTGGACGCTGATCGACCTCGACAACGTGGACGCCGGCGCCGGTCTCGTCCTCGGGTTCATCTCCGCTCTCGTGCTGTCCGCCGCCGCCATCGCCACTCCGCTGGTCCCCGCGCTCCAGGCCCCCCTGGTCCCCGCCGCCAAGCCGGTCGCCCCGCAGCCCTACGGCGCCCAGCCGCCCGGCGGTTACGGCTACCCGGGTGCCCAGCCGCAGCAGCCGTACGGTGCGCAGCCGCAGCCGGGCCAGCCGTTCGGCCAGCAGCCGCCGGCCGCCCAGGCCCCCGCTCCGGGTGCCCCGGCGGCGCAGGCCCCGGCCGCGGACTTCTCGCCGTACTGGTTCGCCGTGCCGGTGACCCGTCCGCTGTTCCCGGAGGACGGCTCGCAGACGCCGATCGCCGAACTGGCGCCGGGTACCTGGTACCTGGCGGTCGAGCAGCGCGGTACCGCCCTGGTCGCGCAGACCCAGGACGGGCGCCGCGGGGTGCTCCAGGACACCTCCGGCATCCAGCGCGGCTGAGCCGGACGCAGGTCACCGACGGCCCCTCGCCCTTCCGGGCGGGGGGCCGTTGTCGTACAGTCGCCTGCACCGCTCGGAACTGACGGTCCGTCAGGAGGCAGGTGCATGCGGCTCGGTCTCGCACTCGGGTACTGGGGACGAGGTCCCGACCCCCGCCATGTGCCGCTCGCCCGGGAGGCGGAGCGGCTCGGGTACGACTCGGTGTGGACGGCGGAGTCCTGGGGCTCGGACGCCTTCACGCCGCTGACCTGGATCGCCGCGCACACCTCGACGATCCGCCTGGGTACGGCTGTTGCCCAGATGGCCGCCCGCTCCCCGGCCGCCACCGCGATGCACGCGCTCACCCTGGACCACCTCTCCGGCGGCCGGGTGCTGCTCGGGCTCGGGCTGTCGGGGCCGCAGGTGGTGGAGGGCTGGTACGGCCGCCCGTTCCCGGGGTCGCCGCTGACCGCGACCCGGGAGTACGTGGAGACCGTACGGCAGGTGCTGCGGCGGCAGGCGCCGGTGGAGGTGGACGGGCGGTTCCACCCGCTCCCCTACCGGGGCCCGGACGGCACCGGGCTCGGCAGGCCGCTCAAGCCGATCACGCATCCCCTGCGCGGCGACCTCCCCGTCCTGCTGGGCGCCGAGGGCCCCCGCATGGTCGCCCAGACGGCGCGGATCGCCGACGGCTGGCTGCCGCTGTACTGGGCACCGAGCCGGCCGGAGGTGTACGGCGACGCGGTGCGGACGTTGCCGGAGGGGTTCCTGGTGGCACCGATGGCCCGGGTGAGGGTGTGCGACGACGTGGCCGAGGGGCTGCTGCCCGTGAAGGCCATGCTCGGCTTCTACATCGGCGGGATGGGGCACGCGGCCCGCAACTTCCACGCCGACCTGATGGCCCGCATGGGGTACGAGGCCGAGGCCCGGCGGATCCAGGAGCTGTTCCTCGCCGGGCGGCGGGAGGAGGCCGTGCTGGCCGTGCCGGACGCCTTCGCCGACGAGATCTCCCTGGTCGGTCCCCGTGGACGCATCGCCGAGCGGCTGGAGTTGTGGCGCGCGGGCCCGGTGACGGACCTGCTGGCCCTGTCACCGGACCCGCACAGCCTGCGGGTGCTCGCGGAGCTGAACTCCTAGCCCTTGGTCAGCTGGGAGGCTGAGGGCACCTGGTCCTTGACCGGGGCGCCGGCGCTCTTCCCCGCGTCCTTGACCTGGCCGATGACGTCGTCGAAGGAACTCGCCGCGTTCTCGTCGCCCTTGCGGAGCTTGGACGGCAGGTTCTTCAGGGCCTCGATGCCACTGGTGAGGGGCGCGAGTGCCTTGGAGAGGGTCGGGTCGGCCTGGGCGTTCTTCTGGGCCGCCTTGAGCCGGTTGTAGGCGAAGGCGCCGGCCAGGGCGGCCTTGACCAGGGCCAGCTTGCGGCCCTTGGCGCCCTTCTTGAACTTGCCGGCCTTCCACGGCTTCACGATCCACTGGTAGGTCGCGCCGGCGGCGAGGCCCGCGTCCACCACGAAGCGCGTCTTGGCGAACTTGCGCTTCTCCGCGGACGTGGTCGGGCTGGGGGTGTCGGCGGCGGGCTCGGCCCGCGCCTCCCCGGCCTGCTGCGCACTGCTCTTCGTGCCGGACTTGGTGCTGCCGGCCTGCTCACCGCCGCAGGCCGTGGCACCGGCCACCAGGGCACAGCACAGGGTGAGCGCCACGATGAGGCGCCGTATCGGTACGGGCACGAGGTCCTCCGAACGTGTCCTCCCCGAGCGGTCTGCTTCCCCCGGCAGCTTCACCCGGACCGGCCGGGTGCGCCACCCGGGGGACGCCGTCCGGGTCCCGTACGGGTCCTCTCCGGGCCGTGTCCGGGCCGTGTGGGGGGTTTCACCGCACCCCGCCCGGCAATCCGATAGGCATGTCCCCTCGATATCGCAACGGCGCGAATCAGGCCGGTACGGTGATCGCGGTCGTCGCCGACATCATGGCGCTGATCCTCGGCCTGTGGATTCTGATGTACCTGCTGGACGCCAACCGGGCCAACAGCCTGGTCCAGTTCGTCCATGACGCGGCCTCCTGGCTGGCCGGCTGGTCCCACGACCTCTTCACGTTCGACGAGGCCTGGGCCCGGGTCGTCGCCGGCTACGGTCTCGCCGCCGTCGTCTACCTCTTCGTCGGCCACGCCATAGCCAACCGGATGCACCGGCACTGAGCGGCGCGGATCAGCCGCAGCAGTCCGGGTCCAGGCCCGCCGGCAGGTGTTCGCCGCCGAAGACCGCGCACGTGGCCTCGTGGCCGCCCAGTGCGGCCACGGCCAGCAGCAGGGAGCCCGCCGTCCAGGTGGTCAGCTCGCGGGGCCAGACGGCGTCGTCGTCGAAGACGTAGCCGGTCCAGTACAGGCCGCTGTCCGGATCCCGCAGGTGCTGGATGGACTGGAGGATCTCCAGGGCCCGGTCGGACTCGCCCACCGCCCACAGGGCGAGGGCGAGTTCGCTGGACTCGCCGCCGGTCACCCACGGGTTCGGCACCACGCAGCGCACACCGAGGCCGGGGACGACGAAGCGGTCCCAGGACTCCTCGATGCGGGCCTTGGCCTCCGCGCCCGTCAGCGCTCCGCCGAGGACCGGGTAGTACCAGTCCATCGAGTAGCGGTCCTTGTCCAGGAAGCGCTCGGGGTGGCGGCGGATGGCGTGGCGCAGCGCCCCGGCGGCCAACTCCCAGTCCGGCTGCGGTTCCTCCCGCTGCTCGGCGATGGCGAGCGCGCAGCGCAGGGCGTGGTGGACGGAGGAGCTGCCGGTGAGCAGGGCGTCCGCCGTCGGCGTGCCGTCGTCCTCGCGGCGCCAGCCGATCTGCCCGCCGGGCTGCTGGAGCCGCAGCACCCACTCCACGGCCGCGTAGACGGCCGGCCACATCCGGTCCAGGAACGTGTCGTCGCCCGTGGACAGGTAGTGGTGCCAGACACCGACGGCTATGTAGGCGACGAAGTTGGACTCGCGGGCCCGGTCGGTGACGTCGTCGTGGGCGCCGTCGGCGTAGGCGGCGTACCAGGAGCCGTCCTCGTTCTGGTGCCGGGCGAGCCAGCTGTACGCCCGCTCGGCGGCCTCGTGCTCACCGGCCGCGTCCAGGGCCATGGCGGCCTCGGTGTGGTCCCACGGGTCGAGGTGGTGCCCGCGGAACCACGGGATCGCCCCGTCCTCCCGCTGCCCGGCGAGGATGCCGGCGACGGTCGCGGCGGCCTGCTCGGCGGTGAGGACCCCGGGCAGGACCAGGTGTTCTGTCCGGGGAGTGGTCACCGGCCGGCCGCCTCGGAGGTCTCGGCCCCGGCACCAGCCCCGGCCCCGTCGACACGCGGCAGGTGCGGCTTGGTCGCGTAGACCACGAAGCTCTTGCCGATCAGCGGGTTCAGCGCCTGCTCGGCGACACGGGTGGCGAGCGGCTTCTTCATGATGTCCCAGACCAGCAGCTTGTGGTACGCCCGCACCGGCAGCGCCTTGTCGTTGTCGACGCCGAACGCGCACTTCAGCCACCAGTACGGCGAGTGCAGCGCGTGCGCGTGGTGGGTGCCGTACGGCTTCAGGCCCGCCTCGCGGACCTTCGCGACCAGCTCGTCCGCCTTGTAGATGCGGATGTGCCCGCCCTCGACCTCGTGGTAGGCGTCGGACAGCGCCCAGCAGACCTTCTCGGGCCCGTAGCGCGGCACGGTGATCGCGATGCGGCCGCCGGGCCGGAGCACGCGCACCATCTCCGCGAGCACCCCCTTGTCGTCGGGGATGTGCTCCATCACCTCGGAGATGATGACGACGTCGAAGGACTCGTCGGGGAACGGCAGGGCGAGGGCGTCGCCCTCCATCGCCGTGGCGGTGGCGCCCTCCGGTGCCTCGCCGGCCTCCTTCATCGCCGCGAACCACTTGGCGACCTCGCGGATCTCCTCGGCGTTCTGGTCCAGGGCCACGACCTGGGCGCCGCGCCGGTAGCACTCGAAGGCGTGCCGGCCGGCTCCGCAGCCGAGGTCCAGGACACGGTCGCCCGGGGCGAGCGGGAACCGGGAGAAGTCGACGGTCAGCACGAGGCCCTGCTTTCGGAGGAGACGCCTGCAACACTTGCCGGGGCCGCGGAACGGCCGGGGGTGGGAGCCGCGGAACGGCTGTCGCCCGCCGCGGGACGGGCGTCGCGGCCGGGGCCCGCGGAGCGGGCGATGGCCTCGCGGTAGTGGGCCACGGTGCCCTCGGCGGCGCGGGCCCAGGTGAACTTCTCCAGCACCCGCTGCCGGCCCGCCGTCCCGAGCCGCGCCCGCAGCTCGGGACCGCCCAGCAGCCGGCCGAGCGCGGCGGCCAGCGCCCCCGCGTCCCCGGGCGGTACGGCCAGGCAGGTCTCCCCGTCACGTCCCGCGACCTCCGGGATCGCGCCGCCGGTGGTGGCGACCAGCGGGGTGCCGGTGGCCATGGCCTCGGCGGCGGGCAGCGAGAAGCCCTCGTACAGCGAGGGCACGCACGCCACCTGGGCGGAGCGGATCAGGTCGACCAGTTCGGCGTCGGAGATGCCCTTGACGAACTCGACGGCGTCCTCGAGGCCGTACCGCGCGACGGCCTGCGCGACCGGGCCCTCCTGCGGGCGCTTGCCGACGACGACGAGGTGCGCGGCCGGGTGCTCGGTGCGCACCTTGGCGAGCGCCTCCACGAGGAACACCAGTCCCTTCAGCGGCACGTCGGCGCTGGAGGTGGTGACGATCCGGCCCGGCACCTCCGGCACGGCCGGGTCCGGCGCGAACAGGTCGGTGTCGGCGCCGATGTGGACGACGTGGACGCGGTCGCCGCGGACACCGAGGTGGTCCACGATCTCCTGGCGTGAACTGCCGGAGACGGTGAGGACCGAGGGCAGCCGGCGGGCGACGCGCTTCTGCATGCGGGTGAAGGCGTACCAGCGGCGCACCGAGTAGCGGCGCTGCCAGGTGTCGGCGGCGTCCAGCTCCAGCTGCCGGTCCACGGTGATCGGGTGGTGGATCGTGGTGACCAGGGGCGCGCCGATGTCGCCCAGCAGGCCGTAGCCGAGGGTCTGGTTGTCGTGGACGACGTCGAACTCGCCGCGCCGGGCGCGCAGGTGGTGGCGGGCGCGCAGCGAGAAGGTCAGCGGTTCGGGGAAGCCGCCGGTCCACATGGTGGCCACTTCGAGGGCGTCGACCCAGTCCCGGTACTCCTCCCGCTTCGGGGTGCGGAAGGGGTCGGGCTGGCGGTAGAGGTCGAGGCTGGGCAGCTCGGTGAGGGTGAGGCTCGGGTAGCCCTCGTCGAGGACGGGGTACGGCTGCGATCCGATCACCTCGACGCGGTGGCCGAGGCGGGCCAGCTCGCGCGAGAGGTGCCGTACGTAGACGCCCTGGCCCCCGCAGAACGGGTTCCCCTTGTAGGTGAGGAGCGCGATGTCGAGCGGTCGCTCGCCGTCGGCAGCGGGTTCCTGGCCGGCACCCGCTTCCCGGGCCTCAGCGGTCACTCCGTGCCCCCTTCTGCCTGCACTGTCCCGCGAGACTACGACGGGACGCTAATCTAGAACAAGTTTCAGACTTGATCGTTCGAGAGGCTCTGAATCTACCGGCAGGTAGGGGCGCTGTGAGCAGTGGATCAGGTGATTCGTGCCACGGCGTGCGGCCCTGTCGCGCCGCCCGATCACGAGCCCTGCCGACACCCTCACCGACTGTCACGGAACGGGACCCATGCCTGCGGAAGCCAGCACCTCGCGCCCGGCCTCTTCCCCCCTCACCGAGCGGCAGGAGGCCCGGCGGCGCAGGATCCTGCACGCCAGTGCCCAGCTGGCCAGCCGGGGCGGGTTCGACGCGGTGCAGATGCGCGAGGTCGCCGAGTCCTCCCAGGTGGCGCTGGGCACGCTGTACCGCTACTTCCCGTCCAAGGTGCATCTGCTGGTCGCCACGATGCAGGACCAGCTGGAGCACATGCACGGCACCCTGCGCAAGAAGCCGCCCACGGGCGAGACGGCGGCCGAGCGCGTCGCCGAGACCCTGATGCGCGCCTTCCGCGCCCTGCAGCGCGAGCCGCACCTGGCCGACGCGATGGTCCGGGCGCTCACCTTCGCCGACCGCAGCGTCTCGCCGGAGGTCGACCAGGTCTCCCGGCAGACCACCGCGATCATCCTGGACGCGATGGGCCTGGCGGACCCGACCGCCGAGCAGCTCTCCGCGGTCCGGGTCATCGAGCACACCTGGCACTCGGCCCTGGTCACCTGGCTGTCGGGCCGGGCCTCGATCGCCCAGGTGAAGATAGACATCGAGACGGTGTGCCGCCTGATCGACCTCACGGAGCCGGGAACCCGTCCCTGACCGCCCCGCCCCCGGGGCGCGAGGGCAAGAAGAAGACCTACGAGACGGGTTCCCTTCGCCGGCATGGTCCGGATCAGGTGATGGGGGTCGCCTTCCGGCCTGACTGCTGCCTTCCGGCCTCTCAGCCCTACCGTCGCTGTCGGCACGGGCGGATGCCTGAGCGTCTCGCCCAAGTCGGCTACTCCGGTCGGACTCCCTCACTCGCCTCGTAGGCTGATACCAGCATAGAACGGGTGTCGCCTGACGGAACCGTCCAATTCACACCATTTGCCAACAGCCGGTCGCGCGGCCGTCGGCGACCCGGCGGCCCTTCGGTTCGCCGTCGTGCACCACGACCTCGCCGAAGCGGCGCCCGGGGCCCCCGGCACGTTCGTCACCCGGCCACGGGCGGGGCAGAGCCGGTCGGTCCGGACGGCCTCCCGCTCCGCGCCCGTGTCCAGCCGTACACAGGCGGCGCCGAACCGCCCGTCGGTCTCGCCGTCCCCGTCCGGGCCCGGGACGCCGCTCCCCTCCCGGGTCCGCCGCGCGGTGGCCCGGTCCCGCCGGCCCGTGGCCGCGACGCCCGGGTTCCGGCACGCCGGGCCGCCCTCCCCGCGCGGGGCCCGGGCGGCGGCCTCGCGGCCCCACTCGTACGCCTTCGCCCGGTCGCGCCGGAACGGGTGGGCGAGCGCGGCGTCGTACCACCGCACCGGGCTCTTCGGCGCGTCCGGGTGGCGGGCGAGCACCCGTTCCAGGGGCCCGGCCGCGGCCGGCCGGTCCTGGACGTGCCGGGCCGCGCAGGCCACCTCGGTCAGCCGCCCGGCCTCGGACTCGCGCACGCCGCTCCCCACCCGGTCCTTCCCCCAAACCGCGAGGAGCGCGCCCGCCGGTCAGGCGCCGACCGCCTTGCGGGTGCCGTACTTCGTGCCGACGTAGACGGCCTTCTTGAACAGCACGGCGGTGCGCCCCTTGAGGTGCCGGTCGCGGAGGGTGTCGTCGCGCTCGGTGAACTGGGCCACGGCGTCCTTGCCGCCGAGGCTGACGCACCGGGCCACATAGTGCAGTGCGTACGGCTCCGGGGCGCGGCCCTCGGCCAGCCGGGCCAGGGCTTCCACCGCGGCACCGGCCTGCGGGGCGGCGGTCTGGCAGCCGAACCGGGCGCCGGGTACGCCCGCGCAGTCGCCGATGGCGAAGATCCGCGGGTCGCTGACGCTGCGCAGGAACTCGTCCACGACGACCCGGCCGCCCGCGTCGACCTGGAGGCCGCTGCGCTCCGCGAGCGGGGGCACGCCCGCCACGATGGCCCACAGGGTCAGATCGGAGCCGATCTCCCGGCCCGACCGCAGCCGCAGCGGACCGCCGAACCCCCCGTCCCGCGCGGCCACTTCCTCCACCGCGTCGTCCACGACGTCCACGCCGAGCCGGTGCAGGGCGTCGAGGGCCCGCTGCCGCGCCCGGCCGGACAGGCAGTCGGCGACCGCCGCCCCGACGAGCCGCACCCGCAGGTCGGGCCTGGCCTCGGCCACCTCGGTCGCCGTCTCGATCCCGGTGGCCCCGCCGCCGACGACGGTGACGGTGCTCCCCGCCGGAAGCGCGGCGAGCGCGGCGCGCGCCTGCTCCGCGCCCTCCCAGGTGCCCACCGGAACGGTGCCCGGCAGCGGCCGCACCGTGCTGCCCACGGCGAGGAAGAGGTGGTCGAACTCGATGCTCTCCCCGTCGGCGAGGGTGACGAGACCGTCGCCGATCTTCTCCACGGTCCCGGTCCGCGACGTGATCCCGGCCCGCAGCACCGACGTGAGCGGCGTGGCCGCCTCGGCGGTCCCGGCGACCTGCTGGTGCAACCGGATCCGCTCCACGAACTCGGGCCGCTCGTTGACCACGGTGACCTCGGCACCCTTCACCCGCTTGGCCACCCGGTTCGCCGCGAAAGCCCCCGCGTAACCGGCACCCACCACCACGACCTTCATGTCAGCCTCCCGTCGAAGCAACCTTTCGCACCCGAGACGAGGAAGGCCCCGCGGGCCGTGACACGAGGCGTGTGTGACCCCCGTCACATCGCGGCGGGCCGCTGTGAGGGACGCCGTCCACCCCTCTACTCCTCCGGCGGGAACACCGCCTCCCCGCTGTCCGGCAGAGTGATCAGGATGGCCTCCACCGGGCAGCTCTCGGCCGCCGCCAGGATTTGTTCGCTCGCGTCGGTGTCCGGTTCGACGGGGTGGGACTGACGGGCGGTGTCGAGGCGGAAGCCGCCCGGGGCGTGGTGGAGGCACTGGGCGGAGCCGATGCACACCGACCGGTCGACCTCGACGTGCCAGCGGTCGCCCATGGGCTACGCCCCCGCCGGGAGGTGGATCATCTTGTGCTCCAGGTACTCCCCGTACCCCTCCGGGCCGAACTCCCGGCCCAGGCCGGAGTTCTTGTAGCCGCCGAACGGGCCGAGCATGTCCAGGCTGAAGGTGTTGACGGAGTAGGTGCCGGTGCGCACCTGCCGGGCGATGTCGACGCCGTGTCCGGTGTCGGCCGTCCACACGCTGCCGGAGAGGCCGTAGTCGGAGTCGTTGGCGATCCTCACGGCCTCGGACTCGTCGCCGTACGGGATGAGGCAGACGACCGGGCCGAAGATCTCCTCGCGGGCGATGCGCATCGTGTTGTCGACGTCGCCGAAGAGGGTGGGTTCGACGTACCAGCCGCGGTCCAGCCCGGCCGGACGGCCGCCGCCGGTGAGGATCTTGGCGCCCTCCTCCTGGCCCATGCGGATGTAGTCCAGGCTGCGCTGCTGCTGGCGGCGGGCGACGAGCGGGCCGACCTGGGTCGCTGGGTCCAGCGGGTCGCCGACCTTCAGGGCGCTCGCCGCCGCCGCGAAGGCGTCCGCGAACTCGTCGTAGCGGGCGCGCGGCAGCAGGATGCGGGTCTGGGCGACGCAGGCCTGCCCGTTGTTCATCCACGCCGCCGGCACGATGCCCGCGACCGCGGCCCCGACGTCCGCGTCCGGCAGCACCACCGCCGCCGACTTGCCGCCGAGTTCCAGGGTGACCCGGGTGAGGTTGCGGGCGGCGACCTCCATCACGCGCCTGCCGGCCGCGACCGAGCCGGTGAAGGAGACCTTGTCGACGCCGGGGTGGCCGACCAGGTACTCGCCGACCTCGCGGTCGGCGGGGAGGACGGACAGCACACCCTCGGGAAGACCGGCCTCGCGGGCGATCTCGGCGAGGAGGCAGGCGTCCAGCGGGGACTCGGGGGACGGCTTGAGGACGACCGTGCAGCCGGTCAGCAGCGCGGGCGCCAGCTTCGCGGCGGCGACGAACTGCGGGACGTTCCAGGGGGCGACCGCGGCGACCACGCCCACCGGCTCGCGCCGGACCAGGAGCGGGCCCAGCACACCGTCCCTGCGCTCCTCGTACGTGAAGTCACGGGCGACCCGGATCGCCGCGTCCCACACCATCATCGCGCCGAGCGCCTGGGCGAGGACGCTCCAGGAGTACGGCGAGCCGTTCTCGGACGAGATCACCCGGGCGATCTCCTCGTGCCGCGCGGCGATGCCGTCCTTGATGCGGGTGACGACCTCCATCCGCTCCTCCGGCGTGGCGCGCGGCCAGGGCCCTTCGTCGAACGCACGGCGCGCGACGGCCACGGCCCGGTCGACGTCCGCCCGGGAGGCGTGCGGCACGCGGCCGACGACCTCCTCGGTGTGCGGCGAGACCACCTCGATGACGTCCTGGCCCAGCGGGTCGGTCCACTCCCCGCCGATGAACAGCTGTCCGTGTTCCACGAGCTCGGTCATGACCGACTGCCTCCCGCCGCACCGCGCCGCGCCCGCCGCGTACGGCGGCCCGGCACGGGTTTCTGACGCTGTTTCAGAACTGATATCAGCTCCGGTTCGAGGAGTCCACGGACGTGCGGGGCACGGCTGGACCCACCGCGCGCCTGTCCCGCGGGGGGACGAGGTCCTATCCTGAACCGGCTGCGGGCGGGCGACGGATGAGCGGAGTCGGCGTGTGATCGGGGGCCTGTTTGCGCTGGCCGTGTCCGTGGCTCCGGCCGCCAGGTACGTCGTGGTGGCCGCCCGGCTCTGGGGGCATCCCGAGCGCGCTGCCGATGTCGCGCGGTCGTTCAGTGCGAGAGGGGCGCCGGGCTGGGCCCTCACGCGGGGTGCCGTGGTCGTCGCGGCGCACTTCGTCCTGCTGTCCGTCATGGTGACCGGGCTGGTCGTGGGACTCGCGGCCTCACCGACACGGCGGCCCACCGAGCCCTGGTCGGGGATGTCACTGGCCGCCATCGGCGGGATGCTGCTCTGCTGGCTGCTGATCATCCTGATCGGGGTCTTCAACAGGCCGCGCTTGCTGGTACTGCCCTACCTCAGGGACAAGCGGCGGCTGTGAGGCCGGCCGGGACTGGACGGCCTGCTCGGCCAGGCGCCGGCACCGGCCCAACGGCCGTCCGCGACAGCCGATTCGGGCACCTACTGGAACTTGTTCTAGTTATAGTGGGCGGTGGCCCGGGGCCGAGGGCGGAGGGCGGGGATCCGGATGGCGACGACGTTCGATCACGGCGGGGGCGTACGGTCGGTGCGGGTGCCCATCCCGGACAACCCCCTCGGTCACACGCTGGTGTACGTGGTGGACACCGACCGGGGCCCGGTGCTCGTCGACACCGGCTGGGACGACCCGGGCTCCTGGGACACGCTGGTGGCGGGCCTCGCGCGGTGCGGTACGGCGGTCGGGGAGGTCCACGGAGTCGTCATCACCCACCACCACCCCGATCACCACGGCCTCTCGGCGCGGGTGCGTGAGGCGTCCGGTGCTTGGGTGGCGCTGCACGCGGCCGACGCGGCGATCGTGCGCCGGGCGCGGGAGACCCGGCCGGAACGCTGGTTCTCGTACATGGCGGCCAAACTGACAGCGGCCGGAGCGCCCGAGGAGCACGTGGCGCCGCTGCGGACACCCCGTGGCCGGACCCTGCCGGGCCTCTCCCCCGCACTGCCCGACCGGGAGATCGTCCCGGGCGAGCTCCTCGACCTGCCAGGCCGCCGGCTGCGCGCCGTCTGGACGCCGGGGCACACGCCGGGCCATGTCTGCCTGCACCTGGAGGAGGAGCACCCGGCCCGACTCCCCGGTCACGGGCGCCTGTTCAGCGGCGACCACCTGCTGCCCGGGATCACCCCGCACATCGGCCTGTACGAGGACCCCGACGACGCCACCGTCACGGATCCCCTCGGCGACTACCTCGACTCCCTGGAGCGGATCGCCCGGCTCACGCCCGCCGAGATCCTCCCGGCCCACCAGCACCCCTTCACCGACGCGCCGGCGCGGGTGCGGGCGCTGCTCGACCACCACGAGGGCCGGCTGTCCCACCTCCTCGCCCTCCTCGCCGAGCCCCTCACCCCCTGGCAGCTCGCCGAGCGCATGCAGTGGAACCGCCCCTGGTCCGACATCCCCTACGGCTCCCGCACCATCGCGGTCTCGGAGGCCGAGTCCCATCTGCGCCGCCTGGTGAAGCAGGGCCGCGCGGAGCCGGTACCGGGGAGCGAGCCGGTGGCGTACACGGCGGTGTGAGGAGCCCGCCGTCCACTTCGCCCCCCGGGCGCTTCCGGCGCCTCGGGAACGCCGGGGCCACGGCCGCTTCCGCTCGTCGCCGCCGCCTCCGGAGTGCCCGGCGGGCGGGCCGTTCGCGCCGCGGCCCTTGAGACGCGGCCACCGTTCAGGCGCCGCCGGCACCCTCCGCCCGCTCCGAGGCGATGATCATCTCGGCCAGGTCGGCGAGGGTGGCGAGCTGGCGGGCGTTCATCTGCGGGGCCCGGGCGGCCAGGCGTACCAGCCCGCTCTCGCGCAGCCGCAGCAACGGGTCCGCCTCCGCCTCCAGGCTCTGCAGCACCGGTTGCAGCGCCTCGTGCAGCGCCTCCGACTCGTCCGCCGTGAAGAAACCCGCGGGGAGGCCGAAGAAGCGGCGCAGCCGGTCGGCGTGCTCCAGGCTCGGCATGCCGCTCTTGCGCCACTCGCTCAGCCACTGCCGGCTGGTGCCGGCGATCCTGGCGAGCTCGTCCAGCGAGTACCGCTTGCCGTCCGGCCGGCGCCGGCTCTCCCGGATGAAGTCCAGTCGCTGGCGCACGCGTTGGGCCAGACAGGCCTCCGGGGCACGGCCGCCGGAGAGGAGTTCCACGACGACGCCGACGGGGATGCCGGTCCGGTAGGAGAGGCCCGCCACGTCGAGGGCCTCCGGCAGCCTGCCGGGACGACCGGTCAACTCGCCCAGCCGGTCGAGGACTTCGGCCAGCGAGGCGTAGGCGTCACTCACCGAGGTCCCCCCTGGGCGTGTCGTCCGTTCGACGGCTTGGCTGACCGCGAGGCTACCCGTTCGCCCCTTCGGCTACCAGATGCGGCAAGGCTCCCTGCCTGATTACGCAGCTATCGTTGACAGTTGAGGCCGCTGTGGGTGAGGATCGCTGCACGGAGAGCAAGATCCGACCCACCCCGGGTGCCGCCGATGGGGGAGCGGCACCCGGGGTGTTTCTTGTCCGCCCTCTCCCGAGGAAGGTCCAGGCATCCATGGCGCAGCCCGTCGTGCTCCTCGGGGCCGGCCGCCGGGACCCCTGCGACGAGTTCCCGCTGGCGCGGATCGCCGCGGCCCGCCCGGTGGTCCTGGTCGACCCGGATCCGCCCGCCTGGACCCGCCCGTATCTGGCCGGGCACCTGACGGCCGACCCGGCGCGGGAGGCGCCCACCGCCGAGGCGGTGCTCGGGTACGCGGCCGGGCACCCGGTGGCCGGCGTCCTGACCTGGTCGGGAGCGCACCTGACCACCGCCGCGCGGATCACCGCCCTGCTGGGGTTACCGGGCCTGCCGTACGAGACGGCCGCGGCCTGCGCCGATCCCGTCGCGTCGCGGACGCTGCTGGACCGCGGCCGACTGCCGACGACGGGCCCCGCAGGGGACGTACGGGGCGGCGAAGGCCCCCTGGTGGCCGCCGAGACGGTCGTGCTGGACGACGAGGTCCGCATCGTCGCGCTCACCCGTACGACGCCGGGTCCGCCGCCCGCCCGCAGCCCGCTGCGGCACCACGTGCACGCCCACGACGGGCTCTTGCACAACCGTTTCCTGCGCACCTGCGTGGAACGGACGGTACGGGCCCTGGGCCTCACCCACACGGTCGCGCACGTCACGCTGCGGCTGACCGCCCGCGGCCCCCGCGTCCTGGCCGTCGCCCCGCACCTGCCCGGCGACCTGATCCCGCTCCTGGTCGAACGGGCCACCGGCGTCGACCTCGCCACGGCCGCGGTCGCCCTGGCCACCGGCGACCACCCGGACCTCACCCCCACCCGACAGCGCGCCGCCGCCGTCCAGTTCGCCTACCCGGCCGCGACCGGCCGCCTGACCCACCTGCACCTGGACCCCGCCGCCGGACACGACCCGTCCATCGACCACATCCTCCTCACCCGCCATCCCGGCGACCCGGTGACGGCGGCCCCCCACGCCCACGTCACGGACCGCCTGGCCCACTGGGTCGTCACGGCCGAGACTCCCGCCGACTGCGACACGGCCCTGCGCCGCGTGGCCCACCACCTGACGGTGACGGTGTCCCCGACGCCGGACGTCCACGCGGCCTAGTCCGGGGCAGCCGACCGGGTGTGAGGGGGCGTCGGTGCCTCCGGCACGCCGGCGCATGCGCCCGTGCGGAAGTCGGCCGAGGCGTGCGTGGCGGGCGGGCCGGACGTGCGGGACACCCGCGTCGCACCCGCACGGAAGGCGCCCGGCGGCGTCTCACCACCACGCGCCCGGCACACCCCGGCCGGCCCGGCGAGGACGTCGCGGGAACGGACGAGCGCCTCCCGCGGCCGGGTCCCGCCCGGCCCGTCCGACCGTGACCCCCCTCACCACCCCCCTGTGCCCACGGCCACCCCTCGGCCTCTCCGGGGCGGCCGGTAAAGTGGCGGGAGTCGTCATCACACCCGTACGGGGGGAAGCCGGTGCAAATCGGCGTCGGTCCTTCGCCAGGTTCTCGGCCTGGCTCGAACAGGGGTACCCCGGTCCGCGTACCGCCGCGCAGGCGGTGAGCCGGGCGCCCCGGGCGGGACGTGACCGGCTCGCGTGCGTCGGCGGCCCGCCGCGCACGGCACCGTCGAGGTCTACGGAGCCGAGCCGCCCGGGTTGTCACCCGTGCGCTGCCCGGCTCCCCGCAGGAGAGGCAGTCGCCGACCATGAACGTCCGCCGCAGTGCCGCGGCTCTCGCCGCCGTAGGCGTGCTGGCCGCCGCCGCGCCCGCCACGGCCGCCGGTCCGTCCCCGTCCCCCAAGGTGACGGTCCCGTCCGGGCTGTACGGCAAGAGCGACCCGACGTACGACGGCGTGTGGCGGCAGTCGCTCACGCTGGTCGCGCAGCGGACGCTCGGCTACCGGCCCGCCACCGCGGCCGTCGACTGGCTCACCGGACAGCAGTGCGCGAACGGCTCCTTCGCCGCCTTCCGCGCCGCTCCCCAGGCACCCTGCGACGACACGGTCAAGGCCGACACCAACAGCACGGCCGCCGCCGTGCAGGCCCTGGCCGCGACCGGCGGACACGGCGGTGCCGTGGAGAAGGCCGTGGACTGGCTGAAGTCCGTGCAGAACAAGGACGGCGGCTGGAGCTACTACCCGGGCGGCCCCAGCGACACCAACTCCACCTCCGTCGTCATCGGCGCGCTCGCCGCGGCCGGCACCGACCCCGCGGACGTCCGCACGTCCGGCAAGTCCCCCTACGACGCGCTGCCCGCCTGGTCCATCCCCTGCGACCAGGACGGCGGCGGCGCCCTCGCCTACCAGCCGGACAAGAAGGGCAAGCTGCTCGCCAACGCGGACGCGACGGCGGCCGGTCTGCTCGGCGCGCTCGGCAAGGGCTTCGTGGCGGAGACCGGCAAGGCCCCGGGCCAGGACGCCTGCGCCGAGGCCGGCCACCTCACCCGCGCCCAGGTCGCGGACAACGCCGGCGCCTACCTGGGCGCGGCCGTCGCGAAGACCGGCCACCTGCTCTCCTCCCTGCCCGGCGCCAAGGACCAGCCCGACTACGGCAACACCGCCGACGCCGTCGTCGCGCTCGCCGCGGACGGCCGGACGGAGCCCGCGAGGAAGGCGTACGCCTGGCTGGAGAAGAACGCCGGCCCCTGGGCCACCCAGAGCGGTCCGGCCGCCTACGCCCAGCTGATCCTCGCCGCCCACGCGATCGGCGAGCAGCCGGGCGACTTCGACGGCACCAGCCTGGTCGGCTCCCTCAACGCGCTCGGCCCGGCCCCGCGGATGGACTCCGCCGCGCACGAGCCGGCCGCGCAGGAGGAGGACTCCCAGAGCGGTGTCTGGTGGATCGTCGGCGTCGGTCTCGTCGCGGGCATCGGCATCGGCTTCCTGCTCAGCGGCCGGAAGAAGCGCCGGCCGTGACCGTCGTCCGCCGTACCGCGCCCAGGCCCGGGCCCGCGCTCGTCGTGCTCGCCGCACTCGTCGCCGGCCTGCTGCTCCTCGCCTCCGCCTACCCGGCGGGTGCCGCCGGGTACCGCTACTGGTCCTTCTGGGAGCGCACCGGCGGCCACTGGACGTACGCCACCCAGGGGCCGGCGACCGTACGCCCCGACGACGGCGCGGTCCAGGGCTTCCGGTTCGCGGTGAGCGCGGACTCCGCGGACGCGAGCCGGCCGCGCGGTACGGCGGACTTCGACACCATCTGCGCGGACACGCCCGCCGCGTCCGGCAGCAAACGCGTCGCCCTCGTCCTCGACTTCGGCACGCCCGGGGACGCCCCGTCCGATGAGACCCCGCCGGACCGCCGCACGGCCTGCGCGCGGGTGCCGGCCGACGCGAGCAGCGCCGACGCGCTGGCCGCCGTGGCCGAGCCGCTCCGCTACGACGCCAACGCCCTGCTGTGCGCGATCGCCGGGTATCCGCGCCAGGGCTGCGGGGAGCAGGTCTCCGCCGGGGAAGCGGCCGGGGGGAAGAGCACGGCGCGGGGGAAGAGCGCGGCCGGGGAGAAGGACGCGGACGACGGGGGTCCCTCGCTGGGGCTGCCGGTCGGCGCGGCGGTGGTCGCCCTCCTCGCCGCGGCGGCGGTGTGGCAGGCACGGCGGCGGCGCGATGCGTCGGGATGACCCTCGCGTCCGTGCGGGGCGGTCCCACCGGACCACCCTGCACCCCGGCGCCTGGTGGCTCTGGGCGGTGTCGCTCGGCACCGCCGCCACCCGCACCACCAACCCCCTCCTCCTCGGCCTCCTCATAGCCGCCTCCGGCTACGTCGTGGCCACGCACCGCTCCCCCGCCCCCTGGGCCCGCTCCTACACGGCCTTCGTGAAACTCGCCGTCGCCGTCCTCCTCGTCCGCGTCGTCTTCGCGGTGGCGCTCGGCTCCCCCATCCCGGGCACCCACACCCTCCTCACCCTCCCGGAGGTGCCGCTCCCGCACTGGGCGCAGGGCATCCGGCTGGGTGGCCGGGTCACCGCCGAGGCGGTCGTCTTCGCCGCCTACGACGGCCTCAAGCTCGCCACCCTCCTCGTCTGCGTCGGCGCGGCGAACGCCCTCGCCAGTCCCACCCGGCTGCTCAAGTCCCTGCCGGGCGCGCTGTACGAGACCGGTGTCGCCGTGGTCGTCGCCCTCACCTTCGCGCCCCACCTGATCGCCGACGTGCAGCGGCTGCGCGCCGCCCGCCGCCTGCGCGGCCGTCCGGACCGGGGCGTGCGGGGCCTGCTCCAGGTCGGGCTGCCCGTGCTGGAGGGCGCGCTGGAGCGCTCGGTCGCGCTCGCCGCCGCGATGGAGTCCCGCGGCTACGGCCGTACCGCCGAGGTTCCCGCCCGGGTCCGCCGTACGACGGCCGCGCTCACCCTGGGCGGCCTGCTCGGCGTGTGCGCGGGGACGTACGGGCTGCTGACGGCGGAAGGGGGGTCGTACGGGCTGCCCGTCCTGCTCGCCGGGGTCGCCGCCGCGCTCGCCGGACTGCGGCTGGGGGGCCGGCGTTCGCTGCGGACCCGGTACCGCCCGGACCCGTGGGGGCCGCGCGCCTGGCTGGTCACCGGCTCCGGTGCCGCGGTGGCCGCGCTGCTCACGCTCGCCTCCGTCCGCGATCCGCAGGGGCTGCACCCCGGGGTCGTGCCCCTCGTCGCGCCCGCCCTCCCGCTCTGGCCGGCCGCCGCCGTCCTGCTCGCCCTGCTGCCCGCCCTCGTCCCCAGGGAGCACCCGTGATCCGCTTCGAGGATGTCAGCGTGACGTACGAGGGTGCCGCCGAACCCACCGTCGCCGGTGTGGACTTCGAGGTGCCGGAGGGCGAACTGGTGCTGCTCGCCGGCCCGTCCGGGGTCGGCAAGTCGACCGTGCTCGGCGCGGTCAGCGGACTGGTCCCGCACTTCACCGGCGGCACCCTGCGCGGACGCGTCACGGTGGCCGGCCGGGACACCCGGACGCACCAGCCGCGGCACCTCGCCGACGTGGTCGGCACGGTGGGCCAGGATCCGCTCGCGCACTTCGTGACCGACACCGTGGAGGACGAACTCGCCTACGGCATGGAGTCGTTGGGCCTCGCTCCGGAGGTGATGCGGCGCCGGGTGGAGGAGACCCTCGACCTGCTGGGCCTGGCCGGGCTGCGGGACCGTCCGATCGCCGCCCTCTCCGGCGGGCAGCGGCAGCGGGTCGCGATCGGCTCGGTCCTCACCCCCCACCCGCGGGTCCTGGTCCTGGACGAGCCGACCTCGGCGCTGGACCCGGCCGCGGCCGAGGAGGTGCTGGCCGTGCTGCAGCGGCTGGTGCACGACCTGGGGACGACGGTCCTCATGGCCGAGCACCGGCTGGAGCGGGTGATCCAGTACGCCGACCGGGTCGTCCTGCTGCCCGGCCCCGGAGAACCCCCGGTCGTCGGCACCCCGGCCGAGGTGATGGCCGTCTCCCCCGTCTTCCCCCCGGTGGTGGACCTGGGACGGCTGGCGGGCTGGTCCCCGCTCCCCCTGACGGTACGGGACGCCCGCCGCAGGGCCGCCGGCCTGAGGGAACGGCTGTCCGCCCGCGCGGAGACCCGTGCCGTGGCAACGTCGGGCGCGGCCGGTCCGGTCACCGCGGCCGCGGGCGCTCGGACCGCCGTGGCCGCGGGCAGCGGTGCGGCCACCGCACAGGCGGGCGCCGGGAGTGCCCCCTCCGGGGGAGGCTCCCGGCCGGCCCCGGCAAGCGCCCCCGCCCGGCCCCCGCGCCGGTCACCCGACGCCTCCTCCCCGCGCCGCTCCCTCTTCCGCCGCCGCGCCGCTGCCGCCCCGGCCGGCCCGCAGCCCCACATCGCCGACGTCCGCTCCCTCTCCCTGCACCGCGACGGCGTCCGGGCCCTCCGGCAGGTGAGCCTCACCGTGACCCCCGGCGAGACCATCGCCCTCATGGGCCGCAACGGTGCCGGCAAGTCCACCCTGCTCGGCTCCCTCGTCGGCCTGCTCGCGCCCACCACCGGAAGCGTCACCGTCGGCGGGCTCACCCCGCACCGCACCCCGCCGCAGGCCCTCGTACGCCAGGTCGGCCTCGTCCCGCAGGACCCCCGCGACCTGCTGTACACGGACACGGTCGCCGAGGAGTGCGCGGCGGCCGACCGGGACGCGGGCGCCGCTCCCGGCACCTGCCGGTCACTGGTGTCCGGCCTGCTGCCGGGCATCGCGGACGACACGCACCCCCGGGACCTGTCGGAGGGCCAGTGCCTGGCGCTGGCGCTGGCCGTGGTGCTGACCGCACGCCCTCCCCTGCTCCTGCTGGACGAGCCGACCCGCGGCCTGGACTACGCGGCGAAGGCCCGCCTGGTCGCCGTACTGCGCGGGCTGGCGGCCGAGGGGCACGCGATCGTGCTGGCCACGCACGACGTGGAGCTGGCGGCCGAGCTGGCCCACCGGGTGGTGCTGCTCGCCGAGGGCGAGGTGATCGCCGACGGCCCGACGGCCGAGATCGTGGTGTCCTCCCCGTCCTTCGCGCCGCAGGTGACGAAGATCCTGGCGCCGCAGCGCTGGCTGACGGTGGCCGAGGTACGGAAGGCCCTGGCATGAACCGCCCGCGAACCCGCGTCCGTCCCCCTACCGGTACCGGGACCCCCGCCCCCGCCCCCGACGGCACGCGCACCCGCGTGCACGCCGTCCGCCTCGGCCCCCGCTCGCTCGCCGCGCTGGCGCTGACCAGCGCGGTCGGTGTGGCCGCCCTGTGCTGGCCCTTCGTCACCCCGCCCGCCTCGCAGGTGAGCGCGCACGCACAGGACGCGCCGTGGCTCTTCGCGGGCCTGCTCGTCCTGCTGGTCGCGGTCGTGGCGGCGACGATCTCGGAGTCGGATCTGGGGCCGAAGGCCGTGGCCATGCTGGGGGTGCTGGCCGCGACGGGCGCGGCGCTGCGGCCGATCGGCGCGGGTACGGCGGGGATCGAGCCGATGTTCTTCCTGATGGTGCTGAGCGGGCGGGTGCTCGGGCCCGGCTTCGGGTTCGCGCTGGGCTCGGTGACGATGTTCGCGTCCGCGCTGCTCACGGGCGGGGTCGGGCCGTGGCTGCCGTTCCAGATGCTGTCGATGGGGTGGTTCACCATGGGCGCGGGCCTGCTGCCCGGGGCGGTGCGGCTGCGCGGTCGCGGCGAGCTGCTGATGCTCGCCGGGTACGGCTTCCTCGCGGCCTTCGCGTACGGCACCGTGATGAACCTGGCCGGCTGGACCTTCATGGACGGCGCCGCGTCGAACATCTCCTTCGTCGCCGGTGCCCCGGCCGCCGTGAACCTGGCGCGGTTCGCCGCGTACTGCGTCGCGACCTCGCTCGGCTGGGACCTGGGCCGGGCGCTCTGCACGGTCGTGCTGACCCTCCTCCTCGGCCCGGCGGTGCTGCGGGCCCTGCGCCGGGCCACACGGCGGGCCGCGTTCGAGACGGCGGTCACGTTCGACGGTCCCGCTACGTGAGGGCGCGTACCGCCTCGGTGACCGCGGCGGTGAAGCACCCCACATGACGCAGGTCACCTACGAGGACCGACCGTAGTCTCATTTGTCCGTTACATCCATCCATGCACCCCCTCCGACCTGTGGATTGCGGCGTGGGTCACAGAGAAGACGTTTCCCGCCTATCCGGCCACAACTAGTAAAAGGGGTCATTGCGGACGGCTTCCGGGCCTGCTTGTCTTGAGGACGTCGCCAGGCGCCACGAGCCCACCCGGGCCGCGGCGCCGACGCATACGGCCACGACGTGTGGTCCTTCCCTGCGGGCGACCCCCTGTCCCCGACGCAAGAGGTTCTCCGTGTCCGTCTCCTTCATCCGCCGCATCGCTTCCCCGAAGAAGGCCCTCACCGCCGCCGCCGTGGCCGCCGCCACCGCCGGCATGGCTCTGACCGCGGCGCCCGCCCAGGCCGCCACCACCTCGGCCTCCTCCGCCCAGGCGATCGCGCACCAGATGATCCCGGACGCCGCGCAGTTCAACGCCTTCAGCAAGATCGTCGAGCACGAGAGCGGCTGGAACCCGACCGCCACCAACGGCTCCTCCGGCGCCTACGGCCTGGTCCAGGCGCTGCCGGGCTCGAAGATGTCCTCGGCCGGTTCCGACTGGAAGACCAACCCGGCCACCCAGATCAAGTGGGGCCTGGACTACATGAACTCCCGCTACGGCAGCCCCGTGAAGGCCTGGAGCTTCTGGCAGGCCAACGGCTGGTACTGAGCCGCCCCGCGCCGAAGCCTCCCCGCGTCCGCGTCCGCACCCTCGCCTCCGCCCGGCGAGGGTGCGCGCGTCTGTACGCCGAGCGGGCTGCTTTCCCCTCTCTTTCCCGCGGGCGCGCGTGTCCTCCCCCGTGCCCCGGGCGTGACCGACGCAGGCTGCGCCGGAACACGCCCCGGGGAGGAACGATGACGACGCCGACGCCACCGGTGGAGCAGGACCCGGAGACGCGCGGGCTGCGGCTGGTGGCCGTGCTGCTGGGGCTCACCATGGTCAGCGGCCTGATCGACGCCGTCTCCTACCTGGGCCTGAGCCGCGTCTTCACGGCCAACATGACCGGCAACGTGGTGATCCTCGGTTTCGCCGCGGCCGGCGCCCCCGGCTTCTCCGTCGCGCACACGGCCACGTCCCTGGGCTGCTTCCTGCTCGGTGCGGCGACGGCCGGGCGGGCGGTCCCCCGCCTCGGCGACGGGTCCCGCCGCCGCCGGGTCCGGCTCGCCCTGACGGTGGAGGCGGTACTGATCGGCGCCGCGGCGGCCGTGGCCCTCGCCCGGCCGGACACGGGCGGCACCCGGTACGCCCTGATCGCCCTCACGGCCTACGCGCTGGGCCTGCGCAACGCCGCGGTCCGCACGCTGCGCGTGGCCGACCTGCCCACCACCGTCCTGACGATGACCGTGACCGCCCTGGCCGCGGAGTTCCGCCTCGGTGACGCCACGGGCCACCGTTCCCCCCGCCGCTCGGCCTCCGTCCTCTCCATGGCCGGCGGCGCCTGCCTGGGCGCGTGGCTGGTCCTCCACCACGGACCCGGCGTCCCCCTCCTGCTCGCGGCACTCGTGTCGGGGGTCCTGGCGGTGCTGGCGTCCGGACAGGAGTGACCCGCCGGCCGGAGCGGCACCCCCGGACCGGCCGCCGGTCCGGCGCCCGCGACCCCGGCCCGGCGGAGGCCGGCCGGAGCAGCGGGCACGCGGAGGCCCACGGTGAGCAGCGGGCACGCGGAGGCCGTCCTGTCACCGTCGCCCCGAAGGACTCAGCCGGCCGTCACCCGGAGTTCCTTCACCCCGTTGATCCACGCCGAGCGCAGCCGGCGGGGGGCGTCGCCGGTCAGGCGCAGGCCGGGCATCGTGTCGGCGAGGGCGTTGAAGATCAGGTCGATCTCCAGGACCGCGAGGGACTTGCCGAGGCAGTAGTGGGGACCGCCTCCGCCGAAGCCCAGGTGGGGGTTGGGATCGCGGGTGATGTCGAAGGTGTCGGGGTCGGTGAAGACCTCCGGGTCGTGGTTGGCGGAGGCGTAGAAGAGCCCGATCCGGTCGCCCTTCCTCACGAGTACGCCGCCGAGTTCGGTGTCCTGGGTCGCCGTCCGCTGGAAGGCGTTGACCGGGGTCGCCCAGCGGACGATCTCCTCGGCCGTGGTGGACGGGCGCTCGCGGCGGAAGAGGTCCCACTGTCCGGGGTGGGTGAGGAAGGCGTGCATGCCGTGGGTGATGGCGTTGCGCGTCGTCTCGTTGCCGGCGACCGCGAGCATCAGCACGAAGAAGCCGAACTCGTCGGAGTTCAGGTTGCCCTCGTCCTCCGCCGCCACGAGGGTCGTCACGATGTCCCGGGCCGGGCACCGCTTGCGCTCGGCGGCCATGTTCATGGCGTACGCGATGATCTCGGCGGCCGACCGGGCGCCGACCTCCTCGGTGATCGCGTACTCGGGGTCGTCGTAGGCGATCATCTTGTTGGACCAGTCGAAGATCCTGGACCGGTCGTCCTGCGGCACGCCGATCAGCTCGGCGATGGCCTGGAGCGGCAGCTCGCAGGCGACCTCGGTGACGAAGTCGAACGGTCCGGAGCGGACGCGGGCGGCGGCGACGATGGCCTCGGCGCGGGCCCGCAGCCGGTCCTCCAGCGCGCGGATGGAGCGTGGCGTGAACCCGCGCTGCACTATCTGGCGCACCCGCGTATGTTCCGGGGGATCCATGTTGAGCAGGATCAGCCGCTGGGCGTCGATCGCCTCCCGCCGGATGTGCTCGTTGAAGCGGATGACCGCGGTGTTGAGGGAGGAGGAGAACAGTTCCGGGTGCGTGGAGACGTACCGGACGTCGGCGTGCCTGGTCACGGCCCAGTACCCGGTGTCGGCGAAGCCCGCGACGCCGTGCGGCTGCGGGATCCAGCGGACCGGCTCGGTACGGCGCAGCTCGGCGAACTCCGGGAGGGGCACACGGTGGTGCAGCAGGTCGGGGTCGGTGAGGTCGAACCCGTCGGGCAGCGCTGGACAGGACATCGGCGACTCCAGCCATCTGACGGTCCATCAGCGGGTGCGGTGAAGGTAGTAACGGGTTCTACAAGGCGCAAGAGGCACGGCTCCGCCAATCCGTGCGGAACGCCGCGGATCGCTCCGCCGGCACCTGCAAGACCCTTGCGGTGACGGACGTCACGTCAGCAGACTGCTGGGCAGAACTAGAACGCGTACTAGTTCTGGAGGAGAGCCCTCTCGGAGAGGACCCGCACCCATGGCCGCCGAACCCGTGATCGTCGAAGCCGTACGCACCCCGATCGGCAAGCGCGGCGGCGCGCTCGCCAACCTGCACCCCGCCTACCTCCTGGGCGAGACCTACCGTGAACTCCTCGGCCGCACCGGCATCCCCGCCGACGCCGTCGAGCAGATCGTCGGCGGCACGGTGACCCACGCCGGCGAGCAGTCGATGAACCCCGCGCGCACGGCCTGGCTGGCCATGGGGCTGCCGTACGAGACGGCGGCGACGACGGTCGACTGCCAGTGCGGCTCTTCCCAGCAGGCCTCGCACATGGTGGCCAACATGGTCGCGGCGGGCGTGATCGACGTCGGCATCAGCTGCGGCGTCGAGGCGATGTCCCGCGTACCGCTGGGCTCCGGCTCCAAGCACGGCCCCGGGAAGCCGTTCCCCGACGAGTGGAACGTCGACCTCCCCAACCAGTTCGAGGCGGCCGAGCGCATAGCGCGCCACCGCGGCCTGACCCGCGAGGACGTCGACGCGCTCGGGCTGCTGTCGCAGGAGCGGGCGGCCCACGCCTGGGCGGAGGAACGTTTCAAGCGGGAGACCTTCGCCGTGCAGGTGCCGACGACGGAGGAGGAGCAGTACGCCGGACAGGGCATGTGGCGCCTGGTCGACAGGGACGAGGGGCTGCGGGACACCTCCCTGGAGGCGCTGGCCGGCCTGAAGCCGGTCATGCCGACGGCGGTCCACACGGCCGGCAACTCCTCCCAGATCTCCGACGGCGCGGCCGCCCTGATGTGGGCCTCGAAGCGGATGGCCCGCGCCCTGAAGCTGAAGCCGAGGGCGCGGATCGTCGCCCAGGCGCTGGTGGGCGCCGACCCGCACTTCCACCTGGACGGTCCGATCGACGCGACCCGCGCGGTCCTGGGCAAGGCGGGCATGTCCCTGAAGGACATCGACCTGGTGGAGATCAACGAGGCGTTCGCCTCCGTCGTGCTGAGCTGGGCCCGGGTCTTCGGGCAGGACCTGGAGAAGGTCAACATCAACGGCGGCGCCATCGCCCTCGGCCACCCGGTCGGCGCGACGGGCGCGCGCCTGATCACCACCGCCCTGCACGAACTGGAGCGTGCGGACAAGGAGTTCGCCCTCATCACGATGTGCGCGGGCGGCGGCCTGGCCACCGGAACGATCATTCAGCGGCTGTAGCCGACGTCCAGGTGATGAAGCGGGTGAAGGCGGCGGGGCCGACGGTGAGGATCGGCCCCGCCGGCGCCTTGGAGTCCCGGATGGCGAGGGTGGCGACGGGGGTTTCGGCGACTTCTACGCAATCGCCGCCCTGGTCGCCGCTGTAGCTCGACTTACGCCACTTGTTCTCCATAGCGGTCCTCCGTCACCCGTCGGATCAACTCCGCCGAGTCCCTGATGGAGAGTGCGGCGGCCTGAAGATGATCGTAACGGAGCGAGCAGTCCTGGACCGTGTCCGGGTTCGCGGTCGGATGCCCACTGCCGTACCCCTCGGTGTAGACGATGGTTGGGTCGCTGGAGAAGCGGTAGACGTTGAACGAGCCTTGTGATCCTGCGTGTGCCCCAGCCGCAAACGGCAGGATCTGAACGTTCGCCCGAGGCTCGGCTGCGAGCGACAACAAGCGAGTCAGCTGTTCGCGCATGACATCGGGGCCACCGATCTCCTGGTACAGCGCAGCCTCACTGAGGACCATCCAGAAGATCGGAGGCTTCGCCCTCTCGAAGATCCGCTGACGGCCCATTCGCGCGGCGGTTCTGTCGTCCAGCTTGGACTCGTCCAGAACTCCGAGGATCGAGCGCGCGTAGGCCTCGGTCTGCACGAGACCGTGAACCATGCCCATCTGGAAAGTGCAGATCTCCAGCGCCCGCGCCTCCAGCTCCGCCGTCTCCCTGAACCAAGCCGGAAGTTGACTTCGAAGCACCAGCTCAACGAGCCGCGAAAGCAACCCCCCTGTCCCCAGCGCCGCATCCACCCGTTCGCTGAACTCCAGCGTCGGCACCTTCCTGGCCGTTTCGATCTGGCCGATCAGCGATCCGGTGTAGTTCACGATGTCGCCGAGCTGCCGCTGCGTCAGGTCGGCCGCCTCCCGGCACCTGCGCAACTCGAAGCCGTAGTAGTCGAGCGGCGAGGCGCCGGGGTCGAGGGTGTTGATGTTCACCACGGCAAGTCCCCTCCAGGACGCGTTGTGTTCAGGCAGTAGCCCAGCGTAGTGACACCACGTCAGCCTCGTCCCGTGAACCTGAACTTTCCCCACACCCCCCAGTACCGCATGCGGCTCACCGTGGGCGAGCACTCGGTACGCCACATCCGCCGCATCGTCCGCTCCCTGCTGGACGAGTGGCGGTTGCAGGAGCTGACGTCCGCCGTCGAGCTGGGCGTGAGCGAGCTGGTGACCAACGTCGTACGCCACGTGCCCGACCGGCGCTGCACCCTCGTGGTGGCCCGGCAGACCGCGGGCGTCCGCGTGGAGGTGACCGACGGCTTCGCCGGGCGGCCCCGCCTGGAGCCGGACGCGGGCCGGGAGGCGGAGGGCGGCCGGGGCCTGGCACTGCTCGACGCCGTGGTGGACAAGTGGGGGGTGTCGCCGGGGGCCGGAGGCGGCGGTAAGACGGTCTGGTTCGAGTGCGCATTCCAGGACTCGCCCGCGAGGAGCGACCCCTCCGCGCCGCCACGGGGACACGATCTTATTCCGTGATTTTCGGCTGACCCCTGTCACGGGGCACCTTCACATCGCCCCTGATCACGCACGTGTCACCCACGGCGCCCGCCGCGGCGCCCGCCGGTGGTGCGGCCTCCCGCCCCGGCGGACGTGATCGCCCCGGCACCCTCCCGAACTGGTGATCACACCTCCCGCCCCCGCAAACGTGGCATCGATCACCTTATTCATGCAAGCGTGAACAAACATATCGATCTGGCCGGTAAGCGCTTTCCGGGGGGCAGGGACGCGTGAAACGGTAATGACACCAATCCCGCCCGAAAGAGGAGCGAATGAAGCTCTCCGTGCGCCATTCCCTCGGCATTGCCTCGGTCGTCGCCGCCGCGCTGGCCGCCACGATCACGCCCGCCGCGGCGGCCACCGCGTCGCCCACCACGGCTTCCACCGTCGGACCGGCGATCAACCGTACGGACTGCAACGAGAACGGCTACCTCGAAATCCACAACAACGAAGGCCGCGACACGCTGTGCTTCGCCAATGCCGGCTCGATTCCCGTCGCCATCTACGGCGTCAACTGGGTCGAGTCCGGCAACAACGTCGTGACCCTTCAGTTCCAGCGGAATCTGAGCGACCCGCGACTCGAAACCGTCACACTCCAGAAGTGGAGTTCGTGGAACCCGGGCCACGTCCACGAGATCATCTCGATCAGGATCCACTGACTCGGGAGAGTTCCGGGCACGGCAGCGGGGCGCCTTGCGGGGCGCCCCGCTTTTGTGCCAAGCATCACAGCGATCAAGGGGCATGGCCCGGCGCGAGTGGGCAGACGTACCTGCATATCCGCGCTTTAGCTGCACTCTGCATCTAAGTGCATACGGCACGTAAGGGGTCGAACTCCCCCTATGGTCGTTTTTCGGCCCGTCGCACGTCACCGCCGCCGTCCCGGTCCGTACCTGTCCCCGTCGAAAGGTAGGCGAGCCCCGTTTTGGCGACCGCCGCAGCCGCTCTCCCGCACCAGAAGACCCGCCGGGCCTCCAAGGCCCGCGACGTCACCGTCACCGACCCCGCGCTCGTCAGGCGTGCCGTGAAGGCGGCCGCGCTCGGCAATGCCATGGAATGGTTCGACTTCGGCGTCTACAGCTACATCGCGGTCACCCTGGGCAAGGTCTTCTTCCCCTCCGGCAGCCCGACCGCGCAGCTGCTGTCGACGTTCGGCGCCTTCGCGGCGGCCTTCCTGGTCCGTCCGATCGGCGGCCTCGTCTTCGGTCCGCTGGGCGACCGCGTGGGCCGGCAGAAGGTCCTCGCCGTCACCATGATCATGATGGCGGCGGGCACGTTCGCGATCGGTCTGATCCCGTCCTACGCCACCATCGGCGTCGGCGCGCCGCTGCTGCTGCTCGCCGCCCGGCTGGTGCAGGGCTTCTCCACCGGTGGCGAGTACGCGGGTGCGACGACGTTCATCGCCGAGTACGCGCCCGACAAGAAGCGCGGCTTCCTCGGCAGCTGGCTGGAGTTCGGCACCCTCGCCGGCTACGTCGGCGGCGCCGGACTGGTCACGCTGCTGACGGCCCTGTTGTCGTCCGACGACCTGACGGCCTGGGGCTGGCGCATCCCGTTCCTGATCGCGGGCCCGATGGGCATCATCGGCCTGTACCTGCGGATGCGGCTGGAGGAGACCCCCGCGTTCGCGGCGGAGGTCGAGAAGGCCGAGGCCGCCCGGCCGAAGGTGCCGCTGCGCGAGATGATCACCGGCCAGTGGAAGCCCCTGCTGCTGTGCATGGCCCTGGTCCTGGTCTACAACGTCACCGACTACATGCTGCTGTCGTACATGCCGAGCTACTTCACCAGTGAGCTGAAGTACGACGAGACGCACGGGCTGATGGTCGTGCTCGCGGTGATGGTCCTGATGATGGTCGTCCAGCCGTTCGCCGGCGCGCTGACCGACCGGGTCGGGCGGCGACCGGTGATCGCGGCGGGCTGCGCGGGCTTCCTGCTCCTGTCCGTCCCGGCCCTGCTGCTGATCCGCCAGGGCAGCCTGCTGGCCGTCGGCCTGGGCATGGGCGCGCTGGGCATGCTCCTGGTGTGCTTCACGGCGGCCATGCCGGCCGCGCTGCCCGCGCTCTTCCCGACCCGGGTGCGCTACGGCTCCCTGTCCGTCGGGTTCAACGTGTCCGTGTCGCTGTTCGGCGGAACGACCCCGCTGGTCGTCACCGCGCTGATCGGGGCGACCGGGAACATGATGATGCCCGCCTACTACATGATGGCCGCGGCCGTCGTGGGCGGTTTCGCGGCCTGGCGGATGTCGGAGTCGGCGGGCCGGCCCCTGCCGGGTTCCGCGCCGGCGGTGGAGGGCAGCTAGGCCCTCCACCGGGGGGCCTCGTGATGCGGTCAGAGGTTCGCGCCGTCGAGATGGCCGAGAAGTGCCGTGTACGCGCCTTCGGCGGCACGGCCGGGGGCGGTGTCGGGCGGGCTGTGACTCAGAAACTCACTCGCGGTTCCCGAGTGGAGGATCTCACCCCCGTGGAGGACCATGACATGGTCGGCTTCCTCGGCGAGGTCCTGGGTGTCATGCGTGGACATCAAAATCCTCACCTCGTCGGCGAGAGAGGCGAGCACATCGCGAAATGCACGGCGCTGCTGCGGATCCAGACCGGCCGTCGGCTCGTCCAGCAGCAGCACCTGGGCATCGTGCACGAGCGTGGCCGCGACGCCGAGCTGGCGCAGCTGTCCGCCGGAATTCCACCACGTCGCATTCTCACGGGCTTCCATCTCCTTCACTTCGTTTCATTCCGACGGTCACGCGACGCGCCCGGTGAGGCATTCACAACCCCTTTGCGGGGGCGCTACTCCAAACACGAACTGCACAGCAGTCACAGCCTCGATCAGGACATGGCACGGAGCTCACGCAAGAACGGAATGAAATCTGCAGAGGCGTCGTCGGCCACACCAGCTCGGGGCTCGCGCTGCGTCAGTGAAATCGGAGGAAGTTTCGTCAGGGCACGACAACTCCGGCCCTGGCAAGGCCCAACTCGGCCTCAGCCCTGTGGCTGGACGGCGGCATCCAGGGCGGCAGCGAGGTCGTCGGCCGTCTTGCCGGCCATCTCTTCTTCGAGGGACGCAGGACCGGGTTCGTCCTCCATTGACCGGTAGCCGGACGGGGACACGATGCGCCCCTCCGTCTCCCCCTTGCCCAGAACGCCGTCTTCGTAGGGCATCTTCGATCCTTCGCCGAGGCCGACCCACTGCGCCGGCAGCTCGGTGCCATCCGGGCCTTCGGTCTCCCACAGGATCGCTTCCACGTAGGAGTGGCCGGGTTGGAGCATGGGACTGTCCGGGTCGACCCAGGCAGTGCGCTCGCCCTCGTGGATGGTCCATCCCCCTGAGTGCCGCAACATCGTCCTGCCGACCTCGGGAGGCTTACTCGAAGCGGCGGGACGCGACCAGATGATCTTGTCCACACGGACGGTCAGTTCGCGGGGCATAAACCCCTCGCCCACCGCCTGCTCTTCCTCGCTCATCGGCAGCGCCTTCTCCGAAAGGACGGTGTAGGCGATGACGTAATCGCTCTTGGCGACCCAGTCGGCCGCTGACTGCGAGGCATAACGGTCATCACCGGCAGCCGTTTCCTGGGCCCCATCCACAGCGGGCTCCGGCGAGCTAATCGCCGAGGAGACACCGAACGCGGCAGCGAAGGCCGTTATGGCGACGAGTACGGTTCGCGTTCTTTTCACCACGGCCCCCTAGTAAGTCTTGTTGATCTGCTCGCGGTTGTTCGACCCGAGGTCGTCAGGACCACTGTCCGAAGGCGTTACCATGCAGCCCAGCCGCTGGTCGGTGTTGGAGAGGCGAGGAACCGCGTCGTGCCCGTGAAGCAGACCGACGGCGTGCCCTGTCTCATGGCACCAACGGCGGTTCGTCCCGAACCCCGCCTCCACACGTATGTAGGTCTGGTCACACTTCACGGTGTTCTCGATGGGGTCGTCGCACCACGCCTTTCCCACCTTGTCGTCGTCGCGTGAATCAACCGTCCCGGACTGGTAGATGAAGTCCGTTTCCGCTCCGCCGGTGTACACGGCTCTGGACTCCCACTTCAGACTGAGGTCAGTGGGCTGGTACTGGCGCTCGATGGTCTGCTTGATGCGCCCGCTGTCACCGCTGCCGACGCTGCCCTGCCGGAACATGGTCACGTCTCTGTTGTCGGTCTGGCACACACGCGACTTGTTCTCCGCCCCCGCACCCCCCTTGCGACACGCCTCATGGGCGTCGAAGCTGCCGATCGGCACCATGTTGTCGGTAGCGACGGCGAATGCCTGTGGGGCCACGAACCCGACAACCGCCGCGGCAACGGCAACAGCCACACTCCTTCGACGCCCAGTGCGTTCGCCGGATCCAGCAACAGACATGGGTGTGTGCATATCGGTCTCCTCACTCCTCACGGATTACTGGGGAAGCCGTCACCCCGCCAAGAACACGAGGGCAGGACCACGCCCGGGTGGCGGGCAGCACCACGGCACGCAGCCGGGGAAGCACATACGAGCAGGCCGGATCTCGGCGCGATCCTTACGGCCGCCGCGTGGGGAGCGTGCCGCGCCCCGTTGTCGCCTCAACCCACGGGTCGGAACGGCGTCAGGTGTCGGGGCACTCAGTGACCTTGGCCGCCTCGAACACCTTGGGCGTGTAAGGGGCTCTCAGGTCGCCGGCCAGCACCGTCGTCTCCGCGCGCTCCGCACCGCTGCCGACCAGCACCAGGACCGGAAGGCCGGCCCTCAGACGGGTCACTCCTTGTGACGGGTGCGCTGGGGCGGTGGTCGGCCCGCCGGAACCCGCCTCTCCATAGAGCGTGTCGGCCGTCTCCGCCCAGATGCGCCGCTGCCCTTCGTACCGGCGCCCCGGCTTCTTCCAGGCATCGACGTCGACAGCCACGACGAGTCGATCGGGGCGAACCGAGGCGTGCACCTCGTGCACTGTGCCGTCGGCGACGGCAGTCGCACAGGCAACGACTTCGGCCGGGGTCATCTCGCTCTCGTCCCGGTCGTCTGCCGAACAGCCCGCCAGCGCCGCCCCCGCCACGATCACGGCCGTCAGCGCACGGCCCGCGGCGCCCTTCATCGCTCCCCCTTCGACTAACAGCAGTAACGATATGCACGACCGGCGGAACGAGACAGGCCCTTTTACAGACCCCGTCCGGAAATGCATTTCAAGAGAAAGAGGCGCCGTACGCCGCTGATCATTGCGGTTCTGGCGAGTAATGTGATGCGGAAGTACATGTTCATGCGCCCGCAGCGCATGAACATGACCGAAAGTGTCGCACGATCATTCGATGCGGGGAGGGGGGCGCCCGGCCGTGGTGTGCCCGGGAGGCTCGCACACGGCCCGCCCCCGGTGCCCGTGCCCCGTCCCCACGCATCTTCCTGCCGGAACCATGTGCACAGCGGCACCGTCTGTAGCCCCGTGAAACGCGCCCGGATACTCGCCGTCGTCCTCGCACTGCTCGGCATACAGCTCGGCTGGCTGATGGCCCCGGCCTACGCCTGCGGCTGCGGTGCCATGGTCCCCGGTCCGGCAACCCGTGTCGCCGTCTCCGACGAGCAGTCGGTGCTGCGCTGGGACGGCCGGCACGAGCAGATCGTGATGCGGCTGACGGTGAACGGCGACGCCGAGCACGTCGCGTGGATCATGCCGGTCCCGCACCGGGCGACCGTCCGCCTCGGCGACCCGGCCCTCTTCGACCAGCTGGCCGGGGCCGTCGCCCCGGTCCACCGCACCCGGTACCACTTCTGGCCCCGCACCGGCGACTGGCCCTTCGACGACCGCCCCACGGCCGGCGACGGCGCCCCGCCCCCGGCCGCGGGCGGCACCCGCGTCGGTGTCGTCGGCCGCCAGCGGCTCGGCCCCTTCGACGTGGCCCGGCTGACCGCCGGCGACCCGGCCGCCCTGCAGGACTGGCTCCGCGACCACGGCTTCGCCCTGCCGGGCCGGCTGCGCACCGCCCTCCAGCCGTACGTCGACCGGCACTGGGAGTACGTCGCCGTCCGCCTCGTCCCGGACACCCGCGGCACCCGGCTGCACGGCGCCCTCGACCCGCTCCACCTCACCTTCGCCGCCGACCGCCCGGTCTATCCGATGCGCCTGTCCCGGCTGGCGGGCACCCCGCAGTGGCTCGCCCTGTACGTCCTCGCCGCGCACCGCATGGAGACGCGGTCGGCGATCGGCGGCACTCCGCCCCACGTGCTGTTCGCCGGACGGGTCGGCACCCGGCAGGGCGCCCTGGGCGAGCTCGCCGCCGGCACCCCGTACCTCACCGCGCTCACCCAGGTCTTCCCGGAGCCCGCCCGCATCTCCGGCGACCACGAGCTGCGCCGGGCCGCCGCGGACACACCGGTCCAGCCGGTGGTCTACGAGGACGAGCTGCGCCGGGTCGCCGGGATCCCCGCCTGGTCGCTGGCGGTCGGCGGCACGCCGGCGGTACTCGTCGCGGGGGCCGCCCTGATCGTCGTACGCCGCTCACGCCGGCCGGTGACTCCGCCGCCGCCGGTCTCCCCGCCCGCGCCGCTCGGCTGAGATCATCGAGACAGGACACTCGGGAAAGGCGGCAGACGCTATGAGCGGGCAGCAGCACTGGGACGACGTCGACGACTACTTCATCCGCACCCTCTCACCGGACGACGACGCGCTGCGCGCGGCCCTGCGGGACAGCGATGCCGCCGGGCTGCCCGCCATCGCCGTCACCGCGGCGCAGGGCAAGTTCCTCCAGCTGCTCGCCCAGTTGCAGGGTGCCCGGAACATCCTGGAGATCGGCACGCTCGCCGGGTACAGCACGATCTGGCTGGCCCGTGCCCTGCCCGAGGACGGCAGGCTGATCTCGCTGGAGTACAGCGCCAAGCACGCCGAGGTGGCCGTGCGGAACATCGCCCGCGCGGGCCTGGACCGGATCGCGGAGGTGCGGGTGGGACCGGCCCTGGAGTCGCTGCCCAAGCTCGCCGACGAGAACCCGGCCCCCTTCGACCTGGTCTTCATCGACGCGGACAAGGTCAACAACCCGCACTACGTGGAGTGGGCGCTCCGGCTCACCCGGGCGGGCAGCGTGATCGTCCTGGACAACGTGGTGCGCGGCGGCCGGGTGGCCGATGCGGGCAGCACCGAGCCGGACGTGGTCGGCACCCGTGCCGCGCTGGAACTGATCGCCACCCACCCGCGGTTGACGGGTACGGCGCTCCAGACGGTCGGCAGCAAGGGCTACGACGGGTTCGCGCTGGCCCGGGTGCTGGGCTGAGCCCCGCCGGCGGGGGGACGGCTCAGAGGTCGTGGTAGAAGCCGACGTTGACGCTGCGCGGCGCGGTGCGGTCCTGGATGACGATCTCGCCGGACCCGCCGTGCGGCAGCGCGACGGTGGCGCCGTAGTCGACGGGCCGCACGTGCGGTCCGACGGCGAGCCGGACCTCGGACGCCGGGTCGGGCTGGGAGCCGCGCAGCCAGGTCAGCCGCCAGGTGCCGTCCGGGCCGCACACGAACTCCAGATGGACGCGGGACACGAACAGCCAGTCGTCGGGGGTGACCAGCCGGCACAGTCCCCCGTCGCGGCCGACCCGCAGGACGGCGCCGGGCTCGCTGGGCGCCTCGGCCATGGTCATGCCGGCGGTGGCGCCCGTGTCGGCCCCGGAGACGGTGGCCATGGTGAGTTCGAGCACGAGCGTTCCCCCTGAAACGTCCTGGTGCGGCGGGTGGGTTGCGGCGGGCGGGGTGCCGTACCGACGCCGCATGATAAAACGCCCGGCGGGGCCGCGTCCGGCACAATGGGTTCATGACCGAGCGAAAGCCACCGGGTGTGCCGTTCGAGTCCTGGGTGGACAAGCAGATCCGCGACGCGCAGGGGCGCGGGGAGTTCGACCGGCTGCCGGGGGCGGGCGCGCCGCTGCCGGCGGACGTGGAGTCGGCGTACGACGAACTGTGGTGGGTCAAGCGGAAGTTGGCGCGCGAGGGGCTGACCGTGCTGCCGCCCGCGCTGGCGCTGCGCAAGGAGGCGGAGGACGCGCTGGAGGCGGCGTACGCGGCGCCCTCGGAGCGGATCGCCCGGAAGATCATCGAGGACGTCAACGTCCGGATCAAGGACATGATGTTCAAGCCGCCGCCCGGCCCGCCGCTGGGCAGGAAGCCGTACGACGTCGAGCAGGTCGTACGGGAATGGCGGCAGCGCAGGGCTGCCGCCAGGGGTGACGGGGGCGCGGCGGGGTCAGCCGTGTAGCAGGCGCCCGGCCAGCTCCCGGTAGTCCCGCAGGGCGAGCCGCAGCTGTTCGGTGTCGGCCCCGGCCGCGGTACCGCTCGCCTCGGTGCCCTCCCAGGACATCCGCAGCGTGCGGCGGCGGCGCGTGACGGCCTCGGTGAACCGCCTGGCGATCTCCTCCAGGGTCCGGTCGGCCTGCTCGACGGCGTTCCTCGGGTGCTCCACGAACCCGACGGTCACCTCACGCAGCCGCTGTTCCCACCGGTCCGTCTCCTCGTGCGGCAGCAGCGGGGCGCCGGCGCCGGAGGGGGCGGTGGTGGTCTCCCCGGCGGTGCCGGCCGCGCCGCCCGGCGCGGCCGGCCAGGCGTCCGCCGCCCCTCCCTCGGTCGTACGGGCCTCGCGCCCGCTGACCCCGCCGACGGCCGGGGCGCCGAGTCCGTCGTCCGGCATCGTGCCTTCCTCCTCCCCGGCCCGCGCGGGGCCATCGGCGTTGCTGCCGGCGGTGCGGGCGTCCCGCCCGTCGTGCGTCTGCGCGTCCGGCGCCTGCGCGCCGGGTGTTCCGGGTCCCGGTTCCTCCGTGTCGGGCCGCAGCCCCTCGGAGCCGTGGGCGGGGGCGGGGCTCCCGGCCGGGCCGCGGCGTGATCCGGCGTCCCCGGACACGTCGGAGGCGGGCACGGTGTCCCCGGAGGTCCCGGACGGGGATGCGCCCGCCGGGCCCGGAGGCGGCTGCGGGGTGTCCTGCGGGGTGCGGTCGTCGCCGGTCAGCCCGTCCCGGCCGGGACCGGCCGCGCCGGGGAGCCGGCCGCTCCCCCTCTCGTCCTCGGCCCGGCCGGCCGTGTCCGCGTCCCGGACCCGGCCGCCCGCTCCCTCACCCGGCAGCAGGCCGCCTCCGCCCGGGACCGCGCCCGGTTCCCGGCCGGCTCCGCTGCCGCGTGCTCCCGGTTCACCCGGCAGGCGTTCCTCCGGCCGGGGCTTCCTCGGCACCCGGCGGCCCGCGGCCGCGTCGCCCGGGGCCCATTCGTCTCTCTCCACCGAGTCCTGCTCCGGCGTCCACTCGTCACCCGGGGAAAGGCGTTCCGGGTGGTGGCGGTCACCGCCGGGGCCGTTGGTCCTGTCCGTCATGGTGGTCAGCTCTCCTTCGGCCGGCTGCGGTGCGGGGCCCACGGCGCATGGGTGCGGGCGTGGGAGTGGCCGGTGGTGGCCGGTGCCGTGCGCTCCGCGCCGGCGGTGGCCCGGTGCCGGCCGGCCCCGGTGCCGGTCAGGTCGTCGAAGAAGGCGCGGGCGTCGAGCAGCGCCGCCCGCAGCTCCTCGGTCCCCGCACCGGTCTCGCTCGTGCCGCCGGCGCCCGCGCGGGCCATCCGGTGCACGTGCCGGTATCCCTCGACGTGGTGGGGGTGGTGCACGGACAGCGCGGCGAGCTGCTCCTCGTACCGCTCGCCGTCCGGGTAGCCCCGCACGGCGGCGAGTTCCGCGAGCAGCCGGTCGGCCTCGGCCACCGCCTCCCGGGGCGATTCGACGAAGTGTTCCTGCACGGCCGTCCAACGGTCCGCGTACCGCTGCCGCTCGGTGGCGTCCAGCGGCCGCTCCCGCAGGTCACCGTGGCGTTCGAGGCGCTCGGTAAGTTCCCGTTCGGCGGCCTTGGTGTCCCCGTCGTGCAGGGCCACGGTCCGCTCGTACTCGGGCCCGAAGCGCTTCTTCAGGCCGGCCCCGCCCCGTCCGCCGCGCCCGCGTACGAGGAGAGCGGCTGCGCCGAGGACCACGACCGCCGCGAGCACGATCAAGATGATCAGGCCTGTGGACATGCTTCCCCTCCGGTCCGACCGGCCCCGCTGGCCGGTTCACCGTCCGGGTGACCCGGAAGCCCGCCCACAAACGGTGCCCCGCCGGGCGGCGGGCCCGCGAAACGCGGTTGCGGAGGGTGCCGGGCGGCTCCCGACAATGGCCGGCATGACATGGACGATCGCTGCGGAACGCTACGACTCCCCGGCCGCCGCCGCCCTGTGGCGGGCGTACTACACGGAGGTCAGCGACCGCTGGTACCTGCTGCACGAGGGGCACCCCACCGACCCGCAGGAGCTGGAGCGGGAGATCGCCGCGCACCCGGGCGCCGACCTCGCCCCGCCGGGCGGCCGGCTGCTGATCGGCCGGTACGACGGCACACCGGCCGGTTCGGCCGGCGTACGGCTGCTGACGGCGGACACCGCCGAGCTGACCCGGGTGTTCGTGCTGCCGGGGATGCGCGGCCGGGGTGGGGCCGCGCTGCTCGTGGCCGCCGCCGAGGAGGCCGCGCGGGCGCTGGGTGCCCGGCGCGTCGTCCTCGACACCCGGAGCGACCTGGTCGAGGCCCGCGCCCTGTACACCCGCCTCGGCTACACGGAGACCGGACCGCACAACAGCGACCCGTACGCCGAACACTGGTTCCGCAAGGCGCTGTCGCCGGCGCAGGCCGTCAACTGACCCGGGCGACCGTGCCGTTGTGCGGGCGTTCGCGTTCGGCGCCGCAGAGTTCGCCGGTGAGTTCCCGGACCAGGCGGGCGAGGTCGGTGGAGCGGCCGGGCTGCCACCAGTCGCCGAGCAGTCCGGCCAGGGACTCCTCGCGGGCCGTGGCGAGCCGTTCGGCGACCTCGCGGCCCGCGTCGGTCAGGACGAGGTCCAGGCCCCGGCGTTCGGCGAGCCGCCGCTCCTCGACCTGGCGGGCGGCGGCCATGACCGCCTGGAGCGGGACGGGGCTGCGCTCGGCCAGCACCGCCGGTTCGACGGAGCCGTAGCGGCGTATGCGCAGCAGCATCCAGCCGGCGGCGGGCAGCAGGTCGTAGCCGGCCCGTTCGGTGATCTCCCGGTAGATCTCGCGGCGCCCCTCGCGGGTGCCGAGGACGGACAGGGCGCGGCACACCTCGTCGTAGGAGGAGCGCTCGACGGGGTTGGGCGGGATGGTCTCGGAGATGTCCGGTGCGGTGACCGAGCCGCGCAGCCGGTCCTCCTTCAGGAACCAGGCCAGCAGGAAGCCGAGGAGCGCGACGGGGGCGGCGTAGAGGAAGACGTCGGTGATGGCGGACGCGTAGGCGTGCAGGGCGGCCGGGCGCAGGGCGGGCGGCAGCGCGGCGATGCCCCGGGGGTCGGCCTTCAGCGCGCCGGCGCTCGTGCCGGGCGGCAGGCGTACGCCCCGGAAGGCGTCGGTGAGCTCGTCGCCGAGGCGGCTCGCGAAGACCGTGCCGAAGACGGCCACGCCGAAGGAGGCTCCGATGGAGCGGAAGAAGGTGGCGCCGGAGGTGGCGACGCCCAGGTCCTCGTAGGAGACGGCGTTCTGCACGATGAGCACCAGGACCTGCATGACCAGGCCGAGGCCGAGGCCGAAGACGAAGAAGCAGACGCTCATCTCGGCGGTCGGGCTGTGTTCGTCGAGCCGGTGCAGGAGCAGCAGGCCGAGGGTGGTGACGGCGGTCCCGGCGACGGGGAAGACCTTCCAGCGGCCGGTGCGGCTGACGATCTGCCCGGAGAGGGTGGAGGACAGCAGCAGTCCGGCCACCATGGGCAGCATGTGCACGCCGGACAGGGTCGGGGAGATGCCGTGCACGACCTGGAGGAAGGTCGGCAGGTAGGTCATCGCGCCGAACATGGCGAAGCCGACGATGAAGCCGATGACGGCGGCGAGGCTGAAGGTGCGGATGCCGAAGAGTTTCAGGGGCAGCACGGGTTCGGCGGCGCGCCGCTCGACGGCGACGAAGGCCACGGCCAGCAGCACGCCCAGCACGGCCAGCCCGATGAGCTGTGCCGAGTCCCACGCCCAGGTCGTACCGCCGAGCGAGGCGACCAGTACCAGGCAGGTGGCGACGGCGGCGATCAGGAACGTGCCGGGGTAGTCGATGACGTGGTGGGCGGTGCGGCGCGGGATGCGCAGGGCCGCGGCGATCACGGCGAGCGCGACGACGCCGACGGGCAGGTTGACGTAGAACACCCAGCGCCAGCTGAGGTGTTCGGTGAACAGCCCGCCGAGCAGCGGTCCGAGCACGCTGGTCGCGCCGAACACGGCCCCGAACAGGCCCTGGTAGCGCCCGCGTTCGCGCGGCGGCACGAGGTCGCCGACGATCGCCATGGACAGCACCATCAGCCCGCCGCCGCCCAGCCCCTGCAGGGCCCGGAAGGCGATGAGCTGCGGCATGTCCTGCGCCATGCCGCACAGCGCCGAGCCGATCAGGAAGATCACGATGGCGGCCTGGAACAGCCGCTTGCGGCCGTACTGGTCGCCGAGTTTGCCCCACAGCGGGGTCGCGGCGGTCGAGGCCAGCAGATAGGCCGTGACGACCCAGGAGAGGTGTTCCAGGCCCCCCAGGTCGCTGACGATCGTCGGCAGCGCGGTCGCGACGATGGTCTGGTCGAGGGCGGCGAGCAGGAGTCCGAGCAGCAGCGCGCCGATCGGCACCAGCACACTGCCCGGAACGTGTTCGCCGCTGCTCACGTCCTTCGCCGTGCCGTGCGTGTCCAGGACCATGGAGACCTCCCGGGGCTCGGGTGCACCTCTTCCATCGTGGTGGGTGTCACCACTTATGGCCTGTCGAGTCCTGCGGATGTGAAGGGGATCCGCATAATCTCTGAAGTTCCCAAGGGGAGGGGGAGCAGGCGTGACGGAGGAACGGGGCACCACGTGCCCGGAGTGCGGTGCGCCGAGGGGGCCGGACAACACCCCGTCCTGCGACTGCACCGAGCGGGCCTCGGCGGCGCTGCGGGAGGCGCGCACGGCCGAGGCGGCAGCGGCGGAGGACTTCGATCCGCTGCGGATACGGCCGTATGTGGAGGTCTCCGGCACGGGCGGGGCGCCGGAGCCCGAGGCGTCCCGGCCGCTGCCGGCCGCACGGACCCCCGTACCCCCCGCCCCGGCGGGCGGGGCCACCCCGCTCACGGCCGTCCCTGGCCCCGGGCCCGCCGCCGAGCCCGGTCGGCCCCGGCGGCGCTCCGGCCGTACCGCGCTGCTGGCCGTGGGAGGCACGGCGCTGGCCGTCGCGGCGGTGACGGGTGCCGCCCTGTTCTCGTACGAGGCACCGGCCCGGGACCACGCGGCCCGGGAGATCAGGCAGGGCGTCCCGGAAGCGTCGACCCGGGCCCCCGCCTCACCGAGGGCGCCGGTGCCCCCGGTCACCCCCCGCCCGCCGGCCCCCTCGGCGCCGGCCGTCCCGGCCTCGCCCTCCGCGTCACGGTCCCCGGGCCCGACCGCCACCGGCTCCCCCGGCCCCTCCCCCAGCGCCTCCCCGAGCCCCTCCGCGACGGCCACCGCCACAGCGGGCGCGACCCCCGCCATGGCCCCGGTGCTGCGACGCGGCGACACCGGCCCGGAGGTCACCGAACTCCAGCGGCGGCTGCGCCGGCTGAACCTCTACGGCGACCGGATCGACGGCGTCTTCACCCGCCCGGTCGAGGACGCGGTACGCAACTACCAGCTGGCACGGGGCATCACGGGCGACACCCTGGGCGCATACGGCCCGGCGACGCGGAGCGCCCTGGAGGCGGAGACGACGGAGCCGTGAGACGCCGGCACCGGGACCGGAGAACCGGCGGGCCCCACCCGCGCGTCAGCCGATGTGCAGCCGGATCGTGCCGTCGGCCCCCGCCTCCACCCGGACCTGGGTGAGGTCCCGCACCGCCACGTCCGGACCGTGGGCGACGGCGCGCGGGCCGACGCCCACCACGGTCGTCCCGGCGGAGCGCCCCGCCGCGATTCCCGCCCCGGAGTCCTCGAAGACCACGCAGTCGGCCGGGTCGACGCCCAGCTCGGCGGCGCCCTTGAGGAACCCCTCGGGGTCCGGCTTGCTCGCGCCAACCGACTCGGCGGTCACGCGGACGGCCGGCAGGGGCAGCCCGGCGGCGTTCATGCGGGCGGTGGACAGGGCGACGTCGGCGGAGGTCACCAGGGCGTGCGGGAGGCCGGCCAGCGCGGCGAGGAACGCGCGCGCACCGGGGATCTCCACGACTCCGTCGGTGTCGGCGGTCTCCTCCGCGAGCATGCGGGCGTTGTCGGCGAGGTTCTGTTCGACGGGCCGGTCGGGCAGCAGCACGGCCATGGAGGCGTGGCCCTGCCTGCCGTGCACGACCTTCATCACCTCGTCGCCGTCCAGCCCGTGCCGCTCGGCCCAGTGCCGCCAGATGCGCTCGACCACGGCGTCGGAGTTGACGAGGGTGCCGTCCATGTCGAGCAGGAGGGCGCGGGCGGTGAGGACGGTGGGCGTGGCGGTGGCCGGCATCGGCAGCTCCAGGAAGGAAAAGGTCCCGTGTCGGGTGGGACGTCGGGAGGGACAAGGCGGCCCCGCCCGCCGGTCAGGGAAAACGGGCGGGAGCCACTTTGTTTCTCTACGGTACAAAACCTGGCCGTGATCCCGCCACCACCCCCGGCGAGCGTTCACCCGCCGTTCGCTCAGCCGCTCACGGCCTCCCACAGGCTCCACACGCCGAGGCCCAGCATGAGCAGCGCCGCGATCTGCGTGATCAGCCGCAGCGGCACGCGCCTCATCAGGGCCTTTCCGCCCACGATGCCGAGTCCGGCGACGGCCCACAGGCCGAGCACCGCGCCCAGGCCGACGGAGAGCGGGTCGTCGTAGCGGGCGGCCAGGTTGGCGGTCATGATCTGGGTGAGATCGCCGAACTCGGCGACCAGGATGAGCATGAAGCCGGTCCCGGCGACCTTCCAGAAGGACTGGTCGGCGGGCTTCCTGATCTCCTCCTCGTCCTCGCCCTTCTGCAGCAGCAGCATCGCGGCGCCGCCGAGGAAGAGGACGCCGGTGAGGGCGTGCACGATCTGCTGCGGGAGCAGGGTGAGCACGCTGCCGGCCGCCACGGCGAGCACGACGTGCAGCAGGAAGGCGGCGGCGACGCCCGCGAAGACGTACGAGGCGCGGTAGCGGGTGCCGAGGACGAGGCCGGCGAGCGCGGTCTTGTCCGGCAGTTCGGCGAGGAAGATGACGCCGAAGACGAGCGCCGTCACGGTGATGCTGATCAAGGTCCCTCAATCGGTCGGGCTGCCCCACCGAGAGTGCGGTACGTCACGCGATGACACCTCGGCACGGCAGCACACTCGGCGCCCGCGCCGGGGGGCACGGGCGTGCACTGCTTGCCGAAGGTCTCGCTGGCGGACCCCGATGGAACTCGGTGGCCCGCCTCCGGGCGCCGGCTCAGGCTCGCTGAGCAGTATGTCGACGGTCCGGCGAAGAGCTACTCCCCTTCTGCGCTCCCCATCGTACGGGATGTGAAGGTTCCGTCGTAAACCTTGTCGTGACATGTACGCGTCACTAACTTCTTACCGAGCGCTCACTCCCCGGCCACACCGCACCGCGAGCATTCCCTCGCTCGCTCACCAACACCCCGACCCCACAAGGGAGTTCACGCATGCCCAGGTTCTACGCGCGTCGACGGACGAGCATACTCGCGGCGCTCACCGGCCTGATCGCCTCCGTCGCCCTGTTCAACTCCCCCAGCGCCTCCGCCGCCCTCCCCACCCCGGTCAGCGCCGGCACCGCCCGCACCTACCTGTCCCAGCTCACCGTGGCCACCGAGAACCGCACCGGCTACAGCCGCGATCTCTTCCCGCACTGGATCACCATCAGCGGCGCCTGCAACACCCGGGAGACGGTCCTCAAGCGGGACGGCACGAACGTCGTCACCGACTCCTCCTGCGCCGCCACCAGCGGCAGCTGGTACTCCCCGTACGACGGCGCCACCTGGACCGCCGCGTCCGACCTCGACATCGACCACCTCGTCCCGCTGGCCGAGGCCTGGGACTCCGGCGCGAGCAAGTGGACCACCGCGCAGCGGCAGGCCTTCGCCAACGACCTGACCCGGCCGCAGCTGATCGCCGTGACCGACAACGTCAACCAGGCCAAGGGCGACCAGGACCCGGCGACCTGGGTGCCGTCGCGGTCGGCGTACCTGTGCACCTACGTGCGGGCGTGGGTGCAGGTGAAGTACTACTACAACCTGTCGGTCGACTCGGCGGAGAAGAGCGCGCTGACGAACGACCTGGCCGGCTGCTGAGCCCTGCGGACGGCCGGTCAGGAGGCCGGGCGGCGGCGCACCAGGAACCCCGCCGCCGCGCCCGCGCCGAACAGCGCGGCCACCGAGACCCCGGTCGCCAGCCAGGTCGCGCCCAGCCACTGGGCGCCGTAGTAGCCGAGGGCCACGCTGTAGGCGGCCCAGGACAGGCCGGCCAGGGCGGACCAGGGCAGGAAGTCGCGGGCGCGGCGGTGGGCCGCGCCCGCGCAGAAGGAGACGACCGAGCGGCCGGCCGGGGCGAAGCGGGCCAGGACGACCAGCGCGCCGCCGCCCCGGGCGAGGGCCTCGCCGAGACGTTCCTGCGCGACGGTCAGCCGCCGGGAGCGGGCTATCGCCCGGTCCAGCCGCTCCCCGCCCCGCCAGGCCAGGCGGTAGGCCACGAGGTCACCGAGGACGGAGGCGGTCGCGGCGGACAGGATCAGTGCCAGGGTGTCCGGCACGTCGTGCGGCACTCCGCCCGCCGCCGCACCGGTGCCGGCCGCGGCCGCGGTGCCGGCGGTGATGACGAGCACCCCGCTCGGCAGGACCGGCAGGAACACGTCGAGCAGCACCGACAGGGCCACCACGGCATAGATCCAGGGTCCGGCCGCCAGCGACCCCACGCTCTCCAACACGATGACTCCCGCCACTCCCCCGTTGACAGCCATACAGCGTACGCCGGGGGTGTGACAGGAGGTTCGCCGGGGTTGCGCGGGCCGGACGGGCCGAGAGGGTCCGGTCGCCCGGGTCGGGTCCGGTCAGGCCGCCAGCGGCCGCCGCTCCGTCGCGGGCTCGCCCTGCGCCGCGGCGCGCCGGGCGAAGAGCCGGTCCAGGCCGAGGGCGCCGGAACCGGTGAAGACCAGCAGGAAGAAGCCCCAGCAGAACAGGACCGACAGCTCACCGCCGTTCTGTATGGGCCACAGGGCGGCCTGCTGGTGGACGTCGAAGTAGGCGTACGCCATCGAGCCGGAGGCGACCAGCGCGGCGCCGCGGGTGCCGAGGCCGAGCAGCACCAGGCCGCCGGCGGCCAGCTGGATCACGGCCGCGTACCAGCCGGGCCAGGTGCCGGCCGCGACCGTGCCGCCGTCGGTACCGGCGGCGCCGCCGAGGACGCCGAACAGGGACGCGGCGCCGTGCACCGCGAAGAGCAGGCCGAGGACGGCGCGGAAGAGCCCGATGGCATAGGGCTGAGCGGAGTTGAGGCGTGCGGACATGAGGGGATTTCTCCTCTTCGGTGTCGGTCGGGCCGGCCGGGGACTGAGCAGGCCGGTCGTGGGGGCGGCGGTACCGAATGGAGCCCCAGGTTAGGCGAACCTAATCAGTACTTGCAAGTTCAACATCCGACGCCCGGCGCACGACTGGGACGTCCGGCGCACCCGCGCTGGGGCACGCCGGACGTGACGGGTTCTCGCCGTGGGGGTCGGCGGCTGCGCGACGGACGAGGCAGGCGGTGCGTCGGGCGCTAGCCGGCAGGCCTCACCGAGCGCCCCCGCACCTCCAGGTCCCCGAGCAGTTCCGCCGTCGCCTCCGCCACCGCGGCCACCGCCCGGTCGAAGGCCTCGCGGTTGTGGGCGGCGGGCGCGCGGAAGCCCGAGATCTTGCGGACGTACTGCAGCGCGGCCGCGCGGATGTCCTCCTCCGTGGCCTCACCGGGCAGCACGGGCGGACGCAGGGTCTTGATACTCCGGCACATGAGACAAGTCTGGCGCGGGAGGGCGGCGCGCTGCCATGATCGTCGCGAAGGCGGCCACCGACTCCCGGGGCCGACCGTCGAAAGGACAACTCCATGACGCATCCGCTCACCGTGGCCGTCCTCGGCCCCGGCGGCACCGGCGGCCTGCTCGCCGCCCTGCTGTCGCGCTCCGGCCACCGCGTGGTCTGCCTGGCCGGGGAGGCCACGGCCGGCACCCTGCGCCGTACCGGCATCACGGTCCGCAGCCGGCAGTTCGGCGACTTCACGGCCGCCGTCGACGCGGACACCGAGCTGCGCGGACCGGTGGACGCCTGTCTGGTCACCGTGAAGCACACCGCGCTCGACGCCGCCCTGACCCGGGTGCCGCCCGCCGCCCTCGGCGACGCCCTGCTCGTGCCGCTGCTGAACGGCGTCGAACACCCCGCCGCCCTCCGTGCCCGCTACCGCCCCGAGCTGGTCGCCCCGGCCGTGATCCGGGTGGAGTCGACGCGGGTCGCCCCGGGCGTGATCGAACACGGCAGCCCGTTCACGGAGGTGGACCTCGCCGGGGACGCCGTGCCCCGCGCGCGCCTCGACGCGCTGGCCGGCCACCTCTCGGCCTCGGGTGCGACCACCCGGGTGGCCGGGGACGAGACGGCGGTCCTGTGGGCGAAGATGGCGTTCCTCGCCCCGTTCGCCCTGCTCACCACCCGCTACGGCGTGCCACTCGGCACGGTCCGCACCCGGCACCGGGACGAGCTGGAGGCCCTGGTCGCCGAGACGGCCGCCGTCAGCCGCGCCTCAGGCGCCCCCGCCGACCCGGCCCAGGCCCTGGCCCGGTACGACGCCTTCCCGGCCACGGCCAAGTCGTCCATGCAGCGGGACGCCGAGGCGGGCCGCCTGCTCGAACTCGACGCCATCGGCGGGGCGTTGCTGCGCGCGGCCGAGCGGCACGCCGTTCCGGTGCCGGTGACGGAACGGCTGGTGCGGGAGCTGCGGGCCGCCGGCCACTGAGCCCCGGCCACCCGTTCGGCTGAACCTCGCCCGTATCCCCTCTTCGGCCTCGCACCGGAAAATCGAACAGGCGTAGCATTGCGCCGTGGCTACGACCTATGAATTCCCCAGTGACCTCCTCGCCGGCCAGGAGGAGCTGCATCAGGTCCGGGCCGAGCTGTCGGCCCTGCTCAAGCGGCTGCCCTGGTCGGTCGAGCCGATGGACGGCTTCAGCGACGACACCGGCTGGCGCAAGGTGGAGCGGCCCGCGTCCCCGGGCTGGACGGAGGACGAGCAGGCCGAGGTGGAGAAGCTGCGGCGGCGCGAGCACGAACTCGCGGTGTTCGTCAGCACCCACCGCTTCTGGGCCGAGGTGGCGGCAGCGGACCGCGTGGAGGCCCGCTCCCGGCTGAAGCACGCCCACGAGCGGGCGGCCGAGGAGGAGTAGGAACGGAAACGGCCCCTCGGAGGACTCTCCGAGGGGCCGGACCGGTGGGCGCGGACGGTTTCGAACCGCCGACATCCTGCTTGTAAGGCAGGCGCTCTACCCCTGAGCTACGCACCCGGGACAGGTCGACAGCCTACATCGCCGCAGCGGCTGCACCGCAATCCGGAGCCGGGGGCCCGTACCCTCGCCGATCCGCCCGCCCGCTGGTGAACTGACCGCCCCCCGACGTCGTCCTACCCAGGTGGGACAATGACACCACCCAGCGCGAAGCACGGCACGGGAGAGGGATGTGACGGCGACACCGGGCACACCAGTGAGAGAGCCGTACCCGCCGTCGTCCGCCGCACCGGCCCGGCGTGGGGCCCGGACGCTGTGGGACCTCGTGGTGCTGGCGGCCCTGCCCGCGGTGGCCGTGCTCGCGGTGCCGGCCGCCTTCGCTGGCGGGGGGACCCGGCGGTGGTTCGGCGGGCGGGCGGAGAGCCAGCGGGCCGACGCGCAGGCGGCGAAGGACGCGGCGGCGACGGCGTTCTACGAACTCGACACCGCGCAGCGGGACCTGCGGATCTCCATCGAGACGATCTCGGCGGTGGACGACTCCCCCGCGGCCCGGCGTGCCGTCGCGGACTTCGCGGCGCTCGGGCAGCGGATCGACGAGGTCAGCCGGCGGTACATCGAGGCGGTCGACGCACACGACCTGGACCGGCACGACCTGGAGGCCGGTGTGGCGGCCCGGGCGCGGGCGGAGCTGACGGCGGCCAAGGACGAGCTGGTGCGGGCCCGGCAGGAGCTGGACCGGTTCGGCGGCTCGCTCGGGCCCCTGCTCGGCAAGGCGGAGACGCGGCTGGCGCGGCTGGCGCCGGCCGTGGAACGGGCCCGGCAGTCGCTGCTGGCGGCGAGCAACGCGCTGGACGCCGTACGCGACAGGGGGCTGCGGGCGGAGGAGCTCGCGGCGCGGCTGGCGGCCCTGGCGCCGGAGCTGACCAGGCTGAACCAGGGTGCGGGGCAGCACGGGGTGCAGGCGACGCTGGAGCGGGCCGAGCGGGTGCAGCGGGAGGCCGGGGCGATCCGGGCGGAGGCCGAGCGGCTGCCGGAGCGGGCGGCGGAGACCGACCACCGGCTGGTCAGTCTGCGGACCCGGGCGCAGGCGCTGACCACGCGGGCGGGTCAGGTGGAGCCGGTGCTGAGCGAGCTGCGGCGCCGGTTCGCGGCGGCCTGCTGGCAGGACCTGCAGCAGGTGCCCGCGCTGGCGGCGGAGAACATCCGGCAGGCGGAGCGGAAGCTGCGGGAGGCGCAGGCGGCACGGGACGAGCAGCGCTGGCCGGACGCCACCTCGCTGCTGTCGACGGTGCGGGCGCTGCTGAACGCGACGGACGACGCGGTGTCGGCGGCCGGTGACCGGCTGAACCGGCTGAACGCGGTGCAGAAGGATCCGCAGGCGGAGATCGAACGGACCCGGTTCGCGATCCGGGACGCCCAGCGGCTGGCGATGACGGGGCGTACCACTCCTGATCCGCGGCACGCCGGGCCGCTGGACGAGGCGGTGGCGCGGCTGGAGCGGGCGGTCGGCACGCTGGAGGGGCGGCATCCGGACTACTGGCACTTCCTGTCCGAGACGGAGGGGGTGCGGCAGTCGGTGGCGCGGGTGGTGGCGGGAATCCGTGAGGAGCGGGGCGCGGGGCACTGAGCCGTGACGTGTTGCCGGGGGTGCGGGGCGAGCGGATATTGAAGGGTACGGATGGCCTCCGCTAGCGCCCGAGGGAGGCGGACATGGCCACACACGCAGTGCATTCGAGGAAGGCCGAGGAACGGCAGCGTCCGCGGCTGGACGACCACCTGCCCGTCGACCACCGGCTGAACACCGTCTACCGCATGGGCGCGGGGCTGATCGGGGTGTTCCTGGTCGTCTTCGGCATCCTCGGCCTGGTGGACCACATCGGTTTCTTCAACACCGGCGGGAACGCGGTCGCCGGGCTGAACACCAACGGCGCGCTGAGTGTGCTGTCGGTCTGCATCGGCGCGGTCCTGCTGGCCGGCATGGTGATCGGCGGGAACTTCGCGTCGACGCTGAACATGGTCCTGGGGGTGCTGTTCCTGCTGAACGGCTTTTTGTTCCTCGGCCTGCTGGACACGAACTCCAATTTCCTGGCGTTCAGGATCCAGAACGTCTTCTTCAGCTTCATCGTGGGCCTGTTGCTGATGACGTTCGGCATGTACGGCCGGGTCGGCCACAATCTGCCGCACGACAACCCGTACTGGCGGGCCCGCCACCCGGAGACCTCCCCGCAGGAGCAGCGGATGCGGCCGGAGCAGCAGCCGGAGCGGCGGGAGGTCCAGGGGCGGCAGGGCCCGCGGCAGCCGGGACGGGGTCAGGTCCTGTAGGCGTAGAACGCCGCGTTCGGGTACGAGGCGACGAGGCTGGCCACCGACCTGTTGTAGGTGTTGGTGGAGTGGTAGCTCACGTACGGCACGCCCCGGCGGTCCCGGTAGGTGACGATCATCGAGTGGTCCTTGGACCCGTCGCGGTTGAAGTCCATCTGCAGCACGTCGCCGAGGTCCAGCTGGTAGATGTTGGCGAGGCTGGTGGCCCGCTTGGAGGACAGGGCGAACCAGGAGAACTCGTTGACGCCGACGAACGAGTCGGACTGGATGTCGGAGTTCCCGAACCACTTGTGGAAGTCGTTCGTGTAGCCGGGCACGTGCTTCCAGCCGCCGGCCTTCAGGGCCTGGCTGACGAAGTTGGTGCAGTCGCCGCCGGCGCCCTGCCCGTTGAAGTCGGGGTAGGCGGGGTTGTAGTTGTTCCAGTACTTCTGCGCGTACGCCACCATCGCCTTGTAGTCGTAGCCGGTCGCGGAGAAGTTCTTCGCGTTGGCGGGCGCGGGCCAGGTGGTGGCGGAGCGGGCCGCGGAGGGCGGGCCGTCGTCCTCGCCGGTGGCCCTGACCTTGGCGACGGTGGGCTTGGCGACCTGGTTGACGGCGAGGTAGCCGTCGTCGGTGTCGCGGATGCCGGTGAGCTGCCAGGTGCCGTGCTGGTCGGCCCGGAAGGTCAGCTCGTGGTGGGCCTGGAACCCGGTGCTCTTGGGGCTCTTGCCGGTGACCTTCTGGTAGGTCAGCGTCGTGGTCTCCGTGACGGCGACCTTGGCGTGGCGGCCCTTCACCTGGGTGGCGTCCAGCGTGACCTTGGTGCTGCCGGCGCGGTAGGTCTCGCCCAGACGGGCGAGGCGGCTGCGGCGGTCGCGCAGGGCGTCGAGTGCGGACTTCTCCTGGCGGGTCTGTCCGCCGGACAGGCGCACGGAGCCGGAGAAGCCGGACGTGTGCCGGGTCTGCTGCTTGCCGGCGCCGTCCACGAGGGCCTGGGTGCGGTCGGTGAAGACCGCGTCGGCCAGTTTCTGGAAGGTCGCCTTGGTGGCCGCGTCCACCGTCGGGTCGTCGGTGACGGCCGCGCCCGCGCTCCAGTTGGGCACCAGGGCCACGCCCGCGACCACCGAGGCGGCCGCGGCGGTCACTATGGCCGTACGGCGCCGCCCACGGCTCAGTCTTCTAGATTTCAATGATGTTCCCCTCTACGCCGGTACACCTACCGGGCGAGGGGCATCTTGCCACGCCGGGTGCGGCGGTTGTGAAGGGGGTTGCACAAGTGGAATCCCTTGCGCGTACTTGTCACTTGACGACCGCCGACCAGTCGGGCGACTGGGCGGGGTCCAGGCTGCGCAGCGCGGCCAGCGTCTGCGGCTTCTGGACGTCCAGCCAGTCGGACAGTTCCTTGAAGGACACGCACTTGACGCCCTTCTTGGTGCAGACGTCCTTGACCACCTGGTCGATGGACTTCATGTAGATGCCGCCGTTCCAGTCCTCGAAGTGGTTGCCGATGAACAGCGGGGCCCGGCTGCCGTAGTAGACGCGGTTGAAGCCCTTCATGTACGAGTCGACGGTCATCTGCTCCCACTCGGAGAACCTGGCCGGGTCGCCCTGGGTCTCGCCGTCGGACTGGTTGTAGAGGAAGTTGAAGTCCATGGACAGGGCCTGGACGTCGTTCGTGTACGGCAGCAGCTGGAGCGGGAAGTCCCATATGCCGTTCTTCTTGCTGGGCCATATCTGGAAGTCGCCCGGGGAGCTGGCGTCGTAGCGCCAGCCGTAGCTCTTGATGGCCTTCAGCAGGTTGGGCTGTCCCTCCAGGCAGGGCGCGCGGCCGCCGGCGACCTCCTTCTTGAAGTCGAAGGGGAGCGGGGGGACGTCCTTCCAGCCGGTGTTGGTCTTCCAGTGCTCCACGAAGGAGTAGAACTGGTCGATCTCGCTCTTCCACTCCTGCACGCTCCAGTCGCCGCCGCCCTTGGCGCCGCAGAAGTGGCCGTTGAAGTGGGTGCCGATCTCGTTGCCGTCCTGGTAGGCCTTGCCCAGCTGCTCCAGCGTGGTGCGGATGTGGTCGTCGGTGGCGTAGTCGATCGCGGCGTCACCCGGGGAGTGCATGGGGCCGTGGTACTGGGCCTTCTTGCTCTTGGGCAGCAGGTAGATGCCGGTGAGGAAGAAGGTCATGTGGGCGTTGTACTCCTTGGCCAGCTCCCGGTAGTGCGAGAACAGGTGGTCGCTGCCCTCCAGGGCTCCGTCCCAGGAGAAGACCACGAACTGCGGGGGCTTCTCACCGGGCTTGAGCGGCACCGGCTTCAACTGCCCCTTCTGCGGTCCGGTGTAGGAGGTGGAGCCGTCACCGAGGATCTTCGTCCTGCCGTCCCACTCCGGGGTCGGGGAGGCCTTCGGCGCGGACGTCGGCTTCTTGCCGGCCGCGGCGGCGGGCGTGCTGCTGCTGTGCGTACCGGACAGCGCCAGGAACCCGGCGACCAGCGAGGCGACGACGAGGAGGGCGGCCAGTGTCAGGACCTGTGGTCGGGTGGCGCGGGGCGCACTGCGGCGGCGGGGGGCTCGACGGCGGCCTGACGACGACATCTTGCGGGGCATGCGCGGCTCATTCTGCGGAAGGGGAGGGTGCACGGGACCCCGGCTCAGCCGAGGCCCGTCGCTGCCGACCAGAGGGCATACGGGACGCTGTTGGCGGACGTTCCGGCCAGGCCCTTGAGCGGCAGTGGCTCCAGGGACCTGGCCAGGTCGATCCGGTAGACGACGATCGCGGTGGACACGGAGTCGGCCGTGCCGACGTACCAGGCGGCGGTGTCCTTCTCGGTGGTGCCGGCCTTCCCGGACACCCCGGCGCGGCCGGCCGCCGCCCCGGGGTGGGCGGTGCGGAAGGAGTCGCCGAGCGCCTCGGTGACCTCCTCGGCCACCTTGGCGCCGACCGCGCGCCTGGGGTGCGGGGTGGCGAGCGGGACCGGGGAGCCGTTGCGGGTGATCCGGCGCACCGAGTACGGCTCGGTGTGGGTGCCGCCTGCGGCGAAGGTGGCGTAGCCGCTGGCCATCCGGATCGCGCTGGGCGTGGAGTTGCCCAGCGACAGGGCGGGCACCTGGGGTCCCATGCTGGAGGACAGCAGTCCGGAGTCGACGGCGGTCCGGCGGACGGTGTCGAGACCGGCGTCCATGCCGAGCTGCATGAACGGGGTGTTCACCGACTTCGCCATCGCCTCGCGCAGGGTGATCTTCCCGTAGGACCTTCCGCCGTCGTTGTGCGCGACGACCTTCTTGCCGCTGCGGTCCCAGTACGGCCCCTCGGGGGTGGTGACGGGGACGCCGTCGTCGCCGTCGTAGACGCTGTCCGGGGTGACCGGGGTGGCGGGTCCGTCGCGGGTGGTGTGCACCCCGTGTTCGAGTCCGGCGGCGTAGACGAACGGGGTGAAGGCGGTGCCGGCCGGCACGGTGGTCGCGTTGGACTCGTTGTAGCCCTGTTTGCGGTGGTCCGGGCCGCCGTAGACGGCGAGGATCCGGCCGTCCGCGGTCACCGAGGCGGCGCCGTAGTGGCCGTTCTTCGCCGTCGCGGGGTCGTCCTGCCGGGCCTTCTTGCGGGCCTGGGTGACGGCGTCGGTGAGGGCCTTCTCCCGCTTGCGGTCGAAGGTCGTGTAGATCTGGTAGCCGCCGAGGTCGAACTGCTTGTCCGTGAGGCGGGCGGCCTTCTTGGCGTACTGCGAGGCCAGCTCCACCAGGTAGTCGCTCTGCGCACCGGTGTTGTACAGCGGGTTGCTCTTCAGCGGCTCGGGGTACTTCGTGTACGTGGCCCGCTCCTGCGGCGACAGCTTGCCGATCTTGACCATGCGGTCGAGGATCCAGGACCAGCGTTCGACGGCCCGCGCGTGGTTGGCCTTGTTGAGGGTGGGGTCGTAGAGGCCGGCGCCCTTGAGCAGGGAGGCGAGCATGGCCGCCTCGGAGGCGTTGAGCTTGCCGACGTCCTTGCCGTAGTAGGCCTGGGCGGCGCGCTGGATGCCGTAGCTGCCGCGGCCGAACCAGCTGGTGTTCAGATAGCCCTCGAGGATCTCGTCCTTGCTCATCTTGTTGTCGAGCTTGAGGGCGATCATCGCCTCGGTGAATTTACGGCTGACCGTCTGGTTCTGCGTGAGATAGACGTTTTTGACGTACTGCTGGGTGATGGTCGATCCGCCCTCGGTGTCCCCCTGTCCCAGGGTGCGGAACACCGCGCGGGTGATGCCTTTGGCGGATATGCCCGGGTCCGAGTAGAAACTCTCGTTCTCCGCCGCGAGCACCGCCCAGCGGACGTCCGGGGGGATGTCCTTCAGCGGCATCGCCTGCCGCTGCACCCAGCCCGTGCGGGCCATGGGCGTGCCGTCGGACCAGAAGTAGACGTTGTCCTGTTGTGTGGCGTACGAGTTGAGATTGTCCGGTATGTCGGTCATCGCGTACGCGGTGACGAGGAACGCGCCGAGCAGGCCGAACGAGGCCAGGGTGGCGCCGAGCCACTGGCGCCAGGAGGGTATCCAGCGCCGCCAGCCGGCGCGGCCCGGGCGCGGATAGACCGGCTTGAACCGGCGCGCGTACGGGGCCATGCGGCGGGTATACGGGGCCAGGGGCGCGAACAGGCGGCCGAGGGGCGCCAGCGCGCGGCCCAGCGGGCCCGGCAGGCGGCCGAGCGGCCCGGGCGCGGCCGTGACGGCGCCGCCCGTCGTCGCGGTGCGCTCCCGTCCGGCGGAGCGCGCACCACGGCGGCGCTCCGCCCGGCCGCCGCCCGGAGCGGGTGGCTCCGGCGGCGGGGGGACGCGCAACTGCATGGTCTCGTCCGCCCTGAGGGCGTCGACTCTCAGATGCAGGGTCTCGTCGGCGCCCAACGGCTCCTCGCCACGGCCGCCCCCCATGGGGCCGCCCTCCCCCTGCGACGCATCGGTCACGCCTGCGTCTCCCTCCGCACTCGGTCTTGCTCGCGCGGGTGAGCTGAGCATCCTCGCAACGGCGTTCACAAATTATCAGTAACGTTTTCGAATGCCCTGCACATATGCCGGATGGAAAGCAACACTCAGGAAACATTGAGACGCCCCCGGCTGGGCCTTGACGGCTAACCTGAGCGTATGCCTCGCTACGAGTACCGCTGCCGGACCTGCGGCGACACGTTCGAACTGAGCCGACCGATGGCCGAGTCGGCCGCTCCCGCGCCGTGCCCCGCCGGGCACGACGACACGGTGAAGCTTTTGTCGACTGTTTCCGTGGGCGGCGTGTCGTCCGCCACACCCGCGCCCGCGCCGAGGGCCGGCGGGGGCGGGTGCTGCGGCGGCGGGTGCTGCGGGTAGCCGCCCACGGGGCGCCCCCTACGCGGGCCGCCCGGCCGCGCGCAGGAACTCCCGCAGGATCCGTTCCCCCGCCAGTACGCCCCGCTCCGGCAGGGCGCTGACCGCCGGGGCCGTCCACTGCGTGTCCGCCAGTTCGCCGTGGCCGGGGCGCCAGCCCCTGTCGGCGGCCAGGAGCAGGTCGGCGTCGAGCAGGGAGTCGCCGGCCGCCAGGGTCGGCTCCGCGCCGGTGCGCCGGGCGACCTCGCGGACGGCCGCGCTCTTGGTGAGCGGCTTCGGGACGGCGTAGATCTTGCGCCCCTGGAGGGAGACCGTCCAGCCGCGGTTCTCGGCCCACACCGCCAGCTCCTTCACCCAGTCCTCGGGCAGCAGCTCGCGCTCCACCACCAGATAGGCGAACAGGTCCTCCGCGACCCGGTGCTTGCGCACCCACACCGGGTCGGCGGAGCGCAGCAGGTGCTCGCGGACCTCGTCCAGCGGCGCGCACTCGTCCGCGAGCCGCGCCAGCACGCTCGCGTGCCAGTCGGCGTCCGTGACCCCGTCCACCAGCAGATGACCGCCGTTGGCGCAGATCGCGTACGCGGGCGGCGGACCCGGAAGGTTGATGCGCTGGTACTGCTTGCGCGTCCGGGTCGTCGTCGGCACGAACACGGCCGCGTCCCCGAGGTCGGTGAGCAGACCGGCCGCCGTCTCCGTCATGAAGGAGAGGGGCCTCGATTCGTGGACCTCCACGCACAGCAGCCGGGGCGCCCGTGCGTCCGGCATGGTCAGCGCGAGGGCCGCGGAGGAGTAGATGAGCGTACGGTCGAGATCGCTGGCCACCAGCACCGGCATCAGACGTTCACCGCCTTGCCGTCGGCGCCCGTCGCGCCCCGCGTGTACCGGGGGTGGATCAGGCCGACGCAGGTGTACGGCAGGTCGCCGACCTCCTCGACCGGTACCCCGCGCTGCCCGGCGAGCAGCCGCACGTGGTCCAGGTCGGCGCCCGCCCCCGCCCGCGCGAGGATCTTCCACGGCACCCGGCGCAGCAGCACCCGGGTGGTCTCGCCGACGCCCGGCTTGACCAGGTTGACGTCGTGGATGCCGTACTCCTCGCTGATCCGCTCGACCGCCCGCCAGCCCGCCCAGGTCGGGGTGCGGTCGGCGGCCAGCAGCTCCTTCACCGCGCCGTCGACGGTGTCGGCGACCTCCGGGAAGCGGGCGGAGACGGCGTCGAGGAAGGCCACGGAGACGTCCGCGCCGGCCAGTTCGCGGTAGAACTTGGCGCCGTGGAAGTCGTGCGGGCCGACCAGGTCGGCGCGCAGCACCGTACGGGAGACCAGGCCGGAGACGGTCGAGTTGAGGCAGGCGGAGGGGATGAGGAAGTCCTCGCGGGTGCCGTAGGTGCGCACGCAGGAGCCGGGGTCGGCGAGGACGGCGATCTCCGGGTCGAACCCGGTGACGCCCTCGGCGGCCTCGAACTCCTCGACGGCCCGGGCGAGTTCCCGGGTGATCGCGCCCTTTCCGGTCCAGCCGTCGACGAAGACGACGTCCCGGGGGTCGTGGCGGTCGGCGAGCCAGCGCAGCGCGTTGGCGTCGATGCCGCGGCCGCGCACGATCGACACGGCGTAGTGCGGAAGCTCCAGGCCGTGCCGGAACTGCGCCCAGCGGCGCATCAGGATCCCGACCGGGGTGCCCGCGCGGGCCAGGGAGACCAGCACCGGACGGGGCGACCGCTCGGCGAGGACCGTCTCGGTCACCACCCCGGCGGCCTGCGCGATCCGGGCGGCCGACGCCTCGAGCGCCGCGTGGAACAGCTCCTGGTACCGCGCGCTGGGCTGGTACTCCACCGGCAGCGACTCCGCGTAGTGCGCACCGCCGCTCTGGACCGCCTCCTCCCGCTCCTCCGTGGGCGCCTCCAGGGGCACGTCGGACAGGTCCTGGAGCAGCCAGCCGACCTCCTCCGGCGCGTACGAGGAGAACGCGGGGCCGCGGAGGGGCTCGGGCAGCATGAACGGCCTTTCGGGAGGGTGCGGGACGTACGAGGGTACGACCGCGAGCAGGACGTGCGGGACGTGCGCGGCGAGGGCGGCCGGCAGGCCGTCGGGCGCGCGCAGGGCGGGGGTGTCGGCGACGGAGTCGACCACCGCGACGACGGCGTCGAAGCCGGCACCGGCCACGTTGTAGGCGTACCGTTCGCCGGGCCCGTCGGCCGGGTCGTCGTGGGCCGGGAAGACCAGCCGGGTACGGATGGCGTACCCCGGGTCGTCCACCGCGAGGACGGGCGAGCGGGTGGTGGTGGAGAACCGCACCTCGGCGTCCGTCCCCCGCTCCAGCTCCCGGGCGAGCCGCAGCGGGGCGTACATCAGCTCCTCGAAGCCGAGGACGAGGATCCGGCGGGCGCCGGCGGGCAGGGCGTCGCGTACGCGGGCGGCCATGGCGGGCAGGGCGGCTTCGAGACGGGCCCGGTGGGCGGGGGTGAAGCCGTGCCGCCCGCCGTCGGGGAGCCCGGCAGGCCAGTGCAGGTCGACCTCGGTGACCCGGCCCGGCTCCGCCGCGCGGGCGCGGGCGGTCACCTCGGTCCCGCGCTCGGCGGCCTCGCACTCCGCGACCAGCCGCTGTCCCTTCTCCAGCACCCCCTCCGGCAGCCGTACGGTCCCCGACGCGGCGGCGACGAGATCCACCCGCGCCCCGATCTCGGCGGCGAACCGTTCCAGCCGGCCGGAGTCCTCGGCGGACCGCATGTCGACCAGGGCGACCACCACGTACCGCCGCCGCGGATACCGCGCGTGCAGATCACGGATGGTGTTGAGCACGGTGTTGCCGGTGGAGAACTCGTCGTCCACCAGCACCAGCGGCCCCTCCCCGGCCAGCAGGCCGGGGTCCTCCGGCAGCAGCAGGTGCGACGTGGCGTGCGAGTGCGACTCCTCGAACCCGCCCGCCAGGGGCACGCCGGGCACCGCCCGCCGCGTGGAGTGCAGATACGGCGCGGAACCGAGCCCGTCGGCGACGGCGTGCCCCAGCCCGGTCGCGGTCTCCGCATAACCGAGGACGACGGCACCGGCCCCCTCCTCCTCGCCGAGCAGCGCGGCCACCCGCCGGCCCAGCCGGAACCCGTGCTCGTACACCACGGCCGGCGACTGCGGCACGTGTTTGCCGAGGACGTGGGAGACCAGCAGGTGGGCCCGCTTGGGGTTGCGCCGCAGCGCGAGCCCCAGCAGCGCCGGGAGCGCGTCGTCGCCCACGAGCTCGACCCCGAGCCGCTCGGCGACCCAGCTGCCGGACCAGACCCCGTCGTTCACTGCGTTGTTCATGCGTTCCTTGGAGAGGTGGGGAAGGGTTCAGCCGGGTATGCCGGCGGCGAGCAGTTCCACGAAGCCGACGTCCTCGCCGGCGACGCCGAACGCCTCCGCGCGCAGCAGGGTCCGCTCGGCCCAGGCGCGGTGCGGTTTCACTTCGTTCATCTTGTTCGTGTAGGCCGACCGGAGTACACCCCCGCCGCCGCGTTCCGGCCGCAGGATGTCCTGGGCGTCACTGAACTCCTCGTGACTGACCACGGAGAGCGCGTGGACGGGCAGGACGTGCGAGGGGTGGATGCAGGTCTTGCCGAGCAGGCCGTTGGCCTGGTCGAGGGAGATCTCCCGGAGCAGTCCGTCCATGGCGTGTTCGATCAGCTTCGCGCGCAGCTCCGCGGCCTGCACCTCCAGGAAGGGACTCTGTCTCAGCTGCGGCTTGAACATGCGTTCGGAGGCGCGGAAGTACTCCCAGACCGGTCCGGTGACGGTGAAGCCGGTGCCGTCGGCACGGCCGAGCATGTTCACGACGTCGGCGATCACCGAGGCGACGACCTGGACGTCGTAGGCGGTCATGTCGGGGGCGCGGCGCAGGCCGTAGGAGGAGCAGAAATCGGTCACGCCGAGGCGGAGGGCCAGCACCCGGTCGCGGTACTTGTCGACCGCGCGGAAGATCCCCTCCAGGGTCTCCACACGGGACTCGCGGTAGAGCAGCTCCGGGGACTCCAGGACGGGCATGGCGAAGAGGCGCCGGCCGCAGGCCCGCTCGGCCGTGGTGAGGGCCTCCAGGAAGGGGAGGCCGCGTCCCTCGGTGAACTTGGGCAGCACGAACCCGGACAGCAGGCGCACGTCCGGGCCGAGGCGGCGGACCAGGTCCGGTATCTGCTCGGGGGCGCGGACCCGGATGAACAGCAGGGGCGGCTCCACGCCGGGCCGGGCGGCCAGCTCGGCGAACTGCCGGACCAGGTTCTCCTCGCCCGGCCCGACGTCCGCGTCGTCGATCGAGTCCTCCAGGCACAGCACCATCGAGACCACGCCGTTGCCGGCCTGTTTGACGATGTCGTCGGCGAGCCGGGGCCGGGTGGCCGGGCTGTACAGCGTGGCGCCCAGGGCCGCGGAGAGCAGCCGGGCCGGGGAGTCGGCGGTGAACGCGCACGGCTCCTGGTGGAAGAGGCGCTGTCGCACCTCGGGGGCGATGTGCCCGAAATGACGCATAGGACTCCCTCGGGGTGCGCGTCATGTCTCTGGGTTCGGTAAAGGGTGGCCGGTAATAGTACGTAGGGATCCGTGTCGGGAGTTCCCCGCCGGCGTGAATTTCCGGTGACCGCCCCTGCCGGCACCGCCGCCCCCGCATTGTCGTGACCAGGACCGAGAGGGCAGGATGACCGCATGACGCACGCGATGCTGAAGGGGTCGAACGTCCCGCTGGAGGCCACCACGGTGCGCGCCGTGCTGCGCTGGACGCCCGGGCAGGGCGTACCGGACGTGGACGTCTCGGCGCTGCTGCTGGGCCCCGACGGCCGTGTGCGCTCCGACGAGGACTTCGTCTTCTACAACCAGCCCCGGCATCCCTCCGGAAAGGTGTGGCGGCTCGGCAAGAAGCGGATCACCGAGGGGCTCACCGACACGATCCAGACAGACCTCTCCGGTGTGGAGCCGGGAGTCGGCCGGATCCTGCTGGTGGCCTCCGCGGACGGGGTCGCCTTCGACCGGGTGCCGGCGCTGTGCATCCTGCTGTACGACGCCTCGGCCGCCGAGGGGGAGCCGCTGGCCCGGTTCGAGATCAAGCCGGAGACCGGCGCGGAGACGGCGCTGATCTGCGGTGAGCTGTACCGCCGCGGGGAGGGCTGGAAGTTCCGGGCGCTGGGCGAGGGCTACTCGAACGGGCTGAAGGGGCTCGCGACGGACTTCGGCATCTCGGTGGACGAGTCGGAGATGGAGGAGGAGCCGATCGCGTCGCCGCCGTCCCCGCCGTTGCCCCCGGAGCAGCCGACCTCCGCGGTTCCGGCGCAGCCGCCCGCGTACGGCTACCCGCAGCCGATGACGGCGCCGGCGGCCGTGGCGGGGGACGGTTCCTTCCGGCTGCCCCCGCAGGGGCCGCAGTTCATCGGGCGGTAGGGCGCCCGAGCCGCCCCTACCTGTCCACCTTCGTCTTGTACCCCCTGCCCCACTGCAGGCCCCACCCGTACAGGCGGTCCAGCTCGCCCTGGAAGCCGTAGACGAACTTGACCTCGCGGCGGACCGTCAGTTCGCCCTTGGTGTTCTCGATCATGACCACGGCGCAGGAGCGGGCCTGGGGGTGGCGTTCGTCGAGGCCTATCTCGATGCGGGGGCCGTTGCTCGGGTAGAGGGTGACGACGGCGTGGGTACGGTCGAAGGCGGGCGTCTGGTCGTAGATGTACACGAAGACCAGCAGACGTTTGATGGCGTCGCGGTGGTCGAGGTTGACGTACATGGTCTCGCCGGACCCCGAGCCGAAGCGGTCGTCGCCGCTGAGTTTGATGTACGGCGGTGCGTTGACGTCGCCGAGGTAACCGCCGAGGGGCTGTACGACCCCCTTGGTGCCGTCGGCCAGCTCGTAGAGGCAGCCGAGGTCGAGGTCGACGTCGACCATGCTCTGTCCGTGCCCCAGGACCTCCGGCGGCTTCAGTGCCTTGAAGGGGTGCCGGAACAGGCTGGGCCGCTGGATCCCGTCGAAGTCGGAGGAGCGCATCCGCCAGGAGAGGTTGACGCGCAGGTTGCCGGTGGCCGCCTCCTGCTTGGTGAGGGACACCGTCTGGTGCCGCCTGGTCAGTTCGATGGCGTTGGTCGAGGCGTTGCCCGAGTCGAAGTCGGCGGCGCGCCCGCCCAGCAGTCCGTCGAAGAAACCCATTCCCGCCCCCAGGTACCCGTTGTGACGCCGACGGGGCGGCCGGCCGTGCCGGCCGCCCCGCTCAGAGCGTTCCTCACCCGCCGGGGTGTCACACCCCGGAGGAGACCTCGGCCTTCTCGTCGCTGCCCTCGCCGGCCGCGGCCAGGGCGCGGTTGCGTCGGACGGAGGAGAAGAAGGACCAGGCGATCAGGACGACACCGACCAGGCCGGTGATGACCTCGTGGATCTCGTACTGGATGGTGATCATGAGGATCACGGCGAGGGCGCCGATGGCGTAGTGGGCGCCGTGCTCCAGGTAGACGTAGTCGTCGAGGGTGCCCTGCCGGACCAGGTAGACCGTGAGCGACCGGACGTACATCGCACCGATGCCGAGGCCGAGGGCCATCAGGACGATGTCGTTGGTGACCGCGAAGGCGCCGATCACGCCGTCGAAGGAGAAGGAGGCGTCCAGGACCTCCAGGTAGAGGAACATGAAGAACGCGGCCTGGCCGGCCAGGACGATCGCGGGCTTCTGCTTGCCGCTGCGGGCGGCCTCTTCCTCCTCCTCGTGCTCGCGCTCCTCCTCTTCCTCCAGCTTGTCCTCGAAGTAGCCGGAGAGGCCGCCGACGACCATGTAGGTGATCAGGCCGGCGATCCCGGAGATCAGGACGGTCTGCGCCTTGTCGACGTGGATGCCGCCGTGCTGGTGGGCGTGGGTGGCGAAGGTGAAGGACGTGACCAGCAGGACGATCAGGGCGATGCAGACCGACAGCATGTCGACCTTGCCGAGCTTGGCCAGGGGCCGCTCGATCCAGCGCAGCCACTGGATGTCCCGGTCCTCGAAGATGAAGTCGAGGAAGATCATCAGCAGGAACATGCCACCGAACGCGGCGATCGCCGGGTGGGCGTCGGTGACCAGCTGCTGGTAGCGGTCCTTGTTGTTGAGCGCGAGGTCGACCGCCTCGATCGGGCCCATCTTGGCGCTGATCGCGACGATGACGACGGGGAAGACCAGCCGCATGCCGAAGACGGCGATCAGGACGCCCACCGTGAGGAAGATCTTCTGCCAGAAGGCGTTCATCTTCTTCAGGATCCCGGCGTTGACCACCGCGTTGTCGAAGGACAGCGAGATCTCCAGGATGGCCAGGATCGCCACGAGACCGAAGGCGGTCCACCCTCCGTAGAACACCGCCGCGACCAGACCGAGCGCGGTGACCGCGAACGACCAGCCGAAGGTTTTCAAAAGCACTGGCTACCCCATCGTGTGGTGGGGGCATCTCCCAGACGAAGTCTGGGGGAGGGTCTCCCCCGAGTCGTACCGAGTTTTACGAAACGTTGACTCCGAAGTCTAGAGCGATGCCTCGTAGACCCGACGCGTACCCCTGACCGACCGCGCGGAACTTCCACTCGCCCTGGTACCGGTAGAGCTCGCCGAAAATCATCGCGGTCTCGGTGGAGGCGTCCTCGCTGAGGTCGTAGCGGGCCAGTTCCTGGCCGTCGGCCTGGTTGACCACGCGGATGAAGGCGTTGGAGACCTGGCCGAAGGTCTGGCCGCGCTCGTCCGCCATGTGGATGGAGACCGGGAAGATGATCTTCTCGCACTGGGGCGGCACCTTGGCGAGGTCCACCAGGACGGACTCGTCGTCGCCCTCTCCCTCGCCGGTGAGGTTGTCACCGGTGTGCTCCACGGAGCCGTCGGGGCTCTTGAGCTGGTTGTAGAAGACGAACCACTCGTCGCCCAGCACCCGGTTGCCGGCCCCGCACAGCAGCGCGCTGGCGTCCAGGTCGAAGGGGGCGCCGGTGGTGGACCGCGCGTCCCAGCCGAGCCCGATCATGACGTTGGTGAGGTTCGGTGCGGCCTTGGAGAGGGAGACGTTGCCCCCCTTGGCGAGTGTGACGCCCATGATGCTGGTCCTCCCCTGGTGGTGCTTCCCTGGTTGTTCCTGCGCGTCCGGCGCCGCCCCCAAACGGGGCGGCGCCGGTCTCACGGGCTCTCGGTCCTCACACGCCTGCTGTCAGACGTTGACGCCGAAGTCCTGTGCGATGCCGCGAAGACCCGAGGCGTAGCCCTGGCCGATGGCGCGGAACTTCCACTCCGTGCCGTGCCGGTACAGCTCACCGAAGACCATGGCGGTCTCGGTGGAGGCGTCCTCGCTCAGGTCGTAGCGGGCGATCTCCTGGCCGCCGGCCTGGTTCACGACGCGGATGAAGGCGTTGCGGACCTGGCCGAAGGACTGCTGGCGGTTCTCGGCGTCGTAGATCGACACCGGGAAGACGATCTTCTCGATGTCGGCGGGGACACCGGCCAGGTCGACCTTGATCTGCTCGTCGTCACCCTCGCCCTCACCGGTGAGGTTGTCACCGGTGTGCTCGACCGAGCCGTCGGGGCTCTTGAGGTTGTTGAAGAAGACGAAGTGCTGGTCGCTCGCGACCTTGCCGGAGTTGTTCAGCAGCAGCGCGCTGGCGTCGAGGTCGAAGTCCGTGCCGGTCGTGGTGCGCACGTCCCACCCCAGGCCGACGATGACGGCGGTCAGGCCCGGGGCCTCCTTCGTCAGCGATACGTTGCCGCCCTTGCTGAGGCTGACTCCCACGGGTCCTCCATGTGGTGTCCAGGGGCGGGGAGCCCCGTCGTGCTTCGGATATGGGATCAACGTGCCGATCCTAGTGACGGGTTCCCGGCCCCCGCAGACCCTGGAGCCGAACCGTCACAGGTGTCGGCCCGGACGGCTCACAGAGTGTCGAGCGCCTTCACGTAGTCGCCGAGGTCACGGGCGTCCGGCAGGCCGTTGACCACGGTCCACCGCACGACACCCTCCTTGTCGATGATGAAGGTGCCCCGGACGGCGCAGCCCTTGTCCTCGTCGAAGACGCCGTACGCGCGCGAGACGTTGCCATGCGGCCAGAAGTCGCTCAGCAGGGGGTATTCGAGACCCTCCTGCTCGGCGAAGACGCGCAGGGTGTGGATGGAGTCGTTGGAGACGGCGAGCAGCTGGGTGTCGCGGTCCGCGAACTTCGGCAGGTTGTCGCGCAGCTCGCACAGCTCGCCGGTGCACACGCCGGTGAAGGCGAAGGGGTAGAAGAGCAGGACCACGTTCTTCTCGCCGCGGAAGTCCGCGAGCCTCACGCTCCGGCCGTGGTTGTCCTTCAGTTCGAAGTCGGGCGCCTTGTCGCCGACCTGGATCGCCATCGTCGTGCATCCCTTCGGTGGGCTGATCGGGTGAGAGCACAGCAAACGCTGGTCCCCACCCTACGCAGAGGTCACCGGGACGCCGCGGACGGGCCGAGCCGGGCCGGCCCGTCCGGGGGCGGACTCAGGTCACTTCTTGGGCTTGTTCGCCTTCGGCGTCGCCAGGCGCGAGCCGCTCCAGTCCTTGCCCACACTGACGCTCTTGGCGGCCGTCAGTCCGGCCGTCTTGGCGGCGTCCTGGATGTCGCTCGGCTCCACGTACCCGGAACGTCCGGTCTTCGGCGTGAGCAGCAGGATGGAGCCGCCCTCCTCGATGTACGTGGTGGCATCGACCAGCGCATCCGTCAGGTCGCCGTCGTCGTCACGGAACCACAGCACAACGGCGTCGGCCACGTCGTCGTAGTCCTCATCCATCAGGTCGCCTTCGACGGCTTCCTCGATGGCCTCGCGGAGCTCCTGATCGACGTCGTCGTCGTAGCCGATCTCCTGGACCACCTGCCCGGGCTGGAACCCCAGCCTGGCGGCAGGGTTCGTCCGCTCCTCCGCGTGGTCCGCGGTCGCGCTCACGGGTTGCCTCCTGATCATGTCTTGGTAAGTATCTCAGCCACGCGCGTGCGCGAAGCATTGGCCGTAGTCCACACGGGCGGGACGGATCGCGCAAGTACCCGGCCGTCGGGACCGTCGAAACGGTGACGATCCCGGCCGTGTCGCCGCAACTCCTGGCAGCGTATCCCGGTTCCACGCCCGCCACATCACACCGTTGTGCCCGGTTTGCACGGTTCGGAATCATCCGGGCTTACGTCGCTCGAACAAATTTGCCAAGCACGTCACACCCCGGGCGTATCGTTGCGTTTTGACCGGTACAGATGACGTACGCCGTTTCGAGGTACACGATGGGGAACGGTGTAGGCAGGTGCAGTGACTGGCCTCTGACAGGTAAGGAACAGCGTGGCTTCCGGATCCGATCGCAATCCGATCATCATTGGCGGCCTTCCGAGTCAGGTTCCTGACTTCGACCCCGAGGAAACCCAGGAGTGGCTCGACTCCCTGGACGCCGCCGTAGACGAGCGCGGCCGGGAGCGGGCCCGCTATCTCATGCTGCGCCTCATCGAGCGGGCCCGTGAGAAGCGCGTGGCCGTGCCCGAGATGCGCAGTACGGACTACGTCAACACGATCCCCACCAAGAGCGAGCCGTTCTTCCCGGGCAACGAGGAGATCGAGCGCCGGATCCTGAACGCGACCCGCTGGAACGCGGCCGTGATGGTCTCCCGCGCCCAGCGCCCGGGCATCGGCGTCGGCGGCCACATCGCCACCTTCGCCTCCTCCGCCTCGCTCTACGACGTCGGCTTCAACCACTTCTTCCGCGGCAAGGACGAGGGCGACGGCGGCGACCAGGTCTTCTTCCAGGGCCACGCCTCCCCCGGCATCTACGCGCGCGCCTACCTGCTCGACCGGCTCACCGAGCAGCAGCTCGACGGCTTCCGCCAGGAGAAGTCGGCGTACCCGAACGGCCTGTCCAGCTATCCGCACCCGCGCTCGATGCCCGACTTCTGGGAGTTCCCGACGGTCTCCATGGGCCTCGGCCCGCTCGGCGCGATCTACCAGGCGCGGATGAACCGCTACATGCAGGCGCGGGGCATCGCGGACACCTCCAAGTCGCACGTGTGGGCCTTCCTCGGCGACGGCGAGATGGACGAGCCGGAGTCGCTCGGCCAGCTGTCCATCGCGGCCCGGGAGGGTCTGGACAACCTGACCTTCGTGGTCAACTGCAACCTCCAGCGCCTCGACGGGCCGGTGCGCGGCAACGGCAAGATCATCCAGGAGCTGGAGTCGGTCTTCCGGGGCGCCGGCTGGAACGTGATCAAGCTGATCTGGGACCGCACCTGGGACCCGCTGCTCGCCCAGGACCGGGACGGGATCCTGGTCAACAAGATGAACATCACGCCGGACGGCCAGTTCCAGACGTACGCCACCGAGACCGGCGCGTACATCCGCGAGCACTTCTTCGGCGACGACCACCGGCTGCGCGCGATGGTCGAGAACATGACCGACGACCAGATCCTGCACCTGGGCCGCGGCGGCCACGACCACCGCAAGATCTTCGCGGCGTTCAAGGCGGCCAAGGAGCACAAGGGCCAGCCGACGGTCATCCTGGCCAAGACGGTCAAGGGCTGGACGCTGGGCCCGAACTTCGAGGGCCGCAACGCCACGCACCAGATGAAGAAGCTGACGGTCGACGACCTCAAGCGCTTCCGGGACCGCCTGCACCTGCCGATCTCCGACAAGGAGCTGGAGTCCGGCGCGCCGCCGTACTACCACCCGGGCCGGGACTCGGAGGAGATCCAGTACATGCACGACCGCCGCAAGGGCCTCGGCGGTTACGTCCCGACCCGTGTCGTCCGCTCCGAGCCCCTCGCCCTGCCGGACGACAAGACGTACGCGACCGTGAAGAAGGGCACGGGCCAGCAGTCCATCGCGACGACCATGGCCTTTGTGCGCCTGCTCAAGGACCTCATGCGGGACAAGGAGATCGGCAAGCGGTTCGTGTTGATCGCGCCGGACGAGTACCGCACGTTCGGCATGGACTCCTTCTTCCCGAGTGCGAAGATCTACAATCCGCTGGGCCAGCAGTACGAGTCGGTCGACCGCGAGCTGCTGCTCGCCTACAAGGAGTCGCCGACCGGTCAGATGCTGCACGACGGGATCTCCGAGGCGGGCTGCACGGCCTCGCTGATCGCGGCGGGGTCGGCGTACGCCACCCACGGCGAGCCGCTCATCCCCGTCTACGTCTTCTACTCGATGTTCGGTTTCCAGCGCACGGGTGACCAGTTCTGGCAGATGGCCGACCAGCTGGCGCGCGGGTTCGTCCTCGGCGCGACCGCCGGCCGTACGACCCTGACCGGCGAGGGCCTCCAGCACGCGGACGGCCACTCCCAGCTGCTGGCGTCCACCAACCCGGCGTGCGTGGCGTACGACCCGGCGTACGCCTACGAGATCGCGCACATCGTGCAGGACGGTCTGCGCCGGATGTACGGCGGCTCCCCCGAGCACCCGCACGGCGAGGACGTCTTCTACTACCTCACCGTCTACAACGAGCCCATCCAGCACCCGGCGGAGCCGGCGGGCGTGGACGTCGAGGGCATCGTCAAGGGTGTCCACCGCATCAGCGAGGGCACCGGCGGCTCGGTCCCGGCGCAGATCCTGGCCTCGGGCGTGGCCGTCCCCTGGGCCCTGGAGGCGCAGCGGATCCTCGCCGAGGAGTGGAACGTCAAGGCGGACGTGTGGTCCGCGACCTCGTGGAACGAGCTGCGCCGCGAGGCCGTGGAGTGCGAGGAGCACAACCTGCTGCATCCGGAGGAGGAGCAGCGGGTGCCGTACGTGACACGGAAGCTCGGCGGCGCGGAGGGTCCGTTCGTGGCCGTGTCCGACTGGATGCGGTCGGTTCCGGACCAGATCGCGCGCTGGGTGCCCGGCACGTACCAGTCCCTCGGCGCCGACGGCTTCGGCTTCGCCGACACCCGGGGCGCCGCGCGCCGCTTCTTCCACATCGACGCGCAGTCGATCGTGGTGGCGGTGCTGACGGAGCTGGCGCGCGAGGGCAAGGTCGACCGGTCCGCGCTGAAGCAGGCCGTCGACCGGTACCGGCTGCTGGACGTCTCGGCGGCGGATCCGGGGGCGGCGGGCGGCGACGCGTAACCTCCCCCGCTCTCGGCTTCGGCCACCAGAGGTCGTGGGGAGCTGCGGGTCGGTGGGCCCGATCGCGCGGTTCCCCGCGCCCCTCGCGGAGCGCTGCCCTTAAGCTTTCTTTACCATTGCGCCCATGGAGCAGAGCTCGGCGCAGGTGCGGTGGGAGCGGTATGCGCAGCGGCCGTTGCTGGCGCTCGCGGTGGCCTTCGCCGTGGCGTACGCGGCGCCGATCGTCGACGCCTCCGCCGGCCGCTCTTTGACGGTCGCGTGCACGGCGGTGGAGTGGGTGGTGTGGGGGGCCTTCGCCCTCGACTACCTGGTCCGGCTGGCCCTCGCCCCGCACCGCAAGGAGTTCGTACGCCGGCACTGGCTCGACCTGTGCGCGGTGGTCCTGCCGCTGCTGCAACCGCTCCGGCTGCTGCGGCTGGTGTCGACGCTGCTGCTGGTGGGCCGGCGGGCGCGGATGGCACCGCAGATCCGGCTGACCACGTACGTCGTCGGGGCCGTGATCGGCTTGCTGATGTTCGGGTCGCTCGCCGTGCTGTCCGTGGAGCGGGAGTCACCGCACGGGAACATCCGGACGCTGGGTGACGCGGTGTGGTGGTCGTTCACGACGATGACGACCGTCGGGTACGGCGATCACGCGCCGACCACCGGGCTCGGGCGGGTGATCGCGGTCGGGCTGATGCTCTCGGGAATCGCCCTGCTGGGTGTGGTCACCGCGAACATCGCCGCGTGGTTCATCTCGCGCTTCGAGAAGGACGACGTGGAGGAGCGCCGTCAGACGGAGGCGATCAGCGCGCTGACCGAGGAGGTACGGCTGCTGCGGGCCGAGGTGGCCCGTCTCGCCGAGCGCCCCGAGGAGGGGCGCGCGGCCGCGCGGCCGGCCACCACGCGGCCGTCGCCGCGTGAGCACCTGCCGCTGGGGCGGGACGGGCTGTCGGCTACAGGAGACCGTGGCCCCAGGCCGCCGCGCCCGCCAGGGCGATGACGGCCAGCAGGGTGTCGATCGCGCCCAGGATCAGGGCCACCAGGGCGGGGACGTCGCGGTCGTTCGACCACGAGCGGCCCATCGCCTGCCAACCGCAGAACATCGCCACCGGGCCCAGCACGATGCCCAGCGCGAAGAAGCCGGCCACCGCGCAGATCGTGCCGATGATCCCGAGCGTCGCACGGTCCGGCCCTGTCCGTTGCCACGTCCGGCCACGTGACCGGGGGTACCCGCGCGTTCCGTGCCCGAAGCCTGCCATCATCAACTCCCTGATGTCTGCGGACAGTTCGGCTTCGGACTGCGGGTACCCCGGTTCCGCCGGGACAGACGTGCGCGCGCCGCCCCCCTCCGGCAGCGCGCGCCGCGGCCGTCCGTCCCCCATGCCCTGCGGAGGACTTGACCCACTGTGACCTGCGGCGCGCGCCGAGGGCGAGGGATCTTGAGCGGAGTCACCCTGATAGGGGAACTCCGCCGCTCAGATGTGGCCGACGCCCGCGCCCGCCTCCGCGTTCGCGCCCCGCTTGGTGAACAGCGCGACGAGGACGGCGACCAGCGCGACCCCGGCCGCGACCAGGGAGGCGAGGCTCATGCCGGAGAGGAACGTGTCGTGCGCGACGGTGGTGATCTTCGCGGCGACCGGCTCCGGCATGCTCTTCGTCACGGGCGCCACACCGACCTGGACCGCCTCCGAGGCCTTGTCCAGCTGGCCGGGGGTCAGCTTCGGCAGCCCCGCGTCCGCCCACTTGCCCGGCAGGACACTGTCGACCTTGGAGGCCATCACGGCGCCCAGCACCGCCGTGCCGAGGCTGCTGCCGATCTGCATGGCCGCCTGCTGGAGACCGCCCGCCACGCCGGACAGCTCCATGGGGGCGTTGCCGACGATGACCTCGGTGGCGCCGACCATGACCGGCGCGAGGCCGAGGCCGAGCAGGGCGAACCAGAGGGACATCACACCGCTTCCGGTGTCGGCCTCCAGCGTCGACATGCCGTACAGCGCGACCGCGGTCACCGCCATGCCGAAGGCGAGCGGGATGCGCGGGCCGAGCTTGGTGATCGCGGTGCCGGCGAGCGGCGAACCGATGATCATCATGCCGGTGAGCGGCAGCAGGTGGGCACCGGCCTTGACCGGGCTCATCCCGTGGACGTTCTGCAGGTAGAACGTCACGAAGAACAGGCCGCCCATGAAGGCGATGGCCATCAGCACCATCAGGACGACACCCGCCGACAGCGCGACCGAGCGGAACAGGTTCAGCGGGATCAGCGGTTCGGCGACCTTCGTCTCCCAGAAGGAGAAGACGGCGAAGAGCACCACGGACGCGGCTATGAACAGCCACGTCTTACCGTCGCCCCAGCCCCAGGCCGGGGCCTTGATGAGCGCCCAGACCAGGCAGAACATCGCGCCGGACAGCAGGGCGATGCCGAGCAGGTCGAAGGAGCGCGGGGCGTTCTCGGCCCGGTGGTCGAGGAGGATCAGCGTGCCGAGGAGCAGCGCGAGGGCACCGACCGGCACGTTGATGAAGAACACCGACTGCCAGTTGACGTGCTCGACGAGGACACCGCCGAGGATCGGGCCGCCCGCGGTGGACGCGCCGATCACCATGCCCCACACGCCGATGGCCATGTTGAGCTTCTCGGCCGGGAAGGTGGCCCGCAGCACGCCGAGCGCGGCCGGCATCAGCAGCGCGCCGAACAGGCCCTGGAACACCCGGAAGGTGACGACCGCGGCGATGCTGCCCGACAGGCCGATGGCGCCGGAGGCGGCGGCGAAGCCGGTCACGCCGATGAGGAAGGTCTGCCGGTGGCCGAAGCGGTCACCGAGCTTGCCCGCGGTGATCAGGGTGACCGCGAGGGCGAGGAAGTAGGCGTTGGAGACCCACTGCACGTCGGCGAAGGACGCGTCCAGGTCGTCGCGGATGGCCGGGTTGGCGATGGCCACGATGGTGCCGTCGAGGGCCACCATCATGACCCCTACGGCGACGGTGATGAGGGTGAGCCACGGATGGCCGCGCAGGCCGGCGGACGGCCGCGGCCCCGACGGGGCGCCGGGTGCTTTGTCCCCCGGCCCTGTCGCGTCGATGGTGGTCTGACTAGTCATACACTCAGGCTAGTGACAGCGACTGACAGTTGACAAACCAGTTCACTCGTCGGTTACTGACACGAGATCGCCACGGGAGAGGGAGGCCATGGAGACGCTGCGGGAGCGCAAGAAGCGGCGTACGCGGGAGTCGCTGCTGCGGGCCGCTCTCGAACTGTTCACCAGCCAGGGGTACGAGCGGACCACCGTCGACGAGATCGCCGAGGCCGTCGACGTGTCCCAGCGCACCTTCTTCCGCTACTTCGCGGGCAAGGAGGACGTGGCCCTCGCGGTGCAGAAGATGACGGAGGCGGCCTTCGTCGCGGCCGTCCGCGCGCGTCCGCCGCACGAGGCGCCGATGAAGGCCCTGCGCCAGGCGTTCCTGGAGGGCTGGGACACGATCCGCGAGACCGTCGAGTCGGTCGTCCCGGTCGAGCTGTACCTGCGCATGTACCGGACCATCGAGTCCACGCCCGCGCTGCTCGCCGCCCACCTGCGCCGGTCGGCGGCGACGGAGGAGACCCTCGCGCGCGTGCTGGCGGAGCGGGAGGGCGTCGACGTGGACGCCGATCCGCGGCCCCGGCTGGCGGTGGCCGTCTTCGGCGGTGTGATCCGCGTCTCGGAGCGGCGGTGGTGCACGAGCGAGGACTTCGGCCTGGAATCGATCCGCACGCTCACCGCGGAGTACCTCGACCAGGTGGGTTCGGCGCTCACGGGAAACTGGCGGGCCGGCTGAGATCGTCGGGGAGATCACCGGCAACGTGTTCGGTAACCGACGAAACGTGATCCCTGTCACTCGGTTACCGCGAGACCGTCCCGTTCTCCTAGTGTGTCCTCCCAGTGACTTCCTTCGACACCTCCCCGCCATTGAACGTCTGGCGCGCACTGCTGGCGCTGTCCGTGGTGTTCGTGATGCTCGCGACGACCGGCTGGACCGCCCTGCGCACCCACCGGGAGTCGACGGCGCTGCAGGCCTCGCTCACCCGGTGGGAGCACGGCCGCGTCCACGGCCTCCCCCTGCCGGACCCCCACGCCGCCCCGGCGCGCCTCGCCCGCTTCTTCGCCTCGCTGACCCCGCGCGAGCGCGACCGTCTCGCCCACCGCTACCCGCTCGCGGTCGGCAACATGAACGGCGCGCCCGCCTCGCTGCGCTACCGGGCCAACCGCATCGCGCTGGACCAGGCCCGCAAGGTCGAGCGCACCCGCCTGCACGACAGCCGGCTCAGCACCGCGGGCCAGCAGGACGCGGCCCGCCGGATGGAGCGCTACGCGTCCCTGCGGGACCCCGGCCGGCACATCCTGGCCTTCGACCCCGAGGGCTCGGGCCGGGTCGCCGAGGTGTTCGGCGACCTCGACCGGGCCGAGCGGATCTCGGTCGTCGTCCCCGGGGTCGACACCGATCTGCTCACCTTCCAGCGGACGTACCGCAAGTACAGCGCCCCGGTCGGCATGGCCAAGGCGCTGTACGCGGCCGAGCGCACGGCGAGCCCCGCGACCCGTACCGCGGTGATCGCCTGGGCCGACTACACCTCACCGGACGGTCTCGGGGTGGACGCGGCCACCGGCCTGCGCGCCGCGGAGGGCGCCGTGCGGCTGAACGCGCTGCTGCGCGCCCTGCCCGGCCGGTCCCCGGTGTCGATGTTCTGTCACAGCTACGGCTCGGTGGTCTGCGGTGTGGCCGCGCGCGGGATGCCGCGCCGGGTCGCCGACATAGCGGTGGCCGCGAGTCCCGGGATGCGCGCCGCCGGCGCCTCCCGTCTGGGCACCACGGCCCGGGTGTGGGCCATGCGGGACGCCAGCGACTGGGTGCGGGACGTTCCGTACCTGGAGCTGGGCGGTCTCGGCCACGGTGCCGACCCGGTGTCCCCGGCGTTCGGGGCGCGGGTGCTGTCGGCCCGGGACGCCCAGGGCCACAGCGGTTACTTCCAGCCCGGCACGGACAGCCTGCGCAACCTCGCCGACATCGGCGTGGGCGCGTACGACGAGGTGACGTGCGCACGGGAGAACGATGCGTGCCGGTCCGGTCTGTCCGGCACGACGACGGCCGGACGCGCGTAGAGACAGCAGGAAGTGCGGTCTGCGCGGGTGGCGACGGAGGAGCACGTGCCGCATACGATGAGCCGCATGGGTGACGTACTGGCGGGTTTTCATGCCGTCTGGGAGTTCGAGTCCGACTCCGTGCTCATCCGTTACGAACGGGGGATTCGGACACCGAAGCTGTTCCAGGCGCTCGGCGAGCGCCGGATTCCGCTGTCCGCCGTCGAGGGGGTGAGCCTCGCCCCGGGCAGGCGCGGCACGGTCGTCCTGCGCCTGGAGCCGCGTCCCGGCGCGGATCCGCTGATGGAGGCGGCCGACGGCCAGCTGAAGGAGGGCGCGGACCCGTACCGGCTGGTGCTGCCGGCCGAGCGGGAGACCCTCGCCGAGTACTACGCCGACGAGCTGAAGGGGCTGCTGACCGAGTCCGGTCCGGCCGAGCGGCACCTGGTGGCGGCGCCCGACGCTCCGCTGCAGTTCAAGGCGTACGACGGGAAGGCGTCCTTCGACGGCACGTCCGTGCAGTTCCGCTGGTCCTGGACGGGGGCGTCCTCGGCGAAGTGGAAGGCCGGTGACCAGAGCTTCCCGGTGGCGCGGCTGAGCGGGGTGGAGTGGCGGTCGCCGGAGCTCTTCGAGGGGCATCTGCGGCTGCTGCCGCGCGATCAGGGTTCCGCCCGTTCCCCGCAGCCGGACCAGGATCCGGCGTCGGTGGTGTTCGGGCTGGGGTACGGGCCGGTGCACGAGTCGCTGCCCTTCGCCGCGGCGGTGCTGGCCGCGGTGCGGTCGCGGGGGCCGGTGCCGGTGGCCCCGGCCGTGTCCCGCCGCGATCCGGCCGACATCGCCGAGCGGATCCGTCATCTCGGGGAGCTGCACCAGGCGGGGCTGGTCACCGACGAGGAGTTCTCCTCGAAGAAGGCCGAACTGCTGGCGGAGCTCTAGAGCGGTTCCCCGTGTCCCCGCGGCGTGCTCACGCCTCGGCCGCGTAGAAGCTGATCTTGCGGTCGAGGACGCCGAGGGTGTCGTGGAGTTCCGCGATGCGGTTCAGCACGTCCCTGCGGGTCGACTCCAGCAGTTGCCGGCGTTCGGCGAAGGTCTGGTCGCCCTGCCTGACCAGTTCCGCGTACCGGACCATGTCCGCGACCGGCATCCCGGTCAGCCGCAGCTTGGTCACGAAGTCCAGCCAGTCCAGGTCGCGGTTGCTGTAGCGGCGCTGGCCGGTGTGCGAGCGGTCGACGTGCGGCATCAGGCCGATCCGCTCGTACCAGCGCAGGGTGTGCGCGGTGAGACCCGTGACCGCGACGACCTCGCTGATCGTGTACCGGTCCTGGCCGTCGGGGCGCGGATGGCGCCGGGGCGGGGCGGAGCAGATGTCGGCGGGGGTGGCGCGCTCGGTGGCCGCTGGCGGGGTCTGCATCACCGTCATGGCCCCCACGCTATGACCTTGGAGTGCACTCCAGGCAAGCCGGTCCGGTAAGAAATCGGCAGGACGGCGCCCGGGGCGGCTGGTTAGCGTGCGGCTCATGAGTCTTGTACGCCGGGCCCGGCCCGAGGACGGCGCGGAAGTGCTGCGTCTGCGCCAGGTGATGATCGACTCCCTGTGGAGCGCGGAAGGTTCCCAGGCGGCCGAGTGGCACGCGCAGTCGCTGCCGACGCTGCGGGAGCGGCTCGCGGAGGAGGACGGGGACTTCGCCGCGTTCGTCGTGGAGCACCCCGGGCGGCCAGGGGCACTGGCCGCGCTGGTCGCGGGGACGGTGGAGTACCGCATCGGCAAGGCCGGGAATCCGCGGGGCCGGGTCGGGCACGTCTTCAGCGTGGCGACCGACCCGGACGCCCGCAGGCGTGGGTACGCGCGCGCGTGCATGGAGGAGCTGCTGGACTGGTTCCGGGCCCGGGGGGTTGGACACGTGCTGCTCAACGCCTCGCCGGAGGCCGAGCCGCTGTACGCCTCGCTCGGCTTCACGCGGGATCCCGACCCGTCGATGCGGCTGCTGCTGTGAGCCGCATAGGCTCGGCCCCATGTCGTTGCAGAGCCTGGCGCTGATCGAGAACTGGCCCGTCCCCACCGCCGCGGCGGGTGTCGTACGAGCCGACGGAACCGTCCTGGGGACGCACGGTCCCGTCGGGCACCGCTTCCCCCTCGCCTCCGTCACCAAGCCGCTGGCGGCCTACGCGGCGCTCGTGGCGTACGAGGAGGGGGCGGTCGAGCTGGACGAGCCGGCCGGTCCGCCCGGGTCGACGGTCCGGCACCTGCTCGCGCACACCTCCGGGCTGGCCTTCGACGAGCACCGGGCGACGGCCGCGCCCGGGGAGCGGCGGCTGTACTCCAACGCCGGGTTCGAGCAGCTCGGGGACCACATCGCCAAGGCGACGGACATTCCGTTCGCCGAGTACCTGCGGCAGGCCGTGCTGGAGCCGCTGGGCATGACGTCGACGTCGCTCGAGGGGTCGCCGGCGAAGGACGGGGTGTCGACGGTCGAGGACCTGCTGCGGTTCGCGGCGGAGGTGCAGGCGCCGCGGCTGCTGGACCCGCGGACGGTGGCGGCGGCGATGACCGTGCAGTACCCGGGGAGGAAGGGCGTCCTGCCGGGGTACGGCCACCAGAACCCGAACGACTGGGGGCTGGGCTTCGAGATCCGCGACGGGAAGACCCCGCACTGGACGGGGAGTTCCTCCTCGCCCCGCACGTTCGGGCACTTCGGGCAGTCCGGTACGTTCCTGTGGATCGACCCCGACGCGGGGGTCTCCGGGATCGCCCTGACCGACCGCGCGTTCGGCCCGTGGGCGGTCGAGGCGTGGCCGGCCCTCACGGACGCGGTGCTGGCGGAGGTCCGGGGCTGAGGCGGAACGCCCCGCGGCGGCCCGCGGGAAACGGCGCGGCCGGCCCGCGGCCGCACGGCGGCCGGTGCTACGGCTGGAACTCCGGGACTACGGCGCCATCTCCCACAGCAGCAGCTCCGCCCGGGTCACCGCCACCGCTTCCAGCCCCTCGGCCCCGGTGATCCGCGCCGCGTCCCCGGGGCCGAGGCGCTCCGCGGCCAGCCGGACCTCGCCGCGCACCACGTGGACGTACAGGTACGCGGCGTCCGGGACCACACCGCGCTCCCCGGCTCCGAGGCGCCGTACGTGCAGTACCGCCCCCGCCGCCGGCACCGCGTACGGCGTCGCGCCGGCGGCGCCCGGGACCAGGGCGTAGGCGGGGTCGCCGCCGGGCTCGCGTGGCGTCAGCCACATCTGGAGGAAGGTCAGCGGCACGTCCCCGTCGTTGCGTTCCACGTGCCGGACGCCCGCCGCCGCGCTGAGGTGCTGGACGTCCCCGGGGCGGACCCGCGTCTCGTGGCCGGCCGAGTCGCGGTGGGTCAGCTCGCCCTCCACGACCCAGGTCACGATCTCCGTGTGGCTGTGCGGGTGTTCGCCGAAACCTGCACCGGGGGCGAGCCGCTCCTCGTTGCAGGCGATCATCGCGCCGAAGCGGAGGTTGTCCGGGTCGTAGTGCGGGCCGAAGGAGAAGGCGTGCCGGGTGTCGATCCCGGCCCCGGGGTCCCCTCCGCGGTAGCGCTCGGCGGCGCGCCGTACGTCGATCACGGGCACCACCGTAGACCTCGTCCCCGACCCGGCGACGCACGGGCCCGTCCCGATAAGGCAGTCTTGTCCCCGTGCCCGAACCCGAATCCCACCACGGCGATCCCGCAGCCCACGACGTCCACGCGCACTCCGCGACCCTGAAGCGGCTGGAGAAGTCCTCCGGGAGACTCGCCGCGCAGGCGATCGCGCGGATGGACGAGACCCTGCCGTGGTACCGGGCCATGCCCCCGGAGAACCGTTCCTGGATCGGTCTCGTCGCCCAGGCGGGCATCGCGGCCTTCACCGAGTGGTTCCGCCGCCCGGACGCGCCCCAGGCGATCTCCACGGACGTCTTCGGGACCGCCCCGCGTGAGCTGACCCGGGCCATCACGCTGCGGCAGACCGTGGAGATGGTGCGGACCACCATCGAGGTCATGGAGAGCGCCATCGACGAGGTGGCCGCTCCCGGTGACGAGAGCGTGCTGCGCGAGGCGCTGCTGGTGTACGCCCGGGAGATCGCGTTCGCCACCGCCCAGGTGTACGCCCAGGCCGCCGAGGCACGCGGTGCCTGGGACGCGCGGCTGGAGTCGCTGGTCGTGAACGCCGTACTGAGCGGGGAGGCGGACGAGGGCGCGGTCAGCCGGGCCGCCGCGCTGGGCTGGAACTCGCCGGAGCACGTGTGCGTGGTGCTCGGGACCGCGCCCGACGGGGACAGCGAGCTGACCGTCGAGGCGATCCGGCGGGCCGCGCGCCACGCCAAGCTGCAGGTGCTCACGGGGGTGCTCGGGGACCGGCTGGTCGTCATCGCCGGTGGCAGCCCCCATCCGCTCGCCGTCGCCAGGTCGCTGATCGGGCCGTTCGCCGCGGGCCCGGTCGTCGCGGGGCCCGTCGTACCCGACCTGCTGGCCGCCACCCGGTCCGCGCAGGCCGCCGCCGCGGGGCTGAAGGCCTGCTCGGCCTGGCAGGACGCGCCGCGGCCGGTGCTCGCGGACGATCTCCTGCCGGAGCGCGCCATGGCGGGTGATCCGAGCGCCCGCGAGCAGCTGGTGGAGGAGATCTACAGACCGCTGGAGGAGGCGGGCTCGGCTCTCCTGGAAACCCTGAGTGTCTACCTGGAGCAGGCGAGCAGCCTCGAAGGCGCGGCGAGGATGCTCTTCGTTCACCCGAACACCGTGCGCTACCGGCTCCGACGTGTGACAGACGTCACCGGATGGTCGCCCTCGGATGTACGATCCGCGTTCACACTACGGATCGCGCTCATCCTGGGGCGTCTGGCCGACGCCGAATCCCAGGCATAGGGTTTTGTCGGAGGCCCACAAAAGCCCTTCGTGTTCTTCGTCCCTGTCCCCACGGGCGGCCGTGGCCGTCCCCAAGAGAGAGTGTGAGAGTGCTCGTACTCGTCGCTCCCGGCCAGGGCGCTCAGACGCCCGGCTTCCTGACCCCCTGGCTCGAACTGCCCGGTGCCGCCGACCGCGTCGCCGCCTGGTCGGACGCCATCGGACTGGACCTCGTCCACTACGGCACCCAGGCCGACGCCGACGCCATCCGTGACACCGCGGTGGCCCAGCCGCTGCTCGTGGCCGCCGGCATCCTGTCCGCCGCGGCACTCGGTGACATGTCCGAGATCGCGCCGGGCGCGGTCGCGGGGCACAGCGTCGGCGAGATCACCGCCGCCACCTTCGCCGGTGTGCTGGACGACACGTCCGCCCTCGGTCTCGTCCGCAAGCGGGGTCTGGCGATGGCCGACGCCGCCGCGGTCACCGAGACCGGCATGGCGGCGCTGCTCGGCGGCGATCCGGAGACCTCCGTCGCGCACCTGGAGAAGCTGGGTCTGACCCCGGCGAACATCAACGGCGCGGGCCAGGTCGTCGCCGCCGGCACGCTGGAGCAGCTGGCCGCGCTGAACGACGACAAGCCCGAGGGTGTCCGCAAGATCGTCGCGCTGAAGGTGGCCGGGGCCTTCCACACCCCCCACATGGCGCCCGCGGTGCAGACCCTGGCCAAGGCGGCGGAACAGCTGTCGCCGGCCGACCCGAAGATCCCCTACGTCTCCAACAAGGACGGCCGGACCGTCTCCTCCGGCGCCGAGGTGCTGGAGCGGCTGGTCGGCCAGGTCGCCAACCCGGTCCGCTGGGACCTGTGCATGGAGACGTTCAAGGAGCTGGGCGTCACCGCGATCGTCGAGGTGTGCCCGGGCGGCACCCTGACCGGCCTGGCCAAGCGGGCCCTGCCCGGGGTCAGGAACCTCGCCCTGAAGACCCCCGACGACCTCGACGCCGCTCGCGAGCTCATCGCCGAGCACGCCGGCGCCTAAGGAGCCCGAGAGCATGTCGAAGATCAAGCCCAGCAAGGGTGCCCCGTATGCGCGCATTCTCGGCGTCGGCGGCTACCGGCCGACCCGGGTGGTGCCGAACGAGGTGATCCTCGAAAGGATCGACTCGTCCGACGAGTGGATCCGCTCCCGCTCCGGCATCGAGACCCGGCACTGGGCGGGTCCCGAGGAGACCGTGGCCGCGATGTCGATCGAGGCCTCCGGCAAGGCGATCGCGGACGCCGGCATCGACGCCGAGCAGATCGGCGCGGTCGTCGTGTCGACCGTCTCGCACTTCAGCCAGACCCCGGCCGTCGCCACCGAGATCGCCGACAAGCTCGGCACCGACAAGGCCGCCGCCTTCGACATCTCGGCGGGCTGCGCGGGCTTCGGCTACGGCCTGACGCTCGCCAAGGGCATGGTGGTGGAAGGTTCCGCCGAGTACGTGCTCGTCATCGGTGTGGAGCGGCTGAGCGACCTGACCGACCTGGAGGACCGGGCGACCGCCTTCCTGTTCGGTGACGGCGCCGGCGCGGTCGTGGTCGGCCCCTCCAAGGAGCCGGCGATCGGTCCGACGGTGTGGGGCTCGGAGGGCGACAAGTCCGGGACGATCAAGCAGACCGTCCCGTGGGACCGGTTCCGGCTCGGCGACGTCTCCCAGCTGCCCCTCGACAGCGAGGGCAACATCAAGTTCCCTGCGATCACGCAGGAGGGCCAGGCGGTGTTCCGCTGGGCCGTGTTCGAGATGGCGAAGGTCGCCCAGCAGGCGTTGGACGCGGCCGGAATCACCCCGGACGACCTGGACGTCTTCATTCCGCACCAGGCCAACGTGCGGATCATCGACTCGATGGTGAAGACGCTGAAGCTGCCGGAGCACGTCACGGTCGCCCGTGACATCCGCACCACCGGCAACACCTCGGCCGCCTCGATCCCGCTCGCGATGGAGCGGCTCCTGGCGACCGGGGAGGCGAAGAGCGGCGACACCGCGCTCGTCATCGGATTCGGGGCGGGTCTCGTCTACGCCGCCACGGTCGTTACCCTCCCCTAGGCACTCCGTGCCGGATCATGCGGTCCGGCAGGGGGACAACTGCCACAAACCGTTCGGAACATCTAAGAAGGAGCGCCTGACATGGCCGCCACTCAGGAAGAGATCGTCGCCGGTCTCGCCGAAATCGTGAACGAGATCGCCGGCATCCCGGTTGAGGACGTCCAGCTGGACAAGTCCTTCACCGACGACCTGGACGTCGACTCGCTGTCCATGGTCGAGGTCGTCGTCGCCGCCGAAGAGCGCTTCGACGTGAAGATCCCGGACGAGGACGTCAAGAACCTCAAGACCGTCGGTGACGCGACGAAGTACATCCTCGAGCACCAGGCCTGAGCCATCCCTTAGGCCCTCACAGGCCGTCAGGCCGCGAGGCCCGTCCGGCTGCAAGGCCCCGCCACCCGGCGGTGGCGCCGTAATCCCCGCTGAGGCGGGGGTAGTCCTCCCGTATTCCGTTGGAGAAAGAATTCCCGTGAGCCCGACCAATCGCACCGTGGTCGTCACCGGTATCGGCGCAACCACACCGCTGGGTGGCGACGCAGCCTCGACCTGGGAGGCCCTCGTCGCCGGCACGTCCGGTGTCAGCCTGCTGGAGCAGGAGTGGGCGGCCCAGCTGCCCGTCCGGATCGCCGCGCAGATCGCCGTCGAGCCGGGCGAGATCATCCCGCGCCCGCAGGCCCGCAAGCTGGACCGGTCCGCGCAGTTCGCGCTGATCGCCGCCCAGGAGGCCTGGAAGGACGCCGGTTTCACCGCCAGGGCCGGCGAGGACGCGTCCGTGAACCCCGATCGTCTCGGTGCGGTCATCGCCTCCGGCATCGGCGGCGTGACGACCCTGCTGGACCAGTACGACGTCCTCAAGGACAAGGGCGTACGCCGCGTCTCCCCGCACACCGTGCCGATGCTGATGCCCAACTCGCCGGCGGCCAACGTCGGTATCGAGCTGGGTGCCCGCGCCGGTGTGCACACCCCGGTCTCGGCCTGCGCCTCGGGCGCGGAGGCCATCGGGTACGCGATCGAGATGATCCGCACCGGGCGTGCGGACGTGGTCGTGGCCGGTGGTACCGAGGCCGCCATCCACCCGCTGCCCATCGCCGCGTTCGGCAACATGATGGCGATGTCCAAGAACAACGACGACCCGCAGGGCGCCTCGCGTCCCTACGACGCGGGCCGGGACGGCTTCGTGCTCGGCGAGGGCGCCGGTGTGATCGTCCTGGAGTCCGAGGAGCACGCGAAGGCACGCGGTGCCCGGATCTACGCCGAGGCGGTCGGACAGGGCATCTCCGCCGACGCCCACCACATCACGCAGCCCGAGCCGTCCGGCAACGGCATCGCGCAGGCGCTGCAGAACCTGCTGGACAGCACCGACCTGAAGCCGGCCGAGATCGTGCACGTGAACGCGCACGCCACCTCGACGCCGCAGGGTGACGTCGCCGAGATCAAGGCGCTGCGGAAGGTGTTCGGCGACGACGTCGACCACATGGCGATCTCCGCGACCAAGTCGATGACCGGTCACCTGCTCGGCGGGGCCGGCGGTGTCGAGACCGTCGCGTCGATCCTGGCCCTGGTGAACCGCACGGCTCCGCCGACCATCAACGTGGAGAACCTCGACCCGGAGGTCGACGCGGACGTGGTGGTCGGTGAGGCCCGTCAGCTGCCCGAGGGACGTATCGCCGCGCTGAACGACTCGTTCGGCTTCGGCGGGCACAACGTGGTGCTGGCGTTCAGGACCGTCTGAGAGACATGAGCGAAGGGCCCTCACCGGCTGGTGGGGGCCCTTCGGCATGCCCGGTGGTGCGGGACGGCTCACACGACCTGGTGCAGCCAGCGGACCGGGGCGCCCTCGCCGGCGTAGCGGAAGGGCTCCAGTTCGTCGTCCCACGGCTTGCCCAGGAGCTTGGCGATCTCCGCCTCCAGGTCGGTCTCTCCCTGCTTGGACCGCGTCAGCGCGGCGCGCAGGCGGTCCTCCGGGATCAGGATGTCGCCGTGGATGCCGGTGACGGCGTGGAAGATGCCGAGGTCGGGGGTGCAGCTGTAGCGCTCGCCCTCGGCGGTCGCGCAGGGCTCGGCGGTGACCTCGAAGCGCAGCAGGTGCCAGCCCCGCAGCGCGGAGGCGAGTTTGGAGGCGGTGCCGGCCTCGCCCTGCCAGGAGAACTCCGAGCGCCAGGTGCCGGGGGCCGCGGGCTGCCGGATCCAGTCGAGGTTGACGCGCGTGCCGAGCACCCCGGCGACGGCCCACTCGACGTGCGGGCACAGCGCGCGCGGCGCGGAGTGCACGTACAGAACTCCACGTGTCGTCACCGGAACCTCCGGGCAGAGCGGGACATCTTGCGGACTGGCTGGGCGGCAGTGGCGCGACGGCCGCGTTGATGGCGAGGCTACCCTGCGACGGCGCAAGGAGTGTGACGTACCGTCGGTCCCGGTGCCAGGAAACCGCCGCCATTCACCCAGGGGGACGCTTGTACGGGGGTGCGCCGTTCCCGGGTGCCGGGGCGGGAACCCTCGCACGTTGTTATGGGAGGGGGGTGCCGACCGTCGAGCGAGGAGAACACCAGGGATGCGGAAACCGAGCCACCGTGTGCGGGCCGTTCTCGCCGTCGTGGCGGCCGTGGTGCTGGGAGCCGCCGGCTGCGGCGGCGGGGACGGGCGTTCCCCGGCGCCCCACGGCACCACGGCACGCGGGGCCCGGCCACCGGTGTGGGACCGCAGCCCGGACTCCATCGCCGCGGTGGGCGACTCCATCACGCGCGGCTTCGACGCGTGCACCGTGCTGTCGGACTGCCCGGAGGTGTCGTGGGCGACGGGCAGCGACGCCCGGGTGGACAGCCTGGCGGTGCGGCTGCTGGGGGTGACGGGCGCGGCGGAGCACAGCTGGAACTACGCGGTGACCGGCGCCCGCATGGCCGACCTGCCGGAGCAGATGGAACGGGCGGTGGGCCGCCGCCCGGAGTTGGTGACGGTGATGGTGGGGGCGAACGACGCCTGCCGGTCCTCGGCGTCGGCGATGACCCCGGTGGCCGACTTCCGCGCGGACTTCGAGGAGGCGCTGGACAGGCTGCGCTCGGCGCTGCCGAAGACGCAGGTGTACGTGTCGAGCGTGCCCAATCTGAAGCGGCTGTGGTCGCAGGGCCGGTCGAACGCGCTGGGCAAGCAGGTGTGGAAGCTCGGCATCTGCCCCTCGATGCTGGGTGACGCGGACGATCTGACCAGCGCGGCGATGCTGCGCCGGGACGCGGTGCAGCAGCGGGTCGTGGCCTACAACAAGGTGCTGGCGGAGGTCTGTGCCAAGGACCGCCGCTGCCGCTTCGACGGCAACGCGGTGCACGACTACCGCTTCGGCACGGACCAGCTCAGTCACTGGGACTGGTTCCATCCCAGCAAGGACGGCCAGGCACGGCTGGCGGAGATCGCGTACCGCAGGATCACGGCGGGAAATCCGTGACCGGCCCCGTTCCGGTCAGCGGGTCCGACAGGCAGCGCGGCTTCAGCGGTGGCCGCGCTTCTTCTGCTCGGTCCAGATGATCAGTACACTCACGGCCAGTGCGGCGAACAGGATGCCCGGGAACCAGGCCGGAGGGCCGACGAAGACCGACACGACGAAGCCCGGGAACACACGACACCCCGTCGAGTGCGGGCGCGGCGCATGCGGTGAACCGTCACCCTCGGCGGATGCGACTGCCGACGGCACTACTAGGGTTTCCACATGAACGAACTTTTCGGCACACTCCCCGACGGCACGGCGGTGCACCGATGGACGCTGGAGCGCGGCGGGGTGCGGGTGCGGGTGCTGTCGTACGGCGGGATCGTGCAGTCGTTCGAGGCCCCGGACGCGGCCGGGCGGACGGCGGACGTGGTGCTGGGGTTCCCGGAGCTCGCCGGCTACCTGGCCCACCCGGAGCCGTATCTGGGCGCCGTGATCGGCCGGTACGCGAACCGGATCGCGGGCGGCCGGTTCCGTCTGGACGACCGTATGTACACCCTGCCGGCGAACGACGGTCCGAACTCGCTGCACGGCGGTGAACGCGGGTTCGACAAGCGGGTGTGGGACGTGGAGCCGGTGGCGCACGGGCTGCGGCTGAGCCGGGTGAGCGCGGACGGCGAGGAGGGCTTCCCGGGCCGGCTGGCGGTGACGGTGACGTACACGCTGACGGAGTCGGGTGCGCTGCGGATCGTCTACGAGGCGGACACCGACGCGCCGACGGTCGTGAACCTCACCCAGCACACGTACTGGAACCTGAGCGGCTCCGGTTCCGGTCCCGCCGGCGGACACGAGCTGCGGCTGGCCGCGTCCCGGTACACGCCGGTGGACGCGGACCTGATCCCGGCCGGGGAACCGGCGGACGTGACGGGGACCCGCTTCGACTTCCGTACGGCCCGGAGGACGGGCTCGGGCTACGACCACAACTTCGTCCTGGACAAGGGGGTGACCGGCGCGGCCGAGGAGGTGGCCGAGCTGTACGACCCCGCGTCCGGGCGGAGGCTGACGGTCGCGACGACCGAGCCGGGCCTCCAGCTGTACACCGCCGACCATCTCTCCGGGCTGTTCTCACCCTGCGCCGGGATCGCGCTGGAGACGCAGCACTTCCCGGACTCGCCCCACCGGCCCGACTTCCCGAGCACGGTGCTGCGGCCCGGCGAGGTCTTCCGCTCCGAGACGGTGTACGCCCTCTCGGCGTCCTGACCGGCCCGCGACGCGGAGGAGGCCTCCGCGCCGGCGGGACGGGGAGTCCCACCGGCCCGAAGGCCTCGACGGTGGTGAGGGAGGAAACGGTCCCCACCGACCGGACCGGATGCCGGGACTCAGCCCCCGGCCCCGGCACCGGCGCCCGCACCGGCACCCGCACCGGCACCCGCACCAGCGCCCGCACCCGCGCCCGCACCAGCGCCCGCACCAGCACCAGCACCAGCGCCCGCACCGGCACCGGCTCCAGCACCAGCACCCGCACCGGCACCCGCACCGGCACCCGCTCCGGCGCCAGCACCCGCACCCGCACCCGCACCAGCGCCCGCTCCAGCACCAGCACCAGCACCAGCCCCGGCACCGGCACCAGCACCAGCACCGGCACCAGCGCCCGCACCGGCTCCGGCACCCGCACCAGCGCCTGCGCCTGCGCCTGCCCCGGCACCGGCCCCAGCACCCGCTCCGGCACCAGCACCAGCCCCGGCACCAGCGCCCGCTCCAGCACCAGCACCAGCCCCGGCACCAGCGCCCGCACCGGCTCCGGCACCCGCACCAGCGCCTGCGCCTGCGCCTGCCCCGGCACCGGCCCCAGCACCCGCTCCTGCACCCGCACCAGCACCGGCACCCGCTCCAGCACCCGCACCCGCACCCGCACCCGCCCCGGCACCAGCACCAGCACCAGCACCAGCACCCTGAGGAGCCCCAACGAGTTTGTGCGGGTTGCAGTGCTTCGTGTGGTGCAGCGTCTGGGTGTGGGCCGGTGCGGCCGCCGGTGCGGCGAAAGCGGCGGTGGGGATCAGGACACCGCCGGCTGCCAGGGTGACCGTGGTGGCCAGCATCGCCAGGCGCTTCTTGTAGTTCTTGCGCTCGATGTTCGTCATGGGAATCCGCCTCCGAGGGGGGTTGCTGCCCGAGCCGTTCTCGGGCTGCTTCAAATGAACCCCGGCGGCCGCACCCCGGTCAGGTTCCGGAAACTCGTACCTTGACCGACCGGACACCACGCTGCTAAACGCACATGCCAAGCCCCGGCCCAGGGGTCAGGTCCCGGGCCGGGGCTGCTCATGCGGGGAGACTTGTCCCGGATCAGACGTTAATCGGCGCGGTCAGCCGGCGGTCGGCGATCGAGCGTCCGGCGGTGATCTCGTACGAACCCTTCACACACGACCACGCCTTCGCCTCTTCGTCCCACACCTCGAAGGCCCGGCGCGGCAGCTCGACGGCGGCCTCGGCGCTCCGGCCGGGGCCGGCCTCGACCGACGCGAAGCCCGCCAGCCGGCGCGCCGGGCGCTCGGGGCCGGGCCCGGCCGGTGAGACGTAGACCTGGACGATCTCCCGGCCGGCCCGCTCGCCGGTGTTGCGCACGCGGACGCGGACGGTGGTGCCGTCGACCTCCAGGGACTCGTAGGCCCAGTCGGTGTAGCCGAGACCGTGGCCGAAGGGGTACGACGGGGTGCGACCGGCCCGCTCCCACGCGCTGTGGCCGATGAACACACCCTCGCTGTAGGGCAGTTCGCCGTCCACCGGGACGACCTGGGTGACCGGGGCGTCGGCGAGGGAGCCCCAGGTGGTGGGGAGCCTGCCGCCGGGCTCGTGGGCGCCGGTGAGCACGTCGGCGAGGGCCGCGCCGCCCTCCTGGCCGGGGAACCAGGTCAGCAGGACGGCGGCGACCTCGTCCCGCCAGGGCAGTTCCACCGGGGAGCCGGCGTTGACGACCACGACGGTGTTCGGGTTGGCGGCGGCGACCGCGTGGACCAGGTCGTCCTGGCGGCCGGGCAGCCGCAGGTCCCGGCGGTCGAAGCCCTCGGACTCCACGCGGTCGGTGGTGGCGACCACGACCACGGCCGTGTCGGCGGCCCGGGCGGCCCGTGCGGCCTCGGCGATCAGCTCGTCGGGATCGCGCCGCGGGCCGGAGTGGGCGAGCGCGAAGGCGATCACCTTCATCGGCAGGTCCTCCGGGAGCCGGACGACGTGGGTGAGGGAGATGTCGACGGGTTCGCCGGCGGTCAGCTCGGTCTCGGCGCGGGGGACGGGGGCGGCGAAGAAGGCCTCGAAGGGGTCGTCCTCGGCGGGGCGCTGGACGTCGTCGTAGTACGTGGTGCCGTCGACGGTGAGGGTGAAGGGGCCGGTGCCCTTGATGCCGAAGGTGTGCGGGCCGGACTCGCGGGGGGTGAAGGTGCCGGTCAGCTCGATGGTGTGGAGGGTGGCGTGGGTGACGCCGTCGGGGAGGTCGGAGCCCATCCACTGGATCTGGCCGCCGGGGGCGGAGCGGGTGCCGATGACGTCGCCGGCGGCGTCCCGGCAGACGGCCCGCAGGGTGAAGCCCTGGTCGGCGACGGCCAGTTCGGTGGCGGGATCGGCGCCGACGGCGTAGCGGAGGGTGCCGTCGGGGAGGGCGGCGGTGAGGCCGTCGAGCGGGGAGACGGTCCGGGCCGGGAAGACGGTGGCGGAGCCGCCGCCGAGCACGCGGGCGTCGCGGGCGGCGGCGCCGATCAGGGCGACGGTGGCGCCGGGCCGCAGCGGGAGCGCGCCGCGCTCGTTGCGCAGGAGGACGAAGGAGCGGCGGGCGATCTCGCGGGCCAGGGCCTCGCCGTCGACGGGCGCGGGCGGCTCGGTGACCACCGGTTCGGCGCCGGCGAGGATGCCCACGCGGGCGGCCAGGCGGAGGACCCGGCGGACGGCCGCGTCGACGGTGGCCTCGGCGACCCTGCCGTCGCGCACGGCCTGGGCGAGGGCGGGGCCGTACACGGTCCGGGGGCCGGGCATCGCGACGTCGAGGCCGCCGTGGACGGCGGCGACCGTGTCCCGGGCGGCCGTCCAGTCGGAGACGTTGAAGCCGTCGAAGCCCCACTCGCCGCGCAGGACCTCGTTGACGAGGTGGTGGTGCTCGGTCATCGTCGTGCCGTTGACCGTGTTGTAGGCGGTCATGATCCCCCAGGGGCGGGCGCCGGTGACGATGGCCTCGAAGGGGGCCAGGTACAGCTCGCGCAGGGCGCGTTCGGGCACCAGGTTGTTCACGGTGAGGCGGTCGGTCTCGGCGTCGTTGGCGACGAAGTGCTTGACGGTGGTGCCGACCCCGCCGGACTGCACGCCGGTCACGTAGCCGGTGCCGATGACGCCGGTCAGGCAGGGGTCCTCGCTGTAGCACTCGAAGTGGCGGCCGCCGAGCGGGGAGCGGTGCAGGTTGACGGTGGGCGCCAGCAGGACGTGGACGCCCTTGCGGCGGGCCTCCTGGGCGAGCAGCACACCGGCGCGGCGGGCGAGTCCGGGGTCCCAGGTGGCGGCGAGCGCGGTCGGCGAGGGCAGGGCCACGGAGGGGTCGTCGGCGGTCCAGCGCACGCCCCGGACGCCGATCGGTCCGTCCGACATGACCAGGGAGCCCAGGCCGATCTCGGGGAGCGCGGGCAGGCTCCACATGTCCTGTCCGGCCAGCAGCCGGGTCTTGGCGTCGAGGTCGAGCGCGCCGAGGGCGGCCTCCACGACCGCCTCGCGGGCCTGGTCGGCCGGGGTGGGCTGGGCTCCCGCCATCGGGGTCCTCCTCGTCGAGTCCGTGCAGGTGTCTCCATCGTGCCCGCGTCACCTGTCGACGGGTAGGTTTCGTTATCTTGCCGTTACATCGAGGGGGCGAGGATGCCGTACGGTGACGTCATGAACGCGAGGGTCAGGGGCCAGGAGCGGCGCGCGGAGATCGTGGGGGCCGCCCTGGAGGTGATCGCCGAGCGCGGTTACCGGGGCGCGAGCCTCGCGGCCGTGGCCGAGCGGGTGGGGCTCACCCAGCAGGGGCTGCTGCACCACTTCCCCACCAAGGAGGCGCTGCTGGTGGCGGTCCTCCAGGACCGGGACCGGTGGGACGCGGTGCCGGACTCGCGGTGGCGGACGGACCTGCTGGCCTCGCTGGTGGAGTACAACGCGATGCGGCCGGCGATCATCCAGACCTTCTCCGCGCTGCTCGGCGAGAGCGTGACGGAGGGTCATCCGGCGCGGGGTTACTTCACCGAGCGGTACGCGCGCGTCCGCGCCTCCATGACCGCCGTCCTGCGCGGCGAGTACGGCGACCGGCTCCCGAACGGCCTCACCCCCGAACGCACCGCCCCCCTGCTGGTCGCCGTGATGGACGGCCTCCAGTACCAGTGGCTCCTCGACCCGGACTCGGTCGACATGCCGGGCGCGTTCCGGGACTTCCTGCGGCTGCTGGGGGAGCGGGCGGACTGAGGGATCGCTCCCCCCGGGAGGCGGACACCTGCGCGACCGGCGCCCGCCGGCGCGCGGCCGAGTACGGTGGGCCGCAGTCACGGCGCTTCCCGGAAGGAGCCCAACTCCCTTGAGCCCCACACGACTTCGTCTCGGCGTCCTCGGACTCGCGCTGCTCGCCGGCCTGTCCGCGCCCCCGGCCACCGCCTCGGCGGCCCCGCCCGCCCCCGCCCCCTCCCCCACCGTCGAGGAGCAGCGGCTCGACCGGGCGGAGCCGCAGGAGATCCTGCGGCGCTCCGGGTTCGACGGCGTGGCACGGGAGTTCGGACGCGCGCTGGAGCACGCGCGGTCCTACGCGCAGGCCCGCCGCGTCGTCGCACGGGAGGGGTCCGCGCTGTGGCGGCGGGCCGTGGACCGTGCGCAGGGGCGGGGACCCGCCGGCGGGGACCTGGACCGGGGCGACGACCGGCCGCTGTACTGGGCCCGGTTGGGCATGACCCGGGACGTGCGCACCTGGCGGCCGGACTTCGGGCTCACGGAGCGGCAGCGGAACGCGCTGCTCGACCGGCTGGAGCGGACCTCGCGGGGGCAGACCGACCTCCGCCTCCCGGCCGCGGACACCTCGCGCCGGGTCGTCCTCACCGGTTTCGACCCCTTCACGCTCGACCGGGACATCCGCACCTCCAACCCGTCCGGGGCGGCGGCGCTCGCGCTGGACGGCACCGTCGTCGAGACGGCGGCGGGACCGGCGCGCATCGAGACCGCCGTGTTCCCGGTGCGCTGGCGGGACTTCGCCGAGGGCACGGTGGAGCGGACCCTGCGGCCGTACCTGCCGAAGGCGGACCTGTTCACGACCGTGAGCCAGGGGCGGGTCGGCCGGTTCGACGTCGAGCGCACCAACGGCGCCTGGCGCGGCGGCTTCCCGGACAACGACGACGTCGGCCGGACGGAGACCGTGCCGGTCACGGACCCGGCCACACAGCCGCAGTGGACGACCACGACCCTGCCGTACGCCGCCCTCGCGGCCGCGCGCACCGGGCGTTTCCCGGTGTACGACCACACGGAGGTCACCGAGATCCCCGCGGGCGGGAGCGATCCCGTCGTGCGGCCGGACGGGCCGACCCCCGGCTCCACCGCCCGGGCCGGGGGCGGCGGCGACTACCTGTCCAACGAGATCGCCTACCGGGCCACCCTGCTGCGGGACCGGCTCGGCCTGCACGACACGCTGCCGGGCGGGCACGTGCACACCCCCGTGCTGCAGTTCGGGGCCGGGAACACCACCGAGGTGACCGACCCCGAGTTCGTCCGCAACCGGCTGGACATCATCGCCCAGGTGCGGGCGATCGTCGCCGTGGCCGTCAGTGCGACGGAGCGAAGGCCAGGCTGATGCCGAGGCCGGCGAGGACGGAGCCGATGACCTTGTTGAGGACCTTCTGGGCGCGGAGCATCAGCGTGCGCATGCGCTCCTGCGAGAAGAAGAGCGCGACGACGCCGAACCACAGCAGGTGGGCCAGCGACATGAACAGGCCGTAGCCCGCCTGCCGCCAGACCGGTGTGCCGGGGCTGACGACCTGGGCGAAGGTGGAGACGACGAACAGGGTCGTCTTGGGGTTGAGGACGTTGGTGAGGAAGCCGGTGCGCAGCGCGGCGAGCGGGGTCAGTGTCGCCTTGTGCTCCAGGTCCACCTTCACCTCGCCGCGGGTGCGGAAGGTGCGCACGCCGATGTGGACGAGGTAGGCGGCGCCGATCAGCTTGACGACCGTGAACAGGAAGGTGGAGGAGGCGATCAGCAGGCCCACGCCGAGCATCGTGTAGGTGACGTGGACCAGCACGCCGGCGGCGACTCCGGCGGCGGCGAGCAGGCCGGTGCGGCGGCCGTACAGATAGCTGTTGCGGACGATCATCGCGAAGTCGGCGCCGGGGGCGATGACGGCCAGGACGGTGATGACGGCGACGGCGAGTATCTCGGTCACGGGGTGGCGTTCTCCTCTTCGGGCGCGTCGGTGCCCTCCCCCGCGGTCTCCTCGCCCAGCAGGTCACGGGCGAGGAGCGTGGCGCCCGCGACCGCGCCCGGCATCAGGAACACCGCGACGAACGGAACCAGGAAGGCCAGTCCCAGGGGTGTGCCGAACCCCCAGGCCAGGGTCTTGCGGGAGCGGAGCAGGGTGAGGCGGGCGCGCAGGTCGACGCCCCGGCGCTGCAGGGCCACGGCGGCGAGCTCCTCGGTGAGGAAGAAGCCGGTGACGAAGAAGCCGATCACGGGGACGACGGTCTGCCCGACGAACGGCAGGAAGCCGAGCGCGAAGAGCAGGACGCCCCACAGGCCGGCCCGGACCAGGATGCGCAGGCTGTCCCGGGCCGAGATCCACAGCTCCCGCCAGAGCGGCAGGCCGGACCGGGCGGCGGTGCCGTCGGGCGAGGCGTCGGCGTCGGCCCTCTCGGAGAGGCTCTCGTAGAAGGGCTGGCCGACCAGCAGGGTGACGGCGGTGAACGTCAGCACGGCCAGCAGCAGGCCGAGCGCGAACAGGACGGCGGTCAGGAAGCCGCGGAACAGGCCACGCCAGGGGCTGGACCAGTCGTCCGCGAACGGGGTCGCCCAGCCGACCGCGTCCTCGCCCCACAGGGCCAGCGCGACCAGCGCGGCGGTGTACAGCACCAGCGTGATCAGGCCGGGCAGCAGCCCGAAGCCGTAACTCCGCCCGTGCCGGGCCACCCACCGCTGGCCCTTCAGGAGATAACCGAAACCCACCCCGAGATCGCGCATGGCGAGGACTCTACTGGCTGGGTGTGACAGGGCGGGACGCCGGACGAGGGGGGTCAGACGTCCAGCATGCGGCGGAGCAGGTCGCGCAGGGAGCCGCGTTCGTCGTCGCTCAGGGCGGCGAGCGGTTCGCGCGCGAAGTCGAGGTTCTCGCGCAGGTCCCGGGCCATGCGGCGGCCCTCCTCGGTGGCCGCGGCCACCTTCACCCGGCGGTCGGCCGGGTCGGGGCGGCGCTCCACCAGTCCGCGCAGCTCCAGGCGGTCCACGATCCCGGTCACGTTCGACGGCTCGCACTTGAGCTTCTGGGCCAGCTTGCGCATGGGCAGCGGCTCCAGCGAGAGCAGGCTGAGCAGCCTGGCCTGCGGGCCGGTCAGCGAGTGCTCGGCCGCCGCCTTCTCGTAGTCCGCGTAGAAGCGGGCCACGACGTCGCCGATCAGCTCCACGACTTCCAGGGTGAGGGCGTCGGGGCGACGGTTCTTCGATGGGGTGGACATACCCGCCAGGATACCCGGTTACTTGACATACTGAAATATTCAGGAGCATGGTTGTTTCAGGTACTGAAGTAATCGTGAAAGGCACCGTCATGATCAACCGCGAGTGGCACCTGCTCAGCCGTCCCGTCGGCTGGCCCAAGCCCGAGGATTTCGCCCTGGTCGAGGCACCGGTCCCGACCCCGCGCGAGGGCCAGGTGCTGGTGCGGAACACGTACCTCTCCGTCGACCCGTACATGCGTGGCCGGATGAGTGAAGCGAAGTCGTACGTCGCCCCCTTCGAGCTGGGCAAGGTCATGCAGGGCGGCGCGGTCGGCGAGGTGGTCGAGTCCCGCGCCGAGGGCATCGCCGTCGGCGACCACGTCCTGCACTTCCTCGGCTGGCGCGAGTACGCGGCCGTGGACGCCCGGCACGCCGTCAAGGTCGACCCCCAGGCCGCCCCCCTGTCGACGTACCTGGGCGTCCTCGGCATGACCGGCCTGACCGCCTACGCCGGCCTGCTGCGCACCGCCTCCTTCAAGGAGGGCGACGCCGTCTTCGTGTCCGGTGCGGCCGGGGCCGTGGGCAGCCAGGTGGGCCAGATCGCCAAGCTCAAGGGCGCCTCCCGGGTCATCGGCTCGGCCGGCTCCGACGAGAAGGTCAGGCTGCTGGTGGACGAGTACGGCTTCGACGCCGCGTTCAACTACAAGAACGGCCCGGTCGCCGAGCAGCTGCGCGAGGCGGCGCCCGACGGCATCGACGTCTACTTCGACAGCGTCGGCGGGGACCACCTGGAGGCCGCCATCGGCTCGCTGAACGAGGGCGGCCGGATCGCGGTCTGCGGCATGATCTCGGTCTACAACAACACCGAGCCCGCTCCCGGCCCGAAGAACCTCGCCCGCCTCATCCAGACCCGCGGCCGGATCGAGGGCTTCCTGGTCGGCGACCACTACGACCTGCAGCCGCAGTTCGTCCAGGAGGTCGGGCCGTGGGTCGCCTCGGGCGCGCTGAAGTACCGGGAGACCGTGGTCGAGGGCATCGAGAACAACCTGGAGGCGTTCCTCGGGGTCCTGCGCGGCGACAACGTCGGCAAGATGGTCGTCAAGCTCTAGGGTTCCCGAGATTTTCGGCATGCGGTAACTTCTTTCCGAAATCTGTCGCGATCGTGGGCGCGAGTCGCGGCGGACCGAGGAGGAAGACAACCGCATGCCCATCACGCAGTCCGACGTCCTGTACACCGCCGTCGCCACCGCCGAGAACGGCCGGGACGGGCGGGTCGCCACGGACGACGGCCGACTCGACGTCGTCGTCAACCCGCCGAAGGAGATGGGTGGCAGCGGGTCCGGGACCAACCCGGAACAGCTGTTCGCCGCGGGGTACAGCGCCTGCTTCCAGGGGGCGCTGGGGGTGGTGGCCCGGCAGGAGGGCGCCGACGTCTCCGGTTCCACCGTCACGGCCAAGGTCGGCATCGGCAAGAACGAGGACGGCTTCGGGATCATCGTGGAGATCTCGGCGAGCATCCCCCACGTCGACGCGGCGACCGCGAGGAGCCTCGTCGAGAAGGCGCACCAGGTGTGCCCCTACTCGAAGGCGACTCGGGGCGACATCACCGTGACGCTGGTCTGACCTTCGTCGTTGCCTACTCGGCAGCCGCATCCTTGGACGTGGGGTGCGGCTGCTCTGCCGTCCGGGGGCGTACGCCGGGGACCGCGCGGTGTCGCGTACGGGTCGCGGGCGGTCGCTCGCGCCGTCCCGCGCACCTTCAGGACGCCGCCAGGGCAGCCCGCTGGACGGCGGCCGCGAACCTGTTGTTCTCGGGTGCCGCTCCGCCGGGGAACGCGAACCTCCGCCTCGTGTAGCCGTAGGCGATCCCGCTGTGCGGGTCGGCGAAGGACTGGACGCCGCTCGCGCCGCTGTGGCCGACGGTCTTGGCGCCCAGGAAGGGGTGCCAGGTGTCGGCGGTCGCCTGGAAGCCGAGACCGAAGGACTTGTGGGCGCGGGCCACGAGGTCGTAGCCCGTGGAGTGGATCTGGGCGAACTCCGCCAGCGTGTCCTCCTTCAGCAGCGGGGTCCTGCCGTCCACCTCGCCGATCACGGCGGCGTACATGGCCGCCAGGCCGCGCGCCGAGCCCACACCGCCCACCGACGCCGGGCCCTTGGCGCGCACCAGCCGCTCGTTCGGCAGGTCCTCCAGGTCGGTGGGGTCCGTGCCGTGCCGGTTGAAGGCGATCGACACGAGGGTGTGCGGGCCGCCCGGCACGGCGTCGAGCTGCGCCTGCTGCGCGGGGGTGGGCAGCATCGGCTGGACCGTGCGGAAGCGGGGCTCGTGCGCGGCCGGCAGCCCCAGGTGCAGGTCGAGGCCGTGCGGGGCGCGGATCCGCTCCTCGTACACCTCCTGGAGCGTGCGGCCCGTCGCCCGGCGGACGACCTCGCCGGTCAGCGCGCCGATCACCAGCGCGTGGTAGCCGAAGGCCGTGCCCGGCCGCCAGAAGGGCCGCTGGTCCGCGAGGCGCTCGGCGATCATCCGGTCGTCGGCCAGTTCGGCGAGGGTGAAGCCGGTGTCGGTGCCGACCAGCCCGGCGCGGTGCGCGAGGAGGTCCCGCAGGGTCAGCGCGCCCTTGCCCTCGGCGGCGAACTCCGGCCAGTAGTACGTGACCTTGCGGTCCAGCTCCAGCGTGCCCTCCTGCACGAGCAGCGCCGCGACGAGGTGCGCGGCGCCCTTCGTGGCCGAGTACAGGGCGTACAGCGAGTCACCCGTCACTCCCGGGCCCGCCCACAGGTCCACGACTCTGCGTCCGTGGACGTACGCGCACAACTGGCCCTCGTAGTCGTCCCGTTCGCCGGCGACGAAGGCGGCGAACTCCTCGCGCACCGGCTCGAAGCCCTCGGCGACCGTGCCCTGGACGGTGATCTCCCGCGTCATCCGCACTCCTTGACCATCCGCTGCTCGCTGCTCCACCTGGCACAACACCCGTCCCGGCCTCGGGCGTTCCCGAACCGGTACGGCGAGACGTGCCTGTTCGACTCAACCCCCGTGAGGGCCCGCGGGTGTCACGGATGCCCCGGATGGCCGGTGGGACGGTGCGGCACGGGTGCGCCGGGGTGTGCTCCCGATACACCCGGATGCCGTCACGGGCAGTCAGGTCCAGGCGTGTGCGGCGGTGTGCGGCCGGGCGTTCTCGTCTCGGGTGCGTCCGGAGCACTCACAGCGCTCACAGCACTCAGGTGCACCACCACAGGAAGCGGTCGCAGGTCTTGGTGGGCGTCGGCTGGGGGGCGGGGGCGGAGGTCGTCGGGGCCGCGGTGGGGGTGGCGGGCCGGGCGGGGGGCGGGGCGGCGGGGCTCGCCGGGGCCGTACCGGAACCGGCCGGGGTCGACTGCCGGGCCTCGCCGGTCGCGCCGGCGGAGGGGGAGGCGGAGTCCTTGCCCTGGGGTGACTCCGAGGCGGACGCGGAAGCCGAGGCGGATCCTGAGGCGGATCCGGAGGCGGAGGCGCCCGGGCGCGGGGAGCCGGCGGAGCCGGCGCCGGCCGGGTCGACGGTGGTGCCGCCCGGCGCGCTGGAGGCGGCGCCGCCGTCGGCGGTGGTGTCCCCGGCCGGGGCCGGGGTGTCGCCGGAGAACGGCGAGAAGGGGGCGTCGGTGCCGAGTTCGGCGAGGCTCAGTCCGCCGGCCGCGAGCACGAAACCGGCCGCGATCAGGACGGTACGGCGACGGCGGCGCCGGTGCACGGCGGCCTTGCGGTCCCGTCGGCTCGCCCCGGCACGGTCGGCGCGCCGGCCGGCGGGAGCGTCGTCGCCGGGGGCCTCGCCGTCGTCCCCGGGGCCGTCCTCGGCGGTCTCCTCCAGCCGGACCGGGTTCTCGTGCGGCCCGTCGTAGGGCTGCCCGTGGGAGGGCTCGTGCGGCGGCGCGTACGGCGCCTCGTACGCCCCTCCCCCGTACCCCGCGGGCGCCTGCGCGTACCCGTGCGCGTGGACGGCCGGCACGGCCGTGGTGACGGCGAGGCGGCCGGCCGGTGTTCCGCACCCGGGGCAGGCCAGGGCGCCGTTGAGGTGCCGTTGGCACGGGGGGCAGTAGTCCATGACGCGGGAAGACTAGAGTCCGCCCGGGACACGGTTCCAGGCGCCGCTGTGAAGGTTTCGTGCGGGGTCGAAAGATTTCCCGGCAGCCTTGCCGAAACTGTTACCTGTTCGACCCATTGACACCCCTGCCGCACCCTCCTTACTGTCACGCCAGCATTTCGAACGTGTGACGAAATCTCGAACAGCTGAGGGGCAACTGCCGTGCGCATCACCGGAATCAGCACGCACGTGGTCGGCACGCCGTGGCGCAACCTGACCTACGTCCAGGTGCACACCGACGAGGGGATCACGGGAGTCGGCGAGACCCGGATGCTCGGTCACACCGACGCGCTGATCGGCTATCTCAAGGAGGCCGAGGCCAACCACATTCTCGGCTCCGACCCGTTCGCCGCCGAGGACCTGGTCCGCCGCATGAAGTACGGCGACTACGGCCGCGCCGGCGAGATCGTCATGTCCGGCATCGCGGTCGTCGAGATGGCCTGCTGGGACATCAAGGGCAAGGCGCTGGGCGTGCCGGTCTGGCAGCTGCTCGGCGGGAAGGTGACCGACAAGGTCAAGGCGTACGCCAACGGGTGGTACACGACCGAGCGAACGCCCGAGGCGTACCACAAGGCCGCCCAGGGGGTGATGGAGCGCGGTTACCGGGCGCTGAAGATCGACCCCTTCGGCACCGGGCACTTCGAACTGGACCACGAGCAGACCCTGTACGCCGTCTCGCTCATCGAGGCCGTACGGGACGCCATCGGTCCCGAGGCCGAGCTGATGCTGGAGATGCACGGCCGCTTCTCCCCCGCCACCGCCGTCCGGCTGGCCAAGGAGATGGCCCCCTTCAAGCCCGCGTGGCTGGAGGAGCCGGTGCCGCCGGAGAACCTGAAGGCGCTGGAGAAGGTCGCCGCCAAGGTGGACGTCCCGGTGGCCACCGGTGAGCGCATCCACGACCGCATCGAGTTCCGCGAGCTGTTCGACAGCCAGTCCGTGGACATCATCCAGCCCGACGTCGGCCACATCGGCGGCATCTGGGAGACCCGGAAGCTGGCCGCCACCGCGGAGACGCACTACATGCTGGTCGCCCCGCACAACGTGGGCGGCTCGGTGCTCACCGCCGCCTCCCTCCAGGTCGGCTTCACCTCCCCGAACTTCAAGATCCTTGAGCACTTCAACGACTTCGCGGACGCGGAGATCAAGAAGGTGGTCAAGGGCGCGCCGCAGGTGAACCCGGAGGACGGCTGCTTCCACCTCTCCGACGCGCCCGGGCTCGGAGTCGAGCTCGACGTCGACGCGGCGGCGGAGTTCCCGCAGCAGCAGGCCCGGTTCGACCTGTGGGCCGAGGGCTGGGAGCAGCGCAAGCCGAAGGGCACGAAGTGAGTTCCCAGGTCCTGGTCGAGGCGCCGGGGGTGCACCGGGTCGAGGCTCACACGCCCCGGCAGCCCGGTCCCGGCGAGGCGCTGGTCGCGGTGCACGCGGCCGGCATCTGCGGCAGCGACCGCGAGGTGTACCAGGGCAACCGGCCGGACGGGTACGTGCGATATCCGCTCACGCCCGGGCACGAGTGGTCGGGGACGGTCACGGCGGTGGGGGCCGGGGTGCCCGGCCCGCTCGTGGGCCGCAAGGTCGTCGGCGAGGGCTTCCGCAACTGCCAGGTGTGCGAGCGCTGCCACGCGGGCGAGACCACGCTGTGCTCGGCCGGGTACGAGGAGACCGGGTTCACCCAGCCCGGCGCGATGGCGGCCACGCTCACCCTGCCCGCCCGGCTGCTGCACGTCCTGCCGGACGACGCCGACCTCACCGCCGCCGCGCTGCTGGAGCCGGCCGCCTGCGTCGCGGCCGCCGCGCTGAAGGCGAACGCGCGGCCGGGCGAGCGGGTCGCGGTGGTCGGCACGGGCACGCTGGGCATGTTCGCCGTGCAGTTCCTGAAGGCGGTCTCGCCGGCGGAGCTGCTGGTCGTGGGCACGCGGAACGACCGGGAGGCGCTGTCCCGGCGGTTCGGGGCGAGCGACTTCCGGCTGAAGGACCAGCAGCTGCCCGACGACTTCGACGTGGTGATCGAGACCGCCGGATCGGCTTCCGCCGCCCGCACCGCCGCCGCGCTGCTGCGGCGCGGCGGGCGCCTGGTCCTCACCGGGATCCCGGCGCCGGGCGCGGACGGGCTGGACCCGACCGATCTCGTCGTACGGCAGCTGGAGGTGCACACCGTCTTCGGGGCGCCGCCGGAGGCCTGGGCGCACGCCGTGCGGGTGTTCGGCGCCGGGCTGCTGGATCCCCTGCCGCTGGTCACGCACGAGGTGCCGCTGACCGAGTTCCCGCGGGCGATCGAGCTGGTGGGGGCCGGTGATCCCACGGTGGGCAAGGTGCTGCTCCGCCCCTGAACCGTACGCCGGTCAGGGCGTGACCTGACGGCGCCCCGACCGGCGTACACCCAGCGCTTTTCCGCACCCCGAGCCGCGAACCTTGTCCGAAATACCGAACACTCAGGACCCTAAGGACAGCTTGTGACCGACGCTTCCGTCCCGGCAGCCCGCAGGCCCGGCGAGCAGGCGCTCGCCGCGCTCGGCCTCGGCGCGCCCGCCCTCGACCCCGCCGACGCCTCCGCCCACACCTTCCCGGGCGGCGGCCGCTGGCGCACCGAGATCCCCTCGTGCGAGGGTCCCGAAGCGCTGGCGGTCGTCCTCAAGGAGGCCTCCCGCCTCGATGTGCCGATCCACCGGATCAGCCAGGGCAGCGGCGTGTGGATGCTCACCGACGCCGAGATCACCGAGATGGTCGACGCCACCGGCGAACGCGACATCGAGCTCTGCCTGTTCACCGGTCCGCGCGGCACCTGGGACATCGGCGGCTCGGTGCGGTCCGACTCGCGGGGGGCCGGACTGCGCGCCCGGGGCCACGACGCGGTCGCCGGCTGCGTCGAGGACGCCGTCCGGGCCACCGAGCTGGGCGTCAAGTGCCTGCTCGTCGCCGACGAGGGCGTGCTGTGGACCCTGCACCGGGCCCGCGAGGCCGGGATCATCCCGGCCGACACCACGCTGAAGGTCTCCGCGCTCATCGGCCCGGTCAACCCGACCTCGTACGCCGTGTACGAGCGGCTCGGCGCCGACTCCGTCAACGTCCCCAGCGATCTGACGCTGGACCACCTCACCGAGATCCGCCGGGTCTCCGGCGCCCCCATGGACATGTACATCGAGGCACCCGACGACCTCGGCGGCTACGTCCGGATGTACGAGGTCGCCGAGCTGATCCGGCGCGGCGCACCGCTCTACCTGAAGTTCGGTCTGTCCAAGGCCCCCGGTATCTACCCGTGGGGCACCCACCTCAGGGACGTGACCCTGGACACCGCCCGGGAGCGGGTGCGGCGCGGCCGGCTCGCCCTGGACCTGCTGGCCCGGCACGGCGCGGACGGCGACATGGCGCCGCTCGGCTCCCGGTCGCCCGGAACGCTCCACCGCTTCCCCGTCACCGCGTGACCCCTCTCCACGACGAGAAGAACAAGGACTGATCCCCATGCGCAACCGCAGAGCCGCACTCGCCGCCATGGCCACAGCCGCCTCGCTCGCCCTCACCCTCACCGCCTGCGGCCAGAGCGGCGAGGGCGGCAGCAAGGAGAAGGCGGGCGACACCAAGGGCGCCACCATCGGCATCGCCATGCCGACCAAGTCCTCCGAGCGCTGGATCAACGACGGCAAGAACGTCGTCAAGGACCTCCAGGCCAAGGGCTACAAGACCAAGCTGGTCTACGGCGAGGACGACCCCGAGCAGCAGGTCTCCCAGATCGAGAACCTGATCACGCAGGGCGTCAAGGGCCTGGTGATCGCGGCCATCGACAACAAGTCCCTGAACAGCGTGCTCCAGCAGGCCGCGGACGCGCACATCCCGGTCGTCTCCTACGACCGGCTGATCCTCGGCACGAAGAACGTCGACTACTACGCGTCGTTCGACAACGAGAAGGTCGGCAAGCTCCAGGGCCGGTACATCGCCGACAAGCTCGGGCTGAGCAAGGGCAGGAAGGGCCCGTTCAACATCGAGCTGTTCGCGGGCTCCAACGACGACAACAACACCAAGTACTTCTTCGGCGGCGCCATGAGCGTCCTCCAGCCGTACATCGACAAGAAGCAGCTGGTGGTCAGGTCCGGGCAGACGAAGCTGCCCCAGGTCGTCACCCTGCGCTGGGACGGCACCACCGCGCAGAAGCGCATGGAGGACATCCTCACCTCGTCCTACAAGACCGGCCGGGTCGACGCGGTCCTCTCGCCGTACGACGGCATCTCCATCGGCATCCTGTCCGCGCTGAAGTCGGACGGCTACGGCTCGGGCAGCAAGCCGCTGCCGGTCATCACCGGCCAGGACGCCGAGCTGGCCTCCGTGAAGTCGATCATCGCCGGCCAGCAGACGCAGACCGTCTACAAGGACCTCCGCAAGCTCGCCGAGGTCGCCGCCTCGATGATGGACGACTCCCTCAAGGGCAAGAAGCCGCAGGTCAACGACACCAAGACCTACGACAACGGGACCAAGGTCGTGCCCGCCTACCTGCTCCAGCCGGTGAGCGTCGACAAGTCCAACTACCAGCAGGTCCTCGTCGACGGGGGTTACTACACCGAGAGCGACCTCAAGTAACCCGCCCATTTCCTACGGATTGGAAGGCACGACCATGGCGGGACCCGTCCTGGAAATGCGCTCGATCGTCAAGACCTTTCCCGGTGTCAAAGCGCTGTCGGACGTCACCCTGACCGTCCGGCAGGGCGAGGTCCACGCCATCTGCGGGGAGAACGGCGCCGGCAAGTCCACCCTGATGAAGGTGCTCTCCGGCGTCCACTCCTACGGCAGTTACGAGGGGGACGTCCTCTTCGAGGGAGAAACCTGCCAGTTCAAGGACATCCGGGCGAGCGAGCAGCACGGCATCGTCATCATCCACCAGGAACTGGCGCTGGTACCGCACCTGTCCATCGCGGAGAACCTCTTCCTCGGCAACGAGCACGCCACGCGCGGACTCGTCAACTGGCGCGAGACCCTGCGCCACGCCACCGAGCTGCTGCGCCGGGTCGGTCTGGACGAGCACCCGGAGACCCGGGTCGCCGACATCGGCGTGGGCAAGCAGCAGCTGGTGGAGATCGCCAAGGCGCTGTCGAAGCAGGTGAAACTGCTGATCCTGGACGAGCCGACGGCGGCCCTGAACGACGAGGACAGCGACAAGCTCCTCGACCTGATCCTGGAGCTGAAGAACCAGGGCATCACCTCGATCATCATCTCCCACAAGCTCAACGAGATCCGCAAGGTCGCCGACTCGGTGACGATCATCCGGGACGGCCGGTCCATCGAGACCCTCGACGTGAAGGCGCCGGAGACGACCGAGGAGCGGATCATCGCCGGCATGGTCGGCCGCGACCTCGACCACCGCTTCCCCGAGCGCAGCCCGCACCAGCCGGAGGAGGGGGCGGCGCCGGCGCTGGAGATCCGCGGCTGGACCGTGTTCCACCCGATCGACCAGCAGCGCAAGGTCGTGGACGACGTGTCGCTGACCGTGCGCCGCGGGGAGATCGTGGGCATAGCGGGCCTGATGGGCGCGGGCCGCACCGAGCTCGCGATGAGCGTCTTCGGGCGGACCTACGGCCGGTACGCGGCCGGCACCGTCCTGAAGGACGGCACGGAGATCCGTACGAAGACCGTGGCGGAGGCGATCGGGCACGGCATCGCGTACGTCACCGAGGACCGCAAGCACTACGGCCTGAACCTCATCGACACCATCAACCGGAACATCTCGCTGACCGCGCTCGGCAAGGTCGCCCGGCGGGGCGTGGTGGACGAACACGAGGAACGGCAGGTCGCCGAGGGCTTCCGGAAGTCCATGAACATCAAGGCGCCCACGGTCTTCGAGCCGGTGGGCAAGCTCTCCGGCGGCAACCAGCAGAAGGTCGTCCTCAGCAAGTGGATCTTCGCCGGTCCGGACGTGCTGATCCTCGACGAACCGACCCGCGGCATCGACGTGGGCGCTAAGTACGAGATCTACACAGTCATCGACCAGCTCGCCGCCCAGGGCAAGGCGGTCGTCTTCATCTCCTCCGAGCTTCCCGAACTGCTCGGCATGTGCGACCGCATCTACACGATGGCCGCCGGGCGGCTGACCGGTGAGGTGCCGCGGGCCGAGGCCACGCAGGAAGTGCTGATGCGCCATATGACGAAGGACAAAGAGGTAACGCGATGAGCACGGATGTGACCGCCAAGAGCCCGGCCCCCGCGCCGCCGGGCAGGAGCGGACCGGCCGCCGACGGGGGACTGCTCGGCCTGGTGCTGGCCGGCCTGCGCCGCAACATGCGCCAGTACGGCATGCTGCTCGCGCTCGGCCTGATCGTGGTCCTCTTCGCGATCTGGACCGACGGGGACCTGCTGCTGCCGCGCAACGTCTCCAACCTGGTGCTCCAGAACAGCTACATCCTGATCCTCGCGATCGGCATGATGCTGGTGATCATCGCCGGGCACATCGACCTGTCGGTCGGCTCGCTCACCGCGTTCGTCGGCGCCTTCGCGGCCGTCCTGACCGTGCAGCACGGCGTGTCCTGGCCCGTCGCGCTGGTGCTGTGCCTGCTGGTGGGCGCCGCGGCCGGCTCGGTCCAGGGCTACCTGATCGCCTACCTCGGCATACCGTCCTTCATCGTCACCCTGGCCGGGATGCTGCTCTTCCGCGGCCTCACCGAGATCCTCCTCAAGGGCCAGACCCTCGGCCCGTTCCCCGACGGACTGCAGAAGCTCGGCAACGGCTTCCTGCCGGAGACCGGCCCGAACACCAACTACCACAACCTCACCCTGCTGCTCGGGCTCGTCCTGATCGCCGCCGTGGTGTGGCAGGAGTTCCGGGACCGCCGCCGCCAGCAGGAGTTCTCCCTGGACGTGCTGCCCGCCCGGCTGTTCCTGCTGAAGCTGACCGCGCTGGTCGCCGCGATCCTCGTCCTCACCCTGCTGCTCGCCAGCTACAAGGGCGCCCCGATCGTGCTGATCATCCTCGGCGCGCTGGTCGTCGGCTACGGCTACGTCATGCGCAACGCGGTCTTCGGCCGGCACATCTACGCGATCGGCGGCAACCTGCCGGCGGCCAAGCTGTCCGGTGTGAAGGACAAGAAGGTCACCTTTTACGTCTTCCTGAACATGGGCGTGCTCGCGGCCCTGGCGGGCATGGTGGTAGCCGCCCGGCTGAACGCGGCCTCGCCGAAGGCGGGCGTCAACTTCGAACTGGAGGCGATCGCCTCCTCGTTCATCGGGGGCGCCTCCATGAGCGGCGGTGTCGGCACCGTCCTCGGCGCCATCATCGGCGGTCTCGTCCTCGGCGTGCTGAACAACGGCATGAACCTCCTCAGCGTCGGCACCGACTGGCAGCAGGTCATCAAGGGCCTCGCCCTGCTGGTGGCGGTCGGGTTCGACGTGTGGAACAAGCGCAAGTCCGGTTCGTAAGCGCCCAGACAACACGGAGCCGCACCATGGAACTGAACAGACGCACGGTCATCGCGGGAGCAGCCGCGGCGGGCCTCGCCGCCACCGCCCTCGGCACGGGCAGCGCCGGGGCCGCCACCGGTCCGGGACGGCGCAAGCCGGTGAAGGAGGTCTTCGGCACCCTCGCCGACGGCACGAAGGTGTACCGCTGGTCGCTGGAGAACGGCGGCACCCGGCTGAAGGTGCTGTCCTACGGCGGCATCGTCCAGACCCTGGAGGTCCCCGACCGGCACGGCCGGTACGCCAACGTGGTCGCCGGTTTCGGCGACCTCGCCGACTACGTCGCGAAGAGCCCGTACTTCGGCGCGCTGATCGGCCGGTACGGCAACCGCATCGGCAAGGGGCGGTTCACGCTGGACGGCACGGCGTACCAGCTCTCCGTGAACGACGGCGAGAACAGCCTGCACGGCGGCGCGAAGGGCTTCGACAAGCACGTGTGGGACGTGGAGCCGTTCGCCAAGGGCACCGACGTCGGCCTGCACCTGCACTACACCAGCGTGGACGGGGAGATGGGCTACCCGGGCACGCTGCGGACGAAGGTGACGTACACCCTGACCCGGCACGGCGACTGGCGCATCGACTACGAGGCCACCACCGACAAGGCCACCGTCGTCAACCTCACCAGTCACGTCTACTGGAACCTGGCCGGCGAGGGCAGCGGCACGATCGAGGACCACGAACTCACGATCGCCGCCGCCCGCTACACCCCCACCGACTCCGGGCTGATCCCCACCGGGGAGCTGGCGAAGGTGGCGGGCACCCCGTTCGACTTCCGGCACGCCAAGCCGATCGGCCGGGACATCCGGGCCGGCCACGAGCAGCAGGTGCAGGCCAAGGGATACGACCACAACTGGGTCCTGGACAAGGGGATCACGGCCCGCCCCGAGCACGTCGCGACCCTGCGCGACCCGCGCTCCGGCCGCACCCTGAAGATCGCCACCAACGAGCCGGGCCTGCAGTTCTACTCCGGCAACTTCCTCGACGGGACGCTCACCGGCAGCGGCGGCCGCACCTACCGGCAGGGCGACGCGCTGTGCCTGGAGACGCAGCACTTCCCGGACTCGCCGAACCACGCGGCCTTCCCGTCGACGGTGCTCAGGCCGGGGCGGACGTACCGGACGACGACCGTCCACACCTTCGGGCAGTGAACCGGCTCACACGCCGCACGAGTTGAACACCACCGGGGCCTCCTCCGTATCGAAGGGCGGCCCGTGCTCCCCCGCACGGGCCACCCTTCGACGGAGGTTCCCTTGCCTGACAACGTCACCTCGTTGTTCCGCAACACCGCCGCGCACAGCCCTTCGATGGCGGCGCTGACGCGGGAGAGCGACGGGTCGGGCCCGGTGGACTTCTGCATCCCGTGCAACCCGTACTTCCCCACTCCCGCCATGTTCGAGGAGATGGCCGTCCGGCTGCGCGAGATCGTCACGTACTACCCCAGCGGCGCCGACACCATCACCGCGGAGCTGTGCGACCTGCTCCGGCTCCCGCCGCAGTGCGTGGCGATGGGCAACGGCTCCACGGAGCTGATCACCTGGATCGACCACCTGCTGGTCCGTGAGTCCCTGGCGGTACCGGTCCCCACCTTCGGCCGCTGGACCGACCAGCCGATGGAGACCGGCAAGCGGGTCGACATGTTCCCGCTCCAGGAGGCGAACGGCTTCGGCCTGGACCTCGCCCAGTACGCCGAGTTCATCCGCAGCCGGGGCACCCGGGTGGCCGTGGTCTGCAACCCGAACAACCCCGACGGCGGCTATCTGCGCCGGCAGCAGGTGGTGCAGTTCATGGACGCCATGGCGGACCTGGACCTGGTCGTGGTCGACGAGTCGTTCCTGGAGTTCGCCGACGCGGAGGCCGAGCCGAGCGTCGTGCAGGAGGCCGTGCTCCGGCCCAACGTGATCGTCCTGCGCAGCCTCGGCAAGAACTTCGGCCTGCACGGCATCCGCTTCGGCTACCTCGTCGCCAACCCGGCGCTCGCGGGCAGGATCCGCTCGATGCTGCCGAAGTGGAACCTCAACTCCTTCGCCGAGCACGTGGTGTTCATGCTGAAGGAGCACGGCTCCGCGTACGCGCAGAGCCTCCAGCAGGTCCGCCGCGACCGGCTGGAGATGGCCAGCCACCTCTCCGCGCTCCCCGGCCTCACCGTCTACCCCTCCCAGGGCAACTTCCTGTTCGTGCGCCTGCCCGTGGGCGCCGAGGGCACGGTGGTGCGGGACCGGATGCTCACCGAGCACCGGATCCTGGTCCGTGAGTGCGGCAACAAGATCGGATCCTCCAGCCGCTTCCTGCGGCTCGTGGTGCGCCCCCAGGTCGACGTGCGTCGCCTGGTGTCCGGCCTGGAACAGGTGCTCTACGGGTCCGGGAGGGGAGCCGCCGTACCCGGGCCGGGCACCGGGACCAGCTACAGCTCGGGTACGGCGGCGGTCGACCGGCTGGTCAGCGAGACCAACGGGGCCGGGATGCGGCTGACACCGGCCGGCCCCGCTCCGGCCGCCGGCACCGGCATGCCGCTCCCCGCCGCGGTCGCACCGGCCGGCGGCGGGATGCCGATGCCGGCGGCAGCCCAGCCACTGCCGGCCCCGGCCCCGGTTCCCACACCCACGCCCGCACCCGCACCGCAGCCGGCGTTCACACCGATCCCCGCACCGCCCCCGGTTCCCGCGCCGGCTCAGGCGCCCGCTCCCGCCCCGATGGCCCCGGCGCCCGCACCGATGGCTCCCGCGCCGCTCGCGCCCCCGCCGATCGCCCCCGCGGCGATGGCTCCCGCCTCGCTCACGCCCGCCGCGATGGCCCCCGCGCCCGTCCCGGCCGCCCCCGCGGTGGCCCTCGCGCCCACTCCGCCCGGTGTTCCGGCCCGTGGCGGGCTCACCGCGGCCCAGGTCCGCGGGATGACGGCCCCCGCCCCCGCGGCCGGCCTGACCCCGGCGCCCGCGACGGGCTGGCCCAACGCGCAGAGCTGGCCCGACGCGGCGGGTGCGGCTCAGGCGGCGGGCTGAGGCTGTACCGCCGCACGGTCCTCCGGGGCATGAGGGCCGGGCGTCACAGGAGGAGCAGCAGCAGCGCGGCCATGGCGGTGGTGAGGCCGGCGCACACCGCCAGGGCGACGCCCAGGCAGCGGCGGCGCAGCTCCTGGTAGCGCTGTTCGTACTCGGCGCGCAGGGAGACGCAGCGGGCCGCGATGCGTTCGAGGTCGGCCTTGGCCCGCTGCAGGCTGTCGGCGACGTAGTGCTGTTCGACCTGCTCGCGCTGGGCCGTCGTCATCCAGTCCAGGGGGCCGGTGAACTCCCGGGCCCGTCGCTCCGCCTCGGCGATCCGGGCCTGCCACAGCAGATAGCCCTCCACCTCGTTGCCGAGGTCGCCGCCGGCGTCGGCCCCCTGCTGGGGCAGACCGCTCATTCCAGGCCCCGGCCGCCCGTGCCCGGCAGCGCGTGGGCCTCCTGCTCCCGCAGGGCGATGTCCGGGTGGTGCAGGTCGAACGCGGGGGACTCGCTGCGGATCCGCGGCAGGGTGAGGAAGTTGTGCCGCGGCGGCGGGCAGGAGGTCGCCCACTCCAGGGAGCGGCCGTAGCCCCACGGGTCGTCCAGGCGGACCGGAGTGCCGTACTTGGCCGTCTTCCACACGTTGTAGAGGAAGGGCAGCATCGACAGGCCGAGCAGGAAGGAGCTGATGGTCGAGACCGTGTTCAGCGCGGTGAAGCCGTCGGCCGCCAGGTAGTCGGCGTACCGGCGGGGCATGCCCTCGGCGCCCAGCCAGTGCTGGACCAGGAAGGTGCCGTGGAAGCCGACGAACAGCGTCCAGAAGGTGATCTTGCCGAGGCGCTCGTCCAGCATCTTGCCCGTGAACTTGGGCCACCAGAAGTGGAAGCCGGCGAACATCGCGAAGACGACCGTGCCGAAGACCACGTAGTGGAAGTGGGCCACCACGAAGTAGCTGTCGGAGACGTGGAAGTCCATGGGCGGCGAGGCCAGGATGATGCCGGTCAGGCCGCCGAAGAGGAACGTCACGAGGAATCCGGTCGCCCACAGCATCGGCGTCTCGAAGGAGACGCTCCCCTTCCACATCGTGCCGATCCAGTTGAAGAACTTCACACCGGTCGGAACCGCGATCAGGAAGGTCATGAAGGAGAAGAACGGCAGCAGTACGGCGCCGGTGACGAACATGTGGTGTGCCCACACCGTGACGGACAGACCGGCGATCGCGATCGTGGCCGCCACCAGGCCCATGTAGCCGAAGATCGGCTTCCGGGAGAACACCGGGAAGATCTCGGTGACGATGCCGAAGAACGGCAGGGCGATGATGTACACCTCCGGATGGCCGAAGAACCAGAAGAGGTGCTGCCACAGGATCGGGCCGCCGTTGGCCGCGTCGTACACATGGGCGCCGAAGATGCGGTCCGCCGCGAGGGCGAACAGGGCGGCGGCCAGGACCGGGAAGGCGAACAGGACCAGGACGGCGGTCAGCAGCACGTTCCAGGTGAAGATCGGCAGGCGGAACATGGTCATGCCGGGGGCGCGCATGCAGATGATCGTGGTGATGAAGTTGACGGCGCCGAGGATGGTGCCGAAGCCGGAGAAGGCCAGGCCCAGGATCCACAGGTTGGCGCCGAGCTGGGGGCTGCGGATCGCGTCCGACAGGGGCGTGTACGCGAACCAGCCGAAGTCGGCCGCGCCCTCGGGGGTGAGGAAGCCGCCGACGGCGATGAGCGAGCCGAAGAGGTAGAGCCAGTAGGCGAACATGTTCAGTCGGGGGAAGGCGACGTCCGGGGCGCCGATCTGGAGCGGCATGATCCAGTTCGTGAACCCGGCGAACAGCGGGGTGGCGAACATCAGCAGCATCACGGTGCCGTGCATCGTGAACATCTGGTTGTACTGCTCGTTCGAGATCAGCTGCAGGCCGGGGCGGGCCAGCTCGGCCCGGATGATCAGCGCCAGCACACCACCGAGCAGGAAGAACCCGAACGACGTCGACAGGTACAGCGTGCCGATCGTCTTGTGGTCGGTGGTCGTCAACCACCTCACCACGACGTTGCCGGGCTGTTTGCGCCGGAGCGGCAGCTCGTTCTCGTACGAGTCCTCGGCTGCCGTCGCCCCGTCCTGGGGTTCGTTGAGGATGCTCACAGGTCGTCCGTCTCCCGATGCTCGCCGTCCGGCCACGCCATGGCGCCGGTCACCCGCCATCCTGGCCGCGCGACGGCGGCGGGGAGGCCCTGAGCGGCCGAGGCACGGCCATTGGGATGACGGATGCACCCGTTCGGAGCAGCGGACCGGCCCGTCCTCCCGGTGCCCCGGTGCCCCGGTGCGCTTGGTAGGTTCGCCCGATGTCGGTGACGGTGACGTACGAGAACCTGAACACCTCGGACCTGCCGAGGCGCGGCGTGACGCCCGCGACGGCGTCCGTGCACGAGCTGCTGGTGGACCTGGAGGCGGATCTCACCGTCCGGGACGGCGGGCGGGTGGTGTTCGCGGCGCAGGAGTTCCCGGTCGCCGAGCTGGCGCGGGATCTGGCCGGCTGGCTGGGGCAGGAGGTGCCGGGCGGCTTCCGCTTCGACTCGATGTCCTTCGCGGAGCCCGGCGTGGTACGGATCGAGGAGTCGGCCGGGGGCTGGCGGATCGGCTCGGTGTCGGAGCCGGACGAGTGGAGCACGCCGGTCGCCCGGGAGGTCCTGGCGGCGGAGCTGACGCGGTTCACGGACGCCGTCCGGGAGGGGGTCGCGGCCCTCGGTGCCGATCCGGCGCTGGTCCCCCGGCTCAGTACGCCACCGGCCGGCCCGTCGACCGGTTCAGCGGGTTGACGCCGGGCTTCGGGGTGCCGCCGTTGTCCGCCGGATCGGTGCGGACCGCCCTGATGGCGGTCCACCGGACGACGCCGTGGCGGCGAGGCCCGAGGCTCGCCCTCTCCCCCACCGCCTGGCCGGCCTTCGACCACGCCGGGAAGCGGCCGTCGGGCCGCTCGCCTCGCGCGAGCGGCCCGCGGTCTTCCCGGCTCAGGAAGCCGGGCGGCACTCCTTCCACGCCAGGTGGTACACCGTGCTGATGTCCCCGTCCGTCGAGTCCATCGTCATGAAGCTGACCTTGTCGGGGGTCGCGGTGCCCGCGTTCACGCGGAGTTCGGTGTTGATGTTGAAGTTGCGGAGGACCCCGCAGGGCGCCCAGACCAGCTGGGCCCAGTCCGTGGAGTCGGTGGCCTGCCAGTCGTCGTTGTAGGGGCCGTTGTACGGGTGGGTCCTGGGGACCGTCTGGGACGAGCCCTGGAAGTAGTACGAGGCCTTCTGCGTGGCGGTGGCGCCCCGCTGGAGTGAGGCGAAGCCCCGGTAGTCGGCGCTGGCTATCGCGTAGGTGAAGCCCTGGGGGACGTGGACCACCAGGTTGAGCTGGCAGTTCTTGCGGAAGGCCGTGGGGTCGGAGTTGCCGCCGGCCTGGGCCAGGTAGGCGCTGTACGTGACCGTGAACGCCGTGTTGTCCGGTGACACCGCCACGGCGGCCGTCCCGGCGGGACAGCCCGAGCCGTTCACCGTGGCGACGTCGATGACGATCTTGTCGGGGGGCGGGTCGTCGAAGGGGGACGAGCCCTGGGCGGGCGCTACTGCGGTGGTGAGCAGGGCGGCCACTGCGCCGCCCATGAGGAGTCCACCGGCCATGGGTTTCTCCCGGTTGTCGAGTGGGGGGGTGCCGCCTCCGCCCGAAGTCGGTTCAAAGGTGAAAGACTTGTGCGTCACCTGTGAAGCCGGGGTGGAGGCGTGGGTAGCGTAGGGACCCCCGCCCGGGGCCGGGAGAGTGAACTCCGGCCATTCACGGCCCGCCCGGAATCGCCCTGTTGGACGTGTTCCGTCCGGTCAGCCCTGGAGCCGCGTGGGGAGCAGCGTGCGCAGCGACGTGACCGGGTGGCCCACTTCGAGGGAGCCGAGGAGTCCGTTCAGGAGGGCGCCGCCGGGGACGGCGGTGGGCGGGGCGGGGCGCTGGGCGGCCTCGGCGGCGGGGGCGGCGGCCAGCAGGGCGGCGGCCAGGACGGTGACGCAGGTGAGCTTCTTGATCATGGCCTTACCAACGACCGAGGCCCCCGGGGGAAACCTTCCCGTCCCCCGGGTGGACCAGCGGCGGACGCCCGCCCACAGGGCGCCGCCGAGGCGCCGGGGCGGCCGGGCGGGTGGCGATTTCCTCTGCCTTCACCGGGCCGTTACCCTGCCGTACGGCCAGCTCCGGTACCGCCCGTACCGCGTGATCCGCCCGCGTGCCGAGACCCCCAGGGGTCCGTCGCGGGGCGTGCCCGTGTGGAGAATGGCCCGACCGCGCCCCCGTAGGACCGCCGGGAGGATCCACCTTGGCGCTCAGCAGACGTACCTTCAGTGCCCTGGCCGGTTCCGCCGCGCTCGGGCTGGCCCTGGGGGGCAGCGGCGGCCCCGGGGCGCCCTCGGCGTACGCGGGCGGCAGCGCTCCGACCGGTCCGGCACCGGCCCCGCCGAGCGCCGACGGCCGGCGGCACACCATCGGGTACGACCGCTACTCGCTGCTGGTGGACGGGCGGCGGCTGGTGCTGTGGTCGGGCGAGATGCACCCGTTCCGGCTGCCCAGTCCGTCCCTGTGGCGGGACGTGCTGCAGAAGATGCGGGCACACGGCTTCAACGCCGTCAGCGTCTACGTGGCCTGGAACTACCACTCCCCCGCGCCGGGCCGCTACGACTTCGGCGGTGTCCGGGACCTCGACCTGTTCCTGCGGACGGCCGCCGAGACCGGTCTGTACGTCGTCCTGCGGCCCGGGCCCTACATCAACGCCGAGGTCGACGGGGGCGGATTCCCCGGGTGGCTGACCGCGACCAGGGGCACCGCCCGGACCGACGACCCGGTCTACCTGTCGTACGTGGACGAGTGGCTGACCCAGGTGAACCGGATCGCCCGCCGGCACCTGTTCACGCAGGGCACCGGCACGGTCCTGCTGTACCAGATCGAGAACGAGTACGACGCCCACGCGGAGGACGCCACCGGGCGGAACTACATGTCCCACCTGTACCGGAAGGTGCGCGACGACGGGATCGACGTCCCGTTGTTCCACAACGACAAGGGGCGCAACGGGTACTGGGCGCCGGGGTCCTTCGACACCGGCGGGGAGAGGGGCGGCTGGCTGTACGGCTTCGACGGCTATCCGTCGCCGTCGCAGACCCCGCCGGACTGGGGGCACTACGGTCCGGGCGGGCCGAAGGGCGGGGCCACCGCCTCGCCGTCCACGCCCGGGTTCGTGCCCGAGTTCGGGGGCGGCTGGTTCGACCCGTGGGGCGGGGCCTGGTTCGACGGCAAGGGGTACGCCGAGTCGCGGCGCACCCGGGACGCCGCGTACGAGCGCCGGTTCTACCTGACCAACCTCGCCAACGGGCTCACCCTGCACAACGTCTACATGACGTTCGGCGGGACCTCGTGGGGGTGGCTGCCCGCGCCGGTCGTCTACACGTCGTACGACTACGGCGCCGCCATCGACGAGGGCCGCAACGTCACGGACAAGATGGCGGCGATGCACCAGCTCGGGCACCTGCTCCAGCGCGTGCCCGACTTCGCCAAGCTGGACCGTGCGGCGGACGTGACCGCCGAGGGACTGAAGGTGTACCACCTGGCCAACCCGGACACCGGCAGCCATGTGTACGTCGCCCGCAACGACGGCACCGACCCGGTCACCACCGAACTGCCCACCGAGGCCGGCGGGCTGCGGATCACCGTGCCCGGCAAGGACGCCAAGCTGGTCACCACCGGCCTGCCGCTGGGCGGGCGGAAGCTGAAGTACTCCACCGCCGCGCCGATGACCCTCGTGACGGCGGGCCGGCAGGACATCGCCGTGTTCGCCGGGCGGCGCGACGAGATGGCCGAGCTGGTGCTGGACTGCGCGGAAGAGCCCTTCGTGCAGCGCCTGGACGAGGAGGCCGGCTGGGCCTACGACCGGGGCGAGCTGCACGTGAACGCCCCCCTCGGGCAGGGCGGGCTGACCCGGGTGCTGGTGCAGAAGGGCGAGAGCGACACCCCGCTGCTGCTGCTCCTCGCCGACGACGCGACCGCCCTGCGCCTCTTCCCGTACGACACCCCGTCCGGGGCCCTCCTGGTCTACGGCCCGGCGCTGCTGCGGCACGCGGAGGTGCACGGCTCGGAGGTCCGGCTGACCGGTGACATCGCCGAGCGGACCAGCATGGAGGTGTGGGGCCCGCGCGGGATCGACACCCTGGTGTGGAACGGGCACAAGCTGCCCACCCGGGTCACCCTCTCCGGCAGCCTGATGACCACCGGGATGCTGCCGGACACCCCCGAGGTGCGGCTGCCCGAGCTGGGCGGCTGGCGGATGCGGACGGAGAACCCGGAGGCGGGCCCGGGCTTCGACGACTCCTCGTGGCCCCTCGCCGACAAGACCACCTCGTACAGCACCACGGCCGTCCCGGACGGGCAGCCGGTCCTCTTCGCCGACGACTACGGCTTCCACTACGGGGACGTCTGGTACCGGGGCACCCTCACCGGCACCAGCGGTGTCGAGGAGGTCTCGCTCGCCTACAGCACCGGCACGCAGGGCCTGCTGATGGCCTGGCTGGACGGCGAACCGCTGGGCACCCACCGGATGCCGGTGCCGGACAAGTCCGCGACCATCCGCAAGGGCACGTGGGCGGAGACGGCCGTCTTCCCCGTGCGCGAGCGGCTGCGCTCCCCCGGCCGGCACGTGCTGTCGGTCCTGGTCCGGCGCATGCAGCACGACCAGGACGGCAAGGCGCTCGACACGCACAAGGCGGCGCGGGGCCTGACGGCGGTCACCTTCAAGGGCGCCGAGCCGAAGGTGCGCTGGCGCGTCCAGGGCGCGGGCGCCCCCGACCCGGTGCGCGGGCCGATGAACAACGGCGGTCTGTACGGCGAGCGGCAGGGCTGGCACCTGCCCGGCTTCCGGGACCGCGACTGGGAGAAGGCGGCCTTCCCGCGCGCGGCGCGGTACCAGGGCGTGACCTGGTACCGGACCACGTTCAAGCTGTCGGTGCCGGCCGACGTCGACGCGTCCATCGGCCTGACCCTGGACGACGACCCGTACCGCGCCTACCGCGCCCAGATCTTCCTCAACGGCTGGAACCTGGGCCAGTACATCAACAACGTCGGCCCGCAGCACACCTTCGTCCTGCCGAACGGCATCCTGCGCACCCGGGGCACCAACACCCTCGCGCTGGCGGTCCTCTCGGAGTTCACCACGCTGTCGGGCCCCGGGTCGGTACGGCTGACGCTGCTCGGCAGGACGACGGGCGGCGTACCGGTCCAGCCGGTCTGATCACGCCAGCCTGATCACGTTCCAGGACAGCGGCTCCAGGACGGCGGTGAGGGTGCCGTCCCTCAGGGCGGTGCCCTCGACCGGGTGCGGGGTGACGCGGTCGGGGTCGGCCAGGGTGTTGCGGGCGTCGGGGTCGGCGTCCGCGAGCGCGCTGTGCTCGGTGACGGACGTCAGCTCCAGGCCGTTCAGCGCGACTTCGAGGGACAGCGGATCGGTGCGGCCGCGGTTGACGGCGAACACGGTGACCGTGCCGTCGTCCGCCCGGACGGCGGTGGCGTGCAGCAGGTCGGTCTCGCCGTACTTCTCCGTCCCGTACGTCGGCGAGTCCACGCGCACGTCCAGCACCCGGCCCCGGCCGTACCGGGAGGCCTGCGCGAACGGGTGGAACGTGGTCTGCCGCCAGGCCGGGCCGCCCGGCTCGGTCCTGATCGGCGCGATCACGTTGACGAGCTGGGCGAGGCAGGCGACGGTGACGCGGTCGGCGTGCCGGAGCAGCGCGATCAGGAGCGAGCCGACGACGACGGCGTCCGTGACGCTGTAGTCGTCCTCCAGCAGGCGGGGGGCCTCCGGCCAGTCGGACTGGCCGATGGTTGTGGCGTGCTCCTCCCACCGGGAGAGGTACCAGACGTTCCACTCGTCGAAGGAGAGGTTGATCCTCTTCTTCGACTTCAGCTTCGCGCCCACGTGGTCGGCGGTCGCGACCACGTTCTCGATGAAGGACTCCATGTCGACGGCCGAGGCGAGGAAGGAGTCCACGTCGCCGTCGACGGGTTCGTAGTACGCGTGCAGCGAGATGTGGTCGACCAGGTCGTACGTCTCCTCCAGGACGGTCGCCTCCCACGCGGCGAAGGTGGGCATGGCCTGGTGGGAGGAACCGCAGACGACCAGTTCCACGGAGGGGTCCTGCCGGCGCATGGCGCGGGCGGTCTCGGCGGCGATCCGGCCGTACTCCCGGGCCGTCTTGTGGCCGGTCTGCCAGGGACCGTCCATCTCGTTGCCGAGGCACCAGAGCCGTATGCCGAAGGGCTCCCGGTCGCCGTGGGCGGCGCGCAGGTCGGAGAGGGCGGTGCCGGCGGGGTGGTTGGCGTACTCCTGGAGTGCGAGGGCCTCCGCCACGCCTCTCGTGCCCAGGTTCACCGCCATCACGGGTTCGGCCCGGGGGCCGAGCTTCCTCAGGACCGCGATGTACTCGGAGAGGCCGAACCGGTTGGTCTCGGTGGAGTGCCAGGCCAGGTCCAGGCGGCGGGGGCGGTCTTCCACCGGGCCGACGGAGTCCTCCCACCGGTAGCCGGAGACGAAGTTGCCGCCGGGGTAGCGGACGGCGGTGACGCCGAGTTCGCGGATCAGCTTCAGCACGTCCGTACGGAGGCCCTCGGCGTCGGCCGCGGGGTGGCCGGGCTCGTGGATGCCGGTGTAGACGCAGCGGCCGAGGTGTTCCACGAAGGAGCCGAAGACACGGGGGTTCACGCGGCCGACGGTGAAGGCGGGGTCGAGGGTGAAGCGGGCGGTGCGCTTGCTCATGGGGTCCTTCCGTGTCACGAATCGTGGAAGGCCAGGTTGTCCGCTATCCTGCCCCACCGTTCGAAATATCGGATAACGCTCGCGACTTCGAACGGGACCGTAGATTCCAACCGCGTCCACGTCAATGGGTGGGACACGAGCCCCCGGGTGGTTACCCGTTGAACGACGGCCGTCGGATCACATGACGTGGGCACATCCCTGCGCGTACGCTCGGACCAGCCGCGACCGGCGGTGGAAGGGGAGAAGGATGAGCTTCGGGGGCGCGCGGGAGCAGGCGGTACGCCTGGCCGCACGGCTGCGGCGCACCCGCCCGGGCCCGGCCATGCGTGCCCTGTCCGGCGACCTCGCCGCCGCCGTCCGCGCCCGGCCCGAACAGCCGCAGGGCGTACGGCCGTTGTGCCGGGCACTGTGCGAGGAGATGAGCGCGCTGCGTGGCGGGCGGCCGGTCGAACTGCGCTTCGAACGCTTCCCGGACGAGCTCGAGGTCACCGGGCTGTGGGTCGAGTTCGCCGACTTCGACCTGGTCATCGTGGAGGAACGGGCCGAGGCCGTGCAGCAGTTGGTCATCCTGGGACACGAGCTGTGGCACCTGCACACCGGGCACCGGCACCACCACCTCGCCGGGGACGCCGCCGCCCGGGCCCTCGCCGACACCCCCGGCTGGCGGGAGGCCGCCCTCACCGTCGCCGCCCGCAACGGCTCCCGGGAGGCCGACGAGGCCGAGGCCGACGACTTCGGGCACCGCCTGGCCACCCTGTTCCGCGGCCGCCTCGCCGAAAACGCCACCGCCGCGCTGGACCCGGTGCAGCGTTCCCTCGGCTACCGGGGGCGCGGGGGAACGGCTCGGTGACCCTGCCGGCGGAGAACCCCTCCGGGGTCCTCGGCACGTTCTACATCTCCTTCTGGATCCCCACGGCCGTGCTCACCGCCGCCCTCGTGATCAAGCTGCCCAGCATCATCCGGCTGTGGCGGGACACCCTGCTGCGCGCCGTCGGCGGACTGCTGCTGCTCGCCTGCGCGGTGTTCGTGTTCTGCACCCCGTCCACCATCGCCCGGGTCAACCGGCTGACCGGCGTGCCGAACCTCTCGGCGCCCTGGTGCTATTCGCTCATCACCGCGTTCTGCGGCTCCTGCCTGCTGCTCCTCGTCACCTGGCGCAACGGCCCGTACGGCCGCTCGGCCGCCACGCGCCGGGCGACGCGGTGGGTGGTCTCGGGATACTCGGGTGTGATCGCCGCCCTGTGGCTGCTGTTCGCGCTCGCCGACGCGCACGAGGAGCGGGTGCGGGACCTGGACACCTACTACGCGACCACGCCGTTCATGCGCGAGGAGATCGTGCTCTACCTGGTCGCGCACGCCGTGGCCTGCGTGCTCACCTGCCGGCTGATCCGGGACTGGGTACGGACCGCCGGGCTGGACGCGTGGCTGCGCCGGGGCCTGAGACTGCTGGGCGCGGGCTACGTCCTGAACCTGCTGTTCGGCGCGGCCAAGCTGACCGCGGTGGTCGCGCGCTGGTCCGGGCGGGACCTGGACTGGCTGAGCACCGACCTGGCCCCGCCGGTGGCGGCCCTCTCCGCCATCCTCGTCGCGGCCGGCTTCGCCCTGCCCCACGCCGGCCAGTACCTGCACGACCGCCGGCGGGTCCGGCGCGCCCACCGCGAACTGCGGCCGCTGTACCGGGTGCTCGCCACCGCGACCGGCGAGGGAGTGCCGTTCACGCTGCGTGCCACGCCGGAACTGCGGCTCACCCGGCGCGAGACGTTCATCCGCGACGTGCTTCTGACACTGGCCCGCCACATCGACACCGGCCTCGGCAGCCGCGCGTACGACGCCGCGCTCGGCCTCGGCCACCCGCCGGAGCGGGCCCGTGCGCTGGCCGCGGCGGTGGCCGTTCTCGACGCGGTCGGGAGAAGGGCGGCGCCGCACGAGCCGGCGGAGCCGGCCGCCGGGGCCGACACCGCGGAGCTGCTCCGCGAGATCGGCGCCGTCTCCCGCGCGCTGCGGCGCCCCGCCGACATCGCGGCGGTCCGCACGGCGGCCGCGCCGGCGCGGAGCGTCACGGTTCCCGAGTGACGGCGCGGGCCGCCGGCGCGCCGGACCGGGTTCAGCCCCGGAACGGCGGCTGGGACAGGCCCTGGCCCGCCCCGGGGATCACCAGGAGGGAGCCCGACAGGGGGTCCGGGGAGGCCAGCCCCGTGCGGGCCGTCGTGACGTACAGGTCGGTCAGGTCCTCGCCGCCGAACGCGCAGGCCGTCGTGCGCGGGGTCGGCAAGGTGATCACTCGGTCCAGGACACCGGCGGGCGTGTAGCGGCGCACCGCTCCCCCGTCCCACAGCGCCACCCACACGCAGCCCTCCGCGTCGACCGTGAGGCCGTCGGGGAAGCCGGCGCCCTCCTCGATCCGCACCAGGGGGCGGCGGTCGCGGACCGTGCCGTCGGGGTCGTGGTCGAAGACGTCCACGCGCCGGGTCGGGGAGTCGACGTAGTACATGAGGCGGCCGTCGGGGCTCCAGCCGGTGCCGTTGCTGACGGCGGCGTCGGGGAGGACCGTCGTCACCGTTCCGTCCCCCGTCAGGCGGGAGAGGGTGCCGCCGCCCGGTGCCTCGTCGTAGCGCATCGTGCCCGCCCAGAGGGAGCCGTCGGGGGCCACCGCGGCGTCGTTCGCGCGGCGGCCGGGGACCGGCTCGTGGTGCAGCCAGCGGAACGTGTCGTCGGGGTCCAGCAGGCCGACACCGTCGCGCAGGTTCAGCACCAGGCCGCCGCCCTCCCGGGGCTTGGCGGCGCCGATGTGCTGCGGTGTCGTCCGCAGCGTGCGGCGGCCGGAGGAGGGGTCGTAGGTGTGCAGCCGCATGCCCAGGATGTCCAGCCAGACCAGCCGGCCCGTCGCCGGGTCCCAGGTGGGGCCCTCGCCGAGCGCCGCCTCCGCCCGCACCGCGACCTCGTACGCCGTCATGCCGCGCTCCGGTGGCCCAGGCGCTCCGACAGCTCCGCCGCGCCCTTGACGGCGAGCTGCTCCAGCTCGGCCCGGCGGTCCTCGCTCCAGCGGATCATCGGCACCGAGATGGACAGGGCGGCGACGACCTGGCCGGTGCGGTCGCGGACCGGGGCGGCCACGCAGGAGACGTCCGGGTTGGACTCGCGGTTCTCCACGGCGATCCCCCGCTGCCGGATCTCCGCCAGGGTCTCGCGCAGGACGGCGGGATCGGTGATGCTGTTGGGCGTCATCGCGGCCAGCCCGGCGCCGTCCGGGATCCGCGCGGCCAGCTCCGGCTCGGGCAGGGAGGCCAGCAGCATCTTGCCGACCGACGTGCAGTGGGCCGGAAGGCGGCGGCCGGCGGCGGAGACCATGCGGACCGCGTGCGTGGAGTCGACCTTGGCGATGTAGATGACGTCGGTGCCTTCGAGGATGGCGACGTGGACGGTCTCGTCGCAGGTCTCGGCGACCGAGCGGGCCACCTGCTGGCCCTCGGCGGCGAGGTCGAGCTGCTCGGCGTAGCGGCTGCCGAGCTGGTACGGGCGTACGCCGAGCCGGTACCGTCCCGGCTGGCCGGGCACCGGCACGATGTACGACCGTGCGGCGAGCGTGGTGACCAGCTCGTGCACGGTGGTGCGCGGCAGCTGGAGCCTGCGCACGATGTCGGGGGCGGAGAGCGTCCCGTCCCCGTCGAGGAACAGCTCAAGAATGTCGAGAGCCCGGGTCACGGCAGGCACGAGGCGTCCCACGTCCGGCCCCCTCCCTTACGGTCTGGCGTCTGCGTTCGAGATTTCAACAGACGATCGGCATGACGAACACAGGCTAGTCATGGCGGGTGGTACGGGCAATGGGTCGGGAACGGCCCCCGTGGTCGCGGGCACCATGGAGGCCATGGACCTCGACTTCCAGCTGGTGCTGCTGCGCCGCATGGCCGACCACAACCCGGGCCTGGTCGAGGAGGCCCGGCGGCGGCTCGGCGCGTCGGCCGCGGACATGCGGGAGGCCAACAAGCGGTGGCAGGCCATGGTCCGCTCGCCGCGGGCCCGGGGCGCGGCGGCCCGGTACCGGTCCGTCCTCGGCGCGCCCGAGTCCGTCGCGCCCCGCCGCCTCGGCGACGCCGTCTGCGAGGCCCGGCGGTGGGCCCTGCCGCTCTGGCCGGGCCTGCGCTTCGAGGTGCTCGTCGGGCCCGACGGCGGGGTCTGGAACGAGTGGCTGGTACGGGCGCCCGGCGCACCCGCACCCCCGCTGCGCACCCTGGAGGACCTGACGCCCTGGTCCTGCACCGTGGACGAGGCCGCCCGCGCCTTCCCTCCGGCCCGCCCGCTGGAGGGCACCGCCCCCACCCGGTGGGGCCTGGCCCTCACCGCCCCCGACCGGGAGGGCGTACGGCACGAGGTCGTCGCCGAGTTCACGTGGGGGCTGCTCCAGCGGACGGCGGTGCTGCCCTGAGGGGCGTCAGGCGTCGAAGCCCGTCGCCCGCGTCCGCTTCTCCCACTCCGTGACCTCCCCGCGGACCTGGTCGAGATGGGCCAGGACCGCGCTCACCCCGTCGTCCCCGAGCGGCAGCCGCAGCGGGGTCCGCTCGGCCTCCAGCGCGGCCAGGATCACGGCCGCCGCCCTGGCCGGGTCGCCGGGCTGGGTACCGTCGCCGCCGGACACGGCCGCGCGGGTGTCGCTCACCTTGGCGTACACCCCGCTGTCCGGGCTGGCCCCGGACCGGCCGGCGCCGAACAGCGAGGTCCGGAACGCCCCCGGCTCCACGATCAGCACCTTGATGCCGAACTCCGCCACCTCGTCCGCGAGCGCCTCGGAGAGGCCCTCCAGCGCGAACTTCGTGCCGCTGTACGCGCCGAAGCCCGCGAAGGACATCTGCCCGCCCATGCTGCTCATCTGCACGATCGCGCCCGAGCGCCGCTCCCGCATGTGCGGCAGCACGGCCCGCACGAGCGCCACCGGCCCGAAGAAGTGCAGGTCGAACAGGTCCCGCAGCTCCGCGTCGGTGGTCTCCTCGACCGCGCCGACGTGGGTGCGGCCCGCGTTGTTGACCAGCACGTCGATCCGGCCGTGCCGGTCCACGGCCTCCCGGACCACCGCGTCGACCGCGGCCAGGTCGGTGACGTCCAGACGGACCGCCTCGACCCGGCCCGGGTGGGCGGCCACCAGGTCGTCCAGGGCCTCCGGGCGGCGGACCGCCCCGATGACCAGGTCGCCCGCGGCGACGGCCGCCTCGGTGATCTCCCGCCCGAAGCCGCTGCTCGCCCCGGTCACCAGCCAGACCTTCTCCACGTCAACTCCCGTTCGTCTGCGGCGCATTGGTGATCACGCGCACGAGGGTCACACGTTAGGCGGAGTCCTCGGCCGCCGCCAGGATCTCCTGTGCGACGCGCGGCAGCGAGTCCGGGTGCAGCCACAGGAACAGGTTCGGCTCCACCAGCTCCAGTTCCATCAGACGGGGTTCGCCGTCGTCGCCGTCGACCAGGTCGACACGGGCGTACAGCAGCCCGGAAGCGCCGGGCACGGCCGCCAACGTCCTGTCCGCCACCGCGAGTTCGGCGTCGGTGGGCTCCCAGGGCGCCAGGCGGGGGTGGGCCACCTTGTCGGCGTCGTACGGGGTGCCGGGGGTGAGGACGGCGCCCTTGCGGCTGGCGTGCAGCAGCCGGCCGCCGAAGAACTGCAGGGCGCGCTCGCCGCCGACGTCGATGCGCGGCATGTACGGCTGCACCATCGCGGTGAGGCCCTCCGCGTGCATGCGGGCCAGGTGCCGTACCGCCGCGTCGTGCTCGGCGGGCGTGTAGCGGGCGGCGAAGCGGGCGCCCGCGCCGGACGTCGGCTTGACCACGAACTCCCCGCCGACGGGCAGGCCGGCCGGCTCACCGGGCGGCACGTAACGGGTGGGGACGGTCGGCACACCGGCCGCCGCGAGGTCGCCGAGGTAGCGCTTGTCGGCGTTCCAGCGCACCACCGGCGCCGGGTTGGCGAGCCGGGTCAGCGCGCCGACCCGGTCCACCCAGGCGCCGAACTCCGCGGCCCGCCAGCTGTAGTCCCAGGTCGAGCGGATGACGACGAGGTCGTAGCCGCCCCAGTCCGCCGCCGGGTCGTCCCAGTACCGGGCCTCCGCCTCGGCCCCGGCGTCCGTGAGCGCCCGCACCAGCAGCGGCAGATCGGCGTCCTTGCCCGGCTCGGTCCCGGGGTCGTAGGTGGCGAGGGCTATCCGGGACACGGCGGGCTCCCTGTCGTGCGGGGGTTCGAGGGTGGCGCGGCTGTGAGGCTAACAAGCGGGGGGCGGGCCGCGGTCGCGGCCGGTCCGGGGCACGGTCGTCGGGACGCGGCTCCTGGTGTAGGAAGGGTGCTGTCGTCCCCGGCGGCCGGCACCGTCGACAGTAAGGAGTACGCCGCGTGTCCTCCCTCTTCCCCGCCCTGACGGGCAGTCCCGCCGAGCGCAGCGAGTGGGGGGTCCCCCCGGACGGAGTCCGGGAGAGGGTCGCCCTGCGGTTCGGGGCACGGACCCTGACGTACGGCGCGCTCGCGGGCGCCGCGGGCGCCCTCGCCGCCCGTATCGAGGGCTCCGGCCGGGTCGCCGTGTGGGCCGTGCCGGAGCTGGAGACCGCCGTCGCGGTGACCGGTGTGCTGCTCGCCGGGGCGGCCGCGGTGCCGCTCAACCCGAAGTCGGGCGAGAAGGAGCTGGCGCACATCCTGTCCGACAGCGCGCCGGACCTGGTGCTCGCCGCGCCCGGTGCGCAACTGCCGCCCGTTCTCGACGGCCTGCCGCGGATCGACGTGGACGCGTCCGCCTCCGGGGCCGTGCCGCAGGAGCGGGCGTCGGACGGCGACCCGGCGCTGGTCGTCTACACCTCCGGCACCACCGGCCCGCCCAAGGGAGCGGTCCTGCCCCGCCGGGCCCTCGCCACCACCCTCGACGCGCTCGCCGACGCCTGGCGGTGGACCGCCGACGACGTACTGGTGCACGGGCTGCCGCTGTTCCATGTGCACGGACTGGTGCTGGGCGTCCTCGGCCCGCTGCGCCGCGGCGGATCGGTCCGGCACCTGGGCCGGTTCAGCCCCGAGGGCGTGGCCCGCGAGCTGAACGACGGCGCGACCATGGTGTTCGGGGTGCCGACGATGTACCACCGGATCGCGGAGGCGCTGCCCACCGACCCGGAGCTGGCCGAGGCGCTCGCCGGTGCCCGGCTGCTGGTGTCGGGCTCGGCCGCGCTGCCGGTGCACGACCACGAGCGGATCGCGGCGGCCACCGGTCGCCGGGTGATCGAGCGGTACGGCATGACGGAGACGCTGATGAACACCAGCGTGCGGGCCGACGGCGAGGCCCGGGCCGGGACGGTCGGGGTGCCGCTGCCGGGCGTGCGGCTGCGGCTGGTGGAGGAGGACGGCACGGAGATCACCGCGTACGACGGGGAGAGCGTCGGGGAGATCCAGGTGCGCGGCCCGAACCTGTTCACGGAGTACCTGAACCGGCCCGACGCGACCGCCGCCGCGTTCACCGCCGACGGGTTCTTCCGCACCGGTGACATGGCGGTGCGCGAGCCGGACGGCTACGTCCGCATCGTCGGGCGCAAGGCCACCGACCTGATCAAGAGCGGGGGTTACAAGATCGGGGCCGGTGAGATCGAGAACGCGCTGCTGGAGCACCCTGGGGTGCGGGAGGCCGCGGTCACCGGGGAGCCGGACGCCGACCTGGGCGAGCGGATCGTGGCCTGGATCGTCCCGGCCGACCCGGAGGACCCGCCCGGCTCCGAGGAGTTGGCGGACCACGTCGCCCGGCGGCTGGCCCCGCACAAGCGCCCGCGCGTCGTCCGCTACCTCCAGGCGCTCCCCCGCAACGACATGGGCAAGATCATGAAGCGGGCCCTCGCCGATGCCTGAGCGGCTCTCGGCACGGGAGGCGCTGGCACTGCTCACGGACGCGGGCAGCTTCCGCGAACCCCCCTCGCCGTCCGGGCGGGACAGCCCGGACGGGCCCCTCGGCTGGCGGGGTTACGACGCCTCGCGCGCCCGCGCCGCCGCGCGCACCGGCGAGCGGGAGTCGGTGGTCTGCGGCACGGCGAGCGTCGACGGCACCCGGGCCGTCCTGATCGCCTTCGAGTTCGGTTTCCTCGGCGGTTCGCTGGGCGAGCGCACCGGGGACCGGCTGGAGGCGGCGTACACCCATGCCCGCGCACACCGGCTGCCCGTCGTGCCGCTGATCGCGACCGGGGGCAGCCGCATGCAGGAGGGCATGCTCGCGCTGACCCAGCTGCAGCGGGTGGCCCGGCAGTCCGCGCTGACCCGGGAGGCCGGGCTGCCCCAGATCGCGGTCCTGCGGGACCCGACGACCGGCGGCGGCTGGGCCACCCTCGGCGCCGGCGCGGACGTCGTCCTCGCCCTGCCCGGCGCCCAGGTCGGCTTCGCCGGCTCCCGGGTCCGCCCACCGGACGCCGACCCGGCCGCGTACACGGCCGAGGCCCAGGCCGCGGCGGGTTCGGCCGACGCGGTGGTGGAACCGGCCGAACTGAAGGGGGTGCTCGGGCGGTGGCTGCGGCTGCTGGCCGGGGCGCCCGCGGAACCGGCGCCCGCCCCCGTGCCCCGGGCGCTCGGACCCGGCGGGCTGCCCGGGAGCGGCTGGGAGGCCGTCGAGGCGGCCCGGGCGGCCGGGCGGCCGCGCGCACACGCCTATCTGGACGCCTACTTCGCCGACCGGCTGCCACTCGGCGGGGACCGGTGCGGCGGTACCGACCCCGGCGGGATGCTGTGCGGGTTCGGCGAACGGGACGGCCGCACCGTGGCGTACGCGGCACAGACCGGGACGGCGACCCGCCCCGCCGGGTACCGCACCGCCGCCCGGCTGATCCGGCTCGCGGACCGGCTCGGCATCCCCGTGCTGACGCTGGTGGACACCCCGGGTGCCGCGAACGACGCGGACGCCGAGCGGCAGGGCGTCGGCCCGGCGATCGCCGAGGTGTTCGGCGCGGTGGCCGCCGCCCGGGTGCCGGTCACCACCCTCGTCATCGGCGAGGGCGGATCGGGCGGCGCGCTCGCACTGGCCGCGCCCGGCAACACCTGGGTCACCCCGGACAGCTACTTCTCGGTGATCAGCCCGGAACTCGCCGCCGCCATCCTGAAGCGCCGGCCGGAGGAGGTCCGGCCGACGGCGGACCAGCTCCGCATCCGCCCCCAGGACCTGGTGGAGCTGGGGGTGGCCCGGGGCGTCGTGGACCGCGTGGACCCTCCTTGGCCGCAGGTCACCTCACCCCCACCGCCCGAATGATCTCCTGCGTCACCGATCCCCCCTCGTCGTCGTGGGCCGAGGCCCGCAGCGACACGGACGGCGCGCCGCCCGGCACGGTCAGCGTGCCCCGCCAGGAGGCGCCGCGGCCGGTGGCCAGGGGAACCGGCCGCCAGGTCGCGCCGTCGTCGTACGACACCTCCAGTCGGCCCCCGCCGAGCGTGCCCGTTCCGGCGGCCCCGGCGACGTACCGCGCGCCGAGGCCGACGGTGGTGCGCCGCCCGCCGGGCACCGTGCCGGCGAGGTCGGTGCCGAGGTCGTAGGAGAGGCTGACCAGCGGCAGGTACGTCCAGTGGTCCTCCGGGGTGGCGGCCGAGCGGAACGTCCACTCGGTGTGGCCCCGGGTGGCGAGCGGCCACCGGCCGGCGTCGAGTCCGGTGTCGGTGACGACCCGGTACGTGTGCGTGCCGGCGGGCGCGTCCTCCACGTACGCGGCGGGACCCGTCCGGCGGTCGACCAGGGTGCCGTCGAGGTGGACGGCGGTGGTCTGGTGCATTCCGCTGTCCTCGCTCCACACGTCGCCGAAGCCGGTGTGGTCGGGCCCGGAGTCGCCCCAGCCGGGCACGTTCAGCCGGATCCGGTTCCCGGCGCGCTGCTGGCCCCAGCCGAGTCCGGTGCCCGGCCAGGGGTGCCACACCGGCCGGAACCAGTTCAGCACCGGACGGGTGCCGCCGGTGTAGCGGACGAGCCCGCCGCGCTCCTCCAGCGCGCCGCCTGCGGTGGTGACGGACTCGTTCCACAGCTGGCCGGGGCCGGTGGAGACGTAGTCGGTGCGCTCGGCGGGCAGCGCGACGCGCTCCTGGAAGCCGAGGCCGACGGGGAACGTGCCGGTGAGGGAGTACCGGAACTCGCCGCCCTGTTGCGGGCGTGCCGCGTGGAACCGCACGTGCACGGCGGCGAGTCGCCGGTGGCCGGGCGCGTAGGTCAGGTCCCGGTCCGGGATGGCGCCCCGGTGGCCCTCGGAGAGGTCGTACACGTACGGCGGGTCGGCCGTGCCGGTCATGTCGACCCGGCCCGCCGCCCTGAGGCGTGCCGCGTCCGCCTGGTTCACGGTGGCGATCTGCAGCGGCCGGCCGGCGTTGTCGTCGGTGCCCCACCAGGCCATCAGCCGGCCGGGCGCGTCGTCCGTGACGAACAGGGCCCTGGCGCCGGCGTCCTGCGCGGCCTGGGCGAGCGCGGCCGGGTCGGCGCCGTCGGCGAGGCGGGCGAGCACGGCCTTGCCGGACACCCCGGTGACGGGTCCGTCGCCCACGTCCACCAGCGACAGCCTGCTGCGGCCCTCGACGAGGGTGCCGCCGGGCTGCACGGTGGCCTCGCCGACGCCCCCGACCTCCAGCAGCGGCTTGGCCAGCCGCCACACGGTCCGGTACTCGAAGCCGCCGCGGGTGACCTTCGGGGTGGGCGCGGCGAAGACGCTGTCGTACGTGAGGGGCACCTGGACCGCCTCGGACAGGTCGGTGCCGTCCGCCGTCCGGTCGTACTCCATGACGAGCTGGCGGGTCTCGGTGCGCCGGCCGGCCCGCGCGCGGACCTCCCGCAGCGCGCGGCCGTCCAGGGTGACCTCGCGGTCCCGGTCGAGGGTGATCTCGGGGGCGGCGAGGAAGCCGAGGCCGAGGGAGTCGGCGCCGTGGCTGCCGCGCACGTCGAGGAAGGACGCGACGGAGTAGGTGCCGGGCTCCAGCCGCAGTCGGAGCGTGCCGGAGTCGCCGACGCGGACGTCCTCCGGGTCCGCGCCGGCGGCGAGCCGCCGCACGGTGAGTCCGGCGGCGGCGGGCGCGCCGGCACGGTCCCTGACGTGGACGGTGAGCGTGTACCGCTCCTCCTCCTTGACCAGCCCGAACACGGTGTGCGCGACCGTCGCGCCGGCCGGGTCGGTGGCCGTGATCCGTCCGCTGGCCTCGCCCACCGGTGCCTTGGAGCCGTCGCCGGTGACGGTGGTGGAGGCGGTGCCGTGCGCGGGGACGGTGAGGGTGTCGTCGGCGAGGGTGGCGACACCCGCCGGGGCGCCTCGCACCGCGAGCCTCAGCCGCACCGGCTCCGGGGAGGAGTTGGTGTAGGTGAGGGTCCGGGTGACCGGCCGGTTCGTGTCGCACGGCCACGTGCAGGAGCCGAGGTCGGCGCCGCCGGTGGCGGTGACCGCCGCGTGCACCGCGTCCGGCACGCTCACCCGGCCCGCGCCCAGCACGTAGGCGGAGGCGTCCAGGGGCTTCGAGGTGGACATCAGCGCGTCCTTCAGCCGCGCGCCGGTCCAGTCGGGGTGCTGCTCGGCGAGGAGCGCGGCGACGCCCGCGACCTGCGGGGCCGCCATCGACGTACCGCTCATGGACGTGTAGGGGCCGGAGCCGGGGACGAGCCCGGAGCGGGCGGCCAGGATGCCGACGCCGGGGGCGGCCAGGTCGGGCTTCAGGGCGTCGTCGCCGTACCGGGGGCCGGCCGAGGTGAAGGGGGCCGCCTGGTCGGCGAGGTCCACCGCGCCGACGGTCAGCGCGGCGTCGGCGGCACCGGGCGAGCCGATGGAGGAGGGGGCGCCGGTGTTGCCGGCGGCGACCACGAACAGCGCGCCGGTCTGTGCCGAGAGGGTGTTCACCGCCTGCGCCATGGGGTCGGTGCCGTCGCTCGGCTCCGTGGAGCCCAGGCTCATGGAGACGATCCGGGCGTGCACGTCCCGGGCGGCCCACTCCATCCCGGCGATGATCTGCGACTCGCTGCCCGAGCCCTGGTCGCCGAGCACCTTGCCGACGGCGAGGGTCGCGCCGGGTGCCACGCCCTTCTCCCGGCCGTCGGAAGCGGCGCCGCTGCCGCCGACGGTGGAGGTGACGTGGGTGCCGTGCCCGTTGCGGTCGGCGACCTCCTCTCCCTCCACGAAGCTCCTCGTCGTGCTCACCCGGTCCGCGAGGTCGGGGTGGCCGAGGTCGGCGCCGGTGTCCAGGACGGCGACGGTGACGCCCTTGCCGGTCAGCCCCGCGTCCCAGGCCGCCGCCGTGCCGATCCGGGCGTTGCTCTCGGCGAGTTGGGCCGAGACCCGCCCGTCGAGCCACACCTTGTCGATGCCGGGCGTCCGGGTGAACGACCGCCAGAAGGTACGGCCCTTGCCGGCCACCACGGCGGTCCCGCGCAGGCTGGGCAGCGCGCGGATCCGCTCGGTGCCGGCCGGGGTCGCGGCGCGTACGCCCTTGCCGTAGGTCACGATGAGCGGCAGCGCGCCGGTCCTCGCGTCGGTGAGCTGCTGCCGGATCAGCCCGCTGACGTCGAACAGCCGCCGGTCCAGGGTGCCGGCGCGCAGATACGGCAGCGCCTCGTCCGGTACGACGGTGAGGTCCCCGTCGCTCCGCTGCGTCCGGACGGCGCCGGTGGCCCCGCGCGGGCGCTGGACGGTGACGGTCCGTCTGCCGTGTCCGAGGTCGGTGACGGTCACCTTGTCGCCGGTGACCAGGGTGACGGTGGCGGTGTCGCGGCCGCCGGGTCCGGGGCCGGGGGTGCGCCGGGCGGCGACCGCCGGGCCGGCCGGGAGCAGGGCGCCCACCAGCCCCGCCGCCAGCAGGGCCGCCCCGTATCTGACCGGTCGTGTGCTCATCCACGCCTCTTCTCCGGTGTGCCGAGTGCGTCGAGCGCGTTGTGACGGGTGTGATGTGTCTTTTCCCGCAAGGGAGTTGGCCGGAACCGGTGCAAAGGCGCCCTGGCGGGTTTCCGCCAACCTCGGTGGACGTCCCGCCGCGCACCGCCGGTCGTGTGACTCCGGTGGCACCGTCCGTAACATGGGCGGTGTCACTGGTCAGGTACGACGGGGAGCGGACACCGCGATGGACGGATTGGTGGAGTTCAGGACCGAGGACGGTGCGCTCGTCGTCGTGGAGGGCGCCGGCACCACCCGGTCGGGGGCCCGCCTCGTCTCGCGCGGCGACGGACCCGCGCAGGCCGCGCGCACCTTCGAGGGCGCGCTGGACGGCGTCCGCGCGGCGGCGGTGGCCGCGCTGCGGGTCTTCCGGGACGGCAGCCTGCGTCCCGACGCGGTGGAGATCGAGTTCGGCGTACGGCTGTCCGCCGAGGCCGGGGCCGTGATCGCGAAGGGTTCGGCGGAGGGCCACCTCGTCGTCAAGCTCAGCTGGTCGCCGGGGCAGCAGCCGGAGCGGACCGCGCCCGGGGAGTCCCGGCCGGGCGTACCCGAGCAGACCGTGCCGGCCGTGCCCGACCGGAGCGTCCCGGCCGCACCCGATCAGAGCGCGCCGACCGTGCCCGGGCAGACCGTGCCGGCGCCCGCCGTGTCCGGCCCGGGAACCGCCGTGTCCGGCCCGGAGTCCGCCGACCGGTGATGCACAGCGCCGCCTGGCACGCCCGCATCGCCTGCGGCGACGAGGTGGGGGCCGGCTTCCTGGTCACCGGCCGCCGGGTGCTCACCTGCGCCCATGTCGTCCGGTGCAGCGACCGGGCGGCGGTCACGGTGTCCTTCCCGAACGCCCGGGGGCTGGGCGAGCTGACCGCCTCGGTCGTCGTGCACGGCGGCTGGGCGGGCGCGGTCACCGACCCCGGCGATGTCGCCGTACTCGAACTGGACCGTGACGTCCCGCTCGCCCCGGCCGGATTCGCGCCGCCCCAGGCCGCGTACACCGAGCCGTACCCCAAACTGGTCGCGTACGGCTTCCCCGAGGGGTACGACGAGGGCACCCTCGCCGAGTACCAGGCGGTGTCGGGCCAGTTGATCGCCGGCGAGTGGCTGGAGCTGGTGGCGTGGAACGGGCACGGGCAGCCGCTCGTGGGCGGGTTCAGCGGGGCGGCGGCGACGCTGCCGGACGGCAGGGTGGCCGGCATGGTCACCGCGGCCTCGGACACGCCGGAGGTGCGCAAGGGCCGCATGCTGCCGCTGGACGTGATGGCCCGGTACTGGCCCGCGCTGGGCGAGCTGGTGCCCGGCCCCGGCCACCGGCACGACGCCCGCGGGTGGCTGGACGGCCTGCTGCGCCGGGCCGCCGCCGCGTCCGAGCGGGTGTGCGACCCGAACCGGCTGTACGTCGACGCGGTCGGCGCCTTCGGGCCGCCGCTGCCCCCGGGCGGCTTCCCCTCCCTGGGGGCGGCGGCCGCCTATGTGCAGGGCGAGGTCCCGGACCCGGAGGCGGTCACCCGGTTCGCGGGCCGGCTCCGGGAACTGCTGGACGGGGAAGGCGCGTTACGGCCCCCGGCGGGCCCGGCGGCCGCCCCGGCCCCGGCAGCCCCGCCGGCCCCCGACGCCGCCCCGTCGGCGGTCCCGTCGGCGGTCCCGTCGGCGGTCCCGTCGGCCTCCGCGGCGTCCGACGCGCCGGCCTGGTCCCCGGTCGTCGTGGAGATCGACCACAGCGGCGCCGGTCCCGACCAGGTCACCGTGGAGGTGTCGGCGTACCGCGACGGCCGGCGCCGGCCGGTGGGCGCCCGCCGGCTGCCGCGGAACGCGGTGCGGGCCTACGTCCAGAACCGCATCGACGAGGCCGTGGCCCACCTCGCGCCCGACGCCGACGAACTGGTGACCTTCGTGCTGCCGCGCGAGTGGCTCAACGAGGCGGTGGCGCACTGGGAGTGCGGCGCGGACGACAGCACGCCCCTCGGCTGCGCCTACCCCCTGGTGGTGACCGACCGCGCCCGCCACCACAGCGGCCGGCTGCGCCACCAGCTGCGCAAGAAGTGGCAGAAACTGGACGCGGGCGGGGCGGTCGAGGTGCACCGCGTCGAGTGCGGCACCCGGGAGCGGCCGCAGAGCCTGCGCAAACGCCTGTGGGACGGCGAGGCCGGGCTGGCGGGGTTCACGGTCCCGCCCACGGCGGCCCGGCAGCACTTCGAGGTCGGCCTCCATGTCCCCGTCCCCGTCCTGCTGTGGCCCCGGACCGGCTCCGGCTGCCCCGGCCACGAGGACGACGCCCCCTGCCCCGACCCCCCTGCCGGGGAGCCGTCCTGCCCCGGCACCGCGTTCCTCGACCAGCTCACCGCCTCGGTCACCGGCGTTCCGCCCGCCGAACTCCCGCGACACATCCTGTCGTTGAGGCTCACCGCGGACGCCGCCGAGGAACCCGACCGGCACTGGGCGAGAGACCTCCAGCTGCTGTGGGACGACCCGCGCTGCTTCCCCGAGACCACCGCGAGTCTGCACTCGCCCGTCGCCTGACCGACCGTACGACCGAACCGCCCACGGAGAAGAAGAGCCCATGCCCCTGTGGCCCGTCTACACCGGTACGAACGAGCCGCACGACGGCATCACGAAGCTGCCCCCGCCGCCGCCCTGGCGGGCCTTCGACGGCGGTCCGGTGCTCCCGGCGCCGGACGCGGCCGCCGACGCCTCCGCCGTCTCCCCCGACCGCACCCACCGCGCCGAGACGTACCAGGCCACGCGGGAGACGGTCCAGCTGGTCAACGCGGCCCTGTACCTGCGCCGTCCGCTGCTGGTCACCGGCCCGCCCGGCACCGGCAAGTCCTCGCTGGCGTACGCGGTCGCCCGGGAGCTGCGGCTCGGCCCGGTGCTGCGCTGGAACATCACCAGCCGCAGCACCCTCCACGACGGCCTCTACCAGTACGACCCGCTCTCCCGGCTGTACGCGGCCCGGCAGGAGGCCGGCCGGACCGCCTCCAGCCGGGCGGAGGGCACCGAGGGCAGGAAGGACACGGAGGGCGCGAAGGGCACGGAGGGCACCGCGGGCACGGAGGACCGGTCGGGCATCGAGCACCACCTGCGGCTGGGCCCGCTCGGCACCGCGCTGCTGCCCTACGGCCGCCCCCGCGCGCTGCTCATCGACGAGATCGACAAGAGCGACCTCGACCTGCCGAACGACCTGCTGAACGTGCTGGAGGAGGGCCAGTACGAGATCCCCGAGCTGGTGCGGACCTCCCGGCTCACCCCGGACGGTGTCGCCGAGGTGCTGGCCGACGGCACCGACGAGCGGGTCCCGGTGGCCCGCGGCCGGGTGCGCTGCCGGGCCTTCCCGTTCGTCGTCCTCACCAGCAACGGCGAGCGCGAGTTCCCGCCCGCCTTCCTGCGCCGGTGCGTCACGCTGCACCTGCGCCAGCCGGACGACCTGCACCTCGCCGAGATCGTCCGCGCGCACCTGGGCGAACCGGACGCGTACGCCCGCACCCTGATCGAGCGCTTCCTGTCCCGGTCGGGCGTCGGCGACCTGGCCACGGACCAGCTCCTCAACGCGATCTACCTGGCCCGCTCCGCCGACCTGGACGCCGAGTCCCTGGACCGGCTGGCCGAGCAGCTGATGCCGTACCTGGGGCCGACGACACCGTCCGATGTCTTCTGAACCCGCCGGGCCCGCCGAGCCGTCCGGCTCCCCGGATCCGCTGGTCCGCCTGGCCGACATCCTGGCCGCGGCGGCCCACGGGGTGCGCCCGAGCCCCCGGGAACTGGCCGAACTGCTCTGGCTGGCGCGGCAGATGGAACCGGCCCCCGTCGCGCCCGACGGCGCCGGCGGGGTGCCCTTGGAGCCGGTTCGCCCGCCCCGGGAGGCGGCGGCGGAGCCCGGACCCGTCCCGCCCCCGCAGGAGCGCACCCCGTCGCCCGAACCCCGCCCCGCCACCGGGCCGCCGTCCCGTGTCCCCCTCCACCTGCCCTCCCGCAGGCCGACGGCAGACCGGTCCCACAGCCCGCTGCTGGCCCCGGCGCCGCCGATGCTGCGCCACCCGCTCGCGCTGCAACGCGCACTGCGCCCGCTGGCACGCCGTGTCGACGCGCCCGTGGGCCGGGAGCTGGACGAACCGGCGACCGCCGACCGCATCGCCCGCCTCGGCGCCGACCCCGCCTGGTGGCTGCCGGTGCTGCGCCCCGCCCGGGAGCGGTGGCTGCGCCTGAACCTGGTGTACGACGCCGGGCCCACGATGCCGGTCTGGCGCCCCCTGGTCCGCGAACTGCACACGGTGCTGGCCCAGTCGGGCGCGTTCCGCACGGTCACCCTGTACCGGGCCGCCGCCGACGGCACCGTGCACGGACCCGACCCGCACGCCCCCTCCGACGGCCGGACCGTCACCCTGCTGATCAGCGACTGCATGGGCCCGCAGTGGCGGGAGGGCCCCGCCGGCACCCTGTGGTACGCCACCCTGCACCGCTGGGCGCGCCGGATGCCCCTGGCCGTCGTACAGCCGCTCCCGGAGCACCTGTGGCGGAACACGGCCCTGCCCACCAGCCCGGGCACCCTGTCGGCCCCGCACCCCGCCGCGCCCACGGCGACGCTCGCGTTCACGCCGTACGAGCGGCCCGAGACGGACGAGTTCACCGTGGCCGGCGCCGCCGTCCCGCTGCCCGTGCTGGAGCCGGAGCCGAGGTGGCTGGCGAACTGGGCGGCCCTGCTCACCACGCAGGGCGGAGCGGAGATCCCCGGCGCCGCCGCCCGGCTGGGCCGTCCCCTGCCGGGGGACGCCGAGGACCGCACGGACGTCGGGCTGCTGTCCGCCGAGGAGCTGGTCCTGCGGTTCCGGGCGACCGCGTCCCCCGAGGCGGTGCGGCTGGCCGGCCACCTCGCGGTGGGCCGCCCCGACCTGTCGGTGATGCGGCTGGTCCAGGCGGCGGTCACACCGGATCCGCGGCCCCGGCACCTGGCCGAGGTCATCCTCAGCGGCATGCTCACCACCGATCCGGGCGGGCCGCCCGGCTCCTACGCCTTCCGGGACGGCGTCCGCGAGCTGCTCCTCCTCGGCCTGCCCCGCACCGAGCGCCACCGCACCGGCGAACTCCTCGACCGGATCGGCGAGTTCATCGACGACCGGGCGGGCCGCGCCCCGGGCGAGTTCCGGGCGGTGGTCCCCTCCCCGCGCGGGGCCGGCACGGCGGCGGAGACCGACCCGTTCGCCACGCTCAGCGAGGACAGCGTGCGACGGCTGTCGGCGGCCGGTCTCTCCGACAAGGCCCCGGGCGGGTTGTTCGCGGGGCGGTACCGGCTGGTGCGGCGGACGGGGGACACCGGCTGGCTCGCCGAGGACACGCGGCAGGACGGCGTCCGTGTCGTCCTGCTCCGGTACCCGCCGGGGCCGTCCCCCGCCGCGTTCACCGATCTCTGCCGGCAGCTCGGCGAGATCCGCCACCCCGGCATCGCGCGGGTTCGCGACCACGGCTTCGCCGACGGTCGTCCGTACCTCGTACGGGACTTCGTGGCCGGCCGGACGCTGCGGCAGCGCCTCGATGACGCCGGGGGCGGTCTGCCCGCGGCGGAGGTCACCGCCCTGATCCCGCGGCTGACCGAAGCGGTCCTGGCCCTGCACGCGCAGGAGGGGCCGCGCGGCGTGCCGGACACCCGCTCCGTCGTCCTCACTCCCGACGGGCCGGTGCTGACCTGCCTGGACTCCGCACCGCTGGTCCACGGGAGCCGTGACGAGGCCCTGCACGCGCTCGGGGTGATCCTGCGGGCCCTGCTCCGCGACGGCTCCGGCCCGCTCGGGGCGGAGCTGGAGGAGGCCGTCGCCGCGCTTCTCTCCGGCCTGCCGCACACCCGGCGGCAGGCCGTCGAGCGCCTCCTCCGCCTCGGCCCCCTCCGCTTCTCCCTCCTCGGACCGCTGGAGGTCACGCGCGGCGGCCGCCCGCTCGACGTCGCCGACCCCCACGACCAGGCCGTCCTGTGCATGCTGCTGCTGCGGGAGGGCCGGCCCGTCGGCGGGGAGGAACTGGCCGCCGGACTCTCGGACGAACCCGGGTCCGGCACCCGCTCACCCGACACGTCCCTCACCCGCCTCCGCCACCTCCTCGGCCCGGACGTCCTGACCACCGACGGCGGCTACGCCCTCCGCCTCGACCACGTCTGCGCCCCCGACGACGTCGACGTCTTCCGCCTCCGCCGGCTGGTCGCCGAGGCCGAGCGGGCACGGGCCGACGAGGACCCGGCCCGTGCCCGCGAACTCGCTATGGCCGCCCGGGACCTGTGGCGGGGCGAGCCCCTGCCCGGGGTGCCCGGCCCGGCCGCCGGAGCCGCCCGGTCCTGGTTCGGCACCCTCCGGCGCCGTGCGCTCGACGTGATCCTGGCCGCGGCCGAGCACCCCGTCCACCGCTCCGCGCCCCCCGTCCACGGACCCGGGACCCCCGCCCACCGCCCCGGGATCGCCTTCACGGCCGACGACCTCACCGGCCGCCCCGAAGCCCGGATCACCCTCGAAGCCGCGGTCCACGAGATCCTCTCGCGTGGTGCGCTGAGCCCCCGGCAGTACGAGGTGGACGTCCGGCCGGACGGTTACCTGGTGCGGGCCGAGCCGGGGGCGTACCTGCTGCCCGTTCTCGTCGCCGTGCTGCGCGAGCTGCCCCACGCGCTGACCCGGCTGACCGATCCCCCGCGGCTGCGGGTGACGTTCGGGCAGCCGCCCGCCCGGCCGCCGCAGGCGGCGGCGGACTGCGTGGTGGTCGTACCGCCCGCCCTGTACGACGACTTCGCCGCCAGCTCCGCCGCCCGGCGCTCCCCGCGGTTCCGGCCGGTGTTCGGCGACAGCGCGCCGGACAGCCCGCCGGCCGCCTGGTACTGCCTGCTCGGGGCGGGGCCGGCGGACGCCGGGGAGCGTGACCTGGTGCAGGGGCCGTTCATCACGCACGACCTGCGGGAGCTGGGCGTGCCCACACCGGGCCGTACGGCGGTGGTGCACACCCGGCCCGGCGGCCCGCTCACGCTGCTCGACCCGATCCAGCCGTACGGCACGCGTCCGCCGCGTCCGGAGACGTACTACACGGTGGATCTCGCCCCGCACGAGGCCCGGCAGATCGTGTCCCTGCCGAGTTCGGGGAAGGGCGCGTTCCAGGCCGCGGTGAAGCTGTCCTGGCGGGTCGAGGACCCGGTGGCGTTCGTCCGCGCCGAGGCCGACGGTGTCCGCGGGCTGCTGCTGGAGCATCTGCGGGCCGCGGCGGCCCCGGTCACCCGCCGTTATCCGCTGCGCCGGGCGGGCGCGGCCCAGCGGGCGGTGAACGCGGGGGTGGACGGCTGGCCGGTGCCGGGGCTCGCCGTGTCGTACACGGTGCAGCTGGTGCCGGAGTGGGCGCCCGCGCCGGAGGCGGAGCCACCGGTGCCGTCACGGCGGCGGCTGTCGGCGCTGCTCGGCGACGCGGAGACGGTGCTGGTCGGCTTCGACGGGCCGCTGGCCCGGCTGTTCCCGGCGCAGACGGCGCGGGAGGCCGTGCTCGACCTGCTGTCGGTCGTGGCCGACCACCGCGGTCCGCAGGCCGCCCTGGCGGGCCGGCCGCTGCCGGTGGCGGGCGCGCCAGGCCAGGAGGCGTTCCCGCACCCGCTGGACCTGCTGCGGGCCTTCGCCCACGACCGGCTCGGCCCGCTGCTGCGGGCGCGCCTCGACGAGCTGGAGCTGCGGGCCGTGCCGGACGCGCCCACGACGCACCGCTCCCTGGCGCTCGTCCGTGCCCTGCACCGGTCCGGCCGCCGGGTGAGCGTGGTGACGGACGTGTGCACGCCGGCCGTCCACCGCTATCTGGAGCCCTACCGGCTGCCGCTCGCGGGCATCCACGGCCGCCGTGACGACCTGAGCCTGCTGACGCCCCATCCGGACTGTCTGCTGCGCGCCCTGCGGGTGCGCGGTACGCCGTCCCGCTCGGGGGTGCTGATCAGCTCCTCGGTCGCCGAGGTCACCGCCGCCCAGCAGCTCGGTCTGCGCTTCATCGGGTACGCGCCCGGCGCGGCCGGGCGGCGCGGTCTGCGGGAGGCCGGCAGCGAGGTGAACGTCTCGTCGCTGGAGCCGCTGCTGGAGGCCGTGCGCTCGCTGTGACCCGCCGACACACCGGTACGGCCCGGAAGTACGCCCGTTCAGCGGCACCCCGCCCGGGCGCGCACAGCGGGCGTCCGCCTCCCGCCCCGCGCAGGATGCCAGTGAGCCCGCCGAATCGGACGGGGCCCCATGGCCACCGCACTCGGGAGGATCCACCGTGACCGTCAGCCTGGAGCAGTTGCGCCGCTGCCACTTCGCCGTCGACCTGGGCGCGGCCCGCACCCGGGTGTATGTGAAGGGCGCCGGTCTGGTCGTGGATCAGCCCTCGGTCGCCGCCGTGAACATGCGCACCGGCGGGCTGATCGCCGTGGGCGAGTTCGCGGAGCGGATGACGGGACGCACCCCGGACTACATCAGGGTCGTACGGCCCATCTCCGGCGGCACGGTGGTGGACATCGAGATGGCCCAGCGGATGCTGCGGCACCTGCTCGGCGACAAGATGCGCCGGGCGCTGCGCCGCAAGGCCCGGCTGCGGGCGGCGGCCTGTGCCCCGCACGACGCGGATCCGCTGGCCCAGCGGGCGACGATCGAGACGCTGGTCGGGCTGGGGGCGCGCCGGGTGGAGCTGGTGGACACGCTGATCGCCGCCGCCGTGGGGTGCGGGCTGCCGGTGGAACGGCCCGAGGCCAGCATGATCATGGTGTGCGGGGCGGCGGCGACCCAGGTCGCGGTGCTCTCGCTGGGGTCCATCGTCGCCGCCGAGCGGATCCCGGTGGGCGGGGAGGCCGTGGACGCCGCGATCGTGCAGCACCTGCGGCACGAGCACGCGCTGATGCTGCCCAGTCAGGCGGTACGGCCGCTGCAGCTGGCGCTGTCCGGCGACGGGCTGTCCGCGAACGGCCCGGTGTCCGCCGAGATCCAGGGCCGGGACGTGGTGACGGGGCTGGCACGCAGTGTGCGGGTGGACACCGCGGCCGTGCGCGACGCGGTCCAGACCCTGCTCACGGCCGTCCTGGACGGCATCGGCAAGGTGCTGCGGCACTGCCCGCCCGATCTGGTGGCCGACCTCGCCGACCGCGGGATCACGATGGTCGGCGGCTCGGCGCTGCTGCCCGGGTTCGACCAGATGCTGCGGCGGGCCACCCGGATGCCGGTGCACATCGCCGAGCGGCCCGACGTGTGCGCGGCCCAGGGACTGGGCGCGATGCTGGAGGGCCGGATCGAGCCGCTGACGCTGAACCCGCTCGCGGCCTGAGCGGCCCCGGGCGCGGGCGCCTCAGCGGCGCAGGTGGCACCGGATGGTCGTGCCCCGCGCACCGGTGTGGGTCCGCACCAGGTCGGCGAGGAGGTTGACCATCAGCAGCCCGCGTCCACCGCGCTGGTCGCGGCTCGCGGGGCGGCGGCCGGCCAGGGGGTCGGTGAGGCGGCCCTTGTCACGGACCTCGCACAGCACGTACCCGTCCTCGGGCCACACCGTGAGCACGCCCGTGCCGCCGCCGTGGACCACGCTGTTGGTGGTCAGCTCGGCGGTGATCAGGGCCAGGTTCTCCAGGGCCAGGCCGGCCAGGCCGAGGCGGGCGCCGTGGTCGGTGGCCAGGTGCCGGACCGCGGACAGGGAGTCCTCGTCGAAGGCGGCCTCGAACACGTCCGGGGCGGCGCCGGGGGCGGGCGGCAGCGGCTCGTTGTAGCGGGCGATCACCCCCTCGGGGTCGTAGGCCGCGCTGGGGTGCCGCGCACCGGAGCCGGCCGGGACGACGACGGGGTGGGTGGCGTACGCGTCGGCGAGCGCGCGCTCGTCGAGGCGGGCGGTGTCGTAGGGGCACAGGATGGTGACCCGGCGCCCCCGGAACGCGGCGTTGATCAGCGCCTCGTGCTGGACGCAGGCCGGGTACTCGACGGGGCTGCGGCCCGCCCAGACCGGCTCGCCGATGATGTGGACCCGTCGGCCGGGCGGCTGGGCGTCGGCGAAGGCGCGCAGCACCCCGGGGATGATCCGGCCGGGGTTGCGGCCGGCCTCCCGCATGTCCAGCCAGCGCACGGCGGCGCCGTCGGCGCCCAGCTCGTCCTGGATCAGCCGCAGGTTCTCGCCGGGGACGGCGACCGCGACGGGTTCGTCCGCCTCCAGCGCCGCCCGCACGAAGGGCACGGTGCCGGCCAGGTACTCGTGCGTGGCGCCGTAGAACAGGGCCGGGTGCACGAACGGCTCGGCGGATCCCGCGGTTTCGGCCGTCCCGGTCGTCACGTGGCCACCTCGATCCCGGGCAGGCCGGGCCACAGCAGGTCCAGCATGCGTGGCACGGTGTCCGGCGGCCGGTCCAGCACCAGGCGCCGCCGGCCGCCGAGGCTGCGGGCGGCGTCCGCCAGCGCGCCGACACCGGCGACGTCGACGAAGGTCAGCGCGGAAAGCTCCAAGTAATACACGTCCTCGCCCTCGCGAACGGCCCGGTCCAGCGCGCGTTCCCAGATGCGGCGCGTGGGCAGGCTCACCTCGCCCGCCGCCCGGAATCCGGTCCGTCCGGCCAGCGGCTGCACATCGAGCCGCGGCGTCATGGGCTGCGGCACGGCGACGGCCGGCGGGGGCCACGCCGGCTCGGGTCCGCTCACGTCGTCTCCCAGCGCACAGGTACTTGAGTGCCCAGTATGCGCCCCCATCCCCGGAAAGCGGGTGTCGGTCGCGGCACCGAGGGCAGGCGAGAGGTGAACGACGAACGGCGGAGCGGAACGGAGACATGAGCTCAGCGGCAGGCGCCTCGCACCCCGGACGGCCCGTCCCCCTGGCCGTCGAGGGCCGTACGGAGGGCGGCCGGGCCCTGCTGACCGCGCACGGCGAACTGGTCCACGGCTGCGCGGACACCGTCACCGGGGCGCTGACGGCCCTCCCGGCGGACGCCCGCGGGGTCGAACTGGACGTCTCCGGGGTCTCCTTCCTGGACACGGCGGGGCTGGCCGCCCTGGACACGCTGAGCGCGTACGGCCGCCGGCACGGGCTGCCGGTACGGGTCACCGGCTGGCAGGGGCAGCCGCGCCGGGTGCTGGAGCTGGTGGGACTGGATCCCGAGGACCCGTTGGGTGCCGCCCGGTCCGCGGACGTGTCCGGCCGGGGCGCGTCGGCGGTGGCGCGCGAGCGCGCCGAGCAACTGGACATGCTGCGCCTGGAGATAGAGCAGCTGCGGCACGCGATGGACTCGCGACCGGTGATCGACCAGGCCCGCGGCATCCTGATGGCGGCGCACGGCTGCACCCCGGAACAGGCGTGGGAGATCCTGCGGGAGGCGTCCCAGCGGTGCAACACCAAGCTGCGGCGGGTGGCTTCGGCGGTCACGGCGAGCGCGGCGCCGGACGGACCGGCCCCGCCGGAACCACTGCGCACGGCGCTGGCCGCGGCGGCCCGCCGGGTCAGTACGGCAGGATGCGCCCCGAGGGAGTCCTGCGGTCGATCTCCTGCCCGCGCGGCGCGGCCGGCCGCCGGCTGACACGCACCCGGATCCGACGGTCCATGACGCCCTCCTCCTGCCGACACCGCCCGGCTCGACGCCGGTAGGAGGTGCGTGCCCAGGACCCGGCCGGTTCAAGCCTGTACGGGCCAAGTCATGACGTCGTCACGGTGGTTGGCCGTGCGCCCCTAGCGGGTCAGGTACCGGGCGAGGACCGGGTCGAGCTGGGCCAGCCAGGCGGTCAGCCGGGCCCTGCGGCGGGCGTTCAGCTCGCAGGAGTACACCCCGCCGTCCCACAGCCGCACGGTGACGGTGAGGCGGTGGCCGCGCCAGTGGCGTTCGACGTGGGCGATCTCCGCCCAGGGGAAGTCGGCGGCGGCGCCCGCCACTTCGAGGAGCACTCCGGCGGCGCCCACGACCACGCCGGACTGCGCGTCGGCGAGCACGGCCTCCGAACTGCCGTAGCCGCCGCCGTACGGCACGGGCGGCGGCCCGAACCCGGGCGGCGGCGGGGCGACGGGCTGCGCGGGCAGGTACGGGGGTGTGGCGGGCTGCGCGGGCAGGTGCGGGGGTGTGGCGGGCTGCGCGGGCGGGGCGAAGGCCTGCGGGGTGAACGCGTGGGCCGGCGCGGCCGCCTGCGGGGGTGTCGGCGGCCGCGGGGGTGCCGCCGCCTGCGGAGGTGTCGCCTGCGGAGGTGTCGTCCGCGGCGTGGCGAGGACGGTCGGCGGGTACGCCGGTGCCGGGTCCGTCAGCCGGTCCAGCAGCGCGGTGGGCGTCGGCCGGTCCGCGGGCTCCTTCGCCAGGCACGCCGAGACCAGGTCCGCCAACGCGGCCGGTACGGCGGACAGGTCCGGCGGCTCGTGCACCGAGCGGTACATCAGCCCCATCGGCGTGCCCTCGCCCCAGGCGGCGCCGCCCGCCGCCGCGACCAGCACGGCACCGAGGGCGAACACGTCGGCGGCGCCGGTCACATCGTGGCCGAGCGCCTGTTCCGGAGCGAGGAATCCGGGGGTGCCGAAGGCGGTGCCGGTGGCGGTGAGGCGGGTGGACTCCACGGCCCGGGCGATGCCGAAGTCGAGGACGCGGGGCCCGTCGGCGGCCATGATGATGTTGCCGGGCTTGAGGTCCCGGTGCACCAGGCCGCAGGAGTGGATGGACTCCAGCGCCTCGGCGAGGGCGGCGCCCAGGGACCGCAGCCGGGGCTCGTCCATGGCGCCCTCGGCGGCGAGCCGCTCGGCGAGGGTGGGGCCGGGGATGTAGGCGGTGGCCAGCCAGAGCGGGTCGCCGTCGACGTCGGCGTCCACCACGGGCGCCGTGTGGAAGCCGCCGACCGCGCGGGCCGCCTCCGCCTCGCTGCGGAACCGCTCCCGGAACACGGGGTCGGCGGCCAGTTCGGGCTTGGCCACCTTCAGCGCGACGGCCCGCCCGCCGCGCGTCCGTGCGAGATAGACCGTGCCCATGCCGCCCTCGCCGAGCCGGCGCTCGACGAGGTATCCCCCGATGCGTTCCATGCGGACAAGTATGGCCGCCGGACCTGACCCGTCCATGCCCAGGCGGGTACGGTCCGGGTCCGGCGGCCGGTACGGCTCAGAGCACGATGTCCACGTCGTACGCGCGCAGCCACTCGTCGAGCTGGAGGGTCGTCTCCGGCGCGGCCCGGCTCATGCCCTCCTCCAGCGCCGCGGCCCCGTCCCGCCGTACCCGTGACCCCAGGTCGGGCGAGAAGAAGGGGTCGAGCGGGCCGGTTCCGGTGCGGACGAGGGCGGCGAGGCGCTCGCGCAGGGTGCGGTTGCAGGCCTCGGCCCGGATGGACGGGTACGGCGTCTTGACGCGCTGGGCGACCGCCGTGGGCAGCAGGTCCTTCATGGCGGCCCGCAGCAGGCTCTTCTCCCGGCCGTCGAAACTCTTCATCACCCAGGGGATGTTGAAGGTGTACTCGACCAGCCGGTGGCCGGCGAACGGAACGCGGACCTGAAGGCCGCAGGCCATGCTCATGCGGTCCTTGCGGTCGAAGAGGACCTGGGCGTGGCGGGTGAGGGCGAGGTAGGTGACCTCGCGGTAGCGGGCCTCGGCGGGGTCGTCCAGGTGCCGGCGGGCGTCGATCTCGTTCCCTACACCTACATGCTCACCGACCACGAGCTGACCGACCTGCTGACGGACCTCGGCCGCCGCCGCGCCGAGAGTGTCCTGCGCAACCACTCCGCCCCCGCGGGCCCTACCCGCGCCCCGCGATGGGCTTCGTCGTCCTCGACCCCACGGCCGGCGCGGGCACCGCCCCCGCCGACGCGGTGCTGGGCGCCGTCACGGTCGGGGAGGACGCGCGCCGCTTCCTGCCCAAGGCCGCGGCCAAGGCCGCCGCCCACCGGCGCCTCGGCGGCGACAACGGCACCCCGGTGCACACGGACCCGCACCTGCTCGGCACCGGCGCCTTCCGCTACGGGCACTCGGCCGAGGTGCGCGGCCTGATCGTCGCCGCCGGCTCCCGGAGCACCGACCAGGACCTGTACGAGGCCTCCCGGCTGGCCGCCGAACTCGTGGAGGAACTCGGCGCCCGCCACCGCGCCTTCGAGTGGCGCGCGGGCGAGGCCGACTGGCTCTCCCCCGCCGGCGACGTCCCGCCGGAGTACGAGGAGATGGTGTCCTGGTTCCCCGCGCCGGCGGCGTGACGGCCCCTCACCCGCCGGGCCGCGCCGGCACGGAGGCGGAACCCGTCAGGAAGGCGAGGGCCACGGCGGCCTCGCAGGCGATGCCCGCGGCGAGCACGTCCTCGTCGACGGTCATGCGGGGCGAGTGCAGCGACGGGGCCTCGTGCGGTGCCGTGTCCGGCGGGCACGCGCCGAGGAAGGCCAGCGCACCGGGCACGGCCCGCAGCACGTAGGAGAAGTCCTCCGCCGTCATCAGCGGGGCCGGCAGCACCTCCACCGCGTCGGCGCCGAGCGTGCCGGCGGCGGCGGACAGCACGAGGTCGGTGAAGGCGGCGTCGTTGACGGTGACCGGGTAGCCGGTCTCGACGGTCGTCTCCGCCGTCGCCCCGTGCGCGGCGGCCACGCCCCGGGCGACCCGGTCGATCACCTCGTGCAGCCGCAGCCGGGTCGGCGCGGCCAGCGTGCGCAGAGTGCCGGAGAGTTCCGCGGTGTCCGGGATGACACCGGTGGCGGTGCCCGCGCTCAGCCGGATCACGCTCAGCACGGCACTGTCGTCGGCGGCCACGCCCCGGGTGACCGCCGTCTGCAGGGCGAGCACGATCTCGCAGGCCACCGGCACCGGGTCGCAGGCGGTGTGCGGGGCGGAGGCGTGTCCGCCGCGGCCCCGGACCACGACCCGGAACCGGTCGGAGGCCGCCATCTGCGGCCCGGGCCGCAGCCGTACCGTCCCGGCCGGCAGGTTCGGGTGCACGTGCAGGGCGAACGCGCCGTCCACCCGGGTGCCGGACGCCTCCAGCACCCCCTCCTCGATCATCCGCCGGGCGCCGTGGTGGCCCTCCTCGCCGGGCTGGAACATGAACACCACCCGCCCGGGAAGCGTCTCCCGCCGCCCGGCCAGCAGCCGTGCCGCGCCCACCAGCATCGCCGCGTGGACGTCGTGCCCGCAGGCGTGCATCAGCCCGTCGTTCCGCGAGGCGAACGGCAGCCCGGTCTCCTCGGTGACGGGCAGCGCGTCCATGTCGGCCCGCAGCAGGACCGTCGGCCCGTCGTCCGCGCCGGCGAGGACCGCGGTGACGGAGGACAGCCCGCGCCCGGTACGGACCTCGAGACCGAGCCCGTCGAGCGCGTCGAGGAGCAGCCGCTGGGTGCGCGGCAGTTCGAGCCCCGGCTCCGGGACCCGGTGCAGGGCGCGGCGCAACTGAACGGCCCCGGGGGCCAGCCGGCGCGCCTCACCGAGCAACTCGGAACCGGCGACGGCGCCGGCGGGGGCGGCGTACGGGTCCGCGTCCGACGCGCCACGCGCGGCCCGAGGCGGAGGCGTCATGGATCTCTCCTTCCCGGGCCCGGCCCGGCGGCGGCGTGACCCCCCGGGGCGGCGCCCGGGGAGGCGGCACCCCCTCACCGCGGGGACCACGGGGAGGCGCTACTCCCTCACCGTAGGGACGGCGCGGCCGTGCCGGACAGTCCCCCGCGGCCCCGGCGCCGGGATCCGGCCGGCGGCGGCCGCCTGCAGGATGACGGATTCCGCGCCCCGACCGGAGCCCGGCGCGCTGACATGATGGGACGGGAACCTGATGGACCCGAGTGGAATACCGTCCACGGGACCGGGCGAGTCACCTCGCGCCGTGGCGCGCACGCTCCTCGGAAGCGGGAAAGCCCCCTCCGGCACGAGGGGGCTGACACTGTCTCGCAGCTGAAAACGTTCCTGCGCCGAAGCGCCTCGGTGGGGCGGGTGGGACTCGAACCCACGGCCGACGGATTATGAGTCCGCTGCTCTAACCGGCTGAGCTACCGCCCCATAGCGGCGTGTCGCGTACAAGTGTGCGCGCCGTCTGCCGCAGCATAGCCGCTCATACGATCTCCTGCCTCGGATGGTCGGCTTCCGCGCTGCTCATGACCTTGAGGACACCGCCGCGGGGGCGGCGGTTCCCGCCGACAGGGAACGGACATGAAAAAGGACCCCCAAGGGGTCCCAGTTCACTGCGCTCCCCCGACTGGACTCGAACCAGTAACCTGCCGGTTAACAGCCGGCTGCTCTGCCAATTGAGCTACGGAGGACCGAAGCTCCCCCGACTGGACTCGAACCAGTAACCTGCCGGTTAACAGCCGGCTGCTCTGCCAATTGAGCTACGGAGGATCGCCTCGATTGCATCGAACGCACCTACCCGGGTATTCGCCAGGGGGCGGGCGCTCGCTGCGACACATACATTAGCGCAAGCAGGGGGGTGCTCCGCCAATCGGTACTCCCCGGCGCCAGCGCCGCACCACGAGACCTACACACGGGAAGGGTGGCAGCCATGCGCTACCGGCTCACGTTCCTCGGCGGACTGGCCCTCGGTTACGTACTCGGCACGAGGGCCGGACGCGAGCGCTACGAGCAGCTGAAGAAATCGGCCCGGCAGATCGCGCAGAACCCCGCGGTGCGCAACACCGCCGAGAGCGCGGCCCAGCAGGGCCGGGTCTACGCCGGCAAGGCGTTCCACACGGTCAGCGACAAGGTCGGCGACCGTGTCCCGGAGTCGGTGGCCCAGCGGGTCCGCTCACTGCGGGAACGCGGCGTCGACGGCAGCGGCGGGGACGACTGGGGCACGAGCAACACCTAGGGGGCGGGAACCCGCGCCCCGGCGGATCACAGTCACCCCCGCCGATACGGCAAAATTCCTTGGCATGGGGATAGTCGCCGGCTTGGACAGCTCACCGGAGTTCACGCGCATCGTGGTCTGCGACACCGACACCGGTGCCGTACTACGGCAGGGGTACGCCCCGCACCCGATGGAAGGACGTCCGAGCGACGTCGACCCGCAGGCCTGGCTGCTCTCCCTGGGGGAGGCGGCCGGCGGCGGCCTGCTGGAGGGCGTGCAGGCCATCGGGGTGGCGTCCCAGCAGAACGCGGTCGTGCCGCTGGACGCCCAGGGCAACACCGTCCGGCCGGCCATGGTCGGCGGGGACAAGCGCGCCCAGGTCGCGGCCGCCGACCTCGTGGACGCGCTCGGCGGCAAGGAGGCCTGGGCGCAGGCCGTCGGCTGTGTGCCGCAGGCGGCCCGGCCGGTCACCAAGCTGCGCTGGCTCGCGAAGAACGAACCGGAGAACGCGCGGCGCACGGCCGTGCTGCTCCAGGCCCACGACTGGCTGGTCTGGCAGCTGCTCGGCCGGCCCGTGCGCCGGACCACCGACCGCGGCGGGGCCTCCGGCACCGGCTACTGGTCGGCGGCCACCGGCGCCTACCGGCCCGACCTGGTCGAGCTGGCGCTCGGCCACCAGGCGGTGCTGCCGGAGGTGATCGGCCCGGCCGACGCGGCCGGTACGACCCCGGAGGGGCTGCTGATCTCCGCCGGCACCGGGGAGACCATGGCCGCCGCGTTCGGGCTGGGGATCGGCCTCGGGGACGCGGTCGTGTCGCTGGGGGCGTCCGGCTCGGTGATGGCCGTGCACCCGGAGGCGCTCGCCGACCAGACCGGGATGATCACCTCGCTCGCCGACGCGACCGGCATGCACCTGCCGGTCGTCACCACCCTGAACGCCGTGCGCGCCCTGCGCGGCACCGCCGAACTCCTCGGTCTCCCGGACCTGGAGAGCCTGTCCGACCTGGCCATGAAGTCCACGCCCGGCGCGCACGGGCTGGTGCTGCTGCCCTACCTGGAGGGCGAGCGGACGCCGAACCTGCCGCACACCGCGGGGACCCTCGCGGGGCTGCGGCGCGAGTCGATGAAGCCCGAACACCTGGCGCGCGCCGCGTTCGAGGGCATGCTGTGCGGGCTCGCCGACGCGCTGGACGTGCTGCGCGGGCGCGGCGTGGAGGTGCGGCGCATCTTCCTGCTGGGGCCGGCCGCCGAGCTGCCCGCCGTGCAGGCCTCGGCGCCGTCGCTGTTCGGCGCGCAGGTCGTCGTCCCGCAGCCCGCGGACTACACGGCGATCGGCGCGGCCCGGCAGGCCGCCTGGGCACTCGGTGTGTCACAGGGCACGCTCGACCCGCGGACCCCGCCGGCCTGGCAGGGTGCGGCGGCGCAGGTGCTGGAGCCCGGTGAGGAGCTGGCCGTGGGGCAGGCGGTGCGGCAGCAGTTCACGGCGGTGCGGGAGCAGACGCACCCGGGGGCTTTCCGCTCTTAGCGCGAAGAGGGCGGCGGCCGGGTTAATCGCTTGAGGTAACGCGGGTGGAGTGTCCGACGATAGGGGCCAAGGGCAACCGTTCAGCCCCTGTCGCCGACTCCGAGAGACGTAGCGTGCTCATACGACTTCTGCGGACCTATCTCAGGCCCTACAAGAAACCCATCGCCTTGGTGGTGGTGCTGCAGTTCCTGCAGACCTGCGCCACCCTCTACCTGCCCACTCTCAACGCGGACATCATCGACAACGGTGTCGTGAAGGGGGACACGGGTTACATCCTGTCCTTCGGCGCCCTGATGATCGGCATCTCGCTGGCGCAGGTCGTGTGCAACATCGGTGCCGTGTACTACGGTGCCCGGACCGCCTCCGCGCTCGGCCGGGACGTGCGCGGTGCCGTCTTCGACCGGGTCCAGTCCTTCTCCGCGCGTGAGGTGGGTCACTTCGGTGCCCCCTCCCTCATCACCCGTACGACGAACGACGTGCAGCAGGTCCAGATGCTGGCCCTGATGACGTTCACCCTGATGGTGTCGGCGCCCATCATGTGCGTGGGCGGGATCGTGCTGGCGCTCGGCCTGGACGTGCCGCTGTCGGCGGTGCTGGTCGCGGTCGTACCGGTGCTCGGCGTCTCCGTGACGCTGATCGTGCGCCGGCTGCGCCCGCTGTTCCGGTCGATGCAGGTCCGGCTGGACACGGTGAACCGGGTGCTGCGCGAGCAGATCACCGGCAACCGGGTGATCCGCGCCTTCGTCCGCGACGGGTACGAGCAGGACCGGTTCGGGAAGGCCAACGCCGAGCTGACCGACATGCAGCTGGCCACCGGCCGGATGCTCGCCCTGATGTTCCCGATCGTGATGACGGTGGTGAACCTGTCGTCCATAGCGGTGGTGTGGTTCGGCGCCCACCGGATCGACAGCGGCCAGATGGCCATCGGCGACCTCACCGCGTTCCTCGCCTACCTGATGCAGATCGTCATGTCCGTGATGATGGCCACCTTCATGTTCATGATGGTGCCGCGCGCGGAGGTGTGCGCCGAGCGCATCCAGGAGGTCCTGGACACGGAGTCCAGCGTCGTGCCGCCGACGGCCCCCGTCACCGAGCTGCGCGCGCACGGACACCTGGAGATCCGGGGGGCGGGTTTCCGCTACCCGGGTGCCGAGGAGCCGGTGCTGAAGTCCGTCGACCTGACGGCCCGGCCGGGCGAGACGACCGCCGTGATCGGCTCGACCGGCAGCGGCAAGTCGACGCTGCTCGGACTCGTCCCCCGGCTGTTCGACGCCACCGAGGGCGAGGTCCTCGTCGACGGCACGGACGTCCAGCAGGTCGACCCGCGGCTGCTCGCCAAGACCGTCGGACTGGTGCCGCAGAAGCCGTACCTGTTCGCGGGCACGGTCGCCACGAACCTTCGCTACGGCAATCCGGACGCCACCGACGAGGAGCTGTGGCACGCGCTGGAGGTGGCGCAGGCCAAGGACTTCGTGAGCAGGCTGGAGGGCGGCCTGGACGCGCCGATCGCGCAGGGAGGCACCAACGTCTCCGGCGGTCAGCGGCAGCGGCTCGCCATCGCCCGCACGCTGGTGCAGCGCCCGGAGATCTACCTCTTCGACGACTCCTTCTCCGCCCTCGACTACGCCACGGACGCGGCCCTGCGCGCGGCGCTCTCCCGGGAGACCGCCGAGGCGACCGTCGTGATCGTCGCCCAGCGGGTGGCGACCATCCGGGACGCCGACCGGATCATCGTGCTGGACGAGGGCCGGGTGGTCGGCACCGGCCGGCACGCCGAGCTGATGGCATCCAACGAGACCTACCGGGAGATCGTGCTCTCCCAGCTGACGGAAGCGGAGGCCGCCTGATGGCCGGGCCCATGGGACGCATGATGGCCGGGGGCGGCCCCGACCAGCGCTCGATGGACTTCAAGGGGTCGGGCAAACGGCTCGTCGCCCAGTTCGGACCGGAACGGCTCACCATCTACGGCCTGCTGCTCTGCGTGGTCGTCAGCGTAGGCCTCAACGTGGTCGGCCCGAAGATCCTCGGCCGGGCCACGGACCTGGTGTTCGCCGGCATCATCGGCCGGGGGATGCCGGCCGGCGCCACCAAGCAGCAGGTGCTCGACTCCATGCGCGAGCGCGGCCAGGGCCGGATCGCGGACATGCTGGGGGGCACCGACTTCACCCCGGGCAAGGGCATCGACTTCGGCGCCGTCGGGGACGTCCTGCTGCTCGCGCTCGGCACGTTCCTGGTCGCCGGTCTGCTGATGGCGGTCGCGACCCGGCTGGTGAACCGGGCCGTGAACCGCACGATGTACCGGCTGCGGGAGGACGTGCAGACCAAGCTGTCACGGCTGCCCCTGTCGTACTTCGACAAGCGGCAGCGCGGTGAGGTGCTGTCCCGGGCGACCAACGACATCGACAACATCGGGCAGACGCTCCAGCAGTCGATGGGCCAGCTGATCAACTCGGTGCTGACCATCGTCGGCGTCCTCGCGATGATGTTCTGGGTGTCCTGGATCCTGGCGCTGGTCGCGCTGGTGACCGTACCGCTGTCGTTCGTGGTCGCCACCCGGGTCGGCAAGCGGTCGCAGCCGCACTTCGTGCAGCAGTGGCGCTCCACCGGCAAGCTGAACGCGCACATCGAGGAGATGTACACCGGGCACACCCTGGTGAAGGTGTTCGGCCGGCAGCGGGAGTCGGCGCAGCAGTTCGCCGAGCAGAACGAGGCGCTGTACCAGGCCGCTTTCAAGGCGCAGTTCAACAGCGGTGTCATGCAGCCGCTGATGATGTTCGTGTCGAACCTGAACTACGTGCTGGTGGCGGTCGTGGGCGGGCTGCGCGTCGCGTCCGGCTCCCTGTCCATCGGTGACGTGCAGGCCTTCATCCAGTACTCGCGGCAGTTCTCGATGCCGCTGACCCAGGTGGCGTCGATGGCGAACCTGGTGCAGTCCGGTGTCGCCTCGGCCGAGCGGATCTTCGAACTCCTGGACGCGGAGGAGCAGGAGGCGGATCCGGTGCCGGGCGAGCGGCCGGAGGAGCTGCGCGGGCGGGTGCGGCTGGAGCACGTGTCGTTCCGGTACGACCCCGAGAAGCCGCTGATCGAGGACCTGTCGCTGACGGTGGAGCCCGGGCACACGGTGGCGATCGTCGGCCCGACCGGCGCGGGCAAGACCACGCTGGTCAACCTGCTGATGCGGTTCTACGACGTGTCGGGCGGCCGGATCACGCTGGACGGGGTCGACATCCGGAGGATGACCCGGGACGAACTGCGGTCCGGGATCGGCATGGTGCTCCAGGACACCTGGCTGTTCGGCGGGACCATCGCGGAGAACATCGCGTACGGCGCCTCGCGCGAGGTCACCCGGGGCGAGATCGAGGAGGCGGCCCGGGCCGCGCACGCGGACCGGTTCATCCGCACCCTGCCCGACGGGTACGACACCGTGATCGACGACGAGGGCACGGGGGTCAGCGCCGGTGAGAAACAGCTGATCACCATCGCGCGGGCGTTCCTGTCCGACCCGGTGATCCTGGTGCTGGACGAGGCGACGAGCTCGGTCGACACCCGTACCGAGGTGCTGATCCAGAAGGCGATGGCCAAGCTGGCGGCGGGCCGTACGTCGTTCGTGATCGCCCACCGGCTCTCCACGATCCGGGACGCGGACACGATCCTGGTGATGGAGAACGGCTCCATCGTGGAACAGGGCGGGCACGCCGAGCTGTTGGCGGCGGACGGGGCGTACGCCCGGCTGTACAAGGCGCAGTTCGCGCAGGCGGTCGCCGAGGTCGACTAGCGCGTCCCTCCCGCGGACCGGCCGGACCAAAGGTGCGAGTCCCGCACACCGGCCCGGGCGGTCCGCGGGCCCGCCCCGGCCGTGGCGGCGGCCAGGGGGATCCGCGGGGAACCCCGTGAAACATTTCCCTCTCTCACCGCATCAATGAGGTGGACGCGCCACGCGATGCAAGGGGAGCAGATGGGACGACAGGCCAGGGCCGAGGAGTATGCGGAGTTCGCGGCCGTGCGGGCCGGACATCTGTACCGCGCCGCCTGTCTGCTGACCGCCGGCGACACGCATCTCGCCGAGGACCTCGTGCAGGAGACGCTCGGGCGGATCTACGTCCGCTGGGCACGCGTGGCGCGGGCCGACAACCCGGCCGCGTACGCGCAGACCGTGCTCACCCGCGCGTTCCTCGCCCATCAGCGGCGCCGCAGCAGCGGGGAGCGGGCGACCGGCACGCTGCCCGAGGTGGCGTACGCCGCCGGGGACACGCCGCTGCGGCTGACGCTGCTCGACGCGCTCGCGCGGCTGCCCGCGAAGGACCGGGCCGTCGTCGTCCTGCGGTACTGGGAGGACCGGTCCGTCCAGGAGACCGCCGATGCCCTCGACGCGAGCTCCGCCGCCGTACGGACCCGCTGCACGCGGGCGCTGGCCCGGCTGCGCGAGCTGCTGGGCGAGGACGTCGGCGCGTACGCCCGGCCCTGACACCGCGGTCCACCCGCCCCGCGTCACCCGACCCCTGTCACTCACCTCGCCGAAACGGTGGTTCCGCCATGCCTCACGACCAGCACAGCGACCCGCACAGCGACCCTTTCGAGGACCGGCTGTCCGCCGCCCTGCACCAGGCCGGCGGCGCCTTCGAGACCGACCGGGGCGCGCTCGCCGCGGCCGGCGCGCTGCGGGGCCGGCGGCTGCGGCTGCGGCGCCGGGCGGCCGTCGCCGGCGGCATCACCGGGGTGGCGCTCGCCGGAGCCTGCGGGGCGCTCCTCGTGCCGTGGGGGCACGCCTCCCCCGCCGCGCCGCAGCCGTCCTCCCTCGCCGCCGGCCCGCGTCCCGCCGGGACCCACGCGCCGGGCGTCGGCAAGGAGCGGATGATCCGGACCCTGGAACGGCTGCTCCCGCCGGGGAAGTCCGGCCAGGAGACGGGGCGCGGGTCCGAGGAGGGCCCCGCCGTCTTCCCGTTCGCCTCCGTCGTGTACGACGACGGCCACGGCGCCGCCGCCGTCTCCGTCAGCGTCAACCGCGTGGAGCCCGGCGGGACCGACGCGCGGCAGGCCGTCGAGTGCCCGGACAAGGTCTACGTCCCGTACGACTCCTGCGTCACCGACCACCTCACGGACGGCTCGGTGATCAGGGTCATGCGGGGCTACGAGTACCCGGACCGGCGTGCGGACACCAAGCTGTGGACCGCGGAGCTGGTCACGCCGGCCGGTCAGCACGTCGCCGTGTCGGAGTGGAACGCGCCCTCCGAGAAGGGTGCCGCCGTCAGCCGGGACGAGCCCCCGCTGGACCCGGCCGCCCTGACCCGGCTCGCGTCGGCCGAGGAGTGGCGGACCCTCGTGGACGCCCTCCCGCGCGACCCGCGCCGGCCCGCCCCCGATCCCACGGACCCCGGGGCCGGCCTGCACGCCCGCTCCCGGCTGCTGTCCCTGCTGCCCCGGGGGCTGAAGGTCGTCGGCAAGAGCCGTGACGACGGCGACTTCGCCTACGTCGTCGTCGACGACGGCAAGGGCAGGAGCCTGGTGCAGGTCAACGTGCAGCCGCAGCAGAACGGGGTCCGCGACGATCTCTTCGGCCCCGACGACGAGACGCTCGCCGACGGCACGCGGGTCGCCGTGCACCAGGGCCCCGGCGAGAAGGGCGGCGACGGCGTGGTCATGTGGACCGTCGACACGATGCGCAAGGACGGCTTCCGGGTCGTCGTCAGCGCCTTCAACTCCGGCTCGCAGCACGACTCCGCCACCCGGAGCACCCCGGCCCTCACCGTCGCGCAGCTCCGCGGGATCGCCCTCGACCGGCACTGGCGGAGCTGAGGCCCCCCGGCGCGGGGAGCCCCTCAGTCCAGATAGCCCCTCAGCTGGTCCGCGAAGGCGTGGTCGCGGAGCTTGCCGAGGGTCTTGGACTCGATCTGCCGTATCCGTTCCCGCGTCACGCCGAAGATGCGGCCGATCTCCTCCAGGGTGCGCGGGCGTCCGTCGACCAGGCCGTACCGGAGCTGGACGACCTTCCGCTCGCGTTCGCCGAGCGTGGACAGGACGGCCTCCAGGTGCTCGCGCAGCAGCAGGAACGCGGCGGACTCCACCGGGCTGGCCGCGTCACCGTCCTCGATGAGGTCACCGAGGGCGACGTCGTCCTCCTCGCCGACCGGGGCGTGCAGCGACACCGGCTCCTGGGCGAGGCGCAGGACCTCGGAGACCCGCTCGGGCAGCAGGTCGAGGTGGGCGGCGACCTCTTCGGGCGTCGGCTCGTAGCCCCGCTCCTGGAGCATCCGCCGCTGCACGCGCACGACCCGGTTGATCAGCTCCACCACGTGGACCGGGACGCGGATGGTGCGGGCCTGGTCGGCGAGTGCCCGGGACATGGCCTGGCGGATCCACCAGGTGGCGTAGGTGGAGAACTTGTAGCCGCGGGCGTAGTCGAACTTCTCCACGGCCCGGATCAGCCCGAGGTTGCCCTCCTGGACGAGGTCGAGCATGGTCAGGCCGCGGCCGACGTACCGCTTGGCCACCGAGACGACGAGCCGCAGGTTCGCCTCGATGAGCCGCCGCTTGGCCACGCGGCCCATGACGACGAGCCGGTCCAGGTCGAGCGCCAGCTGGCTGTCCAGGTCGGGGGTGCTGCCGAGCTTCTCCTCCGCGAACAGGCCCGCCTCCACCCGGCGGGCGAGTTCCACCTCCTCGGCGGCGGTGAGCAGCGGGATGCGGCCGATCTCGCGCAGGTACTGGCGGAACAGGTCGGCGGAGGGGCCGCCGGACTCGGGGCGCGCGACGACGGGAACCTCGACGGGTTCCTCCGGCTCGTCCGCGAGCGCGTCGGCGGGCGGCTCCGCCGTCTCCTCCGGCACGGCCTCCGGGTGCAGCGGGAGACGGCTCTGCGGGGGCACGGCCGTGAGGACGTCCGCCTCCGCGTCCGGCTCGTCCGGGGTGGTGCTGGTGGCGCTGGTCGTGCTGCGGGTCTGGGTGAGGGTCTGGGTCTGCACGGGGGGCGACCTCCAGGATGATCGCTGCCTGAAGGTGTGCGGCAGCGTGCGCTCCGAGGCTCGGGCACCGCCCCCAGTGTGGGGTACGACACAAGGCCGCCACGAGGGTCGTGCGGTGACTTTTTGCATCGGTCCGTGACGGAGCGGTTACGCAGCTCGTCGGACTATGCGCTTGGCACCTTCGGGCGTCGGTCCGCGTTGCCGGGCGACGGCAAGGTGCGGGCCGCCTCCCTACAGCGCCTCCGCGCCCCGTTCCCGCAGGGCCTGGTCGTACTGCTGGAGGACCCACAGCTCGTTCTGCACGGCGGCCAGCTGGGCGGGGTCGCCGCCGGTGGAGAGGCGGGTCATCTGGGACTGGATGTCACGGATGCGGCGTTCCACGGCGCGGCGGCGGATCTGGACGAGGACCGTGCCGGCGTAGGTCTCGTCCACCGTGCGGCGCAGGATCGGTTCGACGGCCAGCTCGGTGACCATCGCGCGGACCGTGTCGTCCGGCGCGGCCTCGCGGACCCGGACCAGGTACTCCTGCGGGTCCGGGACGCCGTACTCGGCGCCGCCCGCCTCGGCGACGGCCTGGCGCACGGCGGCGTACGGCGGCGCCGTGAACTCGTCCACGCCGTAGGCGTCGAAGGCCGGGGAGACCAGCTCGGGACGCTGGAGGGCGAGCTTCAGCAGCTCGCGTTCGGCGGCGAACACCGGGTTGCGCAGGGTGAGCGCCGGGCCGGAGTTCGCGGGGCGCGGGGACTCGGCCCACTGCTGCTCGGGCCGGCGGCGCCGGTCGTCCTGCTGCGGGCCCTTGCCGTCACGGGCCCAGCGGGCCAGCTGGGCGACCCGGCGGACCACGAACTGGGTGTCGAGGATGCCGAGCATGCCGGCCAGTTCCACGGCGACCTCGTGCTGGGCGCCACTGTTCTTGATCTTGGCGACGATCGGCGCGGCCTCGTCCAGGGCGGCGGCGCGCCCCGCCGGGGTGTCCAGGTCGTACCGTGCCACGATCTGGCGCAGCGCGAACTCGAAGAGCGGCGTGCGCGGTTCGACCAGGTCCGCCACCGCCTCGTCGCCCTTGGCGAGGCGCAGGTCGCACGGGTCCATGCCGTCCGGCGCGATCGCGATGTACGTCTCCGCGGCGAACTTCTGGTCGTCCTCGAAGGCGCGCAGCGCGGCCTTCTGCCCGGCCGCGTCACCGTCGAAGGTGAAGATGACCCGCGCGCTGCCGTTGTCCATCAGCAGCCGGCGCAGGATCTTGATGTGCTCGCCGCCGAAGGCCGTACCGCAGGTCGCGATGGCCGTCGTGACCCCGGCCAGGTGGCAGGCCATGACGTCCGTGTAGCCCTCGACCACCACGGCGCGGCTGGACTTGGCGATCTCCTTCTTCGCCAGGTCGATGCCGTACAGCACCTGGCTCTTCTTGTAGATCGGCGTCTCGGGGGTGTTGAGGTACTTCGGGCCGTTGTCCGCCTCGTACAGCTTCCGGGCGCCGAAGCCGACGACCTCGCCGCCGATGTCCCGGATCGGCCACATGAGGCGGCCCCGGAAACGGTCGATGGGGCCCCGGCGGCCCTCCTGGGACAGGCCGGAGACGACCAGCTCCTTGTCGGTGAAGCCCTTGCCGCGCAGGTAGCGGGTGAGGTGGTCCCAGCCCTGCGGGCTGTAGCCGACGCCGAAGTGGACGGCGGCGGCCTGGTCGAAACCGCGTTCGGCGAGGAAGATCCGCCCGGTCTCGGCCTCGGCGCTGGTGGCGAGCTGCTCCGCGTACCACTGCGCGGCGATCTTGTGCGCCTCGACCAGGCGGATCCGCTCGCCGCGCTGGTGCGCCGGGTTGTACCCGCCCTCCTCGTACCGCAGCGTGATGCCGGCCTGCGCGGCCAACCGCTCGACCGCCTCCGAGAAGGAGAGGTGGTCCACCTTCATCACGAAGGTGATGGTGTCGCCGCCCTCCTGGCAGCCGAAGCAGTGGAAGAGTCCCTTGCTCGGGCTGACCTGGAAGGACGGCGACTTCTCGTCGTGGAACGGGCACAGGCCCTTGAGGTTGCCGCCGCCCGCGTTGCGCAGCTGGAGGTACTCGGAGACCACGGCGTCGATCGGGACCGCGTCCCGTACCGCCTTCACGTCCTCGTCGTTGATCCGTCCTGCCACGGGTGAAGTCTACGGGGGCGCGGTGACAGTCCCGGTGCTCCCGGAGATCAGGAGACGAGGTCGCCCAGGGGTACGTGCGGGTCGGAGAGGGCCTCGACGTTCACCCGGGCCCGGGAACGGATCAGGTTCTGGATCTGCTCTGTGACGTCCCACACGTTCACGTTCATCCCGGCCAGCACGCGTCCCTCCTTCACCCAGAACGCGATGAACTCCCGCTTGCCGACGTCGCCCCGGATCACCACCTCGTCGTACGCCCCCGGCGGCGCCCACCCGCTGTACTCCATGCCCAGGTCGTACTGGTCGGTGAAGAAGTACGGCACCCGGTCGTAGGTGACGTCCTGGCCCAGCATCGCGCGGGCCGCCGCCGGGCCGCCGTTCAGGGCGTTCGCCCAGTGCTCCACCCGCAGCCGGGTGCCGAACAGGGCCAGCGGGAAGGACGCCACGTCGCCGGCCGCGTGGATGTCGGGGTCGGAGGTGCGCAGCCGTTCGTCGACGACGATGCCGCCGCCGTGCGCCCGGTCGGCGATCTCCAGGCCCGCCGCCTCCGCGAGCGCGGCCCGCGGTGCCGCGCCGATCGCCGCGAGGACGTCGTGCGCCGGGTGCTCCTCGCCGTCGTCCGTGCGGGCCGCGAGGACCATGCCGTCCTGGCCGATGATCTCGGTGAGCCGCACGCCGAAGTGGAAGCGGACGCCGTGCTCGCGGTGCAGCTGGGCGAAGACGTTGCCCAGCTCGGGGCCGAGGACGCCGTGCAGCGGGGTCGGCTCCGGTTCGATCACCGTGACCTCGGCGCCGTACTCGCGGGCCGCCGCCGCGACCTCCAGGCCGATCCAGCCGGCGCCCGCGATCACCAGGTGCCCGTTCTCCTGGCCGAGGTGGTGCAGGACGCCCTTGAGGCGCTCGGCGTGCGCGAGGCGGCGCAGGTGGTGGACGCCCGCCAGGTCCGTGCCGGGGACGTCCAGGCGGCGCGGCTCAGCGCCGGTGACCAGGAGCAGCTTGTCGTAGCGGACGAGGGTGCCGTCGTCACCGAAGCGGACCGTCTTCGCCGCACGGTCGATCCGGTCCACGGTCTGCCCGAGGTGCAGCTCGATGTCGTTCCGCGCGTACCAGGCGGGTTCGTGCACGAAGACGCTGTCGCGCTCCTCCTTGCCGAGCAGGTAGCCCTTGGACAGCGGCGGGCGCTCGTACGGGTGGTCGCGTTCGTCGCAGATCAGTATCACCCGGCCGCTGAAGCCCTCCGCGCGGAGCGTCTCGGCCGCCTTGGCGCCGGCGAGACCGCCTCCGACGATGATGAATGTCTGATCCGCGTCGACCACTTGATGCCTCCTCGTAAGGGTGCCGCCACATGCGAGCGTCCCGCACACGGCGTGCTGCGGGAAGAGGGTGTGACCCGATCAGGCCACGGCCGGTCATGTTCCTCTCACATATGCCCTGTCAGTCTCGCGTGCAGCGAGAGCGCGGAGGCGTCGGTGAGGGAGGCGATCTGGTCGACGATCACCCGCTTGCGCGCCCGGTCGTCGGCCGCCGCGTCGAACAGCGCCCGGAACTGTGGGTCCAGGCCCTCGGGCGCGCGGGCGGTCAGCGCCTCGGCCAGTTCCGCGACGATGACCCGCTGGTCGGCGCGCAGCCGTTCCTGCTCGGCGCGCTGCATCACGTACCGGTCCGCGACCGCCTTGAGCACCGCGCACTCCATGCGGGTCTCGCGGGGTACGACGAGTTCCGCGCCGTAGCGGGTGAGCCGGCCGGCTCCGTACGCGGTGCGGGTGGCGCGCTCGGCGGCCAGGCAGAACCGGCCGATGAGCTGGCTGGTGGCGTCCTTCAGCCGGGCCTGGGCGACGGCCGTGCCGTCGTAGCCGTGCGGCCACCACTCCTCGTCCTGGAGGCGGTCCAGGGCGGCGGCGAGTTCCGCCGGATCGGTGTCCGCGGGCACGTACCGGCCGACGGCGACCGCGAACACCTCCTGCCGTTCGGGTTCCGCGTGCAGGCAGTTGGGGTCGACGTGGCCGGCGTGCAGTCCGTCCTCGACGTCGTGCACCGAGTACGCCACGTCGTCCGACCAGTCCATGACCTGCGCCTCGAAGCAGGTGCGGGTGCCGGGCGCGTACGCCCGGACCCAGTCGAACACCGGGCGGTCGTCCTCGTACACGCCGAACTTGCCCGACGCCGGGCCGGTGGGGTGAGCGCCGCGCGGCCAGGGGTACTTGGCGGCGGCGTCGAGGGTGGCGCGGGTGAGGTTCAGGCCGACGGAGCCGTCCTCGGTGAACCGCTTGGGCTCGATCCGGGTGAGGAGCCTGAGGGACTGGGCGTTGCCCTCGAAACCGCCGCAGTCGTCGGCGAACTCGTTCAGCGCGGTCTCGCCGTTGTGGCCGAAGGGGGGATGACCGAGGTCGTGGGCGAGGCAGGCCGCCTCGACCAGGTCCGGGTCACAACCGAGGGCGGCGCCCAGCTCCCGGCCGACCTGGGCGCATTCCAGGGAGTGGGTGAGGCGGGTGCGGGGGCTGGGGTCCCACGCCTGGTGGTGCGTCCCCGGGGTGACGACCTGCGTCTTGCCGGCGAGGCGGCGCAGGGCGGCCGAGTGCAGGATGCGGGCGCGGTCGCGCTGGAAGGCTGTGCGGCCCGGGCGTTTGTCGGGTTCGGGGACCCAGCGGTCGGCTGACGCCGGGTCGTATGCCGTGGAGAGTGCGGTGCCTTCCATGGGTCGACACTAAGCCACCCCGCGTCCCTCAGGCGGCTTCGGCCGACGTCGCCCCCAGGCTCTGGTCGTAGCGGTGCAGGACCAGGCGGGCCATCGCGTCGTGGGCACCCAGGGGGGCCGAGGCGATCCACGGCGCCGTCCCCGCGCACTGGGTCGCGAAGCGGCCCGGGGCCGTGAAGCAGGAGGCCACCGCCACTCTGTGGCGTCCCCTCGCCGCCAGCAGCCGCAGCGCCGTCGCCACCGTCGGCGTCGCCGCCGAGGCGTACGCGGGGACCACCGGGACGCCCAGCCGGGCGGACAGCAGGCGGGCCGTGCGACGGGTGTCGGTGGTCGAGTCGGGGTCGCGGGATCCGGCCGCGGCGAGGACGACCGCCATCGAGCGGCGGGCGGTGTCGTCCGTCCCGGAGGGCCAGCCGGACTCGGCCAGGCGGGCGTGCAGGGCCTCGGCGAGGAGGAGGTGCGGGCCCAGCGGTGCGGCCAGGCGGGTGCGCGCGCGTGCGGCGCCGGCCATCTCCGGGATGTCGTGCTTGACGTGGTAGCCGCGGCTGAGGAGGAGCGGGACGAGGACGGCGGGGGTGTCACCGAGTGCGGCGAGGGTGTCGGGGAGCAGGGGTTCGTTCAGCTCGATGTGCCCCAGGTGGACGGGGACGCCGGGACGCAGCTCGCGGACCCGGGCCATGAGGGCCCGCACGGTGGTGAGCGCCCGCGGGTCGCGGCTGCCGTGGGCGACCAGCACGAGGGCGGGCGGGGCCGGGCGGCGGCGGCCGAGCCGGGAGACCGGCCGGCTGGGGGTGCGGGGTGGGGTGGACGCCGTCATGGAAGGATCCTGACCGGGAGACGTTGCGGGCCCGTTGCGCGGCCGTCACGGGTGTTTACCGCGGATTCACCGCGCACGGATGCACGATGTGAGGCGAACCGGACCGCCGTCCCCGGCGTCCTCCCTGGTCGGAGGCGATCACAGGGGGGACCGTATGAAGATCCGTCGACCGCGGTGGCCGCGCACACGGGCCGGGCAGCGGCGGCTGGTGCAGGCCGTGGTGGCCGGGTGCGTGCTGGCGCTGCTGCCGTCGACCTGGCTGTACGTCTCCACGGCGGACCGGCTGCGGACGACGGCGAACGCGCCGCGCACCGATGTCGCGGTGGTGTTCGGGGCCGGGCTGTGGCAGGGCGAGCCGTCGCCGTACCTCGCGCACCGGCTGGACGCGGCGGCGAAGCTGTACCGGGCGGGGCGGATCAAGGTGGTCCTGGTCACCGGGGACAACAGCCGGGAGGACTACGACGAGCCGGACGCCATGCGCGCGTACCTCACGCGGCACGGCGTGCCGGACACGCGGATCGTCAGCGACTACGCCGGGTTCGACACCTGGGACTCCTGTGTCCGGGCCAGGAGGATCTTCGGGGTGCACCGGGCGGTGCTGATCAGCCAGGGCTTCCACATCCGGCGGGCGGTGGCGCTGTGCGAGGCGGCGGGGGTGGACTCGTACGGCGTCGGGGTCGACGCGAAACACGACGCGACCTGGTACTACGGCGGGACGCGCGAGGTGTTCGCGGCGGGCAAGGCGGCCCTGGACGCGGTGCTGCGGCCGGATCCGCGGTTCCTGGGGCCGCGGGAGCCGGGGGTGGCCAGGGCGCTTGCGGGGGGACGGGACTGAGCGTGGAGACCACCGGGCTGACACCCGCCGAGCGCCGCGTCCTTGAGGCGTTCCCGCTTGGCGAGGGAGTCGACTTCCGTCAGAGCGACGACGAAGATCCCGAGCAGGGCGGCTCCTGGGGACCGGAGCGCACCCTGCGGGCGGAGGTGCTGCGGGAGCTGCTGCTCGACGGGCCGGTGCGAGAGGGGCGGATCGCCGGTCTGAAGGTGACGGGCGCACGGATCACCGGGCGGCTGGACCTCAAGTACGGCACGGTCGGCCACCCGGTCCGGCTGCGCTCCTGCCACTTCGAGGAGGCGCCGGACCTCTACGGGGCGCAGGTCGGCGCCCTGGTTCTGAGCGACTCGGCGCTGCCGGGGCTGACGGCCGGGAACCTGCGTGCCGAAGGCGTGGTGCGGATCACCTGCTGCCGCTTCACGGGCCCGGTGCGGCTGCAGGGGGCGAAGCTGGCTGGGGCGTTCTTCGCGAACGGTGCACGGTTCGGCAGGCCCGGCGAGGTACCCGAGGAGCCCCTGCTCCAGCTCAACCACGCCGAGGTCGGCACGGACGTCTGGGCCCCGGGCCTGGTGGCGCACGGAAGGGTCCACCTGAACGGGGCGGTGGTCCGCAACCAGGTGAACCTCGACGACGCGGAACTGACCGCCCCCGGCCAGACCGCGCTGCACGCCGAGGTCCTGACGGTCGGCACCGACCTGCACGCCATGCGACTGCGCGTCAGGGGCCGGGTGAACCTGGGCGGTGCGCGGATCGCCCGGCAGCTCAATCTCGCCCATGCCCGGCTGTCCAACCCGGGCGGACAGGCGTTGCGTGCCAGCAGCGGCGTGATCGGCGAGCTGTGGCTGCGGGACGCCGCGCCTGTCGAAGGGTTCGTCAATCTGCGCCGTGCCCAGCTCGACCTCTTGCACGTGCCGCCCGAGGTGTGGCCGCCCGAGGTCGCGACCGACGGGCTCACCTACCGCGCGCTGACCCCGCACCTCCCGGCCGGACGACGCCTTGAGCTGCTGGAACGCGAGCCTGCCGGATACCTCCCGCAGCCCTACGAGCAGCTGGCCACCGCCTACCGCGCGGTCGGCGACGACGAAGCCGCGCGCACCGTCCGGCTGGCCAGGCTCCGTCGCCACCGCCGTACGCTGCCGCCGTACGCCCGAGTGTGGGGCTGTCTGCAGGACGCGGCCGTCGGCTACGGTTTCCGCCCGATGCGGGCCGCGGGCTGGCTGCTGATGCTGCTGTGCACCGGCACGCTCGCGTTCGCCCTGCGCCACCCGCCGGCGCTCAAGCCCTCGGAGGCCCCGGCGTTCAACCCGCTCGTCTACGCCCTCGACCTGCTGCTGCCGGTCATCGACTTCGGCCAGCAGGACGCCTTCGCGCCGCGCGGCTGGTACCAGTGGCTGTCGTACCTGCTGATCGCCACCGGCTGGGTGCTCGCCACCACGATCGCGGCGGGCATCACCCGTTCCCTGAGCCGCCAGTAGGCGCGTCCCTGGAAACCTCACGGCGGCACCGGAGCGGCGGGGAGGTCGCCGTGCCGGGTGTGTAACCGGATGCGGCACGGGCGCGTAACACGCCGGACGCACGCTGGGCGGTATGGAGAACACCTCGACGCCCACCCACTGCCCGTACTGCGCCCTGCAGTGCGGGATGAACATCACGCCCCTGCCCCAGGGGGGCGTCGAGGTCACCGAGCGCCCCGACTTCCCCGTCAACCGGGGGGCGCTGTGCGGCAAGGGCCGTACGGCGGCCCAGGTGCTGTCCCCCGCGGTACGGCTGACCGCGCCGCTGGTGCGGGAGGGCGGCCGGCTGGTGGAGGCGAGCTGGGCCGAGGCGCTGGACCGGATCGCCGGGCGGCTGCGGGCGACGCGGGAGCGGCACGGAGCCGACGCGCTCGGGGTGTTCGGCGGGGGCGGGCTGACCAACGAGAAGGCGTACGCGCTCGGCAAGTTCGCGCGGGTGGTGCTGGGGACCTCGCAGATCGACTACAACGGCCGGTTCTGCATGTCGTCGGCCGCGGCGGCCGGCACCAGGGCGTTCGGTCTCGACCGGGGGCTGCCGTTCCCGCTGGAGGACGTCCCGAGGACGGGCTGTGTGATCCTCGTCGGCTCCAACCTGGCCGAGACCATGCCGCCGTCGCTGCGTTTCCTCACCGAGCTGCGGGAGAACGGCGGCACGCTGATCGTCGTCGACCCGCGCCGCACGAGGACGGCGGAGCAGGCGGACCTGCACCTCGCGCCGCGCCCCGGCACCGACCTGGCCCTCGCCCTCGGCCTGCTGCACCTGGTGGTGGCGGAGGGACGCACGGACGAGGAGTACATCCGGGAGCGGACCTCCGGGTGGGAGGAGGCCCGGGCCGCGGCGATGGCGCACTGGCCGGAGTACGTGGAGCGGATCACCGGGGTCCCGGTGCCGCAGCTGCGGGAGGCCGTGCGGATGTTCTGCGCGCCGGAGTCGGCGATGGTGCTCACCGCGCGCGGACCGGAGCAGCAGTCCAAGGGCACGGACACGGTGGGCGCCTGGATCAACCTGTGCCTGGCGACGGGGCGTCCGGGCCGTCCGCTGTCCGGGTACGGCTGCCTGACCGGGCAGGGCAACGGGCAGGGCGGACGCGAACACGGCCAGAAGGCGGACCAGTTGCCCGGCTACCGCAAGCTGGACGACCCGGCGGCGCGGCGGCACGTCGCCGCGGTGTGGGGTGTGGACCCGGACCGTCTGCCCGGCCCCGGGCGCAGCGCGTACGAACTCCTCGACGCCCTCGGCACGGACGTCCGGGCGCTGCTGCTGATGGGCTCCAACCCGGTGGTGTCGGCCCCGCGCGCCGCCCACGTCGAACAGCGGCTGCGCGCACTGGACTTCCTCGCGGTGGCCGACGTCGTGCTGTCGGAGACGGCGGAGCTGGCGGACGTCGTGCTGCCGGTCACCCAGTGGGCGGAGGAGACGGGCACGACGACCAGCCTGGAGGGCCGTGTGCTGCTGCGCCGCCAGGCCGTCACCCCGCCGCCCGGCGTCCGCAGCGACCTGTACGTCCTGCACGAGCTGGCCGGCCGCCTCGGCGTGGAGAAGGGCTTCCCGGCCGACCCGGAGGAGGTCTTCGAGGAGCTCCGCCGTGCCAGCGCCGGCGGTCCCGCCGACTACTCGGGCATCACCTACCGCCGCCTGGCGGAGGAGAACGGCGTCTTCTGGCCGTGCCCGGAGCAGCCGGAGCCGCGGGTCACGGCCGACGACGCGGACACGGCCCCGGACGCGCTGCCCGGCGGCCCGGTGGCCGACGCCGGCACGGCGCACCCCGGCACCCCCCGCCTCTTCCTCGACCGCTTCCCCACCCCCGACGGCCGGGCCCGGTTCGTGCCCGTGGTGCACCGGGCGACCGCGGAGGAGCCGGATGCCGCGTACCCGCTGCTGCTGACCACCGGGCGGGTCGTGGCGCAGTACCAGTCGGGGGCGCAGACCCGGCGCGTGGCCGAGCTGAACGCGGCTGCGCCCGGACCCTTCGTGGAGCTGCATCCGCGGCTGGCGGCCCGCCTCGGCGCGGCGGACGGCGACCGGCTGGCGGTGGTGTCCCGGCGCGGCCGGGCCGTGGCACCGGCCCGGATCACGACCGCCATCCGGCCGGACACCGTGTTCATGCCCTTCCACTGGCCGGGCGAGGGCCGCGCCAACACGCTCACCAACCCCGCCCTGGACCCGACGTCCCGGATGCCGGAGTTCAAGTCGTGCGCGGTGCGGGTGGAGGTCCTGGGACCAGGGGAGTAGCCCGGTTCCGTCCGCCGGAGGGGGCGCGGGCGGCGGGGCTGCCTTAGGTTCGGAGCATGTCCGACACCGAGCAGACCCCGTCGTACGACCTGGACGCCTATCTGGACCGCATCGGCTGGAAGGGCGAGCGGCGGGCCGACCTGGCCACCCTGCGGGGCGTGCACCTGGCGCACGCGCTGTCGCTGCCCTTCGAGAACCTGGACCCGGTGCGCGGGACGGCCCCCTCGCTGGCGCCCGCCGATCTGATGGCGAAGATGGTCCACGGCCGGCGCGGCGGCTACTGCTACGAGCACAACACCCTGCTCCGGCTGGCGCTGGAGGCGCTCGGGTTCCGGGTGACGCCGCTGGCCGGCCGCGTGGTGGTGGGCGCCGGGACACCGGAGAGCCGGCCGCGCACGCACGCGATGCTCCGGGTGGAGGTGCCGGGCGAGCCGCGGCCGTACCTGGCGGACGTCGGCTTCGGCGCGCCCGGGGCGCTGCTGCTGCCGGTACCGCTGGTGACCGGCACCGACTTCGAGGGCGCCGGACGCCGGCACCGGCTGGTGCGGCTGCCGCACGAGGGGCCGCTGGAGCTGTGGGAGTTGCAGGCCCACGACATCCGGGACGAGGTGTGGGCCGGGCAGTACGCGTTCACCCAGGAGCCGTTCGCCGCGCCGGACTTCGAGGTGTTCAACTGGTTCGTCGGCACCCACCCGCGCTCCCCGTTCACCCGCCGCCCCTATCTGCAGCGGACCACGGCCGAGCGTCATCTGGCCCTGGACGGGGCCCGGTTCACCGAGACCCGCGCCGACGGCACGGTGACCGAGCGCACGCTGACCCAGGAGGCGGAGGCGCGGCGCCTGGTGGCGGAGGAGTTCGGCATCGAGGTGCCGGAGGGTCTGCAGTTGCTGGGCTGAGTCCGCCGGGCCGGCGGCGCCGAGGCCGCGGGACCGTGTCAGCGGCGGGCGAGCCAGTCGCCGCCGGGGACGCGGGTGCCGGTCCCGCGCAGCCGGGCGGCGACGCGGGGGGCGGCGAGGTAGACCCAGGCGCGGACGGTGCCGCCGGCGGCGCGGGCGATGTCCCGGGCGGCGCGTTCGTAGAGGTTGCGGGGGTCGCCCGGCACGTACTCCTCCAGCCGGTCCAGGGCGGCGAGCAGGTCCGCGTACGCCTCCGGGCGCGCGGTCACCAGCTCGCCGCGCACGGTCCCGCCGGGCTCCTCGACGGCGTAGGGGTAGCCGGGGCCCTCGTACAGGACGGCACCGGTGAGGCGTCCCGGTTCCTCGGCGAGGGTGCGGCCGCGCAGGAGGAGGCCGTGGTGGGGCTCGCCGGGGCGGAGCGTGCCGTAGACGAAGAAGGGCAGGGGACGGGCGCCCTCGCGCCTGCCCTCGCGGGCGTCCTCGCAGCCGTCTTCCCGGACGTCCTGGCGGCTGTCCTCGCGGGCGCCGTCGCTGCTGTCCTCGCGGGGGAGGTCCTCGGCGGTCACGGAAACGATTCTGTACCCTCGCCGGCTCCCCACACATCTCCATGACGACGCTATGGACATGACATGTCATGCGCACTTAAATCTCGGAGACCAGCGCCACCCCCACGCCTAGCCTGGCGCCTCCCCGAGGAGACGTATGAGCCGGATACGGCAGCACATCCGAGGAACCCGTCGCACGGCCACCGCCGGTGTCGCCCTCACCACCGCGACCCTGCTGGCCGTCGGCCTCTCCCCCGCCGCCCACGCCGACGGCAGACCCACCCGGGCCGCCGCGATCGAGAACGCGGCCTCGGCACTTCTCGCCCACGCCACCGCCCTGGGCCTCACCTCCCCCCAGGACACCAGCGTCCGGGACGTGATCGTGGACAAGGACGGCACCCAGCACGTCCGCTACGACCGCACCTACCGCGGACTCCCGGTCGTCGGCGGCGACTTCGTCGTCCACCTGGGCCCCCACGGCGGCTACCGCGGCGCCGACCGCGCCACCCGGCAGGCGATCTCCCTGCCCTCCGTCACCCCGTCGGTCTCCGGTCCCAAGGCCGCCGGCCTCGCCGTGAACGCCCTGCGCGCGGCCACCCCCGGTACGACGCTGAAGCAGGTCAAGGCCAAGCCGGAACTGGTCGTCGACGCCCTGCACGGCAGCCCGAAGCTCGCCTGGCGCACCACCGCGGTCGGCCTGGACTCGCTCGGCAACCCCGTCGCCCGCACGGTGCTGACCGACGCGCGCACCGGGGCCCGGATCGACGCCTGGGACAGCATCGAGACGGCCACCGGCGACGGCAAGGGCCTCTACAGCGGGACGGTGGCGCTGGAGGCCACCCAGTCCGGGTCGTCGTACCAGCTCAAGGACCCGACGCGCGGCAACACCTACACCGGTGACGCCGAGAACAAGACGGACCTGTGCCTCTTCGGGATCTGCTTCAGCCGGGCCCCCGCGACCCTGTTCACGGACGCCGACAACCACTGGGGCACGGGCACCACGGCGGACCGCTCCTCCGCCGCCGTCGACGCGCAGTACGGCACCAACGAGACCTGGGACTACTACAGGTACGTCCACGGCCGCAACGGCATCGCCGGCGACGGCAAGGGCTCGTACAACCGCGTCCACTACGGCAGCAACTACAACAACGCCTTCTGGGACGACAGCTGCTTCTGCATGACGTACGGCGACGGTGACGGGACCACCTTCGGACCGCTCGTCGCCCTCGACGTCGCCGGGCACGAGATGAGCCACGGAGTGACGTCGAAGACGGCGGCGCTGACGTACTCCGGCGAGTCCGGCGGGCTCAACGAGGCCACCTCGGACATCCTCGGCACGATGGTCGAGTGGTACGCGGACAACTCCTCCGACCCCGGTGACTACCTCATCGGCGAGAAGATCGTGAAGCCGGGCTTCGGCAAGGCGGCGCTGCGCTTCATGGACAAGCCGTCAAAGGACGGGAGTTCGGCGGACTACTGGAGCTCCTCGGTCGGGAACCTCGACGTCCACTACTCCTCCGGTGTCGCCAACCACTTCGCCTACCTGCTCGCCGAGGGCAGCGGCGCGAAGACGATCAACGGCGTCGACTACGACTCGCCGACGTACAACGGCTCGACGGTCACCGGCATCGGCCGGGACAAGGTCGGCAAGATCTGGTACCGGGCGCTGACGGTCTACATGACCTCCTCGACCAAGTACGCGGGCGCGCGCACGGCCACCCTCAGCGCGGCCAAGGACCTCTACGGCGCGGGCAGCACGGAGTACAACGCGGTGGCCGCCGCCTGGAGCGCGGTCAACGTGAACTGACCCGCGAGGACAGCCGACGCGCACCGCCCCGGAGCACCCGGCACCGGGGCGGTGACCGAAAAGGGCCGGTGCCGCACGGCGCCGGCCCTCTTCGTCACCCGTTCACCGCCCCCGCCGGTCCATTCGTGTGCTTTTCGTACCACCGTCTCGTCCTGCTCCCCGACAACGCCACCACCTGCCGGAACACCGCGCGGACTAGGCCGGGCGGGGGGCACCGGCGACACCCGTTCACCGCAATTCTGACGCTCCCTCAGGAAGCGGCCGCGCCCCGGAGCGACTTACCTCGGAAGGGCAGGGGCGCACCCCTGGACGAGTCGGACAAGCTCTGGGGAGCACCATGCGACGCACTGCCCGTCTGCTGGCCGGTACCGCGCTCGCCGTGGCCGCCGCGGCACCCGCCCACGCCGCCGGGTCCGGCCGACTGGACGTGTACCCGTCCACCGTGGCACCCGGTGGCCAGGTCTCGGTGAACACCGCCGCGTGCGGGGACTCCGGCGCCGCGACCGGTGACGCGGGCGCGGTCGGCGCCGGCACGTTCCCACTGGCGCCCAGCACGCACGAGGGCGAGGCGATCGGCCAGTTCCGGGTGCCGCCGAGCGCGCAGCCGGGGACGTACGAGATCGTCGCCCGGTGCGCCGAGGGGGACCGGCAGGTGACGGGCGACCTGGTGGTGGCGTTGAGCGCGGCGTACGAACAGGTGCAGCCGCGGGGAAGCGTGAAGACGGGGGTCGGCGGCGGACTGGGCCCCGACCCCGTGCAGACCGCGGCGGGTGTGGCGGCACTGGCCGTCGCCGCCGCGGGCGGTACCTGGCTCCTGCATCGCCGGGCGAGAGGCGACGGGATCTGACGGACACCCTCCGCTGTCCGTCCGCCGGTACCGCACATCCCGCCCCCTCCGGGTCCGACGCCCCTCGCGGCCCGGAGGGGGAGAGGGATTCGGGAGGTCCGCCCCCGGGAGAGGGGATCGCATGCGCAGCAGCTCCAGGCTCGGCGACACCGCCATAGCCGCGGTCACCGTCGTGGCCCTCGGTTCGGGGGTGTGGCTGCTCGGCGGCGGCGCCGTCGATCACACGCCACCGCAGCCGGCCGCCGCCGAGGGCCGTTTCGACCCCGCTGACGAGCCGGGCGCGGCCGCCGCGCTGGCGCCGTCCCCGCCGGTCCGCATCCGCATCCCCGCGATCCGCGTGAACGCCCCGCTGACGGGCCTGGCCCTCACCCGTTCCGGCAACCTGGACGCGCCGCCCGCCAAGGAGAAGAACCTGGCCGGCTGGTACGAGGCCGGCACCACCCCGGGGGAGACGGGCACCGCGATCGTCGCCGGCCATGTCGACAACACCGAGGGGCCCGCCGTCTTCTACGACCTCGGGGCGCTGAAGCGGGGCGCTCGCATCGAGGTGGACCGCCGGGACGGCAGCGTGGCCGTGTTCACCGTGGACGCGGTGGAGGTGTACTCGGCGCGGAACTTCCCCGACGAGAAGGTGTACGGCGCGGCACCCCGGCCCGAGCTCCGCGTCATCACCTGCGGCGGAGGGTACTCGCGGACCACCGGCTACCAGGGCAACGTGGTGGTCTTCGCCCATCTGACGGGAAGCCGCTGAAGAGGGCCCGTTGTCAGTGGGCCCGGGTAGGGTCCCTCCCACATCGCACACACGGATTCTTCACGGATTCTTCTGGGGGGCCTGCCATGGGTGACACCGACACCAGCACGCACGAGGGGTTCACGGCCGAGGAGCGGGCCGCGATGAAGGAGCACGCGCAGGAGCTGCGGACGGCGGCGCGCCGCGGCTCGCGCGCGGAGAAGGCGGCGCAGGCGGAGCAGGACGTGCTCGCGAAGATCGCCGAGATGGGGGACTCGGACCGGACCCTGGCCGAGCGGGTCCACGCCGTCGTCACGGCCGCCGCCCCGGACCTCGCGCCGAAGCTCTGGTACGGCATGCCGGCCTACGCCCGGGACGGCAAGGTCGTCTGCTTCTTCCAGAGCGCGGCGAAGTTCAAGTCGCGCTACGCCACGCTCGGTTTCAACGACGCGGCCCGGCTGGACGAGGGCTCGATGTGGGCGACGGCCTTCGCGCTGACCGAGGTGACACCGGAGGTGGAGGCGCGCATAGCCGCCCTCGTGGCACAGGCGGTGCGCTGAGGCGCCACCCCCTCCCCACCCCCGCCCCACCCGGGTCTCCGCCTCACATCCCGGGCCGCCGCCCGATGAGGGCAGCGTTCCTGCCGGGAAACAGACGTGATGCTGCCGGGTAACGTCCGGGCCGCAGTCTCGGGGCATGACCTCGAATACGCGTGTGGTGGTGATCGGCGCCGGCCTCGCGGGCGTACGGCTCGCCCGGCGGCTCGGCGAGCTGGGTGTGCCCGTGCTGCTCGTCGGCGACGAGGAGCACGCGCCGTACAACCGGGTGCTGCTGGCCGAGGTACTCGCCGGCCGGTACGCCCCGGAGGTGATCGCCCTCCCGCCGCACGCCGGCCTGCTGCGCGCCCGGGTCACCGGCATCGACCGGGCCGCCCGGACCGTCGACTGCGCCGACGGCACGTCGCTCGCGTACGACACGCTGGTCCTGGCCACCGGCTCCAACCCGGTGCTGCCCCCGCTGCGCGGCCTGTTCACGACCGGCCACCAACTCCCCGAGGGCGTCCACGCGTTCCGCACCATGGACGACTGCCTGGGCCTCGCCAAGGCCGTGCGGCCCGGGGTGCGGGCGGTCGTCATCGGCGGCGGGCTGCTCGGCGTCTCCGCGGCCCGTGCGCTCGCCGTGCGCGGCGCCCAGGTGGTGCTCGCCCAGCAGGCCGAGCGGCTCATGGAGCGCCAGCTCGACCCGGACGCCTCCCGGCTGGTGCTGCGGCACCTCACCGACCTGGGCGTCGAGACGCACACCGAGTGCCGGGTGCGGGACGTGCGCTGCGTCGCCGGCGCGGTCCGCTCGGTGGAGCTGGCCGACGGCTACGCCCTCGACGCCGACCTCGTGGTCCTCGCCTGCGGCGTACGGCCCCGCACCGGTCTCGCGGAGCAGGCGGGCCTCGCCGTGCACCAGGGCGTCCTCGTCGACGACGCGCTGCGCACCTCCGACCCGCACATCCACGCCGTCGGCGACTGCGCCCAGCACGACGGCACCGTCTACGGACTGGCCGCCCCGGCCCTGGAACAGGCCGACGCGCTCGCCGGGCTGCTGGCGGGAGACACCCGGGCCCGCTACACCGGCACCCGCTCCCTGACCCGGCTGACCCTCACCGGTCCCGGCTCCCCCTTCGACCTGGCCGCGTTCGGCGAGACCGAACCCCGCCCCGGTGACGACGTCGTACGGATCGCCGACGCCACCCGGGGCACCTACCGCAAGGTCGTCGTCCGTGACGACCGCCTGGTCGGCGGGGTCCTCGTCGGCGAACTCGGCACCGTCGGCGCGCTCGCCCGTGCCTGGGAGGGAGCAGAGCCGCTCCCCGACGACGGCCCCCTGCTCCACCTGCTCACCAACGACGGAGGCTCCTGAATGACCGCCACCCCGGGGGCCACCCCCACGATCGCGCTCGTCGGCCACGGCATGGTCGGCCAGCGCTTCCTCGAAGCGATCGCCGAGCGCGGCCTGACCGCCACGCACCGCGTGGTCGTGCTGTGCGAGGAGCCGCGTCCGGCGTACGACCGCGTGCAGCTCACCTCGTACTTCTCGGGGCGGACCCCCGAGGACCTCTCCCTGACCGACATGGCGTTCATCGAGGACCACGGCATCGAGCTGCACCTCGGCGACCCGGCGGAGACGATCGACCGCGAGGCGCGGACGGTGACCGCCCGCTCGGGCCTGGTCGTGGACTACGACGTCCTCGTCCTGGCCACCGGCTCCTACCCGTTCGTACCGCCGGTCCCGAACAAGGACGCCACCGGCTGCTTCGTGTACCGGACCATCGAGGACCTGCTGGCCGTCGAGGAGTACGCGGGGACCCGGGCGACGACGGGTGCCGTGGTCGGCGGCGGCCTGCTCGGCCTGGAGGCCGCCGGCGCGCTCAAGGGCCTCGGACTGAACACGCACATCGTGGAGTTCGCGCCGCGCCTGATGCCGGTGCAGGTGGACGAGGGCGGTGGCGCGGCCCTGCTGCGGACCGTCGAGGAGATGGGCCTGGCCGTCCACACCGGTGTGGGCACCCAGGAGATCGTGACGGACGCCGACGGTGCCGTCACCGGCATGAAGCTGTCCGACGGCTCCGAACTCGCCACCGACCTGGTGGTCTTCAGCGCCGGCGTCCGCCCCCGCGACCAGCTGGCCCGCGCCTGCGGCCTCACGGTCGGCGAGCGCGGCGGCATCGCGGTGGACGAGCAGTGCCGTACCGTCTCCGACCCGCACGTCTTCGCGATCGGCGAGTGCGCGCTGGCCGCCGACGGCCGGGTGTACGGCCTGGTCGCGCCGGGCTACGAGCAGGCGGAGACGGCCGCGGCCGCCATCGCCGACGACGAGGCCTCCTTCACCGGTGCCGACCTGTCCACCAAGCTGAAGCTGCTCGGCGTGGACGTCGCCTCGTTCGGCGACGCGCACGGCACCACCGAGAACTGCCTGGACGTCGTCTACTCCGACTCGCGCGCGGGCCTGTACAAGAAGCTGGTCATCGGCGCGGACGGCACGCTGCTCGGCGGCATCCTGGTCGGTGACGCCGAGGCGTACGGCACCCTGCGCGCGCTGACCGGCTCGGTGCCGCCCGTCGCCCCCGAGTCGCTCGTCCTGCCCGCCGGAGCGGGGTCGGGGGCTCAGCTCGGCCCGTCCGCGCTGCCGGACGACGCGGTCGTCTGCTCCTGCCACAACGTCAGCAAGGGCACGATCCGCGGCGCGGTCACCGACCACCGGTGCACCACGGTGCCGGAGGTGAAGAAGTGCACCAAGGCCGGTACCGGCTGCGGCAGCTGCGTGAAGGTGCTGGGCCAGCTGGTCACCGCGGAGCTGGAGGCGTCCGGCGTCGAGGTCGACAAGGGCCTGTGCGCCTGCTTCTCCCAGACCCGCGAGGAGCTGTACGAGATCGTCCTCGCGCTGCGCGTCGCGTCGTACCAGGAACTGCTGGACCGCTACGGCCGCGAGGGCGCCCGGGGCGGTGACGGCTGCGAGGTGTGCAAGCCGGCGGTCGGCTCGATCATCGCCTCCCTCGCCCCCACGATCGGCGCGAGCGGGTACGTCCTGGACGGCGAGCAGGCCGCGCTCCAGGACACCAACGACCATTTCCTCGCCAACCTGCAGAAGAACGGCTCGTACTCGGTCGTGCCGCGCATCCCCGGCGGGGAGATCGCGCCGGAGAAGCTGATCGTGATCGGGGAGATCGCCCGGGACTTCGGTCTCTACACGAAGATCACCGGCGGCCAGCGGATCGACATGTTCGGCGCCCGGGTGGAGCAGCTGCCGCTGATCTGGGCGCGACTGGTGGACGCCGGCTTCGAGTCGGGGCACGCGTACGGCAAGGCGTTGCGCACGGTGAAGTCCTGCGTGGGCTCCACCTGGTGCCGGTACGGCGTGCAGGACTCCGTCAGGATGGCGATCGACCTGGAGCTGCGCTACCGGGGGCTGCGGTCCCCGCACAAGCTGAAGTCGGCGGTCTCCGGCTGCCAGCGCGAGTGCGCCGAGGCCCAGTCGAAGGACTTCGGGGTGATCGCCACCGCGAACGGCTGGAACCTGTACGTCGGCGGCAACGGCGGCGCCACCCCCCGTCACGCCGACCTGCTGGCCCAGGACCTGTCGGACGCCGAACTGGTGCGGCTGATCGACCGGTTCCTGATGTTCTACATCCGCACCGCCGACCGCCTGGAGCGCACCAGCACCTGGCTGGAACGCATCCCCGGCGGCCTGGAGCACGTGCGGGACGTGGTGGTGCACGACTCGCTCGGCATCTGCGACGAGCTGGAGAGGCTCATGCGGGCGCACGTCGCGCACTACCGCGACGAGTGGGCGGAGACCGTCAACGACCCCGAGAAGCTGGCCCGGTTCGTGTCCTTCGTGAACGCACCGGACACCCCCGATCCGGTCGTCTCCTTCGTCCCCGAGCGCGACCAGATCAAGCCCGACCTGCCGCTGCTGACCATCGGCCTGCGGCCCGCCGACGACATCCTGGAAGGAAGCGCCCAGCGATGACCCTCACCGCCCAGACGACCACCCTGAAGGTCCAGCTCCAGCTGGCCGGTGCCTGGTTCACGGTCTGCGACCTGGACACGCTGGTACCGGGCCGCGGGGTGGCCGCCCTGCTGCCGGACGGCCGCCAGGTGGCGGTCTTCCGGGACCGCGCGGACCGGCTGTACGCCATCGACAACCGCGACCCGTTCACCGGCGCGGCCGTCCTCTCCCGCGGCCTGACCGGCACCCACGAGGGCCGCCCGTTCGTCGCGTCCCCGCTGCTGAAGCAGCGCTTCGACCTGGCCGGCGGGCAGTGCCTGGACGACGAGGGCGTACGGGTGACGGCGTACGAAGTCCGCGCGGCCTGAACATACTTGACTGATCGTTCCAGAAAAACCTAGGCTGCCCGTGTGGCCAGGACCAAGGAATTCGATCCGGACGCCGCGCTGCAGTCAGCTCTGGAGCTGTTCTGGCGGCGCGGCTACGAGGCGACGTCGATGGCCGACCTGGTGACCCACCTGGGCATCGGCAAGGCGAGCCTGTACGCCACCTTCGGCAGCAAGCACGAGCTGTACCTGAGGGCACTGGAGCGCTACGAGCAGTCGGGCCTCGCGCCGATCGTGGACGAGCTGTCCCGGCCCGGGCCCGCCCTGCCGGCCGTACGCGCCCTCGTCCGGCGCTACGCCCGGGAGGCGGCGGACGAGCGGCTGCGGCTCCAGGGCTGCATGGTCACCAACACGGCGGCCGAACTGGCCCCGCACGACCCGGCCGCGGCCCGGCGCGTGGAACGCAACTGGGACCAGCTGGAGACGCTGCTGCACTCGGCGCTGGTCCGCGCCCGCGGCCAGGGCGAGCTGCCGGCCGGCCGCGACCCGCTCGCCGTGGCCCGCACCCTGCTGGTGCTGATGCAGGGCCTGCGGGTCGTCGGCAAGGCGTCGGCCGACCCGGCCCGGGTCCGGGACGCCGCGGAACAGGCCCTGACCCTGCTCGACTGAGACACGCCCTCCACCCGGGGGGCGTTTTTCCCGCCCCGATATTGAACCGAACGGTCAAGAAAAAGGGAGTCCATGATGTCGTACCGCTTCACCGGCCGCACCGCCCTCGTCACCGGCGCCGGCTCCGGGATCGGCCGGGCCGTCGCCCTGGCGTTCGCCGCCGAGGGTGCCCGGGTCGTCGTCGCCGGGCGGCGCCTGCAGCCCCTGGCGGAGACCGTCCGGCTGATCGAGGAGCAGGGCGGCAAGGCCCTCGCCGTGTCCGCCGACGTCTCCCGCGCGGCCGACGCCGAGGCGCTGGTACGGGCGGCGGTGGAGCACTTCGGCTCGCTCGACGTCGCCGTCAACAACGCGGGCGTCTTCCGCGGCGGCCGGCCGCTCGCGGACCTCCCCGAGGAGGACTGGCACGAACAGCTCGCGATCAACGTCACCGGCGTCCACCTGGCCCTCCAGGCCCAGATCCGGCAGATGCGCACCCAGCCGGCGGGCGGCGCGATCGTGAACGTCTCCTCCACGTTCGGCCGGCACGCCTCCTCCCCCGGCGCCACCGCCTACTCCGCGACCAAGGCCGCCGTGACCGCGCTCAGCCGGGGCGCCGCCCTGGACCACATCGGGGACGGCGTCCGGATCAACGTGGTCAGCCCCGGCGCCACCGACACCCCCATGTCCCTGCGGCCGGGCGAGACGGAGGCGGAGCGGACCGAGCGGGCCCGGGCCACCCTCCCGCTCGGCCGGATCGCCGCCACCCGGGAGGTCGCCGCCGCCGTCCTCTACCTGGCCTCCGACGACGCCGCCTCGGTCGTCGGCACCGACCTGGTCGTGGACAGCGGCGCCACCGCCTGAGCCGCCTTGTCGGTCTGCGTCAGTCGATCCCGGACCGCTCCACCCCCGCCACGATCCACCGCTGGAAGCACAGGAACACCACCAGCAGCGGCAGGATCGACACGGCCGCCGCGACGAACAGCTCGTGCAGCCGTACGACCTGGGCCGTGGTGTACGAGGACAGGACGACCTGCACCGTCCAGGCGCTCTGGTCCTGCCCGATCACCAGCGGCCACAGGAAGGAGTTCCACGCACCGAGGAACACGATGGTCCCGACGGCCGCGAACACCGGCCGCGTGTTCGGCACGACGACCAGCCAGTACGTCCGCCAGTACCCCAGCCCGTCGAGCTGCGCCGCGTCCTCCAGCTCCCGCGGGAACCCGAGGAAGTACTGGCGGAAGACGAAGCAGGCGAACGCGGAGAACAGGGTCGGCACGATCAGTCCGCGCAGCGTGGAGACCCAGCCCAGCGACGACACCAGCACGAAGCTCGGCACGAAGGTGACGGCCGCCGGCACCAGCAGGGTCCCCAGGATGGCGTGGAAGACCTTGTTCGCGTGCCGGTACGGGATGCGGGCGAGCCCGTAACCGGCGAGGGAGGCCAGGAGCAGGGTGCCGAGGGTGGTGGCGACGGCGATCAGCGCGGAGTTGAGCAGGGAGCGGGCGAAGGGCACGGAGGAGTCCGCGAAGACCTCGCGCACGTTCGACCACCTCACCTCGCGCGGCAGGAAGGTCCACCCGGGCGAGGTGATGTCCCGGTCCCCCGCCAGCCCGTTGCGCACGAGCAGGTAGAAGGGAACCAGGAAGAGGAGGGCGAGGACGATCAGCACCACCACCCGCAGCGCCCGCCCGACCCGCACCAGGCCGTCATCCATCGCCCTCCCCCTTCCCCAGCCCGAACCAGCGCGCCTGCGCCACCGTGACGACGGCGATGACCAGCGCGAGGAGCACCGCGCCCGCGCTGCCGAGCCCTAGGTCCTGCCCCTGCCCGAGGGCGGTGTAGTAGAGGTAGACGAGCGGTGGCCGGGCGTACGGCGGATAGCCGCGGGCGTCGGACAGCAGGTTGTAGAACTCGTCGAAGGCCTGGAAGGCGTTGGCGACGAGCAGCAGCACCACCGCGACCGAGGTGGCCCGCAGCTGCGGGAGCGTGATGTGCCGCAGCACCGTCCAGCCGGGCCGGGCCCCGTCCACGGCCGCCGCCTCGTACAGCACCGGGTCGATCCGCTGCAGCCCCGCGAGGAGGAGAATCATGTAGAACCCGGCTTGCAGCCACAGCCGTACGGTCACGACGACCAGCCAGTACCAGGGCGGATCCGTGCCGGCCAGCCAGGCGACGGGTTCGCCCCCGAACCAGCCCAGCACGGTGTTGGCCAGCCCGAACCGCACCCCGTTGAAGATCGACATCTTCCAGATCAGCGCGGCGACGACATAACTGCACGCGGCCGGAAGGAAGAACACGGACCGGAAGAAGGCCCGGGCCCGCCGGACCCGGTTGACCATCAGGGCGAGGGAGAGCGAGACGGCGTAGGTGACGGGCACGATGAAGGCGGTGAAGGCGAGGAAGGTCTCCAGACTGCCGACGAACGCGTCGTCCCGCAGCATGGCCGCGTAGTTGCCGAGCCCGACGAAGTGCGTGGGCGTGACGGTGTTGTGGGCGTCGAAGAAACTGAGCGCCACGCTCCACAGCAGCGGTACGTAGGTGAACAGGGCGAGCCCGAGCGCGAACGGCCCGACGAACACCCAGAACCAGAGCGTTCTGGTGCGTCTCATCGCTTCTTCTTCACCCGGGCCAGCTCCTCCGACACCTTCCGTACCACCTTCCGCACCTCACGCTCGGGACTCGCCCCGCTCCGGATGATCCGGCTGAGCGCGTCCTGGTAGGCGGTCTGGGCGGCCGGGGTCCACAGCAGGGGCTGGGCGTACCCGTGGTCGGTGGCGAAGCGCACGGCTTCGGCGGCCGGGCCCGTGGCGAGCCGGGTGGCCTTCCTGGCGAGGGAGACCCGAGCGGGGATGTGCAACCCGTAGGACAGCGCGAAGTCCTGCTGGAGGTCGGTCCGTTCGACCCACAGCCACTTCACGTACTCCTTGGCCGGCTCCCGGTGCCTGCTGCGCGCGTTGACCGCGGCGCCGTAGGCCCCGACGGGCACCGAGGGCCGGCCGTGACCGCCGTCCCCGGGGAAGGGCAGCACCCCGAAGTCGTCGCCGAGCTCCCGTCGTACCCGGGGCAGCGCCCACAGCCCGGACCACTGCATGGCGGTCAGCCCCTGGACGAAGGCGGACGGGTCGGCCCAGTCGCCGGGGGCACCGAGGAGGAGGGACCCGTCGGTGTGGAACCGGCGCAGTTTGCCGAGGGTGCGGGCGGCGGCGGGTTCGTCGAAGCCGGTCTCGCCGTCCTCGGTGACGAGCTGGAGCCCGGCCGCGTACAGCGGAGTCCCTCCGAGTGCCCCCGCTCCCCCGTCGTTCCCCAGGAACAGCCCCTTGACCCCGCCCCCGCTGAGTGCGCGGGCCGCGTCCACGAGGGCGTCGAGACTGGTGGGCGGCTCGACTCCGGCGTCCTGGAGCAGGCTCTTCCGGTAGTAGAGCAGCTGCATGTCGATGACCTGCGGAACGCCGTACACCCTCCCGCCGTACGTCTTGGGTGCGAGCACGGCCGGATTGAAGTCGTCCCTCACCCCCTCCACCACCTCGGTCAGGTCGAGGACCTGCCCGCCCTGGATCTGGTCGAGGGTGGGCCCGTTGACCTCGAACACATCGGGCCCGGAGTCGGTGAGCAGCGCGGCCGCGGTCTGCTGGTCGTAGTTCCCCGGCCGCCACTGCACGGAGACGCGCGCCTTCTCGAACCCGGCGGCGTACCGCCGGACGGCCTGCTCGGTCCCCGGCTCGCCGTACTGGTGGTACCACTGCACGAGCCCGGCCCCCGAGCCCCCGCCGCCCCGCCCGGTGTCCGACCCGCAGGCCGTGAGCGAGGCGGCGCCGGCGGCCGCGCCCAGCAGGCCCCTCCGTGTGATCGTCATCGTGTGCCCCCTGGTGTCCGTCACCGATGCACAGTCCAACGATCAACCGCGCGGGCCGATTACGTAAGGCGAGTTGCGGTCGTGTCCCGGCCGCGCGCCGGGGCGGCTCGGCGCGCGGTCCGTCGGGGGACGGCGGACGCACCGGAGGGGCGACACCCGCCGCACCGGGATGTCGCCCCTCCTCTTTCGTGCGCCGGGGCCGCCGCCGATCGGTGAGGGTCGGGGACCGACGGCGGCTCCGGGGTTCGGGGAGGTCAGCGGTGGTCGCTGCCCTCCGACTGGGTGGCCGCGCGGCCGGCCTCGAGGCGGGCGACCGGGATGCGGAACGGGGAGCAGGAGACGTAGTCCAGACCCACCTGGTGGAAGAAGTGGACCGACTCCGGGTCGCCGCCGTGCTCGCCGCAGACGCCGAGCTTGAGGTCGGGGCGGGTGCGCCGGCCGGCCTCCGCGGCCGCCCTCACCAGGGAGCCGACGCCGTCCTTGTCGATCGTCTCGAAGGGGGAGACGCCGAAGATGCCCTTCTCCAGGTAGGCGGTGAAGAAGCTGGCCTCGACGTCGTCGCGGCTGAAGCCCCACACCGTCTGCGTCAGGTCGTTCGTGCCGAAGGAGAAGAACTCCGCCGCCTCCGCGATCTGGCCGGCCGTGAGGGCGGCGCGCGGAAGCTCGATCATCGTGCCGATCGCCAGCTTCAGCTTCGTACCCGTCGCCGCCTCGACCTCCGCGATGACCTGGTCGGCCTCCTCGCGGACGATCTCCAGCTCCTGGACCGTGCCGACGAGCGGGATCATGATCTCGGCGCGCGGGTCGCCCTTGGCGTTCTTGCGCTCGGCCGCGGCCTCCGCGATCGCCCGGACCTGCATCGTGAACAGGCCGGGGATGACCAGGCCGAGGCGGACACCGCGCAGGCCCAGCATCGGGTTCTGCTCGTGCAGGCGGTGGACCGCCTGGAGCAGACGCAGCTCGTTCTCGTGGGGCTCCTGACGGGACTCGGCCAGGGCCACGCGGACCGAGAGTTCCGTGATGTCCGGGAGGAACTCGTGCAGCGGCGGGTCCAGCAGACGGACCGTCACGGGGAGGCCGTCCATCGCCTCGAAGAGCTCGACGAAGTCCTTCTTCTGCAGGGGCAGCAGCTCCCGCAGGGCGGCCTCGCGCTCCTCCTCGGTGTCGGCGAGGATCAGCGTCTCGACCATCTCCCGGCGCTCGCCGAGGAACATGTGCTCGGTGCGGCACAGACCGATGCCCTGGGCGCCGAAGCGGCGGGCGCGCAGCGCGTCCTCGGCGTTGTCCGCGTTGGCGCGCACCCGCAGGCGGCGCTTGCGGTCGGCGAAGGCCATCATGCGGTGGACGGCCTCGACCAGCTCGTCCGCGTCGTCCGCGCCCGGGTGCATCCGGCCCTCGAAGTACTCCACGACGGGGGACGGGACGACCGGGACCTCGCCCAGGTAGACCTTGCCGGACGAGCCGTCGATGGAGATGAGGTCGCCCTCCTCCACGACGTGTCCGCCGGGCACGGTCATGCGGCGGCGCTTGGTGTCGACCTCCAGCTCCTCCGCGCCGCAGACACAGGTCTTGCCCATGCCGCGGGCGACGACGGCCGCGTGCGAGGTCTTGCCGCCGCGGGAGGTGAGGATGCCCTCCGCCGCGATCATGCCGTCCAGGTCGTCGGGGTTGGTCTCACGGCGGACCAGGATGACCTTCTCGCCCGAGCGGGACCACTTCACCGCCGTGTACGAGTCGAAGACCGCCTTGCCGACCGCCGCGCCCGGGGACGCGGCGATACCGCGCGCCACCTGCTCGGACTTCGCCTGCTCGTCGAAGCGCGGGAACATCAGCTGCGCCAGCTGGGCGCCGGTGACGCGCTGCAGCGCCTCCGTCTCGTCGATCAGGCCCTGGTCGACGAGCTGGGTGGCGATGCGGAAGGCCGCGCCGGCGGTGCGCTTGCCGACCCGGGTCTGGAGCATCCACAGCTGACCGCGCTCGATCGTGAACTCGATGTCGCAGAGGTCCTTGTAGTGGTTCTCCAGCGTCTCCATGATCTGCATGAGCTGGTCGTACGACTTCTTGTCGATCTGCTCCAGCTCGGCGAGCGGGACGGTGTTGCGGATGCCCGCGACGACGTCCTCGCCCTGCGCGTTCTGCAGGTAGTCGCCGTAGACGCCCTGGTGGCCGGAGGCGGGGTCACGGGTGAAGGCGACACCGGTGCCGGAGTCCGGGCCCAGGTTGCCGAAGACCATCGAGCAGACGTTGACGGCCGTGCCCAGGTCGTGCGGGATGCGCTCCTGGCGGCGGTACAGCTTGGCGCGGTCGCCGTTCCAGGAGTCGAAGACCGCCTTGATGGCGAGGTCCATCTGCTCGCGCGGGTCCTGCGGGAAGTCCCGGCCGGCCTCCTTCTTGACGATCTTCTTGAAGGTGGTGACCAGTTTCTTCAGGTCGGCGGCCTCCAGGTCGGTGTCGACCGTGACCTTCTTGGCGTCCTTGGCCTTGTCGAGGGCCTCCTCGAAGAGGTCGCCGTCGACGCCGAGGACGGTCTTGCCGAACATCTGGATGAGGCGGCGGTAGGAGTCCCAGGCGAACCGCTCGTCGCCGGCCTGGGCGGCCAGGCCCTGCACGGACTTGTCCGAGAGGCCGATGTTCAGGACGGTGTCCATCATGCCGGGCATGGAGAACTTGGCGCCGGAGCGGACGGAGACCAGAAGCGGGTCGTCGGCCTGGCCGAGCTTCTTGCCCATCTTCGCTTCGAGGGCGTCGAGATGCGCGCTCACCTCGTCACGCAGTGCCGCGGGCTCCTCACCGCTCTCCAGGTAGACCTTGCAGGCCTCCGTGGTGATGGTGAAGCCGGGAGGGACCGGCAGACCCAGGTTGGTCATCTCGGCGAGATTGGCACCCTTGCCGCCGAGGAGGTCCTTGAGGTCCTTGTTGCCCTCGGTGAAGTCGTAAACGAACTTCGCTACGTGGGGTTCTTTGTTTTCCGACACGGGTCTCGACTCCTTGAGGCCACGGTGGCTGCCCTGACGGCCAGGAACATACCCAGATCGAAGGTTCCTGGGTACGTCCACTTGCGCGTCATGCGCCTGTAACCACTCGTCCGCCAGCGGATCGAAAGTCAAGGCTTGGCAAGCGAAGCCAGCCGTATGTTTTCACTTCTTGAAGACAAGCGCGCCCACAGGTGCGGTTTCCCGCTCATATGAGCAGCCTCCGACGCGACTGAGTTCGATCGATGAACGATCAAGGGGTGGCACCGAGTGCCACCCCTTGAGGAAGTGCAGTCGCGCATGATCCGCTCATCTGAGCGCGACCCTTATCAAGGGTGGCGAGAATCACGCTGCCACACACCGCCCCGTTTCACCATGCGGACCCTCCCGCGGACCGGTGGGACGGGCGGAAAACCCCGCGTCAGACGCCCATCTCCGACAACCGCTCCTCCGCCCGCTGCGGCGCGTACAGATGCTCCACCACCAGCGCCCCCGCGCCGACCAGCCCGGCCCGGTCGCCGAGCCGGGAGGTGAGGACGTCCAGGTGGGCCGTGGAGCGGGGCAGCGCCCGCTGGTAGAGCAGCTCGCGCACCCCGGTCAGGAAGGGCGTTCCGGCCAGATCGCCCGCGATCATCAGCACGCCCGGGTTGAGCAGGGACACCACCGTCGCCAGCACGTCCCCGACCGCGCGCCCGGCCTCCCGGGCCAGCGCGGCGGCCTCCGGGTGCCCCGCGGCCAGCAGGTCCCGCACGTCCGCGCCGGAGGCGGCCGGCACCCCGGACGCGGCCAGCCGCCGGGCCACGGCACCGCCGCTCGCGACCGCCGCGAGACAGCCGTACGACCCGCACCGGCACAGCGCGTCGGCACCGACGCGGATGTGCCCCAGGTCGCCGGCGCCGCCGTCGGCCCCCCGGTAGATCGAGCCGTCCACGACCACCCCGGCGCCGATGCCCGTGGACACCTTCACCAGCACGAAGGCCGAGCAGTCGGGGTGTCCGGTGCGCTGTTCGCCGTACGCCATGAGGTTGGCGTCGTTGTCGACCAGGACCGGGACCGAGGGGGCTCCGGTGTGCTGGGTGAAGGCACGGGAGAGCCGGCCGGTTATGTCGTAGCCGTCCCAGCCCGGCATGATCGGGGGCTGGACCACGCGGCCGGTCGTGCTGTCCACCGGGCCCGGCACCGCGAGCCCGATCCCGCAGACCTCCTCGCCCCGGTGCCCGGCCTTGGTCAGCAACTCGGCGAACCAGTGGCCGAGTTCACCGAGGACGGCTTCCGGGCCGTCCTCGACCACCAGTGTGCCGCCGTGTTCGGCGAGGACCTCCCCGGTCAGGGAGAGGACGGCCGCGCGGGCGTGCCGGGTGTCCAGGTCGGCGGCGAGGACCACCGCGTGGGAGTCGTCGAACTCCAGGGTGATGGAGGGGCGTCCGCCGAGCGGTGAGCCGACCGGGCCGCCGGCGCCCTCGCGCAGCCAGCCCGCCCGGAACAGCCGGTCGAGGCGCTGGCCGACGGTGGCCCGGGACAGCCCGGTCGCCTGCTGGAGCGCGCCACGCGTCACGGCCCGTCCGCTGCGCACCAGTTCGAGCAGATCGCCGGCGCCGGCCTGGTTCCCGCCCTTGCCGGTCCTTCCCGGACGTCCCGTCATGCGCACCCCCTTGTGTTCATCAAGCCTGCATTACATAGTGAGTTTTGCGTGTTAAATAGACGTAACCCAACGGTGATTGCAGCCAAACCCGGTCGCCCGGACGTCATCGGGGAGCCCCGAGTGGATCGCACTGCCCAGCTCACTGCACGTCCCGCCCAGCGGGAGACCGCGTACGATCCACCGGCCGCACCGGCGGCCACGGCGTCCCCGCCCGCCGGAGCGGCCGAGGTGCTGGAGGCCAACTGGACGGGCGGCTCGACCGTGCCGTCCCGGAACCTGTATCCCCACCAGTGGTCCTGGGACTCGGCGTTCGTCGCCATCGGGCTGCGGCACCTCTCCCCGCTGCGGGCCCAGACGGAGCTGGAGTCGCTGCTCGCGGCCCAGTGGGGTGACGGCCGGGTCCCGCACATCGTGTTCAACCCCTCCGTCCCGCTCGACGCCTACTTCCCGAGCCCCGACTTCTGGCGCTCCTCCACCGCCGGACGCACCGCCGGCGCCCCGCGCACCGTACAGACCTCCGGCATCGTGCAGCCACCGGTGCACGCGCTGGCCGCCTGGCTGGTGCACCGCGCCGACCCGGAGCTGTCCCGGGCCCGCGGCTTCCTGGCCCGCCTGTACCCGCGTCTGGCCGCTTGGCACCGGTATCTGCTGCACCGCCGGGACCTGGGCGGCGGCGGCCTCGCGTCCGTGGTCCACCCGTGGGAGCAGGGCATGGACAACAGCCCCTGCTGGGACGCCCCGCTGGCCCGGATCACCCCGGCCCCGGCCCGCTCCTTCCGCCGCGCCGACCTCGACCACGGGGCCGCCGAGGACCGGCCGACGGACCTGGACTACGGGCGGTACGTGCGGCTGGCCGCCGACTACCGGGACGGTGGATACGCGGACGGGGGCGGGCGGTTCGCCGTGGAGGACCCGGCGTTCAACGCGCTCCTCATCGCCTCCGAGCACGCCCTCGCCCACATCGCCGGCGAACTGGGCGCGGCCGGCTCGGCCCGGCACGCGCGCGCCGAACGGCTGACGGCGGCGCTGGTGGAGCGGCTGTGGGACGCGGAGGCCGGGATGTTCCTGTGCCGGGACCTGCGGGGCGCGGGCCTGGTTCCCGAGCGCGGCGTCTCCGGCCTGGTCCCGCTGCTGCTGCCCGGACTCCCCCGGGACATCGCCGCCGCGCTCGTCCGCACCGTGACCGGACCGCACTTCGCGCTCGGCGACCGCACCCGGCTGGTACCGAGCTACGACCTCCTCGGCGAGGCCTTCGACCCGCACCGCTACTGGCGCGGACCGGCCTGGTTCAACACCGCTTGGCTGCTGGAGCGGGGCCTGCGCACACACGGCGAGCGGGAGCGGGCCGACGCCCTGCGGGAGGCGGTGCTGGACCTCGCCACCGCCACCGGTTTCGCCGAGTACGTCGACCCGTTCACCGGCGAGGCCTGCGGCGCCACCGGCTTCAGCTGGACGGCGGCCCTCGCACTCGACCTGCACCACCGGCGCGCCGCACCGCCGGAGCGCCCGGCGGAGGACCGGCGGAGCCGGGACCGGGACCGGCGGGACCGGAATCCGGTGCGCCGGGAGCGGCCCCCGCAGCGTCAACGGCTGGACAAGAGCCCACAAAGACTGGACAAGGGCGCAGAGAACGACGTACCCCCCACGGGCAGCGCACCGTTCGACAGGAGTGACAGAGGAGGGGACCGGGGATGACGGACCGGCATCATCTGCTCGTGCACGGCGCCACGTTCGCCGCCGTGGGCGACCGTGGCGACATCAGCGGGGTGCGGGGCGGCGGCAGCCCGGACGGGCTGTTCGTCCGGGACGCCCGGCACCTCAGCCGCTGGCAGCTCACCGTCGACGGCGCGGTGCCCGAGGTGCTCACCCCGGTCACCGACGGGGACGCGACCCGCTGCGTCCTCGTCCCGCGCGGCGGCCCGCAGGAGCCCCCGGCCCACACCCTCTTCCGGGAACAGGCCGTGGGCGACAGCTCGTTCGTGGAGTCGGTGAAGGTGACCGGCAACCGGCCGGTGCCCACCACCGTCCGGCTCGCGCTCACCGTCGACGCCGACTTCGCCGACCAGTTCGAACTCCGCTCCGACCACCGCACCTACGCGAAGGCCGGAGCCGTACGCTCCCGCGAGGTCCTCGACGACGGCGTCGAGTTCACCTACCGGCGCGCGGAGTGGTGCTCCCGCACGACGATCACCGCCGACCCGGCCCCCGACGCCGTGGAGGAGACCGGCACCGGCGCCCGCCGCCTGGTGTGGACCCTCGGCCTCGGCCCGCACGGCACCACCGAGCTGCTGCTGCGGGTGATCGCCCGCCCGCACGGCGAGCGACGCACACTGCGCGTGCCCCGCGACCCCGCCGCCGTGCGGGAGCAACTCCTGGCCAGGGAAGCCGAGTTCATGGAGGGCGTGGCCTTTCCGGCCGGCTGGCCGGAGCTGGCCGCCGCCTGCGCCCGGGGCCTCGCCGACCTCGCGGCGCTCCAGGTGCCGGCCACCGGACCCGACGGCGAGGAGCTGCGCGTACCGGCGGCCGGCGCGCCCTGGTTCCTCACCCTGATGGGCCGCGACGCGCTCCTCGCCTCCCTGTTCGCCCTGCCGTACCGCCCCGGGCTGGCCGCCGCCACCCTGTCCGCGCTCGCCGCGACCCAGGCCACCGGCACCGGCGGCTCTCCCGCCGCCCAGCCCGGCAAGATCGTGCACGAGGTACGGCACGGCGAGCTGGCCCACTTCGGCCAGGTGCCGTTCCGCCGCTACTACGGCTCGGTCGACGCCACCCCGCTGTTCCTGGTCCTGCTCGGCGCCTACGTCGAACAGACCGGGGACACGGACCTGGCCCGCCGCCTGGAGCCGCACGCCCGCGCGGCGATCGGCTGGATGCTGGACCACGGCGGCCTCACCTCGCGCGGCTACCTCGTCCACCGCGCCGACGCGGGCGGCCTCGCCAACCAGAACTGGAAGGACTCCCCCGGCGCGATCTGCTGCGCCGACGGCTCCCGGCCCACCGGCGCGGTGATGGCGGCGGGCGCCCAGGGCTACGCGTACGACGCGCTGCGCCGCACGGCGGGGGTGGCCCGGTCGGTGTGGGCGGACGCGACGTACGCCGCGCTGCTGGAGCAGGCGGCGGCCGACCTGCGGGACCGCTTCCAGCGGGACTTCTGGATGCGGGAGCGGTCCTTCCCGGCGCTGGCGCTGGACGATCGGGGCCGGCAGATCGACGCGCTGGCCTCCGACGCGGGGCACCTGCTGTGGTCGGGCCTGCTGGACAAGGAGTACGGGGAGGTGGTGGGCCGGCGGCTGCTGGAGCCGGACTTCTTCTCCGGATGGGGCGTCCGCACGGTCGCCGCCGGACAGCCGGCCTACCACCCGCTGTCCCACCACCGCGGCTCGGTCTGGCCGCACGACAACGCGCTGATCGCCCTGGGACTCGCCCGCTACGGGCTGCACGACGAGGCCCGCACCGTCGCCCACGCGCTGATCGACGCGGCCACGGGGGGCGGGCACCGGCTGCCGGAGGTGCTGGCGGGCTACGGACGCACCCCGCAGGGCCCACCGGTGCCGTATCCGCGCGCGTGCGGCAGGGAGGCCCGGTCCGCGGCGGCGCCCCTCGCCCTGCTGACGGCGGTGGGAGGCGCCTGAGGGGCCGGGGGATTGACCAGCTGTTTGCCCAACCGTCGTGAACGGGGGTTTCCCGCGGGCCGTACGGGAGGGCATGAGTGCGCTCCAGTCAGCCGAGGAGACCGTCCCCGACGAGGTCACCGCGCCCGTGCCCGGGCCGCGCTGGCGGGAGCGGTACCCCACCGCCGCTCAGGCCTTGTCCGTCACCGTCACCGTCCTCGCCGCCGCCCTCGTCGTCGCCGCGCTGGTGATGCCCGGCACGGTGGTCCGGCTGGGGCCCGCGACGTTCCTCCGCATACCCGCGGAAGCGGTCGTCGGGGCCGCCGTGCTGCTCGCGCTGCCGCGCCGGCCCCGGGTGGTGGTGGCGGCGGTGTCCGGGGTGCTGCTCGGGGTCATGACCGTGCTGAACGCCCTGGACATGGGGTTCAACCAGTACCTCGGCCGCAGTTTCAACGTCGTCCTGGACTGGAGCCTGTTCGGCGACGCGGAGTCGTATCTGGAGGACTCCCTGGGCCGTACGACCACGATCGCCGCGGTGGCCGGGGTGATCGCCCTGGTCCTGCTGCTGTTCGTGCTGCTGGCGCTGTCCGTGATCCGGCTGGGCAACCTCCTCGCCCGGTATCCCGGGACCGCGACGCGGGGCACGCTGGTCGCCGGGGTCGTCTGGATCACCTGCTCCTCCCTCGGCCTCCAGGTGGCCGGCGTGCCGCTCGCCTCCGACCGCACCGCGACCGCGCTGAAGGCCCAGGCCCGCCGGGTCTCGGCCACGCTGAGGGACGAGGCGGAGTTCGAGAAGGTGGCCCGGGTCGACGCGTTCGGGAACACGCCGGGCAGCCAGCTGGTCCCCGACCTGCGCGGCAAGGACGTGGTCTTCACCTTCATCGAGAGCTACGGCCGGAGCGCGATCGAGGACCCGGTCATGGCGCCCGGCGTCGACCGGACCCTCGACATCCGCACCAAGGCCCTGGCCGGGGCCGGCTTCCACGCCCGGAGCGGCTGGCTGACCTCGGCGACCTACGGCGGCAGCAGCTGGCTCGGCCACTCCACCACCATGTCGGGCCTGTGGATCAGCAACCAGCAGCGCTACCGCACGGTCATGGCCAGCGACCACCTCAGCCTGACGGAGGCGTTCCGGAAGACCGGCGCGTTCGACACGGTCGGGGTCATGCCGGGCGTGCAGAAGGGGTGGCCGGAGCAGAAGTGGTACGGCCTGGACAAGGTGTACAACGCCTTCCAGCTCGGCTACCGGGGCCCCAAGTTCAGCTGGTCGACCATGCCCGACCAGTACGCGCTCCAGCAGTACCAGGAACGGGTGCACAGCAAGCCGCCGGCCAAGGGCAGGTCACGGATGTCCCTGCTCATCCTGACCTCCAGCCACCAGCCCTGGGCGCCCATCCCGAAGCGGGTCGACTGGGACCGGCTCGGCGACGGCTCCGTCTTCAAGGGCATCGAGGCGGCGGGCAACAAGGCGGAGGACGTCATCGCCGACAGCACCCGGTCCCGTGAGGAGTACGGCAAGTCGATCCAGTACTCGGTCACCGCGCTGACCGAGTGGCTGGAGCGCTACGGCACCAAGGACACCGTCCTGGTCTTCCTCGGCGACCACCAGCCCATCGCCCGCGTCAGCGGCAACCACGCCAGCCGCGACGTCCCGGTGTCGATCGTCGCCAAGGACCCGAAGCTGCTCGACAAGATCGCCGACTGGAACTGGACGAACGGCCTCCGCCCCGCCCACGACGCCCCGGTCTGGAAGATGAGCTCCTTCCGCGACCGCTTCCTGCGGGCCTACGGCTCCACTCCGCATCCCAGGAAGGGCTGACGGCCCGCCTCAGCCGGCCGGGCCGGAGCCCCGCGGGCGGACGGTCACCCGCCCGACGTGTCGAGTTCGGCGTCCTCCGTGACGCCCGCGCAGTCGTACGGGTCCTTCAGCCAGCCGTCCGGCAGTACCACCCGGTTGTTGCCGGACGTGCGGCCGCGGGGGCCCTCCGCGCCGGACGGCCACGGCTGGTCCAGGTCCAGTTCGTCGAGGCCGGCCCGCAGCTCCTCCAGGGACGACGTGATCGCGAGCCGCTTGCGCATCTCGGAACCGACCGCGAAGCCCTTCAGGTACCAGGCGACGTGCTTGCGGAAGTCGACCACGCCCTTGGTCTCGTCGCCGCTCCACTCACCGAGCAGCGTGGCGTGCCGGACCATGACGGCGGCGACCTCGCGCAGGGACGGCCGCACGTAGTCCTCGGTGCGCCCCTCGAAGGCGGCCACCAGGTCCGCGAAGAGCCACGGCCGGCCCAGGCAGCCGCGGCCGACCACGACCCCGTCGCAGCCGGTCTCCCGCACCATCCGCAGCGCGTCCTCGGCCGACCAGATGTCGCCGTTGCCGAGCACGGGGATCTCCGGCACGTGCTCCTTCAGCCGGGCGATGGCGTCCCAGTCGGCGGTGCCGCCGTAGTGCTGGGCGGCCGTACGGCCGTGCAGGGCGATGGCCGTCACCCCCTCCTCCACGGCGATGCGGCCGGCGTCGAGGTAGGTGATGTGGTCGTCGTCGATGCCCTTGCGCATCTTCATGGTGACGGGAAGGTCACCGGCACCGCTCACGGCCTCCCTGAGGATGGCCCGCAGCAGGTTCCGCTTGTACGGCAGCGCCGAGCCGCCGCCCTTGCGCGTGACCTTCGGCACCGGGCAGCCGAAGTTCAGGTCGATGTGGTCGGCCAGGCCCTCCTCCGCGATCATGCGGACGGCCTTGCCGACGGTCGAGGGGTCGACGCCGTACAGCTGGATCGAGCGCGGCTGCTCGCTCGCGTCGAACCTGATCAGCTGCATGGTCTTCTCGTTGCGCTCGACCAGCGCCCGGGTCGTGATCATCTCGCTGACGAACAGGCCCTTGCCGCCGCTGAACTCCCGGCACAGGGTCCGGAAGGGCGCGTTGGTGATCCCCGCCATGGGTGCGAGCACGACGGGCGGCGTCACGGCGTGCGGTCCGATGGAGAGCGGGTGGGTCATCGTCAGGGCTCCGGGACGGATCTACGGCGACAGGGGCGAGGGTCCATTGTCCCTCATCCGGCCGGCCGCTCGTCCGGCAGCTCGGCCAGCCGCTGCAGCCGCTCCTCGCTCTCCTCGTCCGCGGGCAGGTAGGCGACCACCCGGTGGGCCGGGGCCTGTGGCGCCAGCCACATGTTCCGGTGCTCCAGCCGGACCAGCCCGACCACCGGGTGCCGGTACCGCTTGACGTGCGGGGACATCGGCGCCACCTCGTGCCGTTCCCACAGCTCGCGGAACTCGGCGGAGACCCCGAGGAGCCGGTCCAGCCGCTGCTTCCACGCGGGCTCGGCCACATGCTCGGCCATGGCCGCCCGGTATTTCGCGATGAGGTCCCGCAGCATCTCGTCCCGGTCCAGGAAGTCCCGCCTCCAGCGCGCGCTGGTGGTCAGCAGCCACAGGCAGTTCCGGTCGGCCGGGGGCAGCTCGGCGGGGTCGCCGAAGAGCTGGGCGAAGGGGCGGTTGGCGGCGAGGACGTCGTAGCGGGCGTTCTGGAGGGAGGCCGGGTAGGGAGCGAGGCGTTCCACGACCTTCAGGGCGGTCTTCGACGCGACCGGGCACTCGGCCTCGGCGCGCGGGTCGGCGGTCCCGGCGAGGGCGAACAGGTGGGCGCGCTCGGCGGGATCCATGAGCAGGGCCCGGGCGACGGCGTCCAGCACCTGCGCGGAGACGTGGGCGGCCCGGGCCTGTTCGATCCACGTGTACCAGGTGATGCCGACCGCGGAGAGCTGGGCGACCTCCTCGCGGCGCAGCCCGGGGGTGCGGCGGCGGGTGCCGCGGGGCAGGCCCACCTGCTCCGGGGTGATCCGCTCGCGCCGGCTGCGCAGGAAGGCGGCCAGTTCCCGCCGCCGGACCTCGGTGTTCCGCTCGGGTGCCCGCGTCGCCTCGGTCACCTCGGGCGCCTCGCCTGTCCGCGGCGTCCGGGGCGCCCGGGCCCGTCCCTGCCTCTGCTCCGCCGTCTGCTCGGTCTGCTCGGTCTGCCCGGGCGCTGCGGTGGTCATGGCACCAGGGTGCCGTCCGGCCGTCACCCCGTTCCAGGTGGTGCCAGTACCTGGACAACCGCCGCCTGGTACCCGGCTGGGGCCTGCCGCAGGGTCGAGGCGTGACCACGACGACCTCACCCGTGACCACCGCCCCGCCCCGGCCGGCCCTCAGCCGCCTCGGCCTGCTCACTCTTCTCCTCGGCACCGCTCTTCCGATGATCGACTTCTTCGTCGTGAACGTGGCGCTGCCTACGATCGAACGGGACCTGCACGCGCCCCCGGCCACCCTGGAGATGGTGGTGGCCGGGTACGCGGTGGCGTACGCCGTGCTCCTGGTCCTCGGCGGCCGGCTCGGGGACTCGTACGGCCGGAGGCGGCTCTTTCTGTGGGGGGTGGCCGGTTTCGGGCTGACCTCGCTGGCCTGCGGGCTGGCGCCGGGCGCCTGGTGGCTGGTGGCCGCGCGGGTGGCCCAGGGCGCCGCGTCGGCGGCACTGCTGCCGCAGGTGCTGGCCACCCTCCACGCCACGACGTCCGGGGAGCGCCGGGCCCACGCGGTCGCCCTGTACGGCTCGGTGGGCGGGGTGTCCGTCGTGCTCGGGCAGGTGCTGGGCGGAGTTCTGGTCGCCGCCGACCTGGCGGGCACCGGCTGGCGCGCGGTGTTCCTGGTGAACGTGCCGGTGGCGGCGGCCGCGTTCGGCTGTGCGCTGCGGTCGGTGCCGGACAGCCGGGCGGAGCGGCCGGCGCGCGCCGATGTCGCCGGTACGGCGCTGCTGGCGGCGGCGCTGACCGCGCTGCTGCTGCCGTTGACCGAGGGCCGGGCGGCGGGCTGGCCGCTGTGGTCGGTGCTGCTGCTGTGCGCGGCGCCGTTCGTCGCCGTGGCCTTCCACGGCGTGGAACGGCGGGTGGAACGTGTGTCGGGTGGCGCGCTGCTGCCCCCGTCACTGCTCAGGGCCCCCGAGGTGCGCCGGGGGCTGCTGCTGGGGTTGCCGGTGTTCGTCGGCTTCGCGGGCTGGATGTTCGTGACGGCGGTCATGCTGCAGCAGGGCCTGGGGTACGGGGCCCTGCGGGCGGGGCTGACGCTGGTGCCGATGGGGGTGGCGCAGTTCGCCGCGTCGATGCTGGCGCCCCGTGCCGTACGGCGGTTCGGCGGGCGCGCGGTGACGTGGGCGGCGGTCGTCCACCTCGCGGGCCTCGCGATGCTGGTGGCGACGGTGCTGCTGGGCCCGTGGCCGCACCTGAGCCCGCTCACGCCGGCCCCCGGACTGGCGCTGTGCGGGGCGGGCCAGGGCCTTGAGCTGCCCCTGTACTTCCGCTTCCTGCTGGCGGCGATCCCGGACCGGCTGGCCGGCGCGGGCAGCGGGCTGGCGGCCACGCTCCAGCAGTCGTGCCTGGCGGTCGGGGTGGCGACGCTGGGTTCGCTGTTCCTGTCCCTCGTACCGGTCCTGGGGATGCGGGAGGCGCTGGCGGTGGTGCTGGCCGTGCAGGCGGCGGGGCTGGTGGGGCTGGCCTCGCTGGGCCTGGCCCGCTCCTCCGTTCGCCCGGCGGAGGATCATGTATGACTCATTAGTTAGACGCACTATTGAGTTGGGCGTACGATGGGACCATGCCCGAGTTGAGTCCTCGCCGACGCCTGCTCGTGCTCGCGATCTGCTGCATGAGCCTGCTCATCGTGAGCCTCGACAACACCGCGCTGAACGTCGCCCTGCCCTCGATGCAACGCGATCTGCACGCCACCACCTCCGGCCTGCAGTGGACGATCGACGCCTACACGCTGGTCCTGGCCTCGCTGCTGATGCTCGCGGGCTCCACGGCCGACCGGATCGGACGCAAACGCGTCTTCATGGCGGGCCTGACGGTGTTCACCATCGGCTCCGTACTCTGCTCCCTCGCGCCGAACCTGGAACTGCTCATCGTGTTCCGGATGCTCCAGGCGGTGGGCGGCTCGATGCTCAACCCGGTCGCCATGTCGATCATCACCAACACCTTCACCGACGCCCGCGAACGCGCCCGCGCGATCGGCGTGTGGGGCGCGGTGGTCGGCATCTCCATGGCGGCGGGGCCGCTGGTCGGCGGGCTGCTGGTGCAGTCGGTGAGCTGGCGCGCGATCTTCTGGGTCAACCTGCCCGTCGGCCTCGCCGCCCTCCTCCTCACCCTCCGCTTCGTCCCCGAGTCCCGTGCGCCGCGGGCCCGCCGTCCCGACCCGGTCGGACAGGTGCTGGTGATCGCCCTGTTCGGCTCGCTGACGTACGCGATCATCGAGGCGCCGGAGTCGGGCGCCGCCCCCGTGGCACCGTTCGCGGTGATCGCGGTGGCCGCCCTCCTGGCTCTCCTGCGGTACGAACCCCGGCGCGAGGAACCCCTCATCGACCTCCGCTTCTTCCGCTCGGCCCCGTTCAGCGGCGCCACGGTGATCGCGATCAGCGCGTTCGCGGCCCTCGGCGGCTTCCTCTTCCTCTCCACCCTGTACCTGCAGAACGTGCGCGGCCTCGACGCCCTGCACGCGGGTCTGTGGATGCTGCCGATGGCCCTGCCGACGTTCCTGTGCGCCCCGCTCTCCGGCCGCCTGGTCGGCAGCCGCGGCCCGCGCCTGCCCCTCCTGATCGCGGGTACGGCGATGACCGCGAGCAGTGTGCTCTTCGCCGCCTTCGAAGCCGAGACGACCAACTCCACCCTCCTGCTCGGCTACGTCCTCTTCGGCATCGGCTTCGGCTTCGTCAACGCGCCGATCACCAACACGGCGGTCTCCGGCATGCCCCGCGCCCAGGCCGGAGTCGCCGCCGCCGTCGCCTCCACCAGCCGGCAGCTCGGCCAGACCCTCGGCGTCGCGGTGGTCGGCGCCGTCCTGGCCTCCGGCATCGGCTCGTCCCCGTACCGCCACGCCTTCGTCTCGGCAGCCCGCCCCGGCTGGTGGATCCTCACCGCCTGCGGCCTGTCCGTCCTGGTCCTCGGCTTCCTGACCAGCGGCCACTGGGCCCGCAGGACCGCCGAGCGGACGGCGGAGAGCCTGGAGGCGGGCGAGATCCGGGAGGCCGTGGGGGTGGCCGGGGGCGCGGGGCGGGCGTAGGGGGCGCAGGGACGCGGGGGGCTACCCGCCAACAGGGGCCGGGGGTATGCCGTCCGACGACGGCGCGCCTCCGTTCGGCACCCCACCCCGGACGCGGGGCGATCGAGGCGCGCCGGCCCGGGGACCATTCCAGTCCTGCGGCTCCGTCGTCGCGTAGCCGATGGTGGTGGTCATGCAATGGTCGGTGACTCCGGTCAGGCCGGCACTATCCGCGTTGACGCGGCAAGCGACCATCGTCCGGGACATCGGTCCACGAGCACCCGTAGAGCCCTGGATTCGAGGGACATTGCGTTCCTCATATTTGGAACGCAAACCGCTCCACACATTCGCTTGTCCAGGTAAGTTTGTAGCTACACGAGAGCTGCTTACCGCTTTCGTGCGACTGCGGAGGACCCGCTCCTGCCCGAGCGAGCCCCCCGCACGCCGCAGTTCACGAGCCCGGTCGCTCTCAGGGAGACCGGGCTCGCTGCGTGTGCGGCCCCGGTCGCGACCGTCTCTCGTGTGTGGGCGTCCCTACTGGACGAACTGCCCCACGGTGGCGATGATCGCCACGAGCACGCCGACGGCGGCAAGTCCCACCGACCACTTCTCAGGGCCGGTCCATTGCCTGCGCGGCTTTCCCATGCTGGATCCCACCACTGCTTCCTCCTTCTCCTCCTGTCACCCTGTTCTTATGGCATCCGTCGACTTCCCTTGGAGATCGACGGAGTCGAGGAGGAGGAGCAGGTGAAGCGAGGACAAGCATAGGAGAACGTCAGCCAACTCGCCCTGGATCAGCAAAAGTTCGGGTTCATGCGCCCTCGCGGAGGGAGCAGGCCCGGCGAGCCGCCCGTCACGACGTTCCGTCAGCGGACAGCTCCTCCAGCTTCCCGTAGGAGTCGCGACGCCACCGGACCCCGCTGTCGTCCGTGAACAGCAGAGCGGGCCGGTTGTTCTCCACCGTCGCTTCGGACCAGCGCGGTGAGCTGAAGACAATCTGACTACCAGCAGGGACGAGTTGTACGGGCACCGGACGCATGCCTCGATCGGGATGCGGCGCACCGTAATCGGTCGCGGATGCGGCGTTGTACGAGTCGCCGAAGCGCACCAGGACGTCGTGGATGGGGTCGACGCTGGAGTTCGTCACCGTCACGCGCCAGTGGTCGAAACCGTCTTCGTCGCCGTACTCATTGATGCGGCTGCTCCCGGCAGCCCGAAACTCCATCTTCACGTGCCGGGACTGTGAGATCCTTCGCTCTTCGGCCTGCGCCCGCAGCTCGGTGCGCTCCAGCAGCAGGTTCTCCTGCTGCTCAGCCATGAAGCGTGTCTGCTCGCCGATGAATTCGCGCTGCTCCCCGATCTGCTGCCGCTGGCTCCTGATCGTCTGGTACGCGAACAACGCCGCCGCACCAGCGAACCCAGACGCGATCCACGTAGGCACGTCTCCCCACTGCACAGCCCCCATGCACCCCTCCCGATCCACCAGGCACCGACGCCCATCCCTGGGGGGTCACATTCCCGCCCGCTTCACTTCGCCTTCACATAGGACATGATGGCCTCTCAGCCACGACCGCCACGAGGGAACCATGAACACCCGCACCACCGTCGCCGCGTTCCTCGCGGCCGCCGCCTTCACTCTCACCGCCTGTTCGTCCGACAGCGACTCCGGCACCAAGAGCGCCCCGAGCCCGAAGGCCTCCGCGAGCAGGGCCGCGGCCAAGCCCGCCGGCCTGACCGCACAGCAGGCCGCCGACAAGCTGGCCGACGCCACCGGCGTCACCACCCTCGGCAACCCGGCTGACAACACCTCGGCCTGCTCCCAGAAGGCCGCCGGCAAGGCGCCGAACCCCAACGACTGCACCCAGCTCATCACCACGGACACCGTCTCGATCTACGAGTACAGGACGTCGGCGGTCGCCGCGCACTGGGTCAAGGCGATGAAGGTCAACGGGGACTGGCGGCAGGTCGGCCGATTCGCGCTCGCGTGGACGGCCCGGGACCAGAAGACCACCTCCGACGAGCGGCGAACCGAGTTGGTGAAGGCCCTGGAGAAGGCCGTCAGCGACGCTGAGTGACACGATCGCGTTCCTTCCGCGCGTACGGCCGACGCTGAGGCCTGCCTGGGTCGGGGCCTCAGCGCCGAGGAGGCACACGCAGCCCTGACGCAGACGGCGGAAGGCGTGCTTTCCTGCAAGGCCGTCCAGAGCCTCGCGGCGGAGTCCCCGCGGGGGCAGCCGGGTACCAGAGCGGCAGGCCCGGCCTGCCCGCCGGGCCGGGCCGGGTGACACTACCCCCATGGACCTCCTCTCCCTCCGCCACTTCCGAGCCGTGGCCCGCCACCAGCACATCAGCCGGGCCGCCGAGGAACTCCGGGTCGCGCAGCCCTCGGTGAGCCGGACGATCATCCGGCTGGAGGCCGAGCTGGGGACGCGGCTGTTCGACCGGCAGGGGCGTCGGATACGGCTCAACGAGCACGGCGCGGCCTTCCTGGCCCGGGTGGAGCGGGCGCTGGGTGAACTGGACGACGCCCAGCGGGAGTTGGCCGATGCCGCCGGTGCGGGGCCGGGGCGGGTCGCCGTGGCCGCCGAGACGCTCCTGCAGCTGTCGGAGGTGCTGTCCGCCTTCCGGGAGCTGCGGCCCGGGGTGAAGGTGCGTCTTTTCCAGGCGCCGGTGGATGCCATGCGACGGCATCTGCGGGCCGCCGAGGTGGACTTCGCCATCGCGTCGCAGCCGCTCGCCGGGCCCGGGCTGTGTGCGGTGGAGCTGGTCCGGGAGGAAGTGCTGCTCGCCGTGCCGCCGGAACACCGGCTGGCCGGGCGGGAGCGCGTCGCGGTGGCCGAGCTGGCCGGTGAGGACTTCGTCAGCACGCGGGCCGGCCACTGGCAGCGGGCGCTCCTGGAGCGGCTGTTCGCCCGGGAGGGACTCGTACCGCGTGTCGTCTGCGAGGGGGACGAGGCCGCCGCCACTCCGGGGCTGATCGGAGCCGGGCTGGGTCTCGGGCTGATGCCGGCCGTCGCCCGGCGGGCCCTCGGCGAGGACGGCCCGGTCGCCTGGGCGCGGCTGGACACCGACGACTGCCACCGGGTCCTGACCCTCGTGTGGCGCGAGGACGCCTACCTCTCCCCCGCCGCCCGGGACTTCCGTCGGCTGGCCGAGGAACAGTTCATGCCCGGCCGGCCATGAGCATATGGCGGAACCGGTCGTGGAAGGCATGAGCGGCCGGACAGTAGCGTCGGCGGTGTCCAGCGGTTCCGAGCGAGGGTGGAGGTAAGCGCGATGGGGCACGGCGAGACCGGTTTCCGCGGTTACGCAGAGGTTCTGACGGACGCTCTGGGCGCAGAGCCGGACCGGGCGGTCGTCACCACTGCCGAGGGGCGGGTGATCGGCGCGGCGGAGTTACGGGACCAGGTCCTGCGGCTCGCCGGGGAACTGGCGGACCGCGGGGCGGGCCGCGGCACCACCGTCGGTCTCCTCACCGGCAACACCGCCGAGGCCCTGATCGCCCGGTACGCCGCCAACCTGGCCGGTGCGCGCGTGGTCTCCCTCTACGAGGGCATGAGCCCGCCCGTCATGGCCCGCGTGCTGGAGAGCGTGGACTGCGCCCTGCTGCTGGTGGACGACCAGCGGCACGAGACGGCCCCGGAGGTGTCGTCCGGCGTCCCCGAGACGCTCTCGCTGGGGCCCTGCGCGTTCGCCGAGGACGTACTGGCCGCGGCGTCGCGGCGGGCCCCCCGGCCGATGGGCGGACTGGTCCGCCCGGACGACGACTGGTGCATCCGGCACACCGGCGGGACGACCGGGATCCCCAAGGGCATCCGCATGAGCCACGGCTCCTACCGGACCGGCCTGGACCGGGCGGCCGCCGACGCCGGCGCGCCGCCGCCCCGTTACCTCGCCTGTACCGCCCTCGCCCACCTCGCCGGGATCTTCGCCGACATGGCCCTGCTCCAGGGCGGTTCGGTGGTCCTGCGGCACGGGTTCGAACCCGGCGACGTGCTCGCCACGATCGAGCGCGAGCGCATCACCCACACCTGGCTGCTCCCGCCGCTGCTGTACCGGCTGCTGGACCACCCGGACCTGCCCGGCACCGACCTGTCCAGCCTGCGCCGGATCAGCTACGGCGGCACCGCCGCGTCACCGGCCAGGATGCGCCAGGCGGCCAGGGTCCTGGGGCCCGTGCTGTACGGCCTGTACGGGCAGGCCGAGGCCCAGCACATCACCGCGTCGGGGCCCGGGGACCTGGAGGTGACCGGCGCCGGCGGGCAGCTGACGGTCGGCCGAGCCCTGCCCGGTGTGGAGATCGCCGTCCGGGGCGCCGACGGTACGACCCTGCCGCCCGGGCGGTGGGGCGAGGTGCTGGTGCGCTCGCCCTTCGTGATGTCCGGCTACTGGAAGCAGCCCGAGCTGACCGCCGAGGTGCTGCGGGACGGGTGGGTGCACACCGGTGACGTCGGCTATCTCGACGAGGACGGCTACCTCTACATCGTGGACCGGATCAAGGACATGATCGTGGTCGTCGGCGGCCATGTGTACCCGGCGGAGCTGGAGGAGCTGCTGCTGGGTCATCCGGACGTGGCCCGGTGCGCGGTGTACGGCGTCCGGGACGAGGAGTCGGTGGAGCACGTCCACGCCGCCGTGGTGCCCGCCCCCGGCCGGCAGCCGTCGCTGGAGGACCTCCGGGACTTCGTCACCACCCGTAAGGGACGCCTCTACGCCCCCGACGCCCTGCACCTCGTCCCCGAGATCCCCCTGACGGCGACGGGCAAACCGGACAAGAAGCTGCTGCGGTCCCGGCTGTCCGGCTGAGCCGCCCCCGGTGAGCGGGGGACGGCGGTGTCCCGGGCCGCGGTCCGCGGCGAGGTGGGGTGAGGTGAGGTGTGGGCCGGGGGGTCAGCCGGCCGGCACCCCGCACGCCAGCGCGTACAGCCGTTCCAGCCGCTCCCGGGTCTCCTCGTCCAGCGGGGTGTACGTCACCATCCGGGCGCCCGACTGGGGGGCCAGCCACAGGTCCGTGTGCTGCAGGGTGAGGAGGCCGACGTGGGGGTTGCGGAACTCCTTGGTGCGGGAGCGGGTGGCGACCACCTCGTAGCGCTGCCAGTTCTCGCGGAAGGCGGGGGACTCCTCCAGCCGCTTCAGCAGCATCTTCCAGGCGGGCTCGCCGAGGTGGCCGGCGAGGGCGGCGCGCAGCCGGGCGGCCATCAGGCGCTGGGTCTCCTCCAGGTGGACGACCGCCTCCTGCCACCGCTTGTCGGTGTGCACGAGGAGCATGCAGTTGCGGTCCTCGGGCGGGACCGAGTCCAGGTCGCCCAGGAGACGGCCGTAGGTGCGGTTGTAGGCGAGGATGTCGTACCGGCTGTTCTGGATGCAGGCCGGGATCGGTTCCAGCCGGGTCAGCATCTCGCGCAGGGCCGGGGTGATGCTCGGGCAGGTCGCGGCCGGGGTCGGGTCGGTCGCGCCGGCCAGCTGGAAGAGGTGGGCGCGTTCACCGGCGTCGAGGCGCAGGGCGCGCGCGAGGGCGTCCAGGACCTGCACGGAGACCTGGATGTCGCGGGCCTGTTCCAGCCAGGTGTACCAGGTGACGCCGACCGCGGAGAGCTGGGCGACCTCCTCGCGGCGGAGCCCCGGGGTACGGCGGCGGGCGCCGCGCGGCAGGCCCACCTGTTCCGGGGTGATGCGCTCGCGCCTGCTGCGCAGGAACGCGGCCAGCTCGTGCCGGCGGATCTCCGCTCCCCGAGCCGGCCGCGGCGGGGCGGTCTCCTGGGCCGTGGTCGTCATGGAGCCAGGGTGCCGCGCCGGGCATCCTGTTTCCAGGTGCTCTTGGTACCAGGATGACGGCGTCCCGCCACCAGGCTGGGCGGCAGCGCCCGGCACCAGCCGGAGTCATGTCGCCGGCGCGGGTGCCGACGGCGGCCGGGCGGGGTCAGCCTGTTGCCGGGTAGTTCCTGTACCAGGAGAGGGAGACTCTGGTACCTGTCTGGGCGCTCCCGCAGGCTCGGGGGCATGAGGGAAACCACCGTCACCGCCCCGGCCGTCCGACCGACGGCCGCGCCGCCCGCGCTCGGCGGACCCGGGCTGTTCACCGTCCTGTTGGCCGCGGCGCTCCCGCTGGTCGACTTCTTCATCGTCAACGTGGCCCTGCCGGCCATCGGCGCCGACCTCGCGGCGGGCGAGTCCGTGCTGGAGCTGGTCGTCGCCGGGTACGGGGTCGCGTACGCCGTGCTGCTCGTGCTCGGCGGGCGGCTGGGGGACCTGTTCGGGCGCCGTCGGCTGTTCCTCGGCGGGATGGCCGCCTTCGGACTCACCTCGCTGGCCTGCGGACTCGCGCCCGGCGCCTGGAGCCTGGTGGCGGCCCGGATCGCGCAGGGCGCCTCGGCCGCCGCGATGCTGCCGCAGGTGCTCGCCACCATCCAGTCCGCCACGAGCGGCCCACGCCGGGCGAAGGCCATGAGCCTGTACGGCGCCACGGCCGGGCTGGCCATGGTGGCGGGGCAGATACTCGGCGGGGTGCTGGTCGCCGCCGATGTCGCCGGGACCGGATGGCGGGCGATCTTCCTCGTCAACGTGCCGGTCGTGGTGGCCGGCCTGGCGCTGGCCGCGCGGTACGTGCCGGAGACCCGGTCGCAGCACCCGGAGCCGGTGGACGGGCCGGGCACGGTGCTGCTCGCGGTGTCGCTGCTGACGCTGCTCGCGCCGCTCACCGAGGGCCGGGCCGCGGGCTGGCCGCTGTGGACGTGGCTGTCACTGGCCGCGTTCCCGTGCGCGGCGGGCGCGTTCTGGGTGGTGGAGCGGCGGGCGGACCGGTCGGGGCGTACGCCGCTGGTGCCGCCGAGCCTGTTCCGGGTGCCGTCGATGCGGCGCGGTCTGGAGCTGCTGCTGCCGTTCTCCATCGGCTTCAGCGGGTTCATGTTCATGATCGCGCTGGCCTTGCAGCAGGGTGCCGGGCTCGGTCCGGTGCCGGCCGGGCTCGCGCTCGCGCCGATGGCGGTGGCGTACCTGCTCGTCTCGCTGGCCGGGCCGCGGCTGATCGCCCGTCACGGCACCCGGGTGGTCACGGCCGGGGCCGTGCTCCAGGGCGTGGGCCTGCTGCTGATCCTGCTGACCGTGTGGCGGGACTGGCCGCGGCTGGACGTCGTCGCGCTGCTGCCGGGGACGGCGGTGGCCGGTGCCGGTCAGGCGCTCCAGCTGCCCAACGTGATGCGGATCGTGCTGTCCGAGGTGCCGCCCGCCCGGGCCGGCGTCGGCAGCGGGGTGATGGTCACCACGCAGCAGTCGGCGCTGGCCCTGGGCGTGGCCACGCTGGGCACGCTGTTCCTGACCCTCGTGCCGCACATGGGCATGCGGGACGCGCTGCTCGTCACGCTCCTGGTCCAGCTGGGCCTCCCGGTGCTGACGGGACTGCTGAGCCTGCGGTTGCCGCGCGTGTCCGGGTGGGGCTCCTCCGCCGGACCGGCGGAAGCCACCGCTCAGGACAGGGACCGGGACTAGGCCCTCAGTCCCCGTACCAGAAGGTCCACCAGCGCCGTGAACTCCTCGTCGACGCCCGCAGCGGTCCACTCGCGGGCGTAACACGGGTCGTGGAAGCGGCCGGTGGCCTGGAAGACGGCCCGGGCGGCGGTGGCCGGGTCGGTGACCCGGAAGGCGCCCGCCTCCGCGCCGGCGGCGACGATCCGGGTGAGCTGGCCGGTGAGATCGGCTATGTGCTCGCGGACCACACCGCCGAGTTCGTCGACCAGCACGGTGTAGGTGGCGAACAGCTCGGGGTCGTCGCCGGCCTTGTGCCGCTTGGCGGCGAAGAGGGCGGCGAGCCAGTCCCGCAGCCGCTGCTCCGGGTCGCGGTCCCCGGCGGTGACGATCCCGGCGAGCCGCTCGGAGGTGCGGTCCAGCCAGCGCTTGGTGACCGCCTCGCGCAGCGCCGCCTTGGTGCGGAAGTGCCGGTAGACGCTGCCGTGGCTGACGCCGAGCGCGCGGGCGACGTCGACCACGGTGGCCTTGGCCGGGCCGTGGCGGCGCAGCACCTCCTCGGTGGCTTCGAGGATGCGCTCGGCGGTCAGGATCTCGCTGGTCGGTGGCATGCCTAGACGGTACCCGGCGCGGTGTTCACCGTTCGCTGTCGAGCATGGCCATCTGCTCCGCGGCGTACCGGTCGCCGGCCGCCGCGTCCGCCGGTACGGCGCTCTCGATGGCGGCGAGGTCGGCCGCGTCCAGGGTCACGTCCGCCGCGCCCAGCGCCTCGCCGAGCCGCTCACGGGTGCGGGCGCCGACCAGCGGCACGATGTCCTCGCCACGGGAGAGCACCCAGGCGATGGCGATCTGGGCGACGGTGACGCCCTTCTGTTCCGCGACCTTCCGCAGGGACTCGACCAGCCCGAGGTTGTGCCGGAGGTTCTCGCCCTGGAAGCGGGGCGAGTGGGCGCGGAAGTCGTGCGCAGCGAGCTGCCGGTCGGGGGTGAAGTGGCCGGAGATCAGTCCGCGGGAGAGCACACCGTACGCGGTGACGGCGATCCCCAGCTCGCGCAGGGTGGGCAGGATCTCCCGCTCGGGGCCGCGGGAGACGAGCGCGTACTCGATCTGGAGGTCGGCGATCGGGGCGGTGGCGGCGGCCCGGCGGATGGTCTCGGCGCCGACCTCGCTCAGCCCGATGTGCCGGACCCAGCCCTTCTCGACCAGCTCGGCGATCGCGCCGACGGTCTCCTCGATGGGGACGTCCGGGTCGAGCCGGGAGGGGCGGTAGACGTCGATGTGGTCGACGCCCAGGCGCTGCAGGGAGTAGGCGGCGAAGTTCTTCACGGCTGCCGGGCGGCCGTCGAAGCCGGACCAGCCGCCGTCCGGGTCGCGCAGGGCGCCGAACTTCACGCTCAGCACCGCGTTCTCCCGCAGGGCGGCCGGGGCGGTGCGCAGCGCCTCGCCGATCAGCAGTTCGTTGTGGCCCATGCCGTAGAAGTCGCCGGTGTCGAGCAGGGTCACGCCGGCCTCCAGGGCGGCGTGGAGGGTGGCGATCGACTCGGGGCGGTCCGCGTCGCCGTACATGCCGGACATGCCCATGCAGCCGAGGCCGAGGGCGGAGACCTGGGGGCCGGTGGTTCCGAGGGTTCGGGTTCGCATCGTCATGGCTCCAGCCTGCCATGACGAATGACAGATTTCAATATCTGTCATTCGAACTCTGTCACTCGGCGGCCGCCGAGGCGATCTGATTGGTCCAGACCTATTGACGAGAGGTATGGACCAGAGCACTGTCATGCCTACGACACCTCACCGCACCCCCACCGGGAGGCCGCGCATGATCAGACGCCTGCTCGTCACCGCGCTCACCGCCGCGTTCCTCGCCCCCCTGGGCCTCGCCACCGCGCCCGCCGCCTCCGCCGCCGACACCTGCGCGGTGAAGCCGAAGCCGGCCGGCAAGGTGCTCCAGGGCTACTGGGAGAACTGGGACGGCGCCGCCAACGGCGTCCACCCGCCCTTCGGCTGGACCCCGATCACCGACTCCCGCATCGCCGCCCACGGTTACAACGTCCTCAACGCCGCCTTCCCGGTGATCCGCTCCGACGGGACGGCGCTGTGGGAGGACGGCATGGACGCCGGAGTGAAGGTGGCCACGCCCGCCGAGATGTGCGCGGCCAAGGCGTCCGGGCAGACGATCCTGCTCTCCATCGGCGGCGCGGCGGCCGGCATCGACCTGTCGTCCTCCGCCGTGGCCGACCGGTTCGTGGCGACGATCGTGCCGATCCTGAAGCAGTACAACTTCGACGGCATCGACATCGACATCGAGACGGGGCTGGTGGGCAGCGGCAGCATCGGCCGGCTCTCCGCGTCCCAGGCCAACCTGATCCGGATCATCGACGGGATCCTCGCCCGGATGCCGTCCGGCTTCGGCCTGACGATGGCGCCGGAGACGGCTTACGTCACCGGCGGCAGCGTGACCTACGGCTCGATCTGGGGCGCGTACCTGCCGGTGATCAAGAAGTACGCGGACAACGGCCGGCTGTGGTGGCTGAACATGCAGTACTACAACGGCAGCATGTACGGCTGCTCCGGCGACTCCTACGCGGCCGGCACCGTCCAGGGCTTCACCGCCCAGACGGACTGCCTGGACAGGGGCCTGGTGGTGCAGGGCACGACGATCAGGGTGCCGTACGACAAGCAGGTGCCGGGCCTGCCCGCCCAACCCGGCGCGGGCGGCGGCTACATGACCCCCTCCCTGGTCGCCCAGTCCTGGAAGCACTACGGCACGTCGCTCAAGGGCCTGATGACGTGGTCGGTCAACTGGGACGGCGCGAAGAACTGGACCTTCGGCGACAACGTCAGGGCGCTCCAGGGACGCTGAACCCCTCCGGGCGGCCGGCGCCTGTTGTACCCGTACCGGCGTCCACCGGTACGTCGGTCCGTCGGTACGGCCAGGGAGCCCCCCTTGGTTCCCGGTGTCCGGATCGCCCGGAACGAGCGCCCGCGACGTGCGCGCGGGCCGGCGCGGCGTACGGCGGGCGGTGCGCGCCCCCGGCGGCCCGGGCCAGGGAGGACGGCAACGAGCGGTACGAAGACCGGCGGCCGTAGTGCCGCCGCCTCCGCGCGGGGGCAGCGGGTGCGCGGCCGGGTGGATGCGGCGCGCCGCCTCCGTCGCTTGGTTCCGGCCGTCGGACCGCTCGCGCCACCACTCCCGCCGGCCGGACTCCCGGCCTCACACGGGCACCCGACGTGCCCGGCACCGAACCAGCGGCACAGACCCTCCCCCACGGGCCCCTCGCGCCACCACTCCCGCCGGCCGGACTCCCGGCCTCACACGGGCCCCCGACGTGCCCGGCACCGAACCAGCGGCACAGACCCTCCCCCACGGGCCCCTCGCGCCACCACTCCCGCCAGCCGGACTCCCAGCCTCACACAAGCACCCGACGCGCCCGGCACCGAACCAGCGGCACAGACCCTCCCCCACGGGCCCCTCGCGCCACCACTCCCACCGACCGGACTCCCAGCCTCACACAAGCACCCGATACGCCCGGCACCGAACCAGCGGCACAGACCCTCCCCCACACGCCCCTCACGCCACCACTCCCACCGACCGGACTCCCAGCCTCACACAAGCACCCGACGTGCCCAGCACCGAACCAGCGGCACAGACCCTCCCCCACGCGCCCCTCGCGCCACCACTCCCACCGACCGGACTCCCGGCCTCACACGAGCACCCGATATGCCCGGCGCCGAACCAGCGGCACAGACCCTCCCCCACGGGCCCCTCGCGCCACCCCTCCCGCCGACCGGACTCCCGGCCTCACACAAGCACCCGATGCGCCCGGCACCGAACCAGCGGCACAGACCCTCTCCCACGGGCCCCTCGCGCCACCACTCCCGCCGGCCTCGCGCGGGTGCCCATGTGCCGGGCGGCCGGGGTCGGCGCAGGCCGTCTCCCGGGGTCGGCTGAAGCGCTCCTGAGCGGGCGGCCGGTGCACGGTGGCCGTCCGCGGGCGGCAAAGCGCCCACCCACCGGCCGAGCGTGCCGGACGGTGGGTGGGCGGGAGATCGCCGGGCGGCGTCAGCAGCCGAGCAGGCGCTGGGCCAGGTAGCCCTCGATCTGGTCGAGGGACACGCGCTCCTGCTTCATGGTGTCGCGCTCACGAACCGTGACGGCGTTGTCCTCGAGGGTGTCGAAGTCGACGGTCACGCAGTACGGCGTACCGATCTCGTCCTGGCGGCGGTAGCGGCGGCCGATGGCGCCGGCGTCGTCGAACTCGATGTTCCAGTTCTGCCGCAGCGCCTGGGCGAGACCCTTGGCCTTCGGGGACAGCTCCGGGTTGCGGGACAGCGGGAGGACGGCGACCTTCACCGGGGCCAGGCGGTGGTCCAGGCGGAGCACCGTGCGCTTCTCCATCTTGCCCTTGGCGTTGGGCGCCTCGTCCTCGACGTAGGCGTCGAGGAGGAAGGCCAGCATGGTGCGGCCCACGCCCGCCGCCGGCTCGATGACGTACGGCGTCCAGCGCTCGCCGGCCTCCTGGTCGAAGTAGGAGAGGTCCTGGCCGGAGGCCTTGGAGTGCGCGCCGAGGTCGTAGTCGGTGCGGTTGGCGACACCCTCCAGCTCGCCCCACTCGCTGCCGCCGAACTGGAAGCGGTACTCGATGTCGGCGGTGCGCTTGGAGTAGTGGGAGAGCTTCTCCTTCGGGTGCTCGTACCAGCGCATGTTCTCCTCACGGAGACCCAGGCCCGTGTACCAGTTCCAGCGCTGCTCCATCCAGTATTCCTGCCACTGCTCGTCCTCGCCCGGCTTGACGAAGAACTCCATCTCCATCTGCTCGAACTCGCGGGTGCGGAAGATGAAGTTGCCCGGCGTGATCTCGTTGCGGAACGACTTGCCCATCTGGGCGATGCCGAACGGCGGCTTGCGGCGCGAGGTGGTCTGCACCTGGGCGAAGTTGGTGAAGATGCCCTGGGCGGTCTCGGGGCGCAGGTAGGCGACCGAGCCGGAGTCCTGGGTCGGGCCGAGGTGCGTCGACAGCAGGCCGGAGAACTGCTTGGGCTCGGTGAACTGGCCCTTGTTGCCGCAGTTCGGGCAGTTGACGTCCGCGAGGCCGTTCGCCGGGGCGTGGCCCTTCTTCTCCTCGTACGCCTCTTCCAGGTGGTCCGCGCGGAACCGCTTGTGACAGGAGGTGCACTCGGTCAGCGGGTCCGTGAAGGTGGCGACGTGACCGGAGGCCACCCAGACCTCGGAGGCCAGGATGACGGACGAGTCGATACCGACGACGTCCTCGCGGGACGTCACCATGTAGCGCCACCACTGGCGCTTGATGTTCTCCTTGAGCTCGACACCCAGCGGTCCGTAGTCCCAGGCGGCACGCTGTCCGCCGTAGATCTCACTGCAAGGGAAAACGAAGCCACGGCGCTTGCTCAGGCTGACGATGGTGTCGATCTTGTCGGCGGCCACGGTGCTCTCTTCATTACGACGACGGGCGTTGAAGCGAGATGCTTCCAGCGAATGATTCAGGTTACCGGCGCAGGCTCCCCCACGACCAAATCGGCCCCTGCCCAGACCATCTGATGAGCGTTGTTGACAACGGTTTCCATGTTTGTTGAAAATGACTGTCATGAACGTACGACGACGCGTCCGGTCCGGCGCGCACCGCCTCATACCCGCCGCCGCGGTCGCCGTGGCCACCGCCCTCGGCGTCGGCACGCTCTCCGGCTGCTCGGGCGACGCGGCGGTCGCGGCCAACACGAGCAAGTTCGACGTCGTCGCGTCGTTCTATCCGATGCAGTTCCTCGCCGAACGGATCGGCGGGGACCACGTCCACGTCACCACCCTCACCTCGCCCGGACAGGAGCCGCACGACCTGGAGATCAGCCCCCGGCAGATCGCGGCGCTCCAGGAGTCCGACGCGGTCCTGTACCTGAGGAACCTCCAGCCGTCCGTCGACGACGCGGTGGCCCAGTCCCCGGTCGGGACGAAGATCGACGCGGCCTCCCTGACCACGCTGGAGGACCACGGCACCGAGGTCGGCGGCCACGCGGCCGCGCACGACGGCCACGAGGACGGGGAGTCCGCCGGCAAGGACCCGCACATCTGGCTCGACCCGGTGCGCTACGCCCAGGTCGCCGAGGGCGTCGGCAAGGCCTTCGAGAAGGCCGATCCCCGGCACGCGGCCGACTACCGGAAGAACACCGCGGCCCTGGTGAGGCAACTGGACGCGCTGAACACCCGGTTCGAGGACGGCCTCGCGCACACGAAGAGCAAGGTCTTCCTCACCACGCACGCCGCCTTCGGCTACCTCGCCGAGCGCTACGGCCTCACCGAGGAGGCCGTCAACGGCCTCGACCCCGAGTCCGAGCCGAGCGCCGCCCGGATCAGGGACCTGGAGAGGACGGCCGAGGCCGACGGCGTCTCCACCGTCTTCTACGAGACGCTCGTCAGCGACAGGACCGCGAAGACCATCGCGAAGGACGCGGGCCTGAAGACCGACGTCCTCGACCCGATCGAGGGCATCACCGACGCGTCCCGCGGCAAGGACTACCTCGCCGTCCAGGACGCCAACCTCAAGGCGCTCCAGCAGGCACTGGGCGCCCGGTGAGGGGAGAAGAGATGACAGCCACCGAGCCCGTCATAGCCCTGCGCGGGGTGACCGCCGAACTCGGCGCGCGTCCCGTGCTGCGCGGGATCGACCTCACCGTCGGCCGCGGCGAGGTCGTCGCGCTGCTCGGCGCGAACGGCTCCGGCAAGTCCACGGCGATCCGCGCGATCATCGGCCAGGTCCCGGTCAGCGGCGGCGAGATCGAGCTGTTCGGCACCCCCCGCCGCTCCTTCCGGGACTGGGCGCGCGTGGGCTACGTGCCGCAGCGCACGACGGCCGCGGGCGGCGTCCCGGCGACGGTCACCGAGATCGTCTCCTCCGGGCGCCTGTCGCGCACCCGCTTCGGCCTCTTCCGCCGCGGCGACCGGGAGGCCGTGCGCCGGGCCCTGGAACTGGTGGGCATGGCGGACCGCGCCAAGGACTCCGTGAACGCCCTCTCCGGCGGCCAGCACCAGCGGGTGCTGATCGCCCGCGCGCTGGTCTCCGAACCCGAACTGCTGATCATGGACGAGCCGATGGCGGGCGTCGACCTGGCCAGCCAGGAGATCCTGGCGCGGACGCTGGAGCAGCAGGTGGAGGCCGGTGCGACGGTCCTGCTCGTGCTGCACGAACTGGGCCCGCTGGAGCCCCTGATCGACCGGGCGGTCGTCCTGCGCGACGGCTGCGTGCTGCACGACGGCCCGCCGCCGCGCGCGGTCGGCCAGCACGCGCTGCCCGGCCACGACCACGTACACCCGCACGCACCCGCGGGCGCCGAACCGATCCGCACGGGACTGCTGAGCTGATGGACTTCCTGAACTACGCCTTCATGCAGCGGGCGCTGCTGGCCGCCGTCCTGGTCGGCATCACCGCGCCCGCGGTCGGCATCTACCTGGTCCAGCGCCGCCAGGCCCTGATGGGCGACGGCATCGGACACGTCGCCATGACCGGCGTCGGCCTCGGCTTCCTGCTGTCCACCTCCCCCGTGTGGATGGCGACGGCCGTCTCCGTCCTCGGCGCGATCCTGATGGAGCTGATCCGCTGGTACGGCAGGACGCGCGGCGACATCGCCCTGGCCATGCTGTTCTACGGCGGTATGGCCGGCGGTGTGATGCTGATCAACCTCGCGCCGGGCGGCTCCAACGCCAACCTGATGTCGTACCTGTTCGGCTCCCTGTCGACGGTGTCCGAGTCCGACGTGACCGCGATCTGCGTGCTCGCCGCCTTCGTGCTGCTGGTCACGCTGGGCCTGCGCCGCCAGCTGTTCGCCGTCAGCCAGGACGAGGAGTTCGCGCGGGTCACGGGCCTGCCGGTGCGCGCGCTGAACCTGCTGACGGCCGTCACCGCGGCCGTGACCGTCACGGTCGCCATGCGCGTCGTCGGCCTGCTGCTGGTGTCCGCGCTGATGGTCGTCCCCGTGGCGGCCGCGCAGCAGCTCAGCCGCAGCTTCACCGTCACCTTCGTGATCGCGGTGGCGATCGGGGTGGTCGTGGCCGTCGGCGGCACGGTCACGTCGTACTACCAGTACGTTCCGCCCGGCGCCACGATCGTCCTGCTCACCATCGCCGCGTTCATCGTGCTGACCGCGCTGGCCGGCCCGCTGGCCCGGCGACGCGCCCGCGCCGCCGCCGCGGCCCAGCCCGCCGGCGACCCGGCGGAGTGCTCCATTCCGGCCGCGCGGGGGGCCGGCGACGAGGTCGGCGTCTGACCGCCGACAGTCCGGGCTGGCACAATGGCCCGGGCAGACGCGAGACGTTGAGGAGGCAAGGGTGACGACCGCTGGACCGCCTGTGAGGGGCCGCGCGACCCGACAGCGTGCAGCCGTGGCGGCGGCCCTGGACGAGGTCGACGAGTTCCGCAGCGCGCAGGAACTGCACGACATGCTCAAGCACAAGGGCGACTCCGTCGGCCTGACCACGGTCTACCGCACCCTCCAGTCCCTCGCCGAGGCCGGCGAGGTCGACGTCCTGCGCACCTCCGAGGGAGAGTCCGTCTACCGGCGCTGCTCCACCGGCGAGCACCACCACCACCTGGTCTGCCGCGCCTGCGGCAAGGCGGTGGAGGTGGAGGGCCCGGCCGTCGAGAAGTGGGCCGAGGCCATCGCGGCGGAGCACGGCTATGTGAACGTCGCGCACACGGTGGAGATCTTCGGCACCTGTGCCGACTGCGCCGACTGCGCCCAGGCCTGACCGCCGGGGTGCCCGCTCCGGCTCAGCCCCGCCCGAAGCACCGCTCCAGCTCGTCCAGGTCGTAGAAGGCACTGCCCTTCGCGACCGGACGGCAGCCCGCCTTGAACGCCGTCTCCTTCTCGTTGTAGAGCATCCGCACCAGCCAGCGGTCGCCCTTGCGGAAGACGTCCCACTGGATGTTGGCGCCCAGCGGGGAGACGTCGGCGCCCCGCCACGGGTTGTCCGCGTAGGTGTACGGCTCCCCCGGCGTCGCCGGCTCCGTGCTGCCCGGCAGACCCATCAGCGCGGCCAGCGGGACGATCTCCTCGGCGTGGGTGAAGCGCAGCTCGGCGCCGAGCCGGCTGGTGCCCGCGCGCTTGGCCTCGACCTGCCGGAACAGGTCGTCCAGCAGGACGTCCGCCATCCGGTAGGTGATGTCGCTGCCGGCGAAGCCGGGTCCCTTCTCGTAGAAGTCCTCCGCGTCTCCGAGATACCCGAACCAGGCCGCGTCCGTACGGGAGACGAACCGCTCCATGCCCCAGCCCGCGCCGCCCGGGCTCTCCTCGCTCATCGCGGGGGCGATGGCGTACAGGTTGTAGACGGCCTCGGCGGCACCCGCCTGGTCGTCGATCCGCTCCACGAAGGCGTCCTTGAAGATCTTCCGCAGTACCCCGCGGGCGGCCTGCCGTGTCCGGGGCCTGCCGGTGATCCGGCTCAGGGTGTCCTTGAGCCGCTGGTCGTGGGCGATGTAGTCACGGTAGGCGGCACCGCCCGCCGCCTTGTGGAAGTACAGCAGGTCCTTGTCGGTGCGGGCCGGCCCGATGAGCGGTCTCAGCGCCGGATCGGCCTCGGCGAGGGCGTCCGTGAACACGGTGCCGCTGTCCACGGCCCGCCCCTGCCCCGAGCTGACGACGTCGATCTTCTCCCCGTCGTCCGCGATCTCCTTGAACAGGGCGGGCAGCCGCCGCTGCATGCGTACGGCCGTGTCCGCCAGCTCCCGCTTGCCGCGCCCGCTGAGGTTGCCGTGGCCGACCCCGGCCATGGCGGCCTCCAGGGCGCGGACCGTCGGCCCGAACTCCTCGCCCCTCCGGGTCAGTTGTCCTTCCGCCTCGGCCTGGTCCCACAGCGCGAGGACCAGGTCACCGTCCTCGCCGTCCGTGGCCGCGCGGGAGCCGTGCCGGGAGACGTTCTCGGTGAAGACCGGCTCGAACCCGGCCGGGGGCCGCTGGTAACCGTGCGGGTTCCGCTGCGGCGCGTAGGGCGCCTTGGTGCCGTAGCTCTCGCGGTGCGCGGGCCCGTCGGCCGCGTGCGCGGGCAGGGCGGTGAGCAGCAGGGCGCCGAGGGCGAGGACAGGAGTGAGACGTCTCATGATCCCGTATGCTCGGCAGCCCGCGTGAACCCCCGGTGGCTACGAGGTGGAATCACCCTTCATGGCGGCTTCCATGGCGAGCAGTTCCTCGTTCGGCACGGCCCCGCCGAAGCGGCGGTCACGGGAGGCGAACTCCATGCAGGCCCGCCACAGGTCACGGCGGTCGAAGTCGGGCCACAGCACGTCCTGGAAGACCATCTCCGCGTAGGCGCTCTGCCACAGCAGGTAGTTGGAGGTGCGCTGCTCACCGCTCGGACGCAGGAACAGGTCGACGTCCGGCATGTCCGGGTAGTACAGGTACTTCTGGATCGTCTTCTCGGAGACCTTCGACGGGTCGAGCCGGCCCGCCTTCACGTCCTCCGCGAGCCGCTGCGCCGCGTCGGCGATCTCCGCACGGCCGCCGTAGTTCATGCAGAAGTACAGCGTGAGCAGGTCGTTGTCCTTGGTCTGCTCCTGGGCGACCTGCAGCTCCTTCGCCACCGACTTCCACAGCCTGGGCATACGGCCCACCCAGCGCACCCGGATCCCGAGCGCGTCGAGCTGGTCCCGGGTCCTGCGGATGAAGTCGCGGTTGAAGTTCATCAGGAAGCGGACCTCGTCGGGCGACCGCTTCCAGTTCTCGGTGGAGAAGGCGTACAGCGAGATGTTGCGCACCCCGACCTCGATGGACCCCTGGAGCACGTCGAGCACCCGCTCGGCCCCGACCTTGTGCCCCTCGGTGCGCGGCAGCCCCCGCTCCTTCGCCCACCTCCCGTTGCCGTCCATGACGATCGCCACATGGTTCGGGACCAGCTCACCCGGGAGCTTCGGCGCGCGCGCACCCGACGGGTGCGGCTCCGGCGCCCGGTACTCGCGCCGCTGGCGCCCCAGGATCCCGCGTACGACCATGTGCCTCTCGTCTCCCTCTTACTTCTCGACGTACCTGAGCGAACGCAGCCCGCGCTCCAGATGCCAGTGCAGGTAGGCGGACACCAGCCCGCTGCCCTCGCGGACGTACCGCGCCTCGCAGGCGTCCGCCGTCTCCCAGTCTCCCGTAAGCAGCGCCCCGAGCAGTACCAGGGTCTGCGGCGACGGTACGACGCTGCCGGGCACCCGGCAGTCGACGCAGACGGACCCGCCGGAGGCCACGGAGAAGAACCGGTTCGGGCCGGGCATCCCGCACTTCGCGCAGTCGCCGAAGCTGGGCGCGTACCCGTTCACGGCGAGGGAGCGCAGCAGGAAGGCGTCGAGGACGAGGTGGGGCGCGTGCTCGCCCCGGGCGAGCGTCCGCAGACCCCCCACGAGCAGCAGGTACTGCTGCACGGCCGGCTCGCCCTCGTGATCGGTGAACCGCTCGGCCGTCTCCAGCATGGCCGTCCCGGCGGTGTACCGCGCGTAGTCGGTGACGATCCCCCCACCGTAGGGAGCGATCGTCTCGCTCTGGGTGCACAGCGGCAGCCCGCGCCCGACCAGCTCGCTCCCCCGCGCGAAGAACTGCACGTCGACGTGGGAGAAGGGCTCCAGCCGGGCCCCGAACTTCGACTTGGTGCGCCGCACCCCGCGCGCCACGGCCCGCACCCGTCCGTGACCGCGCGTGAGCAGCGTGATGATCCGGTCCGCCTCACCCAGCTTCTGGGTGCGCAGCACGATGCCGTCGTCGCGGAACAGACTCATGGCACCCATTCTCGCCCATGCCGACGGGGCTCCCGCCCGGCTGGGGGAACCCCTCGGGATGACGCGGACCTCCCGGGCGTCCGCTAAAGGGTCTCCCCACGGCTGCGGGCATTGGCGTGGGCGGTGGCGGCACTGAGCCGCTCGGCGGGGGTGGCGGCGCGCAGGGCGCCCGGCTCCGCGTCCCACTCCCGCCCGCCGCCGTACGGCCTCAACTGCACGTACGGCCCCTCGTGCCCCATCACGATGCCGACCTTCCCGGAACCGGTGTCCATCACATGACTGCCGACGTCGGGCTTCACCGCACCGCCCCCGTCAACGCGGCCGTGAGCCGGCGCGCGGCCTCCACGGAACACCGCCCCAGTTCCACGAGCGGGCAGGGCACCTCCCGCGCCAGACTCACCGGGTCGAGCCCCAGCGACGGCAGGATCACCCCGACCTCTTCGAGAGCCGTCCGCAATTCCCTCAACGCCTCCTCCGCCTCTTCGACAACCTTCACCTTGCTCCCCTCCGCCTCCGGATTTCACGCTTCGCACATCAAGCGTGACGCTCCGCATCTACACTCGGAAGGTGTCTGCGCCCTACAAGAGCGCGGCAGAGCAAGGGGGTTGGCCATGGCCAACGGTTCACGGCAGGCGGTCTGGGAGTTCTTCGGCGCCGAACTGAAACGCCGCCGGGAGGACGCGGGATTCACCCAGGTGGAGCTGGGGGCCCTCGTCTTCGTCTCCGGCGCCTACATCGGCCAGTTCGAGCAGGCCATTCGCAAACCCCAGCCGGACATCGCCCAGCGGATCGACCGCGTCCTGCAAACCGACGGCATTTTCGAGCGCCTGTGCCGAAAGCTCATCGACGACCGACGGTACGCGGCGTACTTCGCGGAGGTCGTGGAGCTGGAGCGGGTGGCCACGAAGATCTGCGAGTTCGCGCCGACGGCGGTGCCGGGCCTCTTGCAGACGAGGTCCTACGCCGAGGCGGTGACCGTCGCGGCCAACCCGTTCGTCACGGACGAGTACGTCGAGGAGATCGTCGGAGCCCGGCTGGAACGGGCACGGATCCTCAAGGACGCCACGAGGCCCGAGTATTGGGTGATCCTGCACGAGAACGTGCTACGGGTTCCGGTGGGCGGGGCGGGGGCGATGGCGGGGCAGCTGGAGCAGATCGCGGGGTTGGCTCGGGAACGGAAGGTCCTGGTGACTGTGCTGCCGTGCACGGAAGGGGCACACGCGTACATGACGGGATCGCTGAAGCTCATGGAGTTCGCGGACGCTCCACCAACCGCCTATACAGAGACGGAGTTTTCGGGGAACTTGCTGGACGATCCGGCAGTGGTGAAGCACGCACAGCGCGCCTACGATCTGCTCAGGGCCGCCGCATTGTCGCCGAGGGCGTCCCTGCCCCTGATCGAATCGGCGGCGGAGGACTTCAGACGATGCGCGAGTTCGACCTGAGCAATGCACGCTGGCACAAGAGCAGCTACAGCAACGGTCAGGGCGGAGACTGCGTCGAGGTCGGCTACGACTTCCCCGGCGCGGCGTGGCGCAAGAGCAGCTACAGCAACGGCGAAGGCGGCAGTTGCGTCGAGGTCGCCGACGGAGTTCCCGGGGTCGTACCGGTCCGGGACAGCAAGGTGACGAGCGGCCCGGTGCTGGTGATCGGGTCGGCTGCGTGGACGGAGTTCGTCGGCGCCGTGGGGTCCGCCCGCTTCTAGGCGGCCTTTCGGCTCCGCCCGGCGCTTCCCCGCCCCGGCGTTCCCGCCCGGCGGCTACGCCATTCGTGTGCGCTGTCTTGACCGCCCCCACAGCCCCTCCTATGGTCGCGCTACCGACCGGACGTAGGACGTAGGACGTCGTATCTCCCTTCCTTCCACCCCGCTGGAGGACCCGTGCGCGACGACGACGTGACCGCCGACAGGTCCACCCCCCACCGCCGTTCCCTGCTCAAAGGCCTCGGTGCGCTCGGTGCGGCCGTCGGTGCCGCCCCCGCCCTGGCCGCCTGTTCCGCCGGCCCCGAGTCCACCAACGAGACGGGAGGCGGGGGGACGGGGAAGGACCGGACGCTGACCGCCGTGATCGGGTACGGCAACGACGGCAGCTGGGACCCCACGCAGACGGCGTCGGCGTTCGCGATGGCCGCCAACAACCACATCTACGAGGGGCTGCTGGACACCGATCCGATCACCCGGACGCCCTACCCCGCGCTCGCCACCGCGGTGCCCCGCGACCCCTCCGCCACCACCTGGCGGTTCACGCTCCGCGCCGGTGCCACCTTCCACGACGGCAGGCCCGTCACCGCCGACGACGTCGTGTTCGTCTTCGACCGGATCCTGGACCCCGGCACGCAGACGCTCGCCAAAGGGTTCTTCGCCCCCTGGCTGGACTCCGTCCGGAAGGTCGACGCCCGGACCGTCGAACTCGCCCTGAAGTTCCCCTTCCCGGACGGGCTCGCCCGGCTCACGCTCGCCAAGATCATGCCGAAGCACGTCTTCTCCAGGCCCGGTGCCTGGGACGACGCGATCAAAGGGCTGGCCGTGGGCTCGGGGCCGTACCGGCAGACCGCGCACCACCCGAAGTCGAACACCACCTTCGAGGCGTTCGACGGCTACAACGGGCCCCGCAGGGCGGCCTTCCGCAGGATGAACTGGCTGACGATCGTGGACGCCGCTCCCCGTGTCGCGAAGATCTCCGGTACCGGGGCCGGGGCGCAGATCGCCGACAACATTCCCTACGCCAACATCCCGCGGCTGGAGCAGGGCGGACTGAAGGTCGCCGGCGGGGCCGGGATGAACAACCTCTTCCTGATGTTCAACACCCGGCACAAGCCCTTCGACGACGTCCGTGTCCGCCAGGCCCTGCACTACGCCATCGACACCGAGAAGATGATCCGTGTCGCGCTGAAGGGGCACGGGAAGCCCGCCTCCTCGTTCCTGAACGAGGGCAATCCCGGTTACCGGCGGGCCAGGACCGTCTACGACCACGACCCCGGCAGGGCGAAGGCGCTGCTGAAGGCCGCCGGGGTCGACGGGCTCAAGGTCGATCTCCTCGCCGTCAACGTCAGCTGGATCGCGGACTGCCTGCCGACCATCAAGGCCTCCTGGGACGCGATCGGTGTGGAGACCTCCCTCGTGCCGCAGGAGACCACCGCCGTGTTCACCAAGATGGACCAGAAGCGGGACTACCAGGTCGTCGCCGCCGCCTCCAACCCCAACCAGTTCGGGCTCGACGCCGACCTGGTCATGCACTACAACTACGGGCCCGGGAACCTGTGGATGCAGTACACGCGGTGGGCCGGCGACCCCGTCGCCAAGCGGCTCTTCAAGGACATGGACCGGGCGACGCGGGAGCCGGACCCCGCGCGGAAGAAGGCGATGGTCCAGGACTACATCGACGTCGTCGCCGAGCAGGCCGTGCTGTACCCGGTGGTCCACAACGAGCTGATGACCGCCTGGGACCCACGCCGGCTCAGCGGGATAAGGGCGCAGCCCTACCCCGGCATCAACCTCCTCCAGGCCAGGTGGGTCTGACGGGATGACGGCCGTCGTACGGATCCTGCTCCGCCGCGTCGCCCTGCTCGTGCCGCTGCTCCTCGGCATCGTGCTCTTCGTGTTCCTGGTGATGCGGTTCTCGGACGTGGACCCCGCGTCCGCGTTCTTCCAGGGTGCCAATCCGACCCCGCGGCAGCTGCACGAGTTCCGGGAGCGCAACGGGCTGCTGGACCCGCTGCCCCTGCGGTACGTCCACTTCGTCGGCGACCTGCTCCACGGCGACCTCGGCACCAGCGTCCTGACCCGGGCGCCGGTGGCCGACCAGGTCACCACCGCGCTGCCGCTCACCCTCCAGCTGACCTTCCTCGGCCTGGCCGTGGCGGTGGTGCTGGCGCTGGCGGGCGGGGTGACGGCCGCCGTGTACCGGGACCGGCTGCCGGACCAGGTCATCCGCGTCGTCTCGCTGGTCGGGGTAGCGGCGCCCGGGTTCTGGCTGGCGCTGCTGATGATCCAGTACCTGGCGGTGGACCGCGGCTGGTTCCCGACCGGCGGGTACGTCAACCCGGCGGACTCGGTCACCGGCTGGCTGAGGACCATGGCGCTGCCCGCCGTCGCCCTGTCCCTGCCGGTCGCCGCCCAGCTGACCAGGATCGTGCGGACCTCCGTGGTGGAGGAACTGGACAAGGACTACGTGCGCACGGCGATCGGAAGCGGGCTGCCGCCGCGTGTGGTCGTCGGCCGGAACGTGCTCCGCAACGCGCTCGTCAACCCCCTCACCGTGCTCGGGCTGCGGGTCGGCTACCTCCTCGGCGGTGCCGTCGTCATCGAGACGATCTTCTCGCTGCCCGGGATGGGCAAGCTGATGATCGACGCCGTGCAGAACGGGGATCCGGCCGTCGTACAGGGGGTCGTCCTGACGACGGCGACCGGGTTCGTCGTCGTCAACCTCGTCATCGACCTTCTGTATCTGCTGGTCAACCCACGTCTGAGGGCGGGCTGATGGTCACGCGCGCGCAGCTCACCGAGCGGCTCTCCCGGCCCGGCGGCATCCGGGTGCGCGGCTGGCGACGGCTGCCGCCGCTGTCGCGGCTCGCGGTCTGTTTCCTGGCCGTCGTCCTCCTCGTCGCCGTGCTCGCCCCCGTCCTCGCCCCGGACGATCCGCTCGACCAGCAGGACCCGGTCGGCGGGTCCGGGCGGCCGTCGGCGGCGCACTGGCTGGGGCAGGACAGCCTCGGCCGGGACATCCTCAGCCGGCTGATGTACGGCGCCCGCTGGTCCCTCGCCATCGGGCTGGGCGCGACCGTGCTGGCGCTCGTCGTCGGGGCCGTCGTGGGGGCGGTCGCCGCCACCTCCCGGAAGGCCGTCGACGAGACGCTGATGCGCTGTCTGGACGTGGTGATGGCGTTCCCGGGGATCGCGCTCGCGGCCGTGCTGGTGGCCGTGTTCGGCGGCGGGATCGGGGTGCTGGTCTGTGCCATCGCCTTCCTCTTCACCCCGCCCGTGGCCCGGGTCGTACGGGCCAACGTGCTGGACCAGTACGGCGAGGACTACGTCACCGCCGAGCGGGTCGTCGGGGCCCGCACCGCGCACATCGTGCTGCGGCACGTGGCCGTCAACTGTGCCGCTCCGGTGCTGGTGTTCTGCACGGTCCAGGTCGCCGAGGCGATCGTCTTCGAGGCCTCGCTGTCCTTCATCGGCGCGGGCGTGCGGCCCCCGGACCCGTCCTGGGGCAGTGTGATCGCCGACGGCAAGAACCTGGTGCTGACCGGCGGCTGGTGGGCGACCGTCTTCCCGGGGCTGCTGATCCTGCTCACCGTGCTGTCGCTGAACATCCTCTCCGAGGGCGTCTCGGACGCCTGGGCGGCGCCCGCGCCCCGCGAGACACGGCGGCCGGAGGACCGGCTGGAGGCACCCGAGCCCGGCACCGGTGAGGTGCTGCCGCTGCCCGGGCTCACCGAGGCCGCCCGGCGGCTGCGGGCCCGGGCCCGCCCGCGCCCCGCTCCCGGCGGGCAGCCGGTGCTGACGGTGGAGAACCTGACCATCGGTTTCCCGGACCGGCACCGGGGTGTGGACATCGTGGCCGGGGTCGGTTTCGAGGTGTACCCGGGTGAAGTGCTGGGACTGGTGGGCGAGTCGGGCTGCGGGAAGTCGCTGACCGCGCTCACCGTGATGGGGTTGCAGCCGAAGGGGGCCCGGGTCGGCGGGCAGGTGCGGTTCCGGCAGCGGGATCTGTCGGCCGAGCCGATGCGGGTGCGGCGGCGGCTGCTGGGCCATGAGATGGCCATGGTCTACCAGGACGCCCTGTCCTCCCTGAACCCGGCCATGACGATCCGCGCCCAGCTGAAGCAGCTGGTCCGGCGCGGGGGCAGGCGTGGTCCGCGCGAGCTGATGGAGCTGGTCGGCCTGGATCCGGAGCGCACCCTGCGCAGTTATCCGCACGAGCTGTCCGGCGGGCAGCGGCAGCGGGTGCTGATCGCGATGGCGCTGTCCCGGGACCCGAAGCTGATCGTCGCCGACGAGCCGACCACGGCGCTGGACGTCACCGTGCAGGCGCAGGTGATGGAGCTGCTGCTGCGGCTGCGGGAGGAGCTGGGCTTCGCGCTGGTCCTCGTCTCGCACGATCTGGCGCTGGTCGCCGACGTCACCGACCGGGTGGCGGTGATGTACGGCGGGCGGATCGTGGAGACGGGGGTGACCGCCGAGCTGGTGGCGGCGCCGGCCCACCACTACACGCGCGGGCTGCTCGGGAGCGTGCTCTCGCTGGAGTCGGCGCAGGAGCGGATGACGCAGATCAAGGGGGTCGTGCCGGCGCCGGCCGACTTCCCGGCGGGCTGCCGGTTCGCCGACCGCTGCCCGCTCGCCACCGAGGTGTGCCGCACGACCGTGCCGGTCCTCGCGGGGGTCCCGGCGCACTCGGCCGCCTGTCATCACCCGGCGGTCGAGCCGACGTCGGCGCAGAGCGAGGAGGCGGTGCAGTGAGCGCTGTGGTGGAGGTGCGGGACGCGCACGTGGTGCACCGGGCGCGCAGTGGCGGCCTGTTCCGACGGGACCGGGTGTACGCCCTGACCGGCGCCGATCTGTCGGTGGCGGCCGGTGAGACGGTCGGGGTGGTCGGTGAGTCGGGGTGCGGGAAGTCGACGCTGGCGAAGGTGCTGGTGGGCGTCGAGCGGCCGGTGTCCGGGACGGTGTCGTTCCGGGGCCGGGACCTGTGGGCGATGCCGGCCGCCGAGCGCCGGGCCACGGTCGGCGCGGGCACCGGCATGATCTTCCAGGATCCGTCGACCGCGCTGAACCGCCGGCTGACCGTCCGCCGTGTCCTGCGAGACCCGCTGGACGTCCACCGGCGCGGCACCCGGGCGGAGCGGGAGGAGCGGGTGCGGGAGTTGATGGCGCTGGTGGGGCTGCCGCGGGCGCTCGCGGACGCCCTGCCGGGGCAGCTGTCCGGCGGGCAGCGGCAGCGGGTCGCCATCGCCCGGGCGCTCGCCCTGGACCCGGCGCTGGTCGTCGCGGACGAGCCGACCAGTGCGCTGGACGTCTCGGTCCGCGCGCAGATCCTGAACCTGCTGCTCGATCTGAGGGAGCGGCTCGGGCTGGCCCTGGTGTTCGTCTCGCACGACATCCAGACGGTACGGCGGATGAGCGACCGGGTGATCACCATGTACCTCGGCCGGATCGTGGAGGAGACCCCGGCGGACCGGGTCACCGACGCGGCCCGGCACCCGTACACCCGCGCCCTGTTCTCGGCCACGCCCGGGCTGCTGGACCCGATCGACCCGATCCCGCTGACCGGGCCGGTGCCGTCGGCGACCCGTCCGCCGAGCGGCTGCCCGTTCCGCACCCGCTGCTGGAAGGCGGACGGGGTCTGCGCCGGGGCGATGCCGGACTTCTCGGCCGCGTCACGGCCCGGACACCGCTACCGGTGCCACCATCCTGTGGAGGAGGACCAGCCGACCCGAGACCTAGCCCGCCAGGAGCCGTGAATGACGTTCCCCGCCCCGCTGACCGGTGTCGTCCCGCCCGTCTGCACGCCCCTGACGCCGGAGCGCGAGGTGGACGTGCCCTCGCTGCTGCGCCTGGTCGACTTCCTGGTGGAGGGCGGGGTGCACGGGCTGTTCCTGCTGGGCTCCACCTCGGAGGCGGCCTTTCTGACGGACGCCCAGCGCCGGCAGGTGGTGGCGGCCGTCACCGGGCACGTGGGCGGTCGGCTGCCCGTGCTCGCCGGTGCCATCGACATGACGACCCCCCGTGTCCTGGACCACGTCCGGGCGGTCACGTCGGCCGGCGCGCAGGCCGTCGTCGTCACCGCTCCCTTCTACGCCCGCACCCACCCCGCCGAGATCGTCCACCACTACCGCCGGGTCGCCGCCGCCAGCCCGGTCCCGGTGATCGCCTACGACATTCCGGTCGCCGTGCACACCAAGCTCCCCGCCGAGCTGGTGCTGGGGCTCGCCGGGGACGGGGTACTGGCCGGGATCAAGGACTCCAGCGGGGACCTGGCGGCGTTCCGGGAGGTCGTCACGGGAGCCAGGGCCCACGCCGGGTTCAGTGTGCTGACCGGTTCGGAGCTGGTCGCCGACGCGGCGCTGGCGCTGGGCGCCGACGGGGCGGTGCCGGGTCTGGCCAACGTCGACCCGCACGGGTACGTCCGTCTGTACCGCCTGTGCGTGGCGGGCGACCAGGACGGGGCGCGGGCCGAACAGGAGCGGCTGTGCGCGCTGTTCGGGATGGTGGGCGCCGGGGATCCCGCGCGGATGGGCGGCAGCTCGTCGGCGCTGGGCGCGTTCAAGGCGGCGCTGCATCTGCGCGGGATCATCGACTGCCCGGTGACCGCCGAGCCGCAGGTCCCGTTGTCCGGCGCGGAGATCGAGCAGGTCGGCAAGTTCCTGGCGGCGGCGGGGCTGCTGGGGTCCGGGGCGCGGGGGACGCACCGGCGCTGAGGGCGGCGGTCACGGTGTGCGCCGGGCGTCCCTGCGGAGCCGCTGCAGCTCGCGGTGGACGGCCCAGGCGTCCGCGACCGGGCCCACGTGCCCGAGCTTGTCCGGGTTGCCCACCAGCCGGACCGCCTGGATCCGTCCGTCGAGGACGTCGAGGACCAGGGTCTGGAGCACCTTGCCGTCCCGGTCGCGGAAGATCGCGCCGGGCTGGCCGTTGACCTCGTGGGTCTCGAAGGTCGCGTCGACCAGGGCCAGCTGGGAGATGACGGAGCCGAGCAGCCGGGCCACCTTGTCGGCGCCGAGGACGGCCCGGGCCAGCTGCGGCGACTTGCCGCCGCCGTCGCCGACCATGGACGCGTCGGCGGCGAGCAGGTCCTGCAGCCCGGTGACATCGCCTTCGCGGAGGGCGTCGAAGAACCGTGACGCCAGTTCCTCCCGTTCGGTCCGGTCGGCCTCGAAGCGGGGCCGGCCCTCGGACATGTGGCGGCGGGCCCGCACCGCGAGCTGGCGGCAGGCGGCCTCCGAGCGGCCGACGGCCGAGGCGATCTCGGGGAAGCCGAAGTCGAACACCTCCCGCAGCACGAAGACCGCCCGTTCCAGCGGGCTGAGCCGTTCGAGCAGGAGCAGGGCGGCCATGGACACGGAGTCGGCGAGCTCCGCCGAGCGTGCCGGGTCCTCGTAGGGGTCGGCGAGCAGCGGCTCCGGGAACCACGGTCCGACGTAGGCCTCCCGCCGGACGCGGGCCGAGCGCAGCACGTCGATGGAGAGCCGGGTCACCGTGGCCGACAGGAAGGCCCTGACCGACCGGGGTTCGGTCGGGGAGTCGACGTAGCGCAGCCAGGTCTCCTGGACGGCGTCCTCGGCCTCGCTGACGCTCCCCAGGATCCGGTAGGCGATCGAGAACAGCAGGGGCCGCAGCTCCTGGAACTCCTCTGTCCGGCTCATATGACTCTCCCCCATGCGATGAATGCGGCCAGTGCGAGATAGCCGAGGTTCAGCAGGACGAGCGCGAACTCGCCGCGCCGCCCGTGGGTGATCATCGCACCGGTCATCAGCAGCATCCAGCAGACGGCGGTCACCGGTACCAGGACCGGGGCGGTACCGAGGGCGGCGGGCAGGATCAGACCCGCAGCGGCCAGCAGTTCCAGCACGCCGAGGGTCTTCACGAAACCGGCGCCGACCTCGCCGGTCCACCCCCCGCCGTGCACGGCGGCCAGTCTCTCCCGCGGCACGAACGTCTTGGTGACTCCGCCGAGCAGGGCCACTGCGGCCAGCAGTCCGGCGGCGATCCACAGGGCGAGGTCCACCGTCATCCACTCCTTGTACCGGTCGGTGCGTGCACCCCCTACGACGAGACGGCGGGCGCGCCTGTGACACCCAGGGCAGTCAGGGCAGGTGGATCCTGCGGAACTCCAGCGACTCGTAGGGGCCTTGGCGGCCGGTCTCGTAGAGCACGCCGATGGTGCCGGGGGCGAGCTGGACGAGGTCGGAGTAGGCGGCCGGGTGACCGGAGAGGGTGCGGAGCCGGGTGAAGGTGCGGCCGGCGTCCGTGCTGGCCCACAGGGCGAGGGCGCGGCGGGCGTCCGGCACGGAGGGCGCGGAGAACAGCAGGGGCGCGCGGGGGCCGCGGGGCCGCAGGACGCTGCCCTGGACCACGGGGACGGCGTTCAGGGCCGGCTGGACGGTGAAGGGGCGGTCGAGGGTGCGGCCGCCGTCGCGGGAGTAGGTGTCGAGGCGGTTGCCGGGGGCGGTGCCGTTCTGGTCGCGGGCGCCGAGGTAGACGCGGCCGTCGGGGAGCTGGGCGGCGCTGGTCTCGTTGGTGTTGGTCCGGCCGTCGGGGGTGTCGTCGGTGAAGCCGAGGTGCCAGGTGCGGCCGAGGTCGTCGCTGTAGAGGGCGTGGCCGCCGTAGTACCTGGGTTCCCGGCCGGTGTCGGGGGAACGGGGCGGCGGGGCTTCGGAGTGGTCGGCGGGGACGAGCAGGCGCCCGGTGTGGGGGCCGTGGGTGAGGGCGAGGGCGTGGCCGGGGCCGGTGGCGTACCAGCGCCAGCCCGGCCGGGTCACCTGGGCGGTGATGTCGCGGGGGGCCGTGAAGTGCCGGCCGTCGTCCCGGCTGCGCTGCACGTAGACCCGGCGGCCCTGCCGGGGGGTCACCCGGCCGCGCATGATCTGGTCCTCCGTCACGGTCCCGCTGTTGGCGCAGGTCACCAGGACGATCGCGCCGGTGTGCGGGTCGGTCACGGGGGCGGGGTTGCCCCGGGTGTCGCCCTGCCCGGCGGCCACGACGGTCAGCGGGCCCCAGGTGCAGCCGCCGTCGGTGGAGCGGCGCAGGACGACGTCGATGTCCCCGGTGTCCGCGGGACCGGAGCGGCGGCCCTCGGCGAAGGCGAGGACCGTGCCCTGCCGGGTCCTCACCACGGCCGGGATGCGGTAGACGGCGTAGCCGCCCTGCCCGGAGACGTAGGGCACGGAGGAGTCGCAGCCGCCGGACGCGGGTGCGGCGTGCGCGGGCAGGGGGGCGGTGAGCGAGGCGAGGAGCACCAGGCCGGCGAGGAGGGAGCGGCTGCGCGGGGTCACTCCCTGAGGCTGCCCGCGGTCGCGGGGCCGGCCTTACTCCGTGCGGGTGGTCAGGACGGGGTGCGGGCGGCGGCCAGCAGGCGGGTCACGTCGTCGGAGCAGATGGTGAGGGCCGCGCCGACGGTGGTGAGGGCGTCGCGTTCGGCGGGGGTGTACGGGCCGTCGGCGAGGGCGATGCGGGCGCCCTGGAGGAGCAGGGACTCGCGGCCGGCCGGGGCGAGGTGCGGGGCCAGCGGGTCCAGGGCCTCGTGCAGCTCTATGGTCAGCCCGGCCCCGCACGGCTGCTCGAAGTAGCGGCCGGTGTCGGCGGCGAGGGCCTCGACCAGGGCGGCCAGCTGGTCCTCGGTGCAGTCGTCGAAGCCGGCCGCGCGGACCGCGGTGGCGGCCGTCTCCAGGGCCGTGCGGGAGCCGGTGCCGCCCGCGGCGAGCACGGCGAGGGCGACGGTGTGCACGGCGTCGCGGAGCATCGCGGAGAAGCGGCGGGTGGTGGGGTGGTCCAGCACCTCGGTGCCGAAGTGGTGCTCGCAGGCCGCGCACTCCACCACCGGTCCGGTGGTCCCGCGCGGCAGCACCGGCACGCCGAGCACGGTGAGCCGGCGCCGGCCGGTGAGGCGCTGGTAATTGCGGTCGCCGCCGCAGCCGGGACAGAAGAACTCGCCGTCTCCGACGGGTGTCCACGCGGTGCGGGTGCCCAGGATGCGCACAGCCCTGGTGGCACGGCCGTCTCGTCCCCGTACTGGCAGCAGCACGTCGCACCTCCGTAACGGCGCGGCAACATCGCCGCGCTGGCGTGATGTTAGCCACATCACCGAGGCGGAGTCAGTACCCCGTAAGAGACCTTTCCGTGACCTGAGGGGCGCGATGGCCGATACACGACGGCGCCCCGACCGCCGCGTTCCGCGGTCAGGGCGCCGAAAGTGCCGGTCGGACGGGGTCTAGCGGGCCGCGCGGTTCACCGCGGAGACGACCGCCTTCAGCGACGCACGCGTCGTGTTCGCGTCGATACCGATGCCCCACAGGACCTTGCCGTCGATCGCGCATTCGATGTAGGAGGCGGCCTGCGCGGAGGCGCCCTCGCTCATCGTGTGCTCCTGGTAGTCCAGCAGGCGTACGTCGATGCCGATGGACTGCAGGGCGTCGAAGAAGGCCGAGATCGGACCGTTGCCGGAGCCGGACAGGATCCGGTCCTCGCCGTCGACCGTGGCCTCGACGGTGAGGGTGTCCACGCCGTCGGTGTCGGTGGTCGACTGGCCGGTCTTCACCTGGATGCGGCCCCACGGGTTCTGGGGGTTCGGCAGGTACTCGTCCTGGAAGACCGCCCAGATCTCCTTCGGCGTGATCTCGCCGCCCTCGGCGTCCGTCTTCGCCTGGATGATCCTGGAGAACTCGATCTGCATCCGGCGCGGCAGCTCCAGCTTGTGGTCGTTCTTCAGGACGTAGGAGACACCGCCCTTGCCGGACTGCGAGTTGACGCGGATGACGGCCTCGTAGGAGCGGCCGACGTCCTTCGGGTCGATCGGCAGGTACGGCACCGCCCACTCGATGTCGTCGACGGTGACGCCCTTGGCCTTCGCGTCGGCCTCCATAGCGTCGAAGCCCTTGTTGATGGCGTCCTGGTGGGAGCCGGAGAAGGACGTGTAGACCAGGTCGCCCACGTACGGGTGGCGCGGGTGGACCTCCATCTGGTTGCAGTACTCCCACGTGCGACGGATCTCGTCGATGTCGGAGAAGTCGATCTGCGGGTCGACGCCCTGCGAGAACAGGTTCATGCCCAGGGTGACCAGGTCGACGTTGCCGGTGCGCTCGCCCTGCCCGAACAGGCAGCCCTCGACGCGGTCGGCGCCGGCCATCAGGGCCAGCTCGGCGGCGGCGACGGCCGTGCCGCGGTCGTTGTGCGGGTGGACGGACAGGCAGACGTGCTCGCGGCGGGTCAGGTTGCGGTGCATCCACTCGAAGCGGTCCGCGTGCGTGGAGGGGGTCGAACGCTCCACGGTGGCGGGCAGGTTGAGGATGATCTCGCGGCCCGGGCCGGGCTGCCAGACGTCCATGACCGCCTCGCAGACCTCGAGGGCGAAGTCCAGCTCGGTGTCGGTGAAGATCTCCGGCGAGTACTGGTAGCCGAACTCCGTCTCCGGGCCCAGCAGTTTATCGGCGTACTCCATCACCAGGCGGGTGCCGTCGACGGCGATCTGCTTGATGTCGTCCCGGGAGCCGCGGAAGACGACCCGGCGGAAGACCGGGGCGGTGGCGTTGTACAGGTGGACGGTGGCCCGGCGGGCGCCCTTGAGGGATTCCACGGTCCGCTCGATCAGGTCCTCGCGGGCCTGGGTCAGGACGGAGATCGTCACGTCCTCGGGGATCGCGCCCTCTTCCTCGATGATCGAGCGCACGAAGTCGAAGTCGGTCTGGCCGGAGGCGGGGAAGCCGACCTCGATCTCCTTGTAGCCCATCTTGACCAGCTGGTCGAACATGCGCCGCTTGCGCTCGGGCGACATGGGGTCGATCAGGGCCTGGTTGCCGTCGCGCAGGTCGGTGGAGAGCCAGCGGGGGGCGGTGGTGATCCGCTGGTCCGGCCAGGTGCGGTCGGGGATGTCGACCTGCTCGTAGCGGCCGTACTTGTGGATCGGCATGGTGCTGGGCTGCTGGCGGTTGGCCATGATGGCGTGGGCTCCTCAGGATGTCCGATATCCGAGTGGGCGGCCGACGACGCAACGCCAAGCTCCGCGGGGAGGGAGTCGGCCTCGACTACAGGCCCTCGCCGCGGCAGCTAAGAAGAAGCAGCCAGAAACGCATGATGCTCCGCAGCCTAGCGGAGCCGTTCCGGGGTGCGCGGGCCTGTCCCAGTATGCGGGACCGCACGGCAAACAGGGACAAAAAGTGCGCCGCACCACATCGCCGTACCACATCGTCACGGACCGTGGCGTTCCGTGTCCCGGTATTTCACCAATCATGGTGGCAGCTAGTGACATCGTCATCACGCAGTGCAATGGTGCGCATATGACGACCAACGGGGGCTTCCAGCCCGTCTTCTGCACGATCGTGCCGCCGCACGTCCTCGACCGGCTCGCCCGGCACGAGGACCCCGCGCTCTCCGGCCCGGCCCGCCGGTCCCTGGAGCACGACGCCTACCAGCGCACCAAGCGCCGCCTGACCACGGTGATCGGCGCGGCCGCCGCCACCCCGCCCGCCGGCGCCGCCGCCGACCAGCCGCACCGCACGATCTACGACGCCGGGCACACCCAGGACCTGCCCGGCACCAAGGTCCGCGAGGAGGGCTCCGAGCCCGGCTCCGACGCCACCGTCAACCGCGCCTACGCGGGCCTGGGCGCCACCTTCGACCTGTACCTGAAGGCGTACGGCCGGCACTCCATCGACGACAACGGGCTGCCGCTGGACGCCACCGTGCACTTCGGCGAGGGCTACGACAACGCCTTCTGGAACGGCGAGCAGATGGTCTTCGGCGACGGCGACAACGAGATCTTCCTCGACTTCACCATCCCGGTCGACGTCATCGGGCACGAGCTCACCCACGGCGTCACCCAGTACACCGCGAACCTGGAGTACTACGGCCAGTCCGGCGCGCTGAACGAGTCGGTGTCGGACGTCTTCGGCTCGCTGATCAAGCAGTACACCCTCGGCCAGACCGCCGCCGAGGCGGACTGGCTGATCGGCGCCGGGCTGCTCGCCCCGCGCGTCACGGGCGTGGCGCTGCGCTCGATGAAGGCCCCGGGCACGGCGTACGACGACGACGTCCTCGGCAAGGACCCGCAGCCGGCCAAGATGGAGGACTACGTCCGCACCGGCCGCGACAACGGCGGCGTGCACATCAACTCCGGCATCCCGAACCACGCCTTCTACCTGGCCGCCACCGCCCTCGGCGGCTACGCCTGGGAGAAGGCCGGGCAGATCTGGTACGACGTGCTGACCGGCGGCGGACTGCGGGAGGACGCCCTCTTCTCCGACTTCGCCACGCTGACGGTGAAGGCGGCCCGCGAGCGGTACGGCGCCGGGGGTGAACTCCAGGCCGTGCAGAAGGCGTGGGAACAGGTGGGGGTGCGGACGCTGTAGTTCCGTACTAGACACGGACCCATGTGGATTCGAGTGCGGCGCACGGGTGGTTTCGCGGGCATCGAGCGCCGGGCCGAGGTGGACACCTCGGCCCGGCCCGACGCCCCCGACTGGGAGGCCCTGGCCGGACGCGTCCTCGCGTCCGGCCGGAGCACCCCTCCGGCCGGGGTTCCGGACGGCTTCGCCTACGAGATCTCGGTGGACGGCCGCACGGTGTACGCGGCGGACCCCCGACTCAGCGAGGACGAACGGGAGTTGGTGTCCAGGGTGCTGAAGGAGGGTGCGTGACGGCCGTTTCCCGCAGGGGCGTTGACTTCCGTTACCGGCGGTACGGATGATCCGGCCATGGCGACTGACGCAGGCACCCCGGTCCCCCGGTTCCCGCCCGGCTTCCTGTGGGGCGTGTCGACCTCGGCCCACCAGATCGAAGGCGCGGCCGGGGAGCGGGAGCCGTCCGTGTGGGACGTGTTCACGGCCGAGCCCGGGCGGGTGAAGGACGGCTCGACGGCGGCGGTGGCCTGCGACCACTACCACCGCTACACCGAGGACGTGGCCCTCCTCGCCGGCCTCGGCGTGGACGCGTACCGGTTCTCGGTCTCCTGGCCGCGGGTGAACTCACCCGGCGGCCTGGACTTCTACGACCGGCTGGTGGACGAGCTGTGCGCGGCGGGGGTCCGCCCGGTCCCGACCCTCTTCCACTGGGACCTGCCGGCGGACCTGGACTGGCTGGAGCGGGACACGGCGGCCCGGTTCGCCGACCACGTGACGGTGGTCGCGGAGCGGCTCGGCGACCGGGTACGCAAGTGGATCACTCTCAACGAGCCCGCCGAACACACACTGCTCGGGCACGCCCTGGGGGCCCACGCCCCCGGCCGGCAGCTGCTCTTCGACGCCCTTCCGGCCGCCCACCACCAGCTCCTCGCCCACGGCCTCGCGGTACGGGCGCTGCGCGCGGCCGGTGCGGGCGACATCGGCATCGCCAACTCCCACGGCCCCACCTGGGCCGCCTCGCGGCAGCAGGCGGACCTGGAGGCGGCCGGCTTCTACGACGTCCTCCTCAACCGCCTCTTCGCCGAGCCGGTCCTCCTGGGCGAGTACCCCGAGGGCATGGGCGCCCTGATGCCGGGGGACGTGGAGGCCGACCTCAAGGTGATCGCCGAGCCGGTCGACTGGTACGGCATCAACTACTACGCCCCGACGCTGGTCGGCGCACCGCAGGGCGGCGACACCGAGTTCGGCGGCGTGACGATGCCGGCCGAGCTCCCCTTCTCCGTCCGGCGGATCGAGGGCCGCCCGGTGACGGACTTCGGCTGGCCGGTCGTACCGGAGGGCCTGACGGAACTGCTCACCGGCTTCCGCGAGCGCTACGGCGACCGGCTCCCGCCCGTCGTCATCACCGAGAACGGCTGCTCCTACGAGGGCGTGGACGACCAGGAGCGGATCGCCTACCTGGACGCCCACGTCCGGGCCCTGCACCGGGCGGTCGAGGCCGGGGTCGACGTGCGCGGCTATTTCGTGTGGTCCCTGATGGACAACTTCGAGTGGGCCGAGGGCTACGCCCGCAGGTTCGGCCTGGTGCACGTGGACTTCGAGACCCTCCAGCGGACGCCGAAGGCGTCGTACCGGTGGTACCGGGACCTGCTGCGGGCCCAGGGTCCGCGCTCATAGGGCTCCGGCGTCCCGGGCGGACCACAGGGTCGGGAAGTGGGGCCGGTAGCCCAGTTCGCGGCGGATGCGGTCGGTGGAGGCGATGGCGTACCAGGGGTCGGGGTCGGGGCCGTCCGCGGGCGGCTCCACGCCGAGGATCCGGTGGATGGCCAGGACGGTGACCGGGGCGTCGTCGGCGATGTTGTAGGTGCGGCCGTCGGCGCCGGGGGCGTACAGCAGGCGCAGCAGGCCCTGGGCGGCGTCGGCGACGTGCACCAGGTGGTGCCGCTTGGTGGCGGGCTGGGCGGCGGTCCAGCGGGTGATGCCCGGCAGGTGCGGGTCGCCCTCGCCGTAGACGAAGCCCAGGCGGCCGACGCGGACGTCCAGCCCGTCCAGCGCCAGCAGTCCGCGCTCGGCCTCCGCCTTGGCCTGCGGGTACGCCATCCACATCGGGCCGCCCGGCACGGTGGGGTCGTCCTCGACGAGCGGCCGGCCGCGGCCCGTGCCGTACGCCAGGACGGTGCCGGCCTGCACGAACCGCCGCACCCCGCAGGCGAGGGCCGCCCGGCCCAGCTCCAGCGCGGCGTCGCGGTTGACGGCCCGCATCTCCTCGTCCGTCACGCCCCGGAAGGAGGCGGCGATGTTGACGACGGCGTCGACTCCGGTGAGGGCCTTGCCGAGGACGTCGGTGTCGCGCAGATCGCCGAGGACGGGGTCGGCGCCGAGGTCGCCGAGCCGGTCGGCGCGGGCGGGGTCCCGCACCAGGACCCGGACCCGCTCCTCCGGCCGCCGCTGGGCCAGCAGCCTCGGCAGGAACCCGGTGCCGACCTGGCCGGTGGCGCCGGTGACGAGTGTGGTGGACATGGTGGTGCTCCTCTCGGTGGACGGCTTCCACCCTCGGCGGCCGGAGCACGGACCGGGAGAGACCTCCTGATCGTGGGATCGGCAGTCCCTGGATAAGCCGGGCGGGCTGCCCCACGCTGGAGGGGTGAACCGAGCAGAACTCGCCGACTTCCTGCGCCGTGGCCGCGCCCGGCTGGAACCGACCGACGTGGGCCTCGCGGCGGGCGCCCGCCGTCGTACGCCCGGACTGCGCCGGGAGGAGGTGGCGTCGCTGGCCGGGATGTCGGCCGACTACTACACGCGCCTGGAGCAGCAGCGCGGCCCGCGCCCGTCCCGCCAGATGCTGACGGCGCTGGCGCGGGCGCTGCGCCTGACCGAGGACGAACGGGACCACCTCTTCCACCTGGTGGGCGAGGAGCCGCCGCGCCGGCAGGGGGCGTCGCCCCATGTCCGCCCCGGCCTGCTGCTGGTCCTGGACCGGCTGTACGACTCACCGGCACAGGTGGTCACGGACTGGGGGACGGTGCTGGCACAGAACGCGCTGGCCAAAGCCCTGGTCGGCGACGCGTCCGCCCGCCCGGCGCGGGAACGGAACCTGACCCGGCGCTTCTTCCTGGACCCGACGGCCCGTGCGCTGTTCCCGCCGGAGGACCTCCCGGCACACGCCCGCGACCACGTGGCCACCCTCCGGGCGGTGACCGCGGCCCGCCCCGACGACCCGGAACCCGCGGCCCTGGTGAGCGAACTCCGCACGAAGAGCGAGGAGTTCGCCCGGCTCTGGCAGAACCACGAGGTGTCGCTGCGCCGCCCCGCCACCAAACGCTTCCTGCACCCGGTGGTCGGGCTCCTGGAACTCGACTGCGAGGTCCTCCTGAGCCACGAGGCCCACCACCACCTCGTCATCCACACGGCACGCCCCGGCACGGAGTCGTACGACAGGCTCCGGTTGCTGAGGGTGGTGGGCCTGCAGGACATGACCCCCCAGGGGGCCGTCGGCTAGAAGCCCAGCTTGCGGAGCTGCTTCGGGTCGCGCTGCCAGTCCTTGGCGACCTTGACGTGGAGGTCCAGGAAGACGGGCGTGCCGAGGAGTGCCTCGATCTGTTTGCGGGACTTGATGCCGACCTCCTTCAGGCGCTTGCCCTTGGGGCCGATGACGATCCCCTTCTGGCTGGGGCGCTCGATGTAGACGTTGGCGTGGATGTCCAGGAGGGGACGGTCGGCGGGGCGGTCCTCGCGCGGGAGCATCTCCTCCACGACCACGGCGATGGAGTGCGGCAGCTCGTCGCGGACACCCTCCAGCGCGGCCTCGCGGATCAGCTCCGCGATCATGACCTGCTCGGGCTCGTCCGTCAGGTCGCCCTCGGGGTAGAGCGGCGGACCCTCGGGAAGGAGCGGGACCAGGAGGTCGGCCAGGAGATCCACCTGCTTGGCGCCCACCGCCGACACCGGGACGATTTCGGCCCACTCGATGCCGAGGTCCTTGCCCAGCTGGTCGATCGCGATCAGCTGCTCGGCCAGTGTCTTGGAGTCGACCAGGTCGGTCTTGGTGACGATGGCGACCTTGGGGGTCTTGCGGATCCCGGCCAGCTCCTTGGCGATGAAGCGGTCACCGGGGCCGATCTTCTCGTTCGCCGGGAGGCAGAAGCCGATCACGTCGACCTCGGCCCACGTCGTCCGTACGACGTCGTTGAGCCGCTCGCCGAGCAGCGTGCGCGGCTTGTGGAGACCGGGCGTGTCCACCAGGATCAGCTGGGAGTCCGGCCGGTGCACGATGCCGCGCACCGTGTGCCGCGTGGTCTGCGGCTGGTCCGCGGTGATCGCCACCTTCTGCCCGACCAGAGCGTTCGTGAGGGTGGACTTGCCCGCGTTGGGGCGGCCCACGAAGCAGGCGAAGCCGGCGCGGTGGACGGTCTCGGCCGGCTGCTCGGATGACTGGGTGCGAACGCTCATGCCGTTCATTCTCCCTGATTCACGGAGCACGCCGTACCGTGAGGTTTCGGTGACCTCCGCGCAACGAAACGTCACGGAAACACGGCCGTACGCGACCGGAAACCCGCACCGGTGACCCTCTGACGCAGCCCGCCCACCGTTGGAGACGCCCGTGACCCTCGCCGCCGCCGCCGTGAACACCGGTGACACCGCCTGGCTCCTCGCCGCCACCGCCCTCGTCCTGCTGATGACGCCGGGTCTCGCCCTCTTCTACGGCGGCATGGTCCGCACGAAGAGCGTCCTGAACATGCTGATGATGAGCTTCGTGTCGATCGCCCTGGTGACGGTGGTGTGGCTGGCGGCCGGCTACTCGCTGGCGTTCGGCGACGACCTCGGCGCGGGACTGATCGGCGGCCTGCACCACGCCGGCATGGCGCACATCACCCCGCACAGCGTCCACGGCACCGTCCCCACCGCCCTCTTCGCCACCTTCCAGCTGACCTTCGCGATCATCACGGCCGCGCTGATCAGCGGTGCGGTCGCCGACCGGACGAAGTTCTCGGCGTGGCTGGTCTTCGTCCCGCTGTGGACGCTGCTGGTATACGTTCCGGTGGCGCACTGGGTGTGGGGTCCCGGTGGCTGGATCCTCGCCAGGCTGGGTGCGCTCGACTTCGCCGGCGGCCTGCCGGTGGAGATCACCTCCGGTGCCTCCGGGCTCGCCCTGTGCCTGGTCCTGGGCCCGCGGCTCGGGTTCAAGAAGGACGCCATGCGCCCGCACAACCTGCCCATGGTGATCCTCGGCGCCGGTCTGCTCTGGTTCGGCTGGTTCGGCTTCAACGCGGGCTCCGCGCTCGGCGCGAACGGCCTCGCCGCCGCCGCGTTCCTCAACACGCTCGCCGCCGGCTGCACCGGTCTGCTCGGCTGGCTCTTCGTGGAACAGCGGCGCGACGGCCACCCGACCACCCTGGGCGCGGCCTCCGGCGCGGTGGCCGGCCTGGTCGCGATCACCCCGTCCTGCGGCACGGTGTCCCTGCTCGGCGCCCTCGTCGTGGGCCTCGCCGCCGGTGTCGTCTGCAGTTACGCCGTGAGCTGGAAGTTCAAGCTGGACTACGACGACTCCCTGGACGTCGTCGGCGTCCATCTGGTCGGCGGGATCATCGGCACCCTGCTGATCGGCCTGTTCGCCGAGAAGGCGATGACCGGCGGGGCGGAGGGCCTGTTCTACGGCGGCGGGCTGGCCCCGCTCGGCAGGCAGCTGCTGGCCGTGGTGGCCGTTGCGGTGTACGCCTTCGCGGTGACGTACGGCCTGGGCACGCTGCTGGACAAGGCCATGGGCTTCCGGGCGAGCGAGGAGCAGGAGCACACCGGTCTGGACCTTACGGTGCACGCCGAGACCGCATACGATCACGGCGTCCTGGGCCACGGCGCCCCGGTCTCCCACTCCGTCCTCACCTCCGCCCAGAAGGTCAAGACCCAGGCATGAAGCTCATCACCGCCACCGTGAAGCCGTACCGCCTCGACGAGGTCAAGACCGCCCTGCAGGAGCTGGGGGTGCAGGGTCTGACCGTGACCGAGGCGAGCGGCTACGGCCGGCAGCGCGGCCACACCGAGGTGTACCGGGGGGCCGAGTACCGGGTCGACCTGGTGCCGAAGGTGCGGATCGAGGTCGTGGTGGAGGACGCCGTCGCCGACGACGTGATCGACGCGATCGTCAGGGCCGCGCAGACGGGGAAGATCGGGGACGGGAAGGTGTGGGCCGTTCCGGTGGAGACGGTCGTCCGGGTGCGGACCGGCGAGCGCGGGCCCGACGCGCTCTGACCAGCAGCGCCCCGGTGAGCACACCGGCGGCGAACACCAGCGCCACCGGCAGCCAGGGCAGCGCGAGGAAGCCGGCGCTCGCCGACTCGCGGCTGTCCTGGGCGCTCGCGGTGAGCGTCAGCTCCGCCCGGTCGAACTGGGGTGCCCCGCGCCAGGTCTCGGTGAGCCGTACCCGCTGCCCCGGCAGCAGTTCGGCGGGCACCCGGGCCGGCTCCCGGTCGAGCAGCGTACGGCCGAACAGTCCGCGCGCCGTCAGCTCCACCGTGGGGTGGAGGGTGACGTTGCCGGTGTTGCGCAGGGTGTAGGAGACGGTGGCGGTGCTGTCGCCGAGGCCGGGGACGAGCGGCTGGTGGTGGCTGACGCGCAGGTCGCCGACGGCGAGAGCGGGCAGCGTGGGACCGCCGACCCGCAGGTAGACCCGGGCGCCGACGGCCCGCTGGACGCCGAGCGCGAGACGGCCGGCGCCCTTGTCGACCCGCTCGTCCAGGGCGACGATCGCACCGGCGTGGTCGCCGGGCCCGGCCCCGGCGGGGATGCGCAGGGTGAAGGGCACGGTGCGGGTCCGGTGGCCCGGCACGGTGATCCGGGACGTCGCGGGCCTGGCCCAGGCGCCCACCCCGCGCATGCGCTCCTTCAGCGTGCGGACGGCGAACCCGCCGTCGCGGGCGGTGTTGTAGGCGTCGGCGGCGTAGAGCCGGAAGGTGAGCGGCCGGGCGGTCCTGTTCCGGACGGCGACCTTGTCGGTGAGGGTCTGGCCGGGCTCTGCGGAGAGGGTGAAGTAGGGCCGTGCGGCGGTCTTCGAGGCGACCGGGTAGACGGACCAGCTGCCGTTGTCGGCGGCGCGGGCCACTGCCGTGGGCAGGCCGAGGAGCAGGGCGGTCAGGCTCAGGAGGACGTACAGCTTGCGCATGGGTGCGGACCCCCACGGACGGGAGACTGGGGAACGGGCGGGTGCGGACGCCCGTGCGTTCAGGTGAGCGTCAGCGTGAGCACCCCGGAGTACGCGCCGGGCGGCGTGAACGCCGGCACGTCCAGCGAGAGTCCGGCGTCGACGGTGAACTCACCGCCGGTCAGCGTGCCGTCGGAGGTGGACGCGAGGGTCGCGCCCGCGCTGCCCACGGTGCCCGCCGAGCCGGCCTTGCAGGTGCTGGGGCTGCCCGCCTTGGTCGCGCAGGCCGGCGTCCAGCTCAGCCGGCCGGCGTCGATCCTGGCGCCGGGACCGGTGAAGTCGGTGACCTTGCCGGTCAGGGACCAGCCCGCGGGCCCGCCGCGGAAGTCCTTGACGGTCACCGTGTTGAGACTGCCGGTGGAGGCTCCGCCCCGGCCGAAGTCGACCCCGGACAGGGCGACGGAGTCACCGGCCTGGGACATGGAGAGGGTGCCCGCCTTGACGGTGGTGGTGAGCTTCTGGCCGCCGGCCGGGACGGGTGTGCCGTCGTCGACGGCGTAGGCCGCGGGGCCGGCGCCCTTGTCCGGGTTCCAGGAGCCGCCCTCGTAGGCCACGATCCCGGTCGTCGCCTTGTCGCGGACGACGAGGGTGCCGCTGAAGGAGCCCTGGGCGTTCGCGGTCACGGTCGCGGTGTCCGCGGTCTGGGTGTCGCCGGCCCGCCCGGCCAGGGTGACGGTGGCGCCCGGTGTGAAGTGGCTGCCGCTGACGGTGACGCCGGCCCCGGGGGCACCGGAGGCCGAACCCAGCGAGATGGTCCGGGTGTTGCCGGGCGTGCCGTCGGTCGCGGTGACGGTCTGGGAGACCGGGGCGGGCGGGGTGATGACGGTGCAGGGGGTGTCCAGCTCCAGGATGTAGCTGGTGTGGATGGTGTAGTCACCGGGCGAGAGGGTGATCTGCCCGGCCTTGGTGACGGTGAACGTGCCGGTCATGGAGAAGGACGGGAAGGCGGCCTTCCCCGGCACCGGCGGGTTCTTCTTCGGTCCGGCGACGGTGACGGCGCCGCTCTGGGCGCCGCCGAGCGTCACCTTCCCGGTCGGGGTCATGATGTCGGCCGGCAGGGCCAGGTCGGTGGGGTTGCTGGCGGCGGCCTTGACCACGGTGTAGGTCACGGTGACGGTGTCGCCGACCTTGGGGCTGGTGTTGTCCACCGTGACGTTCCCGGTGGTGGTGCCGTCGATGGGCGGGATGCCCGCGACGGCCGGCGGGATGCAGTGCGTGGCGAAGTCCACGTCGGTGCCGGCGGCGCCGGCCGGGCAGGCCAGCGCGCCGCTCGCGGTGACCGCGAGGGCGGTCGCCCCGAGCAGTGACGCCCAGCGCCACCGTCGGGCTCTTCGGGGTGTCGGACCCATGGGCCCCCTCCTGAGGGTTGCTGGCGCAGCGGCTCGTCTGCGCCGACAGGGGGCATTGATGTGGAGCGGGGGTGAGAAGTCAATGGAGATGCCGCAGAAAGCTGACGGATCATCAGTTTCCGCGGCATCCGGAACACTTCGCTCGGTCGGGTCAGTCGAACACGAACGGGCCGGGCGACTGCTTGGCCGAGGCCGTACAGGTCACGGTGACCCCGAAGATCACCATCTTCAGCGAGCCGCCGTACGCCTCCAGCCTGTCGCCGGCGCCCACGGTGCCGGGCAGCGGGCCGACGGTGACCGCCGAGCCGCTCGCCATGGCCGGGTTCTTCGTGCCGCTGAAGACGGTGGTGCCGCCGCTCGCCCTGACCATGGTGAGCGTGGAGGCGATCGAGTCCTGGGCCACCGCGACCGGCGTCCTGATCGCGGTGGAGGTGAGGGTGAGGGTGGCCGAGGTGCCGGCCTGGGTGGCGGTGAGCGTGGCCGTTCCGCCGCCGAAGATGCCGCAGTTCGCGGTGATGGTCGCCGACTGGGGGGTGACGGCGGCCGCGGTGGGGGCGAAGGCGAGTCCGGTGACCGCGAGGGCCCCGGCGGCCAGTGCCGCACCCGTTGCCGTGCGCTTGCCTCTCATGGGGATCCGCTTCCCTTTCCTGGTGGGGAGTGCCGCGTGGGGACGGCCGACGGACGGGAGGGCTCGCGCAGGCGGGTGCGGGCACACTGCGCGGGGGTGCGGATCTGACGGCCCGTCGGAACGTATGGCCCCATTGACGCGCGGCGGCCGGAACCCAACAAGGTTGAATTCCGGCCGACCTTCTGTTCGGTGACGCGCTGTCCGGTGCCGCCTCAGCCCGCGGAGACGGTGTCCCGCACCGTGCCGTCGGGCGCGGCGAGCAGCACCGGCGTCCCGGCGCCTCCCAGGTCGGCGACGGCGGCCAGGTCCTCCGCCGGCACGGACTCCGCCTCGCTCACCACCGCCGCCGCCTCCAGAGAGGTGGCCCCGGAGGCCACGGCCATGGCGACGGCCGTCCGCAGCGCGCTCAGCCTCAGCGAGGCGAGCTCCACCGACCCGGCGACATAGGTCCGTCCGGTGTCGTCCCGTACGGCCGCGCCCTCGGGCACCGCGTTGCGGGCCCGGGCGGAACGGGCCAGGGTGACGATCTTGCGGTCCTCGGGGTCAAGCGCGTTGCTCTCGGTCATGCCCCGAGCATACGAAGTCCCGGCCGGGAGTCAGTCGAGGGTCTGCGTGATCTCGCTGCGCGCGCCCGTGTGCACCACTCGCCCCCGTGCCCCGTTCACCAGGGGGAGGTGGGGCGGCACGTGCCCGCACTCGACGTCGGCGACGATCGGCACGCCCAGCGGGCCCAGGGCGTCGAGGACGGCCTCGTACTGGGTGAGGGTGCGGCTGTCGGGAGCGTGGGTGCGGCCCACGAGGACGGCGGCCGCCCGGTCGAAGAAGCCGGCGAGGCGCAGGCCGTGCAGATTGCGGCAGATCTCGAACGCGTCGTCCTGGCAGGCCTCGACGTAGACGAGCAGCGGCTCGCCGACGGCGAAGGAGGACGTGTCCAGGTACGGCGTCCCGGTGAGGTTGGCGAGGATCTCGATGCAGCCGCCGATCAGCCGGCCCTCGGCGTCGACGTCTCCGCCGCCGTCGAGGCGGGTCCAGCCGCCCTCGGCGTCGAGGGTGAGGTCGCGGATGCCGGGGTCGGCGGCCCAGTCGTCCCAGCCTCCGGTCCGGTGGCGGCCCGGCGGGCTCTGGGTGAACGGCTCGCCCTGTGCGGCGGTGACGACGTCGAGCCAGGACACGAGGCCCTCGGGCGTGCGGTAGGGCGTGTCCATGAGGTTGTTGCCGTGCACGGTCGCGATGCCGGTGCGCAGGGTCAACGGGGTGATGATCGTGGAGATGTCGGACCAGCCGACCATCCACGTCGGCTCGGCCCGCGCGATCCGTTCGAGGTCGAGCAGCGGCAGCAGGTCGATCGCGGTCTCCCCGCCCCAGGGAGGGACCACGGCCCGGACGGCGGGGTCGGTCAGCATCTCGGTCAGCTCGGCCGCGCGCTCCGCCGCCGGCGCGCTGACGTGGGTCGTCCCGTCCATGCACCGGCCGACGACCACCTCGTACCCGCGCGCCTCCAGGTCGCGTACGGCGAGGTCGAGGCGGCCCCGGAGCTCCTCGGCCACCCCGCTGGACGGGGACGTCACGCCGATACGGTCACCGGGGCGCAGGGGGCGTGGATATCGCACGGTCATGCCGGATTCTGACATGCACCCGCCTGGACCCGGCAACGGTTTTTCACGGCCGGTCCAGCCGCAGCCGCTCCGCCCTCGGAAGGCCCGCGACGACCAGGTCGTACGAGTCCTCGATCAGCTCCTTCACGAGCCCGTCGGGGAGTCCGCCGTCCACCGTCACCGTGTTCCAGTGCCGCTTGTTCATGTGCCAGCCGGGGACGATCAGTCCCTCGTGCTCCCCGCGCAGCCGAAGGGCGTCCTCCGGGTCGCACTTGAGGTTCACCGTCAGGGGCCGCGCGTCCAGGCTGGTCAGCGCGAACATCTTGCCCAGCACCTTGAAGACGGACGTCTCGGGGTTGAACGGGAAGTCCTCCACCACCGCGTTGAAGGAGAGGCAGAAGGCGCGCAGCTGCTGCGGGGTCACTCGGGCCCGGCCTCCTCGGGGACGGGGGCCGGGAGGGGTTCGACCAGGACCGTCACGATCTTGTTGCGGCGGCCGGCCGCGGCCTCCGCCGTCAGCCGCAGGCTGCGCCCGTCGGGCAGGGCGACCTCCGCCGAGGCACCCGCGATGGGCACCCGGCCGAGCGCCTTGGCGAGAAGTCCGCCGACGGTCTCCACTGCCTCGTCGTCGTACTCCTCCAGCCCGTACAGCTCGCCGAGGTCGGTGATGTCCAGGCGGGCCGTGACCCGGAAGCGGTCGTCGCCGAGGTCCTCCACGGGCGGCAGTTCCCGGTCGTACTCGTCGGTGATCTCGCCGACGATCTCCTCCAGGATGTCCTCGATGGTGACGATGCCGGCGGTGCCGCCGTACTCGTCGATGACGACGGCGACGTGGTTGCGCTCCTTCTGCATCTCCCGCAGCAGGTCGCCGGCGTTCTTGGTGTCGGGCACGAAGACGGCCGGGCGCATCGCCGTGGAGACCAGGTCGCCCTCCGCCTCCCGGTTGATGTGCGTCTTGCGGACCAGGTCCTTCAGGTACACGATCCCGACGATGTCGTCCTCGCTCTCCCCGGTGACCGGGATGCGGGAGAAACCGGAACGCAGGGCCAGGGTGAGGGCCTGGCGGATGGTCTTGAAGCGCTCGATGGTGACCAGGTCGGTGCGCGGCACCATCACCTCGCGGACCAGGGTGTCGCCCAGCTCGAAGACCGAGTGCACCATCCGGCGCTCCTCGTCCTCGATCAGCGACTCCTTCTCCGCGAGGTCGACCAGCGCGCGCAGCTCCGCCTCGGAGGCGAAGGGCCCGCGCCGGAAGCCCTTGCCGGGCGTGAGCGCGTTGCCGATGAGGATCAGCAGCGACGGGATCGGCCCCATGACGCGGGCCAGCGGCAGCAGCACGTACGCCGCCGCGGTCGCCGTGTTGACGGGGTGCTGGCGGCCGATGGTGCGCGGGGAGACGCCGACGGCGACGTACGACACGAGCACCATCACACCGATGGCGACCAGCAGGGCCTGCCAGGTGGCGGCGAACTCCTGCAGGCAGGCGTAGGTCACCAGGGCCGCGGCGGCCATCTCGCAGGCCACGCGGACCAGCAGGGCGACGTTCAGATAGCGGGTGGGGTCGGCGGCGAGCTGCGCGAGCCGCGCACCGCCGCGCCGGCCGGACTTCACGGCCTCCTCGGCCCGGAAGCTGGAGACCCGCGCGAGGCCCGCCTCCGCGCAGGCGGCGAGCCAGGCGACGACGACCAGCGCGATCGCGCCGACCACGATCTGCGGAGACATCCGGCCCGCTTACGAGACGGTCGGCGCCGGCGACGGCCCGGTCAGGCCGCGCTCGGCCCGCCATCCGTCCACGATGGCGGCCTGGAGGCCGAACATCTCGGCCTTCTCGTCGGGCTCCTCGTGGTCGTACCCGAGCAGGTGCAGCACGCCGTGGACGGTGAGCAGCTGCAGCTCCTCGTCCATGGAGTGCTGCGTGGGCGCCTCGGCCCCCTGCTTCGCGGCGACCTCCGGGCACAGGACGATGTCGCCGAGCAGCCCCTGCGGCGGCTCGTCGTCGTCCTTGGACGGCGGGCGCAGCTCGTCCATCGGGAACGACATGACATCGGTGGGGCCCGGAAGGTCCATCCACTGGATGTGCAGCTGCTCCATGGCGTCGGCGTCCACGACGATCACCGAGAGCTCGGAGAGCGGGTGGATGCGCATCCGCGCGAGCGCGTAGCGGGCGATGTCCAGGATCGCCTGCTCGTCTACCTCGGTGCCGGACTCGTTGTTGACGTCGATCGACATGGTCGTGCTGGTCTACTTCCCCTTGGTGCCCTTGGCGCCGGACGTGCCACGGCCGCCCTTGGGGGCGCCGCTCTCGGTGCCGTACTTGCTGTCGTACTTCTCGTACGCGTCGACGATACGGCCCACCAGCTTGTGCCGGACGACATCGTGGGACGACAGCCGGGAGAAGTGGACGTCCTCGACCCCTTCGAGGATCTCCTGCACCTGCCGCAGACCGGACTTCTGCCCGTTGGGCAGGTCGACCTGGGTCACGTCACCCGTGATCACGATCTTCGAGTCGAAGCCGAGGCGGGTCAGGAACATCTTCATCTGCTCGGGGCTCGTGTTCTGGGCCTCGTCCAGGATGATGAAGGCGTCGTTGAGCGTGCGTCCGCGCATGTAGGCGAGCGGCGCGACCTCGATCGTCCCGGCGGCCATCAGCCGGGGGATGGAGTCCGGGTCGAGCATGTCGTGCAGCGCGTCGTACAGCGGGCGCAGGTACGGGTCGATCTTCTCGTAGAGCGTGCCGGGCAGGAAGCCGAGGCGCTCGCCGGCCTCCACCGCCGGACGGGTCAGGATGATCCGGTTGACCTGCTTGGACTGGAGGGCCTGCACGGCCTTGGCCATGGCCAGGTAGGTCTTGCCGGTGCCGGCGGGGCCGATGCCGAAGACGACCGTGTGCTTGTCGATCGCGTCGACGTACCGCTTCTGGTTGAGGGTCTTGGGGCGGATCGTCCGGCCGCGCGAGGACAGGATGTTCTGCGTCAGCACCTGCGCCGGGGTCTCCGGGCCGTCGCTCGTCCCGTTCTCGCTCGCCTTGAGCATCGCGATCGAGCGTTCCACTGCGTCCTCCGTCATCGGTTGCCCGGTGCGGAGCACCAGCATCATCTCGTCGAACACGCGCGAGATCAGGGCGACGTCCACCGGGTCGCCGACCGCGCTGATCTCATTTCCCCGGACGTGGATGTCGGCCGCCGGGAAGGCCTTCTCGATCACCCGCAGGAGGGCGTCGCCGGACCCCAGCACGGTCACCATGGGGTGCTGGGCGGGGACGGTGAACTGCGCTCTCGCCTGCTCCTGCGCGGGGGTGTGAGCTGTAGGTGTCTGTGTCATGGGCCGGCGCTTAAGGCCTGCGCTTCCTCCTCGTCACGGCCGCACAGCTGAGGGCGGCCTCGCGATTCCAGGGTACGACGGGGGGCCGACATCGCCGTAGGGCTTTTCATACGACCGCTTCACCCGGTACGTCAGCCCGAACGGCGGAAGCCGATCGTGGGTACGGCTCGCCGCAGTGGCCAGGGCCGGTCCAGCCGCTCGGGGACCAGGCCCTCCAGGAACTCGTACCGCCGCAGCGCCGCGGGCGACTGCCCCGGCAGGGACTGCACGCGCCGCCACCACGCGCCGATCTCCGACCAGCCCGGCGCCGACAGCGAGCCCCCGAACTCCTGCACGGACAGCGCGGCCGTCAGCCCGGCGAAGGCCAGCCGGTCGGCGAGCGGCCAGCCCGCGAGGGAGCCCGTCACGAACCCGGCGACGAACACGTCCCCCGCCCCGGTCGGGTCCAGCGCCTCCACGGCGATCGCGGGCACCTCGGCGGCCTCCCCCGTGCGCCGGTCCACGGCGTAGGCGCCCTCCTCCCCGAGGGTGACCACGGCCACCGGCACGTGCTCGGTCAGGGCGTGCGCGGCCAGCCGCGGGCAGTCGGTGCCGGTGTACCGTTTCGCCTCCTCCGCGTTGGGCAGGAACGCCTCGCAGTGCTCCAGGTCGGCCAGCCCGGACAGGTCCCAGGCGCCCGTGTCGTCCCAGCCGACGTCGGCGAAGATCCGGGTGCCGTCGCGGGCCGCCCGGGCGATCCACGCGGCGCGCGTGCCGGGGGTGAGGGAGGCGACGGCCGCACGCGCGCGGGGCGGGTGCGCGGGGGCGCCCTCGTCGGGGAACACGGCCTCGGGCGGCGGCTCGTGGCCGTGGGAGACCATGGTCCGCTCGCCCTCGTAGGCCATCGAGACGGTCACCGGGGAGTGCCAGCCGGGCACGGTCCGCGAGGCGGAGAGGTCGATGCCCTCGCCCTGCTCCAGCGCGTCCCAGCAGTACTCGCCGTAGTGGTCGTCGCCGAAGGCCGCGGCGAGGGCGGTGCGCAGGCCGAGCCGGGCCAGGGCGGTGGCCATGTTGGCGACCCCGCCGGGGCTGGAGCCCATGCCGCGGGCCCAGGACTCGGTGCCGCGCACCGGTGCCGAGTCCAGGCCGGTGAAGATGATGTCGAGGAAGACCGTGCCGGTGAGGTAGACGTCCCAGGGCGGGTCGCCGGGGGCGCGCAGCGCGGCGAGCGGGTCGACCTGGGTCTGGCAGCGCGCTGCCTGGGTGAGGTGTTCCGGTTCCTCTCCGGTGAGGGTGTGCGACGGCGTCACGGTGCGCTCCCTGGCGTGGTGCGGTTCTGGCCAGTGTGCACCAGGTCGGGCACCGGGATGCCGCACGGCGTCGGTCACCAGCGGGGCATGACCGGTGTCCGCCAGTCCGGTTCCGCGACGCGCATCGCCGCGGCGTCGTCGCGGTCGCGCAGCGCGCCGTCGTCCTCGGCCCACCGCCGGTGCAGGCGGGCGAGTTCGTCCCGGTCGAGTTCGACGCCGAGGCCCGGCGTATCGGACACCGCGACCCTGCCGTCGTCGAAGGCGGGCCGTTCGGTGAGGACGTCCTCGGACTGCCAGGGGTAGTGGGAGTCGCAGGCGTGGTGCAGGTTCGGGACCGTGGCCGCGACCTGGGTCATCGCGGCGAGGCTGATGCCGAGGTGGGTGTTGGAGTGCATGGACACCCCGACCCCGAAGGCGGCGCAGACCGCGGCGAGCCGCTGGGTGTTGCGCAGCCCGCCCCAGTAGTGGTGGTCGGAGAGGACGACCTGGACGGCGTCCTCGGTGAACGCCTCCCTGATCTCCCCGAAGGTGGTCACGCACATGTTGGTGGCGAGGGGGACGGCGGTGCCGGCGGCGACCCGGGCCATGGCGGGTGTGCCCAGCGTGGGGTCCTCCAGGTACTCCAGGACGTCGCCGAGTTCCCTCGCGACCTTCAGCGAGGTCTCCACCGACCAGGCGCCGTTGGGGTCGAGCCGCAGCGGGTGGCCGGGGAAGGCGTCGGCGAGGGCGCGGACGGCGGCGATCTCCTCGTCGGGCGGGAAGACACCGCCCTTGAGCTTGAACGAGCCGAACCCGTGCAGTTCCCGCATCCGGCGCGCCTGTTCCACCACGCCGGCCGGGTCGAGCGCGGCGCCCCACGCGTCGGGTTCGGCGGAGACGCCCGCCGGGTGCCCGTCCCACTTGTAGAAGAGGTAGGCGCTGTACTCGACGGCGTCCCGCACCCTGCCGCCGAGCAGCGCGTGCACGGGCAGCCCGAGTGCCCTGCCCTGGGCGTCGAGGCAGGCGACCTCGAAGGCGGACAGCACGGACAGCCGGAGCTTGTCGGCGGTCTGCACCCCGCGCAGGCCGCCCGCGTCCGCCTCCCCCTCGACCCGGGAGGCGTCCACGGCGAGGTCGATCCCGAACAAGCCGTTCACATCCGTGACCGAGCGTCCGGGGAGTCGTTCGGCCAGCTGCCGGGCCAGCTCCAGGTACTTGGTGTCGCCGTACGTCTCACCGAGTCCGGTGACCCCGTCGGCGGTGACGATCTCCACGATCAGCCGCGGGGTGTACGGCTGGTGCACGCCCTGGGTGTTGAGCAGCGGCGGGTCGGCGACCAGGATCGGCGTCAGCCGTACCTCGGCGATGGTCAGGTCACGGGTCACAGGGAGGCTCCTACGAGGTCGAGTCCGGCGGTGAGGAGGGCCTTCAGGTCGGCGAGGTCGGCGGGCGCGGGGTCGGTGAGCGGGGCGCGCACGGGCCCGACCGGCTGTCCGCGCAGCCGGGCCGCCGCCTTCACCAGGGACACCGCGTATCCGGGCACCCGGTCGCGGAGTTCGACGAACGGGACGTAGAAGCCGCGCAGCAGTTCGTCGGCGGTGCCGTGGTCGCCGTCGCGGAGCGCGGTGAAGAAGGCGCCCGCGATCTCGGGGGCGAAGGCGTGTACGGCGGAGGAGTAGGCGGGGACGCCGACGGCGGCGTAGGCGCGGGCCTGGATCTCGGCGGTGGCGGCGCCGTTGAAGAAGAGGAAGCCGTCGGGGGCGGCCAGGGTGAGGCGCTGGAGCCGGTCGAGGTCGCCGTGGCCGTCCTTGAGGCCGATGACGTTCGGGACGCGGGCGAGGCGGCGCAGCGAGCCGGCGGTGTAGGCGACCTGGCCGCGCTGGTAGGCGACGAGCGGCAGCCGGGTGCGGGCGGCGAGGTGCTCCAGCTGGGCGGCGAGGCCGTCCTGCGGGGCCTCGGTCGGGTAGTGCGGCAGCACGAGCAGGGCGTCGGCGCCGGCCTCCTCGGCGATCCGCGCGAACCGGGCGGCCTGCGCCCAGCCGTAGCCGGTGCCGGCCACCACGGGCACACGGCCGTGCGCCTCCTCGACGGCGACGGTGACGACGGTCCGGTACTCGTCCTCGTCCAGCGAGAAGAACTCGCCGGTGCCGCAGGCGGGGAAGAGGGCGCCGGGGCCGGCGGCGAGCCGGCCGGCGACGTGGGCGCGGAAGCCGTCGGGATCGAGGGCGCCGTCGTCGCGGAACGCGGTGAGCGGGAAGGAGAGCACCCCGCGCGCCATCCCCTCCCGCAGTCGCCGCGCCACCTTCTGCGGAGCCGGGTCGCCGCTCACGAGCATCTCCTCTTATGAATATCGTCCACATATGAGAACGGAGGCTAGGGCTTCTTGCCCCTGGACACCACCCCCAAACCCCACCGTGGTCCGGATCACACCGGCCGGTCTTCTTCCGAAACCGCGTGCTTGATACAACTTGCTCGCGCGTTCCTGTCCGTCGACGGTCGCAGCCCATCCCCCTTTCTCCTCAAGCCCTTTCCGAGCCGTACCGCTCGCCTGCCCTGGGAACGCCCGTGTCCGCCCGCCGCACCCTGCCCTGGCCCCTCGTCGCCCTCTTCGTGGCCGGGTACCTCGCCCCCTACCTCCTGCCGACGACGGTCGGACGCCTGGACGCGGGCCTGCCGCTGACGGCCACTCAGGCCGGCGCCGTCGGCAGCGCGCTGCTGCTGAGCGCCGCGACGGCGGGCTTCCTGCTGGCCTCCCGCGTCGAGCGGGCCGGCCCGCGCACCCTCGCCCGCGCCGGCCTCGCGCTCGCCGTCCTCGGCTACGGCGGCGCCGCCCTCACCAGCGCCGTACCGGCCGTGGTCGCGGGCGCGGTGCTCGGCGGGTTCGGGTCGGGGACGGTCACGGCGGTCGCCGCGAGCGGCATCGCGGCCGTGGGTCTCCCCCCGCGCGAGGGCGTCCGAGCGTGGGGGGCGGATCCGCACCGGGTCACCACGCTGGGTCTGCTCGGTGTCTCCGCGCTCGCGGGCGCGCTGTACCTGACGATCCCCCGCTTCGGCCCCGGCCACGGCCTCCCGCTGGCCGCGATCGCGCTGACCGCGCTCGCCGTCTGGCCGCTCACCGGACGTCTGTCCCCGCGTACCGCCCCGGTCCGCCCCACGGCCGGGTACGACCGTCTCCCCCACCTCCGGGCCGGGCTCCTCCTGGCGGCCGCGATGCCCTGCTGGTCCCTCGCCCAGAACGCCCTGTGGGGGGTCAGCGGCCGGATCGGCCTCGCTCAGGCGCACCTCACCGAGGTCACCGTCGGCGCGGTCTTCGCGGTCGCGCTCGGCGCCGGGCTCCTCGGTGTCGTGGGCGCGGGCGCGCTCGGCCCGCGGCTGGGCCGGGCGCTGCCGATCGGTGCCGGTACGGCCCTCATCGCGGGCTGCGTCGCGCTCAGCGCGGCGGCGACGGACCTGCCCGCGTTCGCGGCGGGCGAGATCGCCTGGAACCTGCTGTACCCGGTCGTGCTGTCGTACGTCATCGCCCTGGCGGCGTCCCTGGACCCGCGGGGCCGCTGGACGGTCCTGGTGGGCTCGGCGTCCTCACTGGGGACGGCGGCGGGGCCGCTCGCGGGCAGTGCGCTGGCGGCCGGGGCGGGTTTCCCGGCGATGGGGCGGGTGCTGGGCGCCGGGCTGCTGCTGGTGGCCGTGCCGATGACGGCGGTGGCGGTGCGGGCGGGCAGGCTCCCCCGGCCGGTCATGGCACCGGCTCGGGACATCCCGGTCGCGGAGGTCCCTGCCACGGAGATTCCGGTCGTGGAGATCCCGGTCGTCGAGATCCCGGTCGTCGAGATCCCGGTGGAGTCGCCCGCCGTACCCGCCCGGCGTGCCTACGAGACGGCGTCCCCGAACTCGTACGCCTCCACCTCGGCGAGGTAACGCGCCCGCCGCTCCTCGTCGTCCTCCAGGAAGGAGGCGAGGAAGGAGTTGCGGGCCAGCTCGCGCAGCCGGTCCCGGGACAGGCCCAGGGTCCGGTGCACGGCCGCGAAGTTGTCGCCCGCGTAGCCGCCGAAGTACGCGGGGTCGTCGGAGTTCACCGTGCACAGCAGGCCCGCGTCGAGCATGGCCGGCAGCGGGTGGCCGGCCAGGGTGTCCACGGCGCGCAGCCGGACGTTGGACAGCGGGCACAGGGTCAGCGGGATCCGCTCCCGGACCAGCCGCTCGACGAGCGCCGGGTCCTCCATGCAGCGCAGTCCGTGGTCGACCCGCTCCACGCCGAGGACGTCCAGCGCCTCGGTGATGTACTCCGGCGGCCCCTCCTCACCGGCGTGCGCGACCCGGCGCAGCCCGAGCGCGGCGGCGGCCTCGTACACCTCCCGGAACTTCACCGGCGGGTGCCCGACCTCGGCGGAGTCCAGGCCGACCCCGGTGATCCGGTCCAGGTACGGCTTCGCGGCCTCCAGCGCGGCCAGGGCCGACTCGGCGGACTCGTCCCGCAGGAAGCACATGATCAGCCTGGTGGACACGCCGTGGCGCGCCTCGCTGCCCCCCAGCGCCCGCCACAGCCCCTCCACGACCGTGCCCATCGACACGCCCCGGGCCAGGTGGGCCTGCGGGTCGAAGAAGATCTCCGCGTGCCGCACGCCCTGCGCGGCGGCCCGGGCGAGGTAGGCGTTCGCCAGGTCGGCGAAGTCCTGCTCGGTGCGCAGGACGGCCATCAGCTCGTAGTACAGGTCCAGGAAGGACTGGAGGTCCTCGAACCGGTAGGCCTCGCGGAGGGCCTCGGTGTCCGCGTACGGGAGGGTCACACCGTTGCGGGCGGCCAGCTCGAACGCCAGCTCAGGCTCCAGCGTGCCTTCGATATGGAGGTGCAGTTCTGCTTTCGGGAGGGGCATCAAAGCATCGTACGGCCGCTTCACCGCCGTTTCGGAACCGGCACCCGCAGCAGGTCGTACGCCACGGTCAGCTCGCCCTCGAAGCCCGCCGCCCGCGCCTGCCGCTCGAACTCCTCCGGGTCGGTGTAGCGCTGGCTGAAGTGGGTGAGGACCAGGTGCCGTACGCCGGCGTCCCGGGCCACGGCGGCGGCCTGTCCGGCCGTCAGGTGCCCGTGTTCCACGGCGAGTTCGACGTCCTCGTCGAGGAACGTGGACTCGATGACGAGCAGGTCGCAGCCCTCCGCGAGCGCGTGCACGCCGTCGCAGAGCCGGGTGTCCATGACGAACGCGAACCGCTGCCCGCGCCGCACCTCGCTGACGTCCTCCAGGGTGACGTCCCCGAGCCGGCCGTCGCGCTGGATGCGGCCCACGTCAGGGCCCCTGAGACCGTGCGCGGCGAGCCGGTCGGGCAGCATGCGGCGGCCGTCGGGTTCGATGAGCCGGTAGCCGTAGGACTCGACGGGGTGGGAGAGCCGGCGGGCCTCCAGGGTGTACGAGCGGGTCACCGCGAGGATGCCGTCGGCGGCGACCGGGGCCTCGGTCAGGCCGACCGTCTCCCGGTAGGCGGTCGCGTAGCGCAGCCGGTCGAAGAAACGCTGCCCGGAGCGCGGGTAGTGCGCGGTGACCTCGTGCGGCACCCGGTCCAGGTTGATCCGCTGGACGACTCCCGCGAGTCCGAGGCAGTGGTCACCGTGGAAGTGCGTGACGCAGATCCGGTTCAGGTCGTGGGCGGCGACCCCGGCGCGCAGCATCTGCCGCTGCGTGCCCTCGCCGGGGTCGAACAGGATGCCCTCGCCGTCCCACCTCAGCAGGTAGCCGTTGTGGTTGCGGTGCCGGGTGGGGACCTGACTGGCGGTGCCGAGGACCACCAACTCGCGTACGGACACCGCTTATCCGGGCGGCCACTCGAGGCCGCGCCCGCCGAGGACGTGGGCGTGGGCGTGCCAGACGGTCTGGCCGGCTCCCGAGCCCGTGTTGAAGACGAGGCGGTAGCTGTCGAGCTTCTCCTCGTCGGCCACGGCCCTGGTCTCCGCGAGCACGTCGGCGGCCACCTGCGGGGCGCCCGCGGCGAGCTCGGCCGCGTTCTCGTAGTGGGCCTTCGGGATCACCAGGACGTGGGTGGGGGCCTGGGGATTTATGTCGCGGAAGGCTACGGTCGTCTCGGTCTCGCGGACGATCGTCGCCGGGATCTCACCCGCGACGATCTTGCAGAACAGGCAGTCGTCCTGCGGTTCTCCGGCCATGCGTGTGCCTCCTGTGATCCATTCCGTGGGCATCGTAGTCGGTCAGCCGGGCAGGCCCGGTGGTGTTTTCGCGGGGCGTTCCTCCAGTGCCTCCAGTGCGAGCCGGATCGCCTCGTCCAGCTGGGTGTCCCGGCCCGCCGCCCAGTCCTGGGGCCTCTGTACGACCTCCACGTCCGGATCCACCCCGTGGTTCTCCACGTCCCAGCCGACGCCCTCCAGCCACATCGCGTACTTCGGCTGGGTGACCAGGGTGCCGTCGACCAGGTGGTAGCGGCTGTCGATGCCGATGACACCGCCCCACGTGCGGGTGCCGACGACCGGGCCGATGCCGAGGGCCTTGACGGCCGCGTTGACGATGTCGCCGTCGGATCCGGAGAACTCGTTGGCGACGGCGACGACGGGGCCCCGGGGGGCGTCGAGCGGGTAGCTGGTGGGGCGCATGCCGCGCGGGAGGTCCCAGCCGATGATCCGGCGGGCCAGTTTCTCGACCACGAGCTGGGAGGTGTGGCCGCCCCGGTTCTCCCGGACGTCGACCACGAGGCCCTCGCGGGCGACCTCGACGCGCAGGTCACGGTGGATCTGGGCCCAGCCGGGTGCCTGCATGTCGGGGACGTGGAGGTAGCCGAGGCGGCCGGCGGAGGCCGCGTGGACGTGGGCCCGGCGGTCCGCGACCCAGGCGTGGTAGCGCAGGGGTTCCTCGTCGGCGACGGGGACGACGACGGTGTGCCGGGGTTCGCCGCCGGCGGCCGGGGAGACGGTCAGTTCGACGGGGTGGCCGGCCGTGCCGGCGAGCAGCGGTCCGGGGCCCGTCACCGGGTCGACCGGGTGGCCGGCGACCGCGATGATCGCGTCGCCGGGACGGACCGCGACCCCCGGTGCGGCGAGCGGGGAGCGGGCGTCCGGGTCGGAGGTCTCCGACGGCAGGATGCGGTCGATGCGCCAGCTGCCGTCCTCGTGGCGGGAGATGTCGGCGCCGAGCAGGCCGTGCCGGGTGCCGCCGGAGCCGCCGCGCGGGGTGACGTAGGCGTGCGAGGTGCCGAGTTCGCCGTGTACCTCCCAGAGCAGGTCGACCAGGTCGCTGTGGGTGGCGAGGCGGGCAAGGAGCGGGCGGTAGCGGTCGAGGACGCCGGTCCAGTCGGCGCCGCCGAGGTCGGGCCGCCAGAAGTGGTCGCGCATCAGGCGGCCGGTCTCGTCGTACATCTGCCGCCACTCGGCGGCCGGGTCGAGGGTCTGCCGGACGCGCGCGAGGTCGACGGTGACGCTGGTGTCGCCGTCGTCGTCGCTGCCGGTACGGCGGTCGCCGGGGACGACCCGGAGCCGGCCGTCGCTCCACAGCAGGACGCGTTTGCCGTCGCCGCTGACCTCGAAGTGGTCGGCGGCGGAGGCGAGGTGTTCCAGGCGGCGCTGGGCGAGGTCGTAGCGCTCCAGCTCGGTGTGCGGGTCGGGGTCCTCCGGGTGGGCGCGGGCGGCACCGAGGACGCCCTCGACGGGGTGGCGCAGCCACAGGACGCCGTCCTTGGCGGCGCGGAGCGTGGAGTAGCGGCCGGCCTCCACCGGGAAGGGGACGATGCGGTCGGCGAGGCCTTCCAGGTCGATGCGGGTGGCCGGGGCGCCCTCGCCGTCGGGGACCTCGTCCTTGTCGGGGGTCTCGAAGGGGCGGCCGTGGCGCTGGGGGCCGAACGGCGAGGGGGTGGTGGCGGCCAGGGTGATCAGGTGCGGCCGGGCGCCGACCACGAAGGCGAGGTCGAAGGCGTGTTCGTCGTAGACCGGGTCGAAGGCGCGGTTGGAGAGGAAGGCGAGGTGTCTGCCGTCGAGGGTGAAGGCGGGCGCGTAGTCCTGGAAGCGCAGCGGGGTCGCCTCGGTGACCGAGAGGTCGGTGGTGTGGGCGATGCGGAGCTGGGACAGCGGGCGGGGGCCGGGGTGGGCCCAGGCGAGCCAGGCCGAGTCGGGTGAGAAGGCGAGGCCGCAGACCTCGCCGTCGTCGCTGCGGTCGACCTCGCGGACCTCGCCGGTCTCGCGTTCGACCAGGAGCAGCCGGCCGTCGTGCGCGGCCACGGCGGCCCGGCTGCCGTCGGGCGCCATGGCCAGTTCCAGGACACGGCCCAGCTCTCCGGCGGCGAGCCGGCGCGGCGGGGCGCCGGGCACGGTGCCGGTGGCGGGCGCGAACTCCAGGGCGTCCTCCCCCTCGGCGTCCGTCACCCACACCACCCACTCCTCGCCCTCGGCGCGGAAGACGCGCGGGGTGCGGGCGCGGACGCCGGGGGTGGCGGCCAGGGCGCGGGCGGGGCCGGAACGGTGGGTGACCCAGTGGATGCCGCCGCGCACGCAGACGGCACTGCCGCGCGCGGTGTGGTCGGGTGCGGCCTCGCCGAACCAGCGGGAGGCGTTGACCGGGCGGGGCCGCAGGTCGACGCGGGGTCCGCCGAGCCGTACGTCCAGCCGGCGCGGCTCGGCGCCGTCCAGGTCGTCCAGCAGCCAGAGTTCACCGGCCGAGCTGTAGACGACCCGGGTGCCGTCACCGGCCGCGTGCCGGGCGTAGAAGCCTCCCAGGGGGGTGTGCCGGCGCAGGTCGGAGCCGTCGGCGAGGGAGGAGTAGAGCGCGCCGGTGCCCTCGTGGTCGGAGAGGAAGGCAATCCTCCCCCGAGTTCTCGGCTCCGCTCGAACAGGGGGGACCCCCATCCCCGCCCACACCGGGCACTCGATGTTGCCGTCGAGGTCCTCGTGCAGCCGGACGAACTCCCCGTCGCCGTCCCGGTCGATCCACAGCTTTCCGGCGGTGCCGCCCCGGTAGCGTTTCCAGTGGGCGGCCTCGCGGCCCATCGGCGCGGACAGCAGCACGGTGGCCGGGCCGAGGGCCACGTCGCCGACCGGGCCGTACGGCAGGGTCTCGGCCGGTCCGCCGTCCAGCGGGACGGCGTGCGCCCAGGAGTGCCGGAGACTGGGCCGGCCCTGCGCGCCGAGCGCGAGAACCCGCCCGTCGGGGGTCCAACCGCGCACCTCGGTGCGGCGGTTGCCCCAGTACGTCAGCCGCTCGGCGGGGCCGCCGTCGACCGGGGCGGCATGCACCTCGGGGGCGCCGTCCCGGGTGGAGGTCCAGGCGAGGTGCCGTCCGTCGGGTGATATCCGGGGCCGGGTCACCGGCACGTTGTCGGCGCTGACCCGCCAGGCCCGGCCGCCGTCCAGCGGGGCGAGCCACACGTCGTCCTCGGCGACGAAGGTCACCAAGTCGCCGTACAGGTGGGGGAATCGGAGATAGGCGCCCTGAGTCACCCCGTCACTGTACGCAGCGACCGGTGTGCTCCGCTCCCGGTTCGCCGATCACTTGCCCGGTACGGGCCACACGGTCCGCGTGACGGTGACGGTGACGGTGACCGCCGGATCGGGCCGGCCCCCGGTGGGCGGGCGGTACGTCGGTCCGGGCGTCGCCGAGCAGTCGCCCAGCCCGTCGACGTGGAAGACCTGCCTGCCGCCGACCTTGGCCGTCAGGTCACCGCGGACGCAGGCCCCGTCGACGGCCTTGGTCACCACCCCGGTGACGACGATCTTCCGTCCGTCGTCCGTCTCCCCCCGGCAGTCGACGGAGACGAGCGTGCTCTCCGTCGGCGACGGCGAGGCACCCCGGGTGCCGTCGTCGCCCTGCCGCCCGGTGCAGGTCAGCCAGGCGACGTTTACCTGCCGGTGCTCCAGCGCGGCGGTCGCGGTCCGGTCCGTGGTGTAGGCGACGGTCGCGGACCCGAGCCCGCCGGGCTGACACGCCACGACGGCTCCCGCGCCCACCGCGACGAGCCCCACCACGGCCGCCGTCCGCGACCCGCGCCGTATCCGCCTCGATACGCCCATACAGCGCAGCGTGCCACCGCCCCGCACCGCGCGGAAGCCCGCATACGGCCACTCACCCGTTCGGGGGGCGGGCCGCCTACGGTGGTCCGGTGCGCAGTGAACGCAGGCTCAGACGGCTCGTCCTGCCCGACGGGACCGAGTACCGGTGGCGGGTCCGGCACCGCCACACCGAGGGCGGACCCTGTACGGAGGTGCTCTCGCTCAACCGGGACGGGACCGTGACGCACATCGTGTTCCCCGGCGTGGTCGTCGGCGGTTACGGGCACTCCGGTCTGGTCTTCGACCGGCACGGACACACCGTCAACCTGCACGAACCCCGCGTCGTCCGGGCCTTCGTCGACGAACTGCGGGGCCGTGGCGGGCCGGTGGCCGGCGAGGTGGACGGCTGGCTGCTGCTGCCCGCCGTCAGCCGCGCAGCAGCAGCCACTCCTGGAGCTCCACCAGGTTGCCCTCCGGGTCCTTGAGGTGGGCGACGCGCATGCGGTCGGTCATGGGGGCCGGACCGTGCAGCAGGGTGGCGCCGCGGGAGGTGATTTCCGCGCAGTAGGCGTCGAGGTCGTCCACGCGCAGGACGACCAGGGAGCGGTGGCCGGTGGCGGTGTCGCCCAGTTCGGCCAGGACCTCGGCCATCATCGCCCGGTCCTGCAGGGCGATCCCGGCGGAGCCGGTGTGCGGGCTGAACTTCTCGTACGGGCCGCGTGCGGCGCCGGACTGCGGCTTGAGGCCGAGGACGTCGGCGTAGAAGCGGTAGCAGGCGGGGAAGTCGGTGACCAGGAGCCGGACTTGGGCGAGTTCCACGGGGCCTCCGCGACGGGTCGGGACGAGGGGTCAGGACCAGCGGCCGGTGCGGCCCAGCAGCAGGGCCGTCGCGGCGGTGCCGGCGGTGGACGTGCGCAGGACGGTGGGACCGAGGACGCAGGCCTTCGCGCCCGCCTCCTCGAAGAGCGCCAGCTCGTCCCGGGAGACGCCGCCCTCCGGCCCCACGACCAGCACGATCTCGCCCTCGGTGGGGAGTTCGGCGGTGGCCAGGGGCCGGCTGACGTGCTCGAAGTCGGAGTGGAGCACGGCGGCGAAGTCGGCGGCGGCGAGGAGCTCGGCGACCTGCCTGGTGGTCGCCAGGTCCGCGACCTCCGGGAAGCGCAGCCGCCGGGACTGCTTGCCGGCCTCCCGTGCGGTGGCCCGCCACTTGGCGAGCGCCTTCAGCCCCCGCTCGCCCTTCCACTGGGTGATGCACCGGGCCGCCTGCCAGGGCACGATCGCGTCGACACCGGTCTCCGTCATCGTCTCCACGGCCAGTTCGCCGCGGTCCCCCTTGGGCAGGGCCTGGACGACGGTGATGCGGGGGCTGGGCTCGGGCTCCACCGGGAACTCGGAGGGCTCGACCACCAGGTGGTCCTTGCCCGACACGCTGACGACGGCCCCGGCCGCGCCCCGGCCCCTGCCGTCGGTGAGGACCACGTGCTCGCCCGGCTGCAACCGCCGTACCGAGACGGCGTGCCGCCCCTCGGGGCCCTGGACGTCGACGACGGAGCCGGGGCCCACGCCCTCCAGCGAGTCGACGACGAACACCGGCGCGGTCATCACGCACCACCCCCGGCCGACAACGCTGTCCCGGCCTCGGCGAGTTCGGCCGCCAGTACCTCCACCAGCCGTCCGGCCGGCAGCTCCCGCGCCATCCGGTGCCCCTGTCCCGCCCACAGCGCCAGGCCCTGCGCGTCCCCGGCCTTCGCGGCGGCCTTGCGCAGCGGCGCGGTGAGGTGGCCGACCTCCGGGTAGGCGGCGGGGGCGTACGGGCCGTGCTCGCGCAGGAAGCGGTTGACGAGCGCGCGGGCCGGGCGTCCGGTGAAGGCACGGGTCAGCTCGGTGCGCGCGAACAGGGGGTTGGTCAGCGCCTGTTTGTGCAGGGCGTGCGCCCCGGACTCGGGAGTGGCGAGGAAGGCGGTGCCCAGCTGGGCCGCGCTCGCGCCCGCCGCGAGGACGGCGGCGATCTGGCTGCCGCGCATGATGCCGCCGGCGGCGACGACCGGGATCCGCACGGCCTCCCGCACCTGCGCGACCAGCGACAGCAGTCCGATGCCGGAGCCGTCGTTCTCCGGGAGGTCCCGGTGGGTGCCCTGGTGGCCGCCGGCCTCCACGCCCTGCGCGATCACCGCGTCCGCCCCGGCCCGCTCGACCGCGCGGGCCTCCTCCGCGGTGGTGGCGGTGACCAGGGTGAGGGTCCCGGCCCGGCGGAACCGGTCGAGCACCTCGCGGGCCGGCACGCCGAAGTGGAAGGAGACCACCGGCACCGGGTTGTCGAGGAGGACGGCGAGCTTGGCGTCGTAGCCGTCGTCGCGGCCGCTGTCCGGGTCGCCCAGCTCGGTGTCGTACCAGGCGGCCTCGCCGGCCAGCTGGTGCGCGTACACCTCCACCGCGCCGGACTCGGCCTGGTCCGACTGCGGCACGAACACGTTCACGCCGAACGGGCGGCTCGTGAGCCCCCGCAGCTGCTTGATCTCCTGGTACATGCCGTCGGCCGTCTTGTACCCGGCGGCGAGGAAGCCCAGGCCACCGGCCTCGGAGACGGCGGCGGCGAGCCGCGGGACGGAGACGCCGCCCGCCATGGGGGCCTGCACGATCGGCTGGGGGAAGAGATCGGTCAGTGCGGAGGACATGACCGCATGTTGTCACGTCCTCCGTACAAGTCCGAATCCGGGCTTCCCCCGGCATCAGGCCCCTGGCACACGGGGCGGGAGCCCTCCGTACGCCGCCGCCCGGCGTTCCCCGACGGTCGGGGGACGGTCAGGGGCAGCGCCCGCCGAACGCGTCCTCCGGGCCGGGGAACAGCCTCCGCCGACCGGCCCGGCCGCGCCGGCCCGGGGCCGGTCCCCGCACGTCCCGGCCGGCCCCGCGGGCCACGTCAGCGCCCGTTGAACGCGTCCTTCAGCCGGGAGAACAGCCCCTGCTGACCGGGCTGGAACTGCCCCTGCGGCCGCTCCTCGCCGCGCAGCTTGGCCAGCTCGCGCAGCAGTCGCTCCTGCTCGGGGTCCAGCTTGGTCGGGGTGGTCACCTCGACGTGCACGATCAGGTCGCCCCGGCCGCCGCCGCGCAGATGCGTGACGCCCCGGCCGTGCAGCGGGATCGACTGGCCGGACTGGGTGCCGGGCCGGATGTCGACCTCCTCCATGCCGTCCAGCGTCTCCAGCGGCACCTTGGTGCCGAGGGCCGCCGCCGTCATGGGGATGGTGACCGTGCAGTGCAGGTCGTCACCGCGCCGCTGGAACGTCGGGTGCGGCAGCTCGTGGATCTCGACGTACAGGTCGCCGGCCGGGCCGCCGCCGGGGCCGACCTCGCCCTCGCCGGCGAGCTGGATCCGGGTGCCGTTGTCGACACCGGCCGGGATCTTCACGGTCAGGGTCCGCCGCGAGCGGACCCGGCCGTCGCCGGCGCACTCCGGGCACGGGGTCGGCACGACCGTGCCGAAGCCCTGGCACTGGGGGCACGGGCGGGAGGTCATGACCTGGCCCAGGAAGGACCGGGTGACCTGGGAGACCTCACCCCGGCCGCGGCACATGTCACACGTCTGCGCGGAGGTGCCGGGGGCGGCTCCCTCGCCGTTGCAGGTGTTGCAGACGATCGCGGTGTCGACCTGGATGTCCTTGGTGGTCCCGAAGGCCGCCTCGTCCAGCTCCACCTCGATCCGGATCATCGCGTCCTGGCCGCGCCGGGTGCGCGAGCGCGGCCCGCGCTGCGACGCCGTACCGAAGAACGCGTCCATGATGTCGGAGAAGTTGCCGAAGCCGCCGGCGCCGAAGCCGCCCGCGCCGGCCCCGCCCGACTGGGAGAGCGGGTCGCCGCCGAGGTCGTAGACCTGCTTCTTCTGCGGGTCCGACAGCACCTCGTAAGCGGCGTTGATCTCCTTGAACCGCTCCTGGGTCTTCGGATCGGGGTTGACGTCCGGGTGCAGCTCGCGAGCGAGCCGACGGAACGCCTTCTTGATCTCATCCTGCGACGCGTCGCGGCGCACGCCGAGAACGGCGTAGTAGTCCGTGGCCACTTACGACTCCGCCAGGATCTGTCCGACGTACCGTGCCACTGCGCGTACCGCTCCCATCGTTCCCGGGTAGTCCATGCGGGTCGGTCCGACCACGCCGAGCTTGGCAACCGCCTCGCCGCCAGAACCGTAGCCGACCGACACGACGGAGGTGGAGTTGAGTCCTTCGTGGGCGTTCTCGTGGCCGATGCGCACGGTCACGCCCGGGTCCTTCGCCTCGCCGAGGAGCTTGAGGAGCACGACCTGCTCCTCCAGTGCCTCCAGGACGGGCCGGATCGTGAGGGGGAAGTCATGTCCGAAACGGGTCAGATTGGCGGTGCCGCCGATCATCAACCGCTCCTCGTTCTCCTCCACGAGTGTCTCCAGAAGAGTGGAGAGCACCGTGGAGACCGTACCGCGGTCCTCCGGCTCGAAGGCGTCCGGCAGGTCCTCCAGCAGCTTCGGCACGTCCGCGAAACGGCGGCCGGCGACCCGGCTGTTCAGCCGCGCCCGCAGATCCGCCAGCGAGGCCTCGCCGAACGGCGCCGGGCAGTCGACCATGCGCTGCTCGACCCGGCCGGTGTCCGTGATCAGCACGAGCATCACGCGCGCCGGAGCGAGCGAGAGCAGCTCGACGTGCCGGACCGTGGACCGGGTCAGCGACGGGTACTGCACGACGGCGACCTGCCGCGTGAGCTGGGCGAGCAGCCGCACGGTCCGCGCCACGACGTCGTCGAGGTCGACGGCGCCCTCCAGGAAGTTCTGGATGGCGCGGCGCTCGGGCGCGGTCATCGGCTTCACGCCCGCGAGCTTGTCCACGAACAGCCGGTAGCCCTTGTCGGTGGGGATGCGCCCGGCACTGGTGTGCGGCTGGGCGATGTACCCCTCGTCCTCCAGGGCCGCCATGTCGTTGCGGACGGTCGCCGGGGAGACGCCGAGGTTGTGCCGCTCGGTCAGGGCCTTCGACCCGACCGGCTCCTCGGTGCCCACGTAGTCCTGGACGATGGCGCGCAGTACCTGAAGCCTGCGTTCACTCAGCATCCGCGCGCACCTCCAGCATGTCGTCCCCTCGTCCCTTCGGGTCCTCCGCCTGGCACTCTTCCCACGCGAGTGCCAGCGATCCCCGGCCCAGTGTACGGCTGTCGGGTGCACACTGGGCAAGGTCGGGCCGCGGTACGGGGTCGTACCGCTAGCGTCGCGGGTATGACCGTGACTTGGGAAGAGCTGGGGTGGGAGCGGCTGACCGCCGGGGTGGGGCGGTGCCGGCTGCCCGGCTGGGACTGCACGGCGGGGCTGGTCCTGGGGGAGGGCACGACCCTCCTCGTGGACGCCGGTTCGAGCCTGGCGGAGGGGGCCCGGCTGCGCGCGCGGGCCGAGCGGCTGGCGGGCGGCGGTGTGACCCATCTCGCGCTCACCCACCCCCACTTCGACCACGTCTTCGGCGCGGCGGCGTTCGCGGGGGCGGAGCTGTACGGGGCGGTGGGGGTGGACGCCGCGCTGACGCACGAGCGCGACGAGCTGCGTCTGGACGCGGTCCGCAACGGGCTGCCGGTGGCCGACGCCGACGAGGCCGTGGAGGCCCTGACCGCCCCCCGGCACCTGGTCTCCGGCGAGTGGACCCTCGACCTCGGCGGCGGTCGCCAGGCGCTGCTGGCCAACGTGGGCCCCGGCCACACCGCGTACGACCTCGCGGTCCTGGTGCCGGGCGATCCGGAGGTGGTCTTCTGCGGCGACCTGGTGGAGGAGTCCGGCGAGCCCCAGGCGGGCCCGGACGCGGTCCCGTCCCGCTGGCCGGACGCCCTCGACCGCCTGCTGTCCCTCGGCGGCGAGGACGCGCTGTACGTACCCGGCCACGGAGCGGTGGTGGACGCGGACTTCGTACGACGACAGCGGGACGAACTGGCGAGGCGGTTCGGTGTGGGGTGAGCGGAGGCCGGGCGCGGCTGCGGGCCTCCGGCGCGGGACGGCGGCTGCGGCGGGCCTCCGACGTGGGACGGCGGCCGCGGCGGGCCTCCGGCGCGGGACGGCGGCCGCGGCGGGCCTCCGGCGCGGGACGGCGGCTGCGGCGGGCCTCCGGCGCGGGACGGCCGGCGGACTCGCGCGGGGCGAGCCGGATCCCGGCGCGGGACGCCCGGCGGTCCTGTGCGGGGCGAGCCGGCCTCCGGCGCGGGACGCACGGCGGCCTCGTGCGGGGCGAGCCGGCCCCGGCCCGGAACACACGGCGGACTCGTGCGGGGCGAGCCGGCCCCGGCCCGGAACACCCGGCGGTCCTGTGCGGCGCGAGCCCCCGGCCCGGGACGCACGGCCGTCTTGTGCGGGGCGAGCTGGCCCACGGCGCGGGACGCACGGCGGTTCCTGTGCGGGGCGAGCCGGACCAAGGCGCGGGACACACGGCGGACTCGTGCGGCGCGAGCTGGCCCACGGCGCGGGACGCCCGGCAGACTCGTGCGGCGCCAGCCCGCCCCCGGCCCGGGACACACGGCGGTCCTGTGCGGGGCGAGCCGGACCCCGGCGCGGAACACACGGCGGACTCGTGCGGGGCGAGCCCGCCCCCGGCCCGGGACACACGGCGGTCCTGCGCGGCGCGAGCCGGACCCCGGCGCGGAACACACGGCGGTCCTGTGCGGCGCGAGCCGGCCCACGGCGAGGGACGCCCGGCAGACCCGTGCGGCGCAAACCCACCCCCGGCCCGGAACACCCGGCGTTTCGGCTCGATCTCCGGCGTGTCGTGAGCGGCTCCGTACGGGTTCTCCTATCGTCATCCGAATGCGCCCACCCGTCTCCCGCCAGCACCCCTCCCACGAGGGCCCCCCGGGTCCGCGCCCTCGTGTGTACTCCGCCGACCTGACCCCTCCGTGGAAGAAGCGGAAGCCCGTGCCGGAGGTGCCGGCCGAGCCGGGCCTGGTGGTGGAGGAGCCCGGTACCGGGTTCTGCGGGGCGGTGATCCGCTGCGAGGCCGGCACGGTGACCCTGGAGGACCGCTTCGGCAAGCACCGGGTGTTCCCGCTGGAGCCGCGCGGCTTCCTGCTGGAGGGCCGCGTGGTGACGCTCGTACGGCCCGCCCCCTCGGCCCCGGTACGTCCCACCCGTACGGCGTCCGGCTCCGTCGCCGTCCCCCAGGCACGCGCGCGCGTGGCCCGCGCCGGCCGCATCTACGTCGAGGGCCGGCACGACGCCGAGCTGGTCGAGAAGGTGTGGGGCGACGACCTGCGCGTCGAGGGCGTGGTCGTGGAGTACCTGGAGGGCGTCGACGACCTGCCCTCCATCGTCTCCGGCTTCGCCCCGGGCCCCGACGCCCGCCTCGGCGTCCTGGTGGACCACCTGCTGCCGGGCACGAAGGAGTGGCGCATCGCGGAGTCGGTGACCAGCGAGCACGCCCTGGTCGTCGGCCACCCGTTCATCGACATCTGGCAGGCCGTGAAACCGGCGGCCCTGGGCATCCCGGCCTGGCCGGCGGTGCCGAAGGGGCAGGACTGGAAGACGGGGGTGTGCCGGGCCCTGGGCTGGCCGTCGGAGAACACCGGCGCGGTGTGGCAGGCGATCCTGAAGCGGGTGGGGTCCTACAAGGACCTGGAGCCGGAGCTGCTGGGACGCGTGGAGGAGCTGATCGACTTCGTCACGGGCAGCGGCGGGGCCTGACGCCGGGGAGTGCCGTGCACGGTGTCGGGGCCGGCCGTCGTCACGTCGGGGACGGGCCCGGCGTCCCGGGGGCACTCACGCGCCGGGGTGATCAGTCGACCAGGTCCCGCACCACCGCGTCCGCCAGCAGCCGCCCCCGCAGCGTCAGCACGGCCCGCCCCTCCCCGTACGGCCCCTCCTGGAGGAGTCCGTCCGCCAGCGCGCGACGGGACGCGGCGAGTCCCTCCTCCTTCAGCAGCGACAGCGGGACCCCCTCCCGCAGCCGCAGCTCCAGCAGGATCCGCTCCACCCGCCGGTCCTCGTCGGACAGCAGCTCACGCCCGGCGCCCGGCGACTTCCCCGACGCCAGCGCCGCCGCGTACGCCCCCGGGTGCTTCACGTTCCACCAGCGGACGCCGCCCACGTGCGAGTGGGCGCCCGGCCCGGCCCCCCACCAGTCGGCGCCGCGCCAGTACAGCTCGTTGTGCAGGCAGCGGCCCGCCTCGGAGGTGGCCCAGTTGGAGACCTCGTACCAGTCGAAGCCCGCCGCGCCCAGCATCTCCTCCGCGATGAGGTACCGGTCGGCGTGCACGTCGTCGTCGGTCATCGGGACCTCGCCCCGGCGGATCCGGCGGGCGAGCTGAGTGCCCTCCTCGACGATGAGCGCGTAGGCGCTGACGTGGTCGGGGCCGGCGCCGAGGGCGGCGTCCAGCGAGGCCCGCCAGTCGTCGTCGCTCTCGCCCGGGGTGCCGTAGATCAGGTCCAGGTTGACGTGCTGGAAGCCCGCCGCCCGCGCCTCGGCGACGCAACGCTCGGGGCGGCCGGGGGTGTGGGTGCGGTCCAGGACCCTCAGCACGTGCTGCCTGGCGCTCTGCATGCCGAAGGAGATCCGGTTGAAGCCGCCCTCGCGGAGGGTGGCGAGGTAGGCGGGGTCGACGGACTCCGGGTTCGCCTCGGTCGTGACCTCGGCGTCCGGCGCCAGCCCGAACTCGTCCCGGATCGCCCCCAGCATCCGTACGAGGTCGTCGGCGGCCAGCAGCGTCGGCGTACCGCCCCCGACGAAGACCGTACGGACCTCGCGCGGGTCGTCGCCCAGCACCTTCCGGGCCAGCCGGATCTCGTCGGTCAGCGTGTCCGCGTAGTTGTCCCGGGAGGCGAGCACCCCGCCGGTGCCGCGCAGCTCGGTCGCCGTGTAGGTGTTGAAGTCGCAGTACCCGCAGCGGGTCGCGCAGTACGGGACGTGCAGGTAGAAACCGAGCGGGCGGTCGGCGGCCCCGGCGAGCGCGTGCGCGGGCAGCGCGCCGTAGGTGGGGACGGGCTCGCCGTCGGGGAGTGCGGAAGGCATGCCTTCCATTGTCCAGCACCGGTGGTGTTACTCCGCCTGGAGCACCAGCAGGGCGAGGTCGTCCTCGGGCAGTCCGCCGCCGAAGTCGTGGACCAGGCGGCGGATCCTTTCAGCGATCTGCTCGGCGTCGAGCCCGGCGCAGCCGGACAGGGCGCGGGCGAGCCCGTCGCCGTCGTCGAACTGGCGGGTCCCGGAGCGTCGCTCGGTCACCCCGTCGGTGACGCACAGCAGGCTGTCCCCGGGGCGCAGGTCGAGGGTCTCGCTGGTGTAGGTCTCGTCCTCGACCACGCCGAGCAGGGTCTGCGGACGGGCGGCGGTGCGGACGGTGCCGTCGGGGCCGAGCACGAGCGGCAGCGGGTGGCCGGCGGAGGCGAGGGTGCAGCGGACCCCGCCGTCGTACGGCCGCAGCTCGCCGTAGAGCAGGGAGAGAAAGCGGGTCTGCGGGCCGTCCCCGGCGGCCAGGGGCCGGGCGCCGGCGGCGACCAGGGCGCGGGCGGCGGCGTCGGACGCCTCGGTGGCGTCGTCCAGGAGGAGCTGATTGAGGCGGTCCAGGACGTCGGCGACGCGGTAGCCCTCGCGGGCGAGGAGGCGCAGCCAGGGCCGGGCGAGGCCGATCACCACGGCGGCCTCGGGGCCCTTGCCCTGGACGTCGCCGACGGCGAAGCACCAGCGGCCGTCGCCCGCCGGGAACAGGTCGTAGAAGTCGCCGCTCGGGCCGCCCTTGTCGCAGGGCTCGTAGACGAGCGCGCTGCGCATGCCGGGGATCTCGGCGACCGCGCCGGGCAGCAGGCCGCGCTGCAGGACGGCGCTGATGGTGGCCTGGCGGGCGTACTGGCGGGCCGCGCCGATGGCCAGCGCGACCCTGCGGCCGAGGTCCTCCAGCAGCCCGGTGACCTCGTCGGGAACACCCTCCGGCCCGCACCGGCCGATGACCAGTGTGCCGAGCGGCCGGCCGCCCGCGATCAGCCGGTACGACAGCGCCGTCCCCTGGGCGCCCTGGGGGCCGAGCGCGTGGCCGGGCCAGGGGTGGGGCCGGGGGCCGGAGCGCAGCCCGTCGGGCGGGCCCGGCGGTTCCTTCTCCAGGGCGCACCGCAGTTCCTCGACGCGGGTCTCGCCGGCGTGCCAGACCCGTGCGGGCCCGTGGTCGGCACCGCCGCGTACGGTCGCCTCGTCCTCCAGCCAGACCGCGCACCAGTCGGCGAGCCGGGGCACGATCAGCTGGCCGGTGAGCGCGACGACCAGGTTCTCGTCCAGCTGTCCGGCGAGCAGGTCGGAGGCCTCGGCGAGGAAGGACAGGGCGCCCCGGCCGAGCCAGTCCCGGTCGCCGTCGGCGCGGTGCGGCTGCGGGGCGAGGTCCTCGGCGATCCCCAGGGCGGGCTCGGGGGCGGGTCCGTCCAGGGGTTCGCCGTCGCCCGGGGGCAGCCGCGCCCACACGGTCTTGGCGCCGGTGCGGTAGGTGACGCCCCAGGACTCGGCGAGCGTGGCGACGAGGCGCAGGCCGCGCCCGTACTCCGGGGTGTCGTACGTCCCCTCGCCTCCCGTGGCGTCCCGCGGGGCACGGAACGGGTGCTGGTCGCCCACCTCGACCACGAACGCGCCGGTCTCCTCCAGCCGCCACTCGACGTGCACCTCGGTGCCGGCGTGCACGACGGCGTTGGTGACCAGCTCGCTGACGACGGCCATGACGTCGTCGGCGAGCCGCGCGGAGACCCCGGGCGCCGCGGTCAGGGCGGCCCGCACCAGCGCGCGGGCCGACCCCGGGGCGAGGGCGCTCCCGGGCAGCGTGGCCCGCCCCCGCCGCTCCCCGGGCTGGGCGCCGCTCTCCCGCTGCGTCGGTATGGCCGCCATATCCATGCGGTCAGGGTGACAGACAGGGGGCGCGTATAAGCGGTGAGTTACTCAAGTGGCCGGAAGGCGGACACTTTCGAGCGCCGTCGAGCACGCGACGGCGGCGCCCAGTCACAAACTCCCCAAGCGGCGCGGGGCGGTGTCGGCACGCGGTCCGCCGCGGGGCGCGCCCGGCCCCACGGACGGCCCGCGACCGCCGGCGCTCCCCACCGGCCCCACCGACCCGACCGGCCCTCCGGAACGGCGCTACGCCTCCCGCGTCCCCGCGTACATCTCGTCGATGAGGTGCTTGTACTCCCGCTCCACCACCGGCCGCTTCAGCTTCAGGCTCGGCGTGATCTCGCCGTGCTCCACATCGAGGTCCCGCGGCAGCAGCCGGAACTTCTTGATCGTCTGCCAGCGCTGGAGCCCGGCGTTGAGCTGCCGCACGTACCCGTCGACCATCTCGACCGTCTGCGGCGCGGCGACGATCTCGGCGTACGGCCTGCCCTCCAGTCCGTTCTCCTTCGCCCACTCCTGGATCGCGAGTTCGTCCAGGGCGATGAGGGCGGTGCAGTAGTTCCGGTCGGCGCCGTGCACGAGAATGTTGGACACGTACGGGCACACCGCCTTGAACTGCCCCTCGACCTCGGCCGGGGCGACGTACTTGCCGCCGGACGTCTTGATGAGGTCCTTCTTGCGGTCGGTGATGCGCAGGTAGCCGTCGGGGGACAGCTCGCCGATGTCGCCGGTGTGGAACCAGCCGTCGGACTCCAGCACCTCGGCGGTCTTCTCGGGCTGCTGGTGGTAGCCCTCCATGATGCCGGGGCCGCGCAGCAGGATCTCGCCGTCGTCGGCGATGCGGACCTCGGTGCCGGGCAGCGGCTTGCCGACCGTGCCGGTGCGGTACGCCTCGCCCGGGTTGACGAAGGAGGCCGCGGAGGTCTCCGTGAGGCCGTAGCCCTCCAGGATGTGGATGCCGGCGCCGGCGAAGAAGTAGCCGATCTCCGGGGAGAGCGCGGAGGCGCCGGAGACGCAGGCGCGCAGCCGGCCGCCGAAGGCCTCGCGGAGCTTGCCGTAGACGAGGGTGTCGGCGACCTTGTGCCTGGCGCCGAGCCCGAACGGCACGGAGGCGGTGCCGGTGCGGCGGAAGTTGTCCTGGCTGGCCTTGGCGTACTCGCGGGCGACTTCGGCGGCCCACTGGAAGATCTTGTACTTGGCCCCGCCGCCCTCGCGGGCCTTGGCGGCGACTCCGTTGTAGACCTTCTCGAAGATGCGCGGCACGGCCGCCATGTACGTCGGCTGGACCACCGGGAGGTTCTCGATGATCTTGTCGACCCGGCCGTCGACGGCGGTGACGTGCCCGACCTCGATCTGGCCGGAGGTGAGCACCTTGCCGAAGACGTGCGCGAGCGGCAGCCACAGGTACTGCACGTCCACGCCGCTGATCAGGCCGGTCGCGGCGATGGCCTTGGCCATGTAGGCCCAGTTGTCGTGCGGCAGGCGCACGCCCTTGGGGCGGCCGGTGGTGCCGGAGGTGTAGATGAGGGTGGCGAGCTGGTCCTTGGCGATCGCGCCGACGCGCTCCTTGATCAGCTGCGGGTGCTGCTCCAGGTAGGCGTTGCCCCGCTCCTCCAGCTCCGCGAGGCTGATCACCCAGTCGCCGGTCTCGACGCCGGCCGCGTCGACGACCACGACCTTGGTCAGCTCCGGCAGTTCGGCGCGCTTCTCCAGGGCCTTGGCGAGCTGGGCCGCGTCCTCGGCGATCAGCACCCGGCTCTCGGAGTCGGAGAGGATGAACGCCGATTCGTCGGCGTTGGTCTGCGGGTAGACGGTCGTGGTGGCGCCGCCGGCGCACATGATGCCGAGGTCGGCGAGGATCCACTCGACCCGGGTAGACGAGGCGAGCGCCACCCGCTGCTCGGGCTGGATGCCCAGGTCGATGAGGCCGGCCGCGATGGCGTACACCCGCTCGGCCGCCTCGGCCCAGCTCAGCGACTTCCAGTCGTCGGGGCCCTGGCCGGAGGCCGGTGGGACCGGGTAGCGGTAGGCCTCGGCGTCCGGTGTGGCCGCCACGCGCTCCAGGAAGAGGGCTGCCACGGACGGCGGACGGTTCTCGATCAGGGTCTGTGTGTCGCTCACGACATCCTCCGGGGGCCCGCGACGGTGCGGCTGACTCGGTGCGGCTGGGTTAACTCACGGTGGGGTTTCGGGCTGTTGTTTAACTCGCGAGTAACTATCGAGCAGGGATCAGGGTAAGGGGCGACCGGCCCGTGCGTAAGGGGCTTCGGCCTGTTGCTTTCCACTCGGCGCGACGCTACGCACGCGCAAGGGCCCGCCGCACTTTCGTACGACGGGCCCCCGCATGCCCGCTTTGCGGACGTGACCGGCTGTTACCTCAGGTTACTTCTTGCCCTTGCCCGACCCCGCGCTGTCATCGCTGGACAGGACCGCGATGAAGGCCTCCTGCGGAACCTCCACGGAACCCACCATCTTCATCCGCTTCTTGCCTTCCTTCTGCTTCTCCAGCAGCTTCCGCTTACGGGAGATGTCACCGCCGTAGCACTTGGCGAGGACGTCCTTGCGGATGGCGCGGATGGTCTCGCGGGCGATGACCCGGGAGCCGATGGCGGCCTGCACCGGGACCTCGAAGGCCTGCCGCGGGATCAGCTCCTTGAGCTTGGCGACGAGCCGCACGCCGTACGCGTACGCCTGGTCCTTGTGGGTGATCGCCGAGAACGCGTCCACCTTGTCGCCGTGCAGCAGGATGTCGACCTTGACCAGGGAGCTGGTCTGCTCGCCGGTGGGCTCGTAGTCCAGCGAGGCGTAGCCGCGGGTCTTGGACTTCAGCTGGTCGAAGAAGTCGAACACGATCTCCGCGAGCGGCAGCGTGTAGCGGATCTCGACCCGGTCCTCCGACAGGTAGTCCATGCCGAGGAGGGTGCCGCGCCGGGTCTGGCACAGCTCCATGATCGAGCCGATGAACTCGGTCGGCGCGAGGATGGTGGCCCGCACGACCGGCTCGTACACCTCGTTGATCTTGCCCTCGGGGAACTCGCTCGGGTTGGTGACGGTGTGCTCGCTGCCGTCCTCCATCACCACCCGGTAGACCACGTTCGGCGCGGTGGCGATCAGGTCGAGGCCGAACTCGCGCTCCAGCCGCTCCCGGATCACGTCCAGGTGCAGCAGGCCGAGGAAGCCGACGCGGAAACCGAAGCCGAGGGCGGCGGAGGTCTCCGGCTCGTAGACCAGCGCGGCATCGTTGAGCTGCAGCTTGTCCAGGGCCTCGCGCAGCTCCGGGTAGTCCGAGCCGTCCAGCGGGTACAGACCCGAGAACACCATGGGCTTCGGGTCCTTGTAGCCGCCGAGCGCCTCGGTCGCGCCCTTGGCCTGGCTGGTGACGGTGTCACCGACCTTGGACTGCCTGACGTCCTTCACGCCGGTGATGAGGTATCCCACCTCACCCACGCCGAGGCCGTCCGCCGGGAGCATCTCGGGCGAGCTGACGCCGATCTCCAGCAGCTCGTGGGTGGCGCCGGTCGACATCATCCTGATGCGCTCGCGCTTGTTGAGCTGGCCGTCGATGACACGGACGTACGTCACCACACCGCGGTACGAGTCGTACACCGAGTCGAAGATCATCGCGCGGGCGGGTGCGTCGGCGACCCCGACCGGCGCCGGGATCTCCTTGACGACCTTGTTCAGCAGCGCGTCCACGCCGAGACCGGTCTTCGCGGAGACCTTGAGCACGTCCTCCGGGTCGCAGCCGACCAGGTTCGCCAGCTCCTCGGCGAACTTCTCCGGCTGGGCGGCCGGCAGGTCGATCTTGTTCAGCACCGGGATGATCGTGAGGTCGTTCTCCATCGCCAGGTACAGGTTGGCGAGGGTCTGCGCCTCGATGCCCTGGGCGGCGTCGACGAGGAGGATGGTCCCCTCGCAGGCGGCGAGCGACCGCGAGACCTCGTAGGTGAAGTCGACGTGCCCCGGGGTGTCGATCATGTTGAGGATGTGGGTCGTGCCCTGGTCGGGGCCCTCGGTCGGGGCCCAGGGCAGACGCACCGCCTGGGACTTGATCGTGATGCCGCGCTCGCGCTCGATGTCCATCCGGTCGAGGTACTGAGCACGCATCTGCCGCTGCTCGACCACACCGGTCAGCTGGAGCATCCGGTCGGCGAGCGTGGACTTGCCGTGGTCGATGTGCGCGATGATGCAGAAATTGCGGATCAGAGCCGGGGCGGTACGGCTCGGCTCGGGCACATGGTTAGGGGTCGCGGGCACGCAGGGTCCTGTCTCTTGAGGCGCCTTATGCCTCGGGTCGGATCGTTACGTAGTCTCCATGGTCCCACGGGGAGGGACCGGGGGCCGTTTTGGGCCGTCCGGAAGGCCACTGGTACTGTAGATGGCTGTGCCTCATGCCCTCTCAGCGCGAGGCGCGACAGAAAAGTTTGGATCACCGGTACGGGACCCCCGCGGCCCCGTACCTGAACCTGAAAAGGCTCCTTCGTGGCGAACATCAAGTCCCAGATCAAGCGGATCAAGACCAACGAGAAGGCTCGGCTGCGCAACAAGGCCGTCAAGTCCTCCCTGAAGACCGCGATCCGCAAGGCCCGTGAGGCCGCTGCCGCCGGTGACGTCGAGAAGGCCACCGAGCTGCAGCGCGCTGCCGCGCGTGCGCTCGACAAGGCCGTCTCGAAGGGCGTCATCCACAAGAACCAGGCCGCCAACAAGAAGTCGGCGCTTGCTTCCAAGGTCGCGTCCCTCAAGGGCTGAACTCCTTTCTGATCTGACCGCCGGAAGGACCCAGAGCGGGCCCTCTCTCATCCGCTCCCGTCCGGCACCCCCGAGCCTGTTCGCGGCCTGCGTTCGCCACGCGGGAACGGGCTCACACCAGCTTGATCCGAAGGCCTCGGCACCTCTCCTTTCCCCAAGGCAGGCGCCGGGGCCTTCGGCATGCGCCAGGGACTCAGCCCCGGACCCGACCCGCCTCCCCGCTTGTCCCGTTTGCCCCGCTTGTCGGGGTCCTCGGCATGTTCATCGTCCTCAGACGCACTGGTCGTCCTCGACGCACTGGTCGATGCCGGTGGTCCGGTCTTCGGCACTCCGGAGACCGAGGTGGCCGCCCCCTCGGAACCGCCTGTCCTAGTGCTCCGGTGTGATGGGATGCAGGGCCACGGCGCACCGCCGGCCGACGCCTCGCGCCCGGCGTGGATCACCCGGAAGCCGCCACCGGTCTCCCGTGGTCTCCTGGCAGAGCCGGCCGTACCTCCCGATGGCCGTGTCCTGGCCCTTCGTCGTGCGAGTCTCCTGGCCGCGACCGCCGGGTGAACGGATCAGCCCCGGCCCCTCGACCGCGCCGCCCGTGCGATCACCACGACCGCCTTCTCCAGCGCGTACTCGGGATCGTCCCCGCCTCCCTTCACGCCCGCGTCGGCCTCGGCGACCGCTCGCATCGCCACCGCGACCCCGTCGGGCGTCCAGCCCCGCATCTGCTGCCGGACCCGGTCGATCTTCCACGGAGGCATGCCCAGCTCACGTGCCAGATCGGCCGGCCGTCCGCCGCGCGCCGAGGACAGCTTCCCGATCGCCCGCACGCCCTGCGCCAGCGCGCTGGTGATCATCACCGGCGCCACGCCCGTGGCCAGCGACCATCTGAGCGCCTCCAGCGCCTCCGCCGTACGGCCCTCCACGGCCCGGTCGGCGACGGTGAAGCTGGACGCCTCGGCACGGCCCGTGTAGTACCGTCCCACGACCGCCTCGTCGATCGTGCCCTCCACGTCGGCGACCAGCTGGGAGACCGCGGAGGCCAGCTCCCGCAGATCGCTCCCGATGGCGTCGCAGAGCGCCTGGCACGCCTCGGGGGTGGCCGACCGTCCGGACGAGCGGAACTCCCCCCGCACGAAGGCCAGCCGGTCCGCCGGCTTGGTCATCTTCGGACAGGCCACCTCCCGCGCGCCCGCCTTGCGCGCGGCGTCCAGCAGCCCCTTGCCCTTGGCGCCGCCCGCGTGCAGCAACACGAGCGTGATCTCCTCGGCGGGCGAACCGAGGTACGCCTTCACGTCCTTCACCGTGTCGGCGGTCAGGTCCTGCGCGTTGCGTACGACCACGACCTTGCGCTCGGCGAAGAGCGACGGGCTGGTCAGCTCGGCGAGTGTGCCGGGCTGCAGCTGGTCCGGGGTCAGGTCACGTACGTCCGTGTCGGCGTCGGCGGCCTTGGCGGCGGCCACCACCTCCTGCACGGCACGGTCGAGCAGGAGGTCCTCCTGGCCCACGGCAAGGGTCACCGGGGCGAGAGGGTCGTCGTTCGCAGTCTTCCTGGCCATCACTCACAGCATCCCACGCGGCACTGACACCGAAGCGGCCCCGGCACCCTGACCGGGCCCGGAGCGGACCCTTGGTGGGGGTCAGGGCCCGGGTACCGGGGACCCAGGGTCTGGGGTCTGGGGTCCGGGGGCCGGGGTCCATGGTCCGGGGTCCGGGGTCCGGGTCTGGGGTCCAGGGGCCGGGCTCCAGGGGTCGCGGTCCGGGGGCCGGGCCGGGGTCAGGGCTCCTCGCGCCAGCCGTCCCACTCCCCCGCGAAGGCGTCCAGTTCGGCGGGGTCGAGGCGTTCGTGCTCGTCGCGCACCACCACCAGCCACTGGGCGTCCTCGGCATCGTCCTCGCCGGCCAGGGCGTCCCGGACCAGCTGGGGCTCCTCGTGGAGCCCGAACCGCTCCCCGAGCGCCTCGGCCGCCTCCTCGGCGGCGTCGCGGTCGGGCAGCACCAGCACATGTCTCACATCGCTCACGGGCCCATTGTCCGGCACCGGGGACGGGGTGAAGAGGCAGGTCAGGCGGGGGCGGCGGGAGGAACGGCCCGGGGTCGCCCGTGCGGCACGACGCCCAGGCCGGCCTTGGGCTGGGGCGGGGGCGAGCCCGGGCGGGGAGGGGAACCTCCGGGCGGAACCGACGATCACGTGAATCCACGCGCATTACGTGCGTGCGCCGCGACCGAGGCGGATCAGCCGGCCGGGTCGGGGTTTCGCACAGTCGGTACACAGCTCAGCTCGATCCCGAAGCGTTCCCGGTAGACCGTCAGCACCTCGTCGTCCGTCTCCAGCTCGCGCGTCCGCTGCGTGCCGTCCGCCGCGGTCGTCTTCAGCCTGCGCCCGCTGAGGGTGATGCGCCCTCCGTCCCCGGTGATCCGGGAACAGACCAGCGACCGCGTGAAGTGCGACGTCGGCGAGGTGCTGTGCCACCAGGCCCCGGCCGCGAAGTCCCCGAGCACCCGGGCCCGGGTCTCCAGCCGGTACTGCGGTTCGCCCTCCCGTACGACGTCCAGGTCCCCGGCGCCCGGTTCAGCGGCGCCGCGCACCCCGGCCGGGTCCGGGCCGGCCTCCACCACCCGGAACCTGCCTCCGGGGTCGTCCTGGTCCCCGCGCTCCCCGTAGGCCAGCGGGTAGTGGCTGTGCGCCCCGAATCCGACGTCGGCGAGCCAGGTGTCCCCCTCCGCCGTCCGTACCCGCAGCGCGAGATGGTCGAAGGGGATCCCGAGCCGCCCCTCGCTGTCGTACACCCGCCCCGCGAGCAGTTCCACCTGGTAACCGAGGGCGGTGAGCAACGTCGCGAACGCGCCGTTCAGTTCGTAGCAGAAGCCGCCCCGGCGGGCCTCGGTCACCTTGTCCAACAGGCCCTTCTCCTCCAGCGTGATCTCCTCTCCCAGGTGGACGGACAGGTTCTCGAAGGGGACGGTCCGCAGATGGCTCAGGTGCAGCTCGCGCAGCGCCTCACTGGTGGGCCGCGGCGGGCGGGCGAGGTCCAGCCGGCGGAGATAGGCATCGATCGAACGGGCGTCGGCCGGACAGGCATCGGTCTGTGCTGGTGTCATGGGGTCAGTCTGGGCTCTGGCCAGGCCGCTCCCCCAACCCCCTGGTCGTGTTCCCTGGTGTCTAGTTCTCTCTCGCCACCTGTATCCCTCCCTTGACTCCTCCGGTCCCGGTGATCGCCAGGGCTCCGTCGCGGTCGGTGCGCAGGACCGCCGCGCCACCGGCCCGCAGCGCGGCCATGGTCGTCGGTGCCGGATGGCCGTAGGGATTGCCGGCGCCCGCCGAGACCAGTGCCACCCGGGGTGCCGCGAGGCGGATCAGCTCCGGGTCCTGATGGGCCGAGCCGTGATGGGCCACCTTCAGCACGTCCACTCCGGCCAGCTCGGCGGCCGCCGGTGACCGCATCAGGGCCTGCTGGGCCGGGGGTTCGAGGTCTCCGAGCAGCAGCAGCCTCAGCCCGCCCGTGCGCACGAGCAGCGCGACACTGGCATCGTTCGGCCCCTCCGGCTCGAACAGGGCGCCCGGACGGAGCGGAGGCACCGCCGCCCCGCCGGGCGGACGCGTGCTCTGCGGCGGGGGCCACAGGACCTGCCAGGTGAGGGGGCCGGTGCGCCGTTCCTCTCCGGCGACGGCCGTCGTGACGGGGATGTGCCGTCCGGCAGCCTCCCGCCGGACGAACGCCGCCTGGTCCGCCGGTTCCGTGAGCCCCGTCGTCTCGATCGCGGCCACCGAGCGGCCCCGCAGGACGCCGGGCAGGCCCGCCACATGGTCGGCGTGGAAGTGGGTGAGGACGAGGAGGGGGACGCGGGTGATGCCCAGCCGCCGCAGGCAGTGGTCGGCCAGCGCCGGATCGGGTCCGGCGTCCACGACCACTCCGGCACCCTCCCCCGCCGCCAGCACGGTCGCGTCGCCCTGGCCGACGTCGCACATCGCGAACCGCCAGCCCGGAGGCGGCCAGCCCGTGATCACCCGGGTCAGCGGCGCCGGCCGCGTCACCAGCAGCAGGACCAGTGCGCCGAGCAGCGCGCACCACCGCGGGTGCCGCAGCAGTCTCCGGCCGGCCAGGACGACGGCCACGGTGACCGCCGCGAGCGTCAGCGCCCCCGGCCAGCTTCCCGGCCAGTCCACTCCCGCGCCGGGCAGTGCCGCCCCGGCCCGGGCGACCCCGGCGATCCACCCGGCGGGCCAACTCGCGCACCACGCCAGAACCTTGGCCGCCGGCATCACCATCGGCGCCGTCGCGAGCGCCGCGAAGCCGAGCACGGTCGCCGGCGCCACCGCCACCTCGGCCAGCAGGTTGCAGGGCACCGCCACCAGGCTCACCCGGGCCGACAGCACCGCCACGACCGGCGCGCACACCGCCTGCGCCGCTCCCGCCGCCGCCAGTGCCTCGGCGAGCCGCGGCGGCACCCGGCGGCGTCGCAGCGCCTCGCTCCAGCCGGGCGCCAGCACCAGCAGGGCGCCGGTGGCCAGCACCGACAGCAGAAAGCCGTAACTGCGGGCCAGCCACGGGTCGTACAGCACCAGCAGCAGGACGGCCGTGGCCAGCGCCGGCACCAGGGACCTGCGGCGCCCGGTGGCCAGGGCCAGCAACGCGACCGTGCCGCAGGCGGCGGCCCGCAGCACACTGGGGTCGGGGCGGCAGACGACCACGAAGCCCAGCGTCAGCGCTCCCGCGAGCAGCGCCGTGGCCCGCAGCGAGAGCCCCAGTCGTGGGGCCAGGCCACGGCGCTCGGCCCGGTGTGCCAGGCCGGGCGGCCCGATGAGCAGTGCGAGCAGAACGGTGAGGTTGCTGCCGGAGACGGCGAGCGTGTGCGTCAGGTCCGTCTCCTCGAAGGCGTGGTCCAGTTCCGGCGTGATCCGCGAGGTGTCCCCGACGACCAGCCCCGGAAGCAGGGCCCGCGCGTCTCCCGGCAGGTCCGCGGTCGCCTCCCGCAGGCCCGCTCTGAGCCGGCCCGCCAGTCGCTGTGCTGCGCTCGGCCCCGCCACGATCCGCGGTGCCGGCCGGCCACGCACCCGCAGCACGGCCGCGGTCCGGTCACCTCCGGTCAGGGCGGGAGCCAGGCGCCCGGCAACCCGCAGCCGTGTGGACGGCAGCACCCCGAGCCAGGCGGCCCGGCCGGCCGGGGTGCCCTGTCCGGCACGGGCCGGGGGCGGCCCGGGACTCCGGCTCCCCTCGGCACCGCCGTCCGGCGCCGGGACGTCCGGGTCGACGACCACCAGCACGGGTGTCCGGGTCCGCACACGCGTTCCGTCGGTCTCCTCGACGGTCCGCAGCTCGGCCCGGGCCAGGACCGCCACGGGCGCCGCGTGATCGCCTCGCACCCGTGGCCTGCTCAGCCAGGGATCGCCGCTCACCTCGACCTCTGCGGTCACGGTCGCGGACCGCCGTGCCAGCTCCGGCACCGGCCCGCGCCGCACGTCAGCCCCGTGCAGCCCGGCGGACGTGGCTGCCGCGGCGGCGCAGAGCAGGGTCGCGGCGACGGCTGGGCGCGCCCAGCCGAACCGGGTACCACGCCCGCCTGTCCCCGGCCGCCGTACCGACAGCAGCAGGAGGGCGACGCCGCCGACCAGGCAGACGACAGCGGACGCGGCGGTCCAGGGCGCCGGCGCGTCCAGGGTCAGGGCCGCCGTGGCCCACGCCGTGAGGGCGGGCGGGACCAGGCGCAGGTCCATGGGGCCGCCCCGGACGGCCTGCCCGGCTTCACCTCGCCCGGGTTCCGAGCGCGGGCCGGCCTTGTCGGGCGCGCGGTTCACGGCCGTACCAGCTCGCGCAGATCGGTGAACCGGCGGTCGCCGATCCCGTTGACCTCCCGCAGTTCGTCCACGGAGCGGAAACCACCGTGCTGGGTGCGGTAGTCGATGATGTGCCGGGCCAGTACGGGGCCGACCCCGGGGAGGGTGTCGAGCTGGTCCACGGAGGCCGTGTTGAGGGAGACCGGCGCTGTCGGTCCCGTGCCGGTGGACCCGGAGAGCGGACCGGCTGCCGGGCCGGGTGGGGCGGCGGAGCCGGCCGGGGTGCCGACGACGACCTGTTCGCCGTCGACCAGGAAGCGGGCCCGGTTGAGTCCCTCCAAGCTCACGCCCGGCCGGACGCCGCCCGCCGCCCGCAGCGCGTCGGCCACCCGTGCGCCGGCCGGCAGCCGCAGGATCCCCGGTTTGCGGACCTTGCCGCTGACGTCCACGACGATCTCCGCACCGCGTGCCGCCGACGTCCCCACGGCCGGTCCGGCGGCCGCTCCCCCGGCCTTCTTCCCGAAGGGCACGGGGGTACGCACCACTTGAGGAGCACTCAGCTGCTGTGGCCGGCCCGCCCAGAAGTGCTGCACCGCGAAGACCGCGGCGACCACGAGCACCACGGCGAGCGCCACGGCTCCCCGCCGCTCCACCGCGTACCGGGTCTGGAGCCACACCGGCATCCGCTCGCGCAGAGCCAGTCCGGCCCGCACCCGCCAGTCCGCGGCCGCCGGGTGCTCCGCGTCCGGCTTCCGCCTCAGCGCCGACTCCGGCTCCGGCTCCGGCTCCCGCTCCGGCAGCCTCACCGCACCACCGGGTTCGCGTGCAGGCGCAGTCGCCGCTCTCTCCCAGTCCCCGCGCGGCGCCGACCTGACCGCCGGCACCGCCCGCCCGGAACCCCCAGTCGCGCTCAGTCCGGGGGCCAAGCCCGTCCCCGTTGCCGTCGGTGCGCCGCCAGGCCCGTCCGGGCCCGGCGGCGCGTTTCCCGACTCCCGCCACTGCACGGCCTGTTCACCGAAGAGGAGTCGTACCCGACGGCGCAGCTCCTCCGCGGGCTCGGACGGGCGGTGGCGGACGCGGCGGCGAGGGCCGGTCGTACGGCGGTGCCGGAGGCGGCCGTCGGAGGCGGGGCCACGGCCGGGGCCGCTGGTCGGGGTTGCCGTACGTGAGCGAGATCGGAGTGTCATGCGACGAGGATGGGGCATTCCACCGCATCGCGATGATCTTGGTGAATTTCCGTGGACGCCCGGGCAGTTGTGGACAACTCCGCCACCCGGACGAGTGAAACGGGCCGGGTTCCGGAGCCGAGCGGGAAGGCCGGCTCCGGAACGACCGGTGTCAGCGGGGGGAGACGACCGCGCCCAGCAGCCCGGGCCCGGTGTGTGCGCCGATCACCGCTCCGACCTCACTGACATGCAGATCGGCCAGGCCAGGGACGCGGGCCCGCAGCCGGTCGGCGAGGGCGGCGGCGCGGTCGGGGGCCGCGAGGTGGTGGACGGCGATGTCGACCTCGGCGCTGCCCGCCCGCTCGGCGGCCAGTTCCTCCAGGCGCGCGATCGCCTTGGACGCCGTACGGACTTTCTCGAGCGGCTCGATCCGGCCGTCGCCCAGCTGAAGCAGCGGCTTGACGGCGAGCGCGGAGCCCAGCAGGGCCTGCGCGGCACCGATCCGGCCGCCGCGGCGAAGGTAGTCCAGGGTGTCGACGTAGAAGTAGGCGGAGGTGCCGGCGGCCCGTTTCTCCGCGGCTGCGACGGCCTCGTCGACAGTGCCGCCGGCCTCGGCGGTCTCGGCGGCGGCGAGGGCGCAGAAGCCGAGCGCCATCGCGACCATTCCCGTGTCCACGACCCGCACGGGCACCGGTGCCTCACGTGCAGCGAGGACCGCCGCGTCGTAGGTGCCGGACAACTCGGCGGACAGGTGCAGGGAGACGATGCCGCTCGCGCCGGACTCGGCGACCCTGCGGTAGGTCTCGGCGAAGACCTGCGGGCTGGGCCGGGAGGTGGTGACGGAGCGCCGCTTCTGCAGCGCCTGGGCCAGGGAGCGGGTCGAAATCTCGGTGCCCTCTTCGAGGGCCTGGTCGCCGAGGACCACGGTCAGCGGGACCGCGGTGATGCCATGACGCTCCATCGCCCGGGGCGGCAGGTAGGCCGTTGAATCGGTGACGATCGCGACATGGCGGGACATGAGCTGGAGGTTACCTGTCGTCGTGCGCGCGCGGCAGCCCGGCCCCTGCGCCGCGGCCGTGGAGCCGCACCCTCATGTGGTGCTCTCGGGACGGGGTTTCTTCTGCCAAGGGGAAGCGGGACGCCATGACGGCGGGGCGATCGCCTCGGGAGCGGGCTCGTCGGCCGCGCGGGGCCCGGGTGCCTTCGGCCGGGTCTGCTCGGTGGCCTGTCTGCCAGCCGCGGCGGAGGCGGGTGCTTCGGGCCACGGCGGGGACGCGTGGCCGGGTTCGGCACGCGTCCAGTGGCGCAGGGCGCCCGCTTCGATGTCGATCTGGGCGCTGAGGGTGCCCAGATCGTCGTCGGCGAAGCGGCGGGCCCGGTCGCGGACGGCCCAGCGCAGGGAGTCGGCGGACTGGGTGATGCGCTCGGTACGGCTGCGCAGTTCGGGCAGGCGCTCGGTGAGCGTGGCCCGGTCGGGCTCGGACTCCAGGCGCTTGAGGTCGGCGTCCAGCTCGTGTCCGTGCGCGCTGAGCCGCTCGAAGAGGCCGAGGGACTCCTTCAGCGACTCGTCCTCGGCCGCACCCGCGTGCAGCGCGTCCTGCGTGGCCCGCATGGAGGTGCGCAGCGCGAGCCGCAGCTGGGCGATCTCGGCGGCAGGACCGGTCTGGGTGAAGGACTTCGCGCGCAGGGTCTGGTCCTCGACCGCGCGGCGGGCCTGGGCGATGGTCCGGTCCACCCCCCGCTTGGTGGCGCGGACCGCCTTGACCGTGGCGTACGCGCCGAGGCCGACGACGAGCAGGAAGAGCAGAACGAACACGGTCAGCACTACGTCCATGACGCTCCTCCTCCGGCCGGTACGGCACGAGCCGCTGTGCTCTCCACGGTAAACGCTGCGGGCAGGCCCGGAGTTCCGGAAGAACCCCGAACCTGCCCGCAGAGGACCCTGAACCTCCCCGTAGGGGGCTACCCCGAGCCGATGGAAAGCACCCGTCACGCAGGAGGGATGACACGGTTGTCGCGGCGAGGGACCGGTCCGCGGTCGTCATGTGGGACCGGTCACCCCTTTCACGCGGGTTCACGCCGGTTCACGCGGGTTCACGCGGGTTCACGCGGGTTCACGCGGGTTCACGCGGGAACGATGTTGACCAGCTTCGGCGCCCGCACGATCACCTTCCGGATGCCCGCGCCGCCCAGCGCCGCGACGACCTTCTCGTCGGCCAGCGCCACCTTCTCCAGCTCCTCCTCGGAGATGGCGGGCGGCACCTCCAGTCGCGCCTTGACCTTGCCCTTGACCTGCACCACGCAGGTCACGGTCTCGTCGACGACGTAGTTCGGGTCGGCGACCGGGAAGTCCCGGTGGACGACCGAGTCGGTGTGGCCCAGCTTGCGCCACAGCTCCTCGGCGATGTGCGGGGCCAGCGGGGCGATCATCAGCACCAGCGGCTCGGCCACGGACCGCGGCACCGGGCCGCCGGCCTTGGTCAGGTGGTTGTTCAGCTCGGTGACCTTGGCGATGGCGGTGTTGAAGCGCAGGCCCTCCAGGTCCTGGCGGACGCCGTCGATCGCCTTGTGCAGGGCGCGCAGGGTGTCCTCGTCCGGCTCGGCGTCGGTCACGGTGACCTCGCCGGTGGCCTCGTCCACGATGTTGCGCCACAGCCGCTGCAGCAGCCGGAACTGGCCGACCACCGCGCGCGTGTCCCACGGGCGGGAGACGTCCAGCGGACCCATCGCCATCTCGTACAGGCGCAGCGTGTCGGCGCCGTACTCGGCGGCGATCTCGTCCGGGGTCACCGCGTTCTTCAGGGACTTGCCCATCTTGCCCAGCAGCCGGCTGACCTGCTCGCCCTGGTAGTAGTAGGCGCCGTCGCGCTCCTCCACCTCGGCGGCCGGCACCGCGATGCCACGGCTGTCGCGGTAGACGTAGGCCTGGATCATGCCCTGGTTGAACAGCTTGTGGAACGGCTCCGCGGAGGAGACGTGCCCCAGGTCGTACAGGACCTTGGACCAGAAGCGCGCGTACAGCAGGTGCAGCACGGCGTGCTCGGCGCCGCCGACGTACAGGTCGACACCGCCGTGCGGCTGGCCCTCGCGCGGACCCATCCAGTACCGCTCGATCTCCGGGTCGACCAGCTTGCGGTCGTTGTGCGGGTCCAGGTACCGGAACTCGTACCAGCAGGAACCGGCCCAGTTGGGCATGGTGTTGGTCTCGCGACGGTACTTCTTGGGGCCGTCGCCCAGGTCCAGGGTGACGTTGACCCATTCCTCGTTGCGCGACAGCGGCGTCTCGGGCTGGGTGTCGGCGTCGTCCGGGTCGAAGGTGCGCGGGCTGTAGTCCTCGACCTCGGGCAGCTCCAGCGGCAGCATCGACTCGGGCAGCGCGTGGGCGACGCCGTCCTCGTCGTAGACGATCGGGAAGGGCTCGCCCCAGTAGCGCTGGCGGCTGAAGAGCCAGTCCCGCAGCCGGAAGTTTACGGTGCCCTCGCCGATGCCCTCGCGCGCCAGCCATTCGGTGATGCGCGCCTTGGCTTCGACCACGCCCAGGCCGTTCAGCTTCACGTCGTCGCTGTCGGAGTTGACGATCTTCGCGTCGTAGGAGACGAAGGCGTCGTCCCAGGTGGACGGGTCGGTGCCGCGGCCGTCGGTCGGCTCGACCACGCAGCGGATCGGCAGCTCGAAGGCGCGCGCGAAGGCGAAGTCACGGCTGTCGTGTCCGGGGACGGCCATGATCGCGCCGGTGCCGTAGCCCATCAGGACGTAGTCGGCGATGAAGACCGGGACCCGCTCGCCGTTGACCGGGTTGGTCGCGAACGCGCCGGTGAAGACGCCGGTCTTGTCCTTGGCCTCGGCCTGCCGCTCGACGTCGGACTTCGAGGCGGCCTGCGCGCGGTAGGCGGCGACGGCGTCGGCGGGGGTGGCGTGGCCGCCGGTCCACACCTCGTGCGTGCCCTCGGGCCAGGCCTGGGGGGTGAACTTGTCGACCAGCGGGTGCTCGGGCGCCAGCACCATGTAGGTCGCGCCGAACAGGGTGTCGGGGCGGGTGGTGAAGACCGTGATGCGTTCGCCGTCGATCGGGAAGTCGACGCGGGCGCCCTCGCTGCGGCCGATCCAGTTGCGCTGCTGCAGCTTGATGGCCTCGGGCCAGTCCAGCCCCTCCAGGTCCTCCAGCAGCCGGTCGGCGTAGGCGGTGATGCGCATGTTCCACTGGCGCAGCTTGGCCTTGAAGACGGGGAAGTTGCCGCGCTCGGACCGGCCGTCGGCGGTGACCTCCTCGTTGGCCAGCACGGTGCCCAGGCCCGGGCACCAGTTGACGGGCGCGTCGGAGGCGTAGGCCAGGCGGTACTCGCCCAGGATCTCGGCGCGCTCGGCGGCGGTCAGCTGGCTCCACGCGCGCGTGGAGCCCGGAATCGCGCGCTCACCGGACTCGAACTGAGCGATCAGCTCGGAGATCGGGCGGGCCTTGCGGGCTTCCTCGTCGTACCAGGAGTTGAAGATCTGCAGGAAGATCCACTGGGTCCACTTGTAGTACTCCGGGTCGATCGTGGCGAACGACCGGCGCTTGTCGTGGCCCAGGCCCAGCCGGCGCAGCTGGGCCTTCATGTTCTCCATGTTGGCCTCGGTGGACACGCGCGGGTGCGTGCCGGTCTGCACGGCGTACTGCTCTGCGGGCAGGCCGAAGGCGTCGAAGCCCAGGGTGTGCAGGACGTTGTGGCCGGTCATGCGCTGGAACCGGGCGTAGACGTCGGTGGCGATGTAACCCAGCGGGTGGCCGACGTGCAGGCCCGCACCGGAGGGGTACGGGAACATGTCCATGATGAACTTCTTGGGCCGGGCGGCCACCGCGGGATCGCCCGCCAGGTCGCCCGTGGGGTTCGGAGCCGCGTAGGTGCCGTCGGCGTCCCAGAAGTCCTGCCAGCGTGCCTCGATGTCGGCTGCCAGTGCGGCCGTGTAGCGGTGCGGCGCGGCCTCCGCCGACGCGCCGGCGGTGGCAGCGGGGTTCGTCTCGCTCATGATCCTCAAAGCTCCATCGATCGTCTCTGCCTGCGGAAATGAAAAAGCCCCTCGCACAGGAGGGGACGCCGCGCCGATGCCGACCTCACGGTGGGACCGGGGTCGGTACTGATCAGCGCGGCCCGCTAAGCAGAAGGCGTACGGCACGCATGGCGTTAGGGTACCGCAGCCCTTGAGCAAGCCGCGAGGCGCTTCCGTATCCCTGATGGACATGTCACGAAGCCCGCCGGAACTGAACGAAGGTCAGCAATTACTTCGCGTACCGTCCCCTATGGGACACCGCCCCCGTCGCATTGTCTGTTGATAACAACGCAATAACTCAAACCCCGTACTGATCGGTATGGCGCCACCTAGAGTGCGGCAGCGGGACCGCTTTCCCGAAACTGCTCGGAGTTGCCCCCATGAACCCTCGTCGTAGTACCAGCTCGCTCCCCAAACCCGGCCGCTCGGCCTATGGGGTGGCGTCCGCTGTCGTCCTGCTGCTCATACCCGTGATCGTGCTGGTCGGAGGCAGCCAGTTCCGCGAGTTCCTGAACTTCGGCGCGGGCGTGCTCTCCCTCGTCTCGCTGAGCTGCTCGGTGATCTGGGGCCTGTTCGCGCAGGACCGGATCTTCCTGAACACCCGGCAGCGGATCATCGGCCAGGCGGTGCACCGGACGACCGCGGTCGCCTCCATCGCGTTCCTGTTGCTGCACATCACCACGAAGATCGCCCTGGACCACACCCGGCTGATCGCCGCGATCATCCCGTTCTCGCTCGGCGTCACCGGGATCGGCGGCCTGATCGGCCTGGGCTCGCTGGCGGGGCTGCTGATGATCTTCGTGGGCATCACCGGCGCCCTGCGCAGCAACTTCGCCACGCCGGCCCCGGTCGCCGCCCGCTGGCGGGCCATGCACATGCTGGCCTACCCGGCCTGGTGTGCCGCGCTGGTCCACGGCCTCTACGCGGGTCGATCGGCCAAGCCGGTCTTCGTGATCCTCTACAGCCTCTCCCTGCTCGGCGTGATGGGCGCCCTCGCGCTGCGCGCCGCACCGCGCCCGGTCAAGCGGAGGGTCGCCGACCGGCTGGTGGCCCTGTTCGGCAGTTCGGAGCGGCCCGGGCTCGACGATCTGGACGCGAGCCGTTCCCGGGTGGCCGAGTCGGCGCTGCCCGGCTTCGAGAGCCGCCGGGAGCCGAGGCCGGCACCCGCCGGGGCCACGGCGTCCCCGCTGTACCAGACCCCGGCCGCCCCGGCCGGTGAGCCCGCCTCCGGCTTCGCGGCGGCCTACCGCGCGGTCTCCACGCCGGGCCGCCCGCAGCAGCCCTTCGCGGCCGGCCAGACCGCCCGGATGGACCTGCCGCTGGATCTCCAGCCCACGGAGGCCGTCCCGCGCGTGGACGGCCCCTCCAGCACCTCGGGCAGCTGGCCGATCCCGTCCCCGCCGCCGGTCGGCGAGGCCCCGCCGTCCGCGTACGACCCGCTCCAGGACACCGGCTACACCATCCCGGTCTATGGCAATCCGGGCGCCACGGGATACGGCGGGAGTGACGTGTACGACACCGGTGAGACAAACGGCCTCTACGGCACGTACAACCCGAGTGACACGTTCAACAGCGGTCCCGCCACCGAAACGCTGCCCGGTTCGTCCTATGAGGCACCGGGTTCGGGCGAACCTTGGAACATGCCTTCCGGAGGCTTTAAGTGAACGAGGCCCTGCCCGACGTCCCCGAAGTCCGCGTGGTCGGGCTTCCCCAGCTCACGTCGGGCTTCGACCTTGTGGAGCGGCTCGATCTCCCCATGCATCTGAAGGTGCACGGGCCGCTCGATCCGCTGGGCGGCGAGCAGCTCGCCCAGCTCGCCGAACGCATCAACCTGAAGGGGCGCGGCGGCGCCGGTTTCCCGTTCCACAAGAAGCTGCGCTCGGTCGCCGAGTCGGCCATCAAGCGCGGGGTGCGGCCGGTCGTCGTGGTCAACGGCAGCGAGGACGAACCGGCCTGCCGGAAGGACACGGTGCTGATCAACCGTGCCCCGCACCTCATCCTGGACGGCGCGCTGCTGTGCGCCGAGGCGCTCGGCGCGCGCACGCTCGTGATCGGCGTCACCCGGGAGTCCACCCAGCGCTCCATGGAGGCCGCGCTCGCCGAGCGGGGCCTGAGCAACAGCCGTAGATCGGCACTGCGCGCGTGGGTGCAGCGCAATCCGGTCCGCATGGTCACCGGTGCGGCCGCCTCGCTGGTCCGCTCGATCGACGGCGGCCCGGCGATCCCGCCCGGCCGCAAGATCAGCGCCTCGCAGAGCGGCGTCGGCGGCGCACCCACGCTGCTGTCGAACGCGGAGACGTTCGCGCAGCTGGCCATCGCCGCCCGTATCGGCCCGGAGCGCTACGGCAACACCGGCCTGTACGACGAACCGGGCACCGTGATGCTCACCGTGTCCGGGGCGGTGGCCCGCCCGATGGTGATCGAGGTCCCCACGGGCGTGCCGCTGCGCTACGTGCTGCAGCTGGCGGGCGCCCCGCCGGTGCCGCAGGGCGTGCTGACCGGCGGCTATCACGGCAAGTGGATCGACGCGGCCACCGTGAACGAGGCGATCGTCTCCCGCAACTCGCTGGACGCGGTGGGCGGTTCGCTGGGCGCGGGCGCGATCCTGCCGATCAGCCAGGAGACGTGCCCGCTGGGCGAGTCGCTGCGGGTCGCGCAGTGGCTGGCCGAGGAGAGCGCCGGCCAGTGCGGACCCTGCTACCTCGGACTGCCGGCCGCCGCGCGCGGGATGGAGGACATCCTCAACGGCGGCGGACCGGCCGCCCTGGAGGCACTCAAGCAGGTCGCCAAGAACGTGAAGCGGCGCGGGGCGTGTTCGCACCCGGACGGCTCGGCGATGTTCCTCGAGTCGACCATCAAGGCGTTCACCGACGACTTGGCCGCACACGTCCTCGGCAATGGCTGCGGACGGCCCGTGGAGGGCGTTCTGCCGCTCTTCGAGGGAGGCAGGGCCCCCACGGGCATCCCGGGCGGCGCAGAGCCCGAGGAGTCCGGCTCCAGCCGCCAGAAGATCTACGTCGACTGGACGCTGTGCCGGGGCCACGGACTGTGCGCGGACATCCTCCCGGAGGTGTTCGAGCTGGGCGCCGACGGATTCCCGACCGTCGCCCAGGCGCGGGTGCCGCGGTACGCGGAGGCGAAGGCCCTGCGCGCGGTACGCCGCTGCCCGGCGCTCGCCCTGCGCATCGAGGAGGACACGCGCGGGCAGGCGCCGTCGCGGAACCTGCCGGTCCTGTCCCAGGGGCGCGGCCGGCGCGCGCTGGGCCGCTGAGCGCGTAGGGAACGGCGGGTCACCCGAGCCGGTGACCCGCCCCCACCCACGCGCGCGTCATGGGGGCACAACACACCGAAGGCGGATCATCCGTGGGATGATCCGCCTTCGATTTCTGTGGAGCTAAGGAGAATTGAACTCCTGACCTCCTGCATGCCATGCAGGCGCTCTACCAACTGAGCTATAGCCCCTTGTTGTGTCCCGCCGGGTTCCCCCGGCGACGACGTAAACATTACAGGGCCCGCAGTGCAGCACCAAATCGGTTTCCCGCCCGTCCCGATTAGGGCACTAATGTCGGCTTCGTGACCATGATCGCGTCTCCCGCCGCCCGCCGCCGGATGCCGGTCGCCGTGGGGGTGTGCCTGCTGTCCTTCGCGGCGTTCTGGGCCGCCCAGCGGGCCGCGCACGTGTCGATGATCGACCTGATGGTCTACCGGGCCGAGGGGGCCGCCGTACGGGCCGGCGGCGACCTGTACGCCCTGCGCGCGACGGCCGCGCGCCTGCCCACCACCTACCCGCCGTTCGCGGCCCTGCTGTTCACCCCGCTCCCCCTGCTGGACACCGCGCTCCTGCGCCCCCTGGCGACGGCCGGCAACCTCGCGCTGCTGGTGGTGTTCGTACGGCTGTCCCTGAGACTCGTCGGCCACACGCGCGCGGAGACCGTCTGGTGGCTCTCGGCGCCGGCGGTGTGGTGCGAGCCCGTGTGGACGACACTGCGCTACGGCCAGATCAACCTGCTGCTCGCCGTCCTGGTGCTGTGGGACCTGACCCGCCGCCCCGCCGGCGGGCACGACCGCTGGACGGGGGTGGGCCTGGGGCTGGCCGCGGCGGTCAAGCTGACGCCCGCGCTGTTCCCGGTGTACCTGCTCGTCACGGGCCTGGTGGCCCGCCTGGGGGGCGGCGACGGAGGGCCGTGGCTGCGGCACGCGCGCGGGGCGGCCGTCGCGTTCGCCGGGGCGACACTGCTGGCGGCGGCCGTCCTGCCGTACGACTCGTGGCGGTTCTGGACGGACATGGTGTTCCGTCCGAGCCGGGCCGGGCACGCCGAGGAGACCGCCAACCAGGCGCTGCGCGGCCTCCTGGCCCGCTTCCTGCACACGCCCGACCCGGGAGTCCTCTGGGCGGCCTGCGCGGCCGTGGCGGGCGCCGTGGGGCTCACCGTGGCCGTGCGGGCGGAGTTGCGGGGGCGACGGGCCTGGGCGGTGTGCGCCTGCGCGGTCACCGCCCTGCTGATCAGCCCCGTGTCGTGGACCCACCACTGGGTGTGGTGCGTGCCCCTGGTGCTGCTGCTGTGGACACGCCGGCACCGGGCCGCTGCCCTGGGCACCCTGCTGGTCTTCTGCTCGTACGCCCCCTGGTGGGTGCCGCACGGAAAAGGCCGGCCCGAACTGCACCTGACCTGGGGGGCCTTGGCGCTGTCAGCCGTCTATGGGGCGACCGGTGCGCTCTTCCTCGCACGGGCCCGGACATCGTTGCCGAGGTCCGGCGACGAGGTCCGTGTCAGGCCGTGACGAACTGGTAGAACCGCTTGAGCGTGCAGTGCTCCTCGAGGAGGCGGCCGTAGATCGGCTCACCCTCCAGTTCCCGGTACGTCTCGATCGGGTCGCCTTTTATGATCAGCGCCCGCGCGCATTCCTCGCACCAGTACTGGTAGTCGGGATTGATCGGCTCCATGTCGCGGACGATCGGCGTACCGCTCCCGCACCAGTCGCACTTTCGCCGGTGTGCACCCATCGATCAGCTCCAGCTGTGGCCGCAGGCCGTGCACACGTAGGAGATTCCGCCATTGTCGCCGAGAACCTGGGCCACATGTGCGGAACCGCAGGAAGGGCAGCTCAGCCGGGCGGTCGTGTCCCGTATCAACGCCGCACCGAGGAGGTGGCCGACCTCCTCGAGGATGCTCGCAGGCATCGCTACTCCCTCCCGTCGGGCCGCGCCCCCTTCCGGCCGTTTGATTCTGCCACGGCCGGAGCAATACGGTCAGCGACGCCTCAGTACCAGTCCGGACACACTCCCCACCGCGGCCGTCGCGGCCAGCGCCCAGACGCTCACCGAGAACGCCTCCGCGGAGGTGTACGGGCGCAGGGCCCCGAATGACTCAAGCCGGTTCAGGAACAGTGTGCCGAACGCGGCCACGCCGATCAGCTGTCCGAGTTGCGCGACCGTCGCCAGCAGACCGCTGGCGTCCGCGGCGTCCTCGGGCCGTACGGTGGCCAGCGCGCCGGTGAGCGTCGGGCTGAAGGCGAGCGCGAGCCCCGCACCGGTGCCCGCGTACCCCGCGTACAGGGCCGCTCCCCCGTCACCACCGCCGTGGAAGGCCAGCCCGACCACGGCGACGGACACCGCGGTGAGCGCGAACCCGGCCGGCGCCAGCGCCCGCTGCCAGGCGGCCGGCCACTTCCGCCAGGTCAGGCTGACGGCGCCGAAGACGGCGGCGGTCGGCGCGAAGCTCAGTCCCGCCCTGAGGGCGCTGTAGCCGAGGCCGCCCTGGACGTGCAGGGTCAGGGCGAAGAGGAAGCCGGCGTTGACCGACATCGCCGCGAGGATCCGGAAGACGGCCCTCCCGATGCCGGGGTGGCGCAGCACGCGGGGGGTGATGAGCGGGGCGCCGCCGCGCCGGGCCAGCCGGGACTCGTAGCCGCAGAACAGGGCGAACAGCACCACCGCTCCGGCCAGCGACAGCCAGGACCACAGCGGCCAGTCCTCCTCCTGCCCGAGCACCAGCGGCACCGTCAGCAGCGAGACGGCGGCACCGAGCAGCACCAGACCGGGCAGGTCGAGAGCCCGGGCCCGCTCCCGGCCGCCCGCGGCGCCGCGGGGAAGGACTCGCCGGCCCAGCACCAGCAGTGCGGCCCCCACCGGGACGTTGACCAGGAACACCGGCCGCCAGCCGGTACCGAACAGGTCGGCGCTGACCAGCACGCCTCCTGCGACCTGTCCGGCGGCCGCGCCGACGGCCAGGACCGCCGAGTAGGCGCCGAGCGCCCGCGCCCGGGCCTCGCCGGTGAAGGTGCGCTGGATGAGGCTGAGCACCTGCGGGATCATCAGCGCCGAGCCGGCCCCCTGCACCAGCCGGAACACGATCAGCTCGGTCGAGCCTTGGGCCAGTCCGCAGGCGAGCGAGGCGGCGGTGAACAGCGCCAGCCCGGCGAAGTGGACGCGGCCGTGGCCGAGCCGGTCGCCGAGCCGGGCGCCGGTGATCAGCAGCACGGAGTAGGTGATGGTGTAGCCGGCGATCACCAGCTGGAGGTCGGCGCCGGAGGCCTGCAGGTCGGAACCGATCGTGGGGGCCGCGACGTTCACGATGAAGACGTCGAGGGCTGCCATGAACAGGGCGGCGAGCAGCACCCCGAGCAGCAGCCGAGGACGATTGTCAGTGGCGGGTGCTTCACTGTGCGTGACGGGTGATGCGGCTCGGTGGCCGACGGTCGCGGGGTCACTGTCGGTGGCGGGTGGTTCACTGGTCGCGAGGTTCGGAACGGGCTCGATGCCCGGACCGGTCCGGGATGTCGTCGTCATGGCGTCGAGCGTGACGGCGGGGCGGTACGGGTGCCGAGTGCCCGCCGATGCTGGTACTGCCAGCACCTGGCAGGGCCGGGTCCGCGTACCGACGATGTGACGGGGACGACGAGGACGACGGGGACGACGGGGACGCGGGGACGACGGGTCCGCGGGGCTGAGGGCCACGGGGTCATCGGGACGACGGGGACGACGGGGACGACGGGGGATGACGATGGGGACGAGGACACAGCGGCGCAGGCCGGAGCTGGCCGCCTTTCTGCGCACCAGGCGGGCACGGGTCACGCCGGCCGACGTGGGGATGCCGCCGGGCCTTCGGCGGCGCACGCCCGGGCTGCGCAGGGAGGAGGTGGCGCAGCTCTCGGGTGTCGGCGTGACCTGGTACACGTGGCTGGAGCAGGGCCGGCCGATCAACGCCTCGCCGCAGGTGCTGGACGCGGTCGCGCGGACCCTGCTGCTGGACCCCCCGGAGCGGGAGCACCTGTACCGGCTGGCCGAGGTGCCGTTCCAGCCGGACCCGGAGGGCCTGGCCCGGCAGATCGGCCCGGCGGTGCAGGGCATCATCGACGCCCTCGACCCGATGCTGGCGGTGGTCTACAACTCGCGGTACGACGTCCTGGCGACCAACGCGGCCTACCGGGATCTGTTCCTGGTGCCGGAGACCGCCAGGACCGGCCTGCCGAACGTGCTGTGGACGCTTTTCACGCTGCCGGACGGCATCTGTCCGCTGGTGCACCGGGAGACGGAGCTGCCGCTGATGGTGGCGACGCTGCGGTCCTCCTACGGCAGACACGTGGGCGAGCCGGCCTGGGACGACTACATACGCGGCTTGTCGGCGGCGAGCCCCTGGTTCGCGGAGCTGTGGGCGCACGGTGAGGTGGTGCCTCCGGGGCCCCGGGTGAAGACGTTCCGGCACGCGGCGGTCGGCGAGATGCGGATGACCTCCCAGTCGCTGTCCATCGACGGGATGCCGGAGTGCCGGATCGTGGTCTACAGCCCGGAGGACGAGGACGCGCGGACGAAGATCGCGCTGCTGCGGGAGCGGAGAGAGCGGCTGTGGCCGCCGGTACGGGGAGAGGAGGTCGAGGCCGAGGAACGCGTCCGCGGCTGATCGGAGGCCGGACACAGAAAATCCCGCCCCCCTGCGGGGACGGGATCCTCATCACCGATCTTTGACAACTCAACAGAGTGTCGATCAGTGGAGCTAAGGAGAATTGAACTCCTGACCTCCTGCATGCCATGCAGGCGCTCTACCAACTGAGCTATAGCCCCTTGTGTTCTTCCCGCTCGGCGGGGCGAACAAGAAGAACTTTAGCCTGTGACCTGCCGGAAAGTGAAATCCGGGGTCGGGGGCCCTCGGGACGGTCAGTCGTCGTCGCCGAGGACGGGCTCCGGGAGGGTGCCCGCGTTGTGCTCGAGCAGGCGCCAGCCGCGGGCGCCCTGGCCGAGCACGGACCAGCAGCAGTTGGAGAGGCCGCCGAGGCTCTCCCAGTGCCGGGCCTCCAGGCCGAGCAGCCGGCCGATGGTGGTGCGGATGGTGCCGCCGTGGCTGACGACGACCAAGGTGCCGTCCTCGGGCAGCTTCTCGACGTGCCGCAGCACGACGGGGGCGGCGCGGTCGGCGACCTCGGTCTCCAGTTCGCCGCCGCCGCGGCGGACCGCCTCGCCGCGCTTCCAGGCGGCGTACTCCTCGCCGTACCGGGCGATGATCTCCTCGTGCGTCAGCCCCTGCCAGACGCCCGCGTAGGTCTCGCGCAGACTCTCGTCGCGCGTGATGTCGAGGCCGGTGAGGGCGGCCAGCTCGGCCGCCGTGTGCACGGCCCGCTGCAGGTCCGAGGAGACGATCGCGTCCGGCCGCAGGGAGGCCAGCAGCCGCGCCGCGCGGCGGGCCTGCTCGAGGCCCGTCTCGGTCAGCTCGACGTCGGTGGTGCCCTGGAAGCGGCGCTCGACGTTCCAGGAGGTCTGGCCGTGGCGCCACAGGATGATGCGGCGGCCCCGGCCCTTGCGGTCGGTCACCTCACCTGTGGCGCTCATCACCACTCCCCGCCCGGCTCCTGGTCGGCCTCGGCGGCCTGCGTCCGGGCGTGCTCCTCGGCCTTGCCGCGGGTGGCCTTGGCGTCGGCGGGCAGCTCGAGCTCGGGGCAGTCCTTCCACAGCCGCTCCAGGGCGTAGAAGACCCGCTCCTCGCTGTGCTGGACGTGGACGACGATGTCGACGTAGTCGAGCAGGATCCAGCGGGACTCGCGGTCGCCCTCGCGGCGGACCGGCTTGGCGCCGAGCTCCTTCAGCAGGCGCTCCTCGATCTCGTCGACGATGGCCCTGACCTGGCGGTCGTTCGGCGCGGAGGCCAGCAGGAAGGCGTCCGTGATCGACAGTACGTCGCTCACGTCGTAGGCGATGACGTCGTGGGCGAGCTTGTCGGCCGCCGCCTGGGCGGCGGTGCTGATGAGCTCAAGGGAACGGTCGGTGGCGGTCACTACACGGCTTTCCGTCGGCGGTCTTTTGCCATCAAGGGTCTCACGGACCGCCCGGCGCACCCCACGTGATTACGGCAGCACCGCGGCTCAGCGGGTGCTGCTGCCGGACGTGGGGTGCCCCACGGGGCCGCCCTCCCGTCCGGAAGGCGGCCCCGGGGTCAGGAGGAGGACGGCTTGTAGTCGCTGCCGAGGACCACCGAGACGTCGGCTCCGGAGGAGACGCCGCCCTTGGTCACGGAGCCGGCGGGCAGGCCGAGGGTCTTGGCGACCTCCGCGGCGTCGGCCTTGTGGGCGGCGTCCGCGTAGAGCACCTTCGAGGCGGCCTGGGTGCCGGAGGCGCTGCCGCCCTCCAGGAAGGTGAAGCCGCCGTTGAGGAGCACGACGCGGGCCTTCTCCGTGTCGTCCTTCACACCGGTGGCGTTCTGCACGGAGACCCGGACCGCGGAGCCGGCGTCGGGGCTCTTGGCGGTGCCGCCGAGGATGTCCTTGACCACGCTGTCGCTGGTCTGCGCGCTGAGGGTGCCGTCGTCCTGCACGGGCAGCAGGGCGGTCTTGTAGGCGCCGCTCTTGGCGAGGTCGGCGAGCTTGGCGAGGAAGGCGCCGAGGTCCTTGTCGGTGAGCGGCGGGTCGAGGATCTGCGCGAGGGTCTGCACGGTGGTCGTGGCGGACGACGGGTCGGAGGACATCTTGCGCAGTACGCTCTGCATGACCTGGCCGAACCGCTCCAGCTGGGCGTTCTGGGACTCGCCGGCGGCGCGGTAGGTGGCGTAGGCGACGGCCATCTTGCCGCTGAGGGTCTGCTCCCGGCCCTTGTGGACGAGCGGGGCGGCACCCTTCTTCCTGCCGTCCGGGTCGGGCACGTCGGTGTCGGTGTCGACCTCGATGTTGCCGACGAGTTCGACGAGGTTCTGCAGGTAGGGCGTGTCGAGGCGCCAGGTGCCCTGGATGCTGGTGCCGAGGACCGTGTCGAGCTGGTCACGGGTGCCGGAGGAGCCGTCGTCGTCCACGGACTTGGCGAGGGTCGTGGTGGAGCCGTCGTCGCCGGTCAGCGCGAGCGAGTTGGGCAGCAGGATCGTGGTGCCCTGCTTGGTGGTGGTGTTGTCGACCAGCAGGGCCGTGGAGGTGCCGCCCTTCGCGGTGTTGTGCAGGTGGACGACGAGCACGTCCCGTTTCTGGGCGGTGACGGGGGTGCCGCTGCCGGTCCCGCCGTCGGAGGAGGACAGGCCGGGCAGCTTCCCGGCGTACCAGAGGTAGCCGACACCGCCGGCCGCGACGACGGCGAGGACGACGAGGAGCGCGATGATCCGGCTGCGGGCGCGGCGGCGGGCCTCCTCGCGGCGCTCGGTGCGGTTCTCGGTGAACTTCAGCCAGTCGATGACGTCCTCGGAGTCGCCGTCCGGCTCCTCGACGAAGGCGAACTGCTCGGTGCGGTAGTCCGGTTCGCCCGGGTCGGGCCCGGTCTCCTGCGGGGTCTGCACGTCCTCCGCGGGTCCGGCCTGCTGCGGGATGTAGGCGGTCTGCTCGGCGACCCGGGGCTGCTGTCCGCTGCTCGCGGCCTGCCCGTAGGGGTCGTGGCCCGTGGCGTCCTGGGTGCCGGTGGCGTACGGGTCGTACGGGGTCTGGGAGCCGTAGGGGTCGTAGGCGGGCGGCTGCCGGCCGGGGTCGTAGGAGGGGGCCGGCTGCTGCAGGCCGGTGGCGTAGGGGTCGTAGCCGTAGCCCTGCTGCTGGGCGTACGGATCGTAGGTGGCCTGCTGGGCCTGCGGAGTCTGCTGGGCCGGGACCTGCCCGTAGACGGGCCGGCCGTACTCGTCGTAGCCGACGATTTCGTACGGACCGGCGCCGTAGCCCGCGTCACCCGCGTCGTATCGGTCGTTCACCGGTGCCCCTCTCGGCTCACTCGCCGCGGTACAGCTCGCGCTTGGCGATGTAGCGCACGACTCCGTCCGGCACCATGTACCAGATGGGGTCTCCCTTGGCGACTCTCGCCCGGCAGTCCGTGGAGGAGATGGCGAGCGCCGGCACCTCGACGAGCGAGACACCGCCCTCCGGCAGGCCGGGGTCGGCCAGGTGGTGGCCGGGCCGGGTGACGCCGATGAAGTGGGCGAGGGAGAAGAGTTCCTCGGAGTCCCGCCAGGTGAGGATCTGGCCGAGCGCGTCGGCGCCGGTGATGAAGAAGAGGTCGGTGTCGGGGTTGAGGGCGCGCAGGTCGCGCAGGGTGTCGACGGTGTAGGTGGGGCCGCCGCGGTCGATGTCGATGCGGCTGACGGAGAACTGCGGGTTCTCGGCGGTGGCGATGACCGTCATCAGGTAGCGGTCCTCGGCCGGGGAGACCTTGCGGTGGGACTTCTGCCAGGGCTGGCCGGTGGGGACGAACACCACCTCGTCCAGCTGGAACTGCGCGGCGACCTCGCTGGCCGCCACGAGGTGACCGTGGTGGATCGGGTCGAACGTTCCGCCCATGACGCCCAGGCGCCGCTTGCCCGTGTGGGCGGGGCCGTGGCCCGGTCCGTACTGCGGCTGCTTCACCGTGTCGTCGGCGGTCTCGTGCGCCGGACCGGTAGGCATGTCCTGCTCTCCCATGCGTGCAGACCCTACCGGCCCGGTCTCGGACGTCCGGCCGGGGACGGGGTCCCCGCTCAGCGGTCGCGGTTGAAACGCGTGGTGATCCACAGCAGCAGGAGCAGGATGATCAGGGCGCCGCCGCCGGTGACCGCCGGGTTCAGGCTGTTGTGGTTTCCGCCGTGCTCCCCGCCCTCGGCGGCAAGGGTGACCAACTGGGCTGCGGCGCTGTGGAAGCTCATCTTCGGCAGGACCTATCGCGTGTGGGCGGAATAAAGATGTCGGCTCATCGTAAGCGGGCGGCGCTGCGGCGATCACGCCGACTCCGCCGTTGGGGACGGAGGGCGCCGTCGGCGCGGGCTCCGGGCAGGCGTCAGGCGCCCGGCGGCGGGGAACTTTCCCCGCTCGTCAGTCGTCCTTCCGCTTGTAGCCGCGCAGCAGGAACCAGGCGGTGAGGACACAGCCGAGGACCATCACGATCAGCACGATGCGGAGCAGGTTTCCCGTTCCGTGCTGCTGGACGGCGCCGGCGGCGGCCTCGGTCAGCCGGGCGGCTACGGGGTGGTGCTCCATGGCGGGACTCCTTCGGGGTGTACTGCCCGTCCACGGTATCTCCGCCTAGGCTGGTCCCCGCCTCGGGGGCGCAGTGGGGCACTCAGACGCATGGGGGAAGACATGTCCGACGACGGCCACCAGCACGCGGGGTACGAGCGGGTGCCGAGCAGGCAGCGCAGGCGCTTCCCGGGGATCTCCTCGCGCGCGTACGAGCACCCGGCCGACCGTTCGGCCCTGGTCGCGTTGCGCAAGCTGAGCGGGTTCGACACCGTCTTCAAGGCGCTCAGCGGGCTGCTGCCGGAGCGGAGCCTGAGGCTGCTGTTCCTGTCCGACTCGGTGCGGGTCTCCGAGCGGCAGTTCACGCACCTGCACGACATGCTGCTGGACGCGTGCTACATCCTGGACCTGGAGAAGGTCCCGCCGATGTACGTCACGCAGGACCCGCAGCCGAGTGCGATGTGCATCGGGCTGGACGAGCCGATCATCGTGGTCAGCACGGGGCTGGTGGAGCTGCTCGACGAGGAGGAGATGCGGGCGGTCGTCGGCCACGAGGTGGGGCACGCGCTGTCCGGGCACTCGGTCTACCGCACGATCCTGCTGTTCCTGACGAACCTCGCGCTGAAGGTCGCCTGGATCCCGCTGGGCAACCTCGCGATCATGGCGATCATCACGGCGCTGCGGGAGTGGTTCCGCAAGTCGGAGCTGTCCGCCGACCGGGCGGGGCTGCTGGTGGGCCAGGACGTCCGGGCCTCGATGCGGGGCCTGATGAAGATCGCGGGCGGCAACCACCTGCACGAGATGAACGTGGACGCGTTCCTGGAGCAGGCCGAGGAGTACGAGTCCGGTGGCGATCTGCGCGACTCCGTGCTGAAGATCCTGAACGTGCTGCCCCGCTCGCACCCGTTCACCACCGTGCGGGCCGCCGAGCTGAAGAAGTGGGCCGAGTCCCGGGACTACCAGCGGCTCATGGACGGGCACTACCCGCGGCGCACCGAGGACAAGGACACGTCCGTCAGCGATTCCTTCCGCGAGTCGGCGGCCAGCTACGCGAGCGATGTGAAGAGCTCCAAGGACCCGCTGATGAAGCTGGTCACGGACCTCGCGGGCGGCGCGGGCGACATCGGGGGCCGGGTCCGCCGAGGCTTCGACGGCTTCCGGAGCCCCCCGCCGGCCGAGGGGGACGCCCCGGGCGGGGACGAGTAGTAGCCGAGGGGGCACGCCTGGCGGCCGCCCGTCTCGGCGGCGCTCACACCTTCGGCTGAGCCCCCGTGGCCAGCGTCCCGCACAGGGCCGTGGGACTGTCCGTCTCGTAGGGGTTGGTTCCCGCGGGGGCGCCCGAGCGGGCCGTCTGGCCGGCCAGGAGGGGGCGGAGGTAGGCGGCGGAGTCCTCGGCGCAGGCGAGGGGGCCCGCCTGGACGTGGGAAGTGATCAGCTGGACCTGGTGGGTGCGCAGGTCGTCGCGGTCGAGGTGGAAGGTCACCTCGCGGCGGACCGTGAAGAGGGATGCGGGGGCGCCGGCGGCGCCGGTGGGGCGCAGGGCGTAGACGAAGGTGTGGTCGGCCGTGATCTCCAGCGTCGCCGGGTCGGCCTCGGTGACCTCCAGGGAGCCGAGCACACGGATCCGGTCGTCGGCCAGCTGGGCCCGGGCGGGGTCGATGCGGATCACCCAGCCGGTGGGCGCGTGCCGGCCGTCGGCCGCCGGGTGGTCGAAGCTCTGGTCGAACTGGTCGAGCTGGTCGGAGTCGATCAGGGACCGGGCGGGACGCACCTCGCGGCCGGTGAGCACCTCCGGGTAGAGCGAGGAGCGGACGAGGTAGTCCTTGACGGTGGTGAGGGCGGCCACCACCTGGCTGTCGGAGAAGTGGGAGGTGCTGCGCGAGGCCGGCAGGGGTATGCCCTCGGCGCCGACCTCGAAGGGGGCGGCGGGGCTGCGGGCGTACAGGCTCTCGGCGTCGGCGGCGCCGGGCACCTTGCCCTGCGGGGCGAGCGGGATGACCGTGATCCGCAGGGCTTCCACGGGCCGCCGGACCCCCGGGGAGCCGTACGGGTGGCGGACGCCCATGTAGATCGCGGTGCCGAAGGCGACGGCGATCAGCAGGACGAGGGCCAGGGCCTGCCGGCCGAGTCCGCGGTGCAGGGGCGGACGGCGGCGGACGGCGGGCGTGCGGTCGGCCATCCGCTCCTTGGCGGAGAACTCCTGGAGGCGGGCAGCACGGACGAACGACTCGTCGAAGACGACGGATCGGTATTCGTCCTCCGCACCTCCGGGGCCGCCCTCGGGTGTCCCCTCCGGTGGGTCTCCAGGCCCGCCCATACTTTCAGAGTAGGTCTCGCGGAGGCCGGGTAAACGCCCTGCTTTCGACAACTTCTGACAGGTTCTCACCAAGCGCGGGCGGGCGTTCAGGGTGAGTGGGGGACGGCCGGTACGGCCGGCCGTGTGGGGTCGGCGGGGGCGCCGGGCGGGGAGGCGCCGCCCTGTTCCAGGCCGGTCGAGGCGGGGGCGGGGACCCGGTCGCGGGTGCCCGAGGAGCTTCCCCGGTACACGGCGGCGAAGGCCAGGGCGACCATGCCGATGCCCATGACGACGGCGAGGACCCAGGCCACGGGACGGTGCCAGCGGACCTGTCTGCCGTAGGGGCCGAAGGCGCCGCGGCGGACACCGAGGACGTACGTGTCGTCCAGCTCGTCGTCGTCCTGATCCTGGCCGAATGCGATGCCGTCGGGGCCGTGGCCGTCGTCGTAGTGCTCGCTGCGGGCGCGGGCGCGGCGGGTCTCCGCCTCGGAGGCCTCGGCTCTGGCCTGGGCGGCGGCCAGGAGGCGTTCGACGGCGGTCGGCTCATGGACCGTGGCCGCCTGCACGAAGGCCTCGTCGAAGACCACGGAGGCGAACTCTTCGTCCGACACCCCGTGGTCGTGGTCGTCGTCGGGCTCCCAGCCGTCAGGGAACGGCGTACCCCCCACGTCCTCCGGCACGGGTCCAGAGTAGTCCTGGGGGGTCAATTTGGGCAGACGGTATGGAAATTCGTCTGCCTGGTGAGACGGCGTTCAGGACACCGGCCGCGCGCCGGCGGGCTCGGCCGGACGGGTGAACGGGTCAGCGGCGCACGTGTCCGTCGCCGGTGACGATGTACTTCGTGCTGGTCAGCTCCGGCAGGCCCATCGGGCCACGGGCGTGCAGCTTCTGGGTGGAGATGCCGATCTCGGCGCCGAAGCCGAACTGGCCGCCGTCGGTGAAGCGGGTGGAGGCGTTCACGGCGACGGTGGTGGAGTCGACCAGCTGGGTGAAGCGGCGGGCGGCCTGCTGGGAGGTGGTGACGATGGCCTCGGTGTGGCCGGAGGTCCACAGCCGGATGTGTTCGACGGCCTTGTCCAGCGAGTCCACCACCGCGGCGGCGATGTCGTGGGAGAGGTACTCGGTCTCCCAGTCCTCGGCGGTCGCCTCGACGACGGTGGCCTTGGAGTCCTTCGCGTAGGCCATGACGCGCTCGTCGGCGTGGACGGTGACGCCGGCCTCGGCGAGGGCGTCCAGGGCGCGGGGCAGGAACTCGGGGGCGATGTCCTGGTGGACGAGGAGGGTCTCGGCGGCGTTGCAGACGCTGACCCGCTGGGCCTTGGAGTTGATCAGGATCTCGACGGCCGTGTCGATGTCGGCCTGGGCGTCGACGTAGACGTGGCAGTTGCCGGTGCCGGTCTCGATCACGGGGACCGTCGACTCGTTGACCACGGTCTGGATCAGGGAGGCACCGCCGCGCGGGATGAGGACGTCGACCAGGCCGCGGGCGCGCATCAGCTCGCGGACGGAGTCGCGGCTCTCCCCCGGCACCAGCTGGACGGCGTCGGCGGGCAGCCCGGCGCCGCCGACGGCGTCGCGGATCACCCGGACGAGGGCGGTGTTGGACTCGTAGGCGGAGGCGGAGCCCCGCAGCAGGACGGCGTTGCCGGACTTCAGGCAGAGGGCGGCGGCGTCGACGGTGACGTTCGGGCGGGCCTCGTAGATGATGCCGACGACACCGAGCGGGACGCGGACCTGGCGCAGGTCGATGCCGTTGGGGAGGGTGGAGCCGCGCACGACCTCACCGACCGGGTCGGGCAGCCCGGCGACGTCGCGGACGTCGGAGGCGATGGCGCGGACCCGCTCGGGGGTGAGGGTGAGCCGGTCGACGATGGCCTCGCTCGTGCCGTTCTCCCGGGCCTTGGCCACGTCCTTGGCGTTGGCCTCGACGATCTCGGCGGTCCGGACCTCCAGGGCGTCGGCGATGGCGAGCAGCGCGTCGTCCTTCACCGCGCGCGGGAGCGGTGCGAGGTCGGCGGCGGCGGCCTTGGCCCGGTAGGCGGCCTGGGTGACCGGGGACATCGAGTCGTACGGAGAGAGCGTGGTCATGAGGGAAGGGTAGTGCGCGGGACGCGGCGGTTCAGCGGACGTCCCACACCCCGAGACACCCCGGCACACCCCAAAGGGGGCGAATCGCCGCCCCGGGGCATCCCAAAGGGGGCGAACCGCCACCCCTGCCCGCGCCACGGCCCCCAGGCCTACCCCCGCGCCCTTCCCGTTGCAGCCCCGCGAGGCGACCGGATCCCGGGCCCCGGCACTGCCGGAACCAGCGGAATTCCGGAACTCCCGGAACCCGCGGCTCCGGGATCCCCGGCCCGCGCCTCGGTCCCGGCCCCCGGCCCCGCGGCCCCCGCTCCGCCTCGGTCCCGGCCCCCGCTCCGGCTCAGAACGGATGCACTCCCACCGGTGTCGCCGGTGGTGGCCCGTAGCCCTCGGCGATGCGGTGGTGGTAAGTCTCGCGGTCGATGACCTCCAGGCCGACGATCTCCCAGCGCGGCAGGCCGGCGCTCTGCCGGTGCTCGCCCCACAGGCGCAGCGCCACGGCGGCGGCGTCGTGCAGGTCGCGGGCCTCCTCCCAGTACCGGATCTCCGCGTGGTCGGTCGCGTATCTGCTGGTCAGCAGGAAGGGGTGGTCGTGGGCGAGCTGTTCCAGGGCCCGCCGCAGTTCGGGCAGGGGCACCTTCTCCCCGGAGACGCTGAGGGTGACGTGCCACAGCCTGGGCAGGTCCTTGGGCTCCTCATAGGTGTCCCCGGCCGCGACGCTCGTCAGAGCACCGCGGGACGCCGCCCCCGGGCGCACTCGTCTCACGACGGCCTCCTTCACGCATGGCTCGCTCGGCTCGCATGGCGTGCCCGGCGCGCACGGCTCGCGTGGCGTGCAAGGCGCGCTTGGCTCGTATGGCTCGCATGGCCCCTTGACGGAACGTGTTCCCATCAACATGTCCCCGAGACAAAGTTGAGCAGGCCGCCGGGCTCCGCGTGGGGGTTTTACGGAACGTCCCCCACCGGGGGCGTTCCTTACGCCCTGTTTTACGAGCTGTTTTGCGAGAGTCAGGCGTGCAGGAGCACCAGGTCGTCCCTGTGTACGACCTCGCGTTCGTAGGCGGCGCCCAGCTCCCGTGCCAGTTCCCGGGTCGACCGTCCGATCAGCCGGGGGATCTCCTTGGCGTCGAAGTTGACGAGCCCCCGGGCCACCGCGCGGCCCGTCGCGTCCCGCAGTTCGACGGGGTCGCCCGCGCTGAACTCGCCCTCCACGGCGGCGATTCCGGCGGGCAGCAGCGATGTCCGCCGCTTGACGACCGCGTCCACGGCTCCGTCGTCCAGGATCAGGGCGCCCTGCGGGGTGGAGGCGTGCTGGAGCCACAGGAGGCGGTCGGCGGAGCGCTTGCCGGTGGGGTGGAAGTAGGTGCCGGTGTCGCCGCCGGCGAGGGCCTCGGCCGCGTGGACGGCGCTGGTCAGCACCACGGGGATGCCGGCGGCGGCGGCGATCCGGGCGGCCTCGACCTTGGTGACCATGCCGCCGGTGCCGACGCCGGCCTTGCCCGCGCTGCCGATCTCGACGCCGGCGAGGTCCTGCGGGCCCTTGACCTCCGCTATCCGGGAGGTGCCGGGCTTGCTGGGGTCGCCGTCGTAGACGCCGTCGACGTCGGAGAGGAGGACCAGCAGGTCGGCGTGGACGAGGTGGGCGACGAGGGCGGCGAGGCGGTCGTTGTCGCCGAAGCGGATCTCGTCGGTGGCGACGGTGTCGTTCTCGTTGACGATCGGGAGGGCGCCCATCGCGAGCAGCTTGTCGAGGGTGCGGGAGGCGTTGCGGTGGTGGGCGCGGCGGCTCATGTCGTCGCTGGTGAGCAGGACTTGGCCGACCCGGACGCCGTAGCGGGCGAAGGAGGCGGTGTAGCGGGCGACGAGCAGGCCCTGGCCGACGCTGGCGGCGGCCTGCTGGCGGGCCAGGTCCTTGGGGCGGCGCCGCAGGCCGAGCGGGGCGAGTCCGGCGGCGATGGCGCCGGAGGAGACTAGGACGACCTCCCGCTCCGCGCCGCCGCGGCTCTTGGCGAGGACGTCGACGAGGGCGTCGACGCGGTCGGCGTCCAGGCCGCCCGCGGCGGTGGTCAGTGACGAGGAGCCCACCTTGACGACGATCCTGCGGGCCTCACCCACGGCCTGCCTTGCCCTTGACACGGTGCCTTCCGTCCCCTCGCGCGCTCCGGCCGCCTGTGCTGCCGCCTGCCCCGCAATCTACGCGAAGTGGATCGGCCGGTGCGCGCCGGTCCACCTCCCGGACAGGCGGTGCGTAATCGTTCGCTCACCGTTTGCATACGGCAAAAAAGTTGTGTTGGTTGCCTGTAGAAATAAAATGTCTTACCAACATAAGTTGAAGTTTGTGTCACGTACTGTTCCTTCTGTGAACCGCATCCTGCTGCGATCGGGCAAGAGCCCGTACGATGTCCTCTCCCTCGAGGAGGCCCTTCACCGGGACGTCATCGCCACCAACGCCGGCAACCTGATCTTCAGCGACGCCGCGCACAAGATCCTCGAAGTGCCGGGAACCGAGGTCGTCTCGAACGGCATCGGCACCGACGTGTCGGCGGCGGCCCGGATCAACGAGGAGTACGACGCTTTCGTCGTGCCACTGGCCAACGCCTTCCGGCCGTCCTTCGAGGGCCGGCTGAAGCGCATGACCCGGCTCATCAGCAAGCTGCGGATCCCCGTGGTGGTGCTGGGCGTCGGCGCGCAGACCGGGCTGGGCTACGACGCCGCGCGGCTGAAGCCGATGGAGCAGTCCGTGCGCGAGTTCTGCTCGGCGGTGCTGGACCGCAGCGCCTCGATCGGGGTGCGCGGCGAGTTCACCGAGCAGTACCTGCGGGACATGGGCTTCCGGGACGTGGAGGTCATCGGCTGCCCGTCCCTGTTCCACCACGGCCGCGACCTCGACGTGCAAAAGCGGCTGCCGGAGCTGACCTCCGACGCGCGGGTCGCGGTGAACGGTTCGCACAGCGCGGTGCAGAAGCAGGGCCTGGACCGGATCATCAGCCGCACCCACGCCCGCTACCCGAACCTGTGCTTCGTCGGGCAGAACATCAGCGACGCGCGGCAGTTGCACTGGCGGGACCTGACGGACCCGAACGCGCTGGTGACGGCGATGCCGACGCACCCGGACCACCCGATGTACCGGGAGGGCAAGGTGCGGGTGTACGTCGACCCGGTCACCTGGATCGACGACCTGCGGGACTTCGACTTCTCCTTCGGCTCGCGCATCCACGGCAACATCGCGGCGCTGCTCGCGGGGACGCCGGCGACGGTGCTGTGCGGGGACTCGCGCACGCTGGAGCTGTGCCGGTACTTCGACATCCCGCACCTGCGGCTGGACAAGGTCGCGAAGGACCCGGAGGCGGCGGATCCGGCCCGGCTGTACGAGCAGGCCGATCTCAGTCGGCTGGTCGGGGGCCACGGGGAGCGCTTCGACCGGTTCGTGGCGTTCCTGGACAGGAACGGGCTGCGGAACACCTTCACCCACGGCGACGGCGGGGCCGCCTTCGAGAAGAGGATGCGTGCGCTGTCGTTCCCGCCGGGCGTGCGGCCGTGGAACGACACCGATCTGGCCTCGCTCAGCAGCCGGTTCGGCTGGCTGCAGAGCCAGATGGCGGAACTGACCCAGAACAACGCCCAGTTGCGGCGGGAGCTGGCGAAGGCGCAGAAGGCGAAGCAGAAGGCCGCGGCGGTGGTGCCGGCCCCGGCCGCGTCCGTCTACCGGCGGGCGCGGCGCGTGGTGGGCCGGCCCCTGCGGCGCGCGCTGCAGGCGGGCAAGCAGTAGCAGGAGCGAGGCGGGAGCGGATCCGCTCCCGCGGCGCGCGCACCGGCGGGCGAGCAGGAGCAGACCTGCGGCGGCACGGAGCCCCGGGCGGTCAGGCCCGGGCTCACCCCTCGCGCCGGCGCGGGCCGCTCAGGCCGCCGCCGCCCCGAAGCCCTTCCCCGGCAGTACGCGCCGCAGGGTCCGCCGGGCCTTGCGCAGGGCGCGGCGCGGGAAGGACTGGGCGGCGGCCTCCCGGTAGCCGAGGAAGGGGCGGGCCTCCCGGGGGTCGGCGAGGTAGATCTCGTCGGGGATGCCGGCCTTCCTGGACCGGAAGTGCGGGTAGATCAGGTACAGGCGGGTGCCGCGCTTCTCCAGCACGGCCGCGGCCTGCCTCTTCGCCTTGACGAACGTGACGACGTCCAGCAGCAGCTCGGGCCGCTGCATGGCGACCAGGTGCAGCCGCAGCCGCTCGTTCACCTTGAGGCGGCGGGCCACGCCGGGCGTCCAGTAGGCGTCCATCAGCGGCTTGGCCAGCTCGAACTTGTGCCGGCGCACCTCTTCGCTGTCGGTGAGGAACTTGGGCCCGAACTGGGGCAGCAGCGTGATGAGGAACGGCCGGACCATGAGCAGGTCGCGCTTCTCGCCGGCCGGGACCATGTCGGCGATGAGCTTCATCAGGGCGCGCGCGGAGTCGAAGCGGAGGGTGTAGCTGCCGGTCTTGGTGACCTGCTTGCCGTCGTCGCGGCCGACCAGGTAGTAGCAGGTGTAGTCGGCGACCACGGAGACGCCGTCGGCGCGCAGGTAGGCCTCCAGCGTGAACAGGGCGTCCTCGCCGGTGAACAGCGACTCGTCGAAGCGCATGCCGTGCCGCTCCAGCAGGGAGCGGCGGAAGAGCTTCTGCGCGCTGAGCGTGAACTTGATGTTGGAGGTGAAGACGTCGGCCCGGTCGAGCGTCTTGCCCCACATGGACTTCGGGGCGCTGCGGTTGACGCCTTCCACCTTGCCGAGGACGACGTCCGTGCCGTTCTTGTCGGCCATGGCGACCATGCGTTCCAGGGCCTCGGGGCCGAGCCGGTCGTCGGCGTCGAGGAAGAAGACGTAGCGGCCGGTCGCCTTGTCCAGGCCGACGTTGCGCGGCCCGCTGGGCCCGCCGGAGTTCTCCTGGCGGACGACGGTGACGGACATGGGGGCGCGGGCCGCGAACTCCTCCAGGCACTCGCCGGTGCCGTCGGTCGAGCCGTCGTCGACCGCGATGACCTCCATGCGCGCCGGGCCGATGGTCTGCGCCTCGACGGATGCCAGGCACTCCACCAGGTACGGCATCGCTTCGTACGCCCCGATGATCACAGTCACATCAGGCTGCGTCACGACGGTCACTCTTCCCCCTAGTCACGGAATATTTCCCCCGTATCACCTCAATCGCAATGTGTTAGACGGACACCTTGCGCAAGCGGTTGCCTTGCGGAAGGCAAAGAGTGGTGCACCTCACAGGTGCATCCCCGATTGAGGCGGGACGGAGCGCGAAGAGGGCCCCCGAGGAGGTCCTCGGGGGCCCGGTGGTCACGCTGGAGCGGTCAGCCGGCGTTCACGCCGTCCGTCTCCCCGGCCGTCGCGGTGCGCTGGCCCGGGACCGCGTTGGTGAGCTCGGCCGCCTCGGCGGGATCGGCGTTCGCCACCCCCAGCCGGGACTGCTGGCCGACGTTGCGGGCCTCGGCCTTCAGGGCGAGATCGGCGACCGCGGCGTTGAACTGGTCGATCGACTTCGGCTCGTCCGGGCCGAGCAGGTACTGCTTCAGCTCCTTGCGCGCGTCCGCGAGCGGGTCGGCGGACGGGTCGCGCACGGCGTCCAGCAGCCCGCCCAGCTCGGCGGCGCTGTTGGACAGGATGACCGCGGCGCGCACGGCGGTGTTGTGCCGCTTGAACTCCTCGGCACCCAGCTCGCCGGAGTCGGTGACGGCGTACGGCTTGCCGCTCGCGATGAAGTCGGAGACGACGGAGGAGATGTCGGAGACCATCGCGTCGGAGACGTTGAAGCAGTCGTACAGCCGCGGCTCGGCGCCGGTGATGACGCGGTGCTCGTACGAGGGGAAGGAGCGCCAGTAGGCGTCGTTCCACGCGGCGCGCAGCCGGGCGATCTCCTCGTGCCGGTGCACGTCCACGATGCCGTCGCGGGTGGCCTCGGCCTCGTCGCCCTTGCTGCCGCCGGCGCCGGCCAGCTCGGCGAGCCGGGCCTCGATGCGGGCCAGCTCGGCCTTGGCCTGGGCCTGGGCGGCGGTGTCGGCGGTGAACCGGGAGTCGGCGGCGCGCTCGGCGGCGGCCTTCTCGACCAGGGCGGTGATGCGCTGGTGGGCGGCCTTGGCGTCCTTGCTGACGGTGCCGGTGAACGGGTGCGGCTTGTACAGGACGCGGACCGGCGGATCGGCCGTGACCAGCTTCGTCACGATGTTCTCGCCGGCGAGCACGATCGAGGTGTTGCCCGGGTTGCCGTCCCAGCCTTCCCAGGTGGGCGCGTACAGCACGGTCGGGATGCGATCCTCGGGCACGCCCTGCCAGCTCTGGATGGGGGCGAGCTGCGGGCGGCCGACCTCCACGATGTCGTCGTCGCGGACGCCGACGTCGGCGATGGCGTAGCGGTCGCGACCGGCCCGGCCGGCGGTCCACACCTCGTCGTAGACCTTGCTGTACGGGTTGACGCTGGCGAGCTTGTCGCTGTCGCCGTGGCCGATGAAGACGTGCTTCATGGTGGGCACGCGCAGCAGGTGGATGTTCTTGCCGACGTTGGCCGCGTAGAGGGCGACCCGCACGGTGGACAGGTCCAGGTTCATCAGGTGCACCCCTCCGGGCACGCAGATGACGGGGACCGTGGTGGGCGCGAGGTTGTTCAGGATGACCCGCTCGCGGAGGATGATCAGCGGCCGGGTGTCCAGCTGCTCCATCGTCTCCAGCCACATGTTGACCTGGTACGCGGAGTCCTTGGACCCGGAGAAGTACAGGACCGTCTCGGGCTTGTAGACGGCCAGCCAGTCGTCGACGGCGGCGAGGACGACGTCGGCCTTCGGCGGGACCCGCCGGCCCCGCACGTACGGCAGCAGGCGCAGGACGTACCCCACGCCCCCGCCGACGGTGAGACCGATGCCGAGGAAGCCGAAGCCGGCCGACCCCAGTTCGGCGGAGACGAGGATGCCGGCGACCGCGCACAGGTCGAGGTGCAGCATCTTCTCCGCGGAGCGGTGCAGCAGCCCGCGCGGCGGGGCGTCCGGGATGCGGATGCGGGACTTCAGGTCGATGTTGCGGGTGGCGACCGGCATCCGGCGGCGGTTGCGGATGAGGGTGACCAGGGCGCCGTGCGGGGCCTGGAGGCCGTAGAACGCGATGAAGCAGGCGACCGCGCCGTAGAAGAGCAGGTCGTTCGACAGGGACAGCCGGGCCAGCAGGAGGATCAGCAGCAGCTGCCGGATCAGGAAGCGGATCGACAGGCCCGCGCGGACCTTGCTGAGGCGGTTGATCAGGTAGCTGCCCTTGCGGTGCAGATAGTGATCCGCCAGGTACGTCACGGCGGCCAGGGCCGCGAAGGCGGGAACGCTCGGGACGAGCGCGGCCAGCATGAGCGCGGGGAAGCCCAGCATCACGAGGGCCGCCGCGGCAAGCTCGGCCGCGCTGCCCACCCGGGCGACGCGAATAGCGGTGGATATCACGGAGAAACCTGCTCTGGGAGGGGGGAGTGCCGGTTTTGTACAGGTATGCCGGGAGAGACCGGCAATTGGGTGAGGTACGGATACAGGCCTCTGCGAATACCCGGTGAACGGGTACCCGCAGAGGCCTGAATTCCCAAAGTCTTAATTACCTCTGATTATTACACGCCGTCCTGACGGTCCAGCACGGCGGCCAGCGCCTGTTCAAAGCCGGAGGCGTTCGCGGCGCCCGCGGTCGGGTCCTGCTGGCGGACGTCGATGACGTGCCCGGTCAGCTCCGACAGCAGCACGTCCAGGGAGGTACGGGCCACGGCCTCGGAGGACAGCAGGCTGCCCGCGGGCTCCTGGCCGAAGGCCTTGGTGCGCATCGGGGTCGCGGTGCGCTCGGGGTTGATGCAGTTGACGCGGATGCCGTCGCCCGCCCACTCGTCGGACAGCGCCTGGGTGAGGTTCACCATGGCGGCCTTGGTGGAGGAGTACAGGGAGTACTCGGCGCGGCCGCGGGTGTAGCTGCTGGAGGTGTAGAGCAGCAGCTGGCCGTTGGTCTCCGCCAGGTACTTGTAGGAGGAGCGCGCGATCTGCACCGGGGCCAGGTAGTTGACCTTCAGCGCCTCCTCGATGGTGGCGTTGTCGGTCTCGGCGAGCTTGCCGATGCGCAGCACGCCCGCGGTGTTGACGACGTAGTCGATCCGGCCGGTCTCGGCGTACGCCTTGGAGAGCGCGTCGTCGACCTCCTCCGGGTTCTCCACGTGGGTGCCGGTGGTGGAGCGGCCGAGCGCGTACACGTTCGCGCCGTAGGAACCGGCGAGTTCGGCGATGTCCTTGCCGATGCCGTAGGAGCCGCCGAAGATGACGACGGTCTTGCCGGTGAGGAGTTCGCGGTAGGCCTCCTCGCCCTTCTGCTCGGGCGCGGCGGTGGAGGCGAGCTGGAACAGCTTGTCGGCGATGAAGACGTCGACCGGCTGGGTCACCTTCATGTTGTACTCGTCGCCCGCGACAACGTGGATCGGCACGTCCGGCAGGTACTTGAGGACCACCGAGCAGTCGTCCGTGGCCTGGAAGTTGGGGTCACCGGAGGCGACCTCGTAGGCGCGGCGGATGGTGGACAGCTTGAAGGCCTGCGGGGTCTGGCCGCGGCGCAGCCGGGAGCGGTCCGGGATCTCGGTGATGAACTCGCCGTCCCCGCCGTGCGTGCGCGTGACGATGATGGTGTCCGCGGACGGGATGGCGACGTCGACGGCCTGGTAGCGGTCCAGCGCGGCCACGCAGTCGTCGATGACGCGCTGCGAGAGCAGGGGGCGGACGGCGTCGTGGAAGAGGACGTTGAGGTCCTCGCCCTCGGCCAGGCCCTCGCCGAGGGCGGAGATGGCGCGCTCGGTGGTCTCGTTCCGCGTCGAGCCGCCCTCGATGATCTTCTTCACCTTGGTGAAGCCCGCCTTGGCGACGATCTTCTCGATGTCCGGCACGTAGCCCGGGGCCATCAGCACGATGACGTCGTCGATCGAGTCGGCGTTCTCGAAGGTGGTCAGGGTGTGCTCGATGACTGCCTTGCCGGCGATCTTCAGCAGCTGCTTGGGGATCGACAGACCCACCCGCTGACCGGTGCCACCGGCCAGGATCACTGCGGTGGTACGGGGCTTGGCTATGTGCTGGGACACAGGTGACCTACCTTGGGGCGACAGGGAACCGTGAAATGGTCCCACTTCCGGTAACCGCAGTGCAAGGTGAGTGACCTTCGCTGCATATGTGCGCGCTACCTGTCATTCACCTTGCACTCCAGGTGATTGACGGCGGGCGCTGTGAACGCCCGTGAATTTGCTGTGAGTAAGTCCACAGGTACCCGCGAACGGCGGGTTCAGCGGCCCTCGGCCGCCCCGGACAGCGACGCCGGGCCACCGAGGACAGGGTGCCCGGCGCGCCGGTCCGCCCGGCCGTCTCCGCGCCGGTCACGCGGGCCTCCCCCACCGCCCTGCGGGGGGGCCGGGATCTTCACGTCCCGGGACGCGGGACTGCACGCGTTCTTCAAATGCGGCACGCCTCCGGCCCGCACAAGACGGGAATACGGGGCGCCGGGGAGGCCATTGCCACGGAATTCGACATCAAGTTTCCGTAGCATTTCGGTCTCGGCCAGGGTGAGCCGACCGATTCGAGGTGTCCGGAACCGGCCGCGGGAGTTCCCGGCCGGTCCGGGCAGCGTCCCGGAGGCGCGCGAAGGCCCGCCCCGGTCGCGGTCGTCCACCACGCCCAGGGTGACCCGCTCCACACCGTCGGTCCCGGCCCGGCGCACACGGCAACTCGCGCGGCATGTGCTCCAGCCGGGCCCCGGAGCCCGTGCCCCGTTCCGCACGGGGTGCTGCCCGGTCCCGGGCCGGGAGGAGCCCGGGGACCCGGAGGGGTCCCGGGCTCGCACGGAGCGTCACACCAGGCGGACGCCCGGTTCGTCCGACTCCACCCGCAGCCGGGCCAGAGTGCTCGCCGTCGCCTGCGGCCTCAGCACCGTGTCGACGGCCCGGACCCGGGCGTCGATGCCGTCGCGGCGGATGTCGAAGAGGTGGTAGCCGCGGTGGGCGTCGATGAACTTCCAGTGCGGGTTGTCCGCCATCAGCGGGTCCCACTGCCGGTGGAAGGCGTCCTGGTCCTGGTCGCCGCTGCTGGAGATGGACGTGCCGACGAACTCGGCACCGACCACGTCGGAGTCGGGGTCGGCGTAGTCCGTCCTGAGGTCGCTGATCATCGTCAGGTGGCGGTCGCCGCTGAGCACCACCGGGTTGCGGATGTCGGCGAACTCCTCCAGGAGCGCGTTGCGTTCGACCTGGTAGCCGTCCCAGGCGTCGTAGTACCAGAGCTTGCCGTCGCCGGGCAGCAGGTCGGTCTCGGCCATCATGATCTGCGAGGCGATGAGGTTCCAGCGGGCCGGGGAGTCGTACAGCCCGTCGAGCAGCCACTGCTTCTGCTCGGCGCCGAGCATGGTCATCGAGGGCGACTCGGCGCCCTCCTGGGTGGTGGCCTGGTCGCTGCGGTACTGCCGGGTGTCGAGGACGTTGAGCCGGGCCAGCCGGCCGAACTCCAGCCGGCGGTACATCTGGATGTGCGGGCCCGTGGGGACCGCGGTGGCGCGCACCGGCATGTGCTCGTAGTACGCCTGGAAGGCCGCGGTCAGCCGGGCCACGAACTTGTCGTGCGGCTGCTTGTCCGGGTCCTGCGGGATCTCGCCGGCCCAGTCGTTGTCCACCTCGTGGTCGTCGAAGGTGACGACCCAGGGCGCCGCCGCGTGCATCGCGGCCAGGTCGGGGTCGGTCTTGTACTGGGCGTACCGGTTGCGGTACTGCGCGAGGGTGTACGGCTCGCCCTTGCCCTCGTGCCGCCGCACGGCCGTCGCCGAGGGCGCGGACTCGTAGATGTAGTCGCCGACGAAGAGCACGACGTCGGGGTCCTGGGCGAGCATGTCGGCGTATGGCGTGAAGTAGCCGTGCTGCCAGTTCTGGCAGGAGGCGAGGGCGACGCGCAGCGAGCCGCCGCGCTGGTGCGGGTGGGGCGCGGTGCGGGTGCGGCCGGTGGGCGAGAGCTGGGTGCCGGCCCGGAAGCGGTACCAGTAGGGGCGGTCCGGGCGCAGGCCGCGGACGTCCACGTGGACGCTGTGGCCGAGCTCCGGGCGGGCCTCGGCGGTGCCACGGCGGGCGGTACGGCGGAACCGCTCGTCCTCGGCGATCTCCCACTCCACGGGGAAGACCGCGTCGGGCATGCCCCCGCCGTTCAGCGGGTCGGGCGCGAGTCTGGTCCACAGCACGATGCCGTCCGGCAGCGGATCGCCGGAGGCCACGCCGAGGGTGAACACCCCGTCGGGCAGCGGGGTCTCGGCGGCGCGCGCGGTGCCGGGCAGCCACAACTGGGCGGAGGCCGCGACCGCGAGGACGGCGGCCCCGGCGGTCAGAAAGCGGCGGCGGTCGGGCGATGGTGCGGTCATGCGCTGACTCCCTTTGCCACAGTGGCCACTTGGACAGGTGGGACGGACATGCGGAAGGTCCCATGGCCGGACGGTCCGCCTGCTGAACCGCGTACATCGCGAGCATGACAAACAGGGAGACAACAGGAGACGCGTTACGGCACGAGAACACCGTGACGCCGCACGGGATCTGACGGTAGGTCGGAATGCGTCCTACCGCACGAACCCGGAGGCACGTGCCGCAGCCGCACGGCGGCCGGTCCCCGGGTCCCCTGCCGGGGACCGGGACGGGGACACGAGGGCAGAAAAAAGGCGGCACGCGGCGGACCGTGGTCCGCCGCGTGCCGCACCGTGGGGTGCGGTCGACCCGCTACGGGAACGGGTCGACGCGACGCCTTACTCGAACGGGTCGAACTCGTCGTACTCCCGCAGCGACTCGTCCCGCTCCGCCTGCTTGTCCCGTCGGCGCTGGGCCGCGGGCCGCGGCTCGTCGAAGCGGTGGTCCTCGCCACGGCGGCCGAGCATCTCCGCGCCGGACATGACCGTCGGCTCCCAGTCGAAGACGACCGCGTTCTCCTCGGGGCCGATGGCGACGCCGTCGCCCGCGCGGGCGCCCGCCTTCATCAGCTGCTCCTCCACACCGAGGCGGTTGAGCCGGTCGGCGAGGTAGCCCACGGCCTCGTCGTTGTTGAAGTCGGTCTGGCGGACCCAGCGCTCGGGCTTCTCGCCGCGCACCCGGAACAGCGGCTCCCCGCCGACCTCCTCGCGTACGACGGTGAAGCCGGCGTCGTCCACGGCCTTGGGCCGGATGACGATCCGGGTCGCCTCCTCCTTCGGCCTGGCGGCGCGCGCCCGGCCGACCAGGTCGCCGAGGGCGAAGGACAGCTCGCGCAGCCCGATGTGCGCCACGGCCGACACCTCGAAGACCCGGTAGCCGCGGGCCTCCAGGTCGGGGCGGACCATCTCGGCGAGGTCCTTGCCGTCCGGCACGTCCACCTTGTTCAGGACGACGATCCGGGGCCGGTTGTCCAGACCGCCGTACTGCCGCAGCTCCTCCTCGATGATGTCGAGGTCGGAGACCGGGTCGCGGTCGGACTCCAGCGTGGCGGTGTCCAGCACGTGCACCAGCACGCTGCACCGCTCCACGTGCCGCAGGAACTCGAGGCCCAGACCGCGGCCCTGGCTGGCGCCGGGGATCAGGCCGGGCACGTCGGCGATGGTGTAGACGGTGGAGCCGGCGGTCACCACGCCCAGGTTCGGGACCAGGGTGGTGAACGGGTAGTCGGCGATCTTCGGCTTGGCCGCGCTGAGCACGGAGATCAGCGAGGACTTGCCGGCGCTCGGGTAGCCGACGAGGGCCACGTCCGCGACGGTCTTCAGCTCCAGGACGATGTCCTGGAGGTCACCGGGCTCGCCGAGCAGCGCGAAGCCGGGGGCCTTGCGGCGGGCGGAGGCCAGTGCCGCGTTGCCGAGGCCGCCGCGGCCGCCCTGCGCCGCGACGTAGGAGGTGCCGTGGCCGACGAGGTCGGCGAGCACGTTGCCCGCCTTGTCCAGGACGACCGTGCCGTCCGGCACCGGCAGGACCAGGTCCTGGCCGTCCTTGCCGGAGCGGTTGCCGCCCTCGCCGGGCTTGCCGTTGGTGGCCTTGCGGTGCGGGGAGTGGTGGTATTCGAGCAGCGTCGTGACCGACTGGTCGACGGTCAGGATGACGTCACCGCCACGGCCGCCGTTGCCGCCGTCGGGGCCGCCGAGCGGCTTGAACTTCTCACGGTGGACGGAGGCACAGCCGTGGCCTCCGTTACCCGCGGCGACGTGCAGTTCGACGCGGTCCACGAAGGTGGTCATGGTGGGGTGCCTCCAGAAAGATGACGGGTTCTACCTGTGTTAACACGCGAAAGGCGGACCTGCCTTCCCGACCGGGAAGTGAGGTCCGCCTCGCGAAAGCGTTCGGTGCTGAATCAGGCGATCAGGCGATCAGACGATTCAGGCGACCGGAACGATGTTCACGACCTTGCGGCCACGGTGGGTACCGAACTCCACCGCACCGGCCTGCAGGGCGAACAGCGTGTCGTCGCCGCCACGGCCGACACCGGCGCCGGGGTGGAAGTGGGTGCCGCGCTGGCGGACCAGGATCTCACCAGCGTTCACGACCTGACCGCCGAAGCGCTTCACGCCGAGCCGCTGGGCGTTGGAGTCGCGACCGTTCCGGGTGGACGATGCGCCCTTCTTGTGTGCCATGTCTCCTCAGTCCCTTACTTCGCAGCCGTGGGGATCGACGTGACCTTGATCGCCGTGTACTGCTGGCGGTGGCCCTGCCGACGGCGGTAGCCGGTCTTGTTCTTGTAGCGCAGAATGTCGATCTTCTGGCCCTTGTGGTGGTCCACGACCTCGGCCTGGACCTTGATGCCGGCCAGCACCCACGGGTCGCTGGTCACGGAGTCGCCGTCGACAACGAGCAGGGTCGAGAGCTCGACCGTGTCGCCAACCTTGGCAGTGGAAATCTTGTCAACCTCAACGATGTCGCCGACAGCAACCTTGTGCTGGCGACCACCGCTGCGCACGATGGCGTACACGCGGATCTCACTTTCGCTCGAAGAAACGGCACCCCCGCAGGCCAGTCGCCCGGGAACACCACGGGCGACCTCTCCCGGCCCGCCTTGCGCCCGGGAGGAAGAGGTTTACGGGGATGTGGCGTGTCAGTGGACACGCCGACGGTCAAGGTTACGGGGCCACGGCCGAGGGGGTCAAACCGGGCCCCATGGGTGTGCGGCCGGTCACGCGGACCCGCCCCACGGAATGTGCGGCCGGTCACTCGTCCCGGCCCCACCGGTGTGGGGGGGGGGGGGGGGGGGGGGGGGGGAGGGCGGGGGGGGGGGGGGGGTGGGGGGGGGGGGGGGGGACGTGACAGCGTCCACGAGGGGGGGGGGGAGGGGGGGGGGGAGGGGGGGGAGGTGG
>NZ_JBVHWQ010000002.1:1016384-1090087 GCF_055564315.1 Streptomyces sp. NPDC029151
CCGGTGTGGGTCTACCTACAAAACAACCCCCCCCACAGAAGGGGCTGCCCATCCCCCCTCCCCCCCCCCACTGCTGTCCTCCTCTCCCTTACCCCCCCCCCCACACCTCGGGCGTCAGCCCTCGTCGCCGGCGGTGGAGACCGTGGTGGTCTTCTTCGCCGTCGACTTCGCGGCGGCCGTCTTGGCGGTCTTGGCCGCCTTCTTGGCCGTCGTCTTCTTTGCGGCCGTCTTCTTGGCCACGGTCTTCTTGGCGGCCGTCTTCTTCGCCGCGGTCTTCTTGGCGGCCGTCTTGCGGACCGCCTTCTTCGCGGGAGCCGTCGCCTCGGCGACCTCCTCGGCCGTCACCTCACCCGCCGGGGCCTCGGCAGCCGGGGTCTGCGCCACGGGAGCCTCGGCGGCGGGCGTCTCCTCCGTCGCCGGGGCCGACGGGACGACCACGACGGCCGCCTCCTCGGACGCGGTCGGCGCGGTGGCCTTGCGCACCGCACGGCGGCGCGGGCGGGCCGGAGCGGCGGCGGCCTCGGCCTCCGCCGGCTTCCCGGCCGGGGCCTCGGCCACCGGCGCGGCCTGCTCCGCCGGCGCCTCGGCCGCGGGGGCCTCGGCGGCCGGAGCCGTCTCCGGCACCGTCACCACGGCCGCCTCGGCACCCGCGGGAGCACCGGCCGGGGCCGACGCCTTCCGGGTCGCCCGACGGCGCGTACGGCCCTTGGGCGCGGCCTCCTCGGCGGCGGGAGCCTCGGCCTGCGGCGCCGGGACCACCTGGTCCTCGGCGGCGACGGGCTCGGCCAGCGCCTCGGCGGCCGGCTCCGGCTGCACCGGACGCGCGGCGGCCTCCTCGGCCGTGACGTCCTGGGCGGTCGGGACCTCGGCCTCGGCGGCCTGCTCGGCCTCGGCGGCCCTGGAAGCCCGCTCGGCCCGGGAAGCCCGCTCGGCCTTCTCCGCCTTCGGCGCACCCGCCGGAGCGGACGCCCGGCGGCTCGCCCGGCGCCGCGTACGGCCACGGGTGGCCGCCGCCTCCGCCTCGGCGACGCTGCTGTACAGCTCCTCGTCCGGGGCGAACTCCGGCGCGGGCAGGGCCACCGGAGTGGCGGCCTCGGCGGCCACCTCCGCGGCGGTCTCCGCCTCGGGCTCGACGGCCTCACCGGTCTCCACGGCCACGGCGGCGGTCTCGTGCACGTGCTCGTGCACGGGCTCCGGCGCCTCGGCACCCCGGCCGCGCTTCTTGCGCTTGCCGCCGCCCCCGTTGGCGGTGGCCTGGTCGATGTGGACGATGACACCGCGGCCGTTGCAGTGGACGCAGGTCTCGGAGAAGGACTCCAGCAGGCCCTGGCCGACCCGCTTGCGGGTCATCTGCACCAGGCCCAGCGAGGTCACCTCGGCCACCTGGTGCTTCGTACGGTCACGGCCCAGGCACTCCAGCAGGCGGCGCAGCACCAGGTCCCGGTTGGACTCCAGGACCATGTCGATGAAGTCGATCACGATGATGCCGCCGAGGTCGCGCAGCCGCAGCTGGCGCACGATCTCCTCGGCCGCCTCCAGGTTGTTCCTGGTGACCGTCTCCTCCAGGTTGCCGCCCTGGCCGGTGAACTTGCCGGTGTTGACGTCGATGACGACCATCGCCTCGGTCCGGTCGATCACCAGCGAACCGCCGCTGGGCAGCCAGACCTTGCGGTCCAGCGCCTTGGCGAGCTGCTCGTCGATCCGGTAGGTGGCGAAGACGTCGACCTCGCTGGTCCACCTCGACAGCCGGCCGGCCAGGTCGGGGGCGACGTGCGAGACGTACCCGTGGATCGTCTGCCAGGCCTCGTCACCGCTGACGATGACCTTGGAGAAGTCCTCGTTGAAGATGTCCCGGACGACCCGGACGGTCATGTCCGGCTCGCCGTACAGCAGCGTCGGGGCGTTGCCGCCGTTCTTGGCCTTCTTCTGGATCTCCTCCCACTGCGCCTGCAGCCGCTCGACGTCCCGGCGCAGCTCGTCCTCGCTCGCGCCCTCGGCGGCGGTGCGCACGATCACGCCCGCGTCCTCGGGGACGATCTTCTTGAGGATGGTCTTCAGCCGGGCCCGCTCGGTGTCGGGCAGCTTGCGGCTGATGCCGGTCATCGAGCCCTCGGGTACGTACACGAGGTAGCGGCCGGGCAGGGAGACCTGGCTGGTCAGTCGCGCGCCCTTGTGACCGATCGGGTCCTTGGTGACCTGCACGAGGACGGACTGGCCGGACTTCAGGGCGGACTCGATGCGGCGCGGCCCGTTGGCCATGCCGAGCGCCTCGAAGTTCACTTCACCGGCGTACAGCACCGCGTTGCGGCCCTTGCCGATGTCGATGAAGGCGGCCTCCATCGAGGGCAGCACGTTCTGGACCTTGCCCAGGTAGACGTTGCCGACGTACGAGGTGGACTGCTCCTTGTTGACGTAGTGCTCGACGAGCACGCCGTCCTCCAGGACGCCGATCTGCGTACGGTCGCCGTGCTGACGGACCACCATCACGCGCTCGACGGCCTCGCGGCGGGCCAGGAACTCGGCCTCGGTGATGATCGGGACGCGTCGGCGGCCCTGCTCACGGCCTTCCCGGCGGCGCTGCTTCTTGGCCTCCAGACGGGTCGAGCCCTTGATGGACTGCACCTCGTCGGACGGCTCGCTGGCCTTGCGGGGCTCGCGGACCTTGACGACCGTGCGCTCCGGGTCGTCGGCGGACGGCTCGGCGTCGGTGGCGCTGTCACCGGCCCGGCGACGGCGGCGACGACGGCGGCGGCTGCCGGCGGTGGAGGCGCCGCCCTCCTCGCCCCGGGCGTCCTCGGCGTCCTCTTCCTCCTGCTCGGCGGTGTCCTCGGCGTCCTGCGCGGCCTGCTCGGCGGCCAGTTCCTCGGCGTCGGCGTCCGCGTCGCCGGACTCGCCCTCGGCCGCGTCACCGCGACGGCGACGGCGTCCGCCACGGCGGCGACGGCGGCGCGAGCCGGACTCCTCGTAACCCTCGGCGCCCTCGGCCTCGTCGCCCTCCTCGCCGTCGGCGAGGTCCTCGGCGGACTCGGGGGCCTCCTCGGTCTCCTCCTCGGTCTCGTCCTCGGCGGCGGCCTCGGCCGGCCGGGTCTCCTCCGCGGGTCCGCCACGGCGGCGACGGCGACGGCGGCCACCGGTCTCGGCACGCTCCTCGGCGTACTCCTCCGGCTCCTCCACCTCGGCGGCCACCTCGGCGGCCGCCTCGGCGGCGGCGCGCTCCGGGGTCTGGAACTTGGGCTCGGCGAAGACCGGCGGCTGGAAGACGGCCACGGCGGGACGGGCGGGCCGGCGCGGGGTCTCGCCCTCGGCGGACTCGGCGGTCTGCGGCGCGGCGAACCCGGACGCGGCCCGGACGACCCGGCGCCGGGCCCGACGCGGCGCGCCGGCCTCGGCGGCCGGAGCCTGCTCGGCGGCCTGCGCGGCGGTGGCGGGCTCGGTGGTGTGCGTGGTCGCGGGGACCTCCGGGGTGTGGGTGGTCACCGCGGCCTCCTCGGTATCGCCGGTCCGGCCGACCTCGTCGGCTGCGGCTTCCTCGGCGGCGGGGGTGGTGGCGGGCGCGGTGGCCCGGCGGCGCGTACGGCGGGGAGCGGCCTCCTCGACGGGAGCCTCCGCGGCCTCCTTGGCCTCCGTGGCGGCCGGAGCGGTCTCGGGCTCGGCGGCGGCCTGGGCCGGAGCCTCCTCGGCCTTCGTCTCGGCGGCTTCCTCGCTCGCGGGCGCGGCGGTCCGGCGGGTGGCGCGGCGGCGCGTACGGCGGGGAGCGGCCTCCTCGACGGGAGCCTCCGCGGCCTCCTCGGCCTCCGTGGCGGCCTCGGGCTCGGCGGCGTCGGCGGCGGGGGCGGTCCGAGCGGCGGGCGGAGCCTCCTCGGCACCCTTCGGCGCACCGGCGGGCGCAGACGCCCGGCGCGTGGCGCGACGGCGGGGACGCTCGGCGGGAGCGGCCTCCTCGACGGCGGGCGCCTCGGCGGCGGGCGCTTCGGCGGCAGCGGTCCCGGCGGGCGCGGCGGCCGGTACGACCGTCTCGGCGGCCTCGGCGGACGTCGGAGAACCGGCGGGCGCCGACGCACGGCGGGCCGCACGGCGACGCGGACGCGCCGCGGGAGCGGCCTCCTCGGCCGCGGGTGCCTCGGCGGCGGGAGCCTGGGCGGCGGGCGCTTCCGTCGCGGGCGTCTCGGCTGCGGCAGCGGTCTCGGCAGCGGCGGCGGTCGGCGCGGAGACACTGCGCGTGGCCCGGCGGCGGGTGCGGCGCGGTGCCGCCTCCTCACCGACGACGACCTCGCCGGCCTCGGGAACCGCGGCCTTCTCCGGTTCGGCGTTCTCGGCGGCTGGTACGACCGTCTCGGCGGCCTCGGCGGACGTCGGAGAACCGGCGGGCGCCGACGCACGGCGGGCCGCACGGCGACGCGGACGCGCCGCGGGAGCGGACTCCTCGGCCGCGGGCGCCTCGGCGGCGGCGACCTCTTCGGTGCCCTGGGTCTCGGCGTCCTCGGTCACCTCGGTGACCTCGTCGGCCTCCGCGGCCGGTATGGCCGGCACGGTGACCTCCGCGGGCGCCTCCGCGGCCGCGGAGGGCGGGCCCGCCGGGCGGGAAGCGGCACGGCGACGCCTGCGCGGCGGCAGGGTGTCGCTCGGGGTGTTCGGTTCGGAACCCTGGGTGGGTTCGGTCGGTTCGAGCATGCGGGCGTTTCTCCCGTCAGGCTCCCGGGCGCCGCGCCTGGTCCGGCGGCGGTCTCAGGGACCGTCCGCCGTTGACGTCCGCGGCCCGCGCGATGCGCGATGGCCGCCGTCCGGGGCGCGGGCGCCGCACGGGAGCACTCTGTGTCCTGTCTCGCCGGTTCCGTACGCCTTGTCGGTACGGCCTGGCGAAAGTCTTCTGGTCGGTGCGCTGCCCGACCCAGGTGGCTCCCGAGTACGAGGGCGGCGCTTACGACGTCCGTCCCTACGCGGGACCTTCCGGCGTCGCCGCCGTCGCGGCGGCGGCCGACTGGGCCGTGAGGGCCCCGGCAGCCTCGCGGTCGGGCGCGAGCGGGTCGGTCACCGTGCCGGTCTCTTCATCGAACAGCCCCTGCGCCAGCCTGGTCACCGCTGCGGGGACCGGCGGCGCCAGGTCGGCCACGGCGCGGAGACCGGACAGGACGTCGTCGGGTCGTACGGCAGGCGTCACGTGCCGAACAACCAGCCGCAGTATCGCACAGGGCTGGTCGCTCGGCCTATCAGCCTGCGAACTGTGTGTCTCCGTGGTCTCCAGGCTCACCACGGCCGGACGGGCGTCGAAGGTGCGGACACCGTTCTTGGTCATCCGCTGCACCTCGACGGTGTCGGCCTTGGTGAAGGCCTCGACCGCGCGCTCGGCGTCGGCCGGGTCGACGCCGTCCAGCCGCAGCTCCCAGACGGAGGCCGTCAGCCGGTCGGCGAGACCCGAGGTCCGCGCCTCGACCGCCTCGGTGACGTCGAGCCCGGCGGGCAGCGACTCGTCGAGGAGGACGCGCAGGGTCTCGGGGTCGCGCGCTTCGGTGAGCGCGATCTCCAGGTACTCCGCCTCACTGCCCGTGCCGGTGGGTGCGGCATTGGCATACGACACCTTCGGGTGCGGCGTGAACCCCGCCGAGTACGCCATGGGCACCTCGGCGCGGCGCAGCGCCCGCTCGAAGGCGCGCTGGAAGTCTCGGTGGCTGGTGAACCTCAGGCGGCCGCGCTTGGTGTAACGCAGTCGGATGCGCTGCACCGCGGGTGCGGGCGGCGGGCCCTCGGGCTGTCGCTTGCCCAGTGTCGTTCAGTCCTTCGTGAGAGCGGTCGTACTTCTACCAAGAGTACGTGTGTCGCGGCCCGGGAGTTCCCGCCGGTCCGCCACGGCCGGCTGCCGGGGCTCGCCGAAGAGCACGCGGCGGACGTCCGCGCGGGCCTGCCGCACGGTGTCCCGGGCCGCTGTCAGCGCCTCGCGCGCGACCCGGCCCACCGCGCGTGCGCCCGCGGCGACGGGCCGCAGGACGGCGTCCCGTACGACGTGTCCGACCGGGGTGAGGACGGTCCGGTACACCCAGCGCACGGGCTCCACGAAGATCCACCGGAAGAGGGTCCCCAGAGCCCGTCCCACGGCCCGGGAGATCCGTCCGGCGATCCTCCAGGCGTGCCCGAGGGCCTCCCCCGCCTCCCGCGCGAGGACCGCGAGGAACCGTCCGACGGGCGCGAGGACCCAGCGCCACAGCGCCAGCGCGGGCAGCACGAGCAGGACGCGGGCGGTCCGGTACAGGGCCAGTCCGGCACCGGTGACGAGGATCCCGAGCAGCCACCCCACTCCCCGTGCGCACCAGGCGACGGCCCGGCCGACGGGCGCGAGGACCCAGGTGTACAGCCACCGCGCGGGCACGACGAGGAGGTACCGCGCCAGCCAGGCGACGGCCGTGTACACCCCGGTCCCGACCGCGGCCAGTACCAGGCCGACGCCCTTCAGCAGCCAGGTCAGCGCGTGACCGGCCGGGGTGAGCACGCGCGCGTACACCCACGCGAGGCCGTGCCCGACGGGCGTGAGGACGTACCGGTGGAACCGGACGGCCGGTACGACGACGAGGACCCTGCCGAGCCAGGCGAGCGCCACGCCGGCGGGGACCAGGACGTACCGCCACAGGCCTACGAACGGCCACACGAACACGGCCCTGCCGAGCCAGAGCAGCCCCCGCCCGAGGGGCCGCAGGACGGCGTTCCGCAGCAGGCGCCCGGTGACGACGAGCGCGTCCCACACCATCCGCACCGGCACCACGAGCACGAGGACGACGATCCGCACCGGGAGGCGGACGGCGACGACGAGGCACCCTTCGGGCTGTTGCGGCTCAGACGGCGGTTTCTGCAGGTCCATACAGGGACAGACGCCGGGGACGGCCGTTCGGATCCCGTCAGGCGGCACGCGCTTTGTACGCCTCCGGGTACCGCTCGGTGAACTTCACGGCCGCGACCAGCAGGGCGATGGGCACGACCCAGTCGAACCAGTCGTCCTGGGCGGGGTAGCGGACGGCCAGCCAGGTCGAGACCGTCATCAGCGTGAAGGCGACGCCCCACAGGGCCGTCAGCACCCGGTTGACGTGCCGGAAGACGGGCGAGTCCCACACCTCGCGGGGAGCCTGCTCGCGGGCGTACTGCGCGGTGAACGGGTCGACGAGCAGCGAACCGAGCGCCACGGCGGCCACCAGCCCGTTGGAGATGACCTGCGCGTACGTCTCCAGCCAGGCCAGCTCCCCGCGGTCCAGGGCCAGCGCGAGGACGGAGAGCACGGCGAAGAACACGATGCCGGTGACGTCGAGGACGCGGAGCCTGCCGTGCAGCATGTCCTGTCCCGACAGCACGATCGAGGCGACGAGGGCCGCGAGGGCCGCGTACTCCCAGGTGCTGGGGCTCGCGACCACTCCGAAGATGATCCAGGGCGCGAACGACAGGAAGACACCGCCGGTGCTGACGGGCCTCTTCGCGGAGTCCTTCGTCGCCGTCTGCTGAGCCATCGGGTTTCCTCCCGTCAGGTGCGGGAAACGCGGGTGCGAACGGGTAGGGGTGGGAAGCGCCCCCTCAGGCGGCGGCCGGCGGCGCGGCCGGGGGGGTGGGACGCAGTGCGAGCAGGGCGATGTCGTCGGCCGCGTCGGCACCGAAGGTGATGATCAGGTCGTCGCAGAAGACGTCGAGGGGGGCGTGTGCGTGCGCGGCCGTGTACCGGCGGAGCCGCGCCATCGCGTCGTCGAGGGACTCCCCGCGGCGTTCGATGAGGCCGTCGGTGTAGAGCAGCAGCGTGGAGTGGGGCGGCAGCCGGTCGCGGGCGGAGGGCCGGGGGAAGTCGGGGTCCATGCCGATCAGCAGGCCCCGGCCGGTGTTCAGGTAGCGGGTGTCACCCTCACGGGTGGTCAGCAGGGGCGGCAGGTGTCCGGCGGAGGCGTGGTGCAGTTCGCGCGGTCCGGCGTCACCGTCCTTGATCAGGGCGTAGACGCAGGTGGCGGTGGACTGCGGATACAGGATGCGGCTCGCGAGGTCCAGGCGGCGCAGGACGTCGCCGGGCGGCTCGGGACGGTCGACGGCGATACCGCGCAGCGTGTTGCGCAGGGTGCTCATGGAGACCGCGGCCTGCAGGTCGTGCCCGGACACGTCGCCGATGACCAGCGCCGTCCGGCCGCCGGGCAGCGCGAAGGCGTCGTACCAGTCCCCGCCGACCTCGGCGGTGGTGCTGGAGGGGACGTAGCGGGCGACCAGCTCCAGGTGGGAGACCTCCGGCAGCTCCGGCAGCAGGGCCCGCTGGAGGTGTACGGCGGTGTGCTGGACGTACCGGTGCAGACGGGCGTTGTCCAGCCCGAGCGCGACCCCGCGGACGAGTTCCGCGATCCGCAGGACGTCCTCCTTGGTGAACGGGGGCTCCTCGCGGGCGCGGACCAGCGTCAGGGCGCCGAAGACCCCGCGGTGGGCCCTGAGCGGAGCGACGACGGCGCTGCCTCCCCCCAGCTGCCGCACCAGTGCGACCTGCCGGGCGTCCAGGGAGCTCAGCGGCCGGTCGAACCGGGACATGTCCGAGATCAGCAGCGGACCCGCCCCGCGCAGCACCCGCGGCAGGGCGCCGTACGTGGTCTCGGACACCGGGGGCAGTGTGCCCAGGTGCTCCTCGCCGACCAGCACCTGGGGATCGCGGTGCACGACGCAGACCCGCTCCACCCGCCCGTGCTCGTCCAGGAGATCGCCCGCGCACCAGTCGGCCAGCCGCCGGGTCAGCGCGTGACACACCCGCCGCATCCGGTCATCCACGTCGAGGGTGCTGGTCAGGGCCCTGGAGGTGTCGGCGAACAGGGACAGCCACTCCGCCCCGGCGGCGTCGGCGCCCACCGTCCCGGCCTTCCTCGTCATGGCCGGCAGATGGACCGGCCCCGGCACGGGCCGGGTCGTGTGAGCGCCCTCCCGGGGAGCGTGCGGCGCCGCGGGGACGGCGCTCCTCGTGGTGAGCTGGGCGACGAACACGGTGCGCCCGTCGACCGCCTCCTGTGTCTGGACGTACAGGCGGACGGGGACCACCCGCCCGTCCCGGTGGAGCGCGGGCACCGGTATCGACCGCCCCAGGATGCGGGCCTGGCCGGTGAGCAGCAGCGAGGTGAAGGCCGCCGCGTGCCGGTCGCGCAGGTGCTCGGGCATGAGGACGGTCAGCCGCTGCCCCACGAGTTCCTGGGGGTGCCAGCCCAGCAGGCTCGCGGCGGAGCCGTTCACCGCGATGATCCGGTTGCCGTCGTCGGCCGCGATGGTCGGCACACTGCTGGCCTCCACCTCGCCGACGTCCCAGGGCGCCAGCTCGACCGGGGTGGCGCCCGGCGTGCCGGGCAGCCGGGTCCACGGTGTCGCCGCCCTCCCGGACAGCTGGCCGACGATCTGGTCGAGCAGCCAGTCCCGGAAGGCCCGGATCTGCGGCAGCGCCGGGAGCGCGAGCAGGCTCTCCTGCTGCGCCGCGGCCTCCGCCTCGTCGAGTACGCGACGCAGGGTCGTCACGGCCGCGGCGGCGTCCTCCGGGAACGCCACGCGCAAGGAGAGCGTCGAGCTGTCGGGGGTCTCCTGCTCCACCGCGGTCGTCATGCAGGCGGAGACGATGTGACCGGCGTCCTGGGCGACGACGAGGTCCCGCGGCGCTTCGCCGGGCGCGGTGAGGCACAGCTCGCGCAGCACCCCTTCCCAGTGCTGTTGCGCGGCCCAGTACAGGGCGTACGGCATGTCCCTCAGCGTCACCGTCACCGTACGGCCGGACGGCGCCACGGTCTCCCACGCGGACGCGGGCGGCGCCGGAGCCTCGGGCCACAGCTCGAACCAGACCGTCTTGCCGTCCTCGCGCCTCTGCACGCCGTGGCCGGCGGCCAGCTCCTCCACCAGGATCAGCCCTCTGCCGGTGCCGGCGTACGGATGCCGGTCGTGCGGCACCACCCCCTTGTCCGGCCGCTGGTCACCGACCCGCACGTACACGCGGCCCCCGGCGCACCAGGCCCGTACCTCCACCTCCGTACGGGCGTGGAGCACCGCGTTGGTCACCAGCTCGCCGGCCAGCAGCTCGGCGGTGTCCGCCACGTCCGGCCCGGCCCCTTCCGCCACCGACCGCACGAACCGCCGAGCCTCCGGCACGCTCTCGGGCGCCGCCGCCAGCCACAGCGTCGGCGCCCCGATCGGAGCGGGGGTGCCCATACCGCCTGGGTGCCCACAAACCCCCGCCTGAAAAGGGCGGTGACCCTGCGCGGACCCGGGGACCGCGCAGCGTGGTTTCCCGGCCCGCCGCACGGGCACACGCAGGGTGACACAGCGGAGGTACGGACATGAGCACCGGAGAACGGGCCAAGGCGAAGGCCGAACAGGTACTCGGGAAGACCGTGCGGAAAGCGGCCCACGCGGTACACAAGGAAACCCTCGCGGCGAAGGGTGCCGCGCTCGAAGCACGCGGCAGGGCACGCGGCGCGAAGGAACAGGGCAAGGACGTCTTCAAGCCCTGACGCACGCGCACGGGCCCCACGAGCCCCCTTCCCCGCGGGAAGGGGGCTCGACGCGTCAGCCGGTCGGCTTGCGTGAGAGACGCGGCGGCCACCGCTTCCCCCCTCCTGCGGGAGCGGCTGCGTCAGCCCGACCAGCCTGGTACGTACCGCACCGCCAGCAGGGCCACGTCGTCGTCGTTGTCCGACGGGCGCGCACGGCTCAGCAACTCGTCGGTGAAGGTCTCCAAGGGGTGGTGGGCCAGGACCGCCGCGTGCCGGCTCAGCCGGTCCATGCCCTCGTCCAGGGTGCGGGACCGGGACTCGATCAGGCCGTCGGTGTAGAGGACGAGGGTGGACCCGGGCGGCAGCTCCGCCGTCCCGTCGGGGCGGACCCGCTCGGGCGCGACGCCCAGGAGGATTCCCTGACCGTCGGTCAGATAGCGGGTCACACCCTCGCGGGTGACCAGCAGGGGAGGAGGATGACCGGCATTCGTCCAGGACAACTCGCACCGGCCGGCGTCCTCCGTCATGCGGGCGAAGACCAGCGTGGCCATGGAGACCTCGGCGATGCCCAGCGTCGCCTGGTCGAGCCACTCCACGATCTTGCTCGGCGGCTTCTCCTGGGACACGGCGTACGCCCTGAGCATGTTCCGCAGCTGTGCCATGCCGGCCGCGGCCTCCAGGTCGTGCCCGACGACGTCCCCCACGACGAGGGCCGTGGCGCCGTCCGTCAGGGTGAACGCGTCGTACCAGTCGCCCCCTACGTGCGAGGCGTCCGGCGCGGGCAGGTAACGGACGCTCATGCTGCGGCCGGGTGAGCGCGGCAGCTTCGGCAGGAGATGGCGCTGCATGGTCTCGGCGACCATGCGCTGACGCTGGTAGAGGCGGGCGTTCTCCAGGGCCAGGCCGGCACGCCGGGCGATGTCCTCCAGCAGGGCGATGTCCATCGCGGTGAACCGTTCCGGCTGGTCGGAACGGCCCAGGGTGAGGGCACCCATCACGTCGTGCAGGCTCCGCAACGGCACCACGATGGCCGAGTGCATGCCGGTCGCCTCGAACAGGCGCCGCTGCTCCACGGCGATCCCGGAGTCGGGCGGGCCCTGATAGGTCTCGGGGCCGGCGAAAGAGGACGCGACGCCGCGCAGGGCGCGGGACAGCGGCATCTGGGACTCCTGCAGCACCAGCGGCATGGGCCCCTGGAGGTCCTCCCGGAACACCACGGTGCCGCCCTCGGCCTGGGCGACCGCGAAGCGCCGTACTTCGTCCCGCTCACCGATCAGGTCGATGACCGCCCAGTCGGCGATGCGGGGCACCACGAGACTGATCAGGTGCCGTAGCCCCTCGTGGATGTCCAGGGTCGACGTGAGCAGGGTCGTCGTGTCGGCGAGCAGGGCAAGCCGTTCCAGTTCGGAGAGCCGTCCGCCGGCCGGTGACTGCCGAACGGGCCGTTCCGTGCTCCCGACGGGGTGGAAGAGGACGAGTGTGGCCGACGAGCGGACCCCGATGTCACAGGCAGTGGCGAGCCATCCCACCCGCACCAGCGTGCCGTCGCCGCGCTCAAGCCACTCGTCCTCCCCCTGCTGCGTGACCCCGCCGAGGAGACTGTCCCGTATGCGGCACCGAGACCTCGGCATCGGTTCCCCACAGCTGGTGCGGTGCAGCAGCTCGTGAGCGTCCCGGCCGACCAGGTCGGCGGCGGGACGGGCCAGGAGTCGCTCGGCGCACGTGTTGACGGCGACGATCACACCCTGCTCGTCCGCCAGGCAGGCACCCGTCCCCAGGGTGTCAAGCGTCCTGACCACGGCTTGCTGCGGGCCGTCGGGGCCCCTCATCGCTGACCTCCCACACGGGGACATCACGGACATCGATGGATCCGGGTACCCCCGCGCACACGGATGACCCCCGAAGCGGCGGTCCCGTCGGCCCGACGGAGCGAAGCCCGGCCGGAGCGGCGCCGTCCCCCGGGGCACTGCCGGCCTCGACGGGCGAGAGGGCGGAACGACTGCCGCGGCCGAAGCCGGCCGTCACCTCGTCCCCCCTCGCCCCCGCCGACGCCTCCCTCACCCGACCGCACCCGGTCGAGCGCCCCGCTCACGTCCGTGCGCGTGACCACGCGCGGCCGGCGTCGGACCACCGTTCTCGACCGTCGACCGGAGCGACGTCCCGCCGGCCGGACCCGTACTGGACGCGGGTGCCCGTCCGCGGCCGGTCCCCGAGATCGCGGCGGCGTCCCCAGGAGCCGGCGTTTCGTCGGCACAGCTCCTCGGCGCGAGGCCACGACGCCGGTGATCCGTCCCGTGGCCCTCGACGGGCGCTGCCGCGTCATCGCCGGTCATGCGTCCGCGCCTCCGCCTCCGCCGCCGTGGGGGCCTTTCGCCTGCTGCTCAGGAACGTGGCGATCGGCAGGGCCGCGGCCAGGCCGCTGAGCAGGACGGCGGCGAGTGCGCCGAGGATGGCGGGCTGGTCGTCGAAGGCGATGCCGATCGCGGCCAGTGCGGGGCCGGCGTTGCGTACCGAGGCGACGCCGCCCATGGTGGTGCGCCGCACCGGCGGGCCCGTGGACAACAGCGCTCCCGCGGCGAAAGCGACGGCCGAGAGCAGAAACCCGGCGAGGAGGGCGAGCGAGCCGAGGAGCGCGACGACGCCTTGCCAGTTGCCGAGCAGCATGCCCGCCAGCACGATCAGGAAGGTGACGTTGGAGACGGTCGCTGCCGGAGGGTGCCACGACCGCGCGGTGGGCTCGGCGTATCGGCGTACCAGCAGACCGATCGCGAACGGCACGAGTTGCAGCAGGGCCACCGTCCGCACCAGTGCTCCCACGTCGAGGGAGACGTCGGTGCCGACGTCGGCCGCGGTCAGGAGGCCGTTGACGGTGGGGGCGAACGTGATGCTGCCGACGGAGGCGAGCAGCACCTGCATCGCCGCGCCGCCGACGACGTCACCGCTCTGCACCATGGCGAGTTTCGCCCCGAAGGGACCACCCGGGGAGGCGGCGACCAGCACCAGCGCGATGAAGGCGGCGGAGGACAGGCCGAACAGGGCACCGATGCCCCAGCCGAGCAGCGGGACCACCACCAGATTGGTGAGCAGTGCGAGCAGCAGGAGCGGGACGTCGGTGAAGATGCCGCGCAGTGCCGAGACCGTGGCGCCCAGACCGGCTGCGAACATGGTGGCCGCGATGAAGACGACGGTGACGGCGTTGAGCACCAGGTGCAGGGTCTCCATCGGCTTCCCCTCGGGCGGCGTCGCGGTGGGGACGGCGCCGCCGGGGCGTCCGTCGCCACGCTGTCAGTCGTGCAGACCGCCGAGCCAGCGCAGGGCGGTCAGGCTCGGCAGGAAGCAGTACTCGCCTCCCCGGGTGACGACGAACCGCGGCAGTGCGGTGAGGCGCCGGCGCAGCGGCCGCTGGGGAATGGTGAAGTCGGCGGAGCCGTCGCGGGATCCGGTCACGGGGTCCTGGGCGTTGCCCGCGCCGAAGAAGACACCGTCGTGCATCCACTGGGACTGGACGAACTCGAACTGCCGCCCCAGGTGCGCGCCGATGAACGCGAACATCAGCCCGCGGTCGACTCCGTCGTCCTCCAGCACCCCCTCCGGCAGCGGCGGGCCGTAGACGGCGCCGCGGCGGATCATGCGGTGCAGGCGCACCTCTCCCGCGACCGCGGCGTCACGGGGGTTGGCCCGCCGGATGTGGCAGCCGCCGGGAGTTGTGAACCCCAGCGGGTCGTCGCTCTCGTACAGGAACGTGTTACGGCGGTACGGGTCCGCGCCGAGGGCCGGATCGTCCTGCCGCGGCGCCAGCGCCAGGGGGGCTCCGCTGCGCCAGCGTCCCATGATCTTCGCGGCGATCAGCTCCTCGTCCTCAGGCCCCCGGGAGTTCTCCCTCAGACAGCGGCGGAACTCACCGACCCTCTGATGGAGCTTGCGGAAGACGGCGTAACTGCCGTTACGCCCCAGCACGGTCGGCTGCGGGGCCTGGACACCACCGAGCTCGTCCGGGTAGCCGAGGACGAACTCACCGGCCTTCAGCGGCACTTCCAGCTGGTTGGATCCCGGTATGCCGCTGCCTTCGACGGCCGGATGGCTGACCCCGTCGCGATAGCCGAAGTGCTCGGTCTCGGTGGGCAGCGCGTAGCAGTCCTGCCGCCATACCGCCGTCACCCCGGAAAGCCGGTCGTACGCCGGCCGGGCCCGGTCGACGGCCGCCTCCAGCCGGGCGGGGTCGGGCGCGACCGCTGTCATCACCACATGCACATCGGGACCGCCCAGCGGCGCTTCCCAGTGCTCCGGGCCGCTCTCGCCCACATCGCCCAGCGCCCTGGCACGCGCCGCCATGCCCTGCCGGAACTCCCAGGCGAACGTCTCCAGCGAGGCCCGCGGCACCCCCAGCACCTCCAGGCCGCGACAGGTGACGGCCACACTCACCCAGGTCTCCCCCAGAGGGCTGACCGAGTCCGCCGCGGAGGTCACCGCCGTGCTCGCGCGGCGCATCAACTCCCGCCCCTGCGGCGGGTCGTCGATGCGGAAGGCGAGGTAGGTCGCCGCGTACGGTGTCGGCCGGGCGCCGAGAACCCCGCGCTGGATGTCGTCGAGTCGCAACGCGATGTCGTGGTGCATGCTCACGGTCGACCTCCGTGCCGGCCCTACTTGGAGACGACGTTCCGCCAGAAGTTCCGCAGGCTGTCGTCACCACCGAACAGGGAACTGAAGATCGTCGAGTCCGCCAGCAGCAGGTCGGCCGCGCGCCCACCGCGGGGCGGCATCCACAGGAACATGGAGAACTCGGCGTTGCCGGCCTCGGTGAACGGATGCGGCCGGGACGTGTCGATCGGCTGCCTGGCCAGCACACGGACGGCGTCCGGATCGTCGGTCGTCACGTCGTAGTGCGGCAGGTGCATGTGGAAGTTGAAGTTCGTCACCCCGTCGAGCCAGCCCTTCGGATCCAGGTCCCGGACCGTGGACAGCGGCGCGATCTGGTTGTTCTCACGCGTCGCGGGACGCAGTCCGTACCGGTTCACGACCGGCACGTCGAGACCTTTCATCAGGTCCCTGACGTAGGTGGCGAAGCGCTGCTGCCGGGGCACCAGTGGATCACCGTGATGACGGTATTCCATCTCGCGGACCTTCAGGTCGTCCGACGAGCCGACATCGTGGTGCGGGCCCAGCACGAGGCACGCGTCCTCCCGGGCGAGGAACGCCCGCAGCGCCTCGATCTCACCCGGCTGGGCCTCCTGCTCGGTGACCGCGTGGTCCAGCCCGAACACGAACAGCACATCCGTGTCGCCGAGCACCCGCTCGTCGAGCGGGGTGAAGAAGCCCGCCTGGTCGATGCGCTGGTACACGGGTACGGGGTGCCCCGTGACCTCCTCGACGTAGTCCTGGAAGGGCACCCAGGCCCAGAAGAACAGCTCCAGCGACCCGGCGATGCCCTGCTGGAACCGGTACGGGTCCGACCACTTCGGGTCCTCGTACGCCGGCCACGCCACCCGCCTGACCTCTGTCATCGTGGAGAAGCGGTTGTCCAGCTCGGCCGCGTCGCGACCGGCCTCGGCCGGATAGCTCCACGAGACGTAGATGCTCACGCGCCGCCCGCCGGGGGTGTACTTCCGCGGTATGTGCCGCTGGTTGTAGGTGCGCGCGGTCCTGACCTCACCCATTGCGCTCAGCCTCACTGCATCTGATCGAGCATCTCCGACAGGGCGCTCTTGATCCGCAGCGCCTTCTTGATCTCGTCCGCCGTCACGTACGGGTACTCCCCGTACTCGATGAAGCTCGGACAGTGGTGTTCCCGCACGAAGCGCACGAACGCCTCCGGGTTCGTCCGCCAGTCCTCCGGGAACCCCTCGAGGTTCTCGAAGGTGGTGCTCACGCCCGCCTTGCTGAACAGCGCGACGGCGTCCTCGGTGTACTTGTCGAAGTCGGTGTCGAAAATCCCCTGGTACATGAACCGCGTGTCGCCGTCGAAGAGGACCCAGCGCAGGTAGTGCAGCTTCAACGGTGCGAGCAGGTACGGGTCCTCCTCCAGCGCCTTGGCCAGGGTGTGGCCGTGCTCCCGTATCGCCTCGGCCCTGCCCGGTTTGACGTCGGCGATGATCGTGAACCCGTAGCACGCCGGAGTTCTCGGGAAGACCGGGCCGTACTTCCCCTGTTCCAGATGGTCGGTGTCCTTCGGGATGACAACCGCCTGCGGCTTGATCTCCATGTCCGCTCCTCCGGCTCCACGGAACCCGCCTCCAGCGTGGCACCGGGCGGCCGGACGCGCCCGCTGAGCCGGAGGGGGACCGACGGGTCCGCCGCCGTCCACCGAGGCCGGGCGACCCGCGCGGTACGGACGACCGGCGGAGACGGCGATCAGCGTCTCGGCACGCGACGACGAGACTCCCGGGGCACGCCCTGACCGGCGGCCGACCGGTGCGCCCGGCCGCGCTGCGGCTGCTGCCGTACCGCACCGGCAAGCGCCACCGCGAACACCGAGCCGGTTCGGGTGACCCGCATGTCCCGCAGGTCGACGTCTCGGTGAGCACGCGCTCGACTTCGTAGCTGACGGACGGACGACGTCAGTGAGTCAGGGCGACCTTGAAGAGCACGATGACCAGGCCGAGCACCAGGTTCACCGCTCCGGCGATCACCACCACACGGGTCGCGGCCCCCGCACGCAGGGCAGCGACCGAAGCCCAGCCCACCTGCCCCGCCAGCGCGACGCCCAGGCTCAGCCACACCGCCGCTTCCGGACCCAGGCCCAGCAGCGGAGTGACGGCGACCGCCACGGCCGGTGGGACGGCCGCCTTGACGATGGGCCACTCGGCCGCGCACACCCGCCGGATCTCCCGTCCGTCCAGAGGCACGTACATGATCCGCTCCCCGAACAACCGGGTGAGCACGTGCGCGGCCCAGAACACCACCCCGGTGCACAGGAGCAGGAGGACCAGTTCCAGTCGGGGGAACTCGCCGAGCGATCCCGCCCCGACCACCACGGAGGCAGCCAGCAGCGAGCCGTACGTGGCGCCCGCGTAATCACGGCGTTCCGGAGCGTCCGCCTGCGTCATGACCGGCCGCGGCGGGGGAGGCAGAACTTCACGAGTCCAGTGTGAGGACGTCCCCGGCGTGCCGCACGGTCGGAGGCTCACGGCGTCCGGCACCGCCCCGTGCCGGATGCCGGACAGCGGCCTACCTCTGCCTGCTGGCAGCGGGCAGGCGGCGGTGCCACCGTTGGGTACATGGCCCTGTGGATGTCGTGGACCCTGGACGGTGTGGGAAGCGCCGGTCAGACGGTCGACGACGTCGAGGCGGTCCTCAAGGCCTTCGACGACTCCCTGGAGCGGTCACGACGTGTCTTCGCGTCCGATACCCCGGCATGGGAGCGGCTGAACCGCTCGGCCGCCCTCGTGCGGGCTCGGCTGCTCGACGAGGGGTGCGACGCCCTGCAACGGGACGAGCCGTGGTCGCTGGCCTGGGGTGGTGTGGAGATCCAGGTGATTCCGCGGGGTCGGGGAAACACCTAGGCGATGCACCCCGGGTAAGCGTGCGACCCCCGGCCGCATCGAGCCGGACGCGGTGCCGCGCCGTCCGGCAGAGCCTGCAGTGCAGCAGCAACCGAGGCCCCGCAAGGGCGTCCGGGACGGCACCGACGGGCGAGGAGCCGAAGCGCGCAGCCGCCGCCTCTCCCTCGCTCGATCCCGCCGGCGCCTCATCACCCGATCGCGTGCCGCACTCCCGTCAGTGCGCGTGACCGCTCGCGGCCGGCGCCGGGCCGGCGTTCTTGACCGTCAGGGGCAGCAGCTTCTTCCCGGTCGGGCCGATCTGGATGTGGGTGTCCATCTGCGGGCACACGCCGCAGTCGAAGCACGGGGTCCAGCGGCAGTCCTCGACCTCTGTCTCGTCGAGGGCGTCCTGCCAGTCCTCCCAGAGCCAGTCCTTGTCAAGGCCGGAGTCGAGGTGGTCCCAGGGGAGGACCTCCTCGTAGGTGCGCTCGCGGGTGGTGTACCAGTCGACGTCCACGCCGAAGGGGGCCAGCGCCTTGTCCGCGCAGGCCATCCAGCGGTCGTAGGAGAAGTGCTCGCGCCAGCCGTCGAAGCGGCCGCCGTCGTCGTAGACCGCACGGATGACGGCGCCGATGCGGCGGTCGCCGCGGGACAGGAGGCCCTCGACGATGCCGGGCTTGCCGTCGTGGTAGCGGAAGCCGATGGAGCGGCCGTACTTCTTGTCGCCGCGGATCTTGTCGCGGAGCTTCTCCAGGCGGGCGTCCGTCTCCTCCGCCGAGAGCTGCGGGGCCCACTGGAAGGGGGTGTGGGGCTTGGGGACGAAGCCGCCGATCGAGACCGTGCAGCGGATGTCGTTCGAGCGGGAGACCTCGCGTCCCTTGGCGATGACCTTGGTCGCCATGTCGGCGATCTGGAGGACGTCGTCGTCGGTCTCCGTGGGCAGGCCGCACATGAAGTACAGCTTCACCTGGCGCCAGCCGTTGCCGTAGGCCGTGGAGACCGTGCGGATCAGGTCCTCCTCCGAGACCATCTTGTTGATGACCTTGCGGATGCGCTCCGAGCCGCCCTCGGGGGCGAAGGTGAGGCCGGAGCGGCGGCCGTTGCGCGTCAGTTCGTTCGCCAGGTCGATGTTGAAGGCGTCGACGCGGGTGGAGGGCAGGGAGAGGCCGACCTTGTCGTCCTCGTAGCGGTCCGCCAGGCCCTTGGCGATGTCGCCGATCTCCGAGTGGTCCGCCGAGGACAGGGAGAGGAGGCCCACCTCCTCGAAGCCCGTCGCCTTCAGGCCCTTCTCCACCATGTCGCCGATGCCGGTGATGGAGCGCTCACGGACCGGGCGGGTGATCATGCCGGCCTGGCAGAAGCGGCAGCCGCGGGTGCAGCCGCGGAAGATCTCCACCGACATGCGCTCGTGGACCGTCTCGGCCAGGGGGACGAGGGGCTGCTTGGGGTAGGGCCACTCGTCCAGGTCCATGACCGTGTGCTTGGACACGCGCCACGGGACGCCCGACCTGTTGGGTACGACGCGGGCGATACGGCCGTCGGGGAGGTACTCGACGTCGTAGAACGCCGGGATGTAGACGCCGCCGGTCTTCGCGAGGCGGAGGAGGACCTCCTCGCGGCCGCCGGGGCGGCCCTCGGCCTTCCACTCGCGGATGATCCGGGTCATGTCCAGGACGGCCTGCTCGCCGTCGCCGATCACGGCCGCGTCGATGAAGTCGGCGATCGGCTCCGGGTTGAAGGCCGCGTGGCCGCCGGCCAGGACGATCGGGTCGTCGATCGTGCGGTCCTTGGACTCCAGCGGGATGCCGGCCAGGTCGAGGGCGGTGAGCATGTTCGTGTAGCCCAGCTCCGTGGAGAAGCTGAGGCCGAACACGTCGAAGGCCTTGACCGGGCGGTGGCTGTCGACCGTGAACTGGGGGACGCCGTGCTCCCGCATCAGCGCCTCCAGGTCCGGCCACACGCTGTAGGTGCGCTCGGCAAGGACGCCCTGCTGCTCGTTGAGGACCTCGTAGAGGATCATGACGCCCTGGTTGGGCAGACCGACCTCGTACGCGTCCGGGTACATGAGCGCCCAGCGGACGTCGCACTCGTCCCACGGCTTGACCGTGGAGTTGAGCTCCCCACCGACGTACTGGATCGGCTTCTGCACGTGCGGGAGCAGAGCTTCGAGCTGCGGGAAAACCGACTCGACAGGCATCTCGCGAACCTTCATGAGCTGACTGGGGGATCCCCCGGCCGGAGGCTGGGGGCGGGTGACCATCTAGCGTAACCCGACCGGCGGGCTCCCCCGAACGCTCAGCCGCTCACCCCGGGCCCGATCTCCTTCCAGCGCCGGGCCAGCTCCGCCTCCGTAGCGGCGGCGCGGGCCTCCTCCCTGCCGTACAGCAGGCCGTGTGTGAAGGTGCTCTCACCGGCCGCGTCGGCCACCGCGGCCAGCTCGCGCAGGGCCCGGCGTGCCATGACGCCGTCCTGGTGGTCGCCGAGGAGGGTGGTCAGGGACTTCATGGACCGGGTGAGGGAGCGGGCGGGGGTGCCCAGGGCCTCGGTGGCTGCCTCGGCGGCGTAGCGGGTGCGCTTGGCCTTCTTGCGGGCCTCGTGCAGGGCGAGGTCGCGGTCCTCGCCCGGCGGCAGCTCCAGCGCGTGCTCCATGACGGCCGTGAGTTTCCTCTCGTCCTTGCGTACGGCCTTGGTGAGCGCCTTCCGCGGTTTCCTGCCGGCCGCCTTGCGCAGGGGCGGGTCCGTGAGCAGGGCGTCCAGGGTGTCGAGCAGGGCCAGATAGCGGCGGGAGTCCAGGACGCCGGTCAGGTGGGCGTGGGCGCCCCTGTGCCGGGCCGCGGCCCAGGCGGTGAGCCGTTCGGGGACGGGGCCGGTGACCAGGGCGGGCGGGAGCGCTTCGAGGGCGTTGGTCAGGCGGTCGGCCAGCACCTCCCGGTCGCGGTCGACGCCCAGCTCGCCGGCGAGCCATTTCAGTTCGGCGCCGACGGGGTCGGTGACGGTGCGGTCGAGGAGGCTGCCGAAGGTGCGCAGGGTGCTGCGGGCGCGGCGGGTGGCGACCCGCATGCGGTGCACGGAGTCGGGCAGGCCGCGGCGGACGGCGGGGTCGAGTTCCACGAGGGTGTCGCGCTGGGCGCGGAGGTAGGCGAGGACGTGGTCGCCGGCGGTCACCGGTGGCCGGGGGTCTGCCGTGCGGCGCCGGTGGCCGCGTCGGCTGCCGCCGGTCAGCTCCAGGGCGCGGGCCAGTTTCGACGGCGCGGCGGCGGGGCGTACGCCGGACTTGCGCAGCCGTTTCTCCAGCCGGTCGAGGAGGGCCGGGTCGCCGCCGTCGGCCAGTTCCACCTCGATCTCGGTCCACTGGGCGGTTCGGTGTCTGCCGGTGAGCCGCTCGGCGGTCACGGTGTCGAGGCTCGCTTCGGCCAGCAGTCTGCCGTCGGCGTCGGTCAGGTGCCGTACATCGCGGGCGGAGCGCAGCCGGACCAGCGGGATCAGCTCGGCGTCCCGGACGCGGGAGCGGACGAGGGCGGCGATCTCCTCGGGGACGGTGTCGGAGAGCGGGGCCCGGATCTCGTCGCGGACTCCGGGGGCGACCGGGAACTTCAGGTGCCAGCCGGCGTCCGAGCCGCCGGTGCGGCGGCGCAGGGTGAGGGAGTCCGCGGCCAGACGTTCGTCGGCGGTGTCGTAGTAGGTGGCGTCCAGGTCGGCCAGGCCCATGTCGACGACGGCCGCCACCCCGCCGACGCCGGTCAGGTCGGGCAGCCCGCCGCCATCGGATTCGTACTTGCGCTCGATCTCGCGTTTCGTATCCGCCATGCACCGAATCTAGTGCTCCGGTGGCCGGTGGGGCAGAGCGCCCCGGATCGGTGCGGCAGCGGGTGCCGTCGGTGCGGTGGCCGGCTGGGCGGCGGACCGGCGGACCGGCGGGTCCGGAGCGCCGCAGGTCCGGAGCCCGGCAGCCCGGCGGGGTGGGGTCCCGCGCCGGGCCGTCGGTGGGCTACGCCGACATGGGGCGCTGCACCTTGATCGACTGCAGTAGTCCGATCGCCACCCACACCGCGAACATCGAGGAGCCGCCGTACGACACGAACGGCAGGGGCAGGCCCGTGACCGGCATGATGCCGAGGGTCATGCCGATGTTCTCGAAGGCCTGGAAGGCGAACCAGGCGACGATGCCGGCGGCGACCGTCGTCCCGTACAGCTCGGTCGAGTCACGCGCTATCCGGCAGGCCCGCCACAGGACGACACCGAGCAGGAAGATGATGAAGCCCGCGCCGACGAAGCCCAGCTCCTCCCCCGCGACCGTGAACACGAAGTCGGTCTGCTGCTCGGGCACGAACTGGCCGGTGGTCTGCGAGCCGTGGAAGAGCCCGGCCCCGGTCAGTCCGCCGGAGCCGATGGCGATGCGGGCCTGGTTGGTGTTGTAGCCGACGCCGGCCGGGTCCAGGTCCGGGTTGGCGAAGGCCGCGAAGCGGTTGATCTGGTACTCGTCCAGGATGTGCAGTTGCCAGATCGCGACGCAGCCGATGACGCCGGCGGTGAGGAGGCCGAAGACCCAGCGGTTGGAGGCGCCGGAGGCGAGCAGCACGCCCAGGATGATCGCGACCATGGCCAGGACCGAGCCGAGGTCGGGCATGAGCAGCAGGATCAGGATCGGTACGGCGGCGAGGCACAGGGCCTGGAACACGGTCCGGTGGTCGGGGTACGGCTTGTCGCCCGCGTCCACCCGGGCGGCCAGCAGCATGGCCATGCCCAGGATGATCGAGATCTTGAGGAACTCGGCGGGCTGGAGCGAGAAGCCGCCGATGACCAGCCAGTTGCGCTGGCCGTTGATGGTCGCGCCGAGCGGGGTGAGGACGACCAGGGCGAGGAGCACCGACAGGCCGTAGAGGATCGGCACGGCGTTGCGCAGGGCGCGGTGGCCCAGCCAGAGCGTGGCGATCATCAGGGCGATCCCGATGCCGAGGTTCATCAGGTGCCGGATCAGGAAGAAGTACGGGTCGCCCTGGTTCAGCTCGGTGCGGTTGCGGGTCGCCGAGTACACCAGCAGGGAGCCCAGCAGGGACAGGCCGGTGGCCGCGAACAGGATCGGCCAGTCCAGCCGGCGGGTGAGCGAGTCGCGGGCGAAGATCCTGGTCCAGCCGGCCCGCTCGGGTCCGTACCCGGAGACGGAGAAGCTGTTCGCGCCGGTCATGAGGGCCTCCTCCGGCTTCCCCTGCGGGACCGGCGGCGGGTGTCGCGGTTGCCCGTGCCGGGTGAGGGCGTGGTGCCCGCGGGCTGCTGGTCGTCGCCGTTGGTGGGGTTGCTCTTCTGGGCGGCCTCGGCGTCCTTGGCCGGGTCGCCGGTGACCTTGGGGGCGGCGATGGTGCCGTCCGTGCGGACCTTGGGCAGGCCCGTCTGCGGCTCGGGCAGCAGCGCCTTCTTGCGGTCGACGGAGCCGTCGCCCTGGACGCCGTAGAGCGCGCTGTAGATGTTGCGCACGGCCTCACCGGAGGCGCCGGAACCCGTACCGGCCTGGGCGATCGTCATGATCACCGTGTAGTCCTTGGAGTAGGTGGCCAGCCAGGACGTGGTCTGCTTGCCGTAGACCTCCGCCGTACCGGTCTTGGCGTGCAGCGGGATCCGGTCCTGGGGCCAGCCGCCGAACTTCCAGGCCGCCGTACCGCGGGTGATGACGCCCGCGAAGGCGTCGTTCATGCCCTTGAGGGTGGCCTGGCTGACCGGCAGCCTGCCCTTCTTCTTCGGCTTGATCTCCCGCACGGTCTTGCCGTCGGCGCTGACGATCGCCTTGCCGATGGTCGGCTGGTACATGGTGCCGCCGTTGGCGACGGCGCCGTAGATCACGGCCTCCTGGATCGGCGTGACGAGGGTGTCGCCCTGGCCGATGGAGTAGTTGATCGAGTCACCCTCGCGCATCTTGTTGCCTTCGAGGCAGTTCTCGTAGGCGATCTTCTCGACGTAGGAGCCGTCCTTCTTGCCGGTCTTGCACCAGGCGTCCTTGTTGGCCTTCCAGTAGTTCAGCTTCCACTGGCGGTCGGGGACGCGGCCGGTGACCTCGTTGGGCAGGTCGATGCCGGTTTCGCTGCCGAGGCCGAACTGGTGGGCGGCCTTGTAGAAGTAGTCCTTCGGCTGGCCCTTCTTGGGGTTGATGCCGCCGTCCTTCTTCCACTCCTTGTCGGCCAGGTAGTAGAAGACGGTGTCGCAGGAGACCTCCAGGGCGCGGCCCAGCGGGATCGCGCCGAAGCTCTCGCCCTCGAAGTTCTTGAAGACCTGGCCGCCCACCGAGTAGGAGCTGGTGCAGGGGTAGCCGCCGTTGAAGTCGTAGCCGGCCTCGACCGCGGCGGCCGTGGAGACCACCTTGAAGGTCGAGCCGGGTGCGGCCTGGCCCTGTATGGCCCGGTTGAGCAGGGGGTAGTCGGAGCCCTTGCCGGTGAGGGCCTTGTAGTCCTTGGCGGAGATGCCGCCGACCCAGACGTTCGGGTCGTACGTCGGCGCGGAGGCCATGGCGACGATCCGGCCGGTCTTGGCCTCCATCACGACGACGGCGCCGGAGTCCGCCTTGTAGTTGGTGCCGGTGATCTTGTCGAACTGCCGGCGGGCGGCCTTCATCGCCTTGTCGAGTTCGTACTCGGCGACGCGCTGGACGCGGGAGTCGATGCTGGTGACCAGGTTCGAGCCGGGCTCGGCCGCGTCCGACTCGGCCTTGCCGATGACCCGGCCGAGGTTGTCGACCTCGTAGCGGGTGACTCCGGCCTTGCCGCGCAGCACCTTGTCGTAGGTCCGCTCCAGGCCGGAGCGGCCGACCATGTCGGAGCGCAGGTAGGGCGAGTCGGTGTCCTTGGCCTTCTGGATCTCGGCGTCGGTGACGGGCGAGAGGTAGCCGAGCACCTGCGCGGTGTTGGACTTGCCGGGGCCCGGGTAGCGGCGGACGGCCTCGGGCTCGGCGGTGATGCCGGGGAAGTCCTCGGAGCGCTCGCGGATCTGCAGGGCCTGCTTGGGGGTGGCCTCGTCGGTGATGGGGATCGGCTGGTAGGGCGAGCCGTTCCAGCAGGGCTGGGGGGTCTTGGCGTCGCACAGCCGGACCTTCTGCATGACCTCCTGGGGGCTCATGCCGAGGACGCCGGCCAGCTTGGTGAGGACGGCCTCGCCGTCGTCCTTCTGCTTCAGCAGGTCGGTGCGGGAGGCGGAGACCACCAGGCGGGTCTCGTTGTCCGCGAGGGCGACACCGCGGGCGTCCAGGATGTCGCCGCGCACGGCGGGGTCGACGACCTGCTGGACGTGGTTGCCGGAGGCCTCCTTCTGGTACGCGGCGCCCTCGCGGATCTGCAGGTACCACAACCGGCCGCCGAGCGTGCCGAGGAGGGAGAGGACCAGGATCTGGATCACGACGAGCCGGGTCTGGACGCGTGGGGTCCGACCGGTCTCGGGAATGTTGGTCACTGCGGCCGCCTCCCCCTCTCGGTGCGCGTGTGCGAGGACGTGTGCGAATGATGAACGACCGGCCTGTGAACCCGCGTTCCGGGAACGCCGACCCGTTCGGGTGAACTCCCCGGAGTGGACTCGTCCGATGCGGACGCGCCGGTGCCGAAGTGACCGCCGATCACAGCCGCTTGACCCCCTTGATGCGGCTCACCCGGGCGGAGCGCGTGCGGGCCTTGGCCTTCAGCGCCCCGAGGCCGCCGCGCTGGCTTCCGATGCGCAGGCCGGTGCCGGAGGAGAGCCAGCCGGAGGAGATGTCACCGGCCTTGGCGGCGGGCCCGGACTCGGTGAGCGGGTCGTTGTCCGCGCGGCGGGCCAGCCACATGACGCCGGGCACCACGAACGGGGCGAGCAGCAGGTCGTACAGGGCGGCCGAGAACAACAGCCCGGGCAGGCCCACATGGCGGGCTGCGGTGTCGCCGACGAGCGCGCCGACCCCCGCGTAGAGCAGGGTGGAGCCGAGGGCGGCGGCGACCACGGCGGCCATGGGGCCGGTCGCCGACTTCAGCCGGCCGTTCTCCGGTCTGACGAGTCCGGCGAGGTAGCCGATGACGCACAGCACGAGCGCGTACCGGCCGGCGGCGTGGTCGGCGGGCGGGGCCAGGTCGGCGAGCAGACCGGCGCCGAAACCGACCAGGGAGCCGCCCACGTGGCCGTACACCATGGCCAGGCCGAGGACGGTGAGCAGCAGCAGGTCGGGGACGGCGCCCGGCAGGTGCAGCCGGGCGAGGACGCTCACCTGGATGACCAGGGCCACGACGACCAGCGCGGTGGAGAGCAGGATCCGGTTGACACGCATGGGGATTCAGCTCCTACTGCTGCTCTTCGGTGGCGGGGGCGTCGGCCGACGGGTTGACCGTCACGGTCACCGTCGGCGTCGGGACCGGCTTCGGCTTGGCCGGGAGCACGGTGTCCCGCGGGTCCTTCTTGGGCGCCTGGACGACCACGCCGACGATGTCGAGCTTGGTGAAGCTGACGTACGGGGTGACGTAGAGGGTGCGGGTCAGGCCGCCGCCGGAGGGGTCGACCCGGGAGACGACACCGACCGGGACGCCGGGCACGAACGGCTTGTCGGCCTGCGAGCCGAACGTGACGAGCCGGTCGCCCTTCTTCACCTCCGCCTTGCCGTTGAGCAGTTCCACGCGCAGCGGGCGGTCGCCCTGCCCGGAGGCGAAGCCGAGTTCGTCGTCGCCTTCCATGCGGGTGCCGACGGTGAAGTCCGGGTCGTTGGCGAGCAGCACGGTGGAGGTGCTGGGGCCGACGGTGGTGACGCGGCCGACCAGGCCGTCCCCGTTCAGCACGGTCATGTCCCGCTTGATGCCGTCGTCGGCGCCGGCGTCGATGGTGATGGTCCAGGAGAAGCCCTGGGCCGAGCCGATGGCGATGACCTGGGCGCCCTTGATGCCGTACTGCCCCTCGCCGGCGATCCTCATCACCTTGTCGAGCTGCGCCAGGCGGCTGCGGTTGCGGTCGTCGCTGCCGAGCTTGGCCTTGAGGGCCGCGTTCTCCTTCTCCAGCACGGCGAGCCGGTCGTGCCGGCTGCCGGAGTCACGGATCGCGGAGACGGCGTCCGCGACCGGGTCGACCGCGGAGGACAGCCCGTCCTCGACCGGGCCGAACGCCGTCGCGGCGGCGTGCCGGGCACCGTCGACCGGGGAGTTCCGGCCTCCCCGGATGTCCACCGTGATCAGCGCGAACGCAATGGCGACCAGCAGGACCAGGAGCAGCCGGCTCTCTTTCGTGTCCCTCACGTGCGGCGGCCGTGCCCTTCCTCAAGTAGGAATTCGGGGGCCCTGGACAACGCGAATGCTGCGGCGTGGAACCAAGTGGCCCGTTGGGGGAGCTTATGCCTCTATATCAACGATCCGCCGCACGAGAGGAGAACGTCTCGTACGGCGGAATCGCTGAGTCGCGTCATCTGCGCGGCTGGGCGTCCAGAACCTGCTGCAGCGCCTCGAACTCCTCGACGCACTTCCCGGAACCGAGCGCGACGCTGTCCAGCGGGTCCTCGGCGATGTGGATCGGCATGCCGGTCTCGCGCCGCAGTCGCTCGTCGAGCCCGCGCAGCAGGGCTCCGCCGCCGGTCAGAACGATTCCTCGGTCCATGATGTCGCCGGACAGCTCCGGCGGGCACTTGTCGAGGGTGGTCTTCACCGCGTCCACGATCGCGTTGACCGGCTCCTCGATGGCCTTGCGGACCTCGGCCGCGGAGATGACGACGGTCTTCGGCAGCCCGGACACCAGGTCCCGGCCGCGGACTTCGGTGTGCTCGTCCGTGTCGAGGTCGTACGCCGAACCGATCGTGATCTTGATCTGTTCCGCCGTCCGCTCACCCAGCAGGAGGCTGTACTCCTTCTTGATGTACTGGATGATGGCGTTGTCCAGTTCGTCGCCGGCGACGCGGATGGACTGGGCGGTGACGATGCCGCCGAGCGAGATGACCGCGACCTCCGTGGTGCCGCCGCCGATGTCCACCACCATGTTGCCCGTCGCCTCGTGGACCGGCAGACCGGAACCGATGGCGGCCGCCATGGGCTCCTCGATGATGTGCACCTGGCGGGCGCCGGCCTGGGAGGACGCCTCGATGACCGCGCGGCGCTCGACGCCCGTGATGCCGGAGGGCACGCAGACGACGACCCGCGGCCGGGCCAGATACCGCCGCTTGTGGATCTTCAGGATGAAATAGCGGAGCATCCGCTCGGTGATCTCGAAGTCGGCGATGACGCCGTCCTTCAGCGGACGGACGGCCACGATGTTGCCCGGCGTCCGGCCGATCATCTTCTTCGCTTCGGCACCGACCGCGAGGATCCCACCCGTGTTGGTGTTGATCGCCACGACGGACGGTTCGTTCAGTACGATTCCGCGACCCCTGACGTACACCAGCGTGTTGGCGGTCCCGAGGTCGACAGCCATGTCACGGCCGATGAACGACATTGAGTTCCCCATCCGGATTCATCTGGCCTCCCTGCGCTTTTGAGGGCATGTCAGGGCGGCGAGGCGGGTGCTGTGACGTGAAGGCTTCCATCGTAAACGCGCCTGCACGAACACTGCGCGAGGGTCTCCGCCATTGTCACCAGATGGCGTGCCGCCTCGCTTGTGGAGACGGGCGTTCGGGGGCGCTCGTTCCCTCAAATGCCCGGACTATGCCGGAAAGGTCCGGGACCGGCCCGGACCTCTCCACGGCAGCCGCAGGCGTCACGCACGTCCCGGGAAGAAGATCTTCACCTCACGCTCGGCGGACTCCTCGGAGTCGGAGGCGTGGATCAGGTTCTCGCGGACGATCACACCGTAGTCACCGCGGATCGAACCGGGCGCGGCGGCGATCGGGTCGGTCGGGCCGGCCAGCCGGCGCAGCCCCTCGATCACCCGCTCGCCCTCCACGATCATCGCGACGACCGGTCCCGAGGACATGAACTCGACCAGCGGCTCGTAGAACGGCTTGCCCTTGTGCTCGCCGTAGTGCTGCTCCAGCGTGTCCTGGTCCAGGTGGCGCAGCTCCAGCGCGGTGATCTGCCAGCCGGCCTTGCGCTCGATACGGCTGATGATCTCGCCGGTCAGGCCTCGACGGACGGCGTCGGGCTTGAGCAGGACGAGGGTGCGCTGGCTCACGAGGGGCTCCTAACACGGCTTACGGGTGTGCGGTGGGACGAGGTTACAAGAGCGTGGCCTGCCGTTGTTACGCAGCGTCAGCCGTGGAGGAGCCGGAGTCAGCCTGGGCGGCGAATCTCGCCTTCGCCTCGTCCACCTTTCTCCCGAAGTGCACCGATGCCCACCACAGCGCGGCGAACACCGCGCCCATGAAGTACATGGTCGGGACGAACACACCGGAGGCGATCAGGGCGATCTGCAGGGCCCAGCCGAGGGCCACCCCGCCGGGCCGGGTCACCATGCCGCACAGCAGCACGCACAGCAGCATGGCGACACCGCTGACCAGCCACACCGTGGAGGTGGACAGGTCCGGGTCCTTCATGGCGACGAGCCCGGCGAAGCCGATGACGAAGAACTCGCCGATCAGGGTCGAGGAACAGAGCGTACGCATCTCTTCTCTTCGCCTCTCAGCCCTTGCCCAGCAGCAGCCGGGCCTCGCCGACCGTGATGACGGAACCGGTCACCAGCACACCACCGCCCGCGAACTCGCCGTCCTCCTCGGCCAGCGTGATCGCGGCCTCCAGGGCGTCCGGCAGCCGCGGCTCGACCTGCACCCGCTCGTCGCCGAACACCTCGACGGCGATCGCGGCCAGCTCGTCGGCGTCCATGGCGCGGTGGCTGGAGTTCTGCGTGACGACGACCTCGGCGAAGATCGGCTCGAAGGCCTCCAGCACGCCCCGCACGTTCTTGTCGCCGCTCGCGCCGACGACCCCGATCAGCCGGGTGAAGTCGAACGCCTCCCGCACGGCCTCGGCGGTGGCCTGCGCGCCCGCCGGGTTGTGCGCGGCGTCCAGCACGACGGTGGGAGAGCGCCGTACGACCTCCAGCCGTCCCGGGGACGACACGGCCGCGAAGGCCTTGCGCACGGTGTCGATGTCCAGCGGCTCCGCGCGCTGCGCGCCGACGCCGAAGAACGCCTCGACGGCGGCGAGCGCGACGGCCGCGTTGTGCGCCTGGTGGGCGCCGTGCAGCGGGAGGTACAGCTCCGGGTACTCGCCGCCGAGGCCGCGCAGCGTGAGCAGCTGCCCGCCGACGGCGACCTGCCGGGCGACGACACCGAACTCCAGGCCCTCACGGGCGACCGTGGCGTCCACCTCGACGGCCTTCTTCAGCAGCACCTGCGCGGCGTCCACCGGCTGCTGGGCCAGGATGACGGTCGCGTCCTGCTTGATGATGCCGCTCTTCTCGCCGGCGATCTCCGCGGTCGTCCCGCCGAGCCGGTCGGTGTGGTCGAGGTCGATCGGGGTGACCACGGCGACGTCGCCGTCGATCACGTTGGTGGCGTCCCAGGAGCCGCCCATGCCGACCTCCACGACGGCGACGTCCACGGGGGCGTCCGCGAAGGCGGCGTACGCCATGCCGGTGAGCACCTCGAAGAAGGACAGCCGGTACTCCTGCTGTCCGTCGACCATCTCGACGTACGGCTTGATGTCCTGGTAGGTCTCGACGAACCGCTCGGCGGAGATCGGAGCGCCGTCCAGGCTGATCCGCTCGGTGACCGACTGCACGTGCGGGCTGGTGTAGCGGCCGGTGCGCAGCTCGAAGGCGCCGAGCAGGGCCTCGATCATGCGGGCGGTGGAGGTCTTGCCGTTCGTGCCCGTGATGTGGATCGAGGGGTACGAGCGCTGGGGCTCGCCGAGGACGTCCATCAGCGCGGAGATCCTGCCGACCGAGGGCTCCAGCTTGGTCTCGCCCCAGCGGGTGGCCAGCTCCGCCTCGACCTCGCGCAGCGCCTGGTCGACCTCCGGGTCCTCCGGGCGTCCGGGTACGTCGGCCTGCGGCGGGCCGCCCTGGGTGCGCAGAGTGCGGCTGCCGGCCTCGATCACCGCGAGGTCGGGGTCACGGGTGGTCTCGGCTTCGATGATCTCCTCGAAGCTGTCGAGGGGGTCGGGGGTGTCGCTGGTGCCAGGCGCTTCGCTCACGAGGCCCAGTCTACGGAGCGGCTGCCCGCGGTGCGGCGCCGGTATGGGACGGCTTGTCTCGTCGGCCGGCTTCGGCGCGTCGTGGCTCGTCGCGCCCGCGCGGGGAGCCGCATGCCGACACGGCCCCGCGCCCCCGGGTCGGCGAAGGCCCCCGGCGCGGACACGCACCGGGGGCCTTCACCGCGTACGGACGCCTACGCCTGCGGCAGCTTCTCCAGCTGGGCGGTGATGCGGGCGATGTCCTCCTCCGCCTTGGCCAGGCGGGTGCGGATCTTGTCCACCACGTTCTCCGGGGCCTTCGCCAGGAACGCCTCGTTGCCCAGCTTGGCCGTGGCCTGGGCCTTCTCCTTCTCGGCCGCCGCGAGGTCCTTCGCGAGGCGCTTGCGCTCCGCGGCGACGTCGATCGTGCCGGACAGGTCGAGGGCCACCTCGGCGCCCGCCACCGGCAGGGTGGCCGTGGCGGTGAAGGAGTCGCCCTCGGGCTGGAGCCGGAGCAGCTGGCGGATGGCCGCCTCGTGCGGGGCGAGGGCCGTACCGTCCAGCGTCAGGCGGGCCGGGACCCGCTGACCCGGCTGGAGGCCCTGGTCGGCGCGGAAACGGCGGACCTCGGTGATGACCGACTGGAGGGTGGAGATCTCCTGCTCGGCCGCCTGGTCACGGAAGCCGCTGTCGGCCGGCCAGTCGGCGATGACGATCGACTCGCCGCCGGTCAGCGTGGTCCACAGGGTCTCCGTGACGAACGGGACGACCGGGTGGAGCAGCTTCAGGGTGACGTCGAGGACCTCGCCGAGGACGCGCTGGGAGACCTCGGCCGGCTCGCCGCCCGCCTGGAAGACGGTCTTGGACAGCTCGACGTACCAGTCGAAGACCTCGTCCCACGCGAAGTGGAAGAGGGCGTCGGAGAGCTTGGCGAACTGGAAGTCCTCGTAGTACGCGTCGACCTCGGCGACCACCGAGTTCAGGCGGGAGAGGATCCAGCGGTCGGTCGCCGACATCTTCGACGGGTCCGGCAGCGGGCCCTCCACCGTCGCGCCGTTCATCAGCGCGAAGCGGGTCGCGTTCCAGATCTTGTTGGCGAAGTTCCGCGAACCCTGGACCCAGTCCTCGCCGATCGGCACGTCGACGCCCGGGTTGGCGCCACGGGCCAGGGTGAAGCGCAGGGCGTCGGAGCCGTACTTGTCCATCCAGTCCAGCGGGTTGACCGCGTTGCCGAAGGACTTCGACATCTTCTTGCCGAACTGGTCGCGGACCATGCCGTGCAGGGCGATGGTGTGGAACGGCGGGGTGCCGTCCATCGCGTACAGGCCGAACATCATCATCCGGGCGACCCAGAAGAAGAGGATGTCGTAGCCGGTGACCAGGACGGAGTTCGGGTAGAACTTCGCGAGCGACTCGGTCCGCTCGGGCCAGCCGAGGGTGGAGAACGGCCACAGGCCGGAGGAGAACCAGGTGTCGAGGACGTCGGTGTCCTGGTGCCAGCCCTCGCCGGTGGGCGGCTCCTCGTCGGGGCCGACGCAGACGACCTCGCCGTTCGGGCCGTACCAGACGGGGATGCGGTGGCCCCACCACAGCTGGCGCGAGATGCACCAGTCGTGGAGGTTGTCCACCCAGTCGAAGTACCGCTTCTCCATCTCCTGCGGGTGGATCTTGACCTTGCCGTCGCGGACGGCGTCGCCGGCGGCCTTGGCCAGCGGGCCGACCTTGACCCACCACTGCATGGACAGGCGCGGCTCGATGGTGGTCTTGCAGCGCGAGCAGTGGCCGACGGAGTGGACGTAGGGCCGCTTCTCGGCGACGATCCGGCCCTCGGCGCGCAGCGCGGCGACGATCGCGGAGCGGGCCTCCAGGCGGTCCATGCCCTGGAAGGGGCCGTGGACGGTGATGACGGCGTGCTCGTCCATCACGGTGATGGACGGCAGGTCGTGACGCTGGCCGATCTCGAAGTCGTTCGGGTCGTGGGCCGGGGTGACCTTGACGGCGCCGGTGCCGAACTCGGGGTCGACGTGCGTGTCCGCGACGACCGGGATGGAGCGGTCGGTCAGCGGCAGGCGGATGAGCTTGCCGACGAGGTGCTGGTACCGCTCGTCGTCGGGGTGGACGGCGACGGCCGTGTCACCGAGCATCGTCTCGGCACGGGTGGTGGCGACGACGATCGTGTCGTCCCCCTCGCCGTACGTCATGGAGACCAGCTCGCCGTCGTCGTCCTGGTACTCGACCTCGATGTCCGAGATCGCCGTCAGACAGCGGGGGCACCAGTTGATGATGCGCTCGGCGCGGTAGATCAGCTCGTCGTCGTAGAGCTTCTTGAAGATGGTCTGGACGGCCTGGGAGAGGCCCTCGTCCATGGTGAAGCGCTCACGGGACCAGGCGACGCCGTCACCGAGGCGCCGCATCTGCCCGGAGATCTGCCCGCCGGACTCGGCCTTCCACTGCCAGACGCGCTCGACGAAGGCCTCGCGGCCCAGGTCGTGCCGGGACTTGCCTTCCTTGCCCAGCTCCCTCTCGACCACGTTCTGCGTGGCGATACCGGCGTGGTCCATGCCCGGCTGCCACAGCGTCTCGTGGCCCTGCATGCGCTTGCGCCGGGTCAGGGCGTCGATGAGGGTGTGCTCGAAGGCGTGCCCGAGGTGCAGGCTGCCGGTGACGTTCGGCGGGGGGATGACGACGGTGTACGGCAGCTTGTCGCTCTTCGCGTCCGCCTCGAAGTAGCCCCGCTCCACCCAGCGCTCGTACAGCGGCCCCTCTACATCGGCCGGCGCGTACTGGGTCGGCAGTTCGGTGTCGGGCGCGGGTGGCTGCTGCTGAGCGTTCTCGGTCACGGGGGTCAGTTTAGAGGGGGCGCAGGCGTGGCCCCAACGCTAATCAGTACGTCACCGTCACCCCTCGGCAGCCCCTGACGGCATCAGAGTTAAGCGACATGCACCGGACAAGCGTTTACGTTACGCTCGGCCGCCTGTCATGGCACTGACATTCGAAGGGGAGGCAGGCACATGCGGCGGCACCATGTTGCAACGGCCGGAGTTATGGCGGTCGTGGGTCTTACGGCCATCGCCACACCGGCTCAGGCGGAAACCGACAACTACAGAACGTGCAACGTGATAGACGTGCAGCACGCGGCGCCCCGCGTCGTCGCCACTGGCGGTGGGTACGAGACGTTTTCGGGTCGTAACACGATCAGTAGCGTCTACATGTACTTGGAAGACACCAGAGCCGATGGCCACCACGTAGCGGTGAGACTTGTCACTCGACGATCTGACGGCACCGATCACGTGTGGAGCTGGCATCACCTCTACGCAGGTGAAGGCACACACCAAACGTTTCCCACCTCAGCGAGCGACCCAGAAGGTATTCGCACCGCTCAGCACCAAGTGGGCGAGTTCGACGGAAACACGCTGCTGTCGACCTGCTTCACGAGCCGAGTGACAAACGGGTACTGGTAGCCGCAGCAAGAAGAGGCCTCCGTCGCTGCGTAACAGGTGCGCACCGAAATCGCGAGGGTTGGTAACGGCGTGCTCCCCGCCCGCCCTGTACTGACACATGATGCACAAAGATGAGCGGGACGCATACGCGACGGAGGGGACCGAAGATCTTATGAGTCACAACCAGCCGGGCCCGTACGGCCAGCAGCCCCAGCAGCCGGGTCCTTACGGCCAGCCGGGGCAGCCGGGTCCGTACGGCCAGCCGGGCCCCTACGGCCAGCAGCCGCAGGCTCCGCAGCCCGGCTACGGCTACCCCCAGCAGGCCCCTCCGGCGGCGCAGCCGGGGTACGGCTACCCGCAGCAGGGCGTGCCGCAGCAGCCCGGCCCCTACGGCCAGCAGCAGCCGAACCCCTACGGCCAGCAGCCCTACGGCACGCCGCAGGCGCCCCAGCCGGGCGGCGGGAAGAAGAAGACCGGCCTGATCATCGGCGCGGTGGCCGTGGTGGCCGTCGTGGGCGTGGGCCTGTACTTCGTGCTCGGCGGCAGCGGCGGCAGCGGCGGTGTGGCGGACGACGGGCCGCACAAGCTGACGACTCCGGAGACGGTGCTCACGGAGTACAAGAAGTCCAGCGACTCGGGTTCCTCGGACGACATCAGCGACTCCGACCGCTCGGATTTCGAGAAGTGGGGGGTGAAGAACCCCACCGAGGTTGGCGCCAAGTACGAGAGCGGCAAGGGCCTCACCATGAAGGGCCTCGGCTTCAGTGGCGTGTACGGGACGATCGACGATCCTGAGGCGGTTGTCGACTCCATGTTCGCCAAGGCCAAGACGGAGTCCGAGAAGAACCAGGGTGATTCCGACACCAAGGGCAAGCTGGTCGGCAGCCCCGAGACCGTCCACCCTGCGAACTTCAACGGGATCATGAAGTGTCAGGTGGCTCAGATCGACAGCAGCGCCTCGGCGTCCGCGGAGGCAGGCGTGCCGAAGACCCTGAAGTTGCCGATCTGCATCTGGGGCGATCACAGCACCGTCGCCATCGTCTCTTCGTACAGCGTCGCCTCGATCGCCTCAGGCGAAGGCGGCTCGGTGGGCGATGCCGCAGAGACCGCGGCCAAACTGCGCAATGAGGTACGAGAGAAGATCTAGTCGGCTGACGAGGTCTCCTTCGCATTCCCTGCGGGGGGGGGTGCCCGTCAGGCGCATGGCGGGCACCCTCTTGCATATCAGCTGTGGCCGTCAGGCACGGCTACAGGCAGGATCTGAAACTGCGCTCTTGATGTCGAGTTTCGCCAGACCCAGCGTGCAAGCAGCGTTGGGCCAGTTACCGAAGGGCGTCTTGATCGCCCCGTGGCTACAGGCCTCCTTCACCTTCGGACCGGCGAAGTATCCATGGCTGGCCACGTAGTTGGCGCAGGCGCTCTGCGTGGCACTCGCCGGTGATGCCACGAGGATCGGCAGGGCGCCTGCCGCCACCACCACACCGGCTGCGGCCACCAGGCGCTTCGCCCTCTGGAAAGTCATGCGGAGTCCTCCCGTTTTACACAGCCAGGCGTTCGAACATACGCCCGACTCGGTCGGACCGATTCGATCATGACGACACGGCGGGTCCCAGTGGTCACCGGGACTATGACCCGATCTCGCTGCCCCTGGTCCGACACGCCGACGGGCGGGCGCCCGGTCTGGGTGCCCGCCCGTCGAAGCCAAGAGAACTCAGGCCGTCTTCTGCTCCCCCGACCCCCGCCCCCGCGCGTCCCGCGGGATCAGCGTCGGGTTGACGTTGGAGAGGACGACGTCGGCGGTGATGACGACGCGGGCGACGTCCTTGCGGGACGGGACCTCGTACATCACGCCCTGGAGGACCTCCTCCATGATGGCGCGCAGGCCGCGGGCGCCGGTCTGGCGGAGGATGGCCTGGTCGGCGATGGCCTCCAGGGCCTCGCGTTCGAAGTCCAGCTCCACGCCGTCGAGTTCGAAGAGGCGCTGGTACTGCTTGACGAGCGCGTTGCGGGGTTCGACCAGGATCTTCAGCAAGGCCTCGCGGTCCAGGTTGTGGACCGAGGTGATCACCGGGAGACGACCGATGAACTCCGGGATCATGCCGAACTTGACCAGGTCCTCCGGCATGACGTCCTCGAAGACGTCCTTGGACTCCAGCTCGCGCTTGGAGAGGATCGTGGCGCCGAAGCCGATGCCCTTGGCCCCGGCACGCGCCTCGATGATCTTCTCCAGGCCGGCGAAGGCACCGCCCACGATGAACAGGACGTTCGTCGTGTCGATCTGGATGAACTCCTGGTGCGGGTGCTTGCGGCCGCCCTGCGGCGGGACCGAGGCCGTGGTGCCTTCGAGGATCTTCAGCAGGGCCTGCTGGACGCCTTCGCCCGACACGTCACGGGTGATCGACGGGTTCTCGCTCTTGCGGGCGACCTTGTCGATCTCGTCGATGTAGATGATGCCCGTCTCGGCCTTCTTGACGTCGTAGTCGGCCGCCTGGATGAGCTTCAGGAGGATGTTCTCGACGTCCTCGCCGACGTATCCCGCCTCGGTCAGCGCCGTGGCGTCGGCGATCGCGAACGGCACGTTCAGCATGCGCGCCAGGGTCTGCGCGAGGAGGGTCTTGCCGGAGCCCGTGGGGCCGAGCAGCAGGATGTTGGACTTCGCCAGCTCGATGGCGTCGTCGCGGCCGTTCGCGCCGCCGTTCTCGCCTGCCTGGACCCGCTTGTAGTGGTTGTACACCGCGACGGAGAGCGCCTTCTTGGCGGCCTCCTGGCCGACCACGTAGCCCTCGAGGAACTCGTAGATCTCGCGGGGCTTGGGCAGTTCCTCCCAGCGCACCTCGCTGGTCTCGGCCAGCTCCTCCTCGATGATCTCGTTGCAGAGATCGATGCACTCGTCGCAGATGTACACACCGGGCCCTGCGATGAGCTTCTTGACCTGCTTCTGGCTCTTGCCGCAGAACGAGCACTTGAGCAGATCGCCGCCGTCACCGATGCGTGCCACGGTGTGCTTCCCCTTCGCCTGGGAGACGCCTGGACGTTACGAGTCCAGCGGCTCCTGGTGCTGCCTTATGTCCGACGGTACCTTGCCGGGCCCGGTGTTCGGGCCCCTCTTGGCAGGGTTCACTTTGCCGTGAACCGTGCCGAGAGGGGCTCAGAGTGCCGCGTTCCGCGTCAGCGGACCGCTGCGTTGTTCAGCTTGCGGGTGGAGATGATCTGGTCGACGAGGCCGTACTCCAGCGCCTCCTCGGCCGTGAGGATCTTGTCGCGCTCGATGTCCTCGCGGACCTGCTCGATCGGCCGGTTCGAGTGCTTGGCCAGCATGTTCTCCAGCTGCTCACGCATCCGGGTGAACTCGTTGGCGATGATCTCCAGGTCGGAGAGCTGGCCGCGGCCGGTGGAGCCGGCCGGCTGGTGGATCAGCACCCGGGAGTTCGGCAGCGCCATGCGCTTGCCGGGGGTGCCGGCGGCGAGCAGGATGGCCGCGGCGGAGGCCGCCTGGCCCATGCAGACCGTCTGGATGTCGGGCTTCACGAACTGCATCGTGTCGTAGATCGCCGTGAGGGCGGTCATGTCGCCGCCGGGGCTGTTGATGTAGATCGAGATGTCCCGGTCCGGGTCCATCGACTCCAGGCACAGCAGCTGCGCCATGACGTCGTTGGCGGAGGCGTCGTCGATCTGGACGCCCAGGAAGATCACGCGCTCCTCGAAGAGCTTCGCGTACGGGTCGTACTCGCGGATGCCCTGGGAGGTGCGCTCGACGAAGCGCGGGATGACGTAACGGCTGTCGGGCCGGGGCCCTTCGTACATGCCGCTGGCGGCGCCGGGGAAGTTGCTCATGGGGTTCACCGTCCTGGTGGCGTTCTGGGGGCTTCGGTCTCTGCGGTGCGTGGCGTGGCCGGGCCGGTCAGGCACCGGTGCCGCCGCCTCCCGGAACACCCGAGGCGTGCGTGATGATCTCGTCAATGAGACCGTACTCCTTGGCCTCCTCCGGGGTGAACCAGCGGTCGCGGTCGCCGTCGCGGATGATCGTCTCGACCGTCTGGCCGGAGTGCTGCGCGGTCAGCTCCGACATGCGCTTCTTGGTGCGCATCAGGTACTCGGCCTGGATCTTGATGTCCGAGACCGTACCGCCGAGGCCGGCGGAGCCCTGGTGCATCATGATGTCCGCGTGCGGCAGGGCGAAGCGCTTGCCGGCGGCACCGCCGGTGAGCAGGAACTGGCCCATCGAGGCCGCCATGCCCATGGCGATCGTGACCACGTCGTTCGGGATGTACTGCATGGTGTCGTAGATCGCCATGCCGGCCGTCACCGAGCCACCCGGGCTGTTGATGTAGAGGTAGATGTCCTTGTCCGGATCAGCGGCAAGGAGCAGCAGCTGTGCGGTGATCTTGTTGGCGATGTCGTCGTCAACCTGCTGGCCGAGGAAGATGATCCGCTCGTTGAGCAGCCGGTTGTAGACCTGGTCGCCGAGGCCACCACCGATGGAAGGCTCGCCGGCGGCGGAGGGCATCAGATTCGTCACGTATCCACCTGCTCGTCTTACGACGGCGCCGGGCCGTCTCAGTTCTGCTTGTTCTGCCTTTCATGGACCCTAACGCGAGGGTCCCTTCGGGGAATCCCGGGAATGCGGGTGTTCGCCGGGGGCGTAGCGCTCCGCGGGGGCCGCCGGGCGCGGTCCGCGGGGGGTGGTGGCCGTGTCCGCCGGGCCGGGGGCGCGTGGGGGCCGTTCGCGCCCCCGCGGCGGAGCCGCACACCGGTACGGCCCCGCGCCCCTGAGGCCGGCCGCCGCCCCCGCATACGACGAACGGGCCCCGGGGACAGTCCCCAGGGCCCGCTGTACGTGCCTCACAGGCGCCGTAGGACCGCTCAGCCCTCGGCGTTCTCCTCGGAGGTCTCGGAGGTCTCCGACGCCTCGGCGGCCCCGGTCTCCTCCTCCTCGTCGTCCAGGTTGACGATCTCGCCGTTGGTGTCCTTCACCGTGGCGGCCTCGACCACGACGGCCAGGGCCTTGCCGCGGGCGACCTCGCCGACCAGGAGCGGCACCTGGCCGCCCTCGACGACGGCCTGGGCGAACTGGTCGGGGGACATGCCGGAGGAGGCCGCACGCCGCATGAGGTGCTCGGTGAGCTCCTCCTGGTTGACGTTGAGCTGCTCCTTCTTGACCAGCTCGTCGAGGACGAACTGGGTCTTGATGCCCTTGACCGCGGCCTCGCGGGTCTCGGTCTCGAACTCCTCGGCGGTCTTGCCCTGGATCTCCAGGTACTTGTCGAGGGTGAGGCCCATCTGGCCGAGCTGGTGGTGCTCCAGGTTGTGCTTGCGGGTGTTGATCTCGTCCTCGAGGAGCTTCTCGGGGACGGGGACCTCCACCAGCTCCAGCAGCTTCTCCAGGACGCGCTCCTGGGCCTGCGTGGCCTGGTCGAACTGCTTCATGTTCGCGAGGCGCTTGCGGCTGTCGGCCTTCAGCTCCTCCAGGGTGTCGAACTCCGAGGCGAGCTGCGCGAACTCGTCGTCCAGCTCGGGCAGTTCGCGGGCGGCGACCTGGGTGACCTTGACGGTGACCTCGGCCTCCTTGCCCGCGGCGGAGCCGCCCTTCAGCTCGGAGGTGAAGGTGGCCTCCTCACCGGCGGACAGGCCCTTCACGGCGTCGTCGATCCCGTCCAGCAGCTCACCGGAGCCGATGGTGTACGAGACACCGTTGGCGATGCCGTCCTCCAGGACCTCGCCGTCGACCTTGGCCTCCAGGTCGATGGTGACGACGTCGCCGTCCTCGGCGGCACGCTCGACGGGAGAGGTCGACGCGAAGCGCTCACGGAGCTGCTCCACGGACTTCTCGACGTCCTCGTCGGTGACCTCGACGGCGTCGACCTCGACCTCGATGCCGGAGTAGTCCGGGATCTCGACGGCCGGGCGGACGTCCACCTCGGCGGTGAAGTTCAGCGTCTCGCCGTCCTTCAGCTCGGTGATGTCGACGTCGGGCTGGCCCAGCGGGCTCAGCTCGGCCTCGTTGACCGCCTCGGTGTAGAACTTCGGCAGCGCGTCGTTGACGGCCTCCTCCAGCACCGCGCCGCGGCCGAACCGCTGGTCGATCACGCGGGCGGGGATCTTGCCCTTGCGGAAGCCCTTCACCGTGACCTGCTGGTTGATCTTCTTGTACGCCGCGTCGAGGCTGTCCTTGAGCTCCTCGAAGGGCACCTCGACAGTGAGCCGAACCCGGGTCGGGTTCAGGGTCTCCACGGCGCTCTTCACGGTTCGGTCTCCTTGTGGCTGACTTCTCGGGTTCTGCCGGAGCCTGACGGGCCCGGCGGATTTAGCCGCCCGGAGGAGTTCGTAGGCCGTGAGGGCCAGGACACACGGGCGCGCAGCTTGCATAGTAACCGCAGCCGGTCAGCGCCCCAAAAGGCGATCATCACGACGTCGTGAGCCGGACGTCGTGAGCCGGTGGTCGGGGTGGCGGGATTTGAACCCACGGCCTTCCGCTCCCAAAGCGGACGCGCTACCAAGCTGCGCCACACCCCGTCTGGTGCGACACGTAGGGTACATGCCCGGGCCCGTTCCGTCGGCGGCATTCTCCGCGGCGGGACGCGTGGTGCCGCTGTGTTCCGACTCGTTGGCCTCGGCGGCGGGCGACCCGCTACGATGCCTTCAGTGCCGCGGTCACCCGACCTGCGGCGCAGCGCTGCGGGCGTAGCTCAATGGTAGAGCCCTAGTCTTCCAAACTAGCTACGCGGGTTCGATTCCCGTCGCCCGCTCTCTCGGTCCAGGGGCCCGGTCTCCGCTTCGGCGGTGCCGGGCCCCTGGCGTTTGTCCGGGGCGGGGGCGCCCCGCGGGTGTCACAGGTCGCTGACGTCCACGCTGTAGACCGCGCGCATGCCGTAGGGGACGTAGAGGGCGTCGCCGTACAGGACGGGGGCCGCCGGGGTGGTGCCGGCGCTGCTGTCGCCGTCGTCGCGGCCGGGGAGGGTGCCGGTGACCCTGCCGGTGCGCAGGTCGAGGGCGGCGAGCCGGCCGGTGGGCGAGGCCAGGAAGAGGCGGGTGGCGGAGGCGGTGGGCGGGCCGGGCTGCTCGACGGTGGAGTTGCTCTGCCACCGCTCGCGCCCGGTGAGCGGGTCGATCGCGCGGACGCTGCCGCTGGTGAGGGTGAGGTACAGGGTGTCGCGGACGACGTAGGCGCCGGAGGCGGGGCGCGGGGCGGCCAGCCGTACGGTCGTCAGGACGTGCGAGGAGGTGTCGATCAGCGTCAGGCCGGTCAGCTTGTCCAGGAGCGGGTCGGCGCCGAACACGAGGTGGCCCCGGGTCTGCCCCAGCAGGGACAGCGCGCCCTTGGCGGTGATCTTCCAGGTGGTCCTGCCGGTGGCGGGGTCGAGCCGGGCGACGGTGGTGCGCGGGTGGTCGCCGTTGTCGTCGGAGGTGCTGCAGATCAGGTACGGCCGGCCGCCCGCGGCGGCCAGTACGCATTCGCTGTCGGCGCCCTGGGGCAGTCTGTGCCGCCAGCGGACCGTGCCGTGCGCGGCGTCGAGCAGGGCGTAGGAGTCGGAGGCGGCTCCGTACGTGGAGATGACGCCGGCCGGGGTGGCGACGGCGCCGGCGTACTCCGGTCCGGGGCCGTCGACGTTGTCGGCGACGACGGTGCTCCAGACCGGCTTGCCGGTGTCCGGGTTCAGGGCCTGCACGGTGTACCGGGTGCGGCTCTGCGGCTCCTCGCCCTTCTTGATGTCGGTGCTGTCGGCGCCGAAGGCGTAGACGACGCCGGGGCGGGCACCGATGAGCGTGCCGCCGCCGCTGGCCGAGGTCTCGGCGGGGGTGGGGTCCATGGGCCGGGACCAGGTGTTGCGGCCCTCGGCGAGGGTGAAGCGGGCCGCCATGATCCCGTCGCCGGCGCACAGCAGCGCCTTGTCGGCGATGGCGCAGCGGCTGAACGGTTCGCTCGGGCTCATGGCCTGCGGGTTGCCGGCCAGGGGGTCCGAGGCCTGCCGGTGCCAGGCGTGCCAGCCGGCCGGCAGGTCGTGCGGGGCCTCGCCGCCGGCGCGGGCGAGGACGGTGGTGGCGGCCACGGCGGCCAGTACGACGGCGGCGGCGACGGCGGCCGGCCACCGACGGCGCCCGCGCGGGCGTACGGGCTCGGGATCCGGCGCCTCGGGCTCGGGGCGGGGGTCGGGCAGCCGGCCCTCGCGGAGCAGGTGGAGCAGCTCGTCGGGGCCGGGCCGGGACTTGGAGTGCTTCTCCAGGCAGAGGCGGACGAAGGGGAGCAGCTCGTCGGGGACGCCGGTCAGTTCCGGGGTGCCCTCGACGACACGGGTGGCGGTCTCCCAGGGGCTCGGGCTGTCGAAGGGGCCGCGCCGGGTGGCGGCGTACACGAGGACGGCGCCGAGGGAGAAGATGTCGGTGGCCGGGCCGACCTCGTGCGGGGAGGCGAACTGCTCGGGGGACATGAAGGGCGGGGTGCCCATCACCCGGCCGGTCTGGGTGAGGGCGTCCATGCCGGCGGCCTCGGCGGCGCGGGAGATGCCGAAGTCGATGACGCGGGGGCCGTCGTCGGCGAGCATCACGTTGGCCGGTTTCAGGTCCCGGTGGACGACTCCGGCGCGGTGGATGTCGCGCAGGGCCTCGGCGAGACCGGCGGCGAGTTCGCGCAGCCGGGCCGGCGGGAGCGGGCCGTGCCGGCGGACGTGGGTGCCGAGGTCCTCGCCGGGGATGTAGAGAGTGGCCATCCAGGGGCGGGGGGCGTCGGCGTCCGCGTCCACCACGGGTGCCGTGAAGGCGCCGCTGACCTGGCGGGCGGCGGCCACCTCGCGGCGGAACCGGGTACGGAACTCGTCGTCGTCGGCGTACTGGCCGTGGACGACCTTGACGGCGAGCCGGCGGCCGGAGGCGGAGCGGGCCAGGTAGACCACGCCCATGCCGCCGCTGCCGAGACGGTCCTCGATGAGGTAGCCGCCGATCTCCGCCGGGTCCGAGTCGCGCAGCGCCATTCCCGTACGTCCCCCCGTTGTTCCAGCTGTGCGGCCCGCTCAGGCCCGCCGGCTCCCCCGCCGGGTCAGAACCTGATCGAGTTGATGGACTCCGCTATCGAGTTCAGGAAGCGGTCGATCGATGGTGCCATGCCGGTGGAGGCGAGGAAGAAACCGAAGAGGATGGCGACGATGGCGGGGCCGGCCTTGATGTTCCCTCCTCGGATCAGCACCACCAGGATGATCGCCAACAGCAGCACCACAGACAGTGAAATGGCCACAACTGATCACACCCTCGGTCGGTCCGCTCTCCCGGCCCGGAGGTACGGCCCGCGCACCCCCGCCAGAACCATCGTGCCACCAACCCGCCCCCCTCATGCGGCGCATGACACAACGTCGGCGGCGGTGCCGGTCCGGGCGATCTTCCGCACAGTAATTCGAGGGGCTTGCGATGCCCGACTCCCGCAGGAATTCCGTGACTTCGTTTCCGTGTCCACACATCACATGCGCAGGTAATTGGAATTGATGACACAGAGACGACGTATGACCCAATTAGTCAGGATGAATCGGGACATCACGGGTGAACTGGCGACCCGAGTGTGCTCACCATCACGTGGACGAGGAAGGCAAGTTCGGTAAATGAGCGGGTACTCGGACCCGATAACCAGGAATGACTGCGGGAGTTTTACGAAATCCCGCAGACGACGCTAGGGTGCCTGAGATGTTTGACGCCGCCTCGTCCCCCGGCCAGAACCGCAGCCCACTCCCCCCGGCACAGCCGCCGGCGGACGGAGTGCCCGCTCCGCGTACCCCGATGGGCGCGCAGACCCGGCCCGGGCAGCGGCGCGGGCCGCGGCAGGCGGCGCCGGGAGCCGGGTCCGGGCGGCAGCGCGACGCGTTCTTCGACAACGCCAAGTACCTGGCCATCGTGCTCGTGGCGATGGGGCACGCCTGGGAGCCCCTGAAGGGCGACAGCCGCATCCTGGAGGGCGCGTACACCGTCGTGTACTCCTTCCACATGCCGGCGTTCATCATCATCTCCGGCTTCTTCTCACGCAGCTTCGACATGCGCCCGGACCGGCTGAAGCGGCTCATCACCGGCGTCGCCGTGCCGTACGTCCTGTTCGAGACGGCCTATCCGCTCTTCAAGAACGCGGTCACCGGCTCGCGCGAGGAGATCAGCCTCCTCGACCCCTGGTACCTGACCTGGTTCCTGGTCGCCCTGTTCGTCTGGCGGCTGACCACGCCCGTCTGGAAGCTGGTGCGCTGGCCGCTGCCGCTGGCCCTCGGCATCGCCATGCTGGCGACCGTCAGCCCGACCATCGGTGACGACCTCGATCTGCAGCGGGTCCTGCAGTTCCTGCCGTACTTCGTGCTCGGCCTGTGCATGAAGCCGGAGCACTTCCACCTGGTGCGCCGGCGTTCGGTGCGGATCGCCTCGGTGCCGGTGTTCGCGGCGGCGCTGGCGGTCGGCTGGTGGGCGGTGCCCCGCATGAACACCGCGTGGTTCTACCACCGGGACTCCGCCCAGGAACTGGGCGCCCCCTGGTGGTGCGGCCCGGTGATGACGCTCGCCATGATGGGCTGCTCGCTGCTGCTGACGGCCTGTTTCTTCGCCTGGGTGCCGCGCCGGCGGATGTGGTTCACCTCGCTCGGCGCGGGCACCCTGTACGGCTATCTGCTGCACGGCTTCCTGGTGAAGTTCGGCGACTACCGCGGCTGGTTCGAGCACCCCTGGCTGCACCGCCCGCTCGGCGAGATCCTGGTGACCGTGCTGGCCGCGGCGGCCGTCACGGCGCTGTGCACCCGGCCGGTGCAGCGCGTCTTCCGGTTCGCGATGGAGCCGCGGATGGAGTGGGCGTTCCGGCAGGACGCGGCCGAACTCGCCCGCGAGCGGCACCGGCAGCCGGAGAAGGCCGGCGTCTAGCCGGGCCCCCGGCTCAGGGTTCGACGCCGAGGAGGGCGCGCATCCGGGCGTACTTCCCGGCCAGTCGGGTCCGGGTCGGCTCGTCGAGGACCGCGAGCCGCCGCGGGTCGGCGTTGTGCGCCAGGTCGGCCTCCTTCACCAGTCGCGCGCCCGGGGTGTCGAGGATCCGCCGCGCGTACGCCTCCGGTTCCTCGCCGGGCCGTCTGGTGAGGGCGTCCACGATGGCCTTGGTGCGCGGGGCCAGGGCGGCGGCGGCCAGCCACTGCCGGGTGAGCGCGTCGTCCTCGACGGCGTCGTGCAGCCAGGCCGCCGCGATCTGCTCCGGGTCCCCGCCGCGGGCGCGCACGCCCTCGGCGACGGCCGCGAGGTGCTCGGCGTACGGTCGTCCCGCCTTGTCGGTCCGCCCCTCGTGGGCCGCGCGCGCGACGGCCTCGACCTCGGCGAGCGTGAGGTGGTTCATGGGGCCAGTGTCTCCCGGCCCGAGCCGTTCACGGGGCCGGACCGCCCACGGGGCGGGTCGCCGGCCGGGGTGTTCAGCGGCCGTTCGGCGTCGCCTCGCGGCAGATCAGCAGCAGGGCCCGGTCGTCGTTGACGTCCTTCGCCACCGCCTCGATGAGGTGCCAGGCGGCGCCGTGGAAGCCGCCGGCGACATAGCGGTCGGCCTCGCCGGTGAGCCGGTCGATGCCCTCCACGATGTCCCGGTCGGAGGTCTCCACCAGTCCGTCCGTGAACAGCATCAGCACGTCCCCGGGCCGCAGCGAGCCCTTCACGGGGTCGAACTGGGCGCCGTCGTACACGCCGAGCAGCGGTCCCTCGGCGGCCTTCTGCTCCCAGCGCCCGCTGCCCGCGCTGAGCTGGAGCCCCGGCGGATGGCCCGCGGTGTACAGCTCGTAGTCCCCGGAGTCGAGGTCCAGGACGAGGTGGATGGAGGTGGCGAAGCCCTCGTCCCAGTCCTGGCGGAGCAGGTAGCCGTTGGCGGCCGGGAGGAAGGCGTGTGGGGGCAGCGAGCCGAGGAGGCCACCGAAGGCGCCGGACAGCAGCAGCGCGCGCGAACCGGCGTCCATGCCCTTGCCGGACACGTCCGTCAGTACGACCTCCAGCGTGCGGCCGCCGTTGGTGCGGGCCGCGACGACGAAGTCACCGGAGAACGACTGGCCGCCCGCCGGACGCAGCGCCATCTCGTGGTGCCAGCCCTGCGGCAGCTTCGGCAGCTTGCTCTGCACCCGGATCCGCTCGCGCAGGTCGAACAGCATGGTGCCGCCGCGTCTCCAGGGCACGCCGACCCGGCTGCGGAACTGCGCGGTCAGCAGTCCGAAGAAGCCGCACGCGGCGACCACCAGGACGATGCCCGGGGTGACCCGCGAGGGGCCCTCGGTGTACGGGCCGAGGCGCACCGACTCCACGATCAGCGCGGTGGCCGCCGCCGCGTACAGCCCGAGCAGGCTCGCCGGGCGCAGCAGCAGTCCGCCGGCGACGATGGGCAGCACCAGGGTGGCCGGGGAGCACCACACCGAGTCGAACAGGGTCATGGCGGCGAGCACGGGGACGGTCAGCAGCAGTCCGGCGAAGGCGACCCAGTCGGAGCCGTCCCCGCGGAAGTAGTCCACGGCGCTTCTGCGCAGGCCGACGCGGACCCGGTGCCACTGCTTCTTCCACCGGGCCGTGAGCGTCTCGGCCTTCGAGCGCCGCTGTCGTCCTGCTGCCATCAGTTCGCGACCCTATCCAGCGGACCGGCTGCTTGGCACGGGAGGTCCCACTTGTCCCCCCTGCGAGATTCCACTTCGCCGTCCGCCCACCGGAATCGCCCCGGAATCGCCCTGGGATCCCCCGGAAAGGCCCCGGATTCGCCCGGCGTTCCCGGCCCGCTTCCGGCCGGTATCCGGTCGGTATCCGGCTGGACTGCGCCGGTGCGAAAATCGCTGGCTCGTCCCGCTTCGCCCTGATAGGCATGGCTCATGGGGACTGATCAGGGGATCGAGCCGAAGACGTTGCGCCCGGAGGATTTCGACCGGTGGTGGGAGCACGTGGTCCGCGCCTTCGGCGGCGGACCGGCCTCCGCCGAAGAGCGTGAACTGGACAAGTCGCTGACCGAGTTCGACCGCTCGCTGGCCGTCTGGGACGGTGACACACTCGTCGGCACGTCCGGGGCGTTCAGCTTCCGGATGACCGTGCCGGGCGGGGCCGTGGTGCCCACTGCCGGCGTGACGATGGTCAGCGTGGCCGCGACGCACCGGCGGCGCGGGGTGATGACGTCGATGATGCGGCGGCTGCTGGACGACGCGCGCGCCAAGGGCGAGCCGCTGGCCGCGCTGTTCGCCTCCGAGCCCGCGATCTACGGCCGCTTCGGGTACGGCATGGCGACCTTCCAGCTGGGCGCCGAGATCGACACCGGCCGGGTGACGCCGGCCCTGCCCCCGGGCACCGACGAGGTGCGCGTGCGGTACGCGGCCCCCGCGGACGTCCTGGAGGAGTGCGAGGCGGTGTACGCGGCGCTGGTGCCCCGGCGCCCCGGCATGCTGGCGCGCCGGCCCGGCTGGGAGCGGGCCGGGCTGCTCGACCCGGAGAGCGAGCGGGAGGGGGCGTCGGCCCTGCAGTGCGTGGTCGCCGAACGGGACGGCGAGGTGACCGGGTACGCCCGCTTCCGGACCAAGATGGGCTGGGGGCCGAGCGGCCACGACGGCACGGTGACCCTGGAGGACCTGGGCGCGCTCGATCCGGCGAGCGAGGGCGCGCTGTGGCGTTTCCTGTTCGGCGTCGACCTGATGACGACGCTGCGGCTGCGGGGGCGGCCGGTCGACGACGCCTGGCAGCATCTGGTCTCCGACCTGCGTCGCTGTCTGCCGCAGCGGCGGGACGCGGGATACGTCCGGCTCGTGGACGTGGGAGCGGCCCTGTCGGCGCGTACGTATCTGACGCCCGTCGACGTGGTCTTCGAGGTCGAGGACACCTTCTGTCCGTGGAACGCGGGGCGTTGGCGGCTCAGCGGCGACCCGAAGGGCGCGTCCTGCGAGCGTACGGCCGACGGGGCCGATCTGGTCCTGTCCGTGCGGGAGTTGGGCGCGGCCTATCTGGGCGGGGTGAGCCTGCTGTCGCTGGCGGCGGCCGGGCGGGTGCGGGAGCTGCGGCCGGGGGCGCTGGCGGAGGCGTCGGTGGGCTTCGGGTCCCCGGTGGCCCCGTGGCTGCCGCACGGCTTCTAGGGCCTCTCTTCCGGATCTTGCCGGGGTCGCGCGACAGGCACCGTCGCCCGGAGCCGGCCTGATCCGAAAGAGAGGCCCTAGCCCACCGCCTCCCGGGTCACCGGTTCCGGGTCACCGCTGCTGGCAGGTGGGGCACCAGAAGAGGTTGCGGGCGGCCAGGCCGGCGGTGCGGATCTCCCCGTCGCAGACGTGGCAGGGCAGGGCGGCGCGGCGGTAGACGTAGACCTCGCCGCCGTGGTCGTCCACGCGGGGCGGGCGGCCCATCGCCTCCGGGGTGTGCTCCGGGCGGACGGTGTCGATCCGGTTGTTCCGTACGCCCTCCCGCATCAGCTCGACCAGGTCGGTCCAGAGCGCCTCCCACTCGGCCGGGGTGATGTCCCGTCCCGCGCGGTAGGGGTCGATGCCGTGCCGGAAGAGGACCTCGGCGCGGTAGACGTTGCCGACGCCGGCGACGGTCTTCTGGTCCATGAGGAGCGCGGCGATCGTGGTGCGGCTGCGGGAGATCCTCCGGTACGCCGCGTCCGGGTCGGCGTCCGCGCGGAGCGGGTCGGGACCCAGGCGGTCGTGGACCGCCCGCTTCTCGGGGTCCGTGATCAGGGCGCAGGTGGTGGGGCCGCGGAGGTCGACGTACGAGGTGTCGTTCGCGAGGCGGAGCCGGACGGTGTCCGTCGGCGGGGGCGGCGGGGCCTCGCCGAAGCCGACCTTGCCGAAGAGGCCGAGGTGGATGTGGACCCAGTCGGCGTGCCGGAACCGCAGGAAGAGGTGCTTGCCGTGGGCTTCCGTGGCCGTCAGCTCGGTGCGGTCCAGGAGGGCGGCGGCGTCGGAGAACTTGCCCTGGGGGCTGGTGACGCGGGCGGGCCTCCCCAGGAAGCGGTCGGCGTAGTCCTGGGCCAGGCGGTGAATGGTGTGCCCTTCTGGCACGGAGGGGGGTGTCCTTTCACTCCGGTCACTCCGGCGTCCACGCGGCCGGCGGGCGGGCCGGCCTGGCGCCGCCCCGCCCGGATCCCCTCCGGCCGGGCGGCCGGAGGGACGGGCGGGCCGAAGGGCTACTGCTGGGGGTGGTGGGCCGGAATCGGGGGGAGGTCGCCGGTCGTCTCGTAGGCCGACAGCATGTCGATGCGGCGGATGTGCCGCTCGTCGCCCGAGAACGGCGTGCCGAGGAAGATCTCGACGAACTTGGTCGCCTCCTCGGTGCTGTGCATCCGCGCACCCACGGCGACCACGTTGGCGTCGTTGTGCTGGCGTCCGAGCGCCGCCGTCTCCTCGCTCCAGGCCAGCGCCGCGCGCACGCCCTTCACCTTGTTCGCGGCGATCTGCTCACCGTTGCCGGACCCGCCGATCACGATGCCGAGGGCGTCCGCGTCCGCGGCCGTCCTCTCCGCGGCGCGGAGGCAGAAGGGCGGGTAGTCGTCCTGGGCGTCGTAGATGTGCGGCCCGCAGTCGACGGGCTCGTGGCCGGCGGCCTTCAGCCACTCGACGAGGTGGTTCTTGAGTTCGTAGCCCGCATGGTCGGAGCCGAGATACACGCGCATGCCACGAGTGTGACACGGCCGTTCGGGGGCGGCAGCCTCAGGGTGGAGGGGGGCGAATACGCCCGAAAAGTGTGAGCAAGGCCATAGAACCTCAAGGGAACCTCAAGTAACGATACGGATTCAGAGGTTCCCGAATCCGTTCGCCTCGGATTCACTGGACCGACTCGTACACCGCTCGTACGGGTAGCCCCACACCTGGCGCAAAGGAAACCCCACCATGACCCCTGGTTCGGGCCTCCAAGCAGGACTCAAGAACCGTCACCTGTCGATGATCGCGATCGGTGGTGTCATCGGAGCCGGCCTCTTCGTCGGTTCCAAGTCGGGTATCGCCACCGCGGGACCCGGCATCCTCCTCTCCTACGCTCTCGTCGGCACGCTGGTCGTCCTCGTGATGCGGATGCTCGGCGAGATGTCCGCGGCCAACCCGACCTCCGGCTCGTTCTCCGCGCACGCCGACCGAGCGCTGGGCCGCTGGGCCGGTTTCTCCATCGGCTGGCTCTACTGGTTCTTCTGGGTCGTCGTGCTCGCCGTCGAGGCGACCGCCGGCGCCGGAATCCTCCACGACTGGATGCCGGGCATCTCGCAGTGGGTCTGGGCGCTCATCGTGATGAGCGTGCTCACCGCGACCAACCTGGTCTCCGTCGGCTCCTACGGCGAGTTCGAGTTCTGGTTCGCCGGGATCAAGGTCGTGGCGATCAGCGCGTTCATCGTCGTCGGCCTGCTGGCCATCTTCGGTGTCCTGCCGGGCGTCCACGCCGACCAGGCGAGCTTCGGCAACCTGACCTCGCACGGCGGATTCCTGCCGCACGGCCCCGGCTCGATCCTCACCGGTGTGCTGCTGGTCGTCTTCTCCTTCATGGGCAGCGAGATCGCCACCCTGGCGGCCGGTGAGTCGGAGAACCCGCAGCAGGCGGTCACCAAGTCGACCAACAGCATCATCTGGCGGATCGGCGTCTTCTACCTGGGCTCGATCCTGGTCGTGGTCTCGCTGCTGCCGTGGGACTCCCCGGCCATCGCGAAGGACGGCTCCTACGTCGCCGCGCTGAACTCGCTGGGCATCGCGCACGCCGGCCAGATCATGAACTTCATCGTGCTGACCTCGGTGCTGTCCTGTCTGAACTCGGGCCTGTACACGGCCTCCCGCATGGCCTTCTCGCTCGGCGAGCGGGGTGACGCGCCGAAGGCGTTCGCGCGGGTCAACAGCCGGGGTGTGCCGATGGCGGCGATCCTCGCGTCGGTGGTGTTCGGCTTCGTCGCCGTCTTCTTCAACTACCTGTCCCCGGACACGATCTTCCTCTTCCTCGTCAACTCCTCCGGCGCGGTGGCCCTGTTCGTGTGGCTGGTCATCTGCTTCTCGCAGCTGCGGATGCGGAAGATCCTGCAGCAGGAGGCGCCGGAGAAGCTCGTCGTGAAGATGTGGCTGTACCCGTACCTGACCTGGGCGACGGCCGCGCTCATCGTGTTCGTCCTCGGCTACATGCTGACCGACACCAAGCACGACGGCCGGGAGACCGTGCTGCTGTCGCTGCTGGTCGCGGCGATCGTGCTGGTGATCGCCGTGGTCAAGGAGCGGGTCGCGGCGAACCGCACGGCCCCGGCGGCCGAGGCCCCTGCCGACAAGCTCCCCGTCGGCTGATTCCGCCCGGACACACGCGAGAGGCCCGGGGGGGGGGGGGGGGGGGGGGGGGGGGGGGGGGGTGGGGGGGGGGAGGGGGGTGGGGAGGGGGGGGGGGGGGGGGGGGGGGGGGGGGGGGGGGGTGGGGGGGGGGGGGGTGGGGGCGTGCCCCCCCCCCCCCCCCCCCCCCCCCCCCCCCCTCCCCCCCCCCCCCCCCCCACCCCCCCCCCTCCCCCCCCCCCCCCCCCCCCCCCCCCCCCCCGGGCCTCTCGCGTGAGAACGGCGTTCCGCGGGAACCGCCGCGTCAGCGCTTGCCGGCCAGCTTCCAGGCCGCCGGCAGGGCGCCCATCGCCAGGGCGGCCTTGAGGGCGTCGCCGAGGAGGAAGGGGGTGAGGCCGGCCGCGACGGCCTGGGAGGCGGAGAGGTGGGCGGCCAGCGCCAGGTAGGGCACGCCGACCGCGTAGATGACGGCCTCGCCGAGGATCATCGTGCCGGCCATGCGCAGCGGGGAGCGGTCGGCGCCCCGGCGGGCCAGGGCGCCGACGAGGGCGGAGGCCAGCATCATGCCGAGGACGTAGCCGAAGGAGACCAGACCCGTTCCGGAGGCACCCTGGGCGAACCACGGCACGCCCGCGAGACCCGCGACGGCGTACAGGGCGAGGGAGAGGAAGCCGCGGCGGGCGCCGAGGGAGGTGCCGACGAGCAGCGCGGCGAAGGTCTGGCCGGTCACCGGCACCGGGGAGCCGGGCACGGGCACCGACAGCTGGGCCGCGAGGCCGGTGAGCACGGCGCCGCCGACGACGAGGGCGACGTCGCGCACGCGGGACGCGGGGAGCAGGTCGGCGAGGACTGCGCCGGGGCGGGTGGTGGCGGTGGCGGTGCTCATGGGGACTCCGCGGGATGGTGTGGACACGTCGGGACACCGTGACGCTATACCGGCGCGCTCGCGCGATCACCGTCAGTGGTCGACAAAGGGGGCGACGGCGGCTTGGTGTGCTTCACACAAACGGGGCCGCTTACACATGGTCGGGCGTGATACCAGTCACGGAGGCAGAGACGTTCCGCTCACTTCCGCGTGTGGATCACAAACTGTAGGGTCCCACCAAAGCACGCACCGCCAGTCGGTAGCTGGCCCCTCACCTTGCGTGCGGCTGGCGTCCGGATAGTGGGCAACCTCTCCGCGTGAGCGGACGGTCTGCCCAGACTGGCGGGGTTTTTTCCCGCCCCCTCGCACTGGGAGAGCCGCGCCCATGCCCAGCAGCACGACCCGGGAGACGCCGCCGCAGCAGCGCGCGGACGGCTCCCTCTCCCATGGCCTGAAGCAGCGCCACCTGTCGATGATCGCCCTCGGCGGTGTGATCGGCGCAGGCCTGTTCGTCGGTTCCGGGGCGGGCATCGCCGCCGCCGGTCCGTCCATCGTGATCGCCTACACCGTCTCCGGCCTCCTGGTGATGCTGGTGATGCGGATGCTCGGCGAGATGTCGGCCGCCTACCCCTCCTCCGGTTCCTTCTCCGCGCACGCCGAGCGGGCCATCGGCCCCTGGGCGGGCTTCGCCGCGGGCTGGTCGTTCTGGGTGCTGCTGTGCACGGCGGTCGGCCTGGAGGGCATCGGCGCGGCGCACATCGTCACCGGCTGGCTGCCCGGCACGCCCGAGTGGATGTGGGTGGCGCTGTTCATGGTCGTCTTCTGCGGCACGAACCTGGCCGCCGTGAAGAACTTCGGCGAGTTCGAGTTCTGGTTCGCCGCGCTGAAGGTCGGCGCGATCAGCCTGTTCCTGATCCTGGGCGCCCTGGCCATCGCGGGTGTGCTGCCCGGCACGGACTCCCCCGGCACCTCGCACCTCGCCCACTTCTTCCCGCACGGCAGCGACGGTCTGATCATCGGCCTGCTCGCGTCCGTCTTCTCCTACGGCGGCATGGAGACGGTCACCATCGCCGCGGCCGAGTCGGAGAACCCGGTCCGGGGCGTGGCCTCCGCCGTCCGTACCGCGATGTGGCGCATCGCCCTGTTCTACATCGGCTCCATGGCGGTCGTCGTCACCCTGATCCCGTGGGACGCCAAGGAGGTCGTCGAGAAGGGCCCCTACGTCGCCACCCTCGATCACCTCGGCATCCCCGGCGCCGGCCAGCTGATGAACGTCGTCGTCCTGGTCGCCCTGCTCTCGGCGATGAACGCCAACATCTACGGCTCCTCGCGGATCGCCTACTCGCTGGTCGAGCGCGGCCAGGGCCCGAAGGTGCTGGCGAAGCTGTCCGGCGGGGTGCCGCGGATCGCCGTCCTCGTCTCCTGCGTCCTCGGGTTCGTCTGCGTCCTGCTCAGCTACTGGAGCCCGAACGGCGCCTTCAAGTGGCTGCTGAACATGATCGGCGCGGTCATCCTGGTCGTCTGGATCTTCATCGCGGTCTCCCAGCTGATGCTGCGCCGGCGCATCGAGCGCGAGGCCCCCGAGAAGCTGGTCGTGCGCATGTGGGCGTTCCCGTGGCTGACCTGGGTCGCGCTGGCCGGCATGGTCGGGATCTTCGTCCTGATGGCCCGTGAGCCCGACACCCGGGTGCAGCTGTACTCGACGGGCGTGATGACGCTGGCCCTGGCCGCCGTCGGATACGCCTGGCAGCGGGTGCGCGCCCGGCGCTGACCCCCGCGTCCCGGAAAGGCCCCCGCGTGCGACACGCGGGGGCCTTTCGGTTGCTCCGGCTCCCCGCCACCGTGTCGGGTGAGAAGACGATCACGAGGCGAGGCAGCCTTATTGCGACTCTATTGCAATTACAGCCTCTGATCAATAAGAGCGGGGCGTGTCGAGGGGGAACAGCACGCCCCGCGCGCCCCGCCCGGGCCTCCCGCTCCCCGCGGCCGGTGCCGTGCGGCCGCCTGACAGCGCGCCCGGGAACGTCCCGCGTCCGTCCGGGACGTCCGCGTGATTTCCCCCGTGCGCGGGGGATTGACGGCCCTTCGCCCGCCATAACACGCTCGGTTGTCGAGTCGACCCGCGCCGTTGACCCGCCCGACCCCACCGCCCCGCCGACGGAGGTCCCGGATGGACAGGCACGTGCACGACCGCCGACGCCTCCTCGCGTCGACCGGGGCGGCCGTTCGGCCGCGCACGACGAGCGGGTCCGGGTGACGGCCGGGCCCCCCGTGTCCTCGACGCCGGGACGGGTCCCCCGGACGGCCTCCGGCGCCGCGCGTGCGGTGGCCGCCTGCCCCGGGCCGCGGCCCGTCGTCGTCCGCCGGGACGGACCGGCCGACGCCGGCCCGGAGGCGGCGGAACGGCACGGGGCACGGGCGCCCTTCGCCCCGGCCGCCGCGGCGCCGCCACGCCGGGTTCACCCTCGGCCTGCTGCTCGCCGCCCCGCACCGCGTCCCGCCGGCCCCACGGACGTACCGCTGCGCCGCTCGGCCGTCGTCGACGCGGCCCGCGAACCGCTCGGCGATCCCCTGACCGAAGGACTCCTCCACCGCGCCGACGACGGCACCCCGCTGCTGCCCGCCGGCACCCTGTTCCCGCAGGCGCGCGTGGCCGGGCCCGACGGTGACGGGCTGCTGGACGACGTCATCGGCCTCGGCTTCGTCCCGCTCCCGCCCGAGTGCCGGCCGCGCCCCCGGCCGCCCGGGTGGTGCTCAGCCCGCGCCCGGGCGGGGCGGGACGTGCGGTGGCGGGAAGGGCCGCGCGGGTCGCCGCGCCGAGGTGGCCGCCGGGTGCGCGGGGAACCGCCCGCGCGCTGTCTGACCTGAGGAGCCGGCATGGTCGGCACGGCGGCGCTGGACTGGGTGCTGCGCACCACGGGCGCCCGGCACGAGGACCTGGACGCCCTGCTGGCCGCCGCCCCGCCCGGCGCGCACGGGGTGCGGGTACTGCCGTACTTCGCGCCGTCCGGCGAGCGGGCGCCCTTCGTGGAGCCGGGGCTGCGGGCCGAACTCCTCGGCGTCTGCCTGGAGTCGACGCCCGCCCATCTGGTCCGCGCCACCTGCGAGGGCATCGGCTACGCGGCCCGGCACTGCCTGGAGGCGGCGGGCCTGACCGGCTCGCCGGCGGTGTGCGGCGGCGGCACCCGCAGCCCGGCCTGGGCGGGCCTGCTGGCCGATGTGCTGGGCCGGCCGCTGAGGGTGGCGGCGGGCGAGGTGGGGGCGCGCGGCGCGGTGCTCGCGGCCGCCGAACGGTACGGCGTCCCGCTGGACACCGCCGCCTGGACCGAGCCGGCCCGGCTGGTCGAGCCGGACCCGGACCGGGCGGCGTACTACGCGAAGGGCTACGGGGAACACCTGGAACTGCTGGCCCGGGCGCGGGAACGCGCCCCGGCGGTGAGCGGTCACAGGTTGCTGAAGTCCGGGCCCTGGGTGCGGCTGCGCTTGATCTCGTAGAAGCCCGGTACCGAGGCCACGGCGAGGGTGCCGTCCCAGAGGCGGGCGGCCTCCTCGCCCTTCGGGGCCGGGGTGACGACGGGACCGAAGAAGGCGATCTGCTCGCCGTCGGGGCCCGGCACCGCGATGACGGGGGTGCCGACGTCCTGGCCGACCTTCTCGATGCCCTCCTTGTGGGAGGCGCGCAGCTCCGCCTCGTACGGGGTGGAGTCCCAGTGGTCCATCAGGGACTCGGGCAGGCCGACGTCCCGCAGCGCGGCGGCCACGGCCGGCTTCTCCGGGCCCTCGCCCTGGTTGTGGATACGGGTGCCGAGCGCGGTGTAGAGGTCGCCGAGCACCGCCTCGCCGTGCTCCTGCCGGGCGGCGATGACGACGCGGACCGGACCCCACGCCTTGGTCTCCAGCATCTCGCGGTAGCCCTCGGGCAGCTCGTCCAGCTTGTCCTCGTTGAGCACGGCGAGGCTCATCACATGCCAGCGGACCTCGATGTCGCGGACCTTCTCCACCTCCCGCACCCAGCGGGAGGTCATCCAGGCCCAGGGGCACAGCGGGTCGAACCAGAAGTCGACGGGGGTCTTGTCCGACATGTCTCTCCTCGTGAGGACCGTTTCCCGGGAAAACACCGCTGCTCACTGTGCCATTCCCCGATCCCCGTGTCAGGAGCTCATGGCAGGATCGGTCCTGTTCAGCCGCCATTCACGCGATCACGAGGGAGTGCCGTCCGTGCCCGGTGAGAATCTGTCCCGCGACGAGGCCCGGGAGCGGGCCGCCCTGCTGTCCGTCGACGGTTACGACGTGTCCCTGGACCTGAGGTCCGCCGTCGGCGACGGGGGCGGCGAGCCCCGCACCTTCCGCTCGGTGACCACCATCCGGTTCCGCTGCAGCGAGCCGGGCGCCTCCAGCTTCGCCGACCTGGTCGCGCCGCGCGTGACCTCCGTGTCGCTGAACGGCCGGGACCTGGACCCGGGCGAGGTCTTCGACGGCTCCCGGATCGCGCTGGAGGACCTGGCCGCGGAGAACGAGCTGGTGGTGGACGCCCAGTGCGCCTACTCGCGCACGGGTGAGGGCATGCACCGCTTCGTCGACCCGGAGGACGGCGAGGTCTACCTGTACACGCAGTACGAGCCGGCCGACGCCCGCCGGGTGTTCGCGAACTTCGAGCAGCCGGACCTGAAGGCGCCGTACCGCTTCGAGGTGCGGGCGCCCGAGGGCTGGACGGTGTGGAGCAACGGCGCCGGTGAACAGACCGACGGGGTCTGGCGGTTCGCGGAGACGAAGCCGATCTCGACGTACATCACGTGTGTGGTGGCGGGGCCGTACCACTACGTGACGGACTCCTACGAGCGGATCCTCGAGGACGGGACCAAGCTGGAGATCCCGCTCGGCGCGATGTGCCGCAGGGGTCTCGCCCCGCACTTCGACGCGGACGACGTGTTCCTGGTGACCAAGCAGGGCCTGGACTTCTTCCACGACCACTTCGACTACCCGTACCCGTTCGGGAAGTACGACCAGGCGTTCGTCCCGGAGTACAACCTGGGCGCGATGGAGAACCCGGGTCTGGTGACCTTCCGCGAGGAGTACATCTTCCGCGGGAAGGTCACGCAGGCCTCGTACGAGGGCCGGGCCAACGTCATCCTGCACGAGATGGCGCACATGTGGTTCGGCGACCTGGTCACCATGGAGTGGTGGGACGACCTGTGGCTGAAGGAGTCCTTCGCGGACTTCATGGGCACGTTCGCCAACGTCGGCGCGACCCGCTTCAAGGACGCGTGGATCACCTTCGCCAACCGCCGCAAGGCCTGGGCGTACCGGGCGGACCAGCTGCCCTCGACGCATCCGGTCACGGCGGACATCCGTGACCTGGAGGACGCCAAGCTGAACTTCGACGGCATCACCTACGCCAAGGGTGCCTCGGTGCTGAAGCAGCTGGTGGCCTACGTCGGCCAGGACGCGTTCCTGGAGGGCGCCCGGCGCTACTTCAAGCGGAACGCCTACGGCAACACGCGCCTGGGCGACCTGCTGTCGGTGCTGGCGGAGACCAGCGGCCGGGACATGACGGGGTGGTCGCGGTCCTGGCTCCAGACGGCCGGGGTGAACGCGCTGACCCCGCAGGTGCTGCTGGACACCGAGGGTGCCCGGATCGCCGAGCTGGCGATCGTGCAGGAGGCCCCCGAGTCCCACCCGGAGCTGCGCCCGCACCGGATCGCCGTGGGCCTGTACCGCCGTACGCCCGAGGGCGCGGTGGAGCGGTACGCCCGCGTGGAGACGGACGTGCACGAGCCGCGCACGGTCGTGGCGGAGCTGGCGGGTGCCGAGGCGCCCGAGCTGGTGCTGGTCAACGACGACGACCTGACCTACTGCAAGAACCGGTTCGACGCGACCTCGCTGGAGACGCTGCGTGAGCACCTCGGCGCGATCACCGATCCGCTGGCGCGTGCCCTGTGCTGGTCGGCGCTGTGGAACATGACCCGGGACGCGCTGCTGCCGGCCCGGGACTTCGTGGACCTCGTGCTGCGGTTCGCGGGCCGCGAGTCCGACATCGGTGTGCTGCAGATGCTGCACGCGTGGGCGAACGGGGCGCTGGTGCACTACGCGGCGCCCGAGTGGCGGGAGACGGGCGGGGAGCTGCTGGCCGAGGGGGCGCTGCGGGAGCTGCGGGAGGCCGGGCCGGGCAGTGAGCAGCAGCTGGCGTGGGCGCGGTTCTTCGCGACCGTGGCGTCGGCGGAGCCGGATCTGAAGCTGCTGAGGGACCTGCTGGACGGCACGGTCGAGATCGAGGGCCTGGAGGTGGACCAGGAGCTGCGCTGGGCGTTCCTGGAGCCGCTGGCCGCGCACGGGGCGGTGGACGAGTCGGTGCTGGCGGCCGAGCTGGCCCGGGACGACACGGCGTCGGGCAAGCGGCACCAGGTGCGCTGCCTGGCGGCGCGGCCGTCGGCGGCGGTCAAGGCGCAGGCGTGGGCGCAGGTCGTGGAGTCCGACGCGCTGTCGAACGCGCTGGTGGAGGCGACGATCGCGGGCTTCGTCCGGCCCTCGCAGCGGGAGCTGACCGCGCCGTACGCGCAGCTGTACTTCGCGGCGATCGAGCGGGTGTGGCGGGAGCGGTCGATCCAGATCGGCATGGACGTGGTGCGGGGCCTGTTCCCGGCGTACCAGGACCGTCCGGAGACGCTGCGGGCGACGGACGCGTGGCTGGGGGCGCACGAGGACGCGGCACCGGCGCTGCGCCGGCTGGTGCTGGAGGCGCGGGACGACCTGGCGCGGGCACTGCGCGCGCAGGAGTGCGACGCGGCGGCCGCCGGACGCTGAGCTTTGGCCTGAGCTTGCCCGGTCGGTGACCGTTACGAAATCCGGGCAAACGCAGCCGTAACCCCTGGTCCCCACCTGATCGGACCAGGGGTTTTGCCTCTCTACTCGGCATCCGAACACCTGACCTTTAGTCCCGTGTTGTCCGCATTCATCGACGGGCGTGTAACAGCGGTTAAAGGGGGGACAGGAGGCGGGAATCCCGTCGCCATGACCCACAACACCCCGCTCTCCCCCCGCCCCCTGCACCACCTCGCCGACGCCCACCGCCGCGTGGTGACGGCCGCTCAGCTCCGCTCCCACGGCGTGACGGCGGCCGAGCTGTCCGAGCAGTGCCGCCCCGACGGCCCCTGGCGGGAACTGCTCCCGCACGTGATCCTGCTGCACGCGGGGCCGCCCACCGGCGAGGAGCGGCTGCACGGGGCCCTGCTGTACGCGGCCCGCGCGGCCGAACCGGCCGTCCCCGCCCAGCCGACCTCCGGCAGCCCGCACCGGCCGCTGTACGCGGACGCGGTGCTCACCGGCCTCGCGGCGCTGGCCCTGCACGGCTTCTCGTCCGCCCCGCCGCTGCCCGCGCTCGACCAGGTGGACGTCCTGGTCCCGCGTCCGCGCCGGCTGCGCTCCGCCGGTTACGTCCACGTCCTGCGCACCCCCGCCCTGCCCGCCCCGCACACCGTCGCCGGCCTGCCGGTGGCGCCGGTGCCCCGGGCACTGGCGGACGCGGTGGCGGCGCTGACGGACGCGGAGGCGGTACGGCGGCTGCTGACCGAGGCGGTGCGCGGCGGCCACTGCGAACCGGCGGCCGTGGTCCGCGAGCTGACCCAGGCGAAGCTGCTCGGCCGCCCGCACGTGGTGGACGCGGTGGACGCGCTGCTCGCGGAGGGCCGCTCGATCGCCGAGGACCGCCTGTACCGGATGGTCGGCGAGTACGGCCTGCCCGACCCGGTCTGGAACGTCGACCTGCGCCTGCCCGGCGGCCCGCACCTCGGCGGCGTCGACGCCTACTGGCCTGACCAGGCGGTCGCCGTCGAACTCGACACGCGCGCGCCCCGGCAGGACGACGACGCCATGTGGTCGGAGTACGCCCGCAAGCGCGAGCACCTGGAGCGGCTCGGCATCACGGTCGTGTACCTCACGCCGAAGAAGCTCCGGGACTCCCTGGAGCAGCAGGCGGCGGTGGTGCGGACCGCGCTGATGGCGTCCGGGGACCGCGACCCGGCCGCGTACGTCCTGGTGCTTCCCCGGTAGTGACGGACCGGGGCGGCGACGGCGGGGCCCGTACCGGGGTCCTGGAGGAGGGGAGAGGAGGGGCCACCGGGCCGGGGACCGGTGGCCCCTCCTCGTGCCCGCCGCCGGCGTGCACGCCCGCCGCGGGCCGTCCACTTCTGGTGCGCCGCCCGGGTGAGGGCTCACCGGAACGGGTGAGCAGGGCGGGCGGGGCACGGGCGGGCCGCGATAGTGGAAAGGCATGAGACACCCCCGAATAGCGGCAGGCGCGTGCTCCTTCCTCCTCGCGGCCGCCTGCGCGTTCGCCGACCCCGCGACGGCACAGGTGGCACCCCGGACGGTGACCGGCGGCTATGTGGCCCTCGGCGACTCCTACTCCGCCGGTGTCGGCGCCGGCGACTACCTGGCCTCCGGCCGGGAGTGCAAGCGCAGCAGCCGGGCGTTCCCGGTGCTGTGGGCCGAGGCGCACGCGCCGGCGTCCTTCACCTTCGCCGCGTGCAACGGCGCCGGCACCACCGACGTGCTGACCGAGCAGCTCGGCCATCTCAGCCCGCGCACCGGCCTGGTCACCCTCACCGTCGGCGGCAGCGACACGGGGTTCGTCGGTGTCATCGCGAGCTGCGCGCTGGGCGCCGGCGGCTGCCGCTCCGCCCTCACCCGGGCCCGGGGCACCATGGACGGGTCCCTGCCGGCCGGGCTCGACCGGCTCTTCACGGCGATCAGGAACCGGGCTCCCGCCGCCCGGGTCGTGGTGCTCGGCTATCCGCACCTGTACCACCTGAGGGGGGCCTGCGCGCTGGGCCTCCACGACAGCGAGCGCGCCGCCCTCAACGACGGAGTGGACCACCTCAACGCCGTGATCGCGGGGCGCGCCGCCGCCCACGGGTTCACCTTCGCCGACGTCACCGCCGCCTTCGCCGGCCACGAGATCTGCTCGTCCCGGCCCTGGCTGCGCGGCGTCGACGTGCTGGCGATCACCGAGTCGTACCACCCGACGGCCCCGGGACAGTCCCTCGGCTACCTGCCGGTACTCGACCGGGTGTCGTGACCCCGCGGCGGCTCGGGCGGCCGCGCGGCGAACGGGACGCCGGCTAGCAGAACTCCCCCTCGATCACCGCGCCCGTCTCCCCGCTCCAGTCCCCGTTGAAGTCGAGGGCGAGGGAGTGACGGCCGTCCGCCGTCGTCACCGCCGAGGACACGGAGCCGTGGATGCCCCCGTCGTGGCCCCAGACGTGCACACCGCAGGTCAGCTTGGTGTCCATGAGGCCGAGGCCGTAGCGGACGTTCGGCACGCCGTCGATCTTCACGGTCGTCTTCATCTCCTTCAGCTGGCGCGGCGGGAGGAGCTTCCCGCCGAGCAGGGCGCTGTAGAAGCGGTCGAGGTCCGCCGAGTTCGAGATCATCTCGCCGGCCGAGGAGGCCATGGACGGGTTGAGGGCCGTGACGTCGTACGTCGGGCCCTCGGCCGCCTCGGCGAGTTTCGAGTAGGCGCGGCTGCTCGGCCGCGGGACCGTGGTCTTCGTGCCGGGCACGGAGGTGGCCGTCAGGTGCAGGGGGTCGAGGACGCGCCGGCGGATCTCGGTGGCGTACGAGCGGCCCGTCACCTTCTCGATCACCATGCCGGCCACGACGTAGTTGGTGTTGGAGTAGCTCCAGGACGTGCCCGGGGCGAAGTCCGGCCTGTGCCGCAGGGCGATCGCCAGGAGGTCGCGCGGTGCGAGGGTGTCGTAGCGGTGCTCGAAGAAGCCGTCCTTGGTGAAGTGGTCGCGGGCGAAACCGGCGTCGGCCGTGTAGTCGTAGATGCCGCTGGTGTGGTTGAGGAGCCGGCGGACGGTGATGCGGCGGCCGTCGTGGCCGTGGCCGCGGACGACGCCCGGCAGCCACCGGTCGACCTTGTCGTCCAGGGACAGCCGGCCCTCCGCCTCCAGCTGGAGCAGGACCGTGGAGACGAAGGTCTTGGTGATGCTGCCCACGCGGTAGCGGTCGGCGGCCGAGCGCGGTGCGCCCGTGCGGGTGTCGCCCACCCCGGCCGTCGCCGACCAGGTGCCGTGGGTGTCCCGTGCGGTGGCGGTCACCCCGGGGACGCCTGCCGCGACCGCCGCCTCGATCGCCTCGCGGGTGCCGGTGTGGCCGCCCGCGGACCGGGTGCCGGTGGCCGCCACCGCCGGGGCCGCGAGGGCCGCGGAGAGGAGCAGGGCGGTGGTGCCCACCAGAGCCGTGCGTACGCGCATGTCTTCCCCAACCTGTGGTGTGTGGTGCGGTCGGGGGGAGGGACCTCGCGGCGTTCCGCGATGGTTGAGCGCCGTGACCCGGTTGAGTGACTTTCAGCCCTTCTTCAGCACCAGTTCGGTGTTCCGGTCGGCCGCGCTGCCGGCGAGGGTCCGGTTGGCGCCGGGGGCGTTGTAGGACAGCTCGCGGTAGAGGGCGGCGAGACCGGTCTGGGAGAGGTCGGCGTAGTCGGTGCGGTGCGGGGCGGCGGACTCGATCAGCGTGGTGAACAGGGAGAGCGTGCCGTCCTTGTTGTCGACCAGCTCGATGACGCGGGCGAGCTGCGGGAAGTCGACGTGCGAGGCGGTGGAGACCTCCCAGAAGGAGCGCCCGCCGGCGGCCTTGTGCGGGGTGACGACGTTCTTGTGGATGTGGCCGTTCACCCAGGCCAGCACGCCCGCGTGGGCGGACAGCACCGATATCACCTCGGCGCCGCCGTGCCGCCTCTCCCCCGGGCGGGCCGGGTCGGGCCGGGTGTTGGTCATGGTCGCGCTGGTGTGGTGGCTGAAGACGACGGCGTAGGAGTCCTTGTGGTCCTTCAGCGTCCGCTCGAGCCACTTCAGCTGGGCGGTGCCGATGGAGCCCTCGTAGTGGCCGCCGGGGTCGGTGGTGTCGATGCTGATGCCGATGACGTCGTCGGAGATGCGGAAGGCGTAGTACTGGGTGCCCGCGTCCAGGTTCGCCGAGGAGTAGCCGTGCCCGACCGGGCCGTGGCCCTGGTACGCCGGGTCCAGGTGGGCCTTCAGGTAGTCGGCCTGGGTGTAGGGGGCGCGCTTGTCGTCCGGGGTGACCGAGCGCATCGAACGGGCGTGGGCCCTGAGGAAGTCCCGGTAGCCGGTGGCCTTGGGGTCCTTGGCGTTCTTGATGGTGTCCTGGAGCTTCTTGGCGTCGGCGGCGGAGACGTCCATCAGTTTCTTCCCGCCGATGGCCGCCTCGGCCAGGTAGCGGTCGCCGTGGGAGCCGTAGCAGCCGAGCGGGAGGGCGTCGTGGTTGCCGACGGTGGAGTACCAGGGCAGGTCGAGGCCGGAGCTGCGCACCTCGCGGATCGCCGCGGCCAGGAAGCCCGTGAGGTGGGGGAAGCCGAGCGCCTTGTCGTTGTCGCGGGTGGTGGACGCGGCCTGCCAGTACAGCTTCAGCCCGGAGTTCTGCACGCCCTCGTAGTGCCGCGGGTCCCCGGAGTTGGGGGTGATCCGGCCTCCGCTCATCACCTTCATGAACCACTCCAGTTCGGAGTGGGCGTTGTTGTCGGTGTTGTCGCCGGTGGTCATCACGAAGTGCAGCGGGGCGCCGGTGACGGGGGCGCCGCGCAGCGCGTTGACCCGCTCCACGAGGGAGATCGCGCCGGGCACGGTGAGCGCCTCGTGCGGGCGCCAGGCGTGCACGTCGTGGGAGCGCAGGTACTCCAGGCGCAGCGGGTGCTGGACGTCCATCAGGTGCAGGTCGGTGAACTGCACGAACGCGGCGAGCGCGGTACGGCGCTCCGCCCGGCCGGACTTGGGCGCGGCCAGCTCGGCGCGCACGACCCGCTTCCAGCCGGGCCCGTCGCCGAGGCGGCGGTAGCCGGAGCTGTTGCGGGGGGCGGCGACGGAGGCGAGGGTGGTGCCCTTGGTGTAGGGGGCCAGCGGGGCCGTCGCGGCGGCCCGCCGTGAGTCGGCGACCGGCGCCTCCGCCTCGGTGGGCGGGGTGGCGGCCCGGCTGTCGGTGGGACGCAGGGCGTAGCCGACGCCCGCGGAGAGCGAGACGGCTCCGGCGGCGGCGAGGACGGTACGGCGGTTGACCTCCAGGGCGGAGGCGGTGACAGAGCGTATGCGCGACATGGCGCGATCTCCCCGAGTGCGAACGCGTCGGCAGTGGTCGCGGGACGTCGCACACACGAACGCCCCGCTCACTGTGGATCGTTGGCACCAGGGATGACCTGCGCGTGAACGCGGCCGCAACGCGCGGCGCCGAACACCGTACGTGGATCACGGGGTACCGGGTGCGGTCACGGAGTGGATCGCGGCCGGCCGGGGACCGGTCACTCCTCGTTCATCTGCCGGGGTACGGGTACGTCCTCCAGGTGTCCGTGGCGCGGGCGTTCGCGCCAGAGCCGCAGGGCGATGTCGACCATCGGCACCCGGACCAGGCCGGGCACGGTGTCCAGGTGGTGCCAGGCGGCGAGGTCGGTGGATCCGCCGATCTCGTAGCGGAGTTCGCCGCCCGTGATCTCGCCCTCGTAGACGATCCGCAGCCCCTGGTGGTCCGTGCGGCGCCCGACCCGGGGATCGCCGACCAGCCGGTGGGAGTCGACGCCGAGGAGGCCGGTCACCTCGATGCGGTAGCCGGTCTCCTCGGTGACCTCGCGGCGGACCGTGTCGTACGGGTCCTCGCCGTGCTCCATGCCGCCGCCGGGCAGCACCCACTCGGGCCTGCCGTCGGGCGCCGGTGACCGGGCCAGCAGTATCTGTCCGTCACGGACGCACACGGCGTAGGCCGCCACCCTCAGTTTCCGTCGCATCAGCGGACGTTAACGCGTGGGCTCCGGATCGGCGGGCGAATATGCGGGCGCGGACCAGCGCAACGGCAGGGCGCCCGGGGTCCACAGGGCCTCGGTGAGGGTGAAGCGGACGGTGCGGGTGCCGTCCTCGGCGACCCCGGTGCGGGCCTCGCCGGTGAGCTGGAGGGTGCTGCCCGTCTCCCAGTCGAGGAAGAGCAGTCCGGCGCGGGGGTCGGTGTACAGGTTGCCGAGGCTGAGGAACATGGCGTTGCCCGGGTAGTCCGGCCAGGTCAGTTCGCGCGGTGAGGCGACCCGGACGAAGCCGGGGTCGCCGCCGCGGTGGCTGGCGTCGGCGCCGGTGCGGTGGACGGTGGCGAGGAAGAAGGTGTCGGCGGCGGCGACGAAGTCCGCTTCCGCGGCTCCGAGCCGGGTGAGCCGGCGGGGTGTGCCGGGGGTGCGGTCGACCCTCTCGTACGACTCCCTCCGCCGGATGTACCGGGGGCAGTTGGAGAAGACCTGGTCCGCGTCGACGGTGAAGCCGGTCGCCGTGGGCGTGAGGCGGCCGTTGAGGCGCATGCGGCGGCGGGTCCGGGGGTCCAGGGCGATGGTGCCGACGGTCGTTCCCCGGCCGAATGGGTGAGCCGTGTCCACGGACACCCGCCGGGGCCCGGTCGCCCGCACGAAGCCCGGCGCGCCCGTGAGGGCGTGCGCCCACACCCTGCCCGTCTCCGGGTCCGGCCCGCCGACGACCAGGAGGGGCTGCTGCTCCAGGAAGGCCGCCGCGACGGGCTTGATGTCCTGGCCCAGCGAGCGGCCCACGTGGTCGGCGCGGTCGCGGACGCCGGCCTGGTCCTGCACCGCCCGCGAACCCGCGTGGTAGACGCTCATGACTAGAAGAAGCCGCAGGTCGGGGCGGAGGCGTGCGGGGCGGGGGCGTTCCCGGCGCCGTGCGGCACGGAGATCTCCAGGCGGGTGCCGTCCGGGTCGTGGAAGAAGATCCCGCCGGAGGACGCGCCCTCCCGGTGGGCGACGACGCCGTCATGGGCGAAGTCGACGCCGGCGGCCCGGAGCGCCGTCTCGTACTCCCGGACCCGGTCGACGGAGTCGGCGGTGAAGGCGAGGTGGTGCAGTCCGGCCCGCCCGCGGTCGTACGTCCCCCGCGCCTGCTGCCAGAGGGTGAGGACGGGCCGCTCGCCGCCGTCGCCGAGGAACGCGTAGCGCCGGTCGTCCTCCTTGCCCTCGGCGAGCAGGGCGAAGCCGAGGACGTCCCGGTAGAAGGCGAGCGAGCGGTCCAGGTCGGTGACGTTCAGGCCGGTGTGGCCGGTGCGCAAGGTCATGGCTCTCCCCTTCGATGTGCCCGTGCCGGGCATGTCTAACCGTTGTCTTTCACGTTAGAGGTTATAAACGGTCCGGTCAACCGGTCACGTACTCTTGACTGGTTAGCCGAGGAGGAATGCCCGATGTCCACCGCCCGCGACCCCCGCCCGCTCACCGGTGAGCCCCTCGCGCTCGACCTGCTCAACACCCGGTGGAACAGGGACGGAGTCGTCCAGGACCTGCTCGCGGACACCGGCGGGCTGGCGGTGTGGCTCGCGAGCAACGGGCTGGCCGGGACCCACCCGGCCGGCGCCGAGGCGCTGGACCACCTGCGGGCGGCCCGCGAGGCGATCAAGGCCGCGGTGGACGGTGCGCCGGAACAGGCGGCGCCGCTCGTGGACGCCGTCCTGGAGCACGGCCGGATCCGGGCCCGGCTGACCGCCGGCGGCCCGGCCGAGGAACCCGAGTTCGCCGACCCCGCCTGGGGCCCGGCCTGGCTCGCCGCGCGGAACTACCTGGAGCTGCTCACCCGGGCCCCGGAGCGGATCCGCAGCTGCGCCGGGGGCCACTGCATCCTGTACTTCTTCGACACGTCCCGGAACGGCACCCGCCGCTGGTGCTCGATGGCCGCGTGCGGCAACCGGGCCAAGGCGTCCCGGCATTACGCGCGTTCGAAGGAGAATTGAGCACACACCGGACAACGGCACCGGATCCGCTCACATCCGATCGCGGGTTTTCCCCATACGTTCATCTCGATTAGGTCAACGGTCCCCAAACGAATGTCCCTTCGGTAAGGCTGAGCGCTCTCGTCCGCTCGTTCCTTTACCTGAGGGATGCCGATGACCCACACGCCCGAGCGTGATCCCATATCCGGCCCGAGACGCCTGGCCCGCATAGCGGTGGCCGTGGGCGTGGTGGCCGCCCTCTCCGCCGCGGGGCCGGTCCCCCTGGCCCTCGCCGCGGACCCGGCTCCCGCCCCGGCCGCCGACCCCGGCGTCAAGTCCGCCCCCGACAAGCTGGGTTCGGACGACGCGGCCTTGCTCGCCGAGGCCAAGGCCGACGGCGACAAGAACGTCACGATGATGATCGCGACCGCGCCCGGGCAGACGGAGCGGGTCGCCGCGGATCTGGACGCGGTCGAGGGCGGCCTGGTGGGCCGTACCGACGACAAGCTCGGCTACGTCCGCGCCACCGTCCCGACGGGCCGGGCGGACTCGGCGATCGCCGCCGCCGTGAAGCTCTCCTCGGTGCGGGCCATCGACCTCAAGCAGGAGATCCCGCTGGACGACCCGGCGCCGAACGGCTCCAAGCCCACTGCGGGCAAGGGAAGTTACCCGGCGCCGGGAAAGAAGACCCCCGCCGCGAACCCGTACAACCCGTCCTTCGAGACCGGTGCCGTCGACTTCGTCGAGGACCACCCGAAGGCGGACGGCCGCGGCATCACCATCGGCATCCTCGACTCCGGCATCGACCTCGGCCACCCGGCGCTGCAGAAGACCACCACCGGTGAGCGGAAGATCGTCGACTGGGTGACCGCGACCGACCCGGTCGCCGACGGCGACGGCACCTGGCGGCGGATGACCACCGGCGTCTCCGGCCCCTCCTTCTCCATCACCACCGCCACGCAGGGCACCGAGAAGTTCACCGCCCCCGAGGGCTCGTACAAGTTCAACTACATGTACGAGTCGGCCACCGCCGGCGGCGACGAGAAGGGCGACCTCAACCGCGACGGCGACACCACCGACGCCTGGGGCGTGCTGTACGACCCGGCCGCCGGCACGGTCCGCGTCGACACGAACGACAACCTGGACTTCACCGACGACACGCCGATGAAGCCGTACAAGGACGACTACCAGGTCGGGTACTTCGGCACCGACGACCCGGCGACGGACGTCGTCGAGCGCGTGCCGTTCGTGGTCGAGACCCGCAAGGACGTCGTCTACAACGCCTCCGGCGCGAAGGCCGACTACGTCAACATCGGCGTCATCGAGTCTGAGCACGGCACCCACGTCGCCGGCATCACCGCCGCGAACGGCCTGTTCGGCGGCAGGATGAACGGCGCCGCCCCGGGCGCCAAGCTGGTCTCCTCGCGAGCCTGCACCTGGAGCGGCGGCTGCACCAACGTCGCCCTCACCGAGGGCATGATCGACCTCGTCACCAAGCGCGGGGTCGACATCGTCAACATGTCGATCGGCGGCCTGCCCGCGCTGAACGACGGCAACAACGCGCGCGCCGAGCTGTACACCCGGCTCATCGACACCTACGGCGTCCAGCTGGTGATCTCCGCCGGCAACTCCGGGCCCGGCGCCAACACCATCGGCGACCCCGGCCTCGCCGACAAGGTCGTCTCGGTCGGCGCGGCGATCTCCAAGGAGACGTGGGCCGCCAACTACGGCTCCGTCGTGGAGAAGAAGTACGCGATGATGCCCTTCTCCTCCCGCGGCCCGCGCGAGGACGGCGGCTTCACGCCGACCCTCACCGCCCCCGGCGCCGCGATCAACACCACCCAGACCTGGCTGCCGGGCGCCCCGGTCGCCGAGGCGGGCTACTCGCTGCCTGCCGGCTACTCGATGCTCCAGGGCACCTCGATGGCCTCCCCGCAGGCCGCCGGCGCCTCCGCGCTGCTGCTGAGCGCCGCGAAGCAGAAGGGCATCGACCTCACGCCCGCCAAGCTGCGCACGGCGCTGACCTCGACCGCCCACCACATCAAGGGGGCGCAGGCGTACGAGGAGGGCGCGGGCCTGATCGACATCGTGGACGCGTGGGACGCCGTCAAGGACGGCGCCACCGCGCACGACTACACGGTCAAGGCCCCGGTCGACACCGCGATCGACTACGCGCTGAAGACCCCGGGCTTCGGAACCGGCCTGTACGACCGCGAGGGCGGTCTGAAGGCGGGCGAGAAGAAGACGTACGACGTCACGATCACCCGCACCTCCGGCCCGGACAAGGCGGTCCGGCACGAGCTGCACTTCGAGAACAACGCCGGCGGCACCTTCCGGATCGTCGGCGACGACGACGTGAGGCTGCCGCTGAACCAGCCGGTCACCGTCCAGGTGCAGGCGGCCCCGAAGTCGGCCGGCATCAAGAGCGCGATCCTGGAGGTCGACGACCCGCGGACCGAGGGCGTCGACAAGCAGGTCCTGTCCACCGTCGTGGTCGCGGCACCGGTGACGTACACGTACTCCGCCTCGGACTCGGTGCAGCGCAACAGCACGCGGTCGTACTTCCTGAGCGTGCCCGAGGGCGCGACGTCGCTGGAGGTCGCGATCGGCGGGCTGGCGGACAAGAGCCAGACCCGGTTCATCGCCATCCACCCCTACGGCGTGCCGTCCGACAACACCTCGACGCCGTACTGCTACAACAACTACCTCGACGGCAACGGCTGCAAGCCCGACGTGCGCTCCTACGCGAACCCGCAGCCCGGCGTCTGGGAGGTCGAGGTCGAGTCCCGGCGTACGTCCCCGCTGCTCGACAACCCCTACCGGCTGGACGTCACCGTCCTCGGCGCGGCCTTCGACCCGCAGACGGTGACCGTCCCCGAGGCCAAGGTGGGCACCCCGGCCACCGCCTCCTGGAAGGTGACCAACAAGTACGCCGCGCTGGACGGCAAGCTGACCGGCGGCCCGCTCGGCTCCTCCAGGACGGCCCGCCCGGCCATCAAGCAGGGCGAGACCCAGACCAGCACGGTGGAGGTCCCGGCCGGAGCCACTTCCCTGGACGTCGCCATCGGGGGCGTCTCGGACACGGCGGCCGACCTCGACCTGGTGGTGTACGACGCGTCCGGCAAGGAGGTCGGCAAGTCCGCCGACGGTGACTCGGAGGAGGCGGTCTCCGTGCCGTCCCCGGCCGCCGGCACCTACACCATCCAGGTCGCGGGCTACTCCGTGCCGTCCGGCTCGACCGACTACGACTACCGGGACGTGTTCTTCTCCACCGCGCTCGGCTCCGTCACGGTCGACGGCTCGGCCCCGGTCAAGCTGGGCACGGGGGACTCGGCCACGGTGACCGGTCAGGTCACGGCCGCCGCCCCGGCCCCGGCCGGCCGCGAGTTCTTCGGCCGCGTCCAGCTGGTGAACGCGCGCGGCACGGTCGCGGGCACCGGCAGCGTGAAGATCGAGAAGGTCACGCCGTAACGGGGTGACGCACAGGGGAGGGGCGGGCGTCCTGACGGACTCCCGCCCCTCCTTCGTGCCTCAGGAGGCGTCGCCGGAGGGGCAGAGCGTGGTCCGGGAGCCGGGCAGGGCACCGGTGATCCAGGCACGCTCGGCGGCCACCCGGGAGTCGCCGACGGCCCACTGGCTCGCGTACGTGTCGCCGTGGCCGACCCGGACCAGCGCGTGCTGCCCCCGGCGCGGGGCCGGCCGGGCGTCCGCGTCCAGCAGGAAGGCGACCTCGGCCGGACCGTGCGCGGGCTTGTAGGAGCGGGTCACGGTCAGGGTGACGCGGCTTCCGGAGGTGTCCCCCGCCGGCTCCACCCTCGCCACGGTGCCCTCCACGACCAGCCGGGAGCAGGCCAGTTCCCGTTCCGGCTCGGACGGCCGCAGCCCCGTCCCCGCGCTCTGCCTCCCCGCGCCCTTGGCGGCCGAGGAGGCCCCGCCGTTGTCGTCCGCGCCGCCACCGGACTGCGTGACCAGCCAGCCGAAGCCCAGCGCCATCGAGAAGGCCGCGGCACCGGCGGCCGAGCCGAGGGCGATCCGCAGCGCCCGCCGGGACCGGCTCGGCCGGCCGGGCCGCGGGGGCCGGGGCGGCCGGTCCCGTCCGGCGGGGCGGGTACGGCCCCGGGGGCGACGGGCGGGCCGCGGCCCGGGCAGGGCGGCACCGGACACCCCGCTCCCCTCGTCCCCGCTCTCCTCCCGCCCGCTCTCGTCCTGCCCGCTCTCGTCCTGCCCGGCCCGCTCCTGCCCGGTCCGCTCCTGCCCGGTCAGGGCGTCCGCGAGCCGGGACAGCTGGTCGCGCAGCACCGCGAGGTCCGCCTCGGCCGCACGGTGCCCGGCGAGGAACGCGGGGTCCCGCAGGGCCTCCTCCGGCAGGGGGTCGCCGGTGATCGCGGCCATGAGGGCGTCCATGCCGTCGTACTCCCCCCGGCCCCCGTGCCCACCGGCACCCCCGGCGCCGTCGGCGCCCCGCGCGCCCTCGTGTTCGGCGGTCATCTCACACCACCTCGTCCTCGTGCAGCCGGTCGCGCAGCGCGCGGACCGCCGTGTGCAGCCTGCTCTTGACCGTGCCCTCCGGGATGCCCAGCTCGGCGGCGATGTCCCGGACCGGCAGGTCGGCGAAGAACCGCAGCACGACCACCTGCCGCTGGGCGGCGGGCAGTTCGTCCAGGCCCCGGGCGACCGCGAGGGACAGCAGGCTGGTCTCCTCGCCGGAGGGGTGCGTCGGCGCGCGCAGCGCGGCCAGCCGCTCCCCCAGCCGTTCCCGGCGCCGCTTGGCCCGGTGCCAGTCCATGGCCAGGTTGGAGGCGACCACCGCCGCCCACGCCGACACGTCCCGCGGCGCCTCCCGGCCGCTCGCGGCCCGCTCCAGCAGCCGCAACCGGACCTGCTGTACCCCGTCCGGCAGGTCCGACTGCGGCACCCCGCCGAGCGCGAGCACCGCCCGCACCCGGCGTTCCTGGGCCGCGTCCAGCGGATCACCGCCGGTGCGCTCCGCACCGGCGGCGTACGCCCCCTGGTCGCGGCGCGTTCTTCCGCGCAGCACAAGCCACCCCCTCCCGCATCTGCCCCTACGACGCGGCAGCGGGCCGGAACGTTCGGCCGGCGCCGGACACGCGCAGAGGCGTACGTCACACCGTCGTATGGCCCGGACCCGGACGGGCAGGGGCGGGACAGCACAGCTTCCGGCTCGTGCCCGCCGCGGGGAGAATTCCTGCAGTCCGACGGGGTGCCCGGCGGAGGTGTGGAACCGCCCGCCGGGTGGCCGTGTCCCATTCCTCGGGCACGCGCGGCAAAGAATTGGACAGGTGGGCCGGGGTCGGCCGCATGATGGAAACGCCCCGGTCAGGCAAGAGACACACAAAGGGAGTCGCTGTGAGGGTCGGAATCGTCGGAGCCACCGGTCAGGTCGGCACGGTCATGCGCGGGATCCTCACGGAGCGGAACTTCCCGGTCACGGAGCTGCGCCTGTTCGCCTCGGCCCGCTCGGCCGGGACCGTGCTGGACGGTGTGACCGTGGAGGACGCGGCGACCGCCGACTACACCGGACTGGACATCGTGCTCTTCTCGGCGGGCGGCGCGACCTCCAAGGCGCTGGCCGAAAAGGTCGCCTCCCAGGGTGCCGTCGTGATCGACAACTCCTCGGCCTGGCGCAAGGACCCCGAGGTCCCGCTGGTGGTCTCCGAGGTGAACCCGCACGCGATCGCCGACCGCCCCAAGGGCATCATCGCCAACCCGAACTGCACCACGATGGCCGCGATGCCGGTGCTGAAGCCGCTGCACGAGGAGGCCGGCCTGGAAGCCCTGGTCGTCGCCACCTACCAGGCGGTGTCCGGCTCGGGTCTCGCCGGCGTGGCCGAGCTGCACGGCCAGGTGCAGAAGGTGGCCGCCGAGGCCGACAAGCTCACCCACGACGGCGCGGCGGTCGACTTCCCCGAGCCGCAGGTCTACAAGCGCGCCATCGCCTTCAACGTGCTCCCGCTGGCGGGTTCGATCGTCGACGACGGTCTGAACGAGACCGACGAGGAGCAGAAGCTGCGCAACGAGTCCCGCAAGATCCTGGAGGTCCCGGAGCTGAAGGTCTCCGGCACCTGTGTGCGCGTCCCGGTCTTCTCCGGCCACTCCCTCCAGGTCAACGCCCGCTTCGCCCGCCCGATCTCCCCGGAGCGCGCCACCGAGCTGCTCGCGAAGGCGCCGGGCGTCGCCCTCTCCGACATCCCGACCCCGCTGCAGGCGGCCGGTCAGGACCCGTCGTACGTCGGCCGCATCCGCCGCGACGAGACGGTGGACAACGGCCTCGCCCTGTTCATCTCCAACGACAACCTGCGCAAGGGCGCCGCGCTGAACGCGGTGCAGATCGCGGAGCTGGTGGCGGCCGAGCTGTCGGCGAAGTAACCCGCGTCTCGGAACAGGGGAGGGGGGGGGGGGGGGGGGGGGGGGAGGGGGGGGGGGGGGGTGGGGGGGGGGGGGGGGGGGTGGGACGCG
>NZ_JBVHWQ010000002.1:1090097-1093496 GCF_055564315.1 Streptomyces sp. NPDC029151
CCCCCCCCCCCCCCCCCCCCCCCCCCCCCCCCCCCCCCCCCCCCCCCCCCCCCTTTTCCCCCCCCCCCCCCCCCCCCCCCCCCCTGGTGCGTCGTGGTGTCGGCTACTCGGCGCCCGCCGCCTCGTCCGCCGCCTGGGCCCTCAGGGCGCGCTCGATGCCCGCGCGGGACTCCGAGACGAGGCGGCGCAGGGCCGGGCTCGGGTCGGCCGAGGACAGCCAGGCGTCGGTCCTGGCCAGGGTGGCCTCCGAGACCTGGATCGCCGGGTAGAGGCCGACGGCGATCTGCTGGGCCATCTCGTGCGAGCGGGAGTCCCAGGCGCTCTTGACGACCTCGAAGTACCGCTCCGCGTAGGGCGCGAGCAGCTCCCGCTGGTCGGTCTGGACGAAGCCGCCGATCACGGCCTCCTGCACGGCGTTGGGCAGCTTGTCGGAGTCGACGACCGAGGACCAGGCCTCCGCCTTCGCCTCCGGCGTCGGACGGGAGGCGCGGGCGGTGGCCGCGTGCCGCTCGCCGGCCGCCGTCTTGTCCCGCTCGTACTCGCCGGCGATCTCCGTCTCGTCGTACCGGCCGACGGCGGCGAGCCGCTCGACGAACGCCCAGCGCAGCTCGGTGTCGACGGCCAGGCCCTCGATGGTCTGCGTGCCGTCGAGCAGGGCCTCCAGGAGGTCCAGCTGCTCCGGGGTGCGGGCGGTGGCCGCGAAGGCGCGGGCCCAGGCCAGCTGGTGGTCGCTGCCCGGCTCGGCCGTGCGCAGGTGGGCGAGCGTGGCGTCGGTCCAGCGGGTGAGCAGGGACTCACGGGCGGCCGGGGCGGCGTACAGGTCGATGGCCAGCTTGACCTGGCGGTGCAGGGACTGCACCACGCCGATGTCGGACTCCTTGCCGATGCCGGACAGCACCAGGGAGAGGTAGTCGCGGGTGGCCAGCTCGGCGTCCCGGGTCATGTCCCAGGCCGAGGCCCAGCACAGGGCGCGCGGCAGGGACTCGGCGAAGTCGCCGAGGTGCTCGGTGACGGCCTTCAGGGACTCCTCGTCCAGGCGGACCTTGGCGTAGGACAGGTCGTCGTCGTTGAGGAGGATCACCGCGGGGCGGGGCCGGCCGGTCAGCTGCGGTACGGCGGTCAGCTCGCCGTCGACGTCCAGCTCGATCCGCTCCGTGCGCACCAGCTTGCCGGCGTCGGAGAGGTCGTACAGGCCGATGGCGATGCGGTGCGGGCGCAGGACCGGCTCGCCCTTGGCGCCGACGGGCAGCGCCGGGGCCTCCTGGCGGACGGCGAACGAGGTGATCGCGCCGTCCGCGTCCGTCCGCACCTCCGGACGCAGGACGTTGATGCCGGCCGTCTCCAGCCACTTCTTCGACCAGGTCTTCAGGTCGCGGCCGGAGGTCTCCTCCAGCGCGCCCAGCAGGTCGGACAGGCGGGTGTTGCCGAACGCGTGCCGCTTGAAATAGGCCTGGACGCCCTTGAAGAACTCGTCCTCGCCGACGTACGCGACCAGCTGCTTCAGCACGCTGGCGCCCTTGGCGTAGGTGATGCCGTCGAAGTTGACGAGCACGTCGTCCAGGTCGCGGATGTCCGCCATGATCGGGTGCGTGGACGGCAGCTGGTCCTGCCGGTACGCCCAGGTCTTCATGGAGTTGGCGAACGTCGTCCACGAGTGCGGCCAGCGGGAGCCGGGGGCGGAGGCCTGGCAGGCGATGGAGGTGTAGGTGGCGAACGACTCGTTCAGCCACAGGTCGTTCCACCACTCCATGGTGACCAGGTCGCCGAACCACATGTGGGCCAGCTCGTGCAGGATGGTCTCCGCGCGCACCTCGTACGCCGCGTCGGTCACCTTGGACCGGAAGACGTACTGGTCGCGGATGGTGACCGCGCCCGCGTTCTCCATGGCGCCCGCGTTGAACTCGGGCACGAACAGCTGGTCGTACTTCTCGAACGGGTAGGCGTAGTCGAACTTCTCCTGGAACCAGTCGAAGCCCTGCCGCGTGACCTCGAAGATCGCGTCGGAGTCCAGGAACTCGGCGAGCGAGGGCCGGCAGTAGATGCCGAGCGGCACGGACTGGCCGTCTCTCTCGTACACGCTGTGCACGGAGTGGTACGGGCCGACGATCAGCGCGGTGACGTACGTCGACATCCGCGGGGTCGGCGCGAAGGACCAGACGTTGTCCTTGGGCTCCGGGGTCGGCGAGTTGGAGATGACGGTCCAGCCCTCGGGCGCCCTCACGGTGAACTGGAAGGTGGCCTTCAGGTCCGGCTGCTCGAAGGAGGCGAAGACGCGGCGGGCGTCGGGGACCTCGAACTGGGTGTACAGGTAGGCCTGCTCGTCCACCGGGTCGACGAAGCGGTGCAGGCCCTCACCGGTGTTGGTGTAGGCGCAGTCCGCGACGACCCGCAGGATGTTGCGGCCCTCCAGCAGCTCCGGCAGCGCGATCCGTGAGTCCGCGAAGACCTCGGCGGGGTCCAGCCGGTCGCCGTTGAGGACCACCTCGTGAACGGCCGGGGCCACCAGGTCGATGAACGACCCGGCACCGCCGCGCGCCACGTCGAAGCGCACCGTGGTCACGGACCGGTAGGTGCCGCCCTCCTGCGCGCCGGAGAGGTCGAGTTCGATCTCGTACGAGTCAACGGTGAGCAGCTCGGCCCGCTGCTGCGCCTCTTCGCGAGTCAGGTTTGTGCCAGGCACGCGGTCATCTCCTCGTTATGTGTCGGTTGCGTCATCCTTCCATGGGATCGACGGGGAACGCGATGTCCGGTTCCCGCCGGTGCGCGGGGCACCGGGGCGGGACGCTCTCAGGCATGACGACCCACATCGCACGTCCCATCGAGCCGGCCGTCCTGAAGGAACTGCGGACCACCGACGACGCCGGCCGCCCCATGGCCGCGGTCACCGACGAGGAGGGCGGCGCCCCGCTGCGCTGCTGCCTGCGCCGCAGCGAGCCCGGCGAGCGGATCGCCCTCGTCTCCTACGCGCCGCTGCGCCGCTGGGCGGCCGGAACGGGCGCCGACCCCGGTGCCTACGACGAGCAGGGCCCCGTCTTCGTCCACGCCGAGGAGTGCCCGGGGCCGGCCGACGACACGCTGCCGTTCACCAACGCCCACCGGGTCCTGCGCCGCTACTCGTCCGCCGGGCACATCCTCGGCGGACGTCTGGTGACGGACGCGGACGCCTTCCAGCCGGCCCTGGCCGAGGCCTTCGCCGATCCGGAGGTGGCGCTGGTGCACGTGCGGGCGGTGGAGTACGGCTGCTTCCTGTACGAGGTGCGGCGGGGTTAGGCCCCGGCATGCCGGTGGCGGGGGGGGGGGGGGGGGGGGCGGAGGGGGGAGGGGGGGGGGTGGCGGGGAAGACAAGGGGGGAGGGGAGGGGTGGGGGGTTCGACCACAAAAAGCCCCAACACACAACCC
>NZ_JBVHWQ010000002.1:1093506-1149547 GCF_055564315.1 Streptomyces sp. NPDC029151
AGGTGGTTTTGTTTCCGTGGGGGGGGGTTGGTTTCTTCTTTCTCCCGTCTGGGTTTGGGTTGCCTTCCTCCCCCCCCTCCCCCCCCCCCCTCCGCCCCCCCCCCCCCCCCCCACCGGGGGCTGGGTCAGCGGCCGGACCGGCGGTCGGGGGCCGCGTCGGGCGTTCAGCTGACGACGATCACCACGACGCCGCCGCCGAAGCCGAAGCCGGGGACGAAGCCGGTGCGGAAGCCGTTGTTGAAGCCGTTGTTGAAGCAGTTGCCCCAGCAGCCGTGGTGGGTCGGGACCTGGGTGGGGGTGGTCGCGGCCGAGGCCGTGCCCGCTGTGCCGATCGCGGCACCACCGGCAAGGAGGACGCCGGTCGCGGTGGCCGCGAGGAGACGCCTCACGCGTTGTGCTTTCATGGGCCTACCTTCCTTCCACGCCCTCGCGGGGTTTCCGGTGCGGGGCGATGGCCGCGGCCGCGGGGATCGGGCGGCGCGGTCGTAGGTGTTGCCGCGGGGGGACGAGCAGCGGGCCTGCGCCGCGTCGGCTGTCGGCCCCGGTGGACGGGGCACTCGCCGGGCGGCGGGCACACCCCTGATCGCGGCCCTTTTCCTTCACGCTAGCCGCCCTTCGGTGACTCAGCATCTCGGGCCCGCTCCCGGCTGCCGTGCTACGGAGACACCGCCGGGCCCGGTTCGCGCGCTCGGTCGTCGGCCTCCAGCTCCCGCGCCGCGCCGCGCAGGGCCCGCAGGACCCGGGCGGTCGCCGGGGCGTCGGCGGCGCCCCGGCGTACCGCTGCCACCACGTGCCGGACGGGGCGGTCCGCGCCCAGTTCCCGCAGGACCACGCCGGTTCCTCGGCCGGCCGCCGTCCTCGGGACCAGGGCGACGCCCATCCCCGCCTCCACCATGGCCAGGATCGCCGTCCAGCCGGAGGCCGAGTGCCCTTGGACGGGGCTGAAGCCGGCCGCCTCGCAGGCGCGCCGGGTGATGTCGGACCAGGGGCCGCTGCCGCCGAAGATCCAGGACTCGGCGGCCAGGTCGGCGAGGGTCAGGGCGGGGGCGGTGGCCAGGGGGTGGCCGGGGGGCAGGGCGACGTCCAGCGGGTCGGCGAGGAGCGGGACGCGGGTGAAGCGGGCGTCGGCCGCGTCGGGGGCCCCGGCCGCGAGGGACAGGGCGAGGTCGACCTCGCCGGCGGCCAGCAGGTCGTAGGCCTCGGCGGCCTCGGCCTCCCGGACCCGTACGGTCACCCGCGGGTGCGTCGCGCGCAGGGCCCGTACGGCCGGTACGACCAGGGCGGGGACGGCGGTCGGGAAGGCACCGACGCGGACCTCTCCGGCCTCGCCGCGCGCGTACGCCGCGAGGGCCGCGTCGGCCCGCTCCAGCTGCTCGAACACCGGTTCCGTGTGGGCGAGGACCAGCCGGGCCGCGTCGGTGAGCCGGACCCGGCGGCCGTGTGCCTCCAGCAGGGGCACGCCGAGCTGGGCGGCGAGGCCGGCGAGCTGCTGGGAGACCGCGGACGGGGTCATGTGCAGGGCCCCGGCCGTGGCGGTGACCGTGCCCCGTTCGCGCAGGGTGCGCAGGATCCGCAGCTTCCTCAGGTCCCACTCGGCCATGCCCGCACGGTACCGCCGCCGCCACGGCCGCCGGAGCACGGCCCCGTGGAGCCGTCAGCGACGGGAGCCCGCGCCCAGCACGACTCCGGCCAGGATCAGCGCCAGGCAGAGCAGGTGCGGCCACCCCGTGCGCTCGCCGAGCAGCGCCCAGGACAGCAGGGCCACGCACACCGGCTGGAGGTGGTAGACGATGCCGGCGCGGGTGGCGCCGATCAGGTCGACGGCCTTGTTCCAGGCGAAGAAGGCGAGCGCGGAGGAGGCCACGCCGACGTAGAGGAGGGGCAGGACCGTGGCGGGGGCCGGGCGGAAACCGCCCTGCACGGCGAGGCTGACGGCCTGCGCGGGCAGCAGCAGGACGGTGCCGGCGAGGAACGTGGTGAACAGGAAGGCGGTGCCGCCGAGTTCGGCCGGCCGGCGGCGCAGCAGCGCGCTGTAGCCGGCGAAGCAGCAGGCGGCGGCGAGCATCCACAGCCCGCCGGCCGTGAAGTCCGCGTCGCCGCCGAGGAGCAGGGCCACGCCCGCGCAGGCCAGCAGCAGCCCGGCGGTACGCCGCGTCCCCAGCCGTACGCCGCCCAGCCGCTCCAGCAGGGCCATGAGCACGGGCGAGGCCGCCATGATCATGCCCATGGTGGCGGCCGGGGTGGTCAGACCGGCCTGGTTGACGAGGGTGTTGTAGACGGCCACGCCGAGGAGCGAGGCGAGGAGCACGTACCGGGCGTGCCGGCGGAACAGGCGCCGCTGCCGCCAGGCCTGCCGGGCGCCGAAGGGGGCGACGGCGACCAGCGCGATCACCCAGCGCCAGAAGGCGTGCTGGACGGGCGGGACGCTGTCGTGCAGGCCGCGCGAGGTGACGAAGCTGCCGGACCAGACGACGGTGGCGAGCGCGGCACAGACCAGACCGAGGAGGGGTGCGGCGGCCCGCCGCCGCCGGGGGGCGGGGCGGGCCGGTGTGCGGGGCACGGGGGCGGTGGAGGCGGTGGGGGTCTGGTGCACGGCTGCGGTCACAGGGGGCCTTTCCGGGGCGACTCGGTCGTCGCCGCTGGGCTGGGGTCGTCTGCCGGTGGAGCTTCTTCGGCCGGGGGTGCCTCTACCGTCGCAGCGCCGGAACTGTCAGGTCCATCGAATCTTTACGATCGTTCTTTTCAGCCGAGCTGAACGGTCGCGGCTTCCGCTCCCCGCCGAGCTGCCCCGCCAGCGTCGCCCCGAACGCCAGCGCCATGCCCGCCACCTGCACGGCGGTGAGCGCCTGGCCGAGGGCCGCCCAGCCGACGACCGCCGCGGTCAGCGGGGAGAGCGGGCCGAGGAAACCGGCCTGGGTGGCGGTGAGCCGCCCGATCCCGCGGAACCAGAGCCAGTAGGCGACGGCCGTGTTGGCCAGGGCGAGGTAGAGGTAGCCGCCGACGGCTCGGCCGTCGAGGGCCGGCGGGGCGCCCTCGGCCAGGAGGGCGACCGGCGCGATGAGCAGGCCGCCCGCGGTGAGCTGCCAGCCGGTGAGCGCCAGCGGGCCGACGCCCTCCGGCCGGCCCCAGCGCTTGGTCAGCACGGTGCCGGTGGCCATGGCGGCGGTGGAGGCGAGGGCCGCGAGGACGCCGACGAGGTCGAGCGCGCCGGCCCCCTTCAGCACCACGAGGCTGACCCCGAACGCCGCCGCCACCCCGGTGAGCAGCGTGCGCGGCTCGGGCCGCCGGCCGAGCAGCAGGGCGGAGAGCCCGACGACGAACAGGGGCCCGACCGAGCCGACGACCGCGGCCATCCCGCCGGGCAGCCGGTACGCCGCGACGAACAGCAGCGGGAAGAACGCCCCGATGTTCAGCACCCCGAGCACCGCCGCCTTGGCCCACCACACCCCGCGCGGCAGCACCCGGGTGAGGGCGAGCAGCAGCAGTCCGGCGGGCAGGGCGCGCATCAGGGCCGTGAACAGGGGGCGGTCCGGCGGCAGGAACTCGGTGGTGACCGCGTAGGTGGTGCCCCAGGAGACGGGAGCGAGGGCGGTGAGGGCTATGACGGCGGTGGTGCTGCCGCCGGCCGTACGGGTGGTGGTCATGGCGGGCCCTTTCCTGGGAGGCACAGGCGAGTCAGTGGTAAGTAGCTTAGCGCTAAGCTACTTAATTGCAAGTGACTTTCTTGCGGGCGAGCGGAAAGGGGCCGATACTTCTGCGCATGCAGCAACAGCCGGCGGACGCCGTGGACGCGATCATCGAGCAGTGGGGCCGGGTGCGGCCGGACCTGGACACCCGGGCGATGGAGGTCTTCGGCCGGATCTTCCGGCTCTCACGCGCGATGGGCGACCGGATGGAGCAGGCGTACAAGCCCTACGGCATCTCGCGCGGCGAGTTCGACGTCCTGGCCACCCTGCGCCGCTCCGGCGAGCCGTACACCCTCTCGCCCCGTGAACTGTCGGCCACCCTCATGCTCACCACCGGCGGGATGACCGGCCGGCTCGACAAGCTGGAGCGCGCCGGACTGCTGCGCCGCTCCCCCGACCCCCACGACCGGCGCGGCCTGAAGGTCACCCTCACCGAGGAGGGGCTGCGGCTGATCGACGAGGCGGTGGGCGCCGGTCTGGCGGCGGAGGGCGCCGCCCTGTCCGCCCTGGACGCCGAAGAGGCCGGCCACCTGGCCGGCCTGCTGCGGAAACTGCTGGACGCGACGGCCGAGTAGCCGTCACGGGGTTCAACCGACCACGTCACGCGTGAGGCCGACCGGGCCGAGGTGGCGGGCGAGAGCCGCCTCGGTCTCCGCGGGGGCCGCCGAGTCGGCGGCCCAGGCCGCGTATCCGTCGGGGCGCACCAGCACGGTCGTACGGCGGCCGCTCGCCCAGCGGGCCACGGCCAGCCGGTCCGTGCGGCCGGCCCCCGCCTCGTACGGCTCCGGAGTGATCAGCACGAACCGTCCGCCGCGCAGCGCCTCGTACAGCCGGCCACCGTCCGCGAGGGCGACGTCGGGGACACGGGTGCCGGTGAGACGGTGGGCGCCGCGCGGTGCGGGGTAGCGGTAGCCGATGCCGGTGATCTGGCCGACGGCCTTGCGCCGCGCGGGGCCGACCCGGTCGAGGAACGCGGTGAGCGCCGCGCGCGCCGCCAGCGTCCAGGGCCGCTTGGCCATGGCGAGGCGGACGATCCCGCCGCTGCTGCGCAGCACCGCCCGGCCGACGGGGTGCCGCTCGGCCTGGTAGGTGTCGAGCAGCCCGGGATCCGCGTGCCCGCCGGCCACCGCGGCGAGCTTCCAGCCCAGGTTGGCGGCGTCCTGGAGCCCGGTGTTCATGCCCTGGCCGCCGGCCGGGGTGTGCACGTGCGCCGCGTCCCCGGCGAGGAAGACCCGCCCGGCCCGGTAGGCCGGCGCCTGGCGCTCGTCGCTGTGGAAGCGGGACATCCAGCGGGCGTCGTGCATGCCGTAGTCCCGGCCGAGGGCGAGACGGGTGATCTCCTTGATCTCGGCGAGGTCCAGCGGCTCGTCGTCCGGGACGTCATGGCCCCGGTGCCAGCCGATCACCCGGTAGTAGCCGTCGCCGAAGGGCGCGAGGAACGCGAAGGCGTCACCGACCGCGTTGACGGTGAGCACCGTCGGCGGCTCCTCGGCGAGCCGGACGTCCGCGAGCACGACGGAACGGATCACCGACCGGCCCGGGAAGGGCAGCCCGATCGCCTGGCGCACGGCACTGCGCATGCCGTCGGCGCCGACGACGTACGCGGCCCGCAGCGACTCCGTCCGGCCGTCCGGCCCCCGGACCTCGACCGTCACCCCGTCCGCGTCCTGGCCGAGCCCGGTCAGCTCGGTCTCGTACCGGAACTCGGCCCCCGCCTCGACCGCCCGCCGCTCCAGCGCCTTCTCGACCTCGTACTGCGGCAGGACGAGGAGGTGGCGGTAGCGGGAGGGGAGGCGGGACAGGTCGAGGGTGAGCCGGCCGAAGAGGCGGAGCCGGTCGAGGGGCCGGCCGACCGACTCCAGATCGTCGGCGAGGCCGCGGGCGTCGAGCTGTTCGAGGGTGCGGGCGTGCAGGACGAAGGCGCGGGAGAGGTTGCTGATCTTCCGCGGGCGCTTCTCCAGGACGGTGACGGGGACACCGGCGGTGGCGAGGTCGCCGGCGAGGAGGAGGCCGGTGGGGCCGGAGCCGACGATCAGGATGCGGGCGGTGTGGGCGGCGGTGTGAGCGGCGGTGCGGTCGGGGGTCTGGTCGGGGGTGTGGCCGGTGCCGGTGGTGCCGTTCATGGGGGCCTCCTGGGGTGCCAACGCCCGTTGGGCAACTGGTGTTGGCCAACGGGTGTTGGTCAACGCTTGTTGGCAACGGTAGGGCGGCGCGGCGGGGGGTGTCAACAGTTGTTGGCAAACAGCTGTGGGCCCACATTCGTGGGCCCACCCCTGTAGGTCAGGACTTACGAGACCGCGCACCCCATGGGCCAGCACTTGTGAGACCAACAGGCGTAGGCCAACAGGCGTAGGCCAACAGGCGTAGGCAACGCCTACGAGGCCAAGCGCCGGCGAGGCCAAGCGCCAGCGATGCCAACACACGTACGCCAACGCGCGTAGGCCCGCACCGGCAAGGCCAACACCCGCAGACCCGCCCGCAGACCCGCACCCGTGAAGCCAACACCCGTAGGCCAACGCTTGTGGGGCCAACGTTTGTGGGCCTACGCTTGTTGGCATGCCAGCACGCCGCTCCGACGCCACCCGTACCGCCATCCTCACCGCCGCCCGCGAACGGTTCGCCGCCGACGGGTACGAGCGGGCCACCATCCGGGCCATCGCCGGGGACGCGCGGATCGACCCGTCCATGGTGATGCGGTACTTCGGCAGCAAGGAAGGGCTGTTCGCCGCGGCCGTCGCGCTCGATCTGCGGCTGCCGGACCTGACGGAGGTCCCCCGCGACGAGGTGGGCCGCACGTTGGTGGGCCACTTCCTCGATCTGTGGGAGGAGAACGAGGAGCTGACCGCCGTCCTCCGGGTCGGCGCCAGCAACCAGGCCGGGGCCGAGCGGATGCACGGCGTCTTCCGTGAGCAGCTGCTGCCGGTGGCCCGGCAGGTGTGCCCGGACCCCGAGCAGGTCCCCGCGCGGGCCGCGCTGTGCGCCGCCCAGCTGCTCGGCCTGGCCCTCACCCGCTACGTACTGCGCCTGACACCGGCCAGGGAGCTGCCCCGCGCGGAACTGCTGGCGTGGCTGGGGCCGACCGTCCAGCGCTATCTGACGGCACCGAACCCTTGAGCCGACACCGAACCCCTGAGCCGGCACCGAATCCCTGAGCGGCACCGAATGCCCGAGCCGCCCGCCCGGCTCCGCTCGCCCGGCTCCGCCGACGGGCACAGCGCAAAAAAGCCGGGGCGCCGGTCACCCCCCGGGTACGACGTGTGGACGTACCGGTGGGAGGGTGAGCGGCGCCCCGGTGGGGAAACCGTCGGGCCGAGGGCCGGTCAGGCCTTGGCGCGGGCCTCGGGCTTGATGTTGATGTTGGACGAGGTGGTGTCCTTCTTGGCCCGGGTGCGGTCGAGGGCCATCACCAGTCCGGCGATGACCAGGAACAGCACGACCGGGAGAATGACGTAGAGGCCCAGCGTCTCGATGACGCTCAGGCCCTTGCCGGGGTCGTCGCCGTCGTCGCGGGTCAGCGCGAGCGCGGGGGACGACATGAGCAGCATCATCAGCGTCGTACCGGCGGCCAGGGCGCCGGCGCGCAGGGCGTTCTTCTTGTCCACGGAAATCAAGTTAGCGAACCGGTGTCGGGGCCGCGCGCCCGGGGTGCCCAACAAGGCCACCCCGGGGCTTGGGCGCCGGGTCAGCGTCGGGCCGCCGGTCCGGCGCCGGACGGCCGGAGTACGTCCAGCAGGGCCCGTAGCCGCGGCGAGGCGACCAGGTCCTCCAGCGGCACGGGCCGGCCGTCGGAGTCGGCCACGGGCAGGCGCCAGTTCGGGTACTCGTCCCAGGTGCCCGGCAGGTTCTGCGGGCGGCGGTCGCCCAGGCCGTCCGGGAGCCAGACGCCGATCAGCCGGGCCGGGGTGCGCAGCAGGAAGCGGTGGACGGCGCGGATCTCCTCCTCCTCGTCGGAGCCGGGCGGTCCGGCCGCCGGGCTGTCCAGCAGGCCCAGGCTGCCGAGCAGGGCGAGCCACTCGGCGGCGTCGGCGGTGGCCTCGGCGCGTTCTTCGGCGGCCGAACGGGTGAGCAGGCCGAGGCGGTCGCGCAGGTCGACGTGGTCGCCGGTGAGCCGGGCGGCGGTGGGCGGCAGGTCGTGGGTGGTGGCGGTGGCCAGGCAGTCGGCGCGCCACTGTTCGGGCGGCAGGGGGCGGCCGTCGCCCTCCCAGTCCCGTTCGAACCAGAGGACGGACGTGCCGAGCAGCCCGCGCCGCTGGAGCGTCTCGCGCACGCCCGGCTCCACGGTGCCGAGGTCCTCGCCGATCACGACGGCCCCGGCGCGGGTCGCCTCCAGGGCCAGGAGCGCGAGCATGGCCTCGGCGTCGTAGTGGACGTAGGTGCCGTCGGTGGGCGGGCTGCCCTGGGGTACCCACCAGAGCCGGAACAGGCCCATGACGTGGTCGATGCGCAGGGCGCCGGCGTAACGGAAGAGGGCACGCAGGAGGTCGCGGTAGGGGGCGTGGCCGGTGGCGGCGAGCCGGTCGGGGCGCCAGGGCGGCAGGCCCCAGTCCTGGCCGCGGGCGTTGAAGGCGTCGGGCGGGGCGCCGACGGACATGCCGGCGGCGAACACGTCCTGCTGGGCCCAGGCGTCGGCGCCGGCCGGGTGCACGCCGACGGCGAGGTCGTGCACGATCCCGACGGGCATGCCGGCCTCGCGGGCGGCGCGCTGGGCGGCCCGCAGCTGTCCGTCGGTGAGCCAGGCGAGGCGGGCGTGGAACTCGACGCGGTCGGCGAGGTCGGCCCTGGCGCGCGCGGTGGCGGCCGAGCGGGGGTCGCGCAGCCCGTCCGGCCAGCGGTGCCAGTCGGAGCCGTGGAGTTCGGCGAGGGCGCACCAGGTGGCGTGGTCGTCCAGGGCCTGGCCGTGGGCGGCGCGGAAGGCGTCGTAGGCGGCCTGCCGGCCGGGGCCGAGGGGGACGGCGAGGACCTGCTCCAGTGCCTCCCGCTTCAGTTCCCACACCGCGTCCCGGTCGATGAGGGCGCCCTTGTCCAGGACGGCGGCGCGCAGCCGCCCGGCCCGCTCCAGCAGCGCGCCCAGCCGCTCGCGGTCCTCGGCGTAGGCGAACTCGGGGACGTCCTCGATCCGCAGGTGGACGGGGTCGGGGAAGCGGCGGGAGGAGGGGCGGTACGGGGAGGGGTCGGTGGGGGCGCCGGGTACGGCCGCGTGCAGCGGGTTGACCTGGACGAACCCGGCGCCGGCGGTGCGTCCGGCCCAGCCGGCCAGTTCGGCGAGGTCGCCGAGGTCGCCCATGCCCCAGGAGCGCCGGGAGAGCAGGGAGTACAGCTGGACGAGGAGGCCGTAGGAGCGGCCGGGCGGGGCGGGCAGCCGGTCCGGGGCGACGACGAGGCAGGCCTCGCCGGTGCGCCCGTCGGGTGCGGTGGCGGTCAGCCGGTGGACGCCGAGCGGAAGGTCCGCGATCAGGGACTCCGCCTCCCCGGCCCGTTCCTCCCCGGCCCGTTCCTCCCCGGCCCGTTCCTTCCCGGCCCGTTCCTCCGCGACCCGCTCCTCCCCGTCCTCGGTCTCGACCCGGAGCCGGGTGCCGACGGGCAGGGCGGTGAGGGCGGCGGGGACGGTGGGGGCGGCGGACGGTTCCGCGGAGGACCACTGGACCACCGTCGGCGGCAGCAGGCGCTCGCGCAGTTCGCGTTCGCGGGCGGCGAGGGAGGTGCGTACGGCGTCCGGGCCGGTGGCGTCGACGCCGAGGGCGGCCAGGGCGGCGGTCACGGCGGAGGCGGGGACCTGGACGGTGCGGTCCGGTGCGGGGCGGTAGGAGGTGGCGACGCCGTGCAGCTCGGCGAGCCGGGCGAGGTCCTCCGCTGGGTGCTCGTCGGGCGCCGCGGCCATCTACAGCTCCGGCGCGTAGAAGTCCGGGACCGGGTCGGACTCGCTGGTCAGCGGGGCGGCCTCGGCGATCGGGGGTTCGCTGGTCAGGGGGGCGGCCTCGGGCAGCGGCGGCTCGCTGGTCAGCGGTGCCTGGGTGCAGGCGCTCTCGGCGCTGAACACGCACAGCGCCGCCTGGTCGGTGTCGGCGGACGGCTCCGCCACGGGTTTCCACTGGGACTGGGCCGGGATGGGGAGTCGAGCCGGTGCGGCCACGGGGGCCTCCTTGTCGGTGTGCGGGTGCTACGGCTTCGGACGGGTGGGGTTACCGCAGGCCTACCCCGTGAGCCCCGCGCCACGCCCGGCAAAAACCGGCGCCGGGGTGATCCGGCGCCGGTCCGGTGATCGATAGAGGGGGTGTGAGACTGTTCCGCCCCATGGGGGGCCAGCGGGAGACGGACGACGGGAGCGGCGCGGACGCCGCCCTGCTGCGGGCCGTCGCACAGGGGGACGCGGCGGCGATGGCCGGCCTGTACGACCGGCACGCCGGGTGGCTGCACGCGCGGCTGTCCCGGCGGTGCGCCGACCCGGAGCTGGTGCGGGAGGTGCTGCAGGACACGTTCGTCACGGTGTGGCGGTCGGCGGCCGGGCACCGCGGGCAGGAGGCCGGCGGCTGGCTGTGGACGATCGCGGCGCGCCGGCTCGTCGACGCGCGGCGGGCGCAGGACCGGGCCGCGCGGGTCGCGGGACCGCTGCCGGAGCCCGGGTCCGCCGGACGGTACGGGTCCGCCGCCGTGCCGTCCGCCGAGGACCGGGTGCTGGCCGGGCTCGAGTACGGCGATGTCGGCACCGCGCTCGACCGGATCTCCCCGGAGCTGCGGGAGGTGCTGCGGGCGACGGTCGTCGACGGGCTGAGCACACGGGAGGCGGCCCGGCTGCTCGGCATCCCGGAGGGCACGGTCAAGTCCCGGGCCCGCCGTGCCCGCGCCGAACTGCGGGAGGCACTCGACCATCTGCACCCGTCCCCGCTGGGAGGTACGGCATGACACGGCGCGAACGAGGGCCCTGGCACGTCTCCGACGACCTGGTCGCCCGCTACGCCGGGGGCGACCTGCCGGAGCCGGACGCGTGGTCCCTGGAGAAGCACGTGGAGGACTGCGCGGGGTGCGCGTCCCGGGTGTCGGCCGCGGTGCGCGGTACGGCGGCGGGGGCGGTGCTCGCGCGGGTGCGGGCGGCGGTGCTGGAGTCGGCGCCGGAACCGACCGTGTCCCCCGCCCCTGCCGCCTCCCTCACACCCGTCCCTTCCCCCGCCCCTGCCGCCTCCCTCACACCCGTCCCCTCCCCCGCCCCTGCCCCGTCGCCCGCGCCCGTCGTGTCCCCCGCCCCTGCCCGGCGGCGCGCGCTGTCCCGGCTCGCCCGGCTGCTGTGGGCCGCGGGGCCCGCCGTGCGCGGGGCGTGGCTGCCGGCGGTGCTGCTCGTGGCCGCCGCCGCGCCGGCCCTCTCCTACCTGGCGGGGTTCGCGGGAGCGCGGGCGCTGCTGCTGGCCGTGGCACCGGTGGTGCCGGTCGCCGGTGTCGCCCTGTCCTACGGCCCGCACGCCGACCCCCTGCACGAGGTCGCCGCGGCCACTCCGAGCGGCGGGCTGCGGCTCGTGCTCACCCGTACGGTCGCCGTGCTGGCGGTGTGCGTGCCGCTGCTGACGCTGGCCGGGCTGCTGCTGCCCGCCTCGGGTGCGCCGGCCGCGGCGGCCTGGCTGCTGCCGGGGCTGGCGCTGGCGCTGGCCTCGCTGGCCCTGGCCTCCTTCGTGGGGTGCCGGGTCGCGGCCGGGGTGACGGGGGGCGGCTGGCTGTGCGCCGTGCTGTCACCGGTGGCGGTGGCGCCGGGTGCGGCGGCGACGGCACGGCTGTCCGAGCAGCTCTCCCGCTGCCTGGACGGCACCGCGACGCAGGCCGTGTGGGCGGCGGCGGCCGTCCTGAGCGCGGCCCTGCTGGTGCTGCGCCGCCCGGCGTACGACCGCCCGTTGCGCCCCTGACGGCGGGCGGACCACGTCCCGGTGACCGGGCCGGGCCGGTCACCGGAGCAGCGGGTACGGCCACGACCGGCCACGGCGCCGGTGACGCCCGTACGCACGCGACGCCCTGCCGTGCGGCGGGCGCTCCCGGTCCGGCGCCGGCCGGCCGCCCACCACTCCACCGGCCTGCGCCGGCCCGCCCCTGCCACCCCCTCGCCCCTTTCGTACTCCCCTCTTCTCCTGGAGAGCCCATGAGTTCCATACGTGTGACCGGCCTGCGGGTCCGGCACCGCAAGACGCTTGCCCTCGACTCGCTCGACCTGGCGCTCGGCACCGGTGTGCACGGGCTGCTGGGGCCGAACGGGGCGGGGAAGACCTCGCTGATCCGGGTGCTGGCCACGGTGGCGCGGCCGGAATCCGGGCGGGTGGAGCTGCTCGGCGAGGACACCGCCGGCCACCGCGCCCTGGCCGGGGTGCGACGCCGGCTGGGCTATCTGCCGCAGGAGTTCGGCTACTACCCGGGGTTCACCGTGCGGGAGTTCGTGGCGTACGTGGCCTGGCTGAAGGAGGTGCCGGCCGCGCGGGTACCGGCGGCCGTGGAACGGGCGGTGGCCCGGGTGGGTCTCGCGGACCGTGTCGACGCCAAGGTGCGGACGCTGTCCGGCGGCATGGTCCGCCGGGTCGGGATCGCGCAGGCGATCGTCAACGACCCCGCCGTGCTCCTGCTGGACGAGCCGACCGCCGGTCTGGACCCGGAGCAGCGGGTGGAGTTCCGCGAACTGCTGCGTGAGCTGGGCACCTCGTCGACCGTGGTGGTCTCCACCCACCTGGTGGAGGACGTGGCCGCCGCCTGTACGGAGGTGACGCTGCTGGACGGGGGCCGGATCGCGTACCGGGGCACGCCGCAGGCGCTGTCACTGCTCGGCGAGACGTCCGGCGGGCCCGGTGACCATCCGATCGAGCGCGGGTACACGGCGGCGCTGCGCGCCCACCGTGCGCCGGGTGCGCGGGAGGCGGTCCGATGACCCTCGCCACGCGTCCCACGGACACCGTGGATCCCGCCGACCGCACGGCGGTGCCCGCGCGGGCACCGCACCCGTTGCGCGCCGAGGCCGTCCGCGGCTTCGCGCCCTGGGCCGGGGCCGCGGTGCTGCTGACGACCGGCGCGATGCTCGCCGGCACGGCGGACCGCTGGCAGGGCGGGTGGGCGGAGACCGCCACCGACACGCACACGGCCCTGCTGATCGTCCTTCCGCTGGCCGCGGCGGCGGGCTGCTGGCAGGGCGGCCGGGAGCGTCGGCGCCGGACCGAGGAGCTGTGGCGTACGACCGTGCGGTCACCGCTGGCCCGCCTGCTCGTGTCGGCCCTTCCGGTGGCGCTGTGGGCGGCCGCCGGCTATCTGGTCGCGGCGGTCCTGGCGCTGCTCGCCACCTGGCCCTACGCCCAGGGCGACCATCCGCACCCGGCGCTGCTCCCGGGTGACACGGTCGCCGTGGTGGCGGGCGCGCTGGCCGGGCACGTGCTGGGCCGGACCGTGCCCACCCGGCTGGCGGCCCCGCTGCTCGCGATGGCCGGGTACGTGGGGCTGGGTGTCCTGTCGATCGACGGCCCGGAGGTGGGCCGCCGGCTCGGTCCGGCCACGACCCTCGCGGTCGGGCAGCTGCCGGTGTGGTGGCAGCCGTGGGCGATGGCGGTGTGGACGGGCGGACTGGCGTGCGCCGCCGCGCTGGCGTACGCGGCCCGGCGCCGGGTGCTGGCCCTGCTGCCGCTGGCCGCCGCGCTGGCCGCGGGCGCGCTGCTGGTGCAGGCCGGGGACGGGCTGTGGCACACCGATCCGCTCGCCCGCCGCCAGGTGTGCGACACCTCCGTGGCTCCGGCGGTCTGTGTCAACGCCCGGTACGCCGGGATGCTCCCGCAGGTCGGCCAGGCCCTGTCGGGGGTCACGGGGAAGCTGGAGGGGGTGCGGAACCTGCCGGGGCGCTGGGCGGACCACGGCGGTGCCCTGCGCGCCGACGAGGCGCAGCTGCCGGGCATCACGCCGCTGGGCTGGTCGGCGGTGCGGGGGCGGCTGACCGATCCGGAGCAGTTCGCGTGGGAGGCCGTCGTCGCGCTGGAGGGCGTCGACTGCCCGGAGCGCACCCTGACCGCCCGGATGCTGGGGGCGAACGACGCGGTCGAGCACTACCTCGCGCCGACCCGGGTGGGCAAGGCGCTCGACGAGGCCGACGCACGGGGCGACCGCACCCGCCGCGCCGAGCTGCGCGAGCGCCGTGCCGCGCGCGCCCGGCTGGCCGGGATGGCGGAGGACGAGCGCCGCGACTGGCTGTCGGCGTACTTCGCGGCCCGCGCGGCCTGCGACCCGAAGGGGGTGCCGGCCCTGTGACCGGACTCCTCCTGTACGCCCGCTCCCGTGCCCTGCCCGCCACCCTGGCCGCGCTCGCCGCGACGGCCGCCTTCGCGGTCTGGGCGGCGGGCCGGCTGGACGCCTACCTCGACCCCGACCGCCGGGTGCCGATCGTCGCCCTGGCCCCGCTGCTGGCGTCGGCGGTGATCGGGGCGAGCCTGTACACGGCCTCGGACGAGCTGGACCGCACGGCCGTACGCCGCTGGTGGCCGCGCCGGCTGGCGCAGCTGGCCGGCCTGACGGCGCTGGCCGCCCTGCTGGTGACCCCGGCCGTCCTCGGCCACACGGAGACCTTCGGCCCGCCCGCCGTGCTCCGCAACACCCTCGGCTGTACGGGCCTGACGGCGGCGGCGGCCGTACTCCTGGGGGCCCGCCTGAGCTGGCTCCCCGCGTTCGGCTACGTCACCGCCGTCTACCTGGGCTCCCACGCGGCACGGGGCCGGGCGGCCACGGTCTGGGCGTGGCCGATGCAGCCGGGCGCGGCGGCGGGCGCGTGGGCGGCGGCGGTGACGGCGTTCGTGCTGGGTGCGGGGCTGTACGCCGTGCGCGGCGCACGCCCGGAGGGCCCGCGCGGCTGACCGGCCCGGGCACCCGCGAGGCGTCTCACGGCCGCGACCACACCGCACACGCCCCCGGGCCCCCGGGCACGCCCCGGACACACAGCGGCCCGGTTCGACTAGGCGGAGATACCGTCGATCCGGGCCAGAGCATCGTCCGCGCCGTAGGGCTGCAAGTACGGCAACCAGCGCGGGTCGCGGTGCCCCGTGCCGATGATCCGCCAGGCCAGTCCCGTCGGCGGAGCCGGTTTGTGGCGGAGCCGCCAGCCCAGTTCCACCAGGTGGCGGTCGGCCTTGACGTGGTTGCAGCGGCGGCACGAGGCCACCACGTTGTCCCAGACGTGCTTGCCCCCGCGACTGCGCGGGATGACGTGGTCGACGCTGGTTGCGACGCCACCGCAGTACATGCACCGGCCCCCGTCGCGGGCGAAGAGCGCACGGCGGGTGAGCGGGACGGGCCCTCGGTAGGGGACCCGGACGAATCGCTTGAGCCGGACCACGCTGGGTGCGGGGAGGGTGACGGTTGCGCTGTGCATATAGGCGCCGGATTCCTCCAGGGAGACCGCCTTGTTCTCCAGGACGAGGACGAGCGCGCGGCGGAGCGGTACGACGCCGAGCGGCTCGTACGACGCGTTGAGGACCAGGACATGCGGCACGGGTGCCTCCTTGGGCGTCGGCGGCGCGTGGCTCGCGCCGGGACGATCTGCAGTCAGTCTCCCCTCATGCCTGGTGAACGCGCCACCATGTCCCGGTAACGGGCTGGGAGTGTTTTCGACCACACCCGATACATCCCCCGGACCATGGCCTGTTCAAGCCCGCGTGAGCCGTGTCTCTCCTGCACGCCTCCTGTGCGGATCGGCACGAGGCACGCACAATGCCCCGTTAGTGTGGTGGTCCTGTCCGCCCGGTGACCTTTTCGTGACCTTGACCGCCCGCCGGTACGGACCGTGCAGCACCTGGGAGGTACCTGCCGTGTCGTCCCTGCCCGCCGCCCTCTTGGCCGCCGGGGCATCGCCGTCCCCGTCCCCGTCGCCGTCGGGCTCGACGGCACCGGCCGTGCCGACGCTCCAGGACGCCCAGGAGAGCGCGACGAACGCGGCGAGCTGGGTCGAGCAGAACTGGTCGACGTGGCTCGCGATGGGGCTGCAGATCCTGCTGGTCGTGGTCGTGGCGGTGGCGCTGCGCGCGGTGGTGCGGCGGGCGATCACCAAGCTGATCGACCGGATGAACCGCACCGCGCAGGCCGTGGACGGCAGTGCGCTGGGCGGGCTGCTGGTCAACGCCGAGCGGCGGCGGCAGCGGGCGGCGGCGATCGGTTCGGTGCTGCGGTCGGTGGCGAGCTTCCTGATCCTCGGCACGGCCGCGCTGATGGTGCTGGGCACTTTCAAGATCAACCTGGCGCCGCTGCTGGCCTCGGCGGGTGTCGCGGGTGTGGCGATCGGTTTCGGCGCGCGGAACCTGGTCACGGACTTCCTGTCGGGCGTGTTCATGATCCTGGAGGACCAGTACGGCGTCGGGGACGTGATCGACGCGGGTGTGGCGACCGGCGAGGTGATCGAGGTCGGGCTGCGCGTGACCAAGCTGCGCGGCGACGGCGGGGAGATCTGGTACGTCCGCAACGGCGAGGTCAAGCGGATCGGCAACCTGTCCCAGGGCTGGGCGACGGCCGGGGTCGACGTGACCGTGAAGGCGAGCGAGGACCTGGACCGGGTCAGGGCCACGCTGGACGAGGTCGCCGAGAGGCTGAGCAAGGAAGAGCCCTGGAACGAGCTGCTGTGGGGCCCGGTCGAGGTGCTCGGCCTGGACTCGGTGCTGATCGACTCCATGGTGGTCCGCGTCTCGGCCAGGACGATGCCCGGCAAGTCGGTCACCGTGGAGCGGGAGCTGCGCTGGCGGATCAAGCGGGCGTTCGACGCGGCGAGCATCCGCATCGTGGGCGGCGCGACGGCCGTCGAGGACCAGGAGGACACCCCCGACCCCACCGCCACGGTCGCGGCCCCCTCGGTCTACTCCAACACGGACTCCCCGCAGACGGCGGCGGCCGCCCCGATCACCCCGCAGCGCTCGGCGCCGCCGGCGAAGTAGCGGAACGGTTCGGCACACACGTTCGAGTGAACGAGTGGGGCATTCCGGCGCCGGGCGCGCACGGGGTGCCCCATCGTTGCAGCGGGGCGCCCGGCGTGGGCTTAGCCTGGCATCAGCGTGACGAGGAGAAGCGATGAGCGCCGAACCGATCATGGAGCCGGTCATGACGCAGGTGGACCCCATCGACCTGTTGAGCGCGATCGAAGAGGCAGCACCGATGCCGATTCGACCCGAGTACGTCGAGGGGACCGCCTTCGTGCCGCCGCAACCGAACGACCACCACAACGATGGCGCATTCGAGCTGAGCTTTCAGTTCCGAGCCGCCGGACACCGCCTCGTGGGCATGGGCAACGGCTACCGCGCCGCCCACAAGGACGGCAGGACCATGGCCCTGATCATTCCGGACCTCTACGTCCGCCGCCGCAGGCCGACGGAACTCGACGAGTCGTACCGCAAGGCCAACAAGGGCTGGTACCCCATCGACATGATCGCCCTCGTCGGCGAGGTCACGTCGACCAACCACGAGACCGACACCGGCCCCAAGTTCCGCACCTACGCGGCCGCCGGCATCCCCGTCTACGTCCTCATCGACCGCCACTCCCAGACGGCCCACTGCTACACGGACCCCGTCCTCCCCGGCGACGACCCCACCGAGGCCTACTACAAGACGGACACCAAGGTCACCCTCGGCGACCCCCTCCCCCTCCCCGCGCCCTACCCCACCCTCGACACCACTCCGTTCCTCACCGACTGAGCGGCCCGCAGGCCAGCTGGTAGGCCTCGCGGAGCCACGCCTCCTCGCCGGGGTCGACCCCGCAGGCCAGGGACGCGCCCTGGTCGGCGTTCAGCCAGGTCGTGACGCTGCCGTAGTGCGTGCCGTCCGGGCAGGTCACCGCGAAGCCCGCGTCCACGACCTTCACGGCCTCCGCGGTGACGAAGCGGCCGGCGCCGTCGAAGTCGATGCGGTCGGGGTGCCGGGGATGGTGGGCGGTGTCCTCGCCGGGAGCCATCAGGGCCCCGGTGTCGTAGTTCAGGCGCTTCTCCAGCGAGGCCAGCGCGCGCCGCGGGGACACCCGGACGCCGTTCGCCTGGATGGAGGCGACGACCGTGCGCACGGGGATGTTCCGGAAGGTGGTCCAGCCGTCGTCCTCGCCGACCTTCACCACCGGGGAGACACCGGTCAGCCGTGTCTCCTGCCGCACCCCGCCCCAGCGGAACGTGCCGGAGCCGCAGGACGGTGACGCGGACGGCTTCGCCGGGGGCGCCGCCCGGACCCGGTGCGGCTGCTGCGCCGTACACGCCACCGCCACCGCTCCCAGCAGCAGGGCCGCCACCGTCGTACGGCTTCTTCTCACTTCGTCTCTCCCCGTCTCGCGCGTCGCCCGAATGTACGTGCCGTGACCAGCGAAAACCACAGCCGTTGCGCATCCGTGACGCCCCGCCGACCGCCGCACGGATCCGGACCGCCCTCACAGGAACCCCGCATTCCGTCCGCATCCGGTGATCCTCTAGGGTCGCTCCACCACGGACCCCTGATCCGGAGCGCGACGTCGCCCCGGGGGCCCGTCTCGAATGTGGGGAAACATGCGAAAGCTCGCCATAGGCGCCGCCCTGTCCGGCGCCCTGGCCCTGGCCGGCCTGGCCGCGCCCGCCGCGTCGGCGGCCGGTACACCGGACCTGACGTTCTCCGGCGTGACCGTGAACAAGGGCAAGCCGGTCGTGGTCGGCACCACCAAGGCCGTGAACGTGCCGGTGTCGTACACCCTGACGCGGCCGAAGAACGTGGTCATCGACCAGAAGAACACGCTGCAGGCGGTCATCCTGTACCGCGGCACCCTGAGGTCGCTCGACAACGATCTGGGTCCGGACAGGGCCCCGGTCTGCACGACCACCGCCACGACGGACACGACCGTCACCGAGAGCTGCACCGAGCGCATCGTCGCCGCTCCGGACGAGACGCTGTACGAGGCCGCCGACGCCGGCACCTGGAAGGCCGCGGGCGTCTACGCGCACAGCGACGGCAGCGTCTCGGACGACTACCTGCACAGCGAGTCCGACGTCACCATGTGGGGCAACCTCGCCTCGGTGGCGGTGCGGCGCGCGTCCCGGCTGACCGCGGACGCCGCCCCGGAGCCGGTGGCCAAGGGCAGGACGCTGACCGTCAAGGGCAGGCTGACCCGCGCGAACTGGGCTACCGGCTCGTACACGGGCTACCGGGACCAGAAGGCCGTCCTGCAGTTCAAGGCGGACGGCGGCACGTACACCGCCGTCAGGACGGTCACCTCCGGCGCCGGGGGCGCCCTGTCCACCACGGTGAAGGCGGGCCGGAGCGGCACCTACCGCTTCGTCTTCGCCGGTACGGCCACCACGGCCGCGAAGACCTCCGCCGGTGACCACGTGACCGTGAAGTAGCCGCCGGGCCACGCCCGTACCGCGACGCCCCCGAGGTAACGACTCCGTTGCCTCGGGGGCGTCGTCTATTGACGCCCCCTTCGTCCTCGGCTTACGTTCCTCCCACCCGCAATAGGAAAGTTTCCTAACAGTGATCTCGGGGTCCGGTGATCAAGACTGGACGTCGTGCCCGGGTCACTGAAAAGCTGGGCGGCCGGAAAGGCAGGTGTCGACCCCATGGCAGGAACCGCCGGTACGCCGGGCACCCCGCGCGTCCTGCGCGCCATGAACGACCGCGCCGCCCTGGACCTGCTGCTGGAGCACGGGCCGCTGTCGCGTACCCGGATCGGCAAGCTCACCGGCCTGTCCAAGCCCACCGCCTCCCAGCTGCTGGCCCGTCTGGAGGCGGCCGGCCTGGTCCGGCTCACCGGCACCAGCGAGGGCCGCCCGGGCCCCAACGCCCAGCTGTACGCGGTCGACCCGACCGCCGCCTACGCCGCCGGGCTCGACGTCACCCCGCACCGCATCCGCGCCGCCGTCGCCGACATCACCGGCCGCACGGTCGGCGAGCACGAACTCCCCACCCCCGGCCGGCACCCCGCGCGCTCCGTCGTCCAGCAGGTCACCGACGCCCTGGACGGCGCCGTCAAGGCGGCCGGACTCGCCCGGTCCGACGTGCACCGGCTGGTCATCGGCACGCCCGGCGCCTTCGACCCCACCACCGGGCGGCTGCGCTACGCCTCCCACCTGCCCGGCTGGCACTCCCCCGCGCTGCTCGACGACCTCGCGGCGGCGCTGCCGATGCCGGTCGAGTACGAGAACGACGTCAACCTCGTCGCCATCGCCGAACAGCGGCTCGGCGCGGCCCGGGGCCACGGTGACTTCGTGCTGCTCTGGAACGAGGAGGGCCTCGGCGCCGCCCTGGTCCTGGGCGGCCGGCTGCACCGCGGCTGGACCGGCGGCGCCGGCGAGGTCGGCTTCCTGCCGGTGCCGGGCGCCCCCCTGGTCCGGCACGTCACCAAGGCCAACAGCGGCGGCTACCAGGAGCTGGCCGGCTCCCAGGCGCTGCCGAAGCTGGCCCGGGAACTCGGCGTCCCGGACGTGCCGTCGGGGCCGTACCCCGACGCCGCCACCGCGCTCGTGGCCCGCGCCGCCGACCACGCGAGCGGCCCGTACCAGGAGCTGCTCCAGGCCTACGCCACCCGGCTGGCCACCGGTCTGGCCTCGCTCGTCTCCGTCCTCGACCCCGAACTCGTCGTCCTCAGCGGCTCCGCGCTGACGGCCGGCGGCGAGGTGCTGCGCGCCCTCGTCCAGGCCGAGCTGGAGGAACTGGCCGCGGCCCGTCCCCGGCTGGTCGTCGGCGACGTCCACGACCACCCCGTGCTGCGCGGCGCGCTGGAGTCCGCGCTCGCCGCCACCCGCGACGAGGTCTTCGACACCTCGCGCTGAGCCCGCCCCACCCCGGTAGCACCTGCCCCTGGCACCTGTCCCTGGGAGACCTCGCCATGCCCACCGCCATGCCCCCAGCCATACCCGCGGCCGCCCGAAAAGCGGCTTGTGCCCTGACCGCCTCCCTCGCCCTCCTCGCCACCGCCTGTACCGGCCAGTCCGGCTCGGGCGCCACCGACGACCCCTCGAAGGACACCACGATCACCTTCTGGCACGCCTGGAGCGCGCCGAACGAGGTGAAGGCCGTCAAGGCGCTGGTCGCCGGCTTCGAGACCGCGCACCCCGCCATCCACGTGAACATCGTCGGCAACATGACCGACGACAAGATCAACCAGGCGCTGCGGGCCGGCGGCGACCGGGCCCCGGACGTCATCTCGTCGTTCACCACGAACAACGTGGGCAGGTTCTGCTCCTCGGGCGCGCTGGTCGATCTGAACCCGTTCTTCGAGAAGTCCGGCATCGACCCGGAGAAGACGTTCCCGAAGCCGATGAACGAGTACACCCGGTTCGACGGCGACCGCTGCGCCGTTCCGCTGCTCGGTGACGCGTACGGGCTCTACTACAACAAGACGGCGTTCAAGAAGGCGGGCATCGCCGGCCCCCCGAAAACCTGGTCGGAGTTCGAGGCCGACGCGAAAAGACTGACCATCCCCCGCGGCGACGGCTACCGGCAGCTCGGGTTCATGCCGGACTACCACGGCTGGGAGTCCACCACCGAGCACTACCTCGGCCAGTTCTCGCCGACGTACTTCGACGAGAACGGCAAGTCGAACCTCGCCAAGGACCCCGCGTTCGAGGAGGGCTTCACGCTCCAGAAGAAACTGGTGGACGAACTCGGCGGCTTCACGCGGCTGGAGAGGTTCCGCGCCACCCTCGGCGACGAATGGGGCCCCAAGCACCCCTTCCACACCGGTCAGGTCGCCATGCAGCTCGACGGCGAGTGGCGGCTCGGCATGGCCGAGGACGCCAAGCCCGGCTTCGACATCGGGGTGGCCCCGCTGCCCGTCCCCGACGACCAGGCCGGCCAGTACGGCAAGGGCTACATCACCGGCACCATCGCGGGCATCGCCGCCACCAGCCGCAAGCAGAACGCGGCCTGGGAGTTCCTCAGGTACATCACCACGGACACGGACGCGGTGGTCGGCTTCGCCAACGACATCCACAACGTGCCCTCCACGTTCGCCGCGCTGAAGTCCCCGAAACTGACGTACGACCCGCGCTTCAAGACCTTCCTGGACATCGCCGCCGATCCGCATTCGACCACCACTCCCGCCTCGGTCAACGGCGGGGTGTACCTGGTGACGATCCAGCAGTTCGGCTACGACTACGAGAGCGGCAAGGTCACCGACCTCAAGGCCGGACTGCGGAAGACGGCCGCGCAGATCGACACGGACATCGCGCAGGCCCGGTGATGGCCACCGTCACCCTCGCGTCGAAACGCCGGCGCGCGGCACTGCGCACCCTCGCCTTCATGTCGCCGTGGCTCGTCGGCTTCTCGGTCTTCTTCGCCTATCCGCTGATCTCCACGGTCTACTTCTCCTTCATGCACTACGACGGCTTCCGGCCGCCGCAGTGGAGCGGCGGGAAGAACTGGACGTACGTCTTCCGGCACTACCCGCTGTTCTGGCCCGCGCTGCGCAACACGCTGTGGCTGGTCGTGGTCATGGTGACCCTGCGCGTGGTGTTCGGCCTGGGCGTCGGGCTGCTCATCACCAGGATCAGGACGGGTACGGGCGTCTTCCGCACCCTGTTCTACCTGCCGTACCTCGCCCCGCCGGTCGCGGCGACCATGGCCTTCGCGTTCCTGCTCAACCCGGGCACCGGCCCGGTGAACTCCCTGCTGGAGAAGGCCGGACTGCCCGCGCCGGGCTGGTTCAACGACCCCGCGTGGTCCAAGCCGGCGCTGACCCTGCTGGCCCTGTGGGGCATCGGCGACCTGATGGTCGTCTTCATGGCCGCGCTGCTCGACGTGCCGGCCGAGCAGTACGAGGCGGCCGAGCTGGACGGCGCCTCGGCCTGGCAGCGCTTCCGGTACGTCACCCTGCCGACCATCTCGCCGATCGTGATGTTCGCCGTGGTCACCGGCGTGATCCAGACCATGCAGTACTACACCCAGCCGCTGGTGGCCGGGAAGGTCGCCTCCGGGGTGATCCAGGGCGCCGGCACCCAGTTCGAACCCGGTTACCCGGACAAGTCCACGCTCACCCTCCCCCAGCTCGTCTACAACCTCGGCTTCCAGCGCTTCGACTACGGCTCGGCGTGCGTGGTGGCGCTGGTGCTGTTCGCCCTGTCGATGGCGTTCACCGCGCTGCTGATGCGGCGCAGGGGCGGCCTGATCCAGGCAGGTGACTGACGTATGAACCGCCGCAAGGCATCTCTGGAGTGGGTGGCGGTCCACTCCCTGGGCGTGGCAGCCGCGCTGTTCTTCACGCTCCCCTTCGTCTTCGTGTTCCTGACCTCGCTGATGAGCGACAGCCAGGCCCTGAGCCGGGACCTGATCCCGCACACCTGGGAGTGGGGGAACTACAGGAGCGTGCTCACCACCCCGGGCTTCCTCACCTGGTGGCGGAACACGCTGCTCTACGCCGGTCTCGGCACCGTGCTGACCGTGGTCTCCTCGGTCCCGGTGGCGTACGCGCTCGCCAAGTTCCGCTTCCGGGGGCGCAACCTGTCACTCATGCTGGTGATCTCGATGATGATGCTGCCCCCGCAGGTGGTCGTCATCCCGATGTACCTCTTCTGGGCGAAACAGCTGGACCTGTCCGGCACGCTGTGGCCGCTGATCGTCCCGATGGCGTTCGGTGACGCGTTCTCCGTCTTCCTGCTGCGCCAGTTCCTGATGACGATCCCGAACGAGTACCTGGACGCGGCGAAGGTCGACGGCTGCGGCGACCTCGGGACCCTGCTGCGGGTCGTGCTGCCGATGGCCCGGCCGGGCATCGCCGCCGTGGCGCTCTTCCAGTTCTTCTACGCCTGGAACGACTACTTCGGCCCGCAGATCTACGCGTCCGAGAACCCCGGTGCCTGGACCCTGTCCTACGGGCTGGAGTCCTTCAAGGGCGCCCACCACACCGACTGGAACCTCACCATGGCCGCCACCGTGCTGGTCATGACCCCCGTGATCCTCGTGTTCTTCTTCGCCCAGAAGGCGTTCGTCGAAGGCGTCACGCTCACCGGAGTGAAGGGTTGAACCACACATGAAACTCACCGTGGTCGGCGGAGGCTCGACCTACACCCCCGAACTCGTCGACGGCTTCGCACGTCTCAGGGACACCCTGCCCGTCGAGGAACTGGTCCTGGTGGATCCGGACGCCGAGCGTCTGGCGCTGGTCGGCGGCCTGGCCCGCCGGATCTTCACGCGGCAGGGCCACGGCGGCCGGATCGTCACCACCTCCGACCTGGACGCGGGCGTCGACGGCGCCGACGCCGTGCTGCTCCAGCTCCGCGTCGGCGGCCAGGCGGCCCGGGAGCAGGACGAGACCTGGCCGCTGGAGTGCGGCTGCATCGGCCAGGAGACCACCGGCGCGGGCGGCCTGGCGAAGGCGCTGCGCACGGTCCCCGTCGTGCTCGACATCGCCGAACGGGTCCGCCGTGCCAGTCCGCGCGCGTGGATCATCGACTTCACCAACCCGGTCGGCATCGTCACCCGCGCCCTGCTCCGGGCGGGCCACCGGGCGGTGGGCCTGTGCAACGTGGCGATCGGCTTCCAGCGGAAGTTCGCCGCCCTGCTCGGCGTGGCCCCGGCCGAGGTGCATCTGGGCCATGTGGGCCTGAACCACCTCACCTGGGAGACCGGTGTGCGGCTGGGCGGCCCGCAGGGCCCGGACGTCCTGCCGAAGCTCCTGGCCGAGCACGGCGAGGCGATCGCCGACGACGTCCGCCTTCCCCGCACCCTGCTGGACCGCCTGGGCGTCGTCCCCTCCTACTACCTGCGCTACTACTACGCGCACGACGAGGTCGTACGGGAACTGCGCACCAAGCCGTCACGCGCCTCCGAGGTGGCCGCCATGGAACGGCAGCTGCTGACCATGTACGGCGACCCGGCCCTGGACGAGAAGCCGGCGCTGCTCGCCAAGCGGGGCGGCGCCTTCTACTCGGAGGCGGCCGTGGACCTGGCGGCGGCCCTGCTGGGCGGGGGAGGCAGCCCGTACCAGGTGGTGAACACGCTCAACCGGGGCACGCTGTCCTTCCTCCCGGACGACGCGGTGATCGAGGTGCAGGCGGCGGTCGGCCCGGCGGGCCCGGTCCCGCTGCCGGTCCCCGAGCCGGACCCGCTGTTCTCGGGCCTGGTCGCGAACGTGACGGCGTACGAGGAGCTGGCCCTGGAGGCGGCGCTGCGCGGCGGCCGGGACCGCGTCTTCCGCGCGCTGCTCGCCCACCCGCTGATCGGCCAGTACGCCTACGCCGACGCCCTCACCGACCAGCTGGTCGCGCACAACCGGGAGCACCTCGCGTGGGCCTGACCGCACCCGCACCCCGGACGGTCCTCGCCATCGACGCGGGCAACAGCAAGACCGACGTGGCCGTGGTCACGGCCGCGGGCGAGGTCCTGGCCACGGCCCGCGGCGGCGGCTTCCGTCCGCCCGCGGTGGGCGTGGCGGCGGCGCTGGACGCGCTGGCGGAACCGGTGGCCCGGGCGTTCGCGGACGCCGGGGTCGGTTCCGTCGGCCATGTCGCGGCCTGCCTGGCCAACGCCGATCTCCCGGTGGAGGAGGAGCAGCTGGCGGGCGCGCTGCACGCGCGCGCGTGGGGTGCGTCGGTGGAGGTCCGCAACGACACCTTCGCGATCCTGCGCGCGGGCGTCGCCGAGCCTCGCGGGGTGGCGGTGGTGTGCGGGGCGGGCATCAACTGCGTGGGCATGCGCCCCGACGGCCGCACCGCCCGCTTCCCGGCCATCGGCCGTATCTCCGGTGACTGGGGCGGCGGCTGGGGGCTGGCGGAGGAGGCGCTGTGGCACGCGGCCCGCGCGGAGGACGGCCGCGGGAAGCCGACTTCGCTGGCCCGTACCCTCCCCGCGCACTTCGGCCTGCCGGACATGTACGCCCTCATCGAGGCGCTGCACCTGGAGCAGGTCGGCCACGACCGCCGGCACGAGCTGACACCCGTGCTGTTCGCCACGGCGGCGGACGGCGACCCGGTGGCCCGGGCGATCGTCGCCCGGCTCGCGGAGGAGGTCACGGTGATGGCGACGGTCGCCCTGACCCGCCTGGAGCTGCTGGCGGAGGAGACCCCGGTCCTCCTCGGCGGCAGCGTCCTCACCGCGGGCCACTCCCAGCTGGACGACGGCATCCGCACCCTGATGGCGGCCCGCGCCCCGAAGGCCGACGTCCGCGTGGTGACGGCGAGCCCCGTCCTCGGCGCGGTCCTGCTGGGCCTGGACCGGCTGGGCTCGGGCCCACGGGCACAGGAGCGGGCGCGGAGCCACTGGGAACCGGCCCGGCGCCCCCGCTGACCCGGAGCACGGGGAGACACCGGCCCCGCCGTCAGGCACCGGCCCGGCCCTGAGGCGCCGGTCCCGGTCCGAGGCGCCGGTCCCATCGCGTGGCGTCAGCCGAAGTGGAGGTCGCCGTTGATGGTGCCGGTCTGGACGACGGAGCCGCGGATGTCGCCTCCGCTGACGGTGTTGTACGTGGTGCCGCCCCGTTCCGGGGCGGCCCGTGCCGTCTCGACCAGCGCGCGCAGCTCGTCCCGCGCCGCGGGGTCGTCCCGCAGCAGGAGCAGCAGCCGCGCCTGCCACAGGGACTCGATCCCGGCGAGGGCCGCCCGGTCGCCGTCGGCGTGGGCGGCGACCACCGCGCCGCGCGCCTCGTCCAGCTCCTCGGCCGCCGCCCGTGCCTCCTGCTCCCGTCCGCGCCCGAACAGCGCCTGCACCCGGCTCCTCGCCGTGGCCCAGGCGTCACCCGCCATCAGCTGCACCAGGGTCGTCGCCCCGGACACGGCCAACGCCGTCAGCTCGGCCTCCACACCGCCACCTCCGCTCCCCGCCGCACACGCGAACTCCCCTGCCGGAAAGCCTACTTGGCGCCACGGGAACCGGTCCGACCCGACCGGCGTGTTCATCAGCAAGGGGTGGTGCGTCGGGCACCGTGCGCCCCTGGGCACACTGCGATCCGATCAAGATCGAGTGAAGGCCGGTGCGGATGCCGTGGCCGGCGGCGATACTTGGCGGCGAACGGATGACCATGGGGGAGGTCAAGTGACACACCCGCCGAAGAGCGCGGCACCATCGGTGGTGGGCCCCGGTGTGCCCGCCGCCCCCGGCATCCCCGCACAGCCCGGGCGTCCCGCGGCCGCCGGCCCGGGCGTGCCGCCCGCGCGCCGGACCGCCTTCGCCGAGGGCGTCGAGCGGCTGCGGGCCGCCGCGACGACCGAGCCCGGCCGGCTGCGGATCATCGGTGCCGTGCTCGCGCTGCTGGTCGTGGTGTTCGGCGCGGTCACCGCCTGGCAGACCAGTGCCCGCTCGGCCGCCGCCGACGACGTCCTGCACCGCAGCCAGCCGCTCAGCTCCGGCGCGGCCGCCATCTACCGCTCGCTGGCCGACGCCAACACCGCCGCCTCCAGCGGGTTCCTCGCCGGCGGCCAGGAGAACGCGCAGTCCAGGGACCGGTACGAGAAGGACATCAGGACCGCCGCCGCGGGCCTCGTCACCGCCGCCGCCAACGCCGAGCCCGGCTCCGCCGCCGAGGCCACCATCACCCGGATGAACCGGCTGCTGCCCGAGTACAAGGGCCTCATCGAGCGCGCCCGGACGTACAACCGGCAGGGCTACCCGGTCGGCGGCGCCTATCTGCGGTACGCCAACGAGAAGATGCAGAAGCAGATGCTCCCGGCGGCGGAGGACCTGTACACGACGGAGAACAGGCGGCTCGACGCCGACTACGGCGACGCGACGCCGTACCCCTGGGCGGCGATCGCGCTCGGCCTGCTCGCCCTGGCCGCGCTCGGGTGGGCCCAGCACCGCATGTACCGGCGCACCAACCGCGTCCTCAACCACGGCCTGGTCGCCGCCGCCGCCGCGACCACCGTCGCCCTGCTCTGGCTGGTCGTGGGCCACGCGGTCGCCCGCTCCGGCCTCGACACCTCCTACGAGCAGGGGATCCGTTCGCTCAACGTCCTCCACGACGCCCGGATCGCCTCCCTGAAGGCCCGCGGCAACGAGAACCTGAGCCTGGTGGCGCGCGGCGCGGAGACCGTCACGGTGGACGGGAAGCCGTACGACGCCTACTACCACGCCTTCGACAAGGACATCGCCGTGCTCGGCAAGGGCCTCACCGAGGCGGTGCGGCTCGCCGACGACCAGGGGGGCACCGCACCGGTCAGGGCGGCCGAGGGCGACATGGCCGTGTGGAAGCAGCGTCACACCGCCGCCCGCGGCGAGGACGAGAACGGCAACTACCAGCAGGCGCTGGACAAGGTGATCGGCGCGAAGGGAGCGACCGCCGAGTGCTTCGACGGCGTCGACCGCGCTCTCGCCCGGGCCATCGACCACGAGCAGGCCGAGTTCCGGCAGGCCGCCGGTGACGGGCGGGACGCGATGACCGGGCTGCCGGTGGGCGTCGCCGTCCTGGCGGTGCTGGGCGCGGCCGGTGCCGTCGCCGGCATCGGCCGCAGACTTTCGGAGTACCGGTGACAGGGGGCAAGGTGATGGACGTGAGCCGTGCACGGCCGTCCCTGCGGGGCTGGGGCGGAGTCGCCGCGATGGCGGTGCTGTGCGCGCTGGCACTGGCGTGCGCCCTGCTGCTGCCGTGCACCCAGCGGGCACCGGGGGACCCGGAGCGGGCCGGGCAGAGGACGGCCACCGGCATCCAGGCCCGCGCCGACGGCTGCGTGGACGCCGAGGCGCACCGGCAGACGCTCGCCCCGTCCGGCGCGGACGGTCCGACGATCGACGCCATCAAGGCCCGTACGGGCGCCAGGCGCAAGCTGGTCGTCGGCGTCGACCAGAACAGCTACCGCTGGGGCTACCGCAACCCCAACACCGAGGGCGCGCGCCTGGAGGGCTTCGACATCGACCTGGTGCACCGGATCGCCGAGGACCTCCTCGGGGACCCGGACGCGGTGCAGTTCAAGGCGATCCCGACCAGCCAGCGCATCCCGGCGATCGAGGACGGACGCGTCGACATGGTGGTGCGCACCATGACGATCACCTGTGCCCGGCTGCAGCAGGTCGCCTTCTCCGCGCCCTACTTCAAGACCGGCCAGCAGGTCCTCGCGCCCAAGTCGTCCCCGATCACGGGTTACGACGACTCGCTGGCGCACAAGAAGGTGTGCACGGCGGCCGGTTCGACGGCCCACGCCAAGCTGGACGCCGACCGGAAGGAGGGCCGGCTGCCCGCCTCCACCGACATCTCCACCACCGTCCCGAACCAGCTGGACTGCCTGGTCCGGCTGCAACTCGGCGAGGTGGACGCGGTGGTGACCGACGGCGCGCTCGCCGCGAGCCAGGCCGCGCAGGACCCGACGGTCGAACTCAAGGGCAAGGCCTTCACGACCGAGTACTACGGAGTGGCGATGAAGAAGGACGCGAGCGATCTGGTGCGCCGGGTCAACCGCGTTCTGGTGGACTATCGCGCACAGGGCTGGCAGACGTCGTACGACGACTGGCTGTCGGCGACACTGGGAAAGGATTCCGCCGCGTCGAAACCGCCCGCGCCGCAGTACCTGCGCGGCAGTTGAGCCGCACCCGACCGCAACAGACAGCAAGCGAGAGGTGATCGATGGGCGTCACGGACCCCGCCGGGCCGGTGATGGACCGGGACGAGGTGGACCGTGCGCTGGCGCGGCTCGGCCAGGAGCACGAGGCGATCGAGACCTCGCTGCTGGCCCTGCAGGACCACGCGGGCCGCAGACTCCTCGAAGGCGCCGACCTCGCCGGCGTCACCAAGGAACGCTGGCAGGCCACGGAGGCGCAGATCACCCGGTTGTGGGCGTACTTCGACGCCTACACGGCCGCGCTGCGCGGCGCCCGGGAGATCCGCGCCCGGCGCCGCTGGTCCAGCCGGGAGGACCTGGCGGAGCTGACCGGGCTGCTGCGCGGCGAGTCCGTGACCGTCCCCGGCGTGGGCACCGGCCGGCTCAGCGAGACGTACTCGCTGTCCGCGCTGGTGGACCGGATGAACGAGCTGTACGCGACGAGCCTGGACATGATCGTCGCCGCCGACGCGGTCTGGTCGGCGCTGCCCGCGCGGATCGATTTACTCGCCGCGGAACTCTCGCGCACCCGGGGCCTCGCGCACTCGGTCGGGGTCCGCCCCGGCGAGCACCCGGCCGGCGACGACCTGGAGCGGATCACCCGCACGCTGACCCGGCTGCGCGAGGACGTCGTCCGCGACCCGCTCGCCTTCTGGGTGCCGGCCCAGGGCAGTTCCGCGCCCGGCGGCGGGCGCCCGGACACGGCGGTGTACGACCGCGAGGCGCGCGCCCTGGAGGACGTCCGGCGGGAGATCGACGCGGTGCTGACGGTGCGCCAGGACGCGGAGGCGCGACTGATCCGGCTGCGGGACGTGCTCTCGCGCGCGGACCGCACCCTCGCCGAGGCCCGTACCGCGCGCGGCGAGGTGCTCGCGAAGATCGCCGCGACCGAGGTGCCGGTGGTGAGCGGCCCGCCGACCGCGCTGCAGGAGCAGCTGGCGACCGCGGCCGAGTACCGCAGGCAGGCCCAGTGGCACCGGCTCTCCCCGCTGCTGGAGTCGCTGGAGGAGAAGGCGGAGGACGAGCTGCTGCGCGCCCGCGAGTCGCTGACCGCCGTCACCGCGCCGCTCGCGGTCCGCGCCGAGCTGCGCGGCCGGCTCGACGCCTACCGGGCGAAGGTGGCCCGGCACGGTCTCGCCGAGGACCCGCTGCTGGTCGAGCGGTACGACGCGGCCCGCCGCATGCTGTGGAGCGCGCCCTGCGACCTGCGCGTGGCGGAGCAGGCGGTGCTGCGCTACCAGCAGGCGGCGGCCGAACTCATCGGCGGCGCGAACGCTCCGGAGGACCGCAAGGGGGACACGTCATGAGTCAGCCGGGGCAGACCTGCCAGCGGCCGGGCTGCGCGGGGACGTACGAGGACGTCGGCGGCGGCGAGCTGTACTGCGACACGTGCGGACTCGCGCCCGTGGTCTCGGCCGCGGGTCCCCCCTCGGGGGGCGGGATGGTGGAATCGCCGGCCACCGGGATCACCAAGGGCGCCGCCGACAGCGGCAGTTCGCGCAGCGCGCGGACGTCCTCGCAGTCGTCGAAGTCACGCCGCTCGGTGTCCGGGCGGCTCTCCCGGTCGCTGTCGGGCAACTCCACCGGCCGCTCGGTGTCGGTGCGCAGCTCCGGCTCCTCGTCCGGCGCCTCCTCGCGCGGCCGGCTGGGCGCCGGACTCGTCTCGGTGCCGCAGGTGCCCCGGCCCGACCCGCGCGCGATGGTGCTGGAGAACCCGGAGGTGCCCGAGCGGAAGCGGTTCTGCTCGCGCGCGGACTGCGGGGCCCCGGTGGGCCGGGCCCGGGGTGACCGGCCGGGCCGCACGGAGGGGTTCTGCACCAAGTGCGGACACCCCTACTCCTTCGTGCCCAAGCTGAAGGCCGGGGACATCGTGCACGGCCAGTACGAGGTGGCGGGCTGCCTCGCGCACGGCGGGCTCGGCTGGATCTACCTCGCCGTGGACCGGGCCGTCTCCGACCGCTGGGTGGTGCTGAAGGGCCTGCTGGACACCGGCGACCAGGACGCGATGGCCGCGGCGATCTCCGAGCGGCGCTTCCTCGCGGAGATCGAGCACGCCAACATCGTGCGGATCTACAACTTCGTGGAGCACCTGGACCAGCGCACCGGCTCCCTCGACGGCTACATCGTCATGGAGTACGTCGGCGGCAAGTCCCTGAAGGAGATCGCCAACGCCCGCCGGGCGCCCGACGGCCGGCGCGACCCCCTGCCGGTGGAACAGGCGTGCGCGTACGGCATCGAGGCGCTGGAGGCACTCGGTCACCTGCACAGCCGCCACCTCCTGTACTGCGACTTCAAGGTCGACAACGCCATCCAGACCGAGGACCAGCTCAAGCTGATCGACATGGGCGCGGTCCGCCGCATGGACGACGTCGAGTCGGCGATCTACGGCACGGTCGGCTACCAGGCCCCGGAGGTCGCCGAGTCCGGTCCGTCGGTGGCCAGCGACCTGTACACGGTGGGCCGCACCCTCGCCGTGCTCACCTTCGACTTCCAGGGCTACACGAACGTCTACGCCGACTCCCTGCCCGACCCCGACAGCATCGAGGTCTTCCGCCGGTACGAGTCCTTCTACCGGCTCCTGGTCCGCGCCACCGACCCCGACCCGGCCCGCCGGTTCGCCTCCGCGCAGGAGATGGCCGAGCAGCTGACGGGGGTGCTGCGCGAGGTCGTCTCGCTCCAGTCCGGGCAGGCGCGGCCCGCGCTGTCGACGCTGTTCGGACCCGAGGTGAAGGTCACCGACACCGAGCTGTTCCCGCGGCTGGACGGGGACGTGTCCCGGCTGGGGGCACGCCCGGTGGGGAAGGCGCCCGCCGCCCCGGCCGCGCTCCCGCCGGCGATGGTCGAGCCGGTCGACACCGCGGCCGCCGCGCTGGCCCTGCCGGTTCCGCTGGTCGACCCCGCCGACCCCAACGCCGGTTTCCTCGCGGGGCTGATGGCCTCCGCGCCGGCCGAGCTGATGACCGCGCTGGCCGCGGCGCCCGCCCAGACCGTCGAGACCCGGCTCAGGCAGGTCCGCGCCCGGCTGGAGAGCGGCGACCACCAGGGCGCGGCGATGAGCCTCGCCAAGCTGGACGAGGAACGGCCGGACGACTGGCGGGTGGTGTGGTACCGGGGTGTGGCCGCGCTGGTCACCGGCGACTTCGAGGGGGCCGCGCTCGCGTTCGACGCGGTCTACGACGCCTTCCCGGGGGAGGCCGCGCCCAAGCTGGCGCTCGGCCTGTGCGCCGAGGTGCTGGGCCAGCCGGACAACGCGGCCGAGTACTACCGCCTGGTGTGGACGACCGACCGGAGCTTCGTGAGCGCCGCGTTCGGGCTGGCCCGGGTGCGGCTCGCGGCCGGGGACCGCGGCGGGGCCGTGCGCACGCTGGAGTCGGTGCCGGAGTCCTCCATCCACTACACGGCCGCCCGCGTCGCCGCCGTCCGGGCCCGGCTGAGACAGCGCACCGCGGCCGCCGGTGACGTACCGTTCCTGGACGACCTGACGGCCGCCGCCGGTCAGGTCGAGGCACTCCGGGCGTACGGCCTGGACCCGGCGCGGCGCGAGCTGTTGTCGGCGGAGGTGCTCGGCTGTGCGCTGGACTGGATACTCTCCGGGGGCCGGGGCACCGGGCCCGCCGCCGGCGGCCGGGTGCTGCTGGGCAGCGGTCTGGACGAGCGGGACCTCCGTTTCGGTCTGGAGCGCGCCTACCGCGCGCTGGCCCGGCTGGCGCCCGGCGGCAAGGAGAGGATCGAGCTGGTGGAACGGGCCAACCGTTACCGCCCCCGGACGTGGGTGTAGTCGATGTCGCAGATGCCCCGGCAGGCCGCACTGCCCAAGTGCCCGAGCTGCGCGGAGCCCGTGGAGCCGGGTGACCTGTTCTGCGGAGCGTGCGGGTACGACCTTTCGGTGGTGCCCGCACCGCCGCAGGACCACCCGACGCTGACCATGACCGGTTCCGCGACAGCGGACGACGGCACGGCCTGGCCCGAGCCCGGCCCGGCCGGTTCCGGCACGCCGTCGGCGGCACACCTGCCGACGGACCTGCCCGGCACCGATTCGAGCGACACGCCGCTGCCCGGGCACGACTCCGGCGCCGAGCCGTCCCCCGGTTCCGGGGTGCGGTTCGACCGGCCGGAGGAGCCGGACGAGTACCCGCTGCAGGCGCCGGACCCGCGGCCGGCCGCCGCCCCGGCCGAGCCCGCGCAGCTCTGCGTGGCCTGCCGGGCGGGCCGCGTGGACAGCGACGGCTACTGCGAGAACTGCGGGCACGCCCAGCCGCGCGAACGCGACCACGTGGAGCGGGAGTCGGGCCCGGTGGCCGCCGTCAGCGACCGCGGGCTGCGCCACCACCGCAACGAGGACGCCTTCGCCGTCGGCCACACCAGGCTGCCCGACGGCACCCCGGCCGCGGTGGCGATCGTCTGCGACGGCGTGTCCTCCGCGACCCGCCCCGACGACGCCTCCCTGGCCGCGTCCCAGGCGGCCGGCGACACCCTGCTGGCCGCGCTGCCGCGCGGTACCCACCCGCAGGCGGCCATGCACGAGGCGATCGTCGCCGCCTCGCAGGCCGTCAACGCGCTCGCCGAGGAGCCCGCCACCGCCCGCGAGCACGCCCCGCACCAGAACGCGCCGGCCTGCACGATCGTCGGCGCGATCGTCACCTCCGGGCTGCTGGTCGTGGGCTGGGTCGGCGACAGCCGGGTCTACTGGGTGCCCAGCGACCGCTCCGCGCCGCCCGCCCGGCTCACCGAGGACGACTCGTGGGCCGCGCAGATGGTCGCCGCCGGCCTGATGAGCGAGGCCGAGGCGTACGCCGACGAGCGGGCCCACGCGATCACCGGCTGGCTGGGCGCGGACGCCTACGAACTGGAGCCGCACACCGCCGCCTTCAAACCGGACCGGCCCGGTGCCGTCGTGGTGTGCACCGACGGACTGTGGAACTACGCCGAGACGGCGGAGGAGATGTCCGAGGTCATCCCGGCGGACGCGGCGGCCCGCCCGCTGCACGGCGCCCGGGTGCTGGTGGGGCACGCCCTGGACGGCGGGGGCCACGACAACGTAACAGTGGCGGTCCTGCCGTTCCCCGCGCCGCCGCAGGGGGCAGGATCGGCCTGAGGGCCGTATCCGACGGGGGAACGGCACGGGGAAGCCGGGGCGGACCGGAGGGGACCGGTCCGCTCACAGCCATCGCCCCGCGTGGGCGGGGCGTCGAGGGGGATGCGATCAAGCATGGCCAATTTCGCGAAGTCGAACGTGCCGCAGTTCTCGGTGGACGTCTACCAGAACGAGTACCTGCCCGAGGACGGCAGCGAGGTCAACGCCATCGTCACGGTGAGCGCGACCGGCGGCGGCACCATCGGCGGCTCGGTCTCCGCGCCCGTGTACGCGCCGGGTCGGCGGCCCTCCGCCGCGGTGGCGCTCATGGTGGACTGCTCGGGCTCCATGGACTATCCGCCGGCCAAGATGAGGGGCGCCAGGGACGCCACCGCCGCCGCGATCGACGCCCTGCGCGACGGCACCTTCTTCGCGGTGATCGGCGGCACGCACGTGGCCTCCGAGGTCTATCCGGGCGGCGGGCGGCTCGCGGTCGCCGACGCCACCACCCGTGAGCAGGCCAAGCGGGCGCTGCGCCGGCTGAGCGCGGGCGGCGGCACGGCCATCGGCACCTGGCTGCGGCTCGCCGACCGGCTGCTGTCCTCGGCGGACGTCGGCATCCGGCACGGCATCCTGCTCACCGACGGCCGCAACGAGCACGAGTCGGCGGAGGACCTGCGGGCCACGCTGGACGCCTGCGCCGGCCGGTTCACGTGTGACGCGCGGGGCGTGGGCACCGACTGGGAAGTGAAAGAAGTCACAGGGATCGCCTCGGCGCTGCTCGGCACCGCCGACATCGTCGCCGACCCGGCGGGCCTCGCCGCGGACTTCACGCGGATGATGGAGACGGCGATGGGCAAGGAGGTCGCCGACGTCTCCCTGCGGGTGTGGACGCCGGTCGGCACGACGATCCGGTTCGTCAAGCAAGTCGCGCCCGTCATGGAGGACTTGACCGCCCGCCGCACCGAGGCCGGACCGCGCGCCGGGGACTACCCGACCGGCTCCTGGGGCGACGAGTCCCGCGACTACCACCTGTGCGTGACGGTCCCGCCGGCCGGACTCGGCCAGGAGATGCTCGCCGCGCGGGTGTCCCTGGTGATTCCCCAACCGGACGGAACCGCGCAAACCCTCGGGGGGCAGGGGCTCGTACGGGCGGTATGGACCGACGACATGGCCGCCTCCACCTCGATCAACCCCCAAGTCGCCCACTACACCGGGCAGGCCGAACTGGCACAGGCCATCCAGAAGGGACTGGACCTTCGCAAAGCGGGCGATTTCGATGGAGCAACGGCCAAACTGGGGCGCGCGGTTCAGCTCGCGAGCGCCTCGGGGAACGCGGATACTGCGAAACTGCTTGCGAAGGTGGTGGACGTGGTCGACGCCGTGACAGGTACTGTGCGGTTGAAGACGAGGGTCGCCGAGGCGGACGAGATGACGCTGGAGACCCGGTCCACGAAGACCGTCCGTGTAAAGAAGTGACCCTCAAAAGCGTAGGAGAAGGGGAAGCGCCGACATGCCGACCTGCCCGAACGGACACCAGTCGGGTTCCGACGACTGGTGCGAGGTCTGCGGTCACCGCATGGCCGGTGCCGTACCCCCGCCCCCTCCGCCGCCCCCGCCCGCGGGCGGTTACGGCTTCCCGCCCCCGCAGGGCGGCCCGGCCGGCGCACGTCCGCCGGCCGGTTCGGCCCCGGAGCCGGAGCTGTGCCCGCAGTGCCGTACGCCCCGTGAGGGCGGCGCGCCGTTCTGCGAGGAGTGCCGGTGGAACTTCCTGACCAACACGGCGACCTCCTACACCCCGGCGGCCCCGCGTCCGCCGCAGCCGCGGTTCGAGCCGCCGAGCGCGACGTACGGCGGCGGTGACGGGTACCAGTACCAGGGCTCGCGGCCCTCTCGGGTGAACCGGCCCGCCGAGCCGATCCCGTCCTTCGACAGCGAGCCGTCGGGCCCGACGCCGTTCGGCGGCGACCGCGGTCCCTCCGGCCCGCGCACCTCCCCCGGCCCGGCGGGCGCGGCCCCGTTCGGCCCGGGCAACCAGCGCCCACCGGGCCCGCCTCAGGGCTTCGGCCAGGGTCCGGGTCAGGGCTCGGGGCAGGGTCAGGGGCCGGGCACGGCACCGGGTCAGCGTCCCGGGGGGCCGGGCGGTCCCGGCGGTCCGGGCGGCTTCGGCGGTGGTCCGGGTCAGGGTCCGGGTTCCGGCGGCCCCTCGGGTCCGGGCGGCTTCGGCGGTGTGCCGGGGCAGAACCAGGGTCCGGGGCAGGGTCCGGGGCAGAGCCAGGGTCCCGGTCAGGGCCCGGGGGCCGGTGGCCCGTCCGGGTTCGGCGGCGGTCAGGGTCCGGCGTCCGGCGGTCCGGGGGGTCCCGGTGGTCCCTCCGGCTTCGGCGGCGGTCAGGGGCAGGGTCCCGGCGGCCCGGGGGGTCCCGGTGGTCCCTCCGGCTTCGGCGGCGGTCAGGGTCCGGCGTCCGGCGGTCCGGGCGGCCCGGGCGGTCCGTCGGGGTTTCGCGGCAACCAGAACCAGCACCCCGGTTCCGGCCCCGGCTTCGGCGGCGGTCCGGGGCAGGGCCCCGGCGGCCCGGGTGGCCAGGGCGGTCCCGCATCCCCCGGCCCCTCCGGCTTCGGCGGCGACCCCTCCCGTCCGGTGCCGCCCCCGCCCGGGCCGACGCCGTCCGGTCCCGGCGGTGCCCCGCAGGCGTTCCAGCAGGCCGGGGCGTCGGCTCCGCCCGCGTTCCCGCGCGAGGCCGGCCGGCCGCCGGCCGGTGACGACGACTGGGTGCTCTCCCCGCCCTCCTCCGGCCCCGGCGGCCAGGGCGGCGGCTACGGCTACCCGCAGACCGGTGCCACCCAGGCCCCGCCCGGACCCGGCGGCGGCTTCCCGCAGGCGCCGCAGTCCTCCCAGCCGGGCACCTGGACCGCGACCATCGGCCCGGACCGCGAGTACTTCATGGCGATGATGCAGCGCTCCGGCCCCGAGGCCGCGGGCCTGAACCTGCCCGCGTACTCGCCCGAGCAGCAGCGCCCGCTCACCGGCAACCAGGTCACCATCGGCCGCCGCCGGCACTCCACCGGCGACACCCCCGACATCGACCTCTCGGTGCCGCCGGAGGACCCGGGCGTCTCGCACCAGCACGCGGTGCTGGTGCAGCAGCCGGACGGCAGCTGGGCGGTCGTCGACCAGAACTCGACCAACGGCACCACGGTCAACATGTCGGAGGAGCCGATCCAGCCGTTCGTGCCGGTCCCCCTCCAGGACGGCGACCGGGTGCACGTGGGCGCCTGGACGACGATCACCGTCCGCCGGGGCTGACCGGGTTCACGGCAGGGGCCAGGCGTACGGGCCCCCGGGGTCGTCCAGCCATGCCCAGGTGCGCTCGCCGTCGACCGTGACGCCGTAGCGTCCGCGGCCCGGCTCGCCCTCGCGCTCCCACAGGGCGTACGCCTCCCGCGGGTCGAGGACGGACCGGGTCAGCGCGAGCAGGAAGCGGAACGTTTCCTGCCGGCAGGCCCGGCCCGGCAGTCCGGCCGTCGGGACACCCCCGGGCTCCGGCCTGCCCCCGCCGCGCAGCGGCACGAAGAAGGCGGCCCCGGGGAGGAAACGGCCCTCGGCGTGCCCCGCGTCCCGCACGGTCAGGGCGAGCAGCCCGGTGGCGAGCGGGGTGAGGATCCGCGCCCCGGGGCGGCACTGGGCGAGCCAGGCGCGCGGCACCGTGGGCAGCTCGCAAGTGGCGATGATCCGGTCGTAGGGGGCGCGTTCGGGGACTCCGCGCGCTCCGTCGCCGGTGACGACGGCGGGGTGGTGGCCGGCGGCCGCGAGGTGCTGCCGGGCGGACTCGGTGATCTCCGGTTCCAGGTCGACGGTGGTGACGAGGTCGTCGTCACCGAGCCGGTGGGCGAGCAGGGCCGCGTTGTAGCCGGTGCCGGCGCCGACCTCCAGGACCCGGTCGCCGTCCCGGACGCGCAGGGCGACCAGCATCCGGGCCATCAGGGAGGGCTGGCTGCTGGAGGAGAGCAGCTCGCCGTCGCGCAGCCGGGTGGCCAGCGGTGCGTCCGCGTAGGCGCCGCGCACCCAGCGTTCCCGGGCCGCGCGCTCGGGGCTCTCGCGCCAGCGGCGTTCGTAGCCGCGTGGTCCGGGGACGTAGTAGTACGGCACGAACAGGTGCCGGGGCACCGCCGCGAACGCCTCCCGCCACACGGGGTCCCCGGTCCAGGCCCCGTCGGCGTCGATCTCCTCGACCAGCGTGGCCCGTGCCGCGTCGGCGAGGACCTCGGTCTCCGCGTCGTAGGCGCCCATGGCTCCACAGTAGGGTCGGCCGGCCCGCCGCAGGGCCGGGCGGGAGTGGTCCTAAGCCTTCAGTCCTGGGCCGCCCGGTCTGAGACGATGGACGGGTGAATGAGATTCGGCGCGGCACGCTTCAGGAGCAGACCTTCTACGAGCAGGTCGGCGGGGAGGAGACCTTCCGCCGGCTCGTCCACCGTTTCTACGAGGGAGTCGCCGGGGACCCGCTGCTGCGGCCGATGTACCCGGAGGAGGACCTGGGCCCGGCCGAGGAGCGGCTGGCGCTGTTCCTGATGCAGTACTGGGGCGGCCCCACGACGTACAGCGAGAACCGCGGCCACCCCCGGCTGCGCATGCGGCACGCCCCGTTCACCGTGGACCGGGCGGCGCACGACGCCTGGCTGCGGCACATGCGGGAGGCCGTCGACGAGCTGGGCCTGTCCGAGGAGCACGAGCGGACGCTGTGGAACTACCTCACGTACGCGGCCGCGTCGATGGTGAACACCGCCGGCTGATCACACAGCCCTGACAGGTCGTCACTGAAGGTCGGATTCCGGTCGCCCGTCCCCGCATTCCGATCACAATCCGGTATAGACGGGCCGACAACCGCTTACCGTCGGACCGTCCCGTCTGCCAGCATCGCCCGAAGGTCTGGAAGTCCGGACACACGGGGGCCGGGTGACGGGGTTCGTCTTCTCACGCGCGCGTGCGCACCGCCTGCTGCTGGGCGCCGCTCTGCTGACGGTGGCGCTGACCACCGCGGTACTGGCGACGCTCACGGCGTACTCGGGCGCCATCGGCGACGCGGCGCTGCGCCATGTGCTCGGCGACCCGCGCAACGCCGCCGACACCGCGCTGATCGTCAAGGCGGACGTGCCCGCGGCCGAACGGGCCGCCGCCGACACCGCCGTGCACCGGGGCGCGCGCCGTACCTTCGCCGGGTTACCGGTGACCGTACGGACCCTGCGCCGCTCGGGGCCGTACGCGCTCCCCCGCTCGCTCCAGCCGCCCGCGCGCAGGTCGGGCGACCCGGACCTGACGTACTTCGCGGCACTGGACCGCGGCCGGCTGCGGCTCACCGCCGGCCGTCTCCCGCGCCACGGCGGGCCGGCCGCCGGCGAGGTGGAGGTGGCGCTCCCGCAGGCCGCCGCCCGGGCACTGCGGCTGACGCCCGGCGCCCGGCTCACCCTCGCCGACCGGTTGCGGGGGCCCGCGGTCCGGGTCCGGGTCGTCGGCGTGTACCGGCCCGTCTCGGTGACGGCACCGTACTGGCGGCTGGACGACCTGCTCGGCCGCGGGGTGAAGGAGTCCGGCTTCACGACGTACGGCCCGCTGCTCGCAGACCCCGCCGTGCTCGCCGGCGGCCGGGTCAGCGCCGGGGCGACGGGCTGGCTGGCGACGGCCGACTTCGCCTCGGTGACGACCGCACGGATCGGTGGGCTGCGCTCGGCGGCGCGGGACGGCAGCACGGCCCTGCGCAGGCCGACCGCGCTGAGCGGGGCGACGGTCTCGCAGACCGCGCTGCCGGACGTGCTGGACCGGGTGGAGCGCTCACTGCTCGTGGCCCGCTCCACCCTGCTGATCATCGCGCTCCAGCTGGTGCTGCTCGCCGGCTACGCGCTGCTGCTGGTCGCCCGGCTGCTGAGCACCGAACGCGCCGACGAGACCCGGCTGCTGCGGGCCCGCGGCGCCTCCCGCGCCCGGATCGCCGCCCTCGCCGCCGCCGAGGCGCTGCTGCTCGCGCTGCCCGCCGCCGTGTGCGCGCCCCTCCTCGCCGGCCCGCTCACCGCGCTCCTCGCCGGGCACGGCCCGCTGGCCCGGCTCGGTCTGCGCCTGGACCTCCCCCCGGCCGGCCGCCCCGCCGTCTGGCTGGTCGCGGCCGGGGTGGCCCTCGGCTGCGCGCTGGCGGTGACCGTACCGGCGGTGACGGGAGCCGGGGACGGCGTGCGGGCACGGGCGCGGACATCGGGCCTCCGGCGCGGCCGGCTCCTGCCGCTGAAGCCCCGCGGGCCCCGTACGAAGCCGGCCCGGACCGCCGTACCGGCCCCGCTGCGGACCGGTGCCGACCTCGGCCTGCTCGCGATCGCCGGCGTGGCCTACTGGCAGCTCGGCCGGCAGGACTCCGGCGGTGTGAGCGCCGACCGGTCGGGCGCCCTCGGCGTCGACCCCCTCCTCGTGGCCGCGCCCGCGCTGGCCCTGCTCGCCGGGACCGTGCTCACGCTGCGGCTGCTGCCGCCCGTGGCCCGGTTCGCCGAGCGGTGGGCGGCCCGCGGGCGGGGGCTGCCGGTGGCGCTCGCGGGCTGGCAGTTCAGCCGGCGCACCGCGCGCGGTGCGGGCCCGGTGCTGCTGCTGGTCCTCGCCGTCGCCCTCGGCATGCTCGCGATCGGGCAGGCCGCCTCCTGGGACCGCTCGCAGGACGACCAGGCCGACTTCCGGGCCGGGGTGCCGGTGCGGGTGCTGGCCGGCGGGGAGGACGGGTTCGGCCGTACGGACCTGTACGCCGGCCTGCCGGACGTACGCGAGGCCGCCCCGGCCGTGCGCGGCTCCCAGCCGCTGTCCGGCGACCGTACGGCGACCGTGCTGGCCCTCGACACCGCGCACGCGGCGGACACCGTCCTGATGCGCCCCGACCTGGCCGGTGAACCGGTACGGCCGCTGCTCGGCCGGCTCACGCCGAGGGGCGCCCCGGCCGGCGCCCGGGTGCCGGCGGGCACCGCCCGGCTGACGCTGACGGCCCGCCTGCACAGCTCGACCGGGCCCGGCACCACGACCGCGGTGACGGTGACGCTCGCGGACCGGTACGGGGTGCCGTACCAGCTGCCGCTCGGGCAGCTGCCCGCCGACGGCCGCCCGCACGCCCTGACCCTCGCCCTGCCCGCCGCCTCCGGACCGGCCACCCTCACCGGGCTGCGCCTGGACCTCACCCAGCCCGCCGAACGCGCCGAGCGCCACCGGCTCGTCCTGGAGGGGCTGACCGCGTCGGGGACGGACGGCACGGAGCACCGGCTCACCCTGCCCGCCCGGTGGACCACCACCGCGGAGACCGGTGGCGCCGCCGTACCGAGCGCCGCCACCAGCCCCACCCGCCCCCGGCTCACCGGCACCGGTCCGCTCGCCTTCGCCTACAGCACCGGCTACCTCCCGGACGCCGACATCTGGACGATCGCCACCGTCACCCTCCGCCTCCAGGTCACCCGGGCCGCGCCCGCCGCGGTGCCGGCCGTCGCCACCGACCGCTACCTGGCCGCGGCCGGCGCCCGCCCCGGGCAGCGGGTCGACCTCACCGTCGGCGACCGGAGGGTGCCGGTGCGGATCGTCCGGGCCGTCCGCGCGCTGCCCGCCACCGCCGACCCCGCGAACACCGGCGCCCGCGACGGCGGTGCCGTCCTGCTCGACCTGCGCGCCCTGAACCAGCTCCTCCAGGCCCGCTACGGCGAGAGCGTCGCCCCCACCGAGTGGTGGCTCGGCACCGCGCCCCGCGCCACCGCCCGCGTGGCCGCCGCCGTACGCGCCCTGCCGGACGTCGGACCGGGGCAGGTCGTGGTCCGCGACGAGATCGCCGCCGAGCTGCGCGACGACCCGTTCGGCGCCGGACCCGAGGCCGCGTTCACCGCGGCGGCCGTGGTGGCGGCGGCGCTCGCCGCGGTCGGCTTCGCCGTCGGCGCCGCCGGCGCGCAGCGGGCCCGCGAGGCCGAGTTCGCCGTGCTGCGCGCGCTCGGCGTGCCACGCCGCCAACTCGCCCGCACGGTCGCCGCCGAGCAGGCCGTCCTGGTGGGCCTGGCCCTCGCGGTGGGCCTGGGGCTGGGCACCGTACTGGCCCGTGCCGTCCTGCCGTTGATCGTCCTGACCGGGGAGGCGACCCGCCCCGTGCCCGACCTGCTCGTCCAGCTCCCGCCCGGCCGGGTGGCGCTGCTGCTCGCCTCCGTCGCCGCGGCACCCCTGGTGGTCGCGGCGGTCCCGGCCGTCCGCCGGACCCGTCCGGCGGCGGCGCTGCGCGCCCAGGGAGGTGAGTGAGATGGCGGACCGGCCGGTGCCGGTGGCGTCGGTGGTCGCGCCCTGGGTGCGGACCCGGCTGCGGGCCGCGCCCGGGGCCGCCGCCGCGCTCGCGCTGCTGGTGGCACTGACCGCGTGCCTGGCCGGCGCCTACCCGCGCGCGGTGGACCGGTACGAGGACGCCGGCCTGGGCCGGGCGCTGCGGCAGGCCCGGCCCGAGCACACCACCGTGCGGCTGTCGGCGCCCCAGCCCGGCCTCGGGCTGCCGCCCGGGCGGCGCGCCGAGGCGCTGCGCCCCGCCACGCTGGAGCGGCAGTACGAGAAGGTGCTCGGCGTGGTCGGCGGCCCGCTCGGCGTGGACCGCGCCCAGTCCGCGTACGGCGTCGCCGGCACCGTCACCCCGGCGGTGCCCGACCCCTGGCTGCCCCGGCCGACCGGACTGCCCGCCCGTGTCTCGCTGACCGCGCAGAGCGGCCTCGCCGAACACGCGCGCGTGCGCGCCGGGCGGCTTCCGCGCGCCGCGCACCCCGTCGACGGCAGTGCGGCCGAGGTGGAGGCCGCGGTGACCGCCGCCACCGCCGGCAGCCTGCACATCGAGGTCGGTTCGGTCATCCACGTACCGGCGCCGGGCCGCCGGCCGCTCGCCGTCCGGGTCACCGGCATCCTCCTGCCGCGCGACCCCGACGGCGCCTACTGGTCCACCGTCCCGCTGCTGCGCACCCCGACCCTGGTGACCCTGCCCGATCCCGGCCCGGACCCGGACAAGTACTGGCTCGGCGCACTGCTGCTCGCCCCGGAGGCGGCCCCCGCCCTGCTGGGCACCGGCACCGACCCGGCCCGCTACTGGAACCTCGCGCCCGACCTGCGCGGCCTGCACGCCCACGACCTGGACCGGCTGAAGTCCGCCGTCGCCGCCCTGGAGGCCGGACCCGCGCTGCAGCGCGCCCGCGCCCTCACCGACGACGGCGCGGGCGTCGACACCGACCTGGACGACGCCCTCGCCTCCTTCTCCCGGCTGCGCTCCGGCATCGCCCCGCTGGTCGCCGTGGCCGCCGCGGGCACCGCGACCGTCGTCGCCGTCGTGCTGCTCATGACCGGCGCCCTGGCCGCCGACCGGCGCCGCGGCGAACTCGCCCTGCTGCGCGCCCGCGGCGCCTCCCTGACCGGCCTCGCCGGGCGGCTGCTGGCCGAGACGGCGGTGGTCGCCGTACCGGCGGGCGCGCTCGGCCTCGCCGCGTCCCTGCTCGCGGTCCCCGTCGGCCGTGTCACCCCCGCCGTCCTCGCCGCCCTGGCCGTCACCCTCACCGCCTGCGCCGCCCTCCCCCTGCGCGCCGTACTCGCCCACCGCACGGTACGGCTCGCGCCCCCGCGCGAGGACGCCGCCTCGGTACGGCCCTCCCGGCGGCGCACGGTCGCCGAGCTGACCCTGCTGGTGCTGGCCGCCGGTGCGGTGGCCACGCTGCGCCGGCGCGGCACCACCGGCGACCAGCTGGTGGCGGTCGCCCCCGTGCTGGTCGGTGTGATCGCCGCACTGCTGCTGCTCCGTCTCCACCCGCTGCTGCTGCGCCGCCTGGCCGGGCCCGCCGGCCGGCTGCGCGGCGCGGTCGGCCACCTCTCCCTGGCCCGGGCCGGCCGCGCGCAGGCCTCCGCCGTGCTCCCGCTGCTCGCCCTGCTGGCCGCGCTGACCACGGCGGCCTTCGGCGGCTCGGTGCTGGCCGGGGTGGCCGAGGCCCGGGACCGGGCGGCCCTGCTCACCGTCGGCGCCGACGCCCGCGCGGACGCGGGCGCGCCCCTGCCGGCCGGCGCCGCCGCCCGGGTCCGCTCGCTCCCCGGGGTGCGCGCGGTGACCGCCGTCGGCGTCTCCTGGCAGGCGAAGCCGGAGGGCGGCCAGGACGAGGTGCCCCTGCTGGGCGTGGACCCGCCCGGCTACGCCCGGCTGACGTCCCACACCGGCCTGGGCGCCTTCCCGCCCGACCGCCTGGCCGGCCGCCCCTCCCGCCCCCTGCCGGCCGTCGCCTCCCCCGCCGTGGCCGCCGCCCACGGCACCCGGCGGCCCTTCCCGGTCCGGCTGGAGGACGGCGGCGCGGTCACCGTCCGCATCGTCCTGGTCCGCGACCGGACCCCGGGCGTCTCCGGCGCCGACTTCCTCCTCGTGGACCGCGCCGGCCTTCCGGCGCCCGCGAGCCGCCCGACGACCCTGCTGCTGACCGGCGACCACCTGGACGCGGGCGCGCTGCGGCACGCGGTGGGCGGTACGGCCACCGTCCGGATCCGGGCCGAGGAACGCGCCCGGTACGCCGACTCGCCCCTCCAGTCCGGTGCCGAGCACGTGTACACGGCGGCCGTCGCCGCGGGGGCCGGGTTCGCCGTCCTCGCGCTGCTGCTGTCCCTGCTCCGGGCGGCCCCGGAACGCGCCGCGCTCCTGGCCCGCCTCCGCACGATGGGACTCACCCGCTCCGGCTCCCGCCGGCTGCTGATCCTCGAATCCCTCCCGCAGGCCGTCCTCGCCGCGGCGGGCGGCATCCTGACCGGCTGGTCGGCGATCACCCTCCTCTCCCCCGGCATCGACCTGACGGTCATCTCCCTCCCGTCCGCCCAGGCACCCCCGGCCCAGGCCGAACTGCACCCCGACCCCTGGTCCCTCACCGTTCCGGCCCTCGCGGTGATCACGGTGGCGGTGGGAGTGGCCGCCCTCCAGGCGTGGTGGACGGGACGACGGGGCTCGGTGACGGAACTGAGGGCGGGGGACGGCCGATGAACGTCCGGCAGACACGGCGCACCGCCACGCAGGAGACCCCATGACAGCGAATCCGAGCCTGACCGAGCTGGCGAACCGGGTGACCGAGGCCCGGGCGAACCCCGCCTACGGCCACGACGCCCTGATCACCTGCGACCGTCTGGTCCGCGTCTTCACCACGGACGGCATCGAGGTCCAAGCCCTCCAGGGCCTCGACCTCCTCGTCCGCGAGGGCGAACTCATGGCCCTGGTGGGCGCGTCGGGCAGCGGCAAGTCCACCCTCATGAACATCCTGGCCGGCCTCGACACCCCCACCGCCGGCGCGGCCCGCGTCGCCGGCCGCGACCTGCTCACGATGACCGCCGCCGACCGCCTCGCCTACCGCAGGGAAGTCGTCGGCTTCGTCTGGCAGCAGACCGCCCGCAACCTCCTGCCCTACCTCACCGCGGCCCAGAACGTCGCCCTGCCCCTCCAGCTCGCCGGCACCCGCAAGGGCCGCCGCGCCCGCGCCGAACGCGCCCTGGAACTGCTGGAACTGCTCCAGGTGGCCGACTGCCGCGACCGCCACCCCCGGCAGCTGTCCGGCGGACAGCAGCAGCGCGTGGCGATCGCCGTGGCCCTCGCGAACGACCCCAAGGTGCTCCTCGCCGACGAACCCACCGGTGAACTCGACTCCCGGACGGCCGGCCGGATCTTCGACGCGTTCCGCACGGCCAACGAGACCCTCGGCACGACGATCGTCATCGTCACCCACGACCAGGCGGTGGCGAGCGAGGTCCGCCGTACGGTGGCGATCCGTGACGGCCGTACCTCCACCGAGGTGCTGCGCCGCAGCGAGATCGACGCGGCGACCGGCCACGAGACGGTCGTGGCCCGCGAGTACGCCATGCTCGACCGCGCCGGCCGCCTCCAGCTGCCCGCGGACTACCTCCGCGCCCTGGACATGCGTGACCGGGTGGCCCTGGAACTGGAGTCCGACCACATCGGCGTGTGGCCGGACGACACGGAGTGAGGTGAGCGCGCTCAGCGCACGCTGAGCCCGAAGGACCCGAGCCCTGCCGCTCGCACGGCCACGGATCCGTACGGCGTACGCAGCCGCAGCCACGCGCCCGAGGAGAACAGGCCGGTCTCCTCCGGCCCGGTCCCGGGCCGCAGGAAGCCCAGCGACTGGGCGGCGTGCACGGCCCGCACCGGCAGCCCGGTGCCCTTGATCCGCCGGGACCAGATGTCCCGCCCGATCCGGTCCAGCTCCGCGCGGGTACGGTCCTCGGGCCCCAGTTCCTCGGTGCGGGAGCGGAACTCGGCCACCGCCGCGCCGACCGTGGCGCGCAGCGCGTCCGGCGCGGGCAGCCCCGGCTCCGGCCGCCAGCCGGTCCGCGGCGGCAGCACTCCGGCCCACGGGGGGCCGGTGACCGCGCCCGGGACGGCGGCGGTGGCCGCCCGCTCGTCCACGGACTCCAGGAACTCACCCGCGGAGACGGTCACGTCCAGGGTGACGTCGAGCCCGTCCTCGTACGGCTTCGCCAGCCGCACCGCGCGGACGGCCAGCACCTCGAAGGACGGCGGCCGGCCGAAGACGGCGAGGGCGGTGCCGGCCGCCTGCAGCCGCACCGCGGCCCCACGGTCGTAGTGGAGCAGCCGGGAGAGGAAGGCGGCGAGGTCCGCGGCCTCCCTCTCGTCGGCCAGGTGCAGCATGGTCATGCCGCGACGGCCTCCTCGTCGGCCTCGTCCGTGTACTCCCGGAGGAACTCGCGCTCCTCCGGGGTGATCCGGCGCGGCCGCTGGGTCTCGAAGTCGAACGGCACGACGACCGTCGAGGCCCGTACGTAGACCAGGTCGTCGTCCTTCACCTCGTAGGTGATGGTGAAGGACGCGGCCTTGATCTCGGTGACCCACAGCTCGATGTCGACCGGGTGGTGCCGGTGGACGAGCTGCCGCTTGTAGTCGATCTCGTGGCGCGCCACCACGGACCCCTGCTTGAACTCCTTGTCCGGGCGGAACAGGAAGTTGATCCGGGCTTCCTCCAGGTAGCGGATGAAGACCGCGTTGTTGACATGACCGTACGCGTCCATGTCGGACCAGCGCAGGGGGCAGCGGTAGACGTGACGCAAGACCGATCAGCCCCGGGTCAGCTTCTTGTAGGTGGCGCGGTGCGGACGCGCGGCGTCCGCGCCGAGCCGCTCGACCTTGTTCTTCTCGTACGACTCGAAGTTGCCCTCGAACCAGAACCACTTCGACTCACCCTCGTAGGCGAGGATGTGCGTCGCGACGCGGTCGAGGAACCACCGGTCGTGGGAGACGACCACGGCGCAGCCGGGGAAGTCCAGCAGGGCGTTCTCCAGGCTGGAGAGCGTCTCGACGTCGAGGTCGTTGGTGGGCTCGTCGAGGAGCAGCAGGTTGCCGCCCTGCTTCAGGGTCAGCGCCAGGTTGAGGCGGTTGCGCTCACCGCCGGACAGGACACCGGCCGGCTTCTGCTGGTCCGGGCCCTTGAAGCCGAAGGCCGACACGTACGCCCGGGACGGCATCTCGACCTGGCCGACGTTGATGTAGTCCAGCTCGTCGGAGACGACGGCCCACAGCGTCTTCTTGGGGTCGATGTTCTCGCGGCTCTGGTCGACGTAGGAGATCTTGACGGTGTCGCCGACCTTGATCGATCCGGAGTCGGGCTGCTCGATGCCCTGGATCATCTTGAACAGGGTCGTCTTGCCGGCGCCGTTCGGGCCGATGACACCGACGATGCCGTTGCGCGGCAGGGTGAAGGAGAGGTCGTCGATGAGGACCTTGTCGCCGAAGGCCTTGTTGAGGTTGTTGACCTCGACGACGACGTTGCCCAGGCGCGGGCCCGGCGGGATCTGGATCTCCTCGAAGTCCAGCTTCCGCATCTTCTCGGCCTCGGCGGCCATCTCCTCGTACCGCGCCAGACGCGCCTTGGACTTGGCCTGGCGCCCCTTGGCGTTCGACCGCACCCACTCCAGCTCTTCCTTGAGCCGCTTCTGCCGCTTGGCGTCCTTCTGGCCCTCGACCTTGAGACGGGTGGCCTTGGTCTCCAGGTACGTGGAGTAGTTGCCCTCGTACGGGTAGGCGCGCCCGCGGTCCAGCTCGAGGATCCACTGGGCCACGTTGTCCAGGAAGTACCGGTCGTGGGTGATGGCGACGACGGTGCCCGGGTACTTGGCCAGGTGCTGCTCCAGCCAGTTCACCGACTCGGCGTCGAGGTGGTTGGTGGGCTCGTCGAGGAGCAGCAGGTCGGGCTGCTCCAGCAGCAGCTTGCAGAGCGCGACGCGGCGCTTCTCACCACCGGAGAGGTTGGTGACGGGCCAGTCGCCGGGCGGGCAGCCCAGCGCGTCCATGGCCTGCTCCAGCTGGGCGTCGAGGTCCCAGGCGTTGGCGTGGTCGAGCTCCTCCTGGAGCTTGCCCATCTCGTCGAGCAGCGCGTCGGAGTAGTCGGTCGCCATCAGCTCGGCGATCTCGTTGAACCGGTCGAGCTTGCCCTTGACCTCGGCGACACCGTCCTGGACGTTCTCCAGGACGGTCTTCTCCTCGTCCAGCGGCGGCTCCTGCAGCAGGATGCCCACGCTGTAGCCCGGCGACAGGAACGCGTCACCGTTGGACGGCTGCTGCAGTCCCGCCATGATCTGCAGGACGGTCGACTTACCCGCGCCGTTCGGCCCGACGACGCCGATCTTCGCCCCCGGCAGGAAGCTCAGGGTGACGTCGTCGAGGATCACCTTGTCGCCGTGCGCTTTGCGCGCCTTGCGCATGGTGTAGATGTACTCAGCCAAGAGAAACCGTCCGGCAGCTTGAAATCTGGCAGTGGGCAGATACACCCCATCTTGCCTGACCGCCACCCCTGGGGGGAAACCCGTTGGATCCGGGGGCTGTGACCTGGGGTTTCCCGCTGATCGTCCTGGACTCGCCTGTCACTGCCGGTCATCATCGGCCGACCTCGGCCACCCTCGCACGGCCCGGGGACGGCCCGGGAAGCGGGGTCCCCGCCGGCACCGCGCCGGGCTATCGTGCCGCTGTGGCCAGCGCAGCGGAGCGTCCCATCCTCTTCCTCGACGTCGACGGGCCGCTCATCCCGTTCGGGGCGTCGTACGGCTCCTCGACGTCTGTCGATCAGGGGAACCCGCTGCTTGATCGGCTAGACCACGGCATCGGCTCGCGCCTCCTCGCCCTGGGCTGCCCTCTCGTATGGGCCACGACGTGGATGGAGGACGCGAACGAGGCCGTCGCTCCGCGCCTGGGACTGCCGAAGCTGCCCGTGGTGGAGTGGCCGGATGCCGGAGCCGACGACGGGCCCCGCGGTCTGCACTGGAAGACCCGCCCCTTGATCGCGTGGGCCGCCGGTCGACCGTTCATCTGGGTCGACGACGAAATCAGCGCCATGGATCGGTTGTGGGTCGACGCCCAACACCCTGGGCCGTCGCTACTCCATCGTGTCGACCCGGCTCAAGGACTCGTAGACGCCGACTTCTCGGCGCTCGGCGACTGGCTCGATGCGAGGGCGCCGACTACCGGTTGACCGGGATCCCGTAGACGATCCCGCAGTGCGCGGCGGGCACCACGATGTCCGCCGTCTCGACGGGCCGTCCCTCGTCGCTGGAGTACGTCCGCCGGATGTGCGTGACAAGGGCGGGCCTTCTGCGTGCCCAGGAGTGACGCCTCCTCGGCGGTCGCCTGCCTCGGCTCGGGCTGCGGGAGAAGGACAGCGCTGTGCAGCCGCCCGCGAACACGGCATGCGCGCCCTCCGCCACTGCTACGCCTCGGTGCTCCTGGACGCCGGGGAGAGCGTCAAGGCTCTGAGCCTCTATCCCGGCCACAGCGGTCCGGGGTTCACCCTCCGCGTCTACCCGCACCTCATGCCGTCCGGCGAGACCCGGACCCGGAAGGCCGTCTCCGCGATGTACTGGGGGGTGGCCGGTCACGCTCACGACGGCCCGAAGACGGGCGACGGCCCAGAGACGGCCCAGGCTGCCTGAGACGGCCCCTCATCGGCGGGAAAAGTTGCTGGTGAGGGGCCTTTTCATGCCCTCGCGGCAAGTAACACCCCACCATGCCTGACGGCGACCCCTGGGTGGAAACGCGTCTGGTCCGGGCGCTCCGACCTGGCGTTTTGCTGCTGCGGGCTGGGCTCGCCTCACTGTCGGCTGTTGCGGAAAGACACTCGGGCGGCCTCGGGCGCCTCGGGTGCTCGGGCGGCCTCGGGCGGCCTCGCCCGGCTGAGGACGGCCGGGGGCCGCTGGGGGACGGCCCGACGGTGAACGGCCGAGGGTGCGGGAGCGTGCCGGACGGCAGCATCACCGTCATGGAAGCCGGGTCGCCTTGGTCCGGCGGCTCGCACACGCGACTGGGCGCCGGCCCGGCGGGTGCCGACACGGGCGCCCTGGGGAGCTGTCGGCGCTCCCCGCTGCCGGCCGCCGCGTGCCCTCCCACCGGACACGCCGCAGCCCCTGGTCACTCGTAGTGTCGTGCCGCGCTGAGTGCCCGGGCGAAGAACGTCCAGTCGCCGTCGGCCGGCAGCACCTGACCATGGTTGGCGTACCAGCCCGGCGCCGACGAGACCCAGGCCTCAAGGGCCTCGAGGAAGGTGTCCAGCGTCCGGTTCTCCCACCCCGCACCGCTCTCCTCGTACTCGGCTCGGAGGTGCGCCAGGAAGGCGCACAGTCCCTCGCGATCGGCGATGCGATCACGAGGCGTCAGAGGAATGGTCACGCGGAAACCCTCCCTAGTCGATGATCCGGTGGTGGTTCGCCTTCTTGCCGGTCGCCTCGCCGAGTTGCCGAGCCATCTCCGCGACGATCGCGTCCGCCACGCCGAGGGAGGGTGCGCCGTCGACGCACACGTACCAGGTGCCCGCGAGCTCCCATGACGCCGACACCGTCATGTCGCCCGCGCGGAAGCAATGGTCGTCGTCACTGTCGACGGCGTCACATGCGAGCGACCGGGGCTGAAGGACGGCTTCGAAGTCGGCACGGGGCAAGACGGGCCAGTCCTCACCATGGGCGGTGCTGATCGTGTATTCGGCCACGGCGAGATCATTCCAGGAGAGCCGGTCCGGCGGGCCTCGACGAGGGGTCGCGCCGGCGGGCACCGGCCATCGGTTCAGAAACGCCGCCGGCCGGGCGCGGGCTTTGCGGCCCCTGCGCCACCGTCACCAGCCGGGCTTTCGCGTGCCGCCGCACGGCCGGGGACGGGGTGGCCAGGTTTGGCGGAAACGAACCGTTGCCGTCCCCGCGGTCCGCCGCGCAGCCTGGAACCGCGGCTGCGGGAGCGCTCCCACGGCCGACTCCAACCCCCACAGAGAACCGACTCCCCCACAGGAAGATCTCCGTCATGCATTGTCATGAGCATGAACATCGCGGACCGGGCTCCCGCCGCCTGGCCCTCGTCCTCGGCACTCTCGTCGCGGTGCTGGTCAGCCTGATCACCTGGGGCGGCACGGCGTCCGCCCACGGCTCGGTGGTCGACCCGGCCTCGCGCAACTACGGCTGCTGGCAGCGCTGGGGCAGCGACTTCCAGAACCCGGCGATGGCGCAGCTCGACCCCATGTGCTGGCAGGCGTGGCAGGCCAACCCCAACGCCATGTGGAACTGGAACGGCCTGTACCGCAACGGCTCCGCCGGCAACTTCCCCGCTGTCGTCCCCGACGGGCAGCTGTGCAGCGGCGGCCACACCGAGGGCGGCCGCTACAACTCCCTGGACGCCGTCGGCCCCTGGAAGACCACGGACATCGGCTCCGACTTCACCGTGAAGCTGTACGACCAGGCCAGCCACGGCGCGGACTACTTCCTCGTCTACGTCACCCGGCAGGGCTTCGACCCCACCAGCCGGCCGCTGACCTGGAACGACCTGCAACTCGTCGCCCGCACCGGCAGGTACGCGCCAAGCCAGAACTACTCGGTCCCCGTGAGCACCTCCGGCTACAGCGGGCGCCACGTCGTCTACACCATCTGGCAGGCCTCGCACATGGACCAGACGTACTTCCTGTGCAGTGACGTGAACTTCCGCTGATCCGCCGGCGTCGCCCATCCCCGCCCACCGGGCGCGGTCCATCCCGGCCCACCGGGCGCAGTCCGACTCGTGGGGCCGCGCCCGCCTCCGACTGGGAGCGCTCCCGGAACCACCCGCACCGGCCCCCTCAGGAGGCTCACATGTCCACCCTGCTCACCCGCTGCCCGCGCTGGATACGCGGGCCCTGGGGGGCGGTCGCGGCCGCCCTCGCGCTGGCCGGGTCACTCCTCGCCGCCGCCCCCGCCGCCGGCAGCGCCGGGACCGCCCCCGCCTGCCGCGTCGACCACACCGTCAACGAGTGGGCCGGCGGCTACACCGCCCAGATCCGTGTCACCAACCTCGGCGCCACCCTGAACGGCTGGCGGCTGACCTGGACCTACGGCGGCGACCAGCAGGTCACCTCCGCCTGGAACGCCACCGTCACCCAGTCCGGCCACTCCGTGACCGCCGTCGGCACGGCCTGGAACGCCGTCCTGGCCGGCGGTGCCGGCACCGACTTCGGGCTGCAGGGCACCTGGCGGTCCGCCGACCCCGCGCCCACCGACTTCCGTCTCAACGGCGCGCCCTGCACCGGCGACGGGACCGAGCCGCCGACCCCACCGCCCACCACGCCCGCTCCCACCCCCGCGCCCTCCGGATGCGGCGCTGCCGTCCTCTGCACCGACTTCGAGGACCAGACCGGCACCTCACCCTCCGGCGGCTGGCGGTTCACCGCCCCCGACTGCCAGGGCACGGGCACGGCCGCCGTCGACACGTCGGTCGCGCACAGCGGCACGAGGTCGCTGCGGGTGGACGGACGGGCCGGCTACTGCAACCACGCCTTCGTCGCCGCCACCACCGACCTGTCCTCGGTCGGCCCCGTCCTGTACGTCCGCCTGTGGGTCCGGCACACCACCGCCCTCCCCTCCTCCCACGTCACGTTCGTGTCCATGCCGGACACCTCGCAGGGCGGCCGGGCGCTGCGGGTCGGCGGACAGAACGGCGCGCTGCAGTGGAACCGGGAGAGCGACGACGCCACCCTCCCCGCGCAGAGCCCGGCCGGGGTCGCGCTGAGCAGGCCGCTGCCGACGGGGAGCTGGCAGTGCCTGCGGTTCGCGGTCGACACCTCGGCGCCCGGTCTGGACACCTGGCTCGGCGACGAGCGGGTGCCCGGCCTGCACGCCGACGGGGTGCCGACGCAGGACGTCGACCAGCAGTGGCTCTCCCGGACCGTGCCGCCCCGGCCGACCGCGCTGCGGCTCGGCTGGGAGAGCTACGGCACCGGCGACGACACCGTGTGGTTCGACGACGTGGCCGCCGGCTCCGCACCGATCGGCTGCTGACCGGCCGCTCACACGCCGGGCGGGGTCTCCTTCCGGCGGAGCACCACCAGCACCGCGCCGCCAATCACCACCAGGCCGATGGCCACGCCCGCGATCAGGGGCGTGATGGCGGAACCGCCGGTCTCGGCCAGGTTGGTGTCGGGGACCGTGCTGCCGCCGACCGTGGCCGGGCTGGGCCCGTTGCGGAGCTGGGCCGTCTGCGTGGTGACCGTGCCCTGGGTCCTGCAGTCCAGGACGCCGGTGAAGCGGTGACTGAAGCCGTGCGGGCCGGTGATCGTGAAGTCGTAGGCCTGGTCCTCCTGGAGCGGCACGGTCACCGTGCGGGACGCGCCCGCGGGGATCGTGTGCTCGGCGCCCATCAGCCGGAAGGTGAACGGCTCGTCGCCCTTGTTGACCGCGGTGATGTCCACTCCGCCCTTGGCGCAGTTCTTGCGGGCGGAGACCGCCGGTATGCCGCCGTCGGCCGCCCAGCCGGCCGTCGCGGTCGCGGAGACCGTCGACTCGCTGGAGCCGGCCAGGATCTGGGTCTGGCTACGGCTCTCGGAGGCGAAGGCCCGGCCGACTGGGACGGTGGTCGACGCCTGGACGGTCAGCTGGGCCGTGCTGTCCGCGGCGTCCTCGGGGACGTCGAAGTACAGCCGGGTGCCGTCCTTCGCCGAGGTGATCACCTGGCCCGTCCGGTCGATGATCCGCACCCCGTCGGCGGCCGCGTCCGCCGGCGGGCTCACGGTGACCGCGCCCGCGTTGGTGTGCACGGTCACCGGTCCGAGCAGGTCGCCCGGCCGGCCGGAGACGGCGGGCGGATCGAGGGTGAGCGAGGCCTGCGGTTCGGCGACGCTCCGTGCGTGCTTCTCCAGGTAGTCGGCGAGCTTCTCCGCCTGCGGGTCCACGGCGTCGACCTTCGCACCGTCGGAGTAGCGCCAGATGGCCACCTGGGTGCCGGCCGCGGCGTCCTGCTCGGTCAGCCCGCTCGTGCCCGCCCGCCGGGCGAGCGCGGCGAGGTCGTTGACCTGCGGGTAGGAGTTGCGCAGGATCCAGCCGATCCGGCCCGCGTCCTTGTTGGTGCCCAGCGAGGTGCCGCTCCAGGGCGTCTCCTGGTACCTGGCGTCCCGCTGGGTGGGGTTGTGCAGGTCGACGCAGTACGTCTGCAGGGTGCCGCCGCCGTCCACGGACATCTCGAACAGGCCCGCGGACACCCGCTGGTCGCCGCCGTCCTCGTGGATCACGGCCTCGCCGTAGGTCTTCAGACCGTTGAGCGTGGCCGTGGCCCCGCCCTGCGCCTGGGGTCTGCCCTCCGCCAGGGCCGTACCGGCACCGGAGAGCACGCCGGCGGCCACGAGGCCGGACACCGTGGTGGCGGTGGCCAGGCGGGCCGGTCGGGTGGACCGGCGGAACCCAGAGAGCGCAGCAAGCACAGAATTCCCCTTCGAGCAGGACCCGTTGGACGTGGGGGACGGTCCCACCAGCAGAATTGGCAGCCCCTAGGGGCACGCTCCGGCATCCTATGGATCATCGGGAGCCCCACCCGACGGTCGGATCATCCGATGGCCGATCCGATCCGCAATCGTTATCGCGGGGACCCCTCTTGAGCTGGCCATATCGACAAATCCACCGGTTCGTACAGCCTGTCCCCACCGGCGGCCCCGCCAGGACGGCAGCGACCAATGGGCCCGGAGACGCGTATGACACCCGGCCTGACGCTCCGTCACGACCACGACGGTCGCGGCTGGTTGTCCCGCCGCGGCCACTACGCGCTCCGCCCGTTGTCACGTCACGGCCAGTGCTGCTTCCGCCCGTTGTCACGTCACGGCCAGTGCTGCTTCCGCCCGTTGTCACGTCACGGCCACTGCCGCCTCCGCCTGTTGCCGTACCTGGTCGTCCTGCGGGTCGGCCGGTCGCGGTGTCTCCCAGGCCGGCTCAGGCCGGGCCGCCACCGGCGGCCCGTCGGGTTTGACCGCGCGCTGGAAGAGCGCCGTGCCGCGCGACAGGTCATGGCCGATCGCCACGGCGTCGATGTCGGCGGAGGCCCACTGCTGCTGCCCCTCCCGCGCCTCCGTGCGCACCTTCAACCGGCCCTGGACCACGAGCGGCTGGCCCACCTCCACGCACGCGGCCACGTTGGTCGCGAGCTGCCGGTTGGCCCACACGGTGAAGAAGTTGGTGTGCCCGTCCGTCCACACGCCGCGCTCCCGGTCCCAGTAGCGCGCGGTCACCGCCAGCCGGAACCGGGCCGACGGCCCCGTCGCGACCTCGCGGTACACCGGCTGGGTCGCCACGTTGCCCACCACACAGACGATGGTCTCGTTCATGTCCTCGCTCCCCTCCCCCGCCCGTCCCTTGCGGCCGGGCGGACACGCGTACGGGCCCGTCCCGTACGGCTGCGTCTGCCGTGGGGGGGGGGGGGGGGGGGGGGGGGGGGGCAGCCACACCCCGACCCCCCCACCCCCCCCCACCCCCCCCGCCCGAACCCACCTGTGAGCTCCATTCAACCCAAACGTCC
>NZ_JBVHWQ010000002.1:1149557-1159957 GCF_055564315.1 Streptomyces sp. NPDC029151
CACTCCCCCTCCCCCCTCCCCCCCTCCCCCCCCCCCTCCCCCCCTCCCCCCCCTCCTCCCCCCCCCCCCCCCCCCCCCCCACCAGCCCGCGACCGCCCGCACCGCCCGCCGCCTCTCCGGCCGGACCCGCCGTGCGATCGCCGTGACCTCAGACTGCCTCCGTCGGGCCGAGCCCGCTGAGCGCTGTGGAAGGCCCCCCGCCTGTGGAAAACTCGGCCACCCGTTCGGGCGAGGACGCATCCCAGCCCCGCACCCCTCCCCGCGGCTTCCCCCGGCTCCCCCGGCTCCCCCGTCACCGTTTTCACGGCTCAGCAACGGAGCCTCCGGCCTTCGGATCCGGCATGACTTCCCCCTCCTGTTGACGGGTCGTCGATCCGCGGCGAACAGCCCTTCAGGAGAGGAAACAAGCAGCTCAAACGGGCTTTCTTCCGCTGCGCGTTCGCCGCCCTCGGCGACCGACCCTCCCGCTCCTGCTACGACAAGAAATCGCCCAGGGCAAGCACCACACCCAAGCCCTGCTCTGCCTCGCCAGACGCAGGGCCGGCGTCCTCTTCACCATGCTCCGCGACGATCCCTTTTAGAACCGCAGCCGTCTGCCTCAGCCACCTGACCTACAGGTCTGCGAGGAGAACGACTCGATCGGCCTCGACATCAAAGCCGAGCACCGGATGGCCATAGTGGCCTTCCGGGGCCATCAGCACGGGCTTGTTCAGCCGCCTTCCGATCTCTCGCAGGAAGCCGCAGAACACATCAAGCCGGTCCTGGCCCTGCAGCTCCCGCAGGTCGACGTCGAAGTCGACTTCGTCGTCGGCATAGAACCGGAAGATCGCCAGCACATCGGCAGTCGGCCAGACCCGCAGGTTCGGGCACTCGGCGTCCGCCGGGCGGCCCAGCACCACCTCCGCCCGAGGAACCGGAAGCACTGTCTCTCCCTCGGAGTACTGGCACTTCCAGCCCTTCTCCCCGACAAGATCGAGGACCGCCTGCCAGTCCTGCACCGAGGCATCCGGGACGCGCACGTCCGGCAACGACCCCATCAAGTCCGGGTCGAAGAAGGAACTCACGTCATCCCACAGCAAATCAGCCACCCCGCCATGCTGCCCGGCTCCCCGACCCAACGCACCTCCGTTTCCCTTGACCAAAGGACCAAGGCATAGGGCACCCCCCGGCGGCCCTTCACGCACCCACCTGCCCGCACGCCCCCTCAGCCCACAGCGGCCCCGCTCCGCACGACCCGGCCGTACTGTTCCCGCACCTCCCGGTACCGCAGCAGTTCCGACGCCACCGGATCGAGCACCCGGGCCCGGCCGCAGCTCGCCGCCGCCTCCCGCAGGCGCCGTTCGGCCTCCTGGCCGTAGCGCCGTGCGGGACCGCGAGCCGCCATCCGGCAGGCCCACTCCACCAGCGGGCCGCCGATGATCCCGCACACCATCAGCAGCACCGGAACCCCCAGGTTGGGCGCCATCAACCCGGCGATCTGCCCGGCCAGCCACGCGCCGCCCGCGATCTGCAACAGGGTCATCGCCGCCTGCACCAGCACGGCCACCGGCCACCAGCCCGGCCGCGGCGGGCGGCCCGTCGGCAGCCCGGCCCGTGCCGCCAGCTCGTCCAGCGCCTCGGGCAGCCCCTGGGAGCCGCGTACGGCGGCCTCACGCACCGCCTGCGCCCAGGGCACCGGCAGCCCGGCCGACGCCCGGTCGGACACCGTACGGACCGCCTGTTCGACACGCTGCCGTGCCGTGGCCTCCTCGTCGGCCTGGGTGCGCACCTGGTGGCGGCCGGTCGTGGAGTCGCCCCGGCCCTGGTACCAGCGCCACAGCCGCAGCCAGGGCGTGCCGCAGGCCCGGTTGGCGTTGCGCAGCCAGGCGCGTTCGGCGGCCTCGCCCGCCGCGGTGGCGCCCACCGCGTCCGCGAGCCGCGCGGCGAACTCCTCACGCGCCTCCTCGCTGAGGCCGATCCGCCGTCCGGTGGCGTAGACGGGCCGCAGCTCGGCTGCGGCGGCGTCCACGTCGGCCGACACCCGCCGGGCCGCCGCGCCGCGCTCCGCCACGAACTGGCCGAGCGCCTCGCGCAGATCGTCGACCCCCTCGCCGGTGAGCGCGGACAGGGCGAGCACGGTGGCGCCCGTTTCGCCGTACTCGCCGAGCGCGATGCCGTCCTCGTCCAGCAGCCGCCGCAGATCGTCCAGGACCTGGTGCGCGGCGTCCCCGGGAAGCCGGTCCACCTGGTTGAGGACGACGAACATGACCTCCGCGTGACCGGCCATAGGCCGCAGATAGCGCTCGTGCAGGACGGCGTCGGCGTACTTCTCCGGGTCGACCACCCAGATCACCGCGTCGACCAGCTTCAGGATCCGGTCGACCTGCTCGCGGTGCTGTACGGCGGCGGAGTCGTGGTCGGGCAGGTCGACCAGGACCAGCCCGCGCAACTGCCCCTCGCCGTCCGGACCGTGCAGCGGGCGGCGGCGCAGCCGGCCCGGGATGCCCAACCGGTCGATGAGGCCGGCGGCGCCGTCGCTCCAGCTGCACGCGATGGGCGCGGCCGTGGTCGGCCGTCGTACGCCGGTCTCCGAGATGGGGACGCCGGCGAGCGCGTTGAACAGCTGGGACTTGCCGCTGCCGGTGGCGCCGGCGAGGGCGACGACGGTGTGCCGGCCGGAGAGCTTGCGGCGCGCGGCGGCCTCGTCCAGGACGCGGCCGGCCTCGGCGAGGGTACGGCTGTCCAGGCGGGTGCGGGAGAGCCCGACGAGTTCACGCAGGGCGTCCAGGCGGGAGCGCAGCGGGCCGTCGTACGCCAGTGGGGCCGGGGCGTGACTGCCGGGCCCGCGGTGCGCCGGCTCGGCGGCGGTGGCGCGCTCGGCGGCGAGGGCGGCGGCGTTGGCCTCGGTGACTCGACGCGCGATCAGACCGTCGTCCCAGGCCTCCGCGGAGGTGTCGGAATCGGCATCCGTGCCGGACTTGGGAGGCGCGGCTCCGGTGCCGGGTTCGGAAGGCGACGCGTCGCAACCGGCGGGACGCACGGGGGGCGCGGAATGGGCTCCGTCGGCCGACCTGGAGGACGCGGCATGGGCTCCCGCGGTGGACTTGGGAGGTGTGGCGTCGGGGTCGGTGCGGTGGCCGGTCTTCGAGGAAGTGGCTTCGGAACCGGTGGCGTTCCCACCCTTCGAGGGAGCTGTGGGCGAGCCGGCGGGGTGGCCGGCCGTGGAGGGGGTGTCGTCGGCCGCGGGGCGGGGTTTCGTCGGTGAGTAGGTGTGCGGCCGGGGGACGGAGACGGCACCGCTCTCCTCGGCGCTGTGCCCGCGCGCGGGGTGATCGGCGCTGTGCCCGCGTACGGAGTGATCGACGCTGTGGCCACGCGCGGGGTGGTCGGCGCTGTGGCCACGCGCGGGATGATCGGCGCCGTGGCCGCGCGCGGGGTGGTCGCGTTCGGCGTCGGGACCGGTCATGCCACCCCTGAAGTGCCTGTTGTTGTCCCTCTGGTCGCTCCGATCGCTGCGATCACTCCCGTCCCTCACGCGCACGGGACGCCCGCCGGCGGTGTCCGCCCCCGTGCCGCCGCCCGCGTCCCCGCTCCCGTCCCCCTCGTCCCCCTTCTCCTTCGAGGGGTTCGCGTCCTGGGAGGGAGCGGTGAAGCGGCCGGTCTCGTCGTCGCCCCGCTCGTCCTCGCCGCGCTCCCCTTTCAAGCGGCTCGACCGCGCTTGCTCGACGCTCCTGCTGTCACGGCGCTCGCCACTGTCACCGGTGTTGCCGCCGTGCTCGCTGCCGTGGTCGATGCGCCTGTGCTCGGTGTGATCCATGTGGTCGTGGTCAGTGACGGCGGTCACCGGTCACCTCTCCTTCTGCAGTACCGACAGCGCGGCGATGAGTTCGGCCTGGGGCTCGGGACGGACGTCCAGGGCGTCGAGGGGGGCGAGGCGCCGCTCGCGTTCGGCGTGCACGACCCGGTCCACGTGCTCGCTGAGCAGCCGTCCGGCCCGGTCGCGCAGCCGCAGCACGCCGTGGGCTCCGAGCCGCTCGGCGAGCCCTTCTCCCGCGGTACGGGCCCGGCGCCCGCCCAGTACCGCGGTGGCGACGAGGGCGGCGACGACCTCGGGGTCGGGCGCGCCGGTGCGCTCCAGGACCCGTACCTCGTCCTCGGCGTACTCCTCCAGCTCGCGCCGCCAGCGCCGGGCCGCGAGCCCGATGCGGTGCTCGGCGCTCTCCAGGGAGGTCTCGCGGGCGGCGAGTTCCGGGGCTTCGGCGGCGGGCTCGCGCCGCCAGGCGTCGTCGACGCGCTCGTCCGCGGCGGTGACGGCGCACAGCAGGAGGGCGGCCAGGCTCTCCACCAGGGCGTCCAGGAGTTCCCCGGCGGTGCAGTCCAGCGGGAAGGCGCGCCAGCGCTTGAGGGCGTCCCCGGCGAGTACGGCGCCGGACTGGAGGCGGGCCCGCACGCGCGCGTGCTCCTTGTCGTAGGCGGTCTCCACGGCGGAGGTGAGCCGGGTGGCCGCCGCGTACTGGGCGGCTGCGGCGCCGGCCAGCTCGGGCATGCGGGATCTGAGCGAGTCGAGGAGGCCGTGGGCGGTGCGGGCCATGACCTGCTGCCGGGCGGCGGGGTCCTGGGCGTGGTGGACGAGCCAGCTCTTCAGGGGCGCGACGGCGGTGGCGGGCAGCAGGCCGGCGCCCCAGGCGGACTCGGGGAGCTCGGGCACGGTGAAGCGGGGTACGTCGCCGAGCCCGGCCTTGGTGAGCAGGGCGCCGTACTGCCGGGAGACCTCGGAGACGACCTGGTGGGGTACCCGGTCCAGGACGGTGACGAGGGTCGCGTCGTACTCCTTGGCGGTGCGCAGCAGGTGCCAGGGGACGGCGTCGGCGTAGCGGGCGGCCGTGGTGACCATGATCCAGACGTCGGCGGCGCAGATCAGTTCCGCGGCGAGGACGCGGTTGTCGGCGAGCAGGGAGTCGACGTCGGGGGCGTCGAGGAGGGCGAGCCCGCGCGGGAGGCTGTCGGCGGTCTCGACACGCAGCACGCGCCCGGGGTCCTCCTCGGCGAGCAGGAACTCGTCGGCGGGGTCCTGGTGGGGCACCCACACGCGGGTGAGCTGGGGGAGTACGCGCATGCCACTGAACCAGTGATGATCCTCCGGATGGCAGACCAGGACCGGTGTCCGTGTGGTCGGCCGCAGCACGCCGGCCTCGCTCACCCGCCGACCGACGAGGGAGTTCACGAGCGTCGACTTGCCCGCGCCGGTGGAGCCGCCGACGACGGCCAGCAGCGGCGCCTCGGGCTCCCGTAGGCGGGGGACGAGATAGTCGTCGAGCTGCGCGAGGAGTTCGTCGCGGTTGGCACGCGCGCGTGGCGCCCCCGCGAGGGGCAGCGGAAAGCGTGCGGCGGCGACACGGTCGCGCAGAGCGGAAAGTGTGTCGAGCAGCTGAGGCCGTACGTCCAAGGTCACCACATGCGAAGAATGCCCAATTTTAGGGGAATTCTGAAGCATATAGACATGTCTGCGCGCCGACAGGACAGAACGGATGGAAGGGACGACCAGGACAAGGGCACAGGCCAGGCATAACGAGTGCACAACACCCGGGGGCGTCGGACGCCAAAAGTCGTGCACGATTCGTACCTGCCTGCGATTATCAGGACCGCTTCACCGAACCTCCACATCGAGCCACGGAGGGGAAGCGACAGGGTCAAGGAACCGGGAGCCCTATCCTTGTCCCCGGCAACGTCACGGGTCAGCCCCCACCAGGGCACCACACACGAGGCCACCCCACCGGCCCCCGTAGCTCAGTGGATAGAGCAGGCGCCTTCTAAGCGCTTGGCCGCAGGTTCGAGTCCTGCCGGGGGCGCTTGTCTCCGCCCTCCCTCTGGGGAGGGCTTTTTGCTGGTCAGAGCGGATGTCCGTGGGTACGACGAAGCCCCGGACGCCCTCTTGATGATCAAGGGTCGGGTCCGGGGCCGTCCGGCTGTCACCGGGTTTTCGCGGGTGGCCGTGTCGAATACGTGTCGAAGTTCTCGACCGGTGGAAGATCAGCCAGCGCCCGGCACCTCCGCCTCCGGAAGGTCACCCGCGGCTTCCAGCCGCCGCTTCAGGTCCGGCAGCTGCCCGTCGATGCACCGGGCGTACGTCGCCAGCAGCACGGCGACGCTGTTCCCGGCCCACTCCGCTACCTGAGCAGGTGGGATGCCGTCGTTGAGCCACTTCGTCAGGCGCGTGTTCCGGTTGTCGTACACCCGCCGTCCGGTGGGCGACTCGAAGACGTGCGGGGGCAGTACGGCCCTACGCGCGCTGCGCCACGCCCGGCGGATGACGGAGCCGGCGAGGATGCCGCCGGACTCACCCTGGAAGAGCAGATCACCCGGCTGGAGCTGTTCGTCGGCGATGTGCTGCCGCAGGATGCGCGTGAGGGCCGGATGCCCCGGCACGGTACGCGTCTCGCCCTCCGCCCGGCCCTTCAAGTCGCGTTGCTCGTGGATCTCCCCCGTGTCGGTCCACTGCTTCCCGATCTCCGGCGTCGCTGTGTGGATCAGCAGCTCACACCACTGGTCGTCGGCGTCGGGCTCGGGCAGGGTCACGTCCTCCACCCGCATGGCGACGGCTTCCTCAGGCCGAGGGCCGCAGTAGTACAGCGTGGCGAAGAAGGCATGGAGCCGCTTGCCGCCGCGCGGCCGGCGCCGGATCCAGTCGAGGATCGCCGCCGCCTGCTCGGGGTTCAGCAAAGACCGCTTGTCGACGGCATTCGTGGTCTTCGTGGCCGCCATCGAATCCTTCCCCTTGGGAAGGGGGTTGGACCGCAGGATGCGCCGCCGGATCGCGTACTTCATGGCGACGTTGAGGATCCGGCGGTTGCGCTTACGGGACCAGGCCGCCGCCTGCTTGCCGTCGAGGCGGGTGTCGATGGCTTGCAGGACCTGGTCGACCTTCTCGGGGTCCTCCCAGGCCGAGACGGGAAGGGAGTTCCGCTCGACCCACTTGAGGATGGCCACCACGTCTCGCGGAGCGTCCCGTCGGCGGTTCGTGTTGAACGCCCACTCACGCAGTGCGGTGCGTACGCCCGCAGGGGCGAACTGGGTGGGCTTGGCCCGCAGCAGGGCGATGGTGGTCGCGGTCAAAGTCTTCGCGATGTTCTTACGGCTGTTGCCGCCGAGTTGAGGCCAACGGGCATCCACGTACTCGACGGCGAACCTGTACCAGCTCATGGCAGCCGACTTGGAGCGATGGGAGACCGGGAGCCCCGTAGCGACGACGAAGGCCTCGCCCTTTCCCGTGGCCCGGATGAGTTCCGAGCGGAAGCCCTCGGCGAGCGCGACGGTGTTGAAGGGCTCACGCCAGCGCTTGCCCGCGACCGTCCAGCGCACGGTGTACGTGGTCTTCCGGGCGCCCTTGTAGGTGAGGATCTTGTAGATCTTGACGTCGTACGTCGTCTCCATCAGGCGGCGTCCTCGCGGTCGTCGAGCCAGTGGTCGAGGTCGCTCCGCCGTATCCGGAGATCGCCGTTCGGGAGCTTGATACAGCGCGGCGCACGGCGCTTGGCCCGCCAGTCGTAGAAGGTCGACCGCGAGATGCTCAGCTCTTCGCATACCTCGGCGAGGGTGAGCATGGTGCGCGCTCCGGCGGCGGTGGTCATGGTGTGCTCCCTTCGCTGAGCAGGGCTTCGCGGGCGGTCTCACGGTTGAGTTGAAGGTCACGGGCGATGGTGGCGGCGAGGACGGACTCGCCGGGGGTGTGGCCGTGGCCGGCGTACTGCCAGTCCGCCAGGACCAGGACGGTGTCCGGCTCGGCGTCGTCCAGGTCGAGGGCTTCGCGTTCCTGGGCGGCGCGGTAGTCGGCGCGGGCCTGGCGTAGGGCGCCGAGGGTGGTGGAGTAGCGGCGGGACTTGGAGGAGAAGTGGCCGCGGAAGCCGAGCATGTGGGCCCAGCGGGCGAGTTGGCGGTCGGGGTAGAGCGCTTGGAGCTGGGCGCAGGCGGCCATGAGGCGGCGGGCGTGCTCTGGTATGTCCAGCCGGGTGAGGTCTTCGCTCAGCCGATGCCATGGCAGGTGACGCAGGCGCTGAGTGCGGAGTCGGCACGGTCGTACCGGCGGGAGCGGCCCGTGCCACGGCACCGGCGGCAGTGGACTGGAGTGTCGGTCGCACCAGTGGTCTCGGCGGCTTTGGTGGCGTACTTGGCGACGTAGGCGGCGACGGCCTGTTCGGTGATGTCGGTGCCGTCACCGAAGGCCTTGACCGGGCGGACGTCGAGCTGGGTGCCCCAGCGGAAGGGTACGGGCGGGCTGGTCCCCGGCGGCGGGTACCGAGACCGAAGTGTAGGAGTGGGCGACGGCAGCCCGGATGGCGTCGGCGAGAAGGTCGACCGTTGCCCAGGTCGGAGGCGGGGTTCCCGGCCCGTCGGGGCCGTCGAGGCGGATCACAGCGTGGAAGTGGATAGCGCCGCGCTTCTGGAACTCGGCAACCTTGCCGTACGACAGCCGGGCGCATTCCTTCAGCTCCCGCTGTGTGAGGCCGGCGCGGGCGGCGACTTCCCGGCGGAGCCGGTTGGTGAAGCGCTGCCAGAGCTGTCCGGCGTGGTTGTTGAACAGCACCGCGCCCGCGTAGTCGTACGTCTTCGGGTCGAGGGCCGTGCCGAGTGCGGGGTCGTCGGCGCTGTGGCGGGTGCCGCAGCGGCAGACGCCCCGGTCGGGCTGGTTGTGCACTCGGCCGAACGAGGGGGCGGTGAGGGTGGCGAAGACGCGGGGATGGTCGCGGACGGTGGCGGGGATGTCTCGGCGGTCGTCCCCGGCGAGACCGGCGCGGATGAGGTGGTAGGTGTCGCCCGCGTAGGTCCAGGCGCAGGACGGGCAGCGGGTGGCGCGGCGGTTGCCGCAGGCGAGGCGGAGCCGTCCGCCGGGTTCGCCCTCGGTGGAGTAGTGGTGCAGGGCCTCACCGGTCGTCTTGTCCTTGTGCAGGACCCAGCCGGTCAGGTGGATGGGGTCGGCGCAGCCGCCCGTGCGGCGGATCTGGTCCTCCCACCGGTGGTAGTCAGAGGCCGAAGCCACCCTCAGCAGGTCGTCGAGGGTGGCACGGTCGAGCAGCTGCTCAGGCACGGGCGCCCTCCGGGAAGCGGCGGGCGGCGACGGTGCCAGTGCCCTGGCAGGCCGGGCAGTGGGCGGTGACAGTGCGCAGGTGGCCCCGGTGGTCGCGGCCGCCGAAGGTGACGGCGACGGAGGCGAAGCCGTCGCAGGCCGGGCAGATCCTCGGCGGGGGCGGGGTGCGGTGGGCCATGATGGTGGTTCCTTTCGATCGCGGTTGGAAGGAACGGCCCCGGGTGGCGGCGTGCTTGGCGGCTTGTGCGCCACCCGGTGGCCTTTCAGCGAGTGGTGCGGGAGCCCCGGCGGGTACGGCCCTTGGTCGCGTACATGGCCGCGTCGGCGGCGGCGAGCGCGTCCGTGAGGAGCGGAACCGCCAGCTCTGCGACGGGGCAGACGCCGACCGAAGCGGCCAGCGGGAGCAACGTCCCGGCGTAGGGCAGCGGCTGGTGAAGTGCGGCGGTCAGTGCGTCGAGGTCGACGGCGGCCAGGTCCCGGATCACGGCGACGAACTCGTCCCCGCCCAGACGGCCGGCGGTGCCGTTGCGTCCGCACCAGGCCCGCAGCCGGGCGGCGATCTCCACGAGGGCGGCGTCCCCGGCGGCGTGGCCGTGGGTGTCGTTGAGGGTCTTGAAGTGGTCGAGGTCGACCAGGAGGACGGCGGCGGTCGGGTGCCGGCGGATGCAGTGTTCGGCGCGGGCGGTCCATCCGGCACGGGTCGGGAGGCCGGTGAGCGGGTCACGGCGGGCGGAGACGAGGCGGCGGGTGAGGATGCCGCCGTGCACGGCCCAGCCGAGTAACGGCACGATGCTCGCGGCTATGTGCAGGTCCATGTCTTTGTCCCTTGGCGATGGCGGTTGGCTTGGCGGAACCCGGTCCCAGGAGCGGCGGCGTGCTTGGCGGCTTGTGCGTCGCCCCTGGGACCGCTCAGCGGCGGTGCTGCGAGGAGATGAGCGAGCGGATCACCACGGCGCAGACAGCGACGGACGCGCCGGTGACGGCGACGGCCAGGAGCATCGAGACCAGGACTGCACCGACGACCAGGACCACGGCCGTGCCGCCGCCGACGAGGGCGAGGACGGCTCCCGGGGTGAGCTGGACGGTGGGCCGGGAGGGGACCTGGGCGGCCCGAGCCGGGGCGGGCGCCGGGTGGTGCTGGACCACGGTGGTCGGCTCGATGACGGTGGGCGGGGAGACGAGTCCGGTCGGGGTGGGCATGGTCGGGATCTTCGGGCGGAGCATGGCGGTTCTCCCTTCGCTACTTGGTGAGGGCGGTGTCGATGGCGGGGGCGAGGACGCTGTCGGCGAGGAGGTAGCCGCCGAGGAGGAGGACGGCGATGAGCCAGGCGGGCGGGCG
>NZ_JBVHWQ010000003.1:0-390395 GCF_055564315.1 Streptomyces sp. NPDC029151
CATCTGGCTCGGCGACCGCGACGCCGTCCGCACCCCCATGCAGTGGACGCCCGACCGCAACGCCGGCTTCTCCACGTGCGACCCGGGACGCCTCTACCTCCCCACGATCATGGACCCGGTCTACGGCTACCAGGTCACCAACGTGGAAGCGTCCATGTCCTCCCCGTCCAGCCTGCTGCACTGGACCCGCCGCATGATCGAGATCCGCAAGCAGAACCCGGCCTTCGGACTGGGCTCGTTCACGGAACTGACCTCCTCCAACCCGGCGGTGCTCGCGTTCCTGCGCGAGTACGGCGACGACCTCGTGCTGTGCGTCAACAACTTCTCCCGGTTCGCCCAGCCCACCGAACTCGACCTCAGGGCCTACGACGGACGGCACCCGGTCGAGCTGATCGGCGGGGTCCGCTTCCCCGCCATCGGTGAACTGCCGTACCTGCTCACCCTGCAGGGGCACGGCTTCTACTGGTTCCGGCTCACCCGAGTCGCATCCCGCATCGGCCGCCGCCGCTGACCCGCCCGGCGCCGAGGAAAGGACGCGTCACCATGCCGAAGACCATCACTCCCCGACCGCGTACCGCGGCCGGCCTCGACGGGCCCCTCGCCTCGCTGGGCGGGCTGCTGCGTGACTGGCTGCCGAGGCAACGCTGGTTCGCGGGCAAGGACCGGCCCGTCACCGATCTGACGGTGCTGTCCGTGACGGAGCTGTTCCCGGGGTGTCTGCACCTGCTGGTCCACGCCTCGCACGTGCCGGTGCCCACCCCCGGCGGCACCGCCCCGTCCGGGGACTGCTACCAGCTGCTGCTGGGGCTGCGCCCGCACCTCGCGCCGCGCCTGGAGCGGGCGTTCATCGGGCGCGCCGTGGAGGGTCCGCTGGCCGGGCTCGCGGTGTACGACGCACTGCACGACCCGCGGTCGGCGCATCTGCTGCTGGAGCGGCTGCGGCACCCCGGCGCGGCGGGCCCGCTGCGCTTCGAGGCGGATCCCGGCGCCCTCGTGCCCGGCGGGCTGCCGCCGCGGCTGCTGGACGCCGAGCAGTCCAACTCCTCGATCGTGTACGGCGACGCGTACATCCTGAAGCTGTTCCGCCGGATCCAGCCGGGTGTCAATCCGGACCTGGAGGTGCCGGCGGCGCTGGCCGCGCAGGGCTGCGCCCGGGTGCCGGCGCCGGTGGCCTGGTTCAGCACGGCCGCCCCCCGCCCGGCGACGCTCGGGGTGCTGCAGCCGTTCCTGCCGGACGCCACCGACGGCTGGACGCTGGCGCTGCGCGCGCTCGCCGCGGGCGACCACTTCACCGCCGAGGCCCGCGCGCTGGGCCGGGCCATGGCCGAGGTGCACCTGGCGCTGGCCGAGGCCTTCCCGCCGGCCGGGCCGGGCGAGAACGGCCGTACCGCCGAGGCGATGTGCGCCCGGCTGGACGCCGCCGCGCACGCCGTACCCGGACTGCTGCCCTTCGTTCCCGGGCTGCGGGCCGCGTTCGGGGCGCTCGCCACGTGCGACACCGGGCCGCCCGCCCAGCGCATCCACGGCGATCTGCACCTGGGACAGGTGCTGCGGGCGGGCCGCGACTGGTTCGTGATCGACTTCGAGGGCGAGCCGTCCCGTCCGCTCGCCGAGCGGTGCGCCCCGCAGTCCCCGGTGCGGGACGTCGCCGGGATGCTGCGCTCCTTCGACTACGCGGCCCGGCAGCGCCGCCCCTGGCGACCCGAGTGGGCGCGCCGCTGCCGGGAGGCGTTCTGTGCGGGCTACGCGGCCCGCGCCGGCTGGGACCCACGCAAGAAGCACGCGCTGCTGCGCGCGCACGAGACGGACAGGGCGGTCTACGAGGTGCTGTACGAGGCGAGACACCGGCCGGACTGGCTTCCGGTTCCGATGGCGGCGATCAAGCGGCTCGCGGTGTGGGGAGGCTGACCCATGGCACTGCGCACCACGCGCCCCGAGGCCGCGGGCCCCACGCCGCCCGCGGCCGTGACCCTGGACCCCGCCGACCGCGGCCGGCTGCTGGCCGGCGCGCACCATGACCCGCACGCCCTGCTGGGCGCCCACCCGGTGAAGGGCGGCACGCTCTTCCGGGCGCTGCGCCCGAACGCCCGCGCGGTGAGCGTCGTGATCGACGGGACGCGCACCGAGCTGCGCTCGGAGGGCGACGGTCTCTTCGCCGGCGTGCTGCCGGGCGCGGAGATCCCGTCGTACACCCTGCTGGTGGCGTACGACGACACCGAGCAGGATGTGCACGACCCGTACCGGTTCCTGCCCGCCCTCGGCGAGCTGGACCTGCATCTGATCCGGGAGGGCCGGCACGAGCAGCTGTGGCGGGCGCTCGGGGCCGAGCCGATGGTCCACGAGGGAGTGGCCGGCACCCGCTTCACCGTGTGGGCGCCCAACGCCCAGGGGGTGCGGGTGGCCGGGGACTTCACCTTCTGGGACGGCACCCAGTACCCGATGCGCTCGCTCGGCGCGTCCGGGGTGTGGGAGCTGTTCCTGCCCGGGATCGGCGAGGGCACCCGGTACAAGTTCGAGATCACCTCCCGGTACGGCCACCGGTTCCTGAAGGCCGACCCGATGGCCCGGTGCACGGAGGTGCCGCCGGACACGGCGTCGGTCGTGACGGCCTCGCGGTACACCTGGGGGGACGCGCAGTGGATGGCGCACCGGGGTGACACCCCCGTGCACCAGGCGCCGTTCTCCGTGTACGAGGTGCACCTGCCGTCCTGGCGGCCGGGGGCGACCTACCGCGAGCTGGCGGAGGAGCTGCCGGCGTACGTGAAGGGGATGGGCTTCACGCACGTGGAGCTGATGCCGGTGGCCGGGTATCCCTTCAGCGGTTCGTGGGGGTACCAGGTCACCTCCTACTACGCGCCGACGCCCCGGCTCGGGTCGCCGGACGACTTCCGGTACTTCGTGGACGCCTGCCACCGGGCCGGCCTCGGTGTGATCATGGACTGGGTGCCGGCGCACTTCCCCAAGGACGACTGGGCGCTGGCCCGGTTCGACGGGGACCCGCTGTACGAGCCCGGGAACGCCCTGCGGGCGGAGCATCCGGACTGGGGGACGTACGAGTTCGACTACGGCCGGACCGAGGTGCGCAACTTCCTCGTCGCCAACGCGGTGTACTGGTGCGAGGAGTTCCACATCGACGGGCTGCGGGTGGACGCGGTCGCCTCGATGCTCTACCTGGACTACTCGCGGGACTCCGGACAGTGGGAGCCGAACGTGTTCGGCGGCCGGGAGGACCTGGACGCGGTGGCCTTCCTGCAGGAGATGAACGCCACGGTGTACCGGCGCTGCCCGGGCGTGGTGACCATCGCCGAGGAGTCCACCGCCTGGGACGGGGTGACCCGGCCGACGGACAGCGGCGGGCTCGGGTTCGGGCTGAAGTGGAACATGGGCTGGATGCACGACTCGCTGGAGTACATCCAGAAGGAGCCGGTGCACCGCAAGTACCACCACAACGAGATGACCTTCTCGATGGTGTACGCCTACAGCGAGAACTACGTCCTGCCGATCTCCCACGACGAGGTGGTGCACGGCAAGCAGGCGCTGGTGTCGAAGATGCCCGGCGACTGGTGGCAGCGGCGGGCCAACCACCGGGCCTACCTCGGCTTCATGTGGGCGCACCCCGGCAAGCAGCTGCTGTTCATGGGGCAGGAGTTCGCCCAGGGGGCGGAGTGGTCCCACACGCACGGCCCGGAGTGGTGGCTGCTCGGCGACGACTACCACTCGGCCGGCGACCACCGGGGCGTGCAGGAGCTGGTGCGGCAGCTGAACACGGTCTACCGGGCGACCCCGGCGCTGTGGCAGCGGGACACCGACCCGGGTGGTTTCCGGTGGGTGCTGTGCGACGCGGCGGACGACAACGTCCTGGCGTTCCTGCGGTTCGCCGCCGACGGTGGCCCGCTGCTGGCCGTGTCCAACTTCTCCCCCGTCGTCCGGCACGACTACCGGCTGTGGGTGCCGGAGGGGCCCGCCGCCTGGCGCGAGGAGCTGAACACCGACGACGTCCGTTACGGCGGCGGGGGCGTGCGCACCGAGGGGCCGGTCAAGCCGGAGGAGGGGGCCCTGCGGCTCACCCTGCCGCCGCTCGCCACCGTCTGGCTCGTGCCGGAGAGCTGAAAGCCGCAGGTGTCGGCGGCCGTGCCGGGGGCAGTCGGGGTCGTACAGACCCACGACTGCCCCGAGCGGCACGGACAGAAGGGCGGCACCAGGTGCGCACCGTCGGAGTGGAGGAAGAACTCCTTCTGGTCGATCCGGACACCGGCGACCCGAAGGCGCTGGCGGCGGCCGTCCTCGCCCATGCCGCCCAGGACGATCCCGAACAGGACGTGTTCGAGAAGGAACTGTTCGGGCAGATGCTGGAGTTCGCCACGCATCCGCAGTCGGACATGGCGGCCCTCGGCGACGAGATCGTCCGCTGCCGCAAGGAGGCGGCCCGGCACGCCGGGCAGATCGGCTGCGGGGTCGCGGCGCTGGCCAGCTCGCCCCTGCCGACCAGCCCCGCCCTCAGCGTGAACGAGCGCTACCAGTGGCTCGCCGAGCGGTTCGGGATACCCACCTGGGACCAACTGGTGTGCGGCTGTCATGTGCATGTAGCAGTGGAGTCCGACGAGGAGGGCGTCGCGGTCCTCGACCGGATCGCTCCCTGGCTGCCGGTGCTGCGGGCGATCAGCGGGAACTCCCCGTTCTGGCAGGGCAGGGACAGCGGCTACGCCAGCTACCGCAGCCGGGTGTGGAACCGGTGGCCGTCGGCCGGGCCGACCGAGCCGTTCGGGTCCGCGGAGCGGTACCACCGGCGGGTGGCCGACATGGTGGCCACCGGCGTCATCCTGGACGAGGCGATGGCCTACTTCGACGCGCGGCTGTCGGCGAACTACCCGACGGTGGAGATCCGGGTGTCGGACGTCTGCCTGTCCGCGGAGAGCGCCCTGCTGATCGCCACGCTCTGCCGGGCCCTGGTGGAGACGACCGCCCGGGAGTGGCGGGCGGGCCGTCCGGTGCCCGACCCGGGCGTCAGCCTGCTGCGGCTGGCCGACTGGCAGGCCGCCCGGTTCGGACTGGAGGGAGACCTCCTCGACCCGGTCACCCTGCGGCCCCAGCCCGCCCCGCGGGTGCTGCGCTCCCTGCTGGAGTACGTCGGGGAGGCGCTCGACGAGAGCGGTGACGCGGCCCGCGCCGAGCGGACCGTCGGGGAACTGCTGCGGACGGGCAACGGCGCGCGGGAGCAGCGCGGGCTGCTGGAGCGCACCGGCAGCCTGCGCGACGTCGTCACCGAGTGCGTGCGGCGCACGCAGGCCTGAGCGGGCCGGTCAGAGGATCAGGACCAGGGCGTACACCAGGAAGAAGGCCGCGATCAGCACGACCAGCAGCAGGATGAGGGTCATCGGTGCCTTGGCCCAGCCCCTGCGCTGGACGTGCGGCTCACGGGGCCCGGCCTCGGGCAGGCTGCTCTCGGCGGGCGGGGTCTCGCCGGGCGGCACTCCCCCGCCTGGTTCCAGGCCGGTCGTACGCTCGGGTTCCGGATCGGGGTTCACATAGCTCATGCCCCCCGAGTCCCCAGGACACGGCCACATCATCAGCCGATCACGATTCTCCGTTCCCGTCACCGAACGCGGCCGCCTGGGCTACATTCGAGCACCGCCGACACCGAGCCGATCGGCGGAGTGGCCCTCCGTACCCCAGGAGCAGCGCATGCGGGACGTCGCCCTCGCTCCAGCCGTTCTCCCGCCGCTCACCGGCGGCCTCGCCGACAGCGTCTTCCAGCGGGCCGAGCGCGATCCGGCGCTGCCGGTGCTGGCGCGCCGGGCCCGTCCGCCCGCGGCCGGGTGGGAGGAGGTGACGGCGGTCGAGCTGCGGGACGAGGTGGTCGACCTGGCCAAGGGCCTGGTCGCCGCCGGGATCTCGCCCGGCCACCGGGTCGCCGTGATGGCCCGGACCCGCTACGAGTGGACGGTGCTCGCCCTCGCGCTGTGGGCCGTGGGCGCCGAGGTCGTGCCGATCCATCCGGCCTCCTCGCGCGAGCAGGTCGAGTGGATCCTGCGGGACGCCGGCTGTGTGGCCGTGGCCGTGGAGGACGAGCAGGGCGTCATGACCGTCGGCACGGTGTGCACCCGGCTGCCGCGGCTGCGGCACGTCTGGCAGCTCGACGCGGGCGCGCTGTACGACCTCGTGGAGCGGGGCGCGGTGGTCTCCCCCACCACCGTGGAGTCGCTGCGGCGGATCGTGCTGCCGGACGCCACCGCGGCCGTCGTCTACACCTCCGGCACCTCCGGCCGGCCGATGGGCTGCGCGCTCAGCCACGGGAACCTGGCCTACCCGTGCGACACCCTGCTGGCCGGCTGGGCGCACACGGCGGCACCGGCGGGGGAACAGCCGTCCGTCCTGGCCTTCCTGCCGTTCTCCCACGTCTACGGCATCATGATCATGCTGATGTGTGTGCGCGGCGGAGTGCTGATGGCGCACGAGCCGGAGCTGACCGAGACGGCACTGGCCTCGGCCCTGACCACGTTCCGTCCGACCTACCTGTACGGCGTGCCGTCGGTGTTCGAGCGGCTCTACAAGACCTTCCTGCGCACCGCCCAACAGACGGGCCGGGGTGTGCTGTTCGAGCGGGCCGCGCAGACCGCGCGGGAGTTCGCCGCGGCCGAGGAGCGCCGCCGGCTGGGCACCGGACCGGGCCCCGGGCTCGAACTGAGGCTGCAGCACGCCCTGTACGAGCGGACGGTGTACCGCAGGCTGCGGGCCGCGCTCGGCGGGCGGGTGGTGCGCGGCACCTCCGGCGGCAGTGCGCTGAACCGCGAACTGTGCCTGTTCTACGAGGGCATCGGCGTGTTCGTGCACGACGGCTACGGACTCACCGAGGCCTCCGGCGGGATCACCATGCAGCCGCTGGGCCGGGAGAAGTCCGGGACCGTGGGGCTGCCGCTGCCGGGCACCGAGGTCCGGGTGGCCGACGACGGGGAGATCCTGGTGCGCGGGCCGTCGGTGTTCCAGGGCTACGTCAGCGACGAGCGGGCGACCCGGGCCGCGCTGCGCGGCGGCTGGCTGGCCACCGGGGACATCGGGCGGCTGGACGCCGACGGCTATCTGACGATCACCGGACGCAAGAAGGACATCATCGTCACCAGCGGCGGCAAGAGCGTGGCGCCGGCCCTGCTGGAGCAGCGGCTGCGCATGCACCCGCTCGTCCACCAGGCGGTGGTGCTCGGCGACGACCGGCCCTGCGTCGGCGCCCTGCTCACCCTGGACCCGGAGTTCCTCGCCCACTGGCGGGGCGCCCTGGCCCTGCCGGGCGACGCCCGGGCCCGGGAGACCCGGGAGGAGAACGCGCTGCGGGAGGAGATCGCGCGGGCGGTGGCCTCCGCCAACAGCGCGGTGTCCCGCGCCGAGTCCATCCGGGTCTACCGTGTCCTCCAGGAACCGTTCGCCCCGGACAACGGGCTGCTCACCCCGTCTCTGAAGCTGCGCCGGGACGCCGTCGTGCGGCACTACGCGGCCGAGATCGAGGCGATGTACCAGGCGCGGTCCCGGTCGCGTCCGGTGGTGCAGGAACCGGCCGAGTGGGACGAACCGGACGATGTCTTCCGCTGAGGAAGCGCCGTGACGGACAGCCGGACCGAGGGGGGACGGATAGCCTGCGCCGCTGGGGGAACCCGCACGCAGCGAGAGAGATCAGCAACGACGACCGTCCTGGTCGCGGGGACCGCACCGGTACCTCGCCGGCCGGGACCCGGGGAATGCGAGATGGTGACGGAGCCGCGCTGGGACGACACACCGCCCTCGGAGGAGAGGTACGAGCGTACGTTCTCCTTCCCCGGGGAGCTGCGCAACGTCACGGGGGCGCGGCTCGCCGCGGAGGAGTACCTCTGCGCGCTCGCCCGGGACGCACCGCCGGGGGCGCACGAGTACTGGGACGACATCCTGCTGGTCGTGACCGAGCTGGCCGCGAACGCGATCCAGTACGCGCCTGGCCCGTTCGACCTGCGGTTGCGCCGCACCTTCGACGGGGTGCACGTGACGATGCGGGACACGAGCACGACCAGGCCGGAGCCGCGGCCGTTCCACCCGCGGACGGGCGGAGGCGGTATCGGCTGGCATCTGGTGCACACGCTGTGCACCCAGGTCAGCGTCGTCGTGCACGACCGCGGCAAGGACATCCACGCGTTCCTGCCCTGGTGAGCATGTGGGACGAACGGACGAGTGGTGGCCGGCCGGTGCGCGCGAGCGCGGGCGCCCGCCGGTCACCGCGTGTTCGTCTGCCTGCCGTACCCGGCTGGCACAACGGCCGGCGGCGCGGTGGGATCGGAGTCGGCACAGCGATCCGGGGCAGGCGAACGGCGTGGAGTCGGACAGCCTGGAGCCGCAGAAAGGGATGGACACCGTGACACGACCCAGGATCCTCGTGGTGGGCGCCGGTTTCGCCGGAGTGGAGTGCGTCCGCCGCCTGGAGCGGAAACTCGCCCCGGACGAGGCCGACGTCACGCTGGTGACGCCGTTCGCCTATCAGCTCTATCTGCCGCTGCTGCCCCAGGTCGCCTCCGGCGTGCTCACGCCGCAGTCGATCGCCCTGTCGCTGCGCCGCAGCAGGAGGTACCGCACGCGGATCATCCCGGGCGGCGCGATCGGCGTCGACCTGAAGGCGAAGGTGTGCGTCATCCGCACCATCACCGACAAGATCGTCAACGAGCCCTACGACTACATCGTGCTGGCACCCGGCAGCGTGACCCGCACCTTCGACATCCCGGGCCTGACCGAACACGCCTTCGGGATGAAGACCCTGGCCGAGGCCGCCTACATCCGCGACCACGTCATCTCGCAGCTCGACCTGGCGGACGCCAGCGACGACCCGGCCGAGCGGGCGGCGCGGCTGCAGTTCGTGGTGGTCGGCGGCGGCTACGCGGGCACCGAGACGGCGGCCTGCCTGCAGCGGCTGACGCACGCGGCCGTGCAGCGCTACCCGCGGCTGGACCCGAGCCTGATCAAGTGGCATCTGATCGACATCGCGCCCAAGCTCATGCCGGAGCTGGGCGACAGGCTCGGCCGCAGCGCGCAGGAGATCCTGAAGCGGCGGGGCATCGAGGTCTCGTTGGGGGTGTCGATCGACAAGGCGGGCCCGGAGGAGGTCACCTTCACCGACGGCCGGGTGGTGCCGACGCACACCCTGATCTGGACGGCCGGTGTGGTCGCCAGCCCGCTGATCGCCACGCTCGGCGCGGAGACCGTCAAGGGCCGGCTGGCCGTCACCCCGGAGATGTGCCTGCCGGGCGAGGACGGGGTGTTCGCGCTCGGCGACTCGGCGGCCGTGCCGGACCTGGCCAAGGGCCAGGACGGCGCGGTCTGCCCGCCCACCGCGCAGCACGCCATGCGGCAGGGCAGGAAGGTCGCCGAGAACGTCATCGCGGCGCTGCGGGGGCAGCCGATGCAGCCGTACGTGCACAAGGACCTGGGACTCGTCGTCGACCTCGGCGGCAAGGACGCGGTGTCCAAGCCGCTGGGGGTCGAGCTGCGCGGGGTGCCCGCGCAGGCGGTGGCGCGCGGCTACCACTGGTCGGCGCTGCGCACCAATGTCGCCAAGGCCCGGGTGATGACCAACTGGCTGCTGAACGCGGTCGCGGGCGACGATTTCGTCCGCACCGGCTTCCAGGCCCGCAAGCCGGCCCGGCTGAAGGACTTCGAGTTCACGGACGCGTACCTGACGCCGGAACAGGTACGGGCCCGGGTGGAGGGCGCGGACGCCACTCCCTCGTGATGTGACGCGGATCACCGGGAGGCCGCCGATCATTCCGCACCCGATCGGCGGTCTTCTCCTGTGACCGGCAGACATCACACGGAGGGACACCCGATATGACCGAGAAGGCCGTGAAGGGCCCGGCGAGCTACTTCCCGTCGATCGAGAAGAAGTACGGCCGCCCGGTCGGCGAGTGGCAGGAGCTGATCCGCTCCTCGCCGCTGACGAAGCACATGGAACTCGTGGCCTGGCTCAAGTCCGAGCACGGGCTCGGCCACGGACACGCGAACGCGCTGGTGGCCGCCACCCTGGCCGGGGGCCGGTAGTCCGGGCCCTCGTGCGATGCTGGGTCGGAGATCGATTTCCGGCACGGGAGAGAGCACGGCGGCGTGAGCACAGCGGGACGGTCGGGACGGGTACGGATGTGGGACCGGCTCGCGGCGTCGGATCCCGGGCTGCTCCGGCTCGCCGCGGGGCTGCGCACGGTCGTCGCGATCGCGCTGACCCTCGCCGTCCTGGCCACGCTGCGCGTCCCGGTGTCCCAGCTGGTGGCCGGGGCCATGGCGGCGATGGTCGCCACCTTCGCCATCCGGGAGAAGCAGCGCGGCCCGCAGGCCGTCACCCTCGCGCTCGGCCTGCCGGTGGCGCTGGCCTCGGTGTCGCTGGGCACGCTGCTCAACCAGCGGGTGGTCGTCGGCGACCTGTTCTTCGTCGTCCTCATCACTTGCGCCGTCTACGGCCGCCGGTTCGGCGACCGCGGTACGGCGCTGGGGCTGATCGGCTTCCAGGTCTACTTCCTGTCGCTGTTCGTGGGCGCGGCCCCGTCCGCGCTGCCCGCGCTGTACGGCGTGATCTGCGTGGCGTTCGCGTGCAGCGCCACCGCCCGGTTCGCGCTGCTGCCGCAGACCCCGGCGGGCACGCTGGACCGGCTCCGGCGGGCCTTCCGCGCCCGGCTCGCCCAGCTGCTCGCCACGCAGGCCGAGTTGCTGGACGCCGGCCCCGAGGACGCCGAGAAGGTGCTGGAGGACCTGCGCGAAGGCACCGCGCGGCTGCACGAGGCGGCGCTGATGATCCAGGGCCGGCTGGAGGACGGCGTCCTGGACCCGGCGGTGGCCCGGCTGCTCCAGCGCCGCGTCGCGGACGCCGAGATCGCCGCCGAGCGGCTCGGCCTGCTGCTGCTCACCGCGCGCACCGCCCGGCGCACGGACACCCTCACCCTGCACCTGCCCGGCGCACCGCTGCCCTCCGGGGTGGAGCTGCCGGTGCGGGACGAGGCGGCGGACGCGCTGCGCCGCGATCTGGGGGCGCTGCGGCTGCTGATGCTGCGGCCCGCCGGGGAGGCGTCGGGCACCGCGCTCGCCCAGGTGCGCAACCGGCTCCTCGGCTACCGCGAGGAGGAGAACCTGCCCCCGGCCTCCCCGGCCGTGCAGGACGTCTTCCGGGGCCTCGGCGAGGCAGCCCGGGCCTCGCTCGGCCTGCGGGTCGCCCTGGAGGGGCCGCAGGACGACTCCGACGACACCCCGGCGACCGCCCGCTCACGGGAGGAGCTGGACGCGGAGGACGCCGCGATCGAGAGCAGCGAGGAGCACGAGCCGGAGGAGCCGGAGCCGGCCGGCCTGCAGCGCCCCACCACCCGGGCCGCCGTCCAGGTCGCCGTCGGCTCCTCGCTGGCCATCGCCGGCGGCGAGCTGCTGTCCAGCCAGCGCTGGTACTGGGCGGTGCTGACCTGCTGGATCGTTTTCCTGAACACCGCCTCCACCGGCGAGATCCTGGTGAAGGGCTACCGGCGGCTGCTGGGCACGGTGCTGGGGGTGGTGGCCGGCATCGGGCTGGCCGCGCTGGTCGGGCACCACACGTGGACGGCGTTCGCGCTGGTGCTGCTGCTCATCTTCGCGATGTTCTACACCGCTCCCCTGTCGTACACGCTGATGTCGTTCTTCGTGACGGCCATGCTCGGGCTGCTGTACACCCTGCTGAACACCTACAGCCTGTCGGTGCTGGTGCTGCGGATCGAGGAGACGGCGCTCGGCGCGGCCTGCGGGGTGTTCGCGGCGGCCGTCGTGCTGCCGATCCACACCGACCGCCGGACCAACGACCTCCTCGTGGCGGTCCTCGACCGGCTCGCGGAGGTGACGCGGGGCGCCGTCGACCAGCTGAGCGGCGGCGCGGGCGGCGACCTGGTGGAGCAGGCGCGCGAGCTGGACCAGGCGCTGGCGGACCTGCGCGCGGCGACTCAGCCGCTGACCCATCCGATCACACCGCTGCGCTCGCGCCGGGACACGGCCCGGTACGTGGTGGCGCTGCTGGAGACCTGCGCGTACCACGGGCGGTCCCTCGCGGCCACGGCCGAGCTGCTGCCGACGCATCCGTCGATCGCGGCGGATCCGCGGCTGCGCGGGGCGTGCGGGCGGATCGTGCACAACATCGAGGCGATCGCCGCGCACGTCACGGATCCGCGGTCTGCCACGGAGATCGAAACCGGCCCCAGCATCGCGTCGATGCTGGAGCCGGGAACCCTGCGCACCCCGCGCTACGGCCGCGTGACCGACCGGGTGCTGCGTCATCTGCAGCGGCTCGACGAAGCCGTCTCCGGCCTGGCCCGGCCGCTGGGCGTCGCCGGCGGGCCGGCGCAACCGCGCGGATGACCGTTCACCTGGGGTCGGCGGAGCCGGGGCGGCGGCTGCCGAGCACCTCGTCGCGGACCCGCGCGCAGCTGCGGCTGATCAGCCGGGAGACGTGCATCTGGGAGATGCCGAGCCGGTCGGCGATGCGGCTCTGCGTCATGTCCTCGAAGAAGCGCATGTAGAGGATGGCCCGCTCGCGCTCGGGCAGCCGGCGCAGTCCTTCCTTGGCGGCCTCGCGGTCGACGACGACGTCGAAGGAGGTGTCGGTGGCACCGAGGGTGTCGGCGAGGCTGTAGCCGTCGTCCCCGGCGGAGAGTTCGGCGTCCAGGGAGAGCGTGCTGAAGCTCTCCAGCGCCTCCAGGCCGGCCGTCACCTCCTCCTCGCTGAGCCCGGTGTGGGCGGCGATGTCGGCGGCGGTGGGTTCGGGGCTGCCGGGGTTCTGGGTGAGTTCCCGCCGGGCCACGCGGACCCGGTTGCGCAGTTCCTGCACCCGGCGCGGCACCCTGAGGGCCCACATCCGGTCGCGGAAGTGCCGCTTGACCTCTCCGGTGATGGTCGGCACGGCATAGCTCTCGAAGGCCCCTCGGGAGGGGTCGAAGCGGTCGATGGCCTTGACCAGACCGAGCGCGGCCACCTGGCGCAGGTCCTCGACGGACTCGCCGCGGTCGCGGAAGCGGCCGGCGATCCGGTGGGCCATGGGCAGCCAGGCGGTGACGAGTTCGTCGCGTACGGCGTCCCGCTCGGGACCGTCCTCCAGCTCCGCCAGCCGGACGAACAGCTCCGCGGTGTCGGGGGCGTCGTCGTGGTTCCGCCGGGTGGGCGCCGCGGCGGCGGTGGCGGGCGTGCCGGGACGGCTTGTCGACATGTCGGTCAGCATGCGGAATCGCTCCTGAACGTGGTTTCAGGGCACGGCCGGAACATCGGTTCCGGGTCTGGGCCCGAACGGTGGTGTCAGGGTTGGCCGCGGGTGAGCTGCCGTGGCCCGCCGGGAGGGGGGCCGAGGCAGCGGTGTTTCCCCGCTGGGCGCGCGCCTCCGGTCCGAAGCACGAAATTCCGTCTGCCCCTCGGCCCGACGGGCAAACGCCGCTGAGCGGAACTTCGAAAACCGCTTCAGCGCCACGGTACGACGGCCGTGATGCGCTTGCCTCCGCAGGGCAGCTCGGCCACCCGGACGTCCCGGGCCAGCCGGCAGACGATGGGCCAGCCCCGGCCGCCGGGCCGGGCGCCGCGCTCGTCGGCGGGCCGGTGGGCCACGGGGAGTTCGTCGCTGCGGTCGCTGACCGAGACGCGGACACCCCCGGAGTCGACGTCGACGTCGAATCCGGTGATGCCGCCGCCGTGGAGCAGCGCGTTGGTGGTGAGTTCCGAGGTCACCAGCAGGGCGTCCTGAACGGCTTCGGCCGGGCACGGCAGGGCGCGGGCCCGGCACCGTTCGTTCATGACCCGTTCGACCGTTCTGCGGGCCTCGGCCGGCCGGGTGGGTGGCCGGCGGCATGCTTCCGGCAGGGTCGTGGCGGAGCGGGTCCGGTGTTGTTCGAGCATCCCTTCCTCCCTGAGCGGTGCCCGGATTGCGGGGTTCTCCCTGTCCGGCTGACCCTTTCGGGCGCTGCCAAACACCCACCGTGCCGGTGTCATCACGGCGGACCGGCCGGGTATCCGACGGGCATGACCGATGTCGTGGACGCTGACGAGTTGTTGCGGAGGATCCGGCGCGGCCGGGAGCGTGCGGCCGAGGAGGAGCGGGCCTGGCGGGAACGGGCTCTGAGCCTGACGGCGACGGACCCGGAAGGCGCCCGGGAGGCGGCGGACCGGGCCCGGGCGTTCGAGGTGGTGCTGCGGGTGCTGGACGAGATCGTGAGCCCGGGCCGGAGCCCGGAGCGGACGGAAGGAGTGAAACAGGTCACTTGACCCGGTTTCTGGTTGCCCAGACGTACGGCAGATGATTTATCGTTCATCCATACGTGATGCCGGAGCGGCGCGGAACCGTCCTTCCCCCCTCCCCGCGTCACCGCATACGGCCCTGGCTGGTTTCCCCCGTCCAGCCAGGGCTTTTTGCTGCCCCGAGCGCGACACGCGGGCGGAGATCCGCCCGCCTCGACGTGCTCCGGGCGGTCACAGCGGCTGAAATGGGCTGGAGAGCACAGCACCCGAACCGCAACCGCCGCCGGCGAGGAGCCATGCGCCATGACCAAAGCGATCAAACTGCTCACCGCCCTCCCCCAGGCGCAGCGCGAGCGCCTGATGGAGCTGGCCAAGGAGGTCTCCTTCCCGGAGGACACCCGCATCTTCGAGGCGGGCGGCACCGCTGACCGGTTCTGGGTGATCCGCTCGGGCGCGGTCCACCTCGACACCCAGGTCACCTCCCGGCAGCGGGTCACCGTGGCCACGCTCGGCGCGGGCGACATGCTCGGCTGGTCCTGGCTCTTCCCGCCGTACGAGTGGGACTTCGGCGCGGTGGCCTTCAGCAACGTACGGGCCTACGAGTTCGACGGGCCGTCGGTGCTCGGGCTGTGCGTGGAGGACCCGCTGCTCGGGCTCTCACTGGTGCGGACGGTGGCCGAGGTCCTCGCCCACCGCCTGGAGACGACCCGCGGAAAACTGATGGAGCAGTACACGATGCGGCGGCGCAGCGGCCCGCTCTAGGGGTTCTCGTGCGGATCCGGCCGCGGTGTCCGGTGCGGTGCGTGGCCAGGCGGAGGACCGGCGGCGTGCCGGGCGTACCGGGTGGGTGACCCGGCGACGCGGCGAGCCGTCGTGCCGGCGTCGCGGACCCGGCCCGGGCACGGGCCCCCTGGGCCGGGACCTCAGATCCGGTAGCGGCGCAGGGCGGGGACTGCGGCGGCCAGGGCCAGCATCACCACGACGACCAGGGCGCCGCCGCCCGCGACCGCTGCCCGCGGGCCGAACACCGAGCCGGCGGTGCCGTGCAGCACGTCGGCCAGGCGCGGGCCGCCCGCGACGACCACCGTGAAGACCCCCTGCATCCGGCCGCGCATGTCGTCGGTCGCGGCCGACAGCAGGATGGCGCCGCGGAAGACCATCGAGACCATGTCGGCGACGCCGGCCGCGGCGAGGAAGGCCAGGGCGACCCACAGGTTCCCGCTCAGTCCGAACCCGGCGACGGCCGCCCCCCAGCCGACGACCGCGCCGATCACCATCCAGCCGTGCCGGCGGGCCCGCGAGAACGCACCGGAGAACAGGCCTCCGAGCACCGCGCCCACCGGGATGCCCGCGAACAGCACACCGAGCGCCAGGCCCTCGCCCCAGGAGCCGTACGTGTCCGCGGCCAGCTCGGGGAAGAGGGCGCGGGGCATGCCGAACACCATGGCGACGATGTCGGCGAGGAAGGACAGCAGCAGCACCTCGTGCCGGGAGATGTACCGGAAGCCCGCCGCTATCTCGCGCAGCCCGGCCCGGCGCGCTGCCTCGCCGAGCGGCGGCAGCGCGGGCAGCCGGAAGACGGCCCACACCGTCACGCACAGCGCCAGCGCGTCGATCAGGTACAGCTCGGGCAGCCCGATGACCGGGATGAGCGCACCGGCCAGCAGCGGCCCTGCCACCAGGCCGGTCTGCATCACCGTCGACCCCAGGGCGTTGGCGGCCGGCAGCTGCTCGGCGGGGACCAACCGCGCTATGGAGGCGGTCCGGGCGGGTGCGTTGAGCCCGAAGAACGCCTGCTGCAGCGCGAGCAGCACCATGAGGACGACGACCGAGTCCATACCGGTGACGGCCTGGGCCCAGAACAGCAGCGAGGTGACCGCGATACCGCTGTTGGTGACCAGCAGCAGCTTGCGCCGGTCCACGGTGTCGGCGACCGCCCCGCCCCACAGCGCGAAGGCCACCATCGGCAGCAGCCCGGCGAGGCTCGCGTAGCCGACCCAGGCCGAGGAGTGCGTGATGTCGTAGATCTGCTTGGGCACGGCGACGGCGGTGAGCTGGCTGCCGACGGCGGTGACGATGGTCGACGACCACAGGCGCCGGTAGGCGGGGATGCGCAGCGGGCGGGTGTCCATCGCCCAGCGGCGCCAGCCGCGCCGCCGGGGGTCCTCGGCCGCCGGCGCGTCGGTGGCGGTTTCGGTGCTGCTGCTCTCGGTCGCGTCCACGGATGTCCTGGTTGCTCGATACATCTTTTCGGTTTGAGAGCCTAACTATTCCAGGAGCACCCGTGCACACCGAACGGGTCCTGGCTCAGGAGCCGGCGATCAGGGTCGCGCCCAGGGCGACCATGGTGAGGGCGACCAGACCGTCCAGCACGCGCCAGGCGCCCGGACGGGCCAGATGGCGGCCGAGCAGCCGGGCGCCGAAACCGAGCGCGGCGAACCAGCACAGGCTGGCGAGCGCGGCGCCGAGCCCGAAGCTCCAGCGCAGCGGGCCCCGGTCGGCGGCCAGGGAGCCGACCAGGAACACGGTGTCCAGGTAGACGTGCGGGTTCAGCCAGGTCATCGCCAGGCAGGTGAGCACCGCCCGCCGGCGCGACCCGGTCACCTCGCCCTCCGCGCGCAGCCCGGCGCCGGGCCCGGTCACCCGGCGGGCGGCCAGGACGCCGTAGCAGAGGAGGAAGGCGCCCCCGACGATCCCGACCGCGCGGAGCGCGCCCGGCCAGGCCACCACCACGGCGCCGACCCCGGCGACACCCAGCGTGATGAGCACCGCGTCGGACAGGGCGCAGATGCCGACGACCGCGAGCACCGCGTCCCGGCGCACCCCCTGCCTGAGGACGAAGGCGTTCTGGGCACCGATGGCGACGATCAAGGAGAGGCCGGTGCCGAATCCGGCGGCCGCGGCGGTCAGGGCGTGGTTCATGCCGCCGACGCTAGAAGAGGGCTCATCTCAAGTACAGCTAAAGATTTTTACGTACCCTTAGTGCTCGTGATGTCAGAGCTGCCAATGGAACAGGTCCGGACGCTGCTCGCCGTCGTGGACGAGGGCACCTTCGACGCGGCCGCCGCCGCGCTGCACGTGACGCCGTCCGCGGTCAGCCAGCGGGTCAAGGCGCTCGAACAGCGCACCGGCCGGGTACTGCTCCAGCGCACCAAGCCGGTGCGGCCGACGGAGTCCGGCGCGGTGCTGGTCCGGTACGCCCGGCAGCTCGCCCGGCTGGAGCGGGACGCCTGGGGTGAGCTGGGGCTGAGCGGCGACGGGGAGCCGACGCGGGTCTCGGTCGCGGTGAACGCGGACTCGCTGGCGACCTGGTTCCTGCCGGCGCTCGCCCTGGTCCCGGGCCTCTGCTTCGAACTGCACCGGGAGGACGAGGACCACACGGCGGCACTGCTGCGCGAGGGCCTGGTGATGGCGGCCGTGACCTCCTCCCCCGACCCCGTTCCGGGCTGCACGATCCGTGCCCTCGGCCGGATGCGGTACCTGCCGGTGGCCGCGCCCGGGTTCGCCGCGGCCCAGGTGGACGGGCGGCCCCTGCTGGAGGCGCTGTCCCGGGCTCCGGTGGTGGTCTTCGACCGCAAGGACGACTTCCAGGACGCCTTCGCACGCCGGCTGGGCTGCGGATCCGCCGGCCCGTTCCGGCACCACGTGCCCACGTCGGAGGGGTTCCTGGACACCGTCGCCGCCGGACTGGGCTGGGGCATGGTCCCGGAGGTGCAGGCCGGTCCCCTGCTGGACCGGGGGCGGCTGGTCGTGCTCGCGCCCGGCGCGTGGATGGACGTCACGCTTCACTGGCAGCAGTGGAAACTGGACTCCCCCGCACTGGCGGCCCTGGCGGACGCGGTGGCGGCGACGGCGCAGCGGGCGCTGCGCGACTGAACCGAAGAACCGCCGCTCGGCGCGCCGGTCACCGGACGGAATCGCTGCCCGATTGAACTGCCCCTATTCCGGGACGAGTTGAGCGACACGAAGCTCTCCGTGGCGCACCCGCCGACCTGTTGGGAGGGCGGGGTCCCGCGCATGCCGGCCGATTCTCCACCGCTTCTTCCGTTTCACGCCGTCCCGACCGGTGACCCGAACCCGGACAACGCGTCCTGAACGCAAGCGGAACGCGTTTCGACAGGGCACGGACGACTTCCGATCCGAGCAGGAGACTCCGATGGAGAACTGGCGCGACCATGCCGCGTGCCGTCACGAGGACCCCGATCTGTTCTTTCCGATCGGCACGACCGGGCCGGCACAGGTGCAGAGCGAGCAGGCCAAGGCGGTGTGCCGGGGCTGCCCGGTACGGGACCAGTGCCTGGAGTGGGCGCTGGACACGGACCAGAGCATCGGCATCTGGGGCGGTACGACGGAGCTGGAACGCCGGACACTGCGGCGGCGCGCCCGCTCCCGGCCGCGCTCGGGCTGACCCCCGGACGGTGGGGGGGCTGAGCACCGCGCGGGCTCAGCTCCCCCCACCCAGCGGCCCGGCGCCACTCAGGGTGCCCGGCGCCCCGCACACTCAGCGGCCGCCGCGGCGCAGCGTTCCCCACTCCCGCTCCTGCCGGGCCACTTCCTTCCTGGCCGCGTCGATCACGTCGTCGGCGATCCAGCACAGCGGCTCGACGTCGACCACCAGCGGCTCGTTGTCGGGACCCCGGCCGGTCTCCCGGCCCCGAAGGACCCAGGGACGGACCCCGGAGCCCTTGTCGTGCGGCAGGTGCGCGTAGTCGTAGAGCCGGCGCGCCACCCACAGCTCGACCGACCGGTCCTGCCACCAGTCCTCCACGTCGAGCGGATTGGCGGACAGCCCCGGCATGGGGACGCCGGTCAGCTCGTCGATGCTGGAGACCTTCTGGAGGTCGGCGCCCGGTCCCTTGGACCAGCGCACGTACAGGCCGCGCCGCCGTCCGACCAGGCGGGCCGCCTCCGCGAGCGTCGTGACGACCGGCAGATCCTCCGGTGCGCTCATGACATGACCTCCCTCTGCTGCGCTTCGCGCGACCGGAGTACCCCCGGCGCGCGCCGGAAACCGGATCCCGTGGTCCGCTCTCCGGACTCCTCGGGCGCTCAGGACGCTCAGGGCTCGTCGCCGGACGGGGGCACGGCGGGCAGCCGGTGCGCGCACGGGTTCGGAGCCCAGGCGGCTCAGTGCGCGAGCCAGTCGGCGTCGCCCATGACGACCACCGGGTGCCTGCCGGGGTCCAGGGTGCGCAGGAGGTCCTTCATGTGCGCCTTGGCGACGCTGACGCAGCCGTGGGTGGGCCCGCCGTGGTCGACGTGGAGCCACACGCCGCCGCCGCGCTCCGGGCCCAGTGGCCGGGTCCAGTCCAGCGGCGAGGTGCCGGGCCTGCGGTTGTAGTCGATGGCGATGACGTAGTCGAAGGAGCCTTCCAGCGGCTCGCCCTCGAAGCCGGTGCCGGGCGAGTGGAACCCGCCGGAGCGGTGGTACGGGAGCCTGCTGCCCGGGTCGGGGAGCAGGCCGCCGGCGTCGGAGAGGGTGTAGACGCCGAGCGGGGAGCGCAGGTCGCCGATCATGTGGTGGGCGCTCCAGCCGCGCAGCGCGTTGTGGGCGGGCCAGGCGGGCCCCGCCCGCCAGCCGGTGGCGGTGCGCTGGTGCAGGACCACCGTGCAGAGCGGGGAGTCCTCGCCGCGTCCCGTGACGACGACGGCCTGCGAGCAGCGCTCGGGTATCGCCGCGGACCGCCGGCGTCCCAGCCCGGGTATGCCGTGCGGGACCGGCGGTGCGGCGGCGCCGGAGGCGGGCGTCGGGGGCCGGCGCCCGGTCGCCTCGGCTCCGCCGCCGCAGCCGGTGAGCAGCGGCGGGGAGACGAGGAGGGCTACAGCGGTTCTGCGTCGGATCATGGGCCGATCGTGGCGTACGGTCGTGTGAACTCGTCAGGGGTCAGGGGCTGTTCGGCTTGCCCTGCGTGTACAGCCAGGTGTGGAACAGCCCTTTCAGCTGCTTCCCCGACTCCTTCTCGGCAAGCCTCACGAACTGTGCGGTCGTTCCGTGCCCGCCGCGGTGCCCGGTCGCCCAGGCGCGCAGGATCCGCACGAAGTCCCGGTCGCCGACGGCCCGGCGCAGCTCGTGCAGGGCCATGGCGCCCCGGGCGTAGACGGGCGTGCCGAAGATGCGCTGGCCGCTGCCGGGGTCGCCGGGCGGGTAGGCCCACAACGCGTCGCTCGCGGGCCGGGCGTAGAGGGCGTCGAAGCTCTTCTGGGCGCTCTGGCCGCCGTGCTGCTCGGCGTAGAGCCACTCGGCGTAGGTGGCGAAGCCCTCGTTGAGCCAGATGTCCTTCCAGGCGGTGAGGGAGACGGAGTCGCCGAACCACTGGTGGGCGTTCTCGTGGACGAGGGTGTCGAGGTCGGGGGCGGAGTCGTAGACCGGCCGGGTCTGGGTCTCCAGGGCGTAGCCGACGTCCGGGGCGTGGTCGACGACCGAGCCGGCGGCCCGGAACGGGTACGGCCCGAACAGCGTGCTCTCCCACTCCAGGACGGAGGGCAGCTTCTTCAGGACGGGTGCGGCGGCGCGCGCCTCGCGGGCGTCCACGGCGTTGTACACCTGGAGGCCGTCGCGGGTGGTGTACCGCTCGACCCGGAACGTCCCGATGGTGGCGGTGGCGAGGTAGGCGGCCATCGGCTGGGTCTCGCGCCAGCGGAAGGTGGTCCGTCCGCGGGCGGTGCGTTCGCCGAGCAGGACGCCGTTGGCGACGGCGGTGCGCCCCTTCGGCACGGTGATCGTGAAGTCGTACGACGCCTTGTCCCGGGGGTGCCCGTTGGCCGGGAACCAGGTCATGGCGCCCTGCGGCTCGCCCGCGACGAAGGCGCCGTCGTCGGTGGGGATCCAGCCGTCCGCCGCGCCGTCGGGGTCGGTGACCGGTTTCGGGGTGCCGTGGTAGCCGACGGTGACGCGGAACTCCCGCCCCCGGCGCAGGCCGTGGCGCGGGGTGACGACGAGTTCCTGACCGTCGCGCCGGAAGGCCGCCTTCGCACGGTCGACGGTGACGGCGGTGACCGTCAGGCCCTTCAGGTCGAGGTCGAAGCGGGTGAGGTTCCGCGTGGCACGGGCGGTGAGCACGGCGGTGCCGTCCAGGTGGCGGGAGCCGGTGTCGTAGTCCAGCGTCAGGTCGTATTGGCGGACGTCGTAGCCGCCGTTGCCGCTGAGCGGGAAGTAGGGGTCGCCCGCGCCGGGCGCGCCGGTGGTGGCCGGCGCGGTGGGTCCGGCGGCGCCGAGGAGCGCCGCCACGGCGACGGGGACGGTGGCGTAGGTGGCGGTACGGCGTCGCGCGGGCTGTCTGCGGGGTGGCGTCACGTGCGCTCCTTGGGGCCGGCCGGTGATCGACTGGCCGTCAGACTAGGCGCCGCACGGGCCCGTTCTCCCCCTTGTTCCGGTCAAGTCGTGTGGTCCGGTCGCGTCGTGCCGCGTTGCCGCCGGGCGGGCGCGGGCCGGCGCAGTACGCTCGCGGGACCGTCCACGACCCGAGAGGGGCCCCACCGTGAGCGTACGTGTGCGCCGCGTCTACGAACCGCCCGAGCCCGACGACGGCCTGCGGGTGCTGGTCGACCGGCTGTGGCCGCGCGGCCTCGCCAAGGACGCGGCCCGGGTGGACGAGTGGCCGAAGGAACTGACCCCGTCGAGCGAGCTGCGCACGTGGTACCACGGCGGCGGCGCCTACGAGGAGTTCAGGAGCCGGTACGAGCAGGAGCTTCAGGCCCCGCAGGCCGCCGAGCTGCTGGACCGGCTCAGGAAGTCGGTCCGGAACGGCCCGGTGACCCTCCTCACGGCCTCGAAGAAGACGGAGGAGAGCCACGCGCACGTCCTCGCGGAGCTGCTGCGGGACTGAGGTCAGCCGGTGTGCCGGGCCGCGTGCCGGCCCGCGGCCCGCCCCGAGAACAGGCAGCCGCCGAGGAAGGTGCCCTCCAGGGCGTTGTAGCCGTGGACCCCGCCGCCGCCGAACCCGGCGACCTCGCCGGCCGCGTACAGCCCCTCGACGGGAGTGCCGTCGGTGCCGAGGGCGCGGGAGTCCAGGTCGGTCTGGATGCCGCCGAGGGTCTTGCGGGTCAGCACGTGCAGCCGGACCCCTATCAGGGGGCCCGCGGACGGGTCGAGGATGCGGTGCGGGGCGGCGACGCGGCCGAGGCGGTCGCCGATGTAGCGGCGGGCGTTGCGGATGCCCTGCACCTGGGCGTCCTTGCTGTAGGGGTTGGCGATCTGCAGGTCGCGGGCCTCGATCTGGCGGCGCACCTCGGCCGGATCCAGCAGCGGCTTGCCGGTCAGGGCGTTCATCTTCTCGACCAGCTGCTCCAGGGTGCCGGCGGTGACGAAGTCGGCGCCGTGGTCGAGGAAGGCCTGCACCGGGCCGGGGGCGCCCTTGCCGAGCAGCCGGTCGCGCAGCACGGCCCCCCGGTCCCTGGCGGTGATGTCGGGGTTCTGTTCGGAGCCGGAGAGCGCGAACTCCTTCTCGATGATCTTCCGGGTGAGGATGAACCAGGAGTGGTCGTACCCGGCGATGTCCTCCGTGGTGCGCAGGTACTTCAGGGTGCCGAGGGTGTCGTAACCCGGCAGGCAGGGGTCGGGCAGGCGGCGGCCGAGGGCGTCGAGCCAGATGGAGGACGGGCCCGGCAGGACGCGGATCCCGTGGCCGGGCCATATCGGGTCCCAGTTCTGCAGGCCCTCGGTGTAGTGCCACATGCGGTCGCGGTTGACGAGGCGCACGCCGGCCCCGGCGCTGATGTCGAGCATGCGGCCGTCGACGTAGGCGGGGACACCGGTGACCATCTCGGCGGGGGGCGTGCCCAGCCGCTCGGGCCAGTGGCGGCGGACGATGTCGTGGTCGGCGCCGATACCGCCGGTGGTGACGACGACGGCCCGCGCGGTGAGTTCGAAGTCGCCGGCGCGGTCGCGGCTGGAGGCGACACCGCGCGGGGAGTCGTCGGGGGCGAGCACGGTGCCGCGTACGCCGCGTGCCGCGCCGTCCTCGATCACCAGCTCGTCCACCCGGTGGCGGTGGTGGAAGGTCAGCAGCCCGTCCCGGGCGGCCTGCCGGGCGTACCGGACGAACGGTTCGACCACGCCGGTGCCGGTGCCCCAGGCGACGTGGAAGCGGGGCACGGAGTTGCCGTGGCCGTCCGCGCGCAGGTCGCCGCGCTCGGCCCAGCCGACGGTGGGCAGCAGCTCGATGCCGTGGCCCTGGAGCCAGGACCGCTTCTCGCCGGCGGCCCACTCGACGTAGGCGCGGGCCCAGCGGACCGCCCAGGAGTCCTCGTCGGCGAGCCGGTCGAACCGGGCGCTGCCCTGCCAGTCGCTCCAGGCGAGGGCGAAGGAGTCCTTGATGCCGAGGCGCCGCTGCTCGGGCGAGTCGACGAGGAAGAGGCCGCCGAAGGACCAGAACGCCTGGCCGCCGAGGTTGGCGGCGTTCTCCTGGTCGACCAGGGCGACCCTGCGGCCCCGGCTGGTGAGCTCGTGCGCCGCGACGAGGCCGGCGAGTCCGGCTCCTACGACGATGACGTCCGCGTCCATGGCGGGGTGTCCTTCCTGAGGGTGCGGGGAGGGGGCCGTGCCGGTGCTCAGGCGGAGGTGCGGCCGCCGTCCGTGAGCAGCGCCGTGAGCAGTTGCCTGAGCCAGGCCCGGGCGGCCTCCACGTCCCGGTCCAGCAGCAGTTGGGTGGTGACCCCGTCGTACGCGGCGACCACGGCGTGCGCGGCGGCGTCCGCGTCGCCGAGCACGGCGGGCAGTTCGGTGTGGCCGCGGGCCCGGGAGAGCCGGTCGGCGACGGCCCGGCGCAGACGTGCGCGGTGGTCGAGGAGGGCCCGGGCGACGGCCGGGTCCCGGGCGGCGTGCACCAGGAAGTCGGTCTTCACCAGCAGCCAGTCGACGTCGAGCAGCAGCACCTCGGTGACCCGGTCCACGGAGGCGGGCACGTCCAGGTCGGGCCCGTCCTGGGCGAGGGCGTCGGCGACCTGGCCGGCGATGAGGTCGGCGCGCTCCTGGTAGAGGGCGAAGAACAGCTCGTCCAGGGTGGCGAAGTTGGAGTAGAAGGCGCCCCGGCTGAAGCCGGCCGCCTCGCAGACCTCCTCGATGGAGACCCGCCCGAAGCCCTTGGCCGCGAACACCGTGAACGCGGCGTCGAGCAGCCGGGCGCGGGTGCGGACCCGGCGACGGGTGACGCGCTTGGCCGTGTCCATGACTGCCCTCCGGTCGGTTCGATACGCGAATGTATCCGATACACCGGCGTATCGAAAGGCTCCGCGGAACCCCGCCGCGCACCCCGTGATCAAAGGGAACACGTTTTCGATTCAGGAGTACCCTGGACCCATGTCCACGCACCTCCAGGGCTCCCTGTTCGACCAGACCGACCAGCTGCGACTCGGCCCGCTCGACGGCCTGCGGCGGACCGAGCTGGGCTCGGGCGCCTGGATCGACGTGCTCCCGGGCTGGCTGAGCGGGGCCGACGCCCTGTTCGAACACCTCGCGGCCGAGGTCCCGTGGCGGGCCGAGCAGCGCAAGATGTACGACAACGTGGTGACCGTCCCGCGCCTGCTCGCCTACTACCGGGCCGGGGACCCGCTCCCCCACCCGGTCCTCGACGAGGCCCGCGCCGCCCTGTCCCGGCACTACGCCGGCGAACTGGGGGAGCCGTTCACCACCGCCGGGCTGTGCTACTACCGCGACGGCCGGGACAGCGTCGCCTGGCACGGGGACCGGATCGGCCGGGGCTCCCGGGAGGACACGATGGTCGCGATCCTCTCCGTCGGCGAGCCCCGCGACCTGCTGCTGCGCCCCGCCGGCGGAGGCGGCACGGCGGTCCGGCGCCCGCTCGGCCACGGCGACCTCATCGTGATGGGCGGATCCTGCCAGCGCACCTGGGAGCACTGCGTCCCGAAGACGAGCCGGGCCGCGGGACCGCGCATCAGCATCCAGTTCCGCCCGCAGGGCGTGCGCTGACGCGACCCGGCGGTGCGGGGCACCGGCACATCTGGTTGGCTGTCCCCGACGGTCAGCCGCACAGGGGTCGGGGAGATCATGCGGGCAGAGGTACACCAAGTCGCCGACGGCACCTATCTGGTGCACGGCAACCACGTCAACTGGGTGATCCTGAAGGACGGCGACGCCGTCACCCTGGTCGACACCGGGTATCCGGGAGACCGCCGGGGAGTCCTGGAGTCCCTCGCCGAGGTGGGCAGTTCACCCGAGGCGGTCGCCGCCGTGCTGATCACCCACGCGCACAACGACCACCTGGGCTCGGCCGAGTACCTGCGCGCCGGCTACGGCACCCCCGTGTACCTGCACCCGGCCGAGGTGCCCCACGCCCGGCGGGAGTTCCTGCAGCAGGCCGACATCGGCGACGTGGTCCGCAACCTGTGGCGGCCGGGCGTCCTGCCGTGGGCGGTGCACGTGATCCGGGCCGGCGGCACCGACCACAACCCCGTCACCGCGCCCGAGCCGTTCCCGAACGAGGGTCCGCTGGACCTGCCGGGCCGTCCCGTGCCCGTGCACACCCCCGGCCACACCGACGGCCACTGCGTCTACCACCTCCCCGGGACGGGCATCGTCATCTCCGGCGACGCCCTGGTCAGCGGGCACGCGACGTCGCGTGTCCGGGGCCCGCAGATCCTGCCCGACTTCTTCCACCACGAGCGCGCCCGGGTCGTGGCCTCGCTGGACCTGATCGGCGCGCTCGACGGCGACACCCTGCTGCCCGGACACGGGCCGGTCCACCGCGGCCCGGTGCGGGCCGCGGCCGAGCAGGCCCGGGAGCGGGCCTCCTAGAACACCCGGGCGGGGCCGTAGGGTTCCGTCATGGCCTTGCAGATCAGCGCCACGAACCCGGAACACCCCGCACTCCTGCTCGCCCTGCCCTGGGACACCCCGCTGGAGGAGTGGCCCGAGCACCACCTCGTGCCGCTCCCCCGCGGCATCTCCCGGCACGTGGTGCGCTACGCGCACGCCGGCGACGAGGTGATCGCCGTCAAGGAGCTGGCCGAGCGGCCCGCGCTGCGCGAGTACGAGCTGCTGCGCGACCTGGACCGGCTCGGGATCCCCGCGGTCGACCCGCTCGCCGTGGTCACCGGCCGCACCGACCCCTCCGGCGCGCCGCTGGAGCCGGTCCTCGTCACCCGTCACCTGCGCGGCTCGATGCCGTACCGGTCGATGTTCGAGACGACGATGCGCCCGGCGACGATGCACCGGCTGATGGACGCCCTCGCCGTGCTGCTGGTCCGGCTCCACCTGGCCGGGTTCGCCTGGGGCGACTGCTCGCTGTCCAACACCCTGTTCCGGCGGGACGCGGGCGCCTACGCGGCCTATCTGGTCGACGCGGAGACCGGCGACCTGCACCCGCGGCTCAGCCCCGGGCAGCGGGACTACGACCTGGAGCTCGCCCGCGTCAACATCAGCGGCGAGCTGCTGGACCTGGAGGCGTCCGGCGCGCTGCACCCGTCCGTCGACCCGGTCGCGTTCGGCCACGAGATCTGCACCCGCTACCAGGGGCTGTGGCAGGAGCTGACCCGCACCTCGGTGTACCCGGCGGGCAAGTACCACTACATCGAGCGCCGGATCCGCCGCCTGAACGACCTCGGGTTCGACGTCGCCGAGATGCAGATCGAGCACTCCTCGAACGGGGACACGGTCACCTTCGTGCCGAAGGTGGTCGACGCCGGCCACCACCAGCGCCAGCTGCTCCGGCTGACGGGTCTGGACGCCGAGGAGAACCAGGCCCGGCGGTTGCTGAACGACCTGGAGAGCTGGATGGCCGGCCAGGACGACTACGCCCCCGGCGACGCTCCTCCGGGCTCGCGGCTCCGCTCGGCCAGGCGGGACCCCCATGCCGCCCGGCCCGAGGTGCTCGCCCACCGCTGGGTGCGGGAGGTGTTCCGGCCGACCGTGCGGGCGGTGCCGCCGGAGCTGCGCGGCTCCATGGACCCGGCCGAGATCTACCACGAACTCCTCGAGCACCGCTGGTACCTGTCCGAGCGCGCCCAGCACGACATAGGCCTCGACACCGCCGTCGAGGACTACGTCGAGAAGGTGCTGCCCAAGGCCCGGACCACGCTGGAGCCGGCTGAGGAGGAGTAGCTCACTCGTGCGGGACCACGGCCACCGGGCAGTCGGCGTGGTGCAGCACCCCGTGCGCGACCGATCCGATCCGGGCGCCGACCGCCGTACGGCGCGCCCGGCGCCCGACCACCATCAGCTGGGCCCGGCCGGCCGTCGACAGCAGCACCTGGCCGGCGCTGCCCATCTCCACGTGCTCGGCGACGGGCACCTCCGGGAACCGCTCCCGCCACGGCCGGAGGGCCTCGGCCAGCGCCTGCCTCTCGTACGGTTCGAGGCCGCCGGCGTCGTCGAGCAGCTTGAGCGAACCGGGGCTGTAGGCGAAGACCGGGGGCAGTGTCCAGGCCCGGACCGCGCGGACGGCAGCGCCGCGGGCCGCCGCCGTCTCGAACGCGAACCGCAGCGCCGCCGCGCTGTCCTCCGGGCCGCCGTGCTGGCCGACCACCACGTCCCGGCCGGCCGCCTCCGCCGGGGCCCGGTCCTCGGCGCGCACCGAGACCACCGGCCGGGCCGCCTCCGCGATGACCTGCTGGCCGACCGAGCCCAGCAGGAAGCCGACGACGGGCCCGTGGCCGCGCGAGCCGAGCACCAGCATCTCCGCCCCGGCCGCCGCCTCGGCCAGCGCGTGCGCGGCGGCGCCCTCGACCACGTCCGTGGTCACCGTCAGCCCCGGGTGCCGCCCGGACACGGTCCGCACGGCCTCCGCGACCCCCTCCGACACCCACCTGTGCTGGGTGTCCCGGTCGGCTGCGGCGAGCGCCTCGGCGTACCGCCAGGCGTGCACCACGCGCAGCGGCAGCCGCCGGCGTACGGCCTCCCGGGCCGCCCAGTCCAGCGCCGCCAGACTCTCCTCCGTACCGTCCACCCCTGCCGTGATCGGGCGTGTCATCCGCGGGCCTCCTCGTCGTCGCCGGGTCCTCAGGGTGCTGGTGCCCGCCGACGGGCACCGGTCACGATGATCTCTCCTCCACCGTGCTCCGCCGGCTCCCCGGGCCGGAGGCGCGCCCGCTGGTCGCCGTGGGGCAAGCGGTGGGCTCCCGCAGGCAAGCGGAACCCGCGGAGGCGAACATACGATGGCCTGGTACCGGTGCGGTGGTCCCCACGACACCGATCCGGTGGATCCGGCACTCGGGTGGGGAGACGTATGGCACAGGCCGCCGACACCGCGCGGACCGTCATCCTGACCGTGGACGACGACCCGGGGGTCTCCCGTGCCGTCGCCCGCGACCTCAGGCGGCGCTACGGCGAGTCGTACCGGATCGTGCGCGCGGAGTCCGGCGAGTCCGCCCTGGACGCGCTGCGCGAACTGAAGCTGCGCGGTGACCTGGTCGCCGTGATCCTCGCGGACTACCGCATGCCGCAGATGAACGGCATCGAGTTCCTGGAGCAGGCCCTCGACGTGTATCCGGGGGCGCGGCGAGTGCTGCTGACCGCGTACGCGGACACCAACGCGGCGATCGACGCGATCAACGTGGTCGACCTGGACCACTACCTGCTCAAGCCCTGGGACCCGCCGGAGGAGAAGCTCTACCCGGTCGTCGACGACCTGCTCCAGGCCTGGCGCACCAGCGCCTACAAGCCGGTGCCCAGCACCAAGGTCGTGGGACACCGCTGGTCGGCGCGCTCCTCCGACGTCCGCGAGTTCCTGGCCCGCAACCAGGTGCCCTACCGCTGGTACTCGGTGGAGGAGCCGGAGGGGCAGCGGCTGCTGGCGGCGGCCGGACAGGACGGACAGCGGCTGCCGCTGGTGATCACCCCGGAGTGCACGGTCCTGGTCGAGCCGGAGGCCCCCGAGCTGGCCGCGCACGTGGGGCTGGCGACGACGCCGACGGCCGACTTCTACGACCTGATCGTGATCGGCGGCGGACCGGCCGGGCTCGGCGCGGCCGTGTACGGGGCCTCCGAGGGCCTGCGGACCGTGCTGGTGGAGCGGTCGGCCACCGGCGGACAGGCGGGGCAGAGCTCACGGATCGAGAACTACCTCGGCTTCCCCGACGGCGTCTCCGGCGCCCAGCTCACCGACCGGGCGCGCCGGCAGGCGGCCAAGTTCGGCGCCGAGATCCTGACCGCCCGCGAGGTGACGGGGCTGGAGGTCAACGGCGCCGCACGGGTCGTACGGTTCGCGGACGGCTCGGCGATCGCCGCGCACAGCGTCATCCTCGCGACCGGCGTGCAGTACCGGCAGCTGGAGGCCGCCGGCTGCTCCGACCTGACCGGGTGCGGGGTGTTCTACGGCTCGGCGCTGACCGAGGCCGCCTCCTGCCAGGGCCAGGACGTGTACATCGTCGGCGGTGCCAACTCGGCGGGCCAGGCGGCGATGTACCTGTCCCGGGGCGCGAAGTCGGTGACGCTGCTGGTGCGGGGCCCCGACCTGTCGGCGTCGATGTCGCACTACCTGATCCAGCAGATCGACGAGGCCCCGAACATCGCGGTGCGCTGCCACACGGTCGTGGAGCGGGCGCACGGCTCGGACCGTCTGGAGCGGCTGACGCTGCGGGACGCGGTGACCGGGGAGACCGAACAGGTCGACGCGCAGTGGATGTTCGTGTTCATCGGCGCCGCCCCGCTGACGGACTGGCTCGGCGACAGCGTGCTGCGCGACGGGCGGGGTTTCATCCTGGCCGGGCCCGACCTGACCGCCGACGGGCGGCCGCCGGCCGGCTGGGAGCTGGACCGGGCACCGTACCACCTGGAGACCAGCATCCCCGGGGTGTTCGTGGCGGGCGACGCGCGTGCCGAGTCCGCCAAGCGGGTCGCGTCCGCCGTCGGAGAGGGAGCCATGGCCGTGATGCTCGTCCACCGGTACCTGGAGCAGTCATGAGCGGGCAGGTCGTGGCGTGCAGCCCGCAGGAGATCGGCTCGCTGTTCCTCTTCGAGAAGCTGAGCGCCGAGCAGCTGGGCCGGCTCTGCGCCCAGGGACGGGTGGAGCTGTTCCCACCCGGCCCGGTGTACACCGAGGGCGATGCGGCCACCTGCTTCTTCGTGATGATCGAGGGCACGGTCGTGCTGTCCCGCCGCGTCGGCGGCGACGACGTGGAGGTCACCCGGACCTCGCAGCCCGGGGTGTACGCGGGCGCGATGCAGGCCTACCTGGGCGACCGGGTGCGGCAGGTCTACAACAACTCCATGCGGGTCACGGTGCCGACACGGTTCTTCGTGCTGCCGGCCGACATCTTCGCGGACGTCATGCAGGAGTGGTTCCCGATGGCCGTGCACCTGCTGGAGGGGCTGTTCTTCGGCACGAAGAACACCCAGGCGATGATCGGCCAGCGGGAACGGCTGCTGGCGCTCGGCTCGTTGTCGGCGGGGCTCACGCACGAGCTGAACAACCCCGCGGCGGCCGCGGTCCGGGCCACCTCGACCCTGCGGGAGCGGGTCGCGAAGATGCGGCGCAAGCTCGGCCTGATCGCCGAAGGACCCTTCTCCCGCGACGTGCTGGCGAGCCTGGTCGAGATCCAGGAGCGCACCGCGGAACGGGTGGCCAAGGCCCCGGTGCTCAGCCCGCTGGAGGCCAGCGACCGGGAGGACACGCTCACCGACTGGCTGGAGGACCACGGCATCGACCACGGCTGGCAGCTGGCGCCCACCTTCGTGCAGGCCGGACTCGACGTGGACTGGCTGGAGGGGGTCGCGGCGGCGGTGGACGAGGAGATCCTGCCGAACGCGGTCGGCTGGCTCAACTACACCATCGAGACCGAGCTGTTGATGAGCGAGATCGAGGACTCCACCACCCGCATCTCGCACCTGGTCGACGCCGCCAAGCAGTACTCCCAGCTGGACCGGGCGCCGTACCGGGAGGTGGACGTGCACGAACTCCTCGACAGCACGCTGCTGATGCTCTCGGGGAAGATCGGCCCGGGCATCGAGGTCGTCAAGGAGTACGACCGCACGCTCCCCCCGGTGCCCGCCTACCCGGCCGAGCTGAACCAGGTGTGGACCAACCTGGTGGACAACGCCGTCTCGGCCATGAACGGCACGGGCGGCCAGGGCACGCTGACCGTGCGGACGGCGCTCCACCACGAGCGGCTGCTGGTCGAGTTCCGGGACACCGGTCCGGGCGTGCCGCCGGAGATCAGGGACCGGATCTTCGACCCGTTCTTCACGACCAAGCCGGTCGGCGAGGGCACCGGCCTCGGCCTGGACATCTCCTGGCGGATCGTCGTCAACAAGCACCACGGGGCCCTGCGGGTCGAGTCGGTGCCCGGCGACACCCGTTTCCAGGTGCTGCTGCCCCTGACCGCACAGACGCCCGACGAGGAGCCGGTATGAACGACGTCGACGGAATCGACCCCAGCGTCCCGCCCAGCGGCACGGGCTGCGTGGAGTGCGAGGAGGCGGGCGGCTGGTGGTTCCACCTGCGCCGGTGCGCGCGGTGCGGGCACATCGGCTGCTGCGACGACTCCCCCGCCAAGCACGCCACCGCCCACTACCGGGCCACCGGGCACCCGGTGATCCAGAGTTTCGAGCCGGGCGAGGGCTGGTTCTGGAACTACGCCACCGACGAGTTGTTCACCTCCGGCCCCGAACTCGCCCCGCCGGGCAGCCGTCCCGCCGACCAGCCGGCGCCGGGTCCCGCGGGCCGGGTGCCGGAGAACTGGGCGCAGACGCTGCGTTGAGGCCGCGGCGGAGACCCCCGCTCGGCGCCGAGGCGTCGTCGGTACCGTGGGTGCCGGCGGTGCCGCGTGGCAGGATGAGGGCGTGTCGCAGACCGCCTTCACCACAGCCCCGCTGATCGGCCGGGACGAGGAACTGGCCCGGCTCACGGGCGTGCTGGAGCGTGCCCGGGGCGGAGCCGCGGGAGCGGTGCTGCTCGCCGGGGACGCCGGGGTCGGCAAGACCCGGCTGCTGGACGAGGCCGCCGGGCGGGCTGCGCGGGCCGGGGCCACCGTGGTCACCGGGCACTGCGTGGACCTCGGGGACGTCGGTCTGCCGTACCTGCCGTTCACCGAGATCCTGGGCACGCTCGCCGCCGACGAGCGGTTCACGGCCGTCATGGCCGCGCATCCCGCGGCGGACCGGCTGCTGGGCGCCGGCCCGGACGCGGGCGGCGGGCCCGACGAGCGGCTGCGGCTCTTCGAGGACGTCGCCGGGCTGCTGGCCGGGCTGGCGGAGGTGGCCCCGCTGCTGCTCGTCCTGGAGGACCTGCACTGGGCCGATCAGTCCTCCCGGGACCTGCTGCGCTTCCTGCTCAGCAGGGGCCTGCCGCACCGGCCGGGCGGCGCCCGGGACCGGCGGCTCGCGATCCTCGCCTCCTACCGCACCGACGACCTGCACCGCCGCCACCCGCTGCGTCCCCTGCTCGCCGAACTGGTCCGGCTGCCCGCCGTGGAGCGGCTGGAGCTGCGGCCGCTGCCCGATCCGGAGGTCGCCCGGCTGGTGCGGGCCCTGGAGGACCGTCCGCTGCCCGACGCCGTCGTGCGCGGGATCGTGGCCCGGGCCGAGGGCAACGCGTTCTACGCGCAGGAGCTGCTCGCGGCGTCCGCCGCGGAAGCGGACGGGGTGCCCAGCGGCCTCGCCGACCTGCTGCTCATCCGGGTGGAACAGCTGTCCGAGACCGCCCAGCAGGTGCTGCGGACCGCGGCCGTGGCCGGACGGCGGGTGCGGCACGGGCTGCTGCGCGAGGCGGCCGGGCTGCCCGAGGAGGAGCTGGAGACCGCGCTCAGGGAGGCCGTCGGGCACCAGCTGCTGCTCGCCCAGGACGACGGCACGTACGCCTTCCGGCACGCCCTCACCCGGGAGGCGGTCTACGCCGACCTGCTGCCCGGCGAGCGGTCCCGGCTGCACGGCGCCTACGCCCGGCTGCTCGCGGCGGACGGCGGGGCCCCGCAGACGGCGGCGGAGCGCGCCCACCACTCCCGGGAGAGCCACGATCTTCCCGCGGCGCTCGCGGCCTGTCTGGAGGCGGCCGACCACGCGCGGCGGCTCGGCGCGCCCGCCGAGGAACTGCGGCACCTGGAGACCGTCCTGGACCTGTGGCCGTCGGTGCCCGCGTCGGTCCGGCCCGCCGGGGAGGGCCTCGACCGGGTCACGCTGACCCTGCGCGCCTCGGCCGCCGCGGCCCATGCCGGCGCCTTCCACCGGGCGGTCGCGCTGACCCGGACGGCGCTCGCCGGGGTCGGCGAGGACACCGACGGCGAGCTGGCCGCCCGGGTCCGCTACACGCTGGCCGGGAACCTGATGACGGTGGACAGTCTGACGGCGGCGTTCCGCTACAGCAGCGAGGCGCTGGCGATGATCCCCGCCGAGCCGCCGTCGCGGACGTGGGTGTGGGCGGCGGCCACGCATGTCGCGGCGGCCCGCCAGATCGGCGAGGACGAGACCGCGCTGCGGATCGGCCGGCAGGCCCTGCGGGTCGCCGAGGAGCTGGGTGTGCGGGGCGCCCAGGCCGATCTGCTGATCTCCCTGGCGGTGGTCGAGGGCGGTGGGCGGCGCTCCCCGCAGGGCCGGGAGACGCTGCGGCGGGCCCTGGAGCTGGCCCGCGCCGCCGGGAACGCGCCGGTGGAGACGCGTGCGCTGTTCAACCTGGCGCTCGGCACCGTCGAGTCCGGGGACCTGGCGGAGTGCCTGCCCCTGCTGGCCGACGGTCTGGAGCGGGCCCGCCGGGCCGGTCTGCTGTCCTCGGTGTACCCGTTGGAGCTGCGCTACCTCCAGCTGCTGGTGCTGTACACCCTGGGCCGGTGGGACGAGTGCCTGCGCCTGGCGGCCGAGGCCACGCCCGGACTGCCCGCGCCGGGAGGCGCCTTCGCGACGAGCCCCGCGCTGTACGTGGCGCTGGCCCGGGGTGAGCGCGGCGCGGTGGAGCGGGCCCGGGCCCTGCTGGAGGGGCCGTTCGACTGGATGGGGACGCTGGTCGCCGGGATCGTGCTCACCGACGCCGCCGCGCGGGACGGCGACGCGGAGGGCGCCGTCGCACGGATGCGGGAGACGGTCACCGCCCTCGGTGATGTGACGGGACGGCGGCCGGGCGTCGCGGTGCGGCTGGCCGCGCTCTGCCTGGCGGCGGTCGCCGACCGGGTGACGGAGCTGCGGCGCGGGGGCGGCGCCGACGCGGAGCTCGCCCGCTGGGCGGAGACGGCGGCCGAGCTGGTGGAGGTGGCGCGCGAGGGAGCCGGGCGGGACGAGGAAGGCCTCGCGCAGGGCCCGGAGGGACAGGCCTGGCTGGCCCGGGCGGAGGCGGAGTGGACGACGGTCGTGTCCGGACCGGATCCGGCGGCCTGGGAGAAGACGGTCGCCGCGTTCGGCTACGGCGACGGGTACGAGCAGGCGCGCTGCCGGCTGCGGTACGCGCGGGCGCTGCTGGCGGTGGAGCGGCGGGCGGAGGCGGCGGAACAGGCGCGGCTGGCCGGGGAGACGGCGGCCGGACTGGGTGCGGCGCCGCTGTCGGAGGACGTCGACGCGCTGGTCCGCCGGGGCCGGCTGGGGGCCGGGGCCCCGGCCGCCGGTCATGTCCCGCTGACCGCGCGGGAGCGGGACGTCCTGCGGCTCCTGGCGCGGGGCCGCAGCAACCGGCAGATCGGCGAGGAGCTGTTCATCACCGGCAAGACGGCCAGCGTGCACGTGTCCAACATCCTCGCGAAGCTGGGCGCGGCGAGCCGTACGGAGGCGGTGGCGGTGGCCTACCGCCGGGGTCTGATCGCTCCGGAGCCGGCCGGGACGGGGTGACCCGGCCGGGGGCCGCCGGACACTCGCCGGACACCCCAGACGTCCCTGAACACGCGGATGCCCCGCGCGGGGCGGGGCATCCGGTGGTGCCGGTGTGGTCCGAGTGCGTCAGTGACGGGCGCTCGGCGTGTTGGCGGCGGTGACGTTGACCGCGGCCCACGACTTGTCCACCGTCTTGTACTCGGTGCTGTTCGCGCCGTACAGGTCCTTGGCCGCCTTCAGCGTCGCGACGCGCGCCTGGTGGAAGTCGGTCGAGGAGACCATGTAGCGGGTCAGCGCACGGTAGTAGATGGCCGTCGCCTTGGTGCGGCCGATGCCCTTGACCGCGATGTTGTGGTACGTCGGCGAGTTGTAGTTCACGCCGTTGATCGTCTTCTTGCCGCTGCCCTCGGCGAGGAGGTAGTAGGCGTGGGACGAGACACCGGAACCGGCGTGCACCTCGGTGTCGTAGGTGGCCGGCGACCAGTAGTCGATGGTGCCCTCGAGCTTGTCGAGCGAGGGGTGGTCCAGGCGGCGCAGGAACTTCTGCGCGAGGCCCAGCTTCTCGCCGACCAGGTAGTCGGGGGTGTCCTTCGTGTTCTTGGCGTAGAACTCGACGTTCGAGCCGAAGATGTCCGCGAGCGACTCGTTCAGCGAGCCGGGCTCGCCGTACTGGTTGCCGTCGGAGTCGACGAAGGTCGGCTGCAGGTTGGCGGTCGCCTCCACCACGCCGTGGGTCAGCTCGTGACCGGTGACGTCGAGGACCACGAGCGGCTTCTTGAACATGTCGCCGTCGCCGTCGCCGTACAGCATGCAGTTGCAGGTCGGGTCCCAGAAGGCGTTGGCGATCTTCTTGCCCCAGTGGACCATCGCCTGCGCGGGCTTGCTGTTGTTCGCGATGCCCTTGCGCTTGAAGGTGCTCTTGTAGAAGTCGAGCGTCTTCGTGATGCCGTACTGGGCGTCCGCCGCGGCGCTGACCCGGCTGGTGGTCTTGCCGTTGCCCCACACGTTGGTGGTGTTGGTCAGCTTGGAACCGGCGCTGAACTTCTCCGTGTACGAGCCCTTGGCGTCCCGCGTCTCGGTGCCGTACCGGTTCGGGTCCTTGAGCTGGTAGTGGCCGCGCGAGGTCTGCGTGGTGGTGAGACCGACGGTGCCCACGAAGAGGGTCTTGCCGGTGCCCTTGGCGGCCGACGGGTAGGCCGCGGCGCCGGTGCTGCGGGAGCCGACCAGGCCGGCGACGTCGGCGCCGGAACCGGAGCCGGTGGCCGGGTCGAGGGTCTCGCCGCGCTCGCGCAGGGTGTCGAGCAGCTTCGGCGACAGGAACTCGTCCCGGGTCGGCGTGTTGCTGCGCACCTTGCCGGTGACCGCGTCCACGACGACCGTGCGGGCGCTGTCCTTGTCGGTGACGGTGACCTGGTAGGCGAGCGCGGAGACGCCGTCGCGGGCGTCCACCACGAGCTGGGCGCTGCCGGCGTCGCCCTTGGCCGCCTTGGCGGCCTTGGCGGCGGCCTGGCCGGCGGTCAGCTTGGCCTCGGCGGCGGGCTTGACCGTGTGGTCGGCCGCGCGGGTCACGCCCGTGTAACGAAGACCGTGGTCGAGGTGGACGATGAGGTCGCCACCGAGCACCGGAAGGTCGTTGTGGGTGCGGACGAAACGGACGTGACGAGCGCCCTCGGGGTCGATCAGGACGTCCTGGGCGTGCAGTTCGTCGCCCTGGGAGACGCCGGTCGCCGAGGCGTGCGAGAAGGCCGCGGTGCGCGCCGCCTCCACCACCGCCGTGGCGTTCGACGCGGCGGAGGCGGCGGACCGCTCCACCCCGGTGGAGGGAGCCGCGAAGGCCGTACCGGCCAGGCCCGTGGCAGCCGTCGTCACCGCGACGGCGACCGCCACGGTGCGTATGTGCGGTCTACGCAATCTGATCAGGGTTCCTTCGTTCGAAGGCGGCAGGGATCCCCAACCGCCTTGAGGCATGGCGCCGTTGGGCGCCAAGGGGGCTGATCCGCCCCGAGCGCCCACCCTTGCGGATCATTCATGGACACGTAAAGCCGGAATGATCCATTTCGCGAACTTCTATGGCAATCCTTTACAAATGGACGCCACAGAGTGATCGCGAGATGACCAACTGTGTGTCGGCTGTGGAGACGTCGACCTCATCCCCTAGGTTCCCAGGGCGGAATGTGACCGATATCGCATCAGAAACCGAACCGAGGGAGAGGGTACGGGATGGTCTCAGCAACGGTGGGGCGGGGAGCGGTTCTCGGAGCGGTCGCGCTGTCACTGCTCGCGGTGCCGGCGCGGGCGGCGACCGGAGGACCGGACGCCGAGGAGCCGGGCAGCCGGGCGGCAGCGGCACCGCCGGCGCCCGTCACCGCGGCGCCGCCGGCGCCCGTCACCGCGGCGCTGCCGGCGCCCGACACCGCGGGACTGGCCGCGGTGCTGGAGTCGGCGGTGGCACAGGGCGCGCCGGGCGCGCTGGCCCGGATCGACGACCACGGCCGGACCTACCGGGTCACGCGCGGTGTCGCCGACCGCGCCACCGGGCGGGCCATCAGCACCGACGACCGGTTCCGGATCGGCAGCGTCACCAAGTCCTTCTCGACGGTCGTGCTGCTGCAGCTCGTCGACGAGCACCGCCTCTCGCTCGACGCGCCGGTCAACCGGTACCTGCCGGGGCTGCTGCCGGACGACCGGATCACGGTCCGGCACCTGCTGAGCCACCGCAGCGGGCTGTACGACTACAGCAACGACATGTTCGCCAGCAGCGTCTCCGGCTTCGAGGCGGTCCGGAGGAAGGTCTTCACCTACCGTCAGCTGGTCGCCCTGTCCCTGAGGAAGCCGCGCACCAACGCCCCGGGCGCCGCCTACTCCTACTCCAACACCAACTTCGTCGTCGCCGGGCTGCTCATCGAGAAGCTCACCGGGCAGCCGGTGGGAACGGCGTACCGGAACCGCGTCATCGCCCCGCTGAAGCTGAACGACACCTTCTACGTCCATCCGGACACCGCGATCCCCGGCCGGTACACCCGCGGGTACCTGACGCCGGACACGGCGGGCGCGCCGCTGGTCGACGCGACCGCGCAGACGGTGTCGTGGGCACAGAGCGCGGGAGCGGTCATCTCCAGCGCGCACGACCTCGACGTCTTCTACAGCGCCCTGCTGAAGGGGAAGCTGATGTCCGCGGCGCGGCTGGCGGAGATGGAGCGGTTCACCCAGGTGAGCAGCACGACGGCGTACGGGCTCGGGCTGCGGCGCCGTGACCTGACGTGCGGGGTGTCGGTGTACGGGCACACCGGGGCGGTGCAGGGCTACTACACGTACGCGTTCAGCACGAAGGACGGCGGGCGGAGTCTCACGGCCGTGGCCAACACGTCGAACAACGGCAAGGTGCTGGACACCCTGGCCGGTGCCCTGGAATCGGCGTTCTGCGGCAAGCGGAAGGCGGCCGGGGGCTGACCACCGCGTGACGGTGCCGTCCGCCCGGACTCTCCGGACGCCCCCCGACGCCGCGGACGGGGCGTCCAGGGCGTCCAGGCGGACGGCGGTCCCCCCGGGGTCAGCCGCTCACTGCCGCTGCCACAGCGCGGGGGTGTTCGGCGGCTCCCAGCCCTGCTGGGCCTGGTGGGTCTGCAGACAGCGGTAGGTGACACCGCCGTAGGTCACCGTGGCGCCCGCCTGGTAGACGGTGCCGGCCGCCCAGGTGCCGCCCGGGTCGCCCGGGTCACCGGGGTCGCCCGGGTCGCCGGGACCGGTCGCGGTGGTCTTCAGCGTCAGGCCGTACGACTGGAGGATCGGGTTGACCGGCTGGAAGTACGTCGTGCCGCCGCTCGTGCAGTTGCCCGTGCCGCCGGAGGTGACGCCCTGTGCCTGGCTGCCGGAGATGAACGAGCCGCCCGAGTCGCCCGGTTCGGCGCACACCGAGGTGCGGGTGACCCCGGTGACCGTGCCCTCCTGGTAGGTGACGCTGCTGTTGAGCTGCTGCACCGTCCCGCAGTGCCATCCCGTCGTCGAACCGGAGCGGCACACGGAGGAGCCCACCGTCGCCTGGGTGGAACCGGTGACCTGAGCGCTGGAACCGTTGACGTACGGCGTCGCCGTCCAGTTGCCGTTCGCGGCCACCCACGCCATGTCGTTGCCGGGGAAGACGGACGCCTGGAAGGTGCCCTGCGCGACCCGGTTGGCGCCGGTGGTGGTGCTGCCGGCCCGGCCGCAGTGGCCGGCCGTGGCGAAGCCCTGCTGGGAGCCGCGGGTCACCGGGAAGCCGATCGAGCAGCGGGTGCTGTTGTCGATGTAGTACGCGTCGCCGCCGCGCAGGTCGTAGAGCGGGCGGGGGTGCTCGGCCGACTTCACCGTGCGGACGAGGGAGGCGTCGACGTGGGCCGATGCCAGCAGGGAGCGTGCGGCGTCCGTGCGCACCGCCCGCACCACCAGCGCGTTGGACGGGACGTCGACGTACCAGACCGGGGTGTCGGTGGTGGCGTGCCGGGCGGCGGCCCGGTCCAGGCGTGCCTTGGCCGCGTCGAGCGCGGCCAGGGAGTGGTCGACCACGCGCGCGGCGGCACCCCGGGCCCGGATCGCCGGCACGTCGGCCGGGTCCGTGGTCGCGACGGTCAGGGTGTCCGACTCCGCGCCGCGCACCCAGGCGCCCGCGTAGTGCGCGCCCAGCGCGGCCCGCAGCCGGCCGGAGGTGGCGCCCGCCTCCGCCTCGTTGGCCAGGCGGCGTTCGGCCTGCTGCCGGTTCAGGCCCAGGTCCCGTTGCAGGGCCCGCAGGAGGGCCGGCGGAGCCGCGTCGGTGCGGAGCGTCTCGGCCGCCGTGGGGGCGGCCGGGGGGTGGGACGGCAGGGCGCTCGCGGAGCCGCTGAGCCCGGCCACGAGCAGGGCACCCGCCGCCGCGGCGGCGGCGCACGCGGCTCTGAGGTGTCGTTGGAGCATGGGGAGGTCTCCTCGGATTCGGTGGAGTGCCGGAACCGTACGGAGCACCCGCCCCGGTCCGTAAGACGTCGGCCGACCCCCTGCCCCGGTGTTATGGCAGGCGCGCGGTCCCACCGCGCGCCGTCAGGAGGCGCGCCCGGTTCGGCGGTGCGCGGCGGCCGCCGGTTCCCCGCGGTGCGCGAGCCAGCGGGTGTAACCGTCGCTGCGCGCCGCCGCGTCCTCGTGCGCCTTGCGGCTCTGCGCGAGCACCGTGGCCGCGGTGCCCGGTCGCTGGCCGGCCGGGCGCCAGCCCAGCAGGTGCCGCCAGACCAGCGGGGTGCCGGCGAGCGGACGGGTGGTGAGGCCGGGCGTCGACGGGAAGGTGGCTCGGCACAGGCCCACGGCCCGGCCGACCTGCACCAGGTGGACGCAGGAGGCGGTGTCCGTCTCGTACATGCGGCGGGGGGTGAAGCCGGCCCGGGCGCAGGCCGCGGTGAAGCAGTCGCCGAAGCAGCCGTCGCCCGGGACGCAGGCCCACGCCTCGTCCGCGAGCGCGGCCAGGTCGATCTCCCGTCCCCGGGCGAGCGGATGGGCATCGGCGAGCATGACGAAGACCGGGTCGACGGCGATCTCCTCCCAGACCAGGCGGGTGGCGTCGGGCGGGGACGCGGAGCCGCAGGTGCCGGCGAGGGCGAAGTCCAGGCGCCCCTCGGCGAGCAGACCGGCCAGTTCCCGTTCCGACCAGGAGGCGCGGGTGGACAGGCTGGTGCCGGGGGCTGCGTCGGCGAGCCGGTCCACCAGCGCGCCGAGCAACGGCCCGTGGGTGCCGCCGAGCCGCAGCCGCTCCCCCTCCCGGCGTCCGCGGGCGAACGCGGCCGCCTCCTGCTGCAGTTCGCTGACGGCGGGGAGCACGATCCGGGTGCGTTCCAGGACCAGATCACCGAGTGCGGTGGCCCGCACCCCCTGCCGCCCCCGTTCGAAGAGGGCACCGCCCAGGGCCCGCTCGATGCGCCTGAGCTGTGCGCTCAGTGCGGGCTGCGCGAGCCCGAGCACCGTCGCCGCCCTGGTCAGACTGCCTGCCTCCGCGATGGTGCGAAGGGTCCTGAGATGCCGCAACTCAAGCTCCATGAGGGGAGCTTGCGGCGCCGGAGGGCGTGGGGCAAGAGGTTGGTCCAGACCAGAGTGCGGTATGTGATCCCTACCCGCGAGAAGCGGCGAGCCCGTCCGGCTCGCCTGGAGGAGGGGAGCACGAACGATGCGCGGCACGACCGTCCCGCCGGGAACGCCCGGCCTGCCGACCGCTGCCGGGGACGTACCCCTGCACCGGCTGGAGGTGGCCGGGCCCGGGGACCCGCCGTTCGCCGCGGGGTCCTTCGAGGCGGTGGGGCCGCTGTCCCGCTGGGACCGGCCGCACCGGCACACGTTCTACGAGGTCATCCACGTCAGCGCCGGTTCCGGCACGCACGTCGTCGACCTGACGCGGTGGCCGGTCCGCCCCCCGCACCTGGCCGTGGTCCTGCCCGGGCAGGTGCACCACTGGGAAGGCGGCCAGGGCCCGGAGGGGACGCTGGCGCTGTTCACCGACGACTTCCTGGTCGACCACCCCGGCGACCGCGAGGTGCTGCGGCGGCTCGGGGAACGGGGCTGGTTCGCGCTGGACGCCGAACACGACCGGTCCGTGGGGCGGTTGATGGCCGAACTCGTCGCGGAGCACCGGCAGCGCGCCCCGGGGCACGAGAGCGTCCTGCGCTCGCTGCTCCACGTGCTCGTCGTACGCGCCGCCCGGCTGCCACGGCACGGCGAGGCCGGCCGCGACCCACGGGTGCTGGGCCGGCCGGCGGCCGTGTCCGAGGAGTTCACGCGGCTGATCGCCCGCCCGGAGGCCGCCGGGTGGACCGTACGGGAGTGCGCGGGCCGGCTCGGCGTGACACCCGGCTACCTCACCCAGGCGGTCCGGGCCGCCACCGGCCGGCCGCCGGGACGGCTGCTGATCGAGGCCCGGGTGTACCAGGCACAGCAACTGCTCGCCCACACCCGGCTGTCGGTACGCCAGGTCGCCGCCCGCACCGGGTTCGCCGACCCCGCCTACTTCAGCCGGTTCTTCCGGCGGGAGACCGGCAGCAGCCCCGGTGACTTCCGAAAACACCACAGCCGCCACGACCAGTCCATCGAAGTCCCGTCCGCGCGCCCCTAGTTTCGTTCCGCATCCCACCCCCCACGAGGAGGAGACATGGACGGAGCAGGCAGGGACGGCGCCGGGGCGCAGGAGGAGCCGAGGTCCGGGCGGCTCGTCCACCGCAAGACGGTGCTGCGCGCGGCACTCGCGGCCACCGCGGCGGTGCCCGTCGCCCTGATAGGCGGCCCGGCGCTCGCCCGCACGTTCGTCGCGGGCGGCACGGCGCCCGGGCTCACCCCGCCGTGCGACGACGGCGACGACCCCACTCCGGAGCAGATCGAGGGCCCCTACTTCAAACCGAACTCGCCGGAGCGCACGAGTCTGCTGGAGCCGGGCCTGCCGGGCACCCGGCTCACCGTGACCGGCTACGTCTTCGGGCGGGCCTGCCTCCCCCTGTCCGGCGTCCTGCTGGACTTCTGGCAGGCCGACACCGACGGCGCGTACGACAACACGGGTTTCCGGCTGCGGGGGCACCAGTTCACCGACTCGCGCGGCTCCTTCGCGCTGACGACGATCGTGCCGGGCCTGTACCCGGGCCGGACCCGCCACCTCCACGTCAAGGTGCAGGCGCCGCACCGTCCGGTCCTGACCACGCAGCTGTACTTCCCGAACGAGCCGCGCAACAACACCGACACGATCTTCGACCCCCGCCTGCTGATGACGGTGCGCGACGGGGGCGGCGGCCGGGAGGCGGCGTTCGACTTCGTCCTCGACGTCCCGCAGGACCCCGGCCCGGGTCCCGGCCCCTCCTCGCCGGAGAACACCTGGGCCCCGGGGACGGCGTACCGGACGGGCGACTGGGTCACGTACGCGGCGCGCGCCTACGTCTGCCTGCAGCCGCACACGTCCCAGCGGGGCTGGGAACCGCCGGCGGTACCGGCACTGTGGCAGGCCGCCTGACGGCGGAGGGGGCCGTCAGGAAGGGCCGTCCCGGAAGGACCGGTCGCGGAGGGACCCCGTCGATCCGTGATCTTGGCGGAATGCCGCCTTCCGGGACACCATGCCCCGCATGAAGGGTGATCTTTTTTCCAGTCAGCACGTGGTGCAGCCGGCCGTCGCGCCGGGGATGTCCGTCGAGAACGCCAAGTGCATCAAGTACGCGGTGAACGGCGAGATGTACGCCCGGCAGGGCGCGATGGTCGCCTACCGCGGCGACCTGAGGTTCGAGCGCAAGGGGCAGGGCGTCGGCGGCATGCTCAAACGGGCGGTCACCGGTGAGGGACTGCCCCTCATGGCGGTGCGCGGGCAGGGCGAGGCCTGGTTCGCGCACGAGGCGCAGAACTGCTTCATCGTGGAGGTGGAGGCCGGTGACCAGTTCACCGTCAACGGCCGCAACGTGCTGTGTTTCGACGCCTCGCTGTCGTACGAGATCAAGACGGTGAAGGGCTCCGGCATCGCCGGCGGCGGCCTGTTCAACAGCGTCTTCGGCGGGCAGGGCCGGCTCGGTCTGGTCTGTGACGGCAACCCGCTGGTCATCCCGGTGTCGGCGCAGGCGCCGGTGTACGTCGACACGGACGCGGTGGTCGGCTGGACCGCGCACCTGCAGACCTCGCTGCACCGCTCGCAGTCCATCGGCTCGATGCTGCGCGGAGGCTCCGGTGAGGCCGTGCAGCTGATGCTCCAGGGCGAGGGCTACGTGGTGGTGCGCCCCAGCGAGGTGACGCCCCAGAAGGAGCAGCACTGAACCTTCACAGGTGATCCGGGCGGCCGGGCAACCCCGGCCGCCGTACCCGCGTCTTGATCGACGACAGACCGAGCCCCGGCCCCCGGGCCGGGGCACCTTTCCGAGACGCTATACACACCATGTATACGCTTTATGTATACGCAGCGTGTATAGAAGGGTACACATGTACGGCAAGGCTTTCGCCCCGGAGTACCAGGGCGCCCTGACCACTCTCTCCGTGAACTCCTCACTGGTCGACGTCCTCTCCGAGGGCACCGAGCGGCTGCGCGAGGCCGAGCGGGCCGGACGCCCCGGTGAGGCGGCGCGCTGCGGGCTCGCCGTCGCCGAGGCGCACCGGCGGCTCGGCCATGTCGAGGACGCCGACCGGGCCTGGAAGGCGAGCTACCGCGCCGCCCGCGAGGCCGGCGACACCGCCGCCATGGCCTGGGCGCTGTGGAGCGGGGGCACCCTGGCCCGGCAGCGCGGGGCGTTCCCGCTGGCCTGGCGGCTGCTGAAACTCGCGGCCGAACTCGGCGAGCGCGGCGGGGACGTCGTCGTCCGCGGCTACTCGCTGGCCGGCCTCGCGGAGACAGGCCGCATCCAGGGCGACTACGCGGCGGTCGGCCGGCTGCACGAGCAGCTGCTGGCCGAGGCCCGCAAGCGGGGTGAGGCCCGGCACACCGTGTGGGCCCTGGAGGGCATCGCCCAGATGCACCGCAACACCGGCGACCACGACCGGGCCCACGCCCTGTTCCAGGAGGCCGCGGAGATAGCCGAGCGGGCCGACGACCGGCGCGGGCACGCCTGGGCGCTGCGCGGGCTCGCGGACGTCCTCTCGGTACGCGACGGCGCCACCGGCCGGGCGCTGGAGCTGCTGGCCGAGGCGGAGGCCATCTGCCGGGAGATGAACCTCTCCAGCGCGCTCGCCTACAACCACAAGATGCAGGGCAACGTCCTGTACCGGGCGGGCCGGTACGCCGAGGCCCGCGACCGCTACGAGCTGGCGCTGACCGAGTTCCGGACGATGAGCGAACCGCGCGGCGAGGCGCTCTCCCGGCTGGGCCTCGCCAAGTCCCTCGCCCGGCTCGGCCGCGACCGCGCCGAGACCGCGGCCGAACTCGCGGACCTGGCCCGCACCCTGGAGCGCAGCGGTCTGCGGCACGCGCGGGAGATGGTGGCCCGGGCCCAGCGGGAGTTCGCCCTCGAAGCGGAGGCCGTACGGTGACGGCGCCCGTCTCGCCGGTGCGGGAGTCCGCCGGGCACGTCCTCGCCCGGTGCCGGGAGCTGGTCCGGCCGGAGCTGCGGGCGGCGGTGGGGCGGCTGCATCCCTGGACGGCCGAGATGGCCGCGTACTCCTTCGGCTGGTGCGAGGTCGGCGGGGCGCCCGCCGGCGCACCGGGAGGCAAGGGGGTACGGCAGGCCCTCGCGGTCCTCGGCGCCGAGGCGGCGGGCGCCGACGCCCGGGCCGGGATCCCGGCGGCGGTCGCCGTGGAGCTGGTGCACGCCTTCTCGCTGGTGCACGACGACATCATGGACGCCGACGCGACGCGGCGCGGCCGCCCCGCCGCCTGGCGCGCGTACGGCACGGGTCCGGCCGTGCTGGCCGGGGACGCGCTGTTCGCGCTGGCGGTGGACACCCTCGCCGCCGCGCCGGAGGGACCCGGCGCGGTGCGGCTGCTCTCCGCGGCCCTCGCCGACCTGGTGCGCGGGCAGGCCGACGACCTGCTGTTCGCGACCCGGCCCTGGACGGGCCCGCAACGGGTGACGCCCGAGGAGTACCGGGCGATGGCGGAGGGCAAGACCGGTGCGCTGCTGGGCTGTGCCGTCGCGCTCGGTGCCACGCTCGGCGGGGCGTCCCGGGAGACGGCCGCCGTGCTGGACCGGGCCGGACGGCACCTCGGGGTCGCCTTCCAGCTGGTGGACGACGTGCTCGGCATCTGGGGCGATCCGGCCGTCACCGGCAAGCCGGTGGGCGGCGACCTGAGGGAGCGGAAGAAGACGTTCCCGGTGCTGGCGGCGCTCGGCTCCCCCGCGGCCCGGCGGCTGCCGGGGCTGCTCGGCTCGGCGGAGCACGCCGAGGAGGCCGCCGCGCTGATCGAGGCGGTGGGAGGCCGTACCGCGACCCTGGCCGAGGCCCGGGTCCACACGGCCGCCGCGCGGGAGCTGCTCACCACCGCGCCCCTGGCCACCGGGGCCGCCGGGGAGCTGGCGGACCTGCTGGAGTCGCTGGTGGGCCGCGCGCTGTAGCCGTACCCCGTGGGCGGCGTTGACCTGGCGGGTCCCGGCGATCCAAGGTGCGAGCGGCGCGGTTCCCGACCCGCGCCGGAAGGGTGAGGCACCGTGACCGGAATCTCAGACTTCTCAGAGTTCTCGGACGGCTCGAACGTCTCCGACGTCTCTGATGTCTCTGATGTCTCTGATGTCTCTGACGTCTCTGACGTCTCTGACGTCTCCGACATCGAAACCGCCGCACAGCGGATCGCCGGACACGTCGTCCGGACGCCGACGGTGCCGAGCCCCGGTCTGGGCGCGCTGCTCGGCGTCCCGGTCACCGCCAAGCTGGAACTGCTCCAGCGCACCGGCTCGTTCAAGGCGCGCGGGGCGACGGCGAAGCTGCTGTCGCTGAGCGGGGCCGAGCGGGCGGCCGGCGTGGTCGCGGTCAGCGGCGGCAACCACGGGATCGCGCTCGCGGTGATGGCCGCGGCCCTCGATGTGAAGGCGACCGTGGTCATGCCGCGCACCGCGCCCGCGCGCTCCATCGCGCTCGCCGAGGACGCCGGGGCGTCGGTGCGGCTGACCGACGGCATGGACAGCGCGTTCCGGCTGGTGAACCGGTTGCGGGACGAGGGACTGACCCTGGTCCACCCCTTCGACGACCCGGTGGTGATCGCCGGACAGGGCACGGTGGGGCTGGAGCTGGCCGAGGACGCCGGGGAACTGACGGACGTCGTGGTCAGCGTGGGCGGCGGCGGTCTGATCGCCGGTGTCGCGGCGGCCCTGCGCGCCCGGCGTCCGGGGGTGCGCGTGTGGGGCGTGGAGACCGAGGGCGCGGAGGCGATGTCCGGCGCGCTCAAGGCCGGCGGCCCGGTTCCGGTACCCCTGTCGTCCCTGGTGACCACGCTCAGCGCGCCCTCGGTCTCGCAGCTGACGTACGACCGGGTGTCGGCCCTCGTGGAGGAGGTGCTGGTGGTGTCGGACCGGGACGCGGTGCGGGGGTGCCTGGACCTCGCCGAGCACGCCAAGGTGTGGGCCGAGCCGGCCGCGGGCTGTCTGCTGCCGGCGGCCCGGCAGGTGGTCGAGCGGGCCGGGGACGGCGTCCGGCTGGGGCTCGTGGTGTGCGGGGGCAACACCACACCCCGGGAACTGGCCGGCTGGGCCGACCGCTTCGGGATTCTTTGAACGCTCCCCCGCACGCCCCGCGTACCCCTGGGAAAGACGAGGCAGGGGTTGCAGCGAGGGATGACCATGGGCAAGGCGCACGTCTCCGCACACGAGTTGGTCGCCGGACGGTACCGGCTCCTGGAGGTCTTCGCCCGCGAGACGAACCGCCTGTGGTGGTACGCCGAGGACGTGACGGCGCACCAGCCCCGCCTGGTGGCGCAGACCGCCCTGCCGGACCCCGCCGCCGAGGACACCGCGCGCCGGGTCACCGCCCGGGTCGTGCGCACGTCGGAGACCATGCGGCTGCTGCGTCCGGGCCAGGTCGCCGCGGTCGTCGACGCCGTGGTGGAGGCGGGCACGCTGTGGACGGTGACCGAGTGGATCGACGGCACACCCCTCGGCGAACTCCTCGCCCGGGAGGGCTCGTTCCACCCGGTGCGGGCGGCCCGGCTCGGCCTGGAGCTGCTGGACGTGCTGCAGGCCGCGCACGACGAGGGCATCACCCACGGCGAACTGAGCCCCGGGCAGGTCTTCGTACGCGACGGCGGCCCGGTCGTCGTCACGGGGTTCGGCCTGGCGGGCGCGACCCTGGTCCCCCGGCTCACCGCACCGTCGTACGCCTCCCCCGAGCAGGCCCGCGACGAGCGCATCGGACCGGCCGCCGACCTGTGGGCGCTGGGCGCGGTGCTCTACACGGCGGTCGAGGGCCGGCCGCCGTTCCGGGACCGCGGCCGGCCGGAGGCCACGCTGAAGGCGGTGGACCGGCTGCCGCTGCGCACCCCGCTGCGCACCGGCCCGCTCACCCAGGCCGTGCAGGGGCTGTTGCGCAAGAACCCGCGGGAGCGGCTGACCCGGCCGGTGGTGCGGGAGGCGCTGGCGCGGGCGCTGGCCGAGGAGACGGACGCGGACCGGCAGCCGGCCCCCGCGCCGCGGCTGCGCGGCGCCTACACGGGAGTGCGCCCGGCCGGACCGCTGCGCGGCCGGCGTGTCCTGGCCGCCGCGGCCGCGCTGGCCCTGGTCACGGCGGCCGTGGCGGCGCTGGCCGCGACCGGCGCGCTCACCGGCACCGACACGGCCGGGGCGCCGCCCCGGGCCACCGCCGCGGTCACGCCCACCGACCGGCACACCGGTGGCGCCACCCGGCCCACCTCCGCCCCGCCCGGCACGCCGAGCGCCCCGCCCTCCCCCGCCCTGCCGGCCGGCTACCGCCGCTACAGCGCGCCCGAAGGGTTCTCCGTGGCGCTGCCCGGCGGCTGGAAACGGCTGGCCACCTCCCGGGTGGCCGGCCTGGCCTACCGCGTCACCTTCGGCCGGGGCGGCGACTCGCCCACCCTCGCCGTCACCTACAGCGAGCGCGTCGGCCCCGACCCGGTCGCCGTCTGGCGGGACGACGTCGAACCCGGGCTGGCGCGGCTGCCCGGCTACCAGCGGGTCGGCACCGTCCGGGCCACCACCTACCAGGGTCACCGGGCCGCCGACCTGGAGTGGCTCGCCGGCTCGGGGGACGCGCGCACGCACACGCTCGGCCGGGGCTTCCTGCTGGGCGGAACGCGGGGCTTCTCGCTGCGCTTCACCACTCCCGCCACGGCCTGGGGCGACAAGGCGAACCGGCTGGCGCTGACCACGTTCCTGGACACGTTCCGCACGCCGCGGGAGTGACCCCGGCCCGAGACCTGTTTTCCGTCCGCCGAGCCGGGGACTCGACGGTTATGGTGCAAATCGGATACACGATGATGACCGAGCAGACGGGCCCCCGGGACCTGGTGGACCACGTGGTGCGGGCCGAGGACGTCGGTTTCGACTTCTCGGTGATCTCCGACCACTATTTCCCCTGGCTGCGCTCGCAGGGCCACTCCTCGTACGCGTGGAGCGTGCTGGGCGCCGCCGCCCAGGCCACCTCGCGGATCCCCCTGATGACGTACGTCACCTGCCCCATCCTGCGCTACCACCCGGCGGTCGTGGCGCAGAAGGCGGCGACCGTGCAGCTGCTGTCCGAGGGCCGCTTCCGGCTCGGACTCGGTGCCGGCGAAAACCTCAACGAGCATGTCGTGGGCGGCGGCTGGCCGCCGGTGGACGTACGCCACGAGATGCTCGAAGAGGCCGTGGAGATCATCCGCGCGCTGTTCGAGGGCGGCCACGTCACCCACCACGGGCAGCACTTCGACGTCGAGTCGGCCCGCCTGTGGGACCTGCCGGAACAGGCGCCGCCGATCGGCATCGCCGTCTCCGGCGAACAGTCGTGCAAACTCGCCGGGCACCTCGCCGACCTGGTGATCGCGACCGAGCCGAAGGCGGGCCTGCTGGAGGCGTTCGACCGGCACGGCGGCAACGGCAAGCCCCGGGTCGGCCAGCTCCCGGTCTGCTACGACCCCGACCGGGACACGGCGGTCAAGCGCGCCCACTCCCAGTTCCGCTGGTTCGGCCTGGGCTGGAAGGTGAACGCCGAGCTGCCGCACCCCGACTCCTTCGAGGCCGCGACCCAGTTCGTCACCGAGGACGACGTCGCCTCCGCCATCCCGTGCGGTGACGACCCGGACGCCTTCGTGGAGGCCGTACGACCGTACGTCGAGGCGGGGTTCGGGGAGGTGGCGCTGGTGCAGATCGGCGGCGACGCACAGCCCGAGTTCCTGGACTGGTCGGCGAAGACCCTGCTGCCGGCGCTGCGGGAGGCCTTCGCCTGACGCCGGCTGCCCCGCCGGGCGGGCCACACGCGACCGCGGAGCCCCGGACCGGGCCGTCCACGACGGCCCCGTCCCGCCTTCGAGACGCTGCGGCCGGGCGGGAGACGGACCCCCCGGCCGCCGACGTGCGGATGAGCGACTACGTCTCCCGCACGAGAATCAGTCTCCCGGGTGAGCATCCTGGGCGATACGGGGGTACTAGAGGGCCCTACGCCGATTGTTGCCGGAGGCCCCCGCGTGAACTCGTTCGTGCACAAGACCCTGGTGGTGCAGCTCCTGGCCCACGGCACCGGCCGGTGTCCGGTGCTGGCCCACCTGAGCTACGACGCCGACGACCCGTTCGCCGTCACCGCCGTCTTCACCCACGACGGCCGGGTGCTGGCCAGCTGGCGGCTGGACCGGCAGATGCTCTGCGACGGTCTGGAACGGCCGGTCGGCGTCGGTGACGTGCGGATGCGGCCGGAGGCCGCCGGGCTGTGGCGGGAGCTGCGCCTGGAGTTCCTGGGGGACACCCGGCCGGACGGCGGCCGGCACCACGCGGTGGTGCTCGCCTGGGCGCCGGCGATCGCCGCGTTCCTGCGCGAGACCCACCGCGTCGTCCCGCCCGGGCGCGAACGCCTCCCGGTGGACGAGCTGCTGGCGGAGATCCTCTTCACGGCTGAGTAGCCGTACTCATGCCCGACGGCGGGGCCGGGCGCCACGATGGGGGCCCTACGACACCCCGACACCGCCCTCAGGCAAGGAGCCCGCCGTGACCGCAGTGCATCCCGCCCCGCTCCGCGCGCCACGCCGGGTGCCGCCCGCCCTCTTCGCCGGTGTGGCGGCCGTCGGGCTGGCCGCGTCCGCGTGGGGTGCCCGCGACCGCACCACCTGGTTCCTGGAGACGGTGTGGGCGCTGGTGGGCCTGCCCCTGGTGGTGCTGGCCTGGCGGCGCTTCCCGCTGACCGGGCTGCTGTGCGGGCTGCTCGCCGTGCACGCGCTGGTCCTGGCGGTGGGCGGGCACTACACCTACGCCGAGGTCCCGGCGGGCGACTGGGTGCGCGACACCTTCGGCCTGGACCGCAATCCGTACGACCGCTTCGGGCACCTGATGCAGGGCTTCGTCCCGGCCATTCTGGTCCGCGAACTGCTCAGCCGCACCTCGCCGTTGCGCGGCAGCCGCTGGCTGGCACCGCTCACGGTCTGCGCCTGCCTGGCCTTCAGCGCCTGCTTCGAGCTGCTGGAGTGGCTGGCGGCGGAGATCGGCGGGCACGGCGCGGACGCGTTCCTCGCCACCCAGGGCGATGTGTGGGACACCCAGTGGGACATGTTCTGCGCCCTGATCGGGGCCGTGCTGTCCCTGCTGCTGCTCAGCCGGGCGCACGACCGCGCGCTGGCCGGCGTTGCGCCCGCTCACGGTGATCAGTAAGGTCACCCGGGTGACTGCCGGGTCGGCCATGTGCCACACACGAACAGGGTTCCCGGCCTCGGCGTGAGCGCGAGGCGGGCGAGAGACCCGCCGTCGTCTCCGAGTTCCAGCTCCGGCGCCCGCTCCGGGCGTCCCTTCCCGCGGACCTCACGAACCGGAGACACACCCACCCCATGCAGACCACCGCGCAGCACGCCCCGGCCGCCGCGGTCCGGCTGGACCACACCGCCGTCCTCGCCCGGGACCGGCGGCTGTCGGCGGAGTTCCTCGCCGCCGTACTGGGCCTGACGGTCGCCGCCCCCTTCGGCCCGTTCCTGCCCGTCGACCTCGGCAACGGAGTGACGCTCGACTTCTACGAGCAGCGTGCGGAGCCGATCCAGCCGCAGCACTACGCGTTCCTCGTGCCCGAGGAGGGCTTCGACGGCGTGATCGCCCGGCTGGAGGCGCTCGACGTCACCTACCACGCCGACCCGCACCACACCGAACCCGGCCGGATCAACCGCCTCTTCGGGGGCCGCGGCGTCTACTTCGCCGATCCTTCCGGGCACAACATGGAGGTCATGACCCGGCCCTACGTCCGCCCCTAGCCGGACGAGCGCGGCAGCCGCGGGTGTTCCGCCTGGTCGTCCGACCGGGAGGAGTACCTGCGGCGGGCCCACAGGGGCAGGCCGTACCAGCCCACCAGGTACCAGGCGACGACGGCCGCCACCAGGTAGGGCACATAGCCGTCGTGCGTGGCCACCCGGAGGATCAGCAGCAGCGACGACGTCATCGTCGCGAGGAGCAGGGCCAGGCCGACCAGCGTCATCCGGGAGGCCAGCCGTACCGCCTGCGGCTTGACCCGGCGGCCGGAGACCAGCCGGTGCAGGGAGACCGGGCCGATGAGGGCGCCGGTCGCGCAGGCGCCCAGGACCACGGTCACGATGTAGATGATCTGGTCGGTGGAGGTGAGCCGCCCGTACTTGGGCTGGAAGACGACGGTCAGCAGGAAGCCGAACAGGATCTGCACGCCTGTCTGGGCCACCCGGACCTCCTGGATGAGTTCACCCCACATCCGGTCGGCCCGCTCCTCCTCGGTCTCGTCGCGCCCTCTGCGCCGTGCTTCCGCCGTCATGCGGTGCGTGTAACCGCCCGCCTGATCGTTCAAACGGTGCGCGTGGCCGGGCGCCTACCAGCGGGACTCGACCTGGTCCCTGATCCGCCGCTCGTACAGCTCGCGGATCGCGGTGGACGTCTCCCGCGGCAGCGGCGGCAGCTTGGCCGCCGCGGCGTTGGCGCGGGCCTGCTCCGGGTTGCGGGCGCCGGGGATCACCGTGGTCACGCCGTCCTGCTCGACGATCCAGCGCAGCGCCAGCTGGGCCGGGGTGTAGCCCTCCGGGGCGAGCGCGGCGAACTCGGCGGCGGCCTCGACCCCGGTGGCGTAGTCCACGCCGGAGAAGGTCTCGCCCTGGTCGAACGCCTCGCCGTGCCGGTTGTAGGTGCGGTGGTCGTCGGGGGCGAACACGGTGTCCTCGGTGTACTTCCCGGACAGCAGCCCGGAGGCGAGGGGCACCCGCGCGATGATGCCCACACCGGCCTCGCGGGCGGCGGGCAGCACCTCCCGCAGGGGTTTCATCCGGAACGGGTTGAGGATGATCTGCACGCTCGCCACGTTCGGCCGGGCGATCGCGGTGAGCGCCTGCGCGCAGGTCTCCACGCTCACCCCGTACGCGGCGACGCGTTCCTCCTCGACCAGGGTGTCCAGCGCGTCGAACACCGCGTCGGAGGAGTAGACCTGGGTGGGCGGGCAGTGCAGCTGCACCAGGTCGATCCGGTCCACGCCGAGGTTGCGGCGCGAGCGGTCGTTCCAGGCACGGAAGTTGTCCAGGACGTAGGTCTCGGGGACCTGCTCGGCCCGGCGGCCCATCTTCGTGGCCACGAGCACGTGCAGGTCGGGCCGGCCGCGGAGGAACGAGGCGATCGTCGACTCGCTGCGCCCGTCGCCGTACACGTCGGCGGTGTCGAAGAAGGTGACCCCGGCCTCGGCCGCCGCCTCCAGGACGGAGAGGGCCTCCTTGTCGTCCACGGCGCCCCAGTCGGCGCCCAGCTGCCATGTGCCGAGGCCGATCACCGACGCCCACTGACCCGACCTGCCGATTACGCGTTCGTCCATGGCGTCAGTCTGTCACCGGTAGGGCTCCGTCGGCTCCGTCGCGGCCCGTGGGATGCACCGTCCGGCCCGTGCCGGGCGTGAGCTGTGCCTGTACGGCGGGCCCGTAGCGGTCGGCGAGGGCGTCGGGATCGGTGTCGCGCAGGTGCGGGCCCCGGGCGATGCCGTACATCACGCCGAGGCCGACCAGGGCGGCGACGGCGAGTTCGGCGCGCAGGCCCGTGTCGGGGCCGGTGAGGCGGGCGGCGAGGCGTTCGGTCACCTGGGCGCGGAAGTTGGCGCGCAGCACCTCTCCGTGGTCGCCGTGCAACGGGGCGAAGGCGATGCGCAGCAGCGGGTCGGCGCCCCGTTCGCGCTGGCTGGACACGACGTGCCGGACCATGTGCCGGCCGAGGTCGTCCAGCGGGGCGTCCAGCAGGTCGTCGGCGTCGGTGTCGAAGGACATCACGCGGGCGAACAGGGCGTCCTTGTTGCCGAAGTACTTCAGGATCAGCGGCGGGCTGACCCCGGCGCGCTCGGCGACGGCCTTCAGGGTGATGTCGGCGTGCGCGTGCCGGGCCAGCAGGTGGCGGGCGGCCTTCAGGATGGCGGCCTTGGTGGCCTCGGCGTCCCGGCGTGCGGGGGCGGGCGCCTGACCGGGTGGCGTGGTCATGGTGCTCATGCTCCCTCCATCGCCTCGTCGCGGGTGCCCCGGGGGGCTCCGCGGTCCCGCCGGGTGCCGCGGGCGGGGCCGTCCCCGGGGATGGACAGGGCCGCCGCGCAGGCCGCGAGGGCGACGGTGCCGGCCAGGGCGAAGGCGAGCAGGTAGCCGTGCAGGGTGGGCACGGGGACGCCGCCGAGGGGGCTGCTGTGGTGGACGAGGACGGCGGCGACGGCCGCGCTGGAGACGGCCTGCCCGATGGTCCGCATGAGGACGTTGACGCCGTTGGCGGAGGCGGTCTGGGCGGCCGGTACGGCCCGCAGGATGAGGGTCGGCAGCGCGGAGTAGGCGAGCGTGGTGCCGGTCGCGACCACGGTGGCACCCAGGATGATCATCCACAGGTCGCGGCTGTCGGCGATGCGCAGCGCGTACCCGCAGGCGATGACGGCGGCGCCGAGCGCGAGGGTGATCCGCGGGCCGCGCGCGGCCGAGATGCGGGCGGACAGCGGGGAGAACAGCAGCATGGTGACGCCGCCGGGCAGCAGGCAGAGCCCGGTGGCGACGATGGACAGGCCGAGGCCGTACCCGGTGGCCTTCGGCGCCTGCACGAGCTGGGCGGTGACCAGCGAGTTGGCGTAGAAGGCGAATCCGGTCAGCAGGGCCGCCACATGCGACAGGCCCACCCGTGGCCGGGTGGCCAGCCGCAGGTCGACCAGCGGCCGGGCGGCGCGCAGCTGCTGCCGGCACCACAGGACGAGGACGACGACGGCCGCGAGGAACAGGGCGAGGACCCGGGCGCTGCCCCAGCCCCAGGTGCCGCCCTGGGAGACGCCCAGCAGCAGGCAGACCAGCCCGGCGGCGAGGCCGAGCGCGCCGGCGACGTCGAAGCGGCCGGGCTCGCGCAGCGGCGACTCCCGCACCGCCCACCAGGTCGCCGCGACCCCCAGCGCGCCGAGAGCGCTGGTGAGCCGGAACATGGTGTGCCAGTCGGCGTACTGCACGACCAGCGCGGCGAGCGGCAGGCCGAGCGCGGCGCCGATACCGACGGTGGAACTCATCAGGGCGACCGCCGAGCCGCGGCGCTCGGGCGGGAGTTCGTCGCGCAGGATGCTGATGGAGAGCGGGACCACGGAGGCGGCGGCGCCCTGGAGTGCGCGGGCGGCGATGAGCACGCCGATGTCGGAGGAGAGCGCGCACATCACGGAGCCGACGGTCATCAGGGCGAGCGCGGCGGTGAGCACCCGGCGCTTGCCGTACATGTCGCCGGCCCGGCCGAGCACGGGGGTGAGGACGGCGCCGGAGAGCAGGGTCGCGGTGACCGTCCAGGAGACGGTGGCGGCCGACGCTCCGGTGAGCCGGGGCAGGTCGGGCAGGAGCGGGACGACCACGGTCTGCATGACCGCCATGAGGATGCCGCCCGACGCCAGGACCGGCACGGTGAGCCGGTCGCGCAGCCGGGGCCGCGGGGGTATGGGGTCCGGGTGGTCCATCGGCGCTCCTGCGGGCGGCACGGTGACGAGGTGAATACCCATTCACCATATCGAGTGAATGCGTATTCACCAACGTTTCTTCGCCCGAACGGTGGAGGGCGGGGGAGCTATCCCCGGCCGGTGGTGGAGCGGGCGTGCAGGGCGCGGGCGGCGCGGGGGCCGAGCCAGCGCTTGAGCCTGCGCAGCGTCTCCAGCCGTCCGGCCGCCCGGTCCAGGCCGTAGTACAGCTGCGGCGGGACGTACGGCAGCAGCGGCGAGTGGCGCTGGCCGAGCAGGGCGAACATCCGGTGCGGGGGCAGGTCGATGTAGCGGGGCAGGTTCTCGTACCACTGGGCGCTGTAGCGGGCCGCGCTCTGCGCGGACAGCAGGGCGGCCCGGCGCCCGCGCTCGTAGGCGGCGAGCGCCTGGGGCAGGCCGGCGTGGCCGCGCAGGGCACCGGCGAGGCACATGGCGTCCTCCAGGGCGAGGGTGGTGCCGGCGCCGATGGAGAAGTGGGTGGTGTGGGCCGCGTCGCCGATCAGGACCAGGTTGCCGTGGTGCCAGGTGCGGTTGGTGAGGGTGCGGAAGGTCTGCCAGGAGGCGCCGGGGCGGGCGGTCAGGGGGTGGCCGTCGAGGACGCCGGCGAAGAGCTTCTCCAGCAGGGCGAGGCCCTCCCCCTGGTCGGCGCGGTCCAGGCCGAGGCCGGCGAGTGTCTCCGGGGAGCACTCCACGACGCAGGTGCTGCGGTCGTCGCCGTAGCCGTAGCCGTAGGCCCAGATCCAGCCGTGCTCGGTCTCGGTGAAGGCGAAGGTGAAGGCGTCGAAGACCTTGCTGGTGCCGAGCCAGAGGTAGGGGTTGCGGCCGGAGGTGACGCGGGTGCCGAAGGCGTGGGCGGCGCCGGCGCGCAGGGCGCTGTGCACTCCGTCGGCCGCGACGACGAGGTCCGCGCCGGCGGGCGGGTGCGTCACCTCGCTCTCGTACTCCAGGCGGACCCCGAGGGCACGGGCCCGGCCGGCGAGCAGGTCGAGCAGCCGGTGCCGCCCGATGCCGAACCCCTCGTCACCGGGCTGCCGGGCCGTCAGGTCGCGGACGTGGGCGACGCCCTCGCTCCACCGGACCGAGTGCTCCTCGATCGCCGCGGCCGTCTCGGGGTCGTGCGCCCGGAGCCGGTCGAGGAGTCCGTGCCAGTAGGTCACGCCCCAGCCGTAGGTGGAGCCTTCGGGGTCGCGTTCGTGGACGGTGACGTCGTGAGCGGGGTCCTGCCGCTTGAGCAGGATGGCGAGGTACAGGCCGGCGGGCCCGCCTCCGACACAGACGACCTTCACGCGCACTCCCCTGACCGTCACCCGACGTGCTGGAACGGCACCGGAGGGTAGCAGGGTGCCGGGCCGCCCGATCGCGTCAGTTTGGCGCGGTGAGCCGCGCCACTCGGACGGGCGGCGACCGGCAAAGATCATCGGGAAGTGGGGCGCCCCGGCAAGGAATTCCCCGTTCCGGTGTGGATCGGCCTACCGCCCCAGCAAGATCATCTTGGTTCAACTCTCTACGACATGTGGTTAATTGTCCGGATCACAGCCAACCGGTTCCGGCCGATTTCTTCCGCCTCCGAAGATCCCGATAGGCATGCGTCGTCACCACCGAAGCACTCTTCAGGAGGACTCGCATGCCCGACATCACCCGGCGTCGCGCGCTCACCGCGGCGGCCGCCGTCGCCGCGACGGCCTCGGCCGCCGCCCTCGCGGCGCCCGCCGCGTCGGCCGCAGACCACCACATGCCCACCACGCCCGATTCCTTCGACGAGGTCTACAAGGGCCGCCGGATACAGGGCCGTCCGGCGAGCGGCGGCGGACACCACCACGAACACGGCGGCGGCTACGGGGTGTTCGTCGACGGCGTGCAGCTGCACGTGATGCAGAACGCCGACGGCAGCTGGATCAGCGTCGTCAGCCACTACGACCCGGTGCCCACCCCGCGCGCCGCCGCCCGTGCCGCGGTGGACGAGCTGCAGGGCGCGCCGCTGCTGCCGTTCCCCGCCAACTGACCGCCCCCGCAAGGACTTCCGGAGCACCCCGCACCATGACCGTACGCAAGAACCAGGCCACCCTGACCGCCGACGAGAAGAAGCGGTTCGTGGGCGCCGTCCTCGAACTGAAGCGCAGCGGACGCTACGACGACTTCGTCCGCACCCACAACGAGTTCATCATGTCGGACACCGACAACGGCGAGCGGACCGGCCACCGCTCCCCCTCCTTCCTGCCCTGGCACCGCAGATTCCTGCTCGACTTCGAGGAGGCGCTGCAGTCGGTGGACTCCTCGGTCGCGCTGCCCTACTGGGACTGGAGCGCCGACCGCACGGTGCGGGCCTCGCTGTGGGCACCGGACTTCCTCGGCGGCACCGGGCGCAGCACCGACGGCCGGGTGATGGACGGCCCGTTCGCCGCGTCCACCGGGAACTGGACGATCAACGTGCGCGTCGACGGCCGTACGTTCCTGCGCCGCTCGCTCGGCACCGGCGTGCGGGAGCTGCCGACGCGGGCGGAGGTGGAGTCGGTGCTGTCGATGGCGACGTACGACATGGCGCCGTACAACAGCTCCTCGGACGGCTTCCGCAACCACCTGGAGGGCTGGCGCGGGGTCAACCTGCACAACAGGGTGCACGTGTGGGTCGGCGGGCAGATGGCCACCGGCGTCTCCCCCAACGACCCGGTGTTCTGGCTGCACCACGCCTACATCGACAAGCTGTGGGCCGAGTGGCAGCGCCGGCACCCGGACTCCGCCTATGTCCCGGCGGGCGGCACGCCGAACGTGGTGGACCTGAACGACACCATGAAGCCGTGGAACACCGTGCGTCCGGCGGACATGCTGGACCACACCAAGCACTACACCTTCGACGTCTGATCAGACCTCGGCGGTACGGCACTCCGGGTGGCCCCAGCCCTGCGCGTTCTTGGCGATCTTCTCGCCGGCCGCGTAGGACCGGCCGCACAGGCAGCGGCCGGGGAACTTCGCCTTGATGGTGCGGGAGGAGGCGGCCCCGCCGCCGCGCGCGGAAGCGGCGCCACCGGTACGGCCCCGCGCCTTACCGCGCGGCGCGCCGGCCGCCGGGGTGCCGGACGACGGCGGAGGCTCGGGCGAGCCGAGTGCGCTGCCGGCCGGCTCCTGGACGGAGGCCGCCTGGCTGGCCGCGCGGTCGGCGAAGTCGTTCAGCGGGTCGCCGTCGACCTGGTGTGCGGGGACGTAGCGGAACTCGACGGACCGGCCGCCGAGGAGTTCGTCGATGCGGACCACCAGGTCCTGGTTGGCGACGGGCTTGCCGGCGGCGGTCTTCCAGCCGTTGCGCTTCCAGCCCGGCAGCCAGGTGGTGACGGCCTTCATCGCGTACTGGGAGTCCATCCGGACCTCCAGTTCGACGTCCGGGTCGACGGCGGTGAGCAGCCGCTCCAGGGCCGTCAGCTCGGCGACGTTGTTGGTGGCCCGGCCGAGCGGGCCCGCCTCCCAGCGGGCGGGGGTCCGCTCATCGCCGTCCGAGACCACCCACGCCCATCCGGCCGGTCCGGGGTTTCCCTTCGAAGCCCCGTCGCACGCGGCCACCACACGTTCACGCATGTGCCCGATCATGCCATGGCCCGGGGCGGTGCCGTTCCGGGAGCGGTCAGAGGTCCTTGATCCTCGGCATCTCCCCCTCGGTGGTCGTGATGTCGATCACCGAGAAGGCCGCGCCCTGCGGGTCGCTCAGTGCCGCGAACCGGCCGAAGGGGCTGCTCATCGGCCCGAAGCGGAGGATCCCGCCGAGCTTGACGGCCCGGTCGACGGCCGCGTCGCAGTCGTCCACGGTGAAGTAGACGTTGATGTACGACGGCACCTCCGGCGGGAAGTCGTCGGTCATCCGCATCCGGCCCAGGACGGTGTCCTCGCCGACGTCGAACATCCGGAAGTCCACCGCGTCGTCCTCGATCTCCTTCATCCGGTACGGGAAGACCGCGGAGAGGAAGGCGTCCGCCTGCTCCGGCTCCCTGGTGAAGACCTCGGCCCAGCAGTAGGCGCCGGGCGTGGCCACCGCCTCGAAGCCCTCGTGGGTGCCCGCCTGCCACACGCCGAACACGGCTCCGCTGGGCTCCCGGGCCAGGCACATGGTGCCGAACTCGCCGACCCTCATCGGCTCCATCAGCACCTCGCCGCCGTGCTCCCTGATCTTCTCCGCGGTGGCCGAGGCGTCCGGCGAGGCGAGGTACAGGCACCACTGCGAGTGGCCCTCCTGGCCGGGCATGGGCGGGACGACGGCGGCCACGGCCTTGCCGTCCGCGTAGGCCTGGGTGTAGTTGCCGTACTCCGACGACGACTCGCCGAAGGTCCAGCCGAGGACGTCGCCGTAGAACCGCTTGGCTCCCTCGACGTCACTGAACATCGCATCGGCCCAACAGGGCGTTCCCTCGGGTTGCACGGCCATGCTGCCGGCCCTCCTGACGTGGTCGGTCCCGTCTGTTCACGCTAGCCACGCGGGGCCCGCCCCGCGCGCCGAGCCGACTGCCCGTACGACGCGCGGAGCCCTGCGGCGAACCCCTCCGGCCGGTCCTCGGCCGGCTTCCGCTACTCGCCCGCGTACGCCCTGTCCAGTTCCGCCGCGTCCAGCTTCGTCATGCCCATCATGGCCCTGAGGGCGCGGGAGGCCTTTTCCTGGTCAGGGTCGGCGATCATGTCGAGGAGGGGGGCGTAGACGACCTGCCAGGAGACGCCGTACCTGTCCTTGAGCCAGCCGCACCGGCTGCCCTCGCCGCCGTTCTCGGTGAGCTTCGTCCAGTAGTGGTCGATCTCCTCCTGGCCGGAGCAGAGGATCTGGAAGGAGACGGCCTCGTTGAAGCGGAACTCGGGGCCGCCGTTGAGCGCGACGAACCGCTGGCCGTTGGCCGTGAACTCCACGGTCAGCACGGAGCCGGCCGGGCCGGGACCGGACTCCGGCCACCGGACGACGCTCCCGATGCGGGAGTCCTTGAAGACCGAGACGTAGTGGTGTGCGGCCTCCTCCGCCTGGCCGTCGAACCAGAGACACGTGATGAATCCGTCGGTGGACACGAGCACCTCCTGGGGACGTGGAACGCGGTCGTGTCTGTCGACTCCCGCACGCGCCGAAACTCATCGGTCCGGTCTCCGGGTCACGGCCGCGGCCCCCGCCGTGTCCGCGCGCTCCGCCCCTCGGTGCCGCGGAGCCGCCGCCTGCCGGTGCCGCGGCGTCCGGGCGCTCTTCCGGCAGCCGCGGGAGACGTGACGGATCAGGCCGCCAGGCAGAGCCCCCGGTACGGCCGGTGCGGAGCGGCCGCGGGCGAGGGCCGCCCGGCGGTGCGCCGGCTCAGCTCGCCGTGCACCAGCGACAGCAGGTCCCCGAGGCCCAGGCCGAGCGCGTGGGCCGCGGCCGCCAGCACCTCGGACGACGCCTCCTTGCGCCCCCTCTCGACCTCGGACAGGTAGGGCAGCGAGATCCGGGCGGCGTCGGCGACGTCCTTGAGCGTGCGGTCCTGTGCCTGCCGCTCCCTGCGCAGCACCTCACCGACGAGATCCCGCCACAGCGGCTCCCTGGGGGCGGGCTCGGTCTCCGGCGCGGCCGGGCGGGCGGACGCCGGTCGCAGAGGGATCACGCGGGTTTCTTCGCTCACCGGGTTGCTCATCCCGTCAGCCTAGGAGCGGCGTCGTCCCGGACGAGGGAGGAGGATTGCGCTCTGAGGGAACTCCCCGCGGCGGACCGACCGTTTCGCGCCAGAGCGGACGGAGGGGTGCATGCGTGGCGTCACCGTGGGTACCCGGGGCGTGAGCGGCTCTGCGGATCTGCTTGAAACCCCGCAGAACGGGTACCCGCACAGAACGGCCTGTGCGGGAAACCGGCAATCAGGCCGTAAAGGGAGATGTCGGAACCGTGACTTTCGTGGGAGAGGTAATGGACGCCGCCGCCGGGATCCGGTCGGAAGCAGAGGTCGCCGAACGGACCGTGCAGGACAGGACGCGCGAGGGGTCGCTTCCCGGCATCGCGGACCCGGCGTCCGTCGCGCCGCGGGACGCACGGGAGCTGTCCCGCCAGTTCTTCCGCCGCCTGACCGAGCTGGAGGAGGGGACGCCCGCGTACCAGTACGCGCGCAACACCCTCATCGAGATGAACATGTCGCTGGTGCGGTTCGCGGCCGGACGCTTCCGCGGCCGCGGCGACGACATGGAGGACGTCGTCCAGACCGGCATGATCGGCCTGATCAAGGCCATCGACCGGTTCGAACTGGCGCGCGAGGTCGAGTTCACCTCCTTCGCGCTGCCCTACATCGTCGGCGAGATCAAGCGGTTCTTCCGGGACACCACCTGGGCCGTGCACGTTCCGCGCCGGCTCCAGGAGCTCCGCGTGGAGCTGGCCAAGGCCCGCGAGGAGCTGTCGAGCCGACTGGACCGGGACCCGACGGTCGCCGAGCTGGCCACGCTGATGAACATCTCCGAGAGCCAGGTCGTCGAGGCCCAGCTGGCCTCCAACGGCTACAACTCGGCCTCCCTGGACGCCGCGCTCACCGGCGACGGCCCGGAGGACGGCGAGGCGGTGCTCGCCGACTTCATCGGCGTGGAGGAGGAGGGCCTGCAGCTCGTCGAGGACTTCCACGCGCTCGCCCCGCTGATGGCGGAGCTGAGCGACCGTGACCGGCAGATCCTCCACCTCAGGTTCGTGGAGGAGGCGACCCAGGCGGAGATCGGTGAGCAGCTCGGCTGCTCCCAGATGCACGTCTCCCGCCTGATCAAGCGGATCATCGCCCGGCTGCGGCAGGGCATGCTCGGCGAGCTGGGCTGCGCCTGACACACCGCGCAGCCGACGCACCGCTCGGCCCCGCCGCCGCTCAGTCCCGTCGCAGCTGGAAGACGGCCCGCACCCGCTTGCCCACGGGCACACGCTCGACGTTCAGTTCCGAGGCGAGGGCGTGCACGATCTCCAGACCGTGCCGCCCGACGCGCTCCGGATCCTTCGGGAAGCGGCGGGGCAGGGCGGTGCTGCTGTCGTACACGGACACCGTGACCGAGCTGTCCGTGCCTTCCAGTTCCAGGATGTACGGACCGTTGCTGTGCCGGTCGGCGTTGGTGACCAGCTCGCTGACCAGGAGAAGCAGCTCACCGTCGGCCCGGCCGTCCGCGGTGGCGCACCACTCGGTGCGCAGTTGCTGGAGAAACCGGGAAGCGAAGGCGCGGGCCTCGGCGATGCATCCGGGCTCGCCGGTGTAGTGCGCCGCGTTGCGCAATGGTTCCACGGGTACGTCGAAACCAGTCGGTATCACTGCCCCGCCCAGGTGCTCGGTCATTCTGTCCTTCTGGGAAAACCCGGTCCGGCCGGTCGATGGTGCACCAGTCCTCGTACCCCGAGTACGGCCCCCCAGTCCACCGGATGCGTTCGCCCAGCGCGCACAGTGGCGAGAGTCACTGCGTGCGCCCGGGGCGGGCCGCCGTGGCGGCTCACGCCCCGGGAGGGGACTACTGCCCCTGCTGCTGGTTCTGCTGCTGGTCTTGCTGCTGGTTCTGCTGCTGGTCTTGCTGCTGCTGTTCCTGGGTCTGCTGCTCCTGGGTCTGCTGTTCCTGGGTCTGCTGCTCCTGAGTCTGCTGAAGGCTCTCGGAGCCGGCCGGGGACCCAGGCGAGGCGCCGGACTGCTCCATCGACGGCGAGCCGGCCGACGGAGCCGATGGAGCCGACGTCTCGCCGGACGGGCTCCCGGCCGGCGATTCCTTGGACGGGGACTCCTTGGACGGGGACTCCTTGGACGGAGACTCCTTCGACGGGGACTCCTTCGACGGCGACTCGGTCGCCGAGCTCTTCTCACTCGACGGCGACTCGGACTTCGACGGCGAGGCGGACTTGGACTCGGACTCCGAGGGCGAGGAGGACTTCTCCGACGGGGAGGACGACTTCTCGGACGGCGACGAGGATTTCTCCGAGGGTTTCGACGATTCCGAGGACGGTGACGTCGACTTCGAGGACGACGAAGAGGACGAGGACGACGAGGACGACGAAGAAGAAGACGAAGACGACGAGGACGACGAGGACGACGACGTCGGCGGTGTCGAACCCGGTGAGGTGGAGGGCGACGGGGAGGCCGGGGACGTGGTGATCCCGGACGAGGCCGGCGGACAGGCGGAACCCGGTCTGCTGGACGTTCCCGGTGCGCACGGCAGCGGGGACTTCCACGGGTCCGGGTACTTCGGCGGCTTGCCGTGCGCGTCGTACCGGACGTTCGCGTATCCGCGGTGGCGATTCACCCACACGTGGTGGTGGGTGTCGTAGATCACGAAGACCTTGATGACCACCGGGGCGGGCTGCACCACGACGACGCTCGTGGACCGGTACGAGGGCCACTGCCGGCCGACCAGCCGGGGCGCGGCGCGCTGCGCGACCGGCTCCTTCAGCGGGTTGCCACAGGCGCAGCGCAGCCGGGGCACGCCGTGCGCGTCGACCAGGACGGCGGTGCCGCTCTGCAGGATGGACTGGTAGCTGGTGGCGCTGCCGTTGCGGTAGCCGTGGTTGGTGACGCGGGTGTCGGCGCGCAGTTGCACGGAGGTGAGGGAGCGGAGGTAGCCGGGAACACCGCCGGGCTGGACGCCGATCGACGTGGCGAAGGCCCGGTTCCTGCTCGTGTCGGCCTGGAGGGCCCTGATCTGCCGGTCGACGTCACAGCTGGGCGTCTTCCGGGTGCCGCTGTAGAGGCCGGGCGCGCCGCCCTGTACACCGCGGACCTCATTGGCCCCGCCCTGCGGGGTGCTGACGGGCAGGGAGACGCTGCTCCGGGGCGCGGTGGACTTCCCCGGCGCTGTGGATCCGCCCGGAGCGGTCGACTTCCCGGGCGCGGTCGACTTCCCGGATGCGCTGGACTTCCCGGGTTCGCCGGACTTCCCCGGCGCGGTGGACTTGCCCGGGGTGGTGGCGGTGCCCTGCGTCGCGGTCGACTCCGTGAAAGGGTCCTGTCCGGTGCTGTTGGCGGCCTCCAGGAAGACCTCGCCGCTCTGGGCGGAGGTTCCGCCGCCGCCCGGACGGGTGAAGACCACCGCCAGGGCCGCGCAGGCGATCAGGGCCGCGGTGAGCGCCGCCACCCGGGGCACCGACTTCCACCAGGGGCCGTGCGGCTCCTTGTGTCCGCCGCCACCGGCGGGCGGCGGCGAGGGCGGCGGGCCGCCGGGCGGCCGGGACGAGCCCGACAGCGGACCGGAGGGCGGACCTGTGGGACGACCGGAGGACGGAGGTTCGACGCTCACGAGCCCTACTTCCCGTCGCGAGGCGCGGCTTAGCTCAGATGATTCCGTTGGATCCCATAAGCCCGTTGTGGGCTATTTGGCTGCACACTGACACTATTGTGTGACGGAGTGCCGGGCCGCTCAAGCCGGGGACCCACCCGCGGGCGGCCCTGGTGCGGGTCGGCGCCGAACACCGGCGCCGCCCAGTTCGGGGGCCAGGGCACGGGCTCGGGCGGCTGCGAGAGAGCCGGCTCCGGATCCGCGCGTCCGCCCGGCGGCGCGGCGGCCGGCGCGGTCGCGGCCGCGCGCAGGGCGGCGACGAACTCCCGGCAGGTGTCGTGACGGGCGTCCGGGCTCTTGGCCAGGGCGCGGGCGAACACGGAGTCGACAGCCGGGGACAGACCGGGACTGACGGCGCTCGGTGCGGGCGGCTCGTCGTACTGATGGGCCCACAGCAGGGCCATGTCGTCCTCGCGCTGGAACGGCGGGCGGCCGGTGAGGGTCTCGTAGACCACGCAGGAGAGGCCGTAGACGTCACAGCGGCCGTCGACCGGGCGGCCGGAGATCTGCTCGGGGGCGACGTAGTCGAGGGTGCCGACGAACTGACCGACGCTGGTGAACCCGGTCAGCGAGAGGGACTTCTTGGTGAGCCCGAAATCGGTCAGGTACACGTACTCGGGATGGTCGCTGTCGGTGCCCTCGGCGACCAGGATGTTGCCGGGCTTGACGTCCCGGTGGACCAGGCCGTGGTCGTGGGCGGCGTCCAGGGCGGAGGCCACCTGGGCGGCGATGCGCACCGCGTCCGGTGGCGGCAGCGGGCCACGCTCGTCGAGGAGGTGGCGCAGGTCACTGCCGGAGACGTACCGCATGGCGATGTAGAGCACCCCGTCGGTCTCGCCCGCCTCGAAGACGGGCACGATGTGCGGGTGGTCGATCGCCGCGGCGACCTGGGACTCGTGGGTGAAACGCTTGCGGAAGGTGTCGTTGCGGGCCAGCTCCGGGGCGAGCAGTTTCAGCGCGACGGTACGGTCCAGGCGCAGGTCACGGGCACGGTAGACGACCGCCATCCCGCCGCGCCCGACCTCGCTCTCGATCAGGTAGCTCGCCACCTGACGGCCGATCAGTTCCGAGGGGCGGCCGGCGAAGAGGCTGGTCTCGCTCGACATCAGCGCTCACCCTCGGGTGCGACCAGCCGGGCGGACGCGCGGTCGGAGCCGTCCTCCCCGGTGACCGAGGCGTCGGTGGCGTAGGTGCTCAGCCTCCGTCCGTCGCCGTACACCCACCGCTCCTCCTGCGCGTCGTACAGCCACATCGAGGCGCCGTCGACGACGAGCCCGATCCGCAGGCCCTCGGTGCGGAGGTCGAAGGCCTCCCCGTCCAGATCGCCGGCCGCCAGGTCCTCCACGGCGGCCCGGTAGTCGGCCAGGGCCTGCTCCAGCCGGACGAGCAGGGCACGCGGATCGTCGACGGCATCGGGCTCGGCGGCGGCCGGCGGGTCGTCGGGCAGGGCGACGAGGAGCCGGCCGTCGACCCAGGCGGCCCAGCCGTTGGCACAGCGGATGTACCCCCAGTCGCCGCGCCGCTCCACGAGCTGCACCGGCAGCAGCGGGTCCAGGGGCACGGTGGGCCGCGCCGGGTCCGGGGCCTCCCAGGCGGGCAGTCCGTGCGGCGGGACGACGTGCGTGGGCCGGAACCCGGGGGTCTTCATCGCCGGCCCGCTTCCGCGTAGGGGATCACCGCGGGGCCCGTCTCGGTCGCCAGGACGAGTGCGGGCGCGGTCGGGACGACCGGCCACTCAGCCATGCCGAAATTCTATCGATTCGTCCAGATACGCGCCCCGCCCGGGAGACGAGAGGGCGGAGCGGGAAGGCGGACGAGAGGCAAGAGCGGGCGGGGACGGGGGGGAGGGCCGGAGGGGGCGGTCGCTCAGGCGACCGGTACGACGAGACCTGGCACCGTCCGCTGCATCCGCAGCGCGTCGACGGACTCCGCGAGGAGCTCGTACTCGGTGGTCTCGTCGCCGGTCGCTATCCGCACCAGCCGGCCCCCGGCCAGCTGGTCGGCGACGCTTTCCTGCTGGACCGGGTCGCCGCACCAGGCACGCAGCACGAAGGACACGTCCGGCACGGTGTCGGCGACCGGCACGAGCGAGCCGGCCGGGAAGTGCCCGGCCTCGGGCCGGGGGTCGAGGCGGTCGGCGATCCAGTTGGCGCGATCGCGCAGCCACCACAGGGCGAGGGCCAGGGTGGGGGCGCGGTAGGTCCCGAGCGGCACTCCGATGCGCTGTCCGCCGCAGACGCCGTACGCGGTGACATGGCACAGGAATTCGTCGTGCATGCGCGCTCCCCCGTCGCGTCCTTCGCCTGCGGGACGGCCTCGCCTTCGACGCGGATCATGTGCGGTGCGTGATCAGAACCTCGCGTGAAGTGAAGTCCGTACAGTCGAGTATGTTCACTACTGAATCACTGTCACCATGACTTTCCGGCCAGTCTCTTGGCATATTCCGCGCCGGTTCTGGCCGGAATGAGGCGTCCGCGCTGCGCCCGTGCATGACCTTCGAGGTAATCGACCCGGCCGCCGCTTCTCCCGCATGGTGGTGACACCGGGTCGACGGAACCCCGACCCGGGTCCTGACCAGCAGAGACGACCTCGATGGAGGAGCTTCGCCATGGACGTGCGCACCGACCGTCACGAGAACGCCGCCGCCCGTTACTTCGAGGCCTGGAACGCCTCCGGACCGGAGGCCGTCGCGAAGGCCGTCGCGGCCGCGTGGGCCCCGGACGGCGGCTACACCGACCCCCTCGCGGACGTCCGCGGCCACGAGCAGATCGCGGCCGTCATCGCGGCGGCCCACGAGCAGTTCCCGGGCTTCGTGTTCCGCCCGCTCGGCGCGGTCGACGGCCACCACGACACCGCGCGCTTCGGCTGGGAGCTGGTGAACGAGGTCGACGGGTCCGCGCCGGTGGCCGGGTTCGACGTAATCACCCTGGACGCCGAGGGCCGCATCCGGCAGGTCCTGGGATTCCTCGACCGGGTACCGGCCGGCGCCTGACGGCACCACCCGGAACGCGCCCCGGACGGTCCGGGCAGCGGACGGCCACAGCACCGGACGACTGCAACGCCGGACGGCTGCGGCACCGCACGGGCCCGGCACCGGACGACTGCAACGCCGGACGGCTGCGGCACCGCACGGGCCCAGCGCCGGACGGCTGCGGCACCGCACGGGCCCGGCACCGGACGGCCGCAACGCCGGACGGCTGCGGCACTGGACGGGCGTGGTACCGGACGGTGCCGGCGCCAGGCGGGTACGACACCGAACCGTCACGGCACCGGCCGGGCGCGGCACCGCACCGTTACGGCACCAGCCGGGCGCGGCACCGAACCGTCACGGCACCAGCCGGGCGCGGCACCGGACGGGCGCGGCCTCCCCCGGGCCGTCCGTCCGGTGCTACGGCCGTCCCTCCGGTGCTACGGCCGTCCGTCCGGTGCTACGGCCGGACGATCGCGTCGATGCGTGCCAGTTCCTCGGTGTCGAAGTCCAGGTTGCGGACGGCCGCGACGCTGTCCTCGATCTGCCGCGCGCTGCTCGCGCCGACCAGGGCGGAGGTCACCCGGCCACCGCGCAGCACCCAGGCCAGGGCGAGCTGGGCCAGCGTCTGGCCGCGGGACTTCGCGATCTCGTCGAGCGCGCGCAGCCGGCCGACGAGGTCCTCGGTGACCGCGTCCGAGTTCAGGAACGGGCTGTCGCTCGCGGCCCGGGAGTCCTCCGGGATGCCGTCGAGGTAGCGGCCGGTGAGCAGGCCCTGCTCCAGCGGGGAGTACGCGATGGAGCCGACCTGGAGCGCGTCCAGGGTGTCGAGCAGGCCCTCGTCCTCGGGGCGCCGGTCGAGCATCGAGTAGCGCGGCTGGTGGATGAGGAGCGGGGTGCCCAGCTCACCGAGGATGCGGGCGGCCTCGCGGGTCTGCTCGGCGGAATAGTTGGAGACGCCGACGTAGAGGGCCTTGCCCTGCCGCACCGCCGAGTGCAGGGCGCCCATCGTCTCCTCCAGGGGAGTGTCCGGGTCGAAGCGGTGCGAGTAGAAGACGTCGACGTACTCCAGGCCCAGCCGCTTCAGGCTCTGGTCGAGGGAGGACAGCACGTACTTGCGCGAGCCCCACTCGCCGTACGGGCCGGGCCACATCAGGTAGCCGGCCTTGGTGGAGATCACCAGCTCGTCGCGGTAACCGGCGAAGTCCGCCTTCAGCGCCTCGCCGAGGGCGGACTCGGCGGCGCCGGGCGGCGGGCCGTAGTTGTTCGCGAGGTCGAAGTGGGTGATGCCCAGGTCGAACGCGCGGCGCAGGATGGCCCGCTGGGTCTCGACGGGCCGGTCCGGACCGAAGTTGTGCCACAGGCCGAGCGACAGGGCGGGGAGCTTCAGTCCGCTGCGTCCGGTGCGCCGGTAGGGCATCCCGGCGTAGCGGTCGGGGTGTGCGGTGTACAACGCGACTCCAGAGGGGTTGGCACACGATCTACCGGTGCCACTCTTTCCCGGGCGGAGGGCAGCGGTCCAACAGAAGAATCCGATGGGATTCAGCGGTTAGGCTTCTCAATCATGGAACTGCGCCATCTCCAGCACTTCGTCGCGGTCGCCGAGGACCAGCACTTCACCCGGGCCGCCGAACGGCTGATGGTGTCCCAGTCGGGCCTGTCGGCGTCCATCCGCGCGCTGGAGCGGGAGCTGCGGGCGCCGCTGTTCGTGCGGACCACGCGGAGGGTGACGCTCACCGAGGCGGGGCGGGCGCTGCTGGTGGAGGCCGAGCGGATCCTGGCGCAGGTGCGCTCGGCGCACGAGGCGGTGGCGGCGGTGCAGGGCGTGCTGCGGGGCACGCTGGCCCTCGGCACCGAGCAGTGCATCGCCGGGGTGCAGGTGGCCCGGCTGCTGGCGGCCTTCCGAGGCCGGCACCCGGACGTGGAGATCCGGCTGCGGCAGGCCGGTTCGGGCGCGCTGGCGGAGGAGGTCGCCGCCGGTCGGCTCGACCTGGCGTTCGCCTACCGCACCCAGGCGGACACCGACCAGCTGCGCTCCGTGTCGCTGACCAGCGAGCCGATGACCGTGCTGTGCCATCCGAGCCACCGCCTGGCCGCCGCCCCGGCCGTGCTGGGCCCGGACGACCTCGCCGGGGAGGTCTTCGTGGACTTCCACCCCGACTGGGGCCCGCGCCGCACCACCGACGCCGCGTTCACCGGGGCCGGCGTCCGGCGCACGGTCGCGCTGGAGGTCAACGACGTGCACAGCCTGCTGGACCTGGTGGACGAGAACCTGGGGATCGCCGTCGTACCCCAACACTTCCGGCACAAGCGGCCGGCGCTCGCGGCCCTCCCGCTGAAGGGCGTGGGCGAGGCGGAGTACGAGACCGTCGCCCTGCTGCCACCGGAGCGGGCCACGAGCCCGGCCGCGCGAGCGCTGGTGACGCTGCTCGAAACGGGAGCGCTGACCGCGTGACGAGGGCCGGCTCCCGTCGGGATCCTGCCGACGGGACGCGTCAGCGGCGCCGGTTTGGGATGGTGGACGGTATGCATGCAAAGGACATCCTCATCGACGGCTACGGCCGCATCCAGGAAGAAGTCCACGCCGCCCTCGACGGCCTCGGCCCGGACCAGCTGCACCACCGCCCGTCGCCCGAGGCCAACTCCATCGCCTGGCTGGTCTGGCACCTGACGCGCGTGCAGGACGACCATGTCGCGGACGCGTTCGATCTCGACCAGGTGTGGCTCTCCCAGGACTGGGAAAAGCGGTTCGGCCTCGACCTGCCCCGGCACGACACGGGGTACGGCCACACCCCGGCGAAGGTCGCGAAGGTGCGGGTGGCGTCGGCCGACCTGCTGACCGGGTACTACGACGCCGTCCACGAGCAGACCCTCGGCGCCCTGCGGACGCTGGCCGCCAAGGATCTCGAACGCGTCGTGGACGAACGCTGGGACCCCCCTGTGTCGCTCGGCGTCCGCCTGGTGAGCGTCCTGTCCGACGACCTCCAGCACGTCGGACAGGCCGCCTACCTCAGGGGTCTCGTCTAGAGGGCGCCGGCGTACCCCGGCAGGACCACGTCCTCGATGAGGGCCTTGCGCTCGTCGAACGGGATGAACGCGCTCTTGAGGGCGTTCACGGTCACCGTGCGCAGGTCCTCGACCGTCCAGCCGGCCTCCTCGACCAGCAGGGACATCTCCCGGGTCATCGTCGTCCCCGAGACCAGACGGTTGTCGGTGTTGAGGGTGACCCGGAAACCGAGGTCCTTCAGGGCGGTGATGGGGTGCTCGGCGATGGAGGTGGCGCAGCCGGTCTGGAGGTTGGAGGTGGGGCACATCTCCAGGGCGATACGGCGGTCGCGGACCCAGGAGGCGAGGCGGCCGAGCTTGCCGGCCGCGAGGTCCGGGATGTCCTCGGTGAGGCGCACACCGTGGCCGATGCGCTGGGCACCGCACACCTGGAGGGCCTGGTGGATGCTGGGCAGGCCGTGGGCCTCACCGGCGTGGATGGTGAAGGGCACGTTCTCGCGGCGCAGGTGCTCGAAGGCGGCCAGGTGGTCGGCGGGCGGGAAGCCGTCCTCGGCACCGGCGATGTCGAAGCCGACGACACCGGCGTCACGGTAGGCCACCGCCAGGTCGGCGGCCTCGCGGACGCGGTCGAACATCCGCATGCCGCACAGCAGGGTGCCGACGCGGACGGGGGTGCCGGCGGCGGCCGCCTTGGCCATGCCGGCCGCGAGGCCCTCCTGAACGGTCTCCACGACCTCGCTCATCGCCAGCCCGCCGTTGGTGTTCAGCTCGGGGGCGTAGCGGACCTCGGCGTAGACCACTCCGTCGGCGGCGAGGTCGAGGACGTACTCCTCGGCGGTGCGCAGCAGGCCCTCGCGGGTCTGCATGACGGCGAGGGTGTGCTCGAACGTGGCGATGTAGCGGACCAGGTCGCCGGAGTTGGCGGCCTCGAAGTACCAGGCGGCCAGCTCGTCCGGGTCGGTGGTGGGCAGGGTGTGGCCGACCGCGTCCGCGAGTTCGACGACGGTGGCGGGGCGCAGGCCGCCGTCGAGGTGGTCGTGCAGGACAGCCTTGGGGAGCCGGCGGAGGGTCTCGGTGTCGATGCGGGACGCGGTCATGGGCGTTTCGTTTCCTCAAGTCCTCGGGCAGGTGGTACGGGGTGGATCAGTGGCCGGCGGGCTGGAGCAGGTCCCAGCGGTTGCCGTACGGGTCCTGGAAGACGGCGACCGTGCCGTACGGCTCGTGACGCGGCTCCTCCAGGAAGGTCACGCCGGCGGCGGTCATCCGGGCGTGGTCGCGGGCGAAGTCGTCGGTGTGCAGGAAGAAGCCGACGCGTCCGCCGGTCTGGTCGCCGACGCGGGCCCGCTGGTCCTCGTCCTTGGCCCGGGCCAGGAGCAGTCCGGTGCCGGTGCCGTCACCGCCGGGCTCGACCACGACCCAGCGCGAGCCGTCGGGACGGGGGGCGTCCTCGGCGAGACGGAACCCGAGGGCCTCGGTGTAGAAGCGGATGGCCTCGTCGTAGTCGTGCACGACGAGGGTGACCAGGGCGACGCGGCGCATGACGACCTTCCGGTGGGACGGGTTAGCCGGTGAGGTTATACGTAAAACCTTCCGGGCGCCAGTCTGGTTCTACGCGCGTCACGGAGGCGGTGCCGCGAGGGGGCGGGGAGGGCGTGGGGACGGGTGGCAGGCCTCGCCCGACGAAGAGCGGTCGTGTCCGCGGGCGCGGGAGGCCCTAGGCGGGCCTTCCCGGCGTCCGCGGCCGGGCCTGACCTCGCCGGCGGTGCCCCACGGCATCCCGTCTACGCAGGGCACGGCCGCCGGGGCTCCACCCGCTCACGCGTCCGGGCACGGCCTTACCGACGGAGCTCTATGGCGCCGCATCCGGGCACCGCCTTACCGACGGAGCTCTACGGCTGCCGAGCTCTACCGCATCTGTAGCCAGGCACGGCCTCACGACCGGGCTCTGAGGCGTGCGCACCCGGGCACGGCCTCACGTCGGGCCTCTACGGCATCCAAGGCCGCACGCGGCGGTCGGCGAGGTACTCCTCTCGGGGTGCCTCGCTCCCCCTGTGCTCAAGGGCCTCCGCGCCCGCTTCTCAGGGGGCCTCCTCGCCCTGGGCGACCTCCACGCGGTGGTGGACGTCGGCCGTTGCGGTGGCCGAGGCCGCGCAGGACAGGGCCGTGCAGGCGGCGAGGAGCATGGCGACGGTGCGGGCCGCGCGTGCCCGGGGGGCCCGTGGGGCGGCCAGCAGGGCTTGGACACGGTGCGGGACGGGCCCGGTGGCCGCGCCGGGGAGGAGGCCGTGGCGCGCGGTGGGGCCGGCGAGGGCGGCGCGGGCGATGGCGCGGGCCGTCAGGCGCCGGTCGCCGACCGTGGCCGCGGCGGCCTCGTCGGCGGCGCGCTCGGCGGCGAGCCGTACCGTGGACCGGACCCGGCGCAGCGCGGGATGGCAGTGGGCCGCGAGTTCGGCGGCGGCGAGCGCGACGTGGTGGCCGCCCGCGTTGTGCGCCCGCTCGTGCGCGAGCAGCACCTCCCGCTCGCGGCCGTCCAGGCTGCGCAGCATGGCGGTGGTGACGACGACCCGGTGCGGGCGGCCCGGGAGGGCGTAGGCGTCGGGGTCCGGCGAGTCCACGACGCACAGGTCACCGGCGCCGGACCCGCGCGCGGCCTCGGCCCGGGCCGCCCGGAAGGCGCGGCTCTGCCGCAGCGCCGAGCGGACCAGGGTCCAGCCGGTGACGGCCAGGGCGCCGGTCGAGGCGACGGCGGCCGGGACGACGTAGAGGTCGGAGGCGGTGCGCAGGGGGTGCACCAGTTCGCCGAGCGCGGCGAAGACGGGCAGTTCGAGCATGCCGATCAGGACGAACCCGCCGAGCGCGGCGAGCGAGCAGCCGGCGAGGAGCACCGCGCAGCCGGTGACGGACCACAGCGCGACGACCGGGTCCAGCCGGCCCAGGGCCCGGCGGGCCAGGGCCGGCAGGGCGCACGGCAGCAGCAGCGGAAGCAGGAGCAGCAGCAGTACGGTCATCACGGTCATCGGCCGTCGGATTCCAGCAGGTCCCGCAGCACGCGTTCGTCGTCCGGGCTGAGCTGGGCGACGAAGCGGGCGAGTACCGTCTCGCGGTCGCTGTCGCGGTCCAGTTCGCTGTGCATCCGGCGGGCGGTGAGACCGTGGGCGTCCTGGACGTCCCGCGCGGGAGAGTAGGCGTAGCCGCGGCCCTGGCGCCGCCGGATCACGACCCCCTTCTCGTGCAGCCGGGTGAGGATCGTCGTCACCGTCGTACGGGCGAGGTCCACGCCGAGGCTCTGCTGGACCTGGCCGGGCGTCCGGGGCGCGTCGGCGGCCCAGAGCACGGCCATGACGCTCGCTTCGAGTTCGCCGGCCGGCCTGCGTTCGTCCTTGGCGTCGCTCATGGGAAGGTTCCTCACCCCGTCCTGGCCCGGCGGTCCGGACCCGTCTCCGTCCACCCGATGGTAGCCAGCCGGGGCCGCCCCGCGGTCGTACGGCCACGGGGCGGGACGTGCGCAGCCCCCGGCCAGGCCGCCACACGGCCCCACCGCCACACGGCCCCACCGCCCCACCGCCCCACCGCCCCACCGCCACACGACGGTACGCACCGCGACGCGCACGGACCCGGTCACACCGCCCCACCGCCACACGACGGTGCGCACCGGGGCATGTACGGCCCCCGTCCGGCCGTCGGCGTCAGCTCACCCCGTTGCGGGCCGCGCCGAGCCGCGCCCGCTCCTCCTCCGTGAGCCGCAGCCCGCCCGCGGCGACGTTCTCCTCCAGGTGGCCGGGGTCGCCGGTGCCCGGAATGGCGAGGACGTGCGGGCCCTGGTGCAGCGTCCAGGCGATGCGGACCTGGGCGGGGCTGACGCCGTGGGCCCGGGCGGCGGAGAGCACGGCCTCGTCGTGAGCGGTGGTCGCGCCGTGTTCCCCGGCCGCTCCGGCCACGGAGTAGAAGGGGACGAAGGCGATGCCGTGTGCGCCGCACAGCCGCAGGACCTCGTCGCCGACCGGGTCGGGGCGGTCCACGGCGTACCGGTTCTGCACACTCACCACCGGCGCGATCTCCAGGGCCTCGGCGAGGTGCCGGGGTTCGACCCCGGAGATCCCGAGGTGCCGGATCAGGCCCGCCTCGCGCAACTCGGCGAGGGCGCCGAAGTGTTCGGCGATCGAGTCCTGGCTCATCCGGCGCAGGTAGACGAGGTCGAGATGGTCGCGGCCGAGCTGGCGCAGGTTCTCCTCGACGTGCCCGCGCAGTTCGCCGGGCCGGGCGGAGGCGCCCCACTCGCCGTGGTAGTCGCGGAAGGGGCCGACCTTGGCGGCGATGACCAGGTCGTCGCGGTACGGGGACAGCGCGGTGTTGATGAGTTCGTTCGCGCTGCGCAGCGAGGAGAAGTAGAAGGCCGCCGTGTCGATGTGGTTGATGCCCAGTTCCACGGCCTTGCGCAGGACGGCGAGTGAGCGTTCCCGGTCGCTCGGGGTGCCGTTGTGGAAGGCGGCGCTGCCCGTCAGCCGCATCGCGCCGAGGCCGACGCGGTGGACGGGCAGGTCGCCGAGGTGCCAGGTGCCGGAGGCGGCTGCGGTGATCGTTTCTGCGGTCATCCGCGGAGTCTCGCAGACGGCCGGCTCCCGGGCGGATCAGCAGTACAGGTTGGCGCCGGGCGAGACGCCGAGAATCTGGGCGAAACGCTGGTAGGCGGAGACGCGGCTCTGCACCTGCGCGGGGTTCTTGCCGTCGCATTCGAGGGAGCCGTTGATGCTGCGCACGGTCTGGCCGAAGCCGGCGCCGTTCACCATGGCGTTGTGGGGGGTCATCGTGCCGGGCCCGGTCTGGGTGTTCCAGTACCACAGGCCGGTCTTCCAGGCGACGGACGCGTTGTTCTGGACCAGGCCGGGGTTGTTGAGCAGGTCGATGCCGAGTGCGTCTCCGGCGGTCTTGTAGTTGAAGTTCCAGGACAGCTGGATGGGGCCGCGCCCGTAGTACGCCGCCTGTCCCGCCGGGCAGCCGTACGGGCGGCTCCAGTCGCAGTAGTGCGGGTAGTTGGCGGTGTTCTGCTCGACCACGTACACCAGTCCGCCGGTCTCGTGGCTGACGTTGGCGAGGAAGGCGGCGGCCTCCTGCTTCCTCACGGTGTCGCTGCCGGTGTTCGCGAAGCCGGGGTAGGCGCCGAGGGCGGCGGTCAGCCCGCTGTAGGTGTAGAAGGATTTCCGGTTCGGGAACATCTGGTTGAACTGCGACTCGCTGACCACGAAGCCTGCGGCGGAGGCCGTGGGGGCGGCCTGCAGCGCCAGGGCGGAGGCGCCCAGGGCGAGTGAGGTCAGGAGAGCGGCGATACGGCGCTTCGGCACGGACCAACTCCTTTGCGCGGCACGGCCGCTCGCGCACGGGGCGGGTACGGCCGGGTGGGGGGTCGGCCCCACTCAACCGCTTTGGTCTGTACCAGTCAAGGATGAAGATCAGTCAATCCGACGCAGGGGCGCGCGGGCCGACTCCCGCTGCCCGGCAACCGGTTGCCGCCCCGCACCCACAGGCCGGGCCGCGCACACGAGTCGGGCCCGGCCGCGTCGGCGGCCGGGCCCGAGGGTGGTGCCGGCCGGACTCAAGGTGGTGCCGGCAGGGCCCCAGGGGGGTGGTGGCGGAGGGTCAGCTCAGCGGCTTCGCCAGGACGGCCTTGCGGTGGCTGAACGTCTCGATGGAGTAGCGGCCGTGGTAGTTGCCCATGCCGCTCTCCCCCACGCCGCCGAACGGCAGGTCCGAGACGGTGAGATGGGCGAGGGGCAGGCCGTGGCCGAGGCCGCCCGAGGAGGTCTCGGCGGCGATGCGCGCACGGGTCTCGTCGGACTCGCTGAAGACGTACAGCGCGAGTGGCTTGTCGCGCTCGTTGATGAAACCGATCGCCTCGTCGAGGCCGGGCACGGTGACGATCGGCAGGATCGGCCCGAAGATCTCCTCCTGCATGACGGGCGAGGCCGGGTCGACATCCGCGAGCACGGTGGGTGCGAGGTACCGGGCCGTCCGGTCGCCGGTGCCGCCGACGGCGACCCGGCCCGAGCCGAGCAGGGCGGAGAGCCGGTCGAAGTGCCGCTCGTTGACGATCCGCCCGTACTCCGGCGAGCGGGCCGGGTCGCTGCCGAACAGGCCCTCGACGGCACGGACCAGCGCGGCTTCCAGGGCGGGCGCGGTCTCCGGGTCGGTCAGGACGTAGTCGGGGGCGACACAGGTCTGGCCGGCGTTGAGGAACTTGCCCCGGGCCAGCCGGTCCGCGACCACGTCCAGGTCGGTGCCGCGGTCCACGAACACCGGGGACTTGCCGCCCAGTTCGAGGGTGACCGGGGTGAGGTGCTCGGCGGCGGCCCGCATGACGACACGGCCGACGGTGCCGTTGCCGGTGTAGAAGATGTGGTCGAAGCGCTCGGCGAGCAGGGCCGTGGTCTCCGGGACGCCGCCCTCGACGACGGCGACGGCGTCGGTGTCCAGGTAGGCCGGGATCAGCTCGGCCAGCGCGGCCGAGGTGGCGGGGGCCAGTTCGCTCGGCTTGGCGACGACCGCGTTGCCCGAGGCCAGCGCGCCGACCAGGGGGGCGAGCAGCAGCTGCGCCGGGTAGTTCCAGGGGGCGATGACGAGGACGACGCCCAGGGGGTCGTACTGCGTCCAGGCCGTGGCGTCGGCACCGAGGTGCGCCGGGACGGGTGCGGGCTCGGGGCGCAGCCAGTCCGCCAGGTGTTCCAGGGTGTGGTCGATCTCGCGGACGGTGAAGTCGATCTCGGTGCGATAGGCCTCGGTGCCGCTCTTGCCGAGGTCGGCGTGGAGGGCGGCGGCGAGGTCGGCGCCGCGTTCCGTGAGCAGTGCGCGCAGCCGGCGCAGCTGGCCGGTGCGCCACTCGACGGGCTTGGTGCGGCCGGTGGCGAAGGTGGCGCGCAGCCGGGCCACGAGGTCGGCGGGCCGCTCGGGCAGGGTGTGGTTCACGGGTGCCTCGCTGGGGTGCCCGGGCGGTCCGGCCCGGGCGTGCTGGTAGGTCAGATGCAAATGCCAACCTTTCATGTCCTCAAGTTCATTCCGGAGACGCCGGGGCGTGACGAGGGTCACTCGACCGGGGGCGCCTCCATTGCCGCCCGGTCCGGGTTGCCGCGAACCGCCCGGAAGAATCGTCCGCATGGACCTCACCCCGCACCCGCTCGTCGTCCGCGCCCGCCGCCTCGCCGCGGGCCTGCTCGCGCCCGAGGCCGAGCGGGTCGACCAGGAGGGCGTGCCCGCCGGTCACATCCAGGCGGTGAAGCGGTCGGGGCTGCTCGGGGTGGCCGCGCCCGCGGAACACGGCGGGGCGGGGGCACCGCCCGCCGTGCTGCGCGAGACGGCGGAGATCCTCTCCGGGGCGTGCTGCGCGACCTGGTTCGTGCAGACCCAGCACCACACCCCGGTGCAGACCCTGGCCCGGAGCGGGCTTCCCGCCCGCGAGCGGCTGCTCGGGCCGCTCTCCCGCGGCGAGCTGCTGTCCGGGGTGGCCTACGCGCACCTGCGGTCGTATCCGCGCCGTCCGGTGCGGGTCAGCCGGCAGGGTGCGGGATGGCGGTTCGACGGGGCCGTCCCCTGGTACACCGGGTGGGGGCTGAACGACGTGATGCTGCTGGCCGGGGTGACCGACTCCGACGAGGTGCTCTTCGCGTTCGCCGAGGCCCGCGAGCAGCCGGGGCTGCGGGCGTCGGCGCCGATGCGGCTGGCGGCCCTCACCGCCGCACGCACGGTGTCGCTGGAGCTGGACGGTCTGTGGCTGCCCGCGGAGGCGGTGGCACTGCACACTCCGTACACGCGGTGGGCCGCCGGGGACCGGATCAGGACGCTGCACACCAGCCCGGCGGTCTTCGGCGTGGCCGAGGCCGCCCTGTCCCTTCTGGACGACGGCACGGCCGCCCCGCTGCGCTCCCGCCTCGCCGACGTCCGCGACCGGGCCTACGCCCTGGCCGACCTTCCGGCGCCCGAGGTGCGGGCCGGGGAGCGGCTGGCGGTGCGGGCGGAGGCGTACGAGCTACTACGGGCGGCCACCACGGCGGCGGTGGTGGCGGGCGGTGGCCGTTCCATGGCGCTGACGAGCCGGGCCCAGCGTCTCGCCCGGGAAGGCTTGTTCCTCTTGGTCCAGGGCCAGACGGCCGAGTCCCGCGAGGCGCATCTGCGGGCCCTGGTCACCTCGCCGCGGGAGACCCCGCGAGAGACCCCGCGAGAGAACCGCTGACCGTCGCCGTCGAGCGTCGGCGCGGCGGGCGGTGGGCCACGGCGGGGGGCGGCCGGGCGCCGCCGCGCATACCGTCCTGCGTGGCGTCCCCACGGGGGGGCGGCCGCGACAGAGCGGTCGCCGCGCTCCGGAGCCGTTCCGGCGGGCCGGTCGGCGACGGAGGGCCGGCCGCACGCCGCAACCGCCCGGTGCCGTGCGCAGCCGCATCCGCTCGATCCCCTGCGCCGCCGACCCGCCCTGTGTCGTGCACCCCCGAGCCGTTCGGTGCCGTGCGCGGCCCGGACGCGCAGCGCGCCAGGGCCGGCCGGACGTGAAGCGTGCCAGGGGCCGGCCGGGCTCACCCGGCTCCGCTCACCCGCGAGACCGGTCAGGGAGATCCCGGCCGGTCCTGCCTCAGTGGCCCCGATCTCACGGAGACAGGGGGCGGCCCTCAGGCGCCGCCGCCCTCCTCCTGCCCCTCGACCACGACGAGGAAGGCATCCGACGTCAGGTCCATGACCACGGTCGCGTGCTCGCCCTCGGCACGTCGGGCGGCCGCGTACTCCTCTGCGGGCCATGAACCACGCGGAGCCCCGGCGGGAAATCGCTCCAGCACCCTCTCACTCATGACGGCGGCCACCTCCTGCGTCGCTGACCCGGACGGAATGTACGTGTTGTACCGACCCACTTGCCCCCGATCTGCGGGAGCATGTCACCTTCTCCCCCGACTGCGGCGCTTCCGCCCCGGCCCACCGCCACCGCTACACATAAGGAAGAAATAAGAGCAAACTGGACTATGCGGCGCTTACCGCACGCACACTGCACCAGAAGCGGTCTGGCCTGCACAGTCAAAGGAGACGACTCATGGCCAACTTGCACAGAGGTGACATAGCGAGCCACCCCGATGTCTCCGAAATGCGGGAACGCTACGCCCGCATGCTCGGCGGTCGCGATGTGGCCCTCGTGGACGGGCCGGTCTTCCTGCTCGGCCTCTACTGCGCTGCCTCCCCGTGGATCGTGCACTACACGGCGAGCCAGCCCGCCCTCATGACCCACAACCTGATCCTGGGCGTGGCGATCGGTCTGCTGGCACTGGGGTTCAGCCGGGCACCCGAGCGGATGTACGGCCTGAGCTGGGCCATGTGTGCCATGGGCGTCTGGATGATCATCGCCCCGTGGATCGTCGGCACCCGCCCGGACGCGGGCGTCGTGGTCAACAACATCGTCATCGGGGCCCTGGCCCTCGTCCTCGGACTGGTGTGCGCCGGTACGGCGGCGAAGAGCACCCCCAGGCCGTAGAAGAGCCGTAGAGCCGTAGAGCCGTAGAGCCGTAGAAGAGGAGATCGAGAGAAGGAAGGGAGACACGGCGAGGCCGGTTCGCCCGGGCGGACCGGCCTCGCTGTGCGCCCGCGTCCTCGCCGCGGGCCCGTCCAGCGGGAGCGGCACCCGGCACCGTGAGGGAGAACCACACGTCCGGCGGCCCCTCCGGCCGGTTCGGCACCGGCCGCGGCTCCCGGGCCCAGGCGTCACCGGCCGGCTCCCGCGCGATGCCCGGCCTGAAGCGCACGCGGCCGGGGCGTCCTGCCGGAAGCCGATCGGTCCAGGGCCGGGACGGCGGTGAGCACCTCGCGCGCGGCCCGGAACCCGATGCGGCGCCGGGCCGCGCGCACCACAAAAGAAGCTGTCTGCACACGCTCCGGGCCTCCATCCCGGACAGGAAGGCCAGGCACTCGCCGGAGGGTCCGGCGGTACGGCGCCCAGCCGGGCCCGGTGAAGACGGACACACGCGCTCGCCGCGGCAGGTGCCGTCGGCGGTGGGCAGGGCGCCCCCGGGCTGGAGGGGTCGTGGCGGAACACCAGCCACAGCCGTTCCACGGCGGCCCGGCCCCGGGGGCCCGCGGGGCGACGTCCGCGGTGACTACGCGGGTCGTGCTCGACAGCGTCCCCGGCGGACCGCGGTCCGGCCGGGAGTCCGCTTCGGCACCCGCGGCTCTAGCCCACCCCAAGGGCGTCGCGGTCCTCGCCCACGTCGTCGCCGCTGCCGCCGGTCTCCTTCGGCCCGAACGGCCACACCTTCTCCCGGCGCGCCCACACCAGGAAGGCCACGCAGCCGGCGGCCAGCCAGGCCAGGGACCACTCCACGGGACGGCGGCCCGGGGAGTTCTCGTCGGCGTATCCGTAGATCACGCACCAGCCGGCGAACGCGACGACGCTCGGCAGGGGATACAGCCACATCCGGTACGGGCGGGGCAGGTCCGGCCGGCGTCTGCGCAGCACCGTCAGCGCGACGATCTGCGCCAGCGCCTGCACGATGACCATCACCGTGGTGAGCAGCTGGATCAGGGTCGCGAGGTCGGTGTGGCGGCCGATCAGGAACCCCACGGCGGTGATCGCGCCCATGGTGGCGAGCCCGAACACCGGGAACCGGTGCTTCGGGTGCAGCCTGGCGTACGGGCGGAAGAAGACCCGCTCCCGGGCCGCGTCGCAGGGCACCCGGGAGCCGCCGAGCAGACCGGCGAAGACGGAGGCGAACGCGGTGACCAGGATCAGCACGGTCACCGCGTCGGCCGCGCCCCTGCCCCAGGTCTCCTCCAGCACCGCCGAGGCCACCGAGGAGGAGGCGATGTCGTGCGGGTCGGTCATCCGGCGCCAGTCGACGACGCCGAGGGTGCCGATCTGCAGCAGCAGGTAGATCGCCATGATGCCGAGGATCGAGAAGACGATGGAGCGCGGCAGCGTACGGCCGGGGTCCTTGATCTCGGCACCCATGTAGGCGGTCGTGTTGTAGCCGAGGTAGTCGTAGATGCCGATGGTCAGACCCGCGGCGAAGCCCGGCCAGTAGTGGCCGCTCAACACGTCGAAGGCGCCTGCCGGATAGGTGAAGGCCATATGTGGGCTGAAGTGGGTGGCGGCGGCGGCGATCACCAGCAGCACGGAGGCGATCATCACGGCCCACATCACGGCGGTGATCCGGGCGATGTGCTCGATGCCGCGCCACAGCAGGAGCACCACGAGCGCGATGACACCGAGCCCGGTCAGGTCGCCGGCGGTCCGCCCCAGGCCGGGCGCGAGGTACCCCAGGTACTGCACGAAGCCGACCACGCCGGTGGACATGATCAGCGGGATGAACAGCATCGCCGTCCAGACGAACAGGAACGGCATCAGCCGGCCGGTGCGGTACCGGAAGGCCTGGCGCAGATAGACGTAACTGCCGCCGGAACCGGGCATCGAGGCGCCCAGCTCCGCCCAGACCAGTCCGTCGCACAGCGCCAGCACCGCGCCGGCGACGAACCCGACGACCGCCTGGGGACCGCCGAACGCGGCCACCATCAGCGGGATCGTCACGAACGGTCCGATGCCGCACATCTGGCTCATGTTGATCGCGGTGGCCTGGAACAGGCCGACGCGGCGGACGAAACCACCCGGGGGCGGCGGGCTACCGGACATGGGGTCTCCTGACGCGGCGGGCGCGACGCACCGGCGGGGGCGGACAGGCCGATAAAGTTAAGGAGCCTTACTATCGGCGTCAAGTGTGCGACACGCATGCCCGAGAATGGTGCGATGCCCGCCAGCGAAGCCGAAGCGCAGCAGGAACAGCCCTGGAGCCGCCGTCGCCTGCGCAGCAACAACGAGCGGTTGCTCCTGGACCGGCTGCGCGCGTCCGGCGCCGCGTCCCGCGCCCAGCTGGCCCGCGACACCGGCCTGTCGAAGCCGACGGTCTCCAGCGCGCTGGCCGCGCTGGCGGCGGCCCGCCTGGTGCGCGAGGTGGGCACCCAGGCCCCGGAGCGCGGGCGAACCGCCGTGCTGTACGCCCCGGACCCGGCCGCGGGGTACGCGCTCGGCGTGGACATCGGCCGGGGCTGGCTGCGGGTGGCCGTGGCCGACCTGGACGGCGCGGTCGTCGCCCGGGCCGACGTACGCAACCGGGCCCGCGCCTCCGCCGCCCTCACCGGCCTGGTCGTGACCACCGCCCGCCAGGTGATCGCCTCCTCGGGCGTCGACCCGGCGGAGGTGGTGCACGGGGTGGTCGGCACGCCCGGGGTGTACGACGAGAAGCAGCGGCGGGTGCGGTACGCGATGCATCTGCCGGGGTGGGGACGGGCCGGGGTCGTGGACCGCGTCCGGGCGGAGCTGGGCGTGCCGCTGGAGGTGCACAACGACGCCAATCTGGCCGCGCTCGGCGAGTACACGTACGGCGTCGGGGCGGGCAGCCGGCTCTTCGCGTACATCCTGATAGGCACCGGCCTGGGGATGGGCGTGGTGGCCGACGGGCGGCTCTTCACGGGTGCGCACGGCCTGGCCGGGGAGATCGGGTTCCTGCCGTGGCACGGCCGGCAGAAGCCGGAGCGGCTGGAGGACGCGGTGTCGGGAGGGGCGGTGGTGGAGTCGGCCCGGGAGCTGGGGATGCGCGGGCAGCTCACCGCGAAAGCCGTCTTCGACGCGGCCCGGCAGGGGCATCCGGCCGCCGTGCGGGCGGTGGAGCTGGAGGGCGAGCGGATCGCGCACACCGTGGCGGCGGCCGCCGCCGTGCTCGACCCGGACCTCGTGGTACTGGGCGGCGGGGTCGGTCACAGCGTCGACCTGCTGCTGCGGCCCGTACGGGAGCGGTTGCGCGCCCTGACCCCGCTGCGCCCCCGGATCGCACCCGGCCGGCTCGGCGAGGACGCCGTCCTGCTGGGCGCGGTGGCCACGGCCCTGGACACGGCCCGGGACCTGGTGTTCGACCGCCGCACGGCCGGAACCTGACCCGTGCGGGGGGCACCCCGGCGAGGCGCGTTGACACTCCCCGCCCCCCGCCCTACCGTGACCCGCGTTAGTAAAGTTTCCTAACTTTACGAGGCTGGAGACCGCCGTGTTCCCTCGCCCCGCCCGCGCGCGCCGGTACACCACCGCAGCCCTGGTCCTCGGACTGCTCGGTGGACTCACCTCCGGCGCCTGGGCCGGGGACCGGCGCCCGGCCGCACCGCACGGACGCCTCGGAGGCACCAGGGCCGAAGCCGCACCGGCCGAGCCCACCCGGGTCCCGGGCGCCGCTGGATCGAGCACCCCGCTCTCCGGCTTCGCCATCCGGTCCACGGCCGAGGTGAGCGACTCCCCCACCGCCGTCTCCTCCCCGGGCTATCCGGCGACCGGCTGGTACCCGGCGGGCCCGCGCTCGACGGTCCTCGCGGCACTCCTGGCCGACGGCCTCTACGCCGACCCCTTCCACTCCACGAACCTGCGGAAGATCGACCCGGCCGCCTTCCGGGTCCCGTGGTGGTACCGCGCGGACTTCACGGTCGAGGACACCGGCCCGCGCACCGCCCTCGACTTCAGCGGCGTGGTCTCGGCGGCCGACGTCTACGTCAACGGCCGTCAGGTGGCGCCGGCCTCGCAGGTCGCCGGCGCCTACACCCACCACGAACTGGACATCAGCCGGCTGGTCCGGCGGGGCACGAACACGGTCGCCTTCCGGGTGCGGCCCAACGACCCGGACAAGCACCTCACGATGGGCTGGCTCGACTGGCTCCAGCCGCCGCCCGACCGGAACATGGGCCTCGTCCGGGACGTCCTGGTCCGCCGGGGCGGCCCGGTCGCCCTGCGCGACGCGCACGTGGTCACGAAGCTGGCCGTGCCCTCCCTCGCCACCGCCGACCTGACCGTGAAGGCCCGGGCCCGCAACGACACGGACGCCCCGGTCACGGCGGAGGTCGGCGGCCGCGTCGGCGGAACGGAGTTCCGCACGACCGTCTCGCTCGCCGCGCACGAGACGAGGACCGTCGCCTTCTCCCCCGCCGACGTCCCCGGCCTGCACCTCACCGAGCCGAAGGTGTGGTGGCCGGCCGGGATGGGCGGGCAGCCGCTGTACGGCCTGGACCTCACCGCGACCGTGGCCGGCACCGTGTCGGACACCGCGCACCAGACCTTCGGCATCCGGGACGTCCAGGCCCCGCTGAACCGCGACGGCGCCCGCCGCTTCCGGATCAACGGCCGCGCGCTGCTGGTGAAGGGCGGCGGCTGGTCCCCGGACGAGTTCCTGCGCTGGGACCGCGCCTACGCCGAGGACCGGCTGGCGTACGCCCGCGACCTCGGCCTGAACACCCTGCGGCTCGAAGGCCACCTGGAACCGGACGAGTTCTTCGACCTGGCCGACCGCCACGGCCTGCTCACCCTGCCGGGCTGGGAGTGCTGCGACAAGTGGGAGGGCGACGTCAACCCGAGCGGCTCCGGGGAGAAGTGGAGCGACGACGACCATGCCGTGGCGCGTGCGTCCATGGCCGCCGAGGCCGCCCGCCTGCGCGGTCATCCGAGCGTGCTGTCCTTCCTGATCGGCAGCGACTCCGCCCCCGACGCGACGATCGAACGGGGCTACCTGGACGCCCTCGGGGCGGCCGACTGGCCCGTCCCCGTGGTCCCCGCCGCCTCCGAGGCGTCCGCACCCCGGCTGGGCGCCTCCGGCATGAAGATGACCGGGCCCTACGACTGGGTGCCGCCCGGCTACTGGTACGCCAAGCGCGAGGGCGGGGCCACCGGCTTCAACTCCGAGACCAGCGCGGGTCCGAGCATTCCCACCCTCGACACCCTGCGCCGCATGATGACGCCGGCCGAGCTCGACACCCTGTGGAAGGACCCGGAAGCCCGGCAGTACCACCGCTCGCCGTCCTCGGTCTTCGGCACGCTCAAGATCTACGACAACGCCCTCACCGGCCGCTACGGCGCCCCCACGAGCCTCACCGACTATGTGCGCAAGGCCCAGCTCGCCCAATACGAGAACGTCCGCGCCCAGTTCGAGGCGTACGGGCGCAACGCGTCCGACACGGACCGGCCCGCCACCGGGGTGATCCACTGGATGTTCAACAGCGGCTGGACGTCCCTGCACTGGCAGCTGACCGACCGCTACCTCGACCAGAACGGCGCCTACTTCGGCGCGAAGAAGGCGAACGAGCCGCTGCACGTCCAGTACTCGTACGACAACCGCTCGGTCGTGGTGGTCAACAACCGGCACACCCCCGCCGCCGGCCTCACCGCCCGGGCCACGCTGTTCAACCCCGACGGCACCCGGATGTACGACAAGACCGTCCACGGTGTGTCGGTGGACGGGGACGGGGCGCACGGCACTCCGCTCACCCTGCCCTCCTCGGTGAACGGACTGGCGCGGACGTATCTGCTGCGGCTGGTGCTGACGGACGCGGACGGCACGGAGGTGAGCCGGAACGTGTACTGGCTCTCCACCAGGGCCGACACCCTCGACTGGAACGGCACCACCTGGTACTACACGCCGACGACGCAGTACGCCGACCTCCGGGGCCTCGCCTCGATGGCCCGGGTGCCCGTCTCGGCGTCGGCGGCCACCCGGGCGTCGGACGGCACGTCGACCACGACGGTGACCCTGCGCCACAACGGGAACGGGACCACGCCGGCGCTGCTGACGGACGTCCACCTCGTGGACGCGCAGGACAGGCCGGTGCTGCCGGTGCACTGGTCGGACAACGAGGTGAGCCTGTGGCCGGGCGAGTCGGTGACGCTGACCGCCACCTACCGCACGGCCGACCTGCGCGGCTCGGCACCGGGCGTCCGGGTGTCCGGGTGGAACACGCCCGAGCGGACGGTGCCGGCGGGCTGACACGGCAGCGGGAAACAGCGGGAAGAGGAAGAGGGGGTGGACCGCACCGGCCCACCCCCTCGTTCGTGCCGGTTCAGCCGACGTCGAGCGCGGTGTCGTCGACGACGAACGACGTCTGGAGGGTGGAGCCCTCGGTGCCGGTGAACTTGATCGTCACCGTCTGGCCCGCGTAGCTCGCGAGGTTGAAGCTGCGCCGGACGTAGCCGCTCGCGGCGTTCAGGTTCGAGTAGGTCGCCAGCGTGGACAGCACCGTTCCGCTGCTGTTGAGGACCTGTGCCTTCAAGGTGTCGTAGGCCGTCGAGGTGGTCGTCTCGGCGGTGTCGACGTGGAGGTAGAAGCTCAGGGTGGCGCTCGTGCAGCCGGCGGGGATGGTCACCGACTGGGCCAGGGTGTCGGTGTGGGCCGAGCCGTAGCCGTTCAGCCAGGCCTTGTAGGAGCCGGTACGGGCGGCCTCACCGGAGTCGTTGGTGATGACGCCGCTGGACGCGGTCCAGGAGGTGGAGCCGGACTCGAAGCCGGGGTCGGCCAGCAGCTGCCCGGCCGCGCAGGTGCCACCACCGCCCCCGCCGCTCCCGCCTCCGCTGCCGCCGCTCGCGCCGGCCAGCCATTCGGTGGCGTTGAGGGCGAGGGCCGCGTTGGTGGCGCTGGAGTCGTTCCAGCCGTCGTAGAGGGTGTTGCCGGACTGGCCGGTGCCGTCGTCCACCGGGGAGCTGTCGCCCCAGAAGGCGACCCGGCCGCTGCCGAAGGTGCTGGTGGCGAAGAAGGCGCCGGTGTTGCCCGAGTAACCCGTGCGGTACAGCAGGCCCTTGACGCCGGAGTTGTCGGCGGGCTTCAGTGTCGCGGTCGTACCGCTGGCGATGAGGCTCTTGCTGACGGTGCCGAAGGAGCCGTGCAGCACGGGGTCGGTGCTGTCGCTGATCGCGGCGGGGTGGTCCGAGCTGATGCTCAGCGAGTCGATGGAGAAGCCGAACGGGTCGGTGGAGTCGACGCTATTGTTCGTCATCAGGTCGTTGAAGATCTCGACCGCGTCGTAGCCGTCGTTGTTGCGGTCGGCTCCGGTGTGGTCGGAGATCATGAAAAGACCGCCGCCGTTCTTCACGAAGTTCATGATCGCGGTCTTCTCCGCGGCCGAGAACGTCGTGTTGGGCTCGGGCAGAACCAGCGTGTCGAAGTTCGACAGGTCCGTCGCGGAGGTGCCGCCGTAGCTCAGGCTCGACCCCGACGGCAGGGTCTTCTGGCTGTAGTTCCCGGTCTTCTGCAGTGCGACGCCCCAGGAGGAGAGGGCGCCGGTCCAGTCCGTCTCGGCGGACGGGGAGGAGTCCTGGCCGAGGGGGTCGGGCTGGCTGGTGGAGATGATCCAGTCGGCGTTGCCGGCCGTTTCGGCGTGGGCGTTGTCGAACAGGATGCGGTGGGTGGTCGCCGCTTGGGCGGGGGTGCCGGTGCCGACCTGGAGCGCGGCTCCGGTGAGCAGCAGCCCGAGGCCGGTCAGGGCGGCGGTGGTGCGTCTGTGGCGGGATCTCCTCGATCCAAGCATCCGTCGAACCTCCATGAGGGGGTGGGGAAGAGGCGGGGCGGGCGCCCAAGTCTGCGCGCGTAGAACCCGCTTGAGGTTTCTACAGGCGCCGATTGGTTGAAAGGTACATGGCATGAAGGGCCGGTGAACAGAGGCGTCCGAGGGGCGCCCCGGGGCGGAGTGGCCGCACCGGCAGCGGGCACACGCCACATCAGCGGGTGCAACGACCGGAAACCCCAAGGAGGTACGGCCATGCAGATCGACGGCGTCCTCGGCGCGCTCGTCATCGGCCTCGTCATCGGTGCGCTGGGCCGGCTGGTCGTCCCCGGGCGGCAGCACATCGGGATCCTGTGGACGATCGTCGTCGGCATCGCGGCCGCGCTGGTGGGCTCGGCGATCGCCGCCGGGATCGGGGTCGCCGACACCAGGGGTCCCGACTGGACCGAGTGGCTGATCCAGACAGCCCTGGCGGCGGTGGGCGTGGCCGCGCTGGGCCGGGTCCGGGCGCTGCGCTGAGTCAGTTCCCGTGGACGTACGGCGTGGTGGTGCCCAGCGCGTGGAAGCCGAGGCGCTCCAGGATCGGGCGGCTCGTGGGCAGGGCGTCGACGTGGAGGTAGCGGTAGCCGTGCGCGGCGGCGGCACGGGCGCGGTGGGCGACCAGGGCCCGGTAGAGGCCCCGGCCCCGCCACCGCGGCACGGTGCCGCCGCCCCACAGTCCGGCGAAGTCGGTGCCCGGCACCAGCTCCATGCGGGCGGCGGCGACGGGTTCGCCGTCGGCGAGGGCGGCCACGGCCACGACCGTGCCGGGGTCGGCGGCCAGCCGGGCGAGCAACTGGTGCCGCAGCCGGGTGCCGTCGCCGCCGAAGGCCTTCTCGTGCACGTCGACGACCAGGTCGACCCCGGCCGGATCGGCGGCCCGTACGAAGCGGACACCGGCCGGGGGCGTGGTGTCCAGGGTGAGTGCGGCGGTCTCGGCGACCATCAGCGTCTCCGCGGGCTCGGCCCGGAACCCGGCGGCGAGCAACCGGGCGGCCAGGTCCGCGGGCTCGTCGTGGGAGTAGAGCTTCCACTCGAACTCCCGGCCGAGGCCGGTGAAGCGGGCGATCTGGTCCTGGATCGCCCGGTCCGCGCCCGCCGTGTCCAGGGCGGACCACAGGACACCGTTCCAGGCGGACTCGTCCGCGACCTGCCGTACCACCCCTCCGGCCCGCTCGATCCGGGCCCCGGGCCCGTCGGGCCGGGCGCCCTCGCGCACCTGCCGGTCGTACTGGGCGAGCACCGCGGCGTGATCCATGGCCTCACTTCAGCACGGACGGCCGGACGCGGCCAAGTGATTTGACCGTCCTGGGAGTCGAGGACGTCACCGGCCCTCCGGCCGGACCGCCGCCAGGTACGCGGTGAGCCGGTCGCGGTTGCGGGCCAGACAGTCGATGCGCGCCTGGATGCGGTCGAAGTGCTCCCGCAGCAGGGCCGCCGTCTCCGGCGGCACGCTCTCGGGGCGCCGGTGCTGGCGGCGCTCGCGACGGTCGCGGCGGCGCGCCGGTGCGCGTTCCCGGCCCGACGGCCCGCGCTCGCCCCGCGGGCGGAGGCCCGGGCCGCGGAGGCACCGGCCGCGGGGGCCGTGGGCCGCTCCGGGGAGCGTGCGGCGAGGGGGCGCGCCGAGGGCCGGGGCGCTGATCCGCGGGGCGCGGGGGTGCGCCGCGGGCGGAGGGCGCTGATCCGCGGCCGCCGGGGCCGGGGGCGGATGCCCGGCTCGGCGGACCGGGCACGGGACGGCACCGGGTCCCCTCGCCCCGCGGGCGGAGGCACCGGTCCCGGGGGCCGCGGACCGCTCCAGGGAGCCTGCGGCGAGGGGGCGCGCCGAGGGCCGGGGCGCTGATTCTCGGCCGCCGGGGGCGGGGGCGGGGGACGCTGATCCGCGGCCGCCGGGGCGGGGGCGGGTGCTCGGCTCGGCGGACCGGGCACGGGACGGCGCCGGGTCCCCTCACTCCGCCCGGGACTCAGCCGAGTTCGAGCGTGGTGACGCCGAAGACCCGTTCCCGGGCGTGGGCGCGCACCGGGCCGGTGTACATGCGGGCGGTCTCGAACGAGGGCCGCAGTCCCGCCGCTTCGGCGAGGGCGACGCCGGCCGCGTTGGGTTCGGGCACGTCGATCGCGATGTCGCGGCCGGCCACGCCGTCGGTGAGGGCGGCGAACAGGGCCCGGGCGTCGTCGGCGGTGTCGGCGAAGAGGGGGCCGATCCGGAGGGTGTCGTGGCCCGGGCGGATCACGCCGTAGCCGGTGGGGCGCCCGCCGTCCTCACGGACGACGGCACGGTGCCCGGGGGCGGTGAGCCACTCGGCGAGGAAGCGGGGGCGGTCGGCCGGGTGGCAGGCGCTGTCGTAGGCGGTGAGCGCGGCGAGGTCGGTCGGCCCCGCCGGCCGCACGCCGGCGGGCGCGGCGCTCTCGGGGGCGGGCCCGGTGAACCGGATGGTGCGGTGGGCGAGCCGGAAGCCGGACTGCCGGTAGTTGTCCTGCTGGGCGACGACCCCGTCCAGACCGACGGTCCGGTTTCCCGCGTGGGCCAGGGCGGTCTTCCAGGTGGTGAGTCCGTGTCCGTGGCCCCGCAGCTCCGGGCGGACGAGGTAGCAGCCGAGGAAGGAGAAGTCGGGGCCGTGGTTGACGACGGAGACGGCCGACACCGGCTCTCCGTCGATCCGGCCGAGGAAGAAGCCCTCCGGGTCCTGGGCGAAGAACGCGGGCCCGTCGGACAGCCCCGGGTTCCAGCCCTCCGCCGCCGCCCACCCGCTGATCACCGGCCAGTCGGCGAGGGTGGCCTGCGTGACGACGAGGTCGTGGGGGGCCGCAGAGGTCATCGGTGCGCTCCGTTTCCGTCGGGGTCGGCTGTCGTGCGGCACGGGGCTCGGCCGCGCCGCCCGCAGCATCCTCGCGGATCAACGCGCGGCGGCGCCACGGGGCGTTCGGCCGATGACGAGGCGGGGCGCGGACCTCCGGGCGCGGGGCGTCGCCGCTCGCCGGCGTCACGGCCCCACCGGGCCGGCGTCCGGTGGGGCCGTGCCGGGCGGGTCAGCGGGGGCGGTCCGGGCGGAAGCGGCGGTACAGGACGGCGCCCGCGACGAGGAGCGCGGCACTGCCGGCGGCGGCCGGGGCCGCCAGGTCCGCTCCGGTGTGGGCCAGCGAGGACGCCGCCGGGCGCGGGGTGGGGGGTGCCGGGTGGGCGCGGGCGGGGGCCGGGGGCTTCGGTGCCCGGGGCGTCGGAGCGGGCGGCTTCGGGGTCCGGGGGGTGTCGCCGGACCCGTTGGCCGCGTGGTTGCCGATGGCGGGGTTGCCGAGGCCGACCACGTCGACGCTGTTGCCGGTGACGTTCACCGGCAGGTCGACCGGCAGCTGGATGCCGTTGCCGGAGACCACTCCGGGGGCGTCGGTGGCACGGCCGTGAGCGGAGGCCCCGCCGGACGCGGCTGTGGCGCCGCCCTGTCCCGCGCCGCTCTTCCCGGCGCTCCGGTTGGCGCACGCGTTGCCCGCGGCCGGGTTGAGCAGACCCACCACGTTCACCGTGTTGCCGCAGACGTTGACCGGGACGTGCACCGGGAGCTGGATGCCGTTGCCGGAGACCAGCCCGGGCGAGCCGGCCGCCGTGCCGTCGGCGTCGGCCCCGCCGGCCGCGAAGGCGGCGGACACCGGCAGCGCCACGGCCATCGCGCCGGACGCGGCGACGACGGCGATCACACCGTTTCGGGTAGCCCGTCTCATAGGTTCCTGCCTTCCAGACGTCGTCGCGGGTGGTCACCCGCACCTCGTAAAACGCAGGAGAACCATCGGAGTTATGGCTTATCGGTCTTTCACCCCATCGAGCGTCACTGTTATCGAACAGGATGCAAAGCCACAGAACGATCACCAATGGGGCATGACGGATGGCTCGTACGGCGGGGCGCAGTGTACGGCGGGAGCCGGCGGCCCGCTCGTCCGGAGGCGGGCCGCCGAAGGCCCGCTTATGGTGATGCGAGGCGCCGGCGGGCGCCCGGGAGGCGATCGATGCTGGCCAAGCTGTCCACACGGCCCGCCGTGCGGCGCTGCGCGGGTGCCTCGGCCCTCGCCCTGGCGCTGCTCGGGGCCGGGCTGCCCGCGGCTGCCGCCGACCGGCCGCAGCCGGATCTGTCCCGCTTCTACCGGCAGAAGCCGGTCTGGGGTGCCTGCGAGGGCCCGGACATGCCGAAGGACCTGCAGTGCGCGAAGGTCACCGTCCCGCTCGACTACGCCCGGCCGCGGGCGGGCACCCTGCAGATCGCGCTTGCCCGCTACCGCGGCACGGGGAACTCGCGCGGCTCGGTGGTGCTGAACTTCGGCGGCCCGGGCGGCGCCGGCATCCCCGAGCTCGCCGCCGACGGCAGGCAGTTCATGGACCTGACCAACGGCTACGACGTGGTCACCTTCGACCCCCGCGGTGTCGGCCGGTCCTCCCCCGTCAGCTGCGGGGAGGGCACCGACGTGGCCTCGGCCGTGACGGAGGACGACACCGACCTCGCCCGCCCGCAGACACTGCTCAGGCGGTTGCGGTCGGCCGCCGACCAGTGCGTCCGGCACTCCGGCCCGGTGCTGCCGCACATCGGCACCGTGAACGCCTCCCGCGACCTCGACGTCATCCGCGAGGCGCTCGGCGACAAGCGGCTCGACTACCTCGGCTTCTCCTACGGCACCCGGCTCGGCGCGGTGTACGCGGCGCAGTTCCCGGGCAAGGTCGGCCGGCTGGTCCTGGACGGCGTGGACACGCTGACCGAGCCGCTGGCGGAACAGGGGATCGCGGGCGCCGAGGGGCAGCAGACGGCTCTGGACGACTTCCTGGACTGGTGCACGACGGATCTCGGCTGTCCGTTCGGGGAGGACCGGCGCACGGCCGGCGCCCAGGTGCTGCGGCTGGTGCGCTCCCTCGACCAGAACCCGGTGCCCGGCGACTTCGGCGGCTCGTTCTCCGGGCAGGACCTGGTGGGCGCCATCGGGCAGGCCCTGTACAGCAGGGAGCTGTGGCCCTCGCTGGAGCGCGCGCTGGCCTCGCTGATCGAGGACGGCGACACCCGGCGCGTGCTCGCCTTCTCCACGGGCGGTTTCGGACTGCCCGCGGGCCGGCACCGGGGTGACGGCGGGCTGGCCGACGCGTCCGAGGTCCCGGCGGACAACCTGCCGGCCGCGCTCATGGCGATCAACTGCGCGGACGACCCCGACCGGCCCACCGCGGCCCGGATCACCCGGGACCTGAAGGACCTGCGGACCGCGTACGAGCAGGCCTCGCCGGTGTTCGGCCGCTACCGGCTGACCCAGCTGCTGATGTGCTACGGCCGCCCCCGCGGCACCGACTTCATCCGCGACCGGGTGAAGGACGTGCACTCCGCGAAGATGCTGCTCATCGGCACGCGCGGCGACCCGGCGACCCCGTACCGGTGGACCGTGGAGACGGCCCGCCGGCTCGGCCCGTCGGCGGTGGTGCTCGACAACAAGGGCGAGGGCCACACCGGGTACTCCTCGTCCAAGTGCGTGCACCGCAAGGTCAACGAGTTCCTGCTGTACGGCTCGCTGCCCCCGAGCGGCAGCTCCTGCCCGGCGGACGCGCCGGGCGAGCACGTCCCCTCGGCCGGCACCGGTTGAGGAACCCTCCTCCGGCCGGCGTCCGGGTGCCGCCGGACGGTGACATCCGGGGCACGACCGAGTGACAGCCGCGAACCGGGGCAACCTTCCTGTCACCCCGGTCGTCAGACCGGGCGAGGCGCGCCCAGGCCGCCGCATCCCGTCCGTGACCACGACAGGGGGACCCCTCATGCGCATCCGCGCCGCCATCGCCGTACCCGCCGCCTCCGCCGCCGTGGCGGCCCTGCTGCTCACCGCGCCGCAGAGCCAGGCCGCCGCCGGGCCCGACCGGACCGCCCGCTGCGCCGAGAAGGCGCTGACGGTGCGGGCGAAGGCCGTGCCCGGCCACCCGGCCGTGCTGCGGGTCGGCGTCACCAACCACGGCACGCGCGCGTGTGTCGTCGACCGCGTGCCCACGGTCACCTTCGGGGACCTCGACGGGGCGGCGCTGCCCGTGCCGGAGGGCGGCACGGGGACGTACCGGCTCGCGGTGCGCGGCACCGCCTACGCCGACGTCCGGACCATCGAGGACCCGCGCGACCCCGAGGCCCGCCGGGTGGACACGGTCACGGTTGCGGCCTCGGCCGCGCACTGGGGCCGCTCCTTCACCGCCGCGCAGCTCGGCACCGGCCGGCGGATCCTGGTGTGGGAGCCCGTGACCACGTGGTGGCAGCGGTCCGCGGCGGCCGCGGACCGCGCCATCGGGCTCAGCTGAGGACCAGCTCGGGCGAGTAGAGGTCCAGCCACCCCGCCAGGTCCAGGGTTCGTTCCAGGTCGCGCCGGGCCGCCTGTGTGCTGACCGGTGCCTCGCGTTCGGCGGCCGTGCGGACCCGGTCCCGGTCGACCAGGTCGAACACGGGGTGGGCGGGCCGGGCGAGCAGTTCCCTGGTCTGTTCCTGGAGGGCGCGGGCGTACCGGGGGTCCTGCGTGGACGGGTACGGGCTCTTGACGCGGTCGTACACCGAGCGCGGCAGCACGTCCGCCGCCGCCTCCCTGAGCAGGCTCTTCTCCCGGCCGTCGAAGGACTTCAGCGCCCACGGGGCGTTGTAGACGTACTCGACCAGCCGGTGGTCGCAGAACGGCACCCGGACCTCCAGGCCGACGGCCATGCTCATCCGGTCCTTGCGGTCGAGCAGCACGCGTACGAAACGCGTCAGGTGCAGGTGGCTGATCTGACGCATCCGGTACTCGAAGTCGCTCTCGCCGTCCAGCCGGTCGATGCCGGCGACGGCGGTGCGGTAGCCGTCGGCCGTGTAGGCCTGCAGATCCAGGGACTTGGCGAGGTCGGCGCGCACCACGCCGGCGTCCTCGCCGAAGTGGCGGCCCATCATCGCCAGCCACGGGAAGGTGTCGGCGCGGCGCGCCTCCTCGTCGAAGAACTGGAGGTAGCCGCCGAAGACCTCGTCGGCGGACTCGCCGGACAGGGCCACCGTGGACTTCTCCCGGATGGCGCGGAAGAGCAGCAGCAGTGAGCTGTCCATGTCGCCCAGACCCGAGGGAAGGTCGCGGGCCCGGATCACCTGGGCGCGCACGGCGGGGTCGGCGAGGGCCTGGGCGTCGAGCACGATGTCCTGGTGGTCGGTGCCGGCGAGCCGCGCGACGTCGTGCACGAAGGGGGTGTCGGGGGTGCCGCGGAGTTCGTCGGCGACGAAGTTGTCGGTCTGCCCGGCGAAGTCGACGGCGAAGCTGCGCACCTTCTCGCCGTGCTCGGCGAGCCGGCGGGCGGCGAGCGCGGTCATGGCGGAGGAGTCGAGCCCGCCGGAGAGCAGGGTGCAGCGCGGCACGTCGGCGACGAGCTGACGGCGCACGATGTCGTCGAGGAGCGAGCGCACGGTGGCGACGGTGGTGTCGCGGTCGTCGGTGTGCGGGCGGGTCTCCAGCCGCCAGTAGACCCGGGTGGACAGGCCGGAGCGGTCGACGGTGACGACCGTGCCGGGCTCCACCTCGCGCATGCCGTCCCAGATGGCGTGTCCGGGCGTCTTGACCATGACGAACAGCTCGCGCAGGCCGTCCAGCGTGACGCGGGGCCGGGCCAGCGGGTGGGCGAGGATCGCCTTGGGTTCGGAGCCGAACAGGACGCCGTCGGGGGTCGGGTAGCAGTAGAAGGGCTTGATGCCCATGCGGTCGCGGATCATCACCAGCTTGTCGTGGCGGCCGTCCCACACCGCGAACGCGTACATGCCGTTGAGCCGTTCGGCGACCGCGTCGCCCCACTCCAGATAGCCGTGCAGGACGACCTCGGTGTCGGAGTCGGTGGTGAACCGGTGGCCCCGGTCGGTCAGTTCGCGGCGCAGCTCGGTGAAGTTGTAGGCCTCCCCGGAGTAGACGAGGGCGACGGTGCCCTCGGGGGTGCCCACGGTCATCGGCTGGCGGCCGCCGGGCAGGTCGATGATGGCGAGCCGGCGGTGGCCCAGGGCGGCGGGGCCCTCGGCCCAGGTGCCGCGGTCGTCCGGGCCGCGGCAGGCCATCGTCTCGGTCATCGCATGCAAGGTGGGGTCCTCGGCGGTCAGATCACGGTCGAAGGAGACCCATCCGGTGATGCCGCACATGCGCTACCTCCTGCCTCCGGCTGCCCGGCGGCCCCCTCCTCACCTGCGGTTCCACGGTGACAGGCGGCCGGCCGGCAAACCAGTTGTATCGAGCACCTATATGACGAGCCTCCGTCAGGCACCCGGGTGCGTCAACGCGGCCGCGTCCCGGTCCGGCCGCGCGCCCCACTGTTTCGGCCGTGTTTTGCCTCAGCAAAATCCACGTAACAGCGCGCTCTCGCACCGAGGGCGACCGGAACCGGCCAACGGCAAAAACTTCCTCAAGTCGAGGATGCGTCACGGCTTCGCGGTCAGGAACGCGTCGAGCGCCCCGGTGAGTTCGGCCGGCTTCTCCAGTGGCAGCTCGTGGCCCGCGTCCAGGACGCGGACGACCGCGTCGGGGCAGGCCTTGGCCAGCCGGAGCATCTGCCGCACCGGCAGCTGGACGTCGTGGTAGCCGTGCACCATCAGGGTCGGCACGGCGATCTCGCCGGCCCGGTCCAGGACGTCGAAGGCCCGCATCGCGCCGTAGAGCGTCATGACGACCTCGCGCGGGGTGGCGGCGGAGGCGCGGATCTGCGCCCGGACCTCCTCGCGCGGGTGGCCCGGGGCGAAGGCCCGCTGGATGTTGGCGGCCACGAACAGCCTGAACGGCAGCAGGGTGGAGGCCGCCATCAGCAGGCCCCGGCCGCGGCTGTACGTCATCCGGCCGATCGAGTTGACCAGCGCCATCCGCTCCACCCGGCCCGGGTGCGCGAGGGCGACGGTCTGCGCGATCATCCCGCCCATCGAGTGGCCCACCAGCACGCACCGCCCGACCCGGAGGTGGTCCAGGAGGGCCACGACGTCCGCCGCGAGGTGGGCGATGGTGGGCACCCCGGCTCCGGTGCTCTCGCCGTGCCCGCGCAGGTCCAGCCGGATCACCCGGCGCCGTGCGGAGAAGTGCGCCGTCTGGTGGTCCCAGCGGTGCCGGTTCGCGGTCCAGCCGTGCACGAACACCAGGGGCGCGTCCGCCGCGTCGCGGGGTCCCTCGTCGTCGTAGGCCAGTCTCGCTCCGTCGACGTCGAGCTGCGGCATGGTGTCTCCCGGGGTACGGCGCGCTTTGGTTACCGACCGGTACGGTAGCCGCCCGCCGGGCCCGGCGTCACCGGGGGCCGGACGGTGACTTCCGGCGGGGAGCGGCGGCACCGCCCGGGTCCGGATTACCCCGAATGCCGTACAGGTGAATCGGCCCTATCGTCGTGTCATGGAGCACGCACTGAGTCCCGCGACCCTCGCCCAACTGCGGCGCCCGCGCCCATATCCCGCGGTGTCCGTGCTGACCCCGACGCACCGCCGGGAACCCGAGAACGGCCAGGATCCCGTCCGGCTGCGCAACGTGGTCACCGAGGCCCGCCGGCGTCTGGAGGCCGACCCCGCCGTCACCCGTGAGCGGCGCAACGAGGTCGTCGCGCAGCTCGACCGGGCGCTGGCGGAGGTGGACCTTGCGCACGCCGAGGACGGCCTGGTCATCTTCGCCGCCCCCGGCGAACACCAGGTGTGGTCCCTGGCGCGCGCCGTCCCCGAGCGGGTGGTGCTGTCCGACACCTTCCTCACCCGCAACCTGGTCGCCGCGCAGGCCGCCGAGCGGCCCTACTGGGTGCTGTCGGTCTCCGCCGACCGCGTCACCCTGTGGAACGGCGGCGAGGAACGGGTCGTGCAGGGCCGCTCGGGCGGCTTCCCGCTGGAGCGCCGGCAGGTGAACTTCGACCCCGAGCGCCAGATGCGCACGGGCGGCCTGCCGAGCACCTTCAGCGACGAGGGCACCCGCCAGTTCCTGCGCGAGGCGGACACCGCCATGGCCACGGTCCTGCGCGAACAGCCCCGGCCGCTGTACGTCATGGGCGACCAGGAGGCCCTGTCCCTGATGGACGAGGTCGGCAGCGTCGCCAAGGCGGCCGTCCACGTCCCGCGCGGCGGTCTCGGACACGCCGGCCCCGAGGCCGTCTGGCAGGCGCTGCGGCCGGTGCTCGCGGAGGAGTCCCACAAGGACACCGCCGCCGTGGTCGGGGAGCTGACGTCGGCGCGCGGTCACCGGACGTACGCGGCCGGGCTGGACGAGCTGTGGCAGAGCGCCCGCGAGGGCCGGGTCCGGCTGCTGGCCGTGGAGGAGAACTTCCGGGCCAGGGTCCGCGATCTGGGCGAGCACCTGGTACCGGCCGAACCCGGTGATCTGGACGCTCGCGACGACATCGTGGACGAGATCGTCGAGCAGTGCCTGCAGACCGGCGCCGACGTCCGCTTCGTGCCCGACGGCACGCTCGGCGACGCCTCCGGGATCGCCGGAGTACTGCGGTACTGACCCCGGAGAACCCCGGGGCCGCACCGCCACAGCGGCTCCCTTGCGTCGGCGTACGCTACGGCGTGATCGTCGGCGTAAGGGAGCGCGCGCATGGGTGACCTGCTGGGTGTGGCGGTACTGGGTGCCGGACACATGGGGGCCGATCACATACGTCGTCTCGACCGGGTGACCAGTGGAGCCAGGGTCGCCGCGGTGGCCGACCCCGACGTCGACCGGGCGACGGAGGCCGCGGCCGGCCTGGACGGGGTCACCGTGCACACGGACCCGGTGGCCGCGCTGGACGCGCCGGGCGTCGCGGCCGTCCTGATCGCCTCCCCGGGACCCGCGCACGAGGAGGCGCTGCTCGCCGCCTTCGCCCGCCGGCTGCCGGTGCTGTGCGAGAAGCCCATGGTTCCGGACTCCGCGGGCGCGCTGCGGGTCGTGGAGGCCGAGGCGCGGATCGGCCGCCGCCTGGCCCAGATCGGCTTCATGCGCCGCTACGACGCCGAGTACCGGCGGCTGAAGGCCCTGCTGGACGGGGGCGGCCTGGGCCGGCCCCTGATGCTGCACTGCACGCACCGCAACGTCTCCTCCCCCGCCGGCTTCACCAGCGCCATGCTGGTCAACAGCTCGGTCTCGCACGAGATCGACGCGGCCCGCTGGCTGCTCGGGCAGGAACTGACGGCGGTCACCGTGCTGCGGCCCACACCGTCCCCGGGGGCGCCCGAGGGCCTGCTGGACCCGCAGTTCGTGCTGTTCGAGACGGAGCGGGGCGCCCTGGTGGACGTGGAGGTCTTCGTCAATTGCGGCTTCGGCTACCAGGTGCGCTGCGAGGCCGTGTGCGAGGCGGGCAGCGCCCGGATCGGCGACGAGCACACGATGGTGGTCACCGCCGGGGGAACCGCGCGCGAGCAGGTGGCCCAGGACTACCTCGTCCGCTTCGCCGACGCCTACGACCGTGAGGTGCAGGCCTGGGTCGACGCGGCCCGCCGCGGCGAGGTCACCGGCCCGGACGTCTGGGACGGCTACGCGGCCTCCGCCGTCGCCGAGGCGGGGGTCCGGGCCCTGGACACGGGCCGCCGGGTGGCCGTCGGCCTCGCCCCGCGTCCGGAGCTGTACGCCGCCGCCGGCCGCTGACGCCCGCCGCGCCGTCAGCCGCTCCGCCCCCGTCCAGGGGGGTGCCCCCGCGGCACACCGCCGACCGGAGTGCGTGCGGCCTCGTCAGGGGCCGTACCCGCGCACGGGGCAGGGACCGACGGGAACCGAAAGGCGTGCGCGGCACCCGTGTGCCGCTCACACGCCACCGAACAGCGCGCTCAGCCCCCGCTCCACCACCCGGGCCAGGTCCTCCTGCCCGGACGCCACCACCTCGTACGTGCGCTGGAGGAAGCACCGCAGCGCCGAGGCCTGGAAGAGGAGCAGGGCCATGCCGTGCGGCGAGTGGAACTCCACGACCGTGCGGGTTCTGCCGTACGGCCATATCTGCACGTCACCGTGGCCGGCGGGGGCCCGCAGCCCCTGGTCGAGCAAGGTGCGCGCGAAGGTCCAGGTGACCTCCTCGCCGTGCAGCGCGGCCTCGGCCGGGAAGTCCACGAACACGGCGAGGGGGTCGGCGGCGGTGTAGCGCAGGGTGGCCGGCACCATGACCTCCCGGTCCTGGGCGGTGACCAGGCGGGCTTCGGCGAGCTGTTCGACGGTGATGTCCATGTCCTTTAGGAGTCCGCGAGGGCCCCCCGCATGGCGCCAATTCCGGTCAGAGTTCGTCGGGTACCGGCCGCCCTGCGGCATCATGGAACAGAGGAGCGACGAACACCCGCTTGAACACCGGCCCGTCGGCCGCTCGCCTGCCTCAACTCGCGTAAGTGACGTACGACTTGACCGCGCCGGCGCCTACGTCATCCGTACCTTCGGAACGGTCCGGGAAGACTCTGGCATATGCCAGAAGCACCACCGTATCGTGTGTTGCCAAATCCCTTACAGCGCGTCGCGGGCTGTGCCACAGTCGTAGCGGTCCCCCGCCGTCCCCGCCGTTCTCGTCCCCCCTCATCGGAGTGCGTCATGCCGTCCCCAGTCTCCGCGGACCGCCCACCCGCCCAGCCGCCAGGACGCGGCTCGGTCGAGGCGCTGATAACGCAGGCACGGCGGCTCAAGGGTGACGTGGACGCCGTACGGCGGGACACCCGGAGCGACGGTACGGACCCCGAGGAACGCTGGCAGCGCGCCCTGTACGACCTCGCGGCGCACCAACTGGACGACCTGGACGCCCATTTGGCGCAGCTGCGGGACGGCCCCGCCCCCGCCGAGCCCGACGAGCCGCCCGCCCGGCCGCCCGCCGGACGGACCGCACCGGCCGGCGCTCCGAGCGGCTCCCTGCTCAGCCGCGTCGGCAGCGCCGAGTGGGACCTGCTGACCGACGAGGCCACCTGGTCCGGGGAGCTGTACCAGATCCTCGGCCTCGACCCGGCCCGCCCCGCCCTCACCCTGGACGAGCTGCCCAGCCTGGTCCTGGAGGAGGACCGGCCCAAGCTGACCGCGATGGTCACGGACTGCCTGGTCGACGCCAAGCCGATCGACGGCGAGTTCCGTGTCGTACGGCCCGACGCCTCCGTGCGGACCGTGCACATGATGGGCGAACCCGTGCTCGGCGCCGACGGCGGCACGACCTCCATGTGGGCCGTGCTGCGCGACGTCAGCGAACTGCGCCGCAGCCAGCGGACGGTGCGCGAGACCCGTGACTCGCTGCACCACCACCGCCGGCAGGAGCGGACCGAGCACCGGATCGCGGCAGAGCTGCAGGAAGCCGTGCTACCGCCATGGCGCGGCTCCCTGCGGCTCCCGCACCGGGGACCGGTCGCGCTGGACCTGGCCGCCCACCGCCTCCCGGCCGCCACCCCCACCCTGATCGGCGGGGACTGGTACGACGCGCTGGAGCTGTCCGACGGCCAGACCCTGCTCACCGTCGGCGACCTCACCGGGCAGGGCGTGGCCGTCGCCTCCGGCATGGCGATGCTGCTCGGCGCCTTACGCGGCATGGCGCTGGCCGGCACGGAGCCCGGTCGACTGCTCACCCTGCTCAACCAGTTACTCGACACCACCGTGCAGCCCGCCCTCGGCAGCGCCGTCTGCTGCCACTACCGTCCGGAGGACCGCACGCTGGTCTGGGCGCAGGCGGGACACCCCGCCCCGCTGCTGTACCGGGACGGGACGGGGCACCCGCTGGACGCACCGGACGGCGTCCTCCTCGGCGCCTCCTCGGGCGCCGTCTACGGACAGTCCGTCGTACCCCTGCACCCCGGTGACCTGCTCCTCCTGCACACCGACGGGCTGATGTCGGGCCACGGCAGGACAGCGGCCGCGGACCGGCTGCTCGGCCTCGCCCCACGGTTCGGCGCGGCGCGCACCGCGCAGGACTGCGTGCGGACGATCGTCGAGGAGTTCGGCGGGGCCGGGCGCGAGGACGACGCGTGCGTGCTGGTCGCCAAGGTCACCGCGTGACGGCAGCCGACCCGTCGGGCCGGACGGCGCACAGGCTCCCTATGCCGGTGCGCTGCCGTCGGTCCTCGGCCTGGGCTTCGGCAGGGCGAGCCTGATCTCCTCCCGCAGCTGGTGGATCTTCGGATAGCCGGCGTACTCCGCGGTCAGCCGGTACATCTGCCGCAGCCGGTCCCAGGTGCGACGCGAGGAGTTCGAACCCATCGACATCAGGGCCAGCCGTGCGTAGCGGTCGGCCTGTTCCGGGTCGTCGGCGATGAAGCAGGCCGAGGCCATGGACAGATGGTCGAAGATCTTCGAGCGCTCCCGCCCGTCGACGCGCAGGGCGAGGGCCTTCTCCGCGTAGTACTGGGCGTGCGCGGCCGCTGCCGGGTCGAACTCCGCCAGGGTGCGGTAGGCGAGCGCCTGCATGCCGTACAGGTCCTCGTCCTTGAAGGTCTGCATCCACTCCGGTGGTTCCACGTCCTGCCGGTCGGAGACGAAGAGGTCCTCCGCCTGCCCGAGCGTGCGGCGCATCGCCTGGCCCTTGCCCATCGACGCCTGCGCCCAGGCCTCGATGGTGTGGAACATCGCCTTCGTCCGCGGCTGCAGGCGGTCGCCGGCCCCGGACTGGGCGAGCTTCATCAGGTCCAGGGCGTCGTCCGGGCGGCCCAGGTGCACCATCTGCCGGGCCGCCCGTGACAGCGCCTCGCCGGCGCGCGGGCGGTCCCCGCCCTCTCTGGCGGCGTGGGCGGCGATGACGAAGTACTTCTGCGCCGTGGGCTCCAGGCCGACGTCGTGCGACATCCAGCCCGCGAGAACGGCGAGGTTGGCGGCGACGCCCCACAGGCGCCGCTGGAGATGGGGTGGATGGTGGTAGGTGAGCATGCCGCCCACCTCGTTGAGCTGCCCCACGACCGCCTTGCGCTGCAGCCCGCCGCCCCGGGCCGCGTCCCAGGCGCGGAACACCTCGACCGAGCGCTCCAGTTCCTCGATCTCCTGCGACCCGATGGGGGCGGCCTCGTACCGGTCGAATCCGGCGGGGTCGGCGTGCAGGGGATCGTCGAGGACAGGGGCGTCGGCCTTCAGGGCCGGGTCGGTGTGCAGCCAGTCGTACATGGCGCTGCTGAGCGTGGATCCCGCGGCGAGCGCGGCGCCCGCGCCCACCAAGCCGCGTCGGTTGAGCATGAGGTCCATTCCCGTGAATTCGGTGAGGACCGCGGCGGTCCGTTCGGGCGCCCACGGCACTCCTTCGGGATGTTCCTCGATCCCGTCGGGCTGCCGCTTCCCTGCACGCCCGTGCCGCACCAGACCGAGGTCCTCGATGGTCACGACACGGCCGAGACGCTCGGTGAACAGAGCCGCCAGCACCCGCGGCACCGGATCGCGCGGGATCTCTCCCATGTCGATCCACCGCCGCACCCGGGAGGTGTCGGTCGCCAGCTGGGGGTGGCCCATGGCCGCCGCCTGCCGGTTGACCAGTCTCGCGAGTTCGCCCTTCGACCAGCCGGCCAGGCCGAACAGGTCCGCCAGTCGGGTGTTGGGTTGTCCGCTCACGTCAAGCCCCCAGGTTCTCGGCTGAGTTGACAGTAGCCCGGTGGAGGTTGCCGGGCGACTATTCGCCAGGGTTCGCCAGGGTCCGCCAGATGGTGTGCCACTGGGCATCGGGTGTCAGGTAGGAACGCGCCACCCCGACCCGGTCGCCGCCTTCCACCCGAGGGCGCGTGACGGCACAGGACGGCAACTGCCGGGCACTCTCCCCAGGGTGTGCCCGGGCGGCCGGGACGGGTTGCGCGTGAGACGCACAGGCAGGCACTGCAGGCACACGAAGGGATCTGTTTTCCCATGTACGCAGCATCGTCCTCCGTGTCCGCCCCGCCCCGGCCGCTGCGCCCCCGCCCGGCGGGCGGCGGGCCGTACCTCGATCCGGCGGCGCGCCCGGGCGGTCCCGTACCGCTCGGGGGCCGCCCCCGGCGGATCCCGGGTCAGCCCGGGGCCCAGCCGCTCAGCGGGAGGCTCGACCTGTCCGGCCCCCAGGGCGCGCAGCTGCGCACCGCGCTCGCCGCGGTGCACCGGATCTGCCCGGAGTTCGCCCCGGTGCAGGTCCTGCGGCGGAGCGGACGGTCCGTCCTTCTCGTCGGGACGACGGGGCGCAGCACGGCCGTGGCCAAGTGTCTCCTGGACCACTCGCCGGCCTGGGTGGAGCGGAGCCGTCAGGAAATAGCCGCATACCGCTCGTTCGTCCGGCACCGGCCGCCGGTCCGGGTGCCGAGGCTGATCGCGGCGGACCCGGACAACTGCACGCTGGTGATCGAGCGCATGCCGGGCCGGACGGCGGCGTTCCAGCGGCACCCCTCGGAGGCACCGCCCCGCGCGGACATCCGGGCCGCGCTCGGCGCGATCTGCCGGGTGAACGCCTGGCGGCCTCCGCCGGGCACCTTCGACATGCCGCTGGACTACGCGGTCCGGATCTCCCGGTACCACGAACTGGGCCTGCTCACCGACCGGGACCTCGGCGACCTGCAGAAGCTGCTGCACGGCATCGCCCACGAGGTGGGCCGGCACGGCATGCTCCAGTTCTGCCACGGCGACGCCCTGCTCTCGAACATCCTTCTGTCACCGGCCGGTCCAGTGCTGGTGGACTGGGAGCACGCGGGCTGGTACCTGCCGGGGTACGACCTGGCGACGCTGTGGCTGGTCCTCGGTGACGCGCCGGTGGCCCGGCGGCAGATCAGCCAGATCGCCCAGTCGGCCGGCCCGGCCTCCCGGGACGCCTTCCTGGTGAACCTGATGCTCCTGCTGACCCGGGAGATCCGTACGTACGAGACGGCCGTGCAGCGTTCGATGCACGACGCGGCCCCGACGGCACCGGGTGCGGCCCACCCGGGTGCCGCGCCGTCCGGCGAGGAACAGCGGCTGCTGCTCAGGCGGCTGCACGACGACTGCCAGATGGCCCGCAGGGCCGTCCGTGCGGCGGTCGGCACTCGCTGACGGGGACGACGGGTCCGCGATGCGCCCCGAGCGGCGGCGCACCGCGGACCTTCGTGTCCGCGCCGGCGCCTGCGTGTCCGCGCCGGCGCCTGCGTGTCCGCGCCGGCGCTTTCGTGTCCGCCGCGGGCGGATGGCCACTGGTGTATGCCAGTGACGCTCCGCAGGCCCGCGCACCGCCGCCGCGAAACTCGCCGGAAACCCTCCGTGACGTGGTAAATCGCCTTCCTGTGGGCATCATTGACGGATCGTCGGCAAGCCGGTACCACTGACCCAGCTCGGCGCCGCACGCCCCGCCACGCTCCGCCCGTCACAGGAGGCCGCATTGCGAGGATCCGCCACCGACCCCACGTCCACTCCCGGCCACAGACGTCTGCGGCGAACCGGCGTCCCGCTCGCCTCCGCGGCCCTGCTGCTGCCCCTGCTCGGCGCGGCCCCGGCCCCCACCGCCACGGACCCCTCCCCGCACCGGCTGCAGCACGCGTTCGCCGCCGCGGCGGCCGAGTACCACGTACCGCAGAGCGTTCTGCTGGCCGTCTCCTATCTCCAGTCCCGCTGGGACGCCCACGGCGGGGCGCCGAGTGTGACCGGCGGCTACGGACCGATGCACCTCACCGACGCGCGCACCGCGATCGCCGCCACGGAACACCTCGCCGAGGGGACGGAGGACGCCCGGGGAGACTCCGCCCGGGCCGCGCTGCGTCCCACCGCCGGGGCGCCGGCCGAGTCGGCGCTGCCGGCCCGCCTGAAGACCCTGCCGAGGGCCGCGGAGCTGTCCGGCCTGCCGGCGGAGGAGCTGCGCACCGACCCGGCGGCCAACGTGGCGGGCGGCGCCGCCCTGCTCGCCGCCGCGCAGAAGCGGCTGGGCGAACCGCTGAGCGCCGATCCGGCCGACTGGTACGGCGCGGTGGCCACCTTCTCCGGAGCCGATGACCGGGCGACCGCCGCCGCGTACGCCGACGACGTGTACGACGTGCTGCGCACCGGCGAGGAACGCACCACGGACGACGGCCAGCTGGTGACCCTGGCCGCGCAGCCGCGGCTGACCGCCGACACCGGCTCGCTGCGGCGGGCCGGGCTGCGCACCCTGCCCGCGGAGGGCACCGAGTGCCCGAAGTCGGTGTCGTGCGAGTCGGTCCCGGCGCCCTACGAGGAGTTCGGCGACAACGACTACGGCAACCACGACCTCGGCGACCGCCCGGACTCGCAGAGCATCAGGTACATCGTCGTCCACGACACCGAGGGCGCCTGGGACGGGGTCATGAAACTGATCCAGGACCCCACCTATGTGTCGTGGAACTACACGATTCGCTCGACCGACGGTCTGATCGCCCAGCACGTCAAGGCCAAGGACGTGGCCTGGCACGCGGGCAACTGGTACGTCAACGCCAAGTCGATCGGCATCGAGCACGAGGGGTTCCTCGCCGCGCCGGACGCCTGGTACACGGAGGCGATGTACCGGTCCTCGGCCCGGCTGGTGCGGTACCTCGCGCGGACGTACGACATCCCGCTGGACCGGCAGCACATCCTCGGCCACGACAACGTGCCCGGGCCGACCGCGTCCAGCATCCCGGGGATGCACACGGACCCCGGCCCGTACTGGGACTGGCGCCACTACTTCCAGCTGCTGGGCCACCCGTTCCGGCGCACGGCCGGTCCCCGCTCCGGGGTGGTGACGGTGCTGCCGGACTACGCCGCCAACCGGCCCGTCTACACCGGCTGCACCACCAGGGGCGAGCCGTGCGCGGCGCACGGCTCCAGCGAGGTGCGGCTGTACATGGACCACGACGAGTCCGCCCCGCTGGTCAAGGACATCGGCCTGAAGACGGACCCGACCGACGGCGTGAACGATCTGTCCTCGCGGGTCTCCACCGGCCAGAGTTACGCGGTGGCCGACCGCTGGGGCGAGTGGACGGCCATCTGGTACCTGGGGCAGAAGGCCTGGTTCCGCAACCCGCACAAGGACCCGGCGGCCGTGCCCGCGCGGGGTCTCGTGGTGACGCCGAGGGAGGGACTGGCGAGCGTCCCGGTCTACGGCCGCGCCTATCCGGAGAAGGAGGCCTACCCGGCGGGCGTCCCCGCGCAGTCGGTGGTGCCGCTGCCGTACACCATTCCCGCCGGACAGCGGTACGTGGTCGGTGACGAGGTGCCGGGCGAGTACTACTACGCGGTCACCTTCACCCCCGACGCGCACCGGGTCGTGGTGGGCGAGGAGCTGTACTACGAGATCCAGTACGGCCACCGGATCGGGTTCGTCCGGGCCGCGGACGTGACGCTCGAAGCCGCCACCCGCTAGTCCGGCGGCTTCCCGGTCCTGCCCCCGGATCCCCGCCGGGTCTCAGCCCTGCTGGAAAAGCTCCGCCGGAAGCGGCTTCAGCAGGGCGTACAGGTCGTCGGTGATGGGCCGGTCCCAGGCGGCGATGGTCACCAGGACTCCGTCGCTGCGGTCGAACTGGACGCAGGAGATCCGGCTTTCGGAGAGCTTCAGCCGCCGCACGATCAGGAGGTTGTCGCCCTGGAGCACCGGGGTGTCCTCGACACCGACGACGGTGACCTCCTCGTCGTTCTCCAGCGCCAGCAGCAGCTGGCCCACCTCGAAGGGGATCTCCCCCTCGGCGACGTCGCGGGCCGGGGAGCCCTCCGGCAGATTGCCGATGATCATGGCGGGGCCGCGTCCGCCGAACAGGTCGTAGCGCAGGAAGACACCCTGGCAGGTGCCGTCGGGGGCGGGCAGCAGGCCCGCGCCGAGGTTGCCCGGCCAGTCGCCCGGGTCCATGGCCAGCACGTCGAAGTCGGGTCCGGCAGGGGTCGCGCTGCGGCGGCGGAGGAACGACATGCGGCCATGGTACGTGGGCTCCGCGGGAAGTGCCGTGACGGGGTGGTCGATCATGAGCGGGTCCGTCGGGGCCGCTCGTTCCCCGTTCAGCCCAGGGGACAGCTGGTCAGCAGCGTGGCCGGTGTCGCGTCGGGCGGGCGCGGGACCGTGTGGCCGGCGGGCGGGGCGGCGTCCCCCGCGATCCAGTGTTCCAGGGCCTCGAAGGCCGCGCGGTGGCAGGGCACCATCGGGCGGATCCGGCCGGGGAAGGCGTCGGCCAGCGCGTCGGTGTGGGTGCCGTCCTCGACGCGGTAGTAGCGCAGCAGGGAGCCGCGGCCGGCCTCGTGGACCATGCGGGCGTAGACGTCGGAGTCCTCGCTGATCGGCAGCAGCACGTCGAGGGTGCCCTGGAGGGTGATCAGGGGTTTGCCGACGCGGCCGGTGAGGGCGATGCGGCCGACCGCCCGGTGGACGGCGGCGGGGCGGGCCGCGTAGTCGTAGTCGGCGTCGCAGCCGGGGGTGCCGGAGGCGCAGTACGGGGTGCCCGCCTCGGTGACGCCGTCGTAGCCGGGGTCGAGTTCCTCGCGGTAGATGCGCTGGGTGAGGTCCCAGTGGACCTGGTGGTGGTACGGCCACAGGAACTCGGAGCCGGCCGGGAAGCCGGCCCGGTGCAGTGCCGTCCGGGCCTCGGCGGCGCCGGGTCCGCCGGCGGCGTAGGCGGGGTAGTGGCGCAGTGCGGCCGGCAGGGAGGTGAGCGGGTTGGGGCCGTCGGCGCGCCAGAGGGTGCCCTCCCAGTCGACTCCGCCGTCGTACAGCTCGGGGTGGTTCTCCAGTTGCCAGCGGACCAGGTAGCCGCCGTTGGACAGGCCGGTGGCGAGGGTGCGGGCCGGGGGCCGGTGGTAGCGCTGGGTGACCACGGCGCGGGCGGCGCGGGTGAGTTGGGTGAGGTGGGTGTTCCATTCGGCGATGGCGTCGCCGGGCCGGCGGCCGTCGCGGAAGAAGGCGGTTCCCGTGTTGCCCTTGTCGGTGGCGGCGTAGGCGTAGCCGCGGGCGAGCACCCAGTCGGCGATGGCCCGGTCGTTGGCGTACTGCTCGCGGTTGCCCGGGGTGCCGGCGACCACCAGGCCGCCGTTCCAGTGGTCGGGCAGGCGGATCACGAACTGGGCGTCGTGGTGCCAGCCGTGGTTGGTGTTGGTGGTGGAGTTGTCCGGGAAGTAGCCGTCGATCTGGATGCCGGGGACGCCCGAGGGGGTGGGCAGGTCCTTGGGGGTGAGGCCCGCGTAGTCGGCCGGGTCGGTGTGGCCGGTGGCCACGGTGCCGGCGGTGGTCAGCTCGTCCAGGCAGTCGGCCTGCCGGCGGGCGGCGCCGGGGACGTGCAGCCGGGTGCGGCCGGCGCAGTGGGCGTCGGGTGTCCCCTGGGCGGTGGGAGCCGCGGTGGCGGGCGTGACCAGGAGCGAGCAGGCGGCGGCGAGGGAGAGGGCGCCCAGGGCGGTGCGGCGGGTACGGCGGGCGGGCCGGGGGCGGTGGCCGGGCGGTGGGGTGTGGTGGAGCGGCATGCGGTTCCTCCGGCGGGTTGGGGACGCGCTGGAGGCTAGGGCTGGTGTGGGGGGTGCGGACATGTGTGGAGCCGCCATGATGACGACCCGTTAGGGGGGTCCGGGCACCATGGCGGCTGGAGGGAGCCCGGCTCCCTGTCAGGGGCAGCCGCTGTCGGCGAGGGTGAAGTACCCCGTGGGTGACTCCTTCAGGGTGTGGGTGACGAATGTGTTGTACAGGCCCATGTTCTGGCCGGATCCCTTGGCATAGGTGACGCCTCCGCTGGTGGTGGCCCGGCCGGCCCGCACGTGGGCGTAGTTGCTCGCCGTCCAGCAGGCGGCGGTGCCGCCGTCACCCGGGTCGCCGGGGCCCGGGTCGGTGGTGTCCAGGCCGAAGAACCGGGCGATCCAGCGGCTGGAGCAGATCGAGTCGAGGAAGTACGGGGCAGTGGTGCTGCCGCACTGCTCGCCGCCGGTGCCGGGGTCGACCGGGGTGCCGTGCCCGATGCCCGGGACCCGGTCGACCTCGACGGCGACCGTGCCGTCGGCGGCCAGGTACTGGTCCTGCCGGGTGGCGTCGGACCCGATGACGGCGGTCCTGGTGGGCGTCTGGGACAGTCCGTGCAGGGCCGTCCACTGGTCGCGCAGTTCGGTGGCGTTGCGCGGTACGACGGTGGTGTCCTGGTCGCCGTACCAGATCGCGTTGCGCGGCCACGGGCCGGTGTACGAGGGGTAGGCGTCGCGCACCCGCTGGGCCCAGTCGGCCGGGCTCAGGTCGACGCCGGGGTTCATGCAGGTGTAGGGGCTGTTGTCCCGGGTGCAGTCGTAGGGCAGGCCGGCGACGACGGCGCCCGCCGAGAACACGTCGGGGTAGGTGCCGAGCATGACGGCGGTCATGGCGCCGCCGGCGGACAGTCCGGTGACGTAGACGCGCCCGGGGTCGGCGCCGTAGGCGGTGACGGCGTGGCTCACCATCTGCCGGACGGACAGGGCCTCGCCCTGACCGCGCCGGTTGTCGCCGGTCTGGAACCAGTTGAAGCACCTGTTCGGGTTGTTGGCGGTGGAGGTCTCGGCGAGCACCAGCAGGAAACCGTCCTGGTCGGCGAGCTGGGGCAGGCCGGAGTTGTCGGCGTAGACCTGGGCGGTCTGGGTGCAGCCGTGCAGGGCGACGACGACCGGCGGGCGGGCCGGCAGGGTGGCGGGCCGGTGGACGTACATGGCGAGGGCGCCCGGGTTGGTCCCGAAGTCGGTCACCCGGGTGAGCGTGACGGCGGCGCGGGCCTCGGGTGCGGGGGCGGCGAGTGCGGTGCCGAGGACGACGGCGAGGACGGCGAGGAGGCGGGACAGGAGACGGGCACGGGGTGGTGTTCCGGGCGCCGTGCGGGACGGGGGCAGGGGCATGGCGGCTCCTTCGGTGGACACACGGGTCCCCGGCCGCTCCCGCGCGGGGACGCCGCCGGGAACGCCGGGGGTGGCGGAACCATAGGTTCGGGTGTGTCCGCGGACCATGGCGCCGGGCACCACAGCCGTCGGCGGCCGGGTCGGCACCGGACGGATTGCGGGCCGCGGTGCCCTCTGCTAGGGCCTCTCTTCCGGATCTCGCCGGGGTCGGACGACAGGCGCCGTCGCCCGGAGCCGGCCTGATCCAGGCCCTGGGCGGTGCCCGTCTCAGTCCTCCGGTGGGGCCGGCGGGACCACCGCGACCGGGCTCGCCGCGTGCAGCAGCACCGCCTGGGTGACGGAGCCCATCATGCGGGCCGGGGCGAGCAGCCGTCGCCGGTGCCGGCCGACCACGACCAGGTCGGCGCCCCTGGAGGCGGCGACCAGGTGGCCGGCCGCGTCGCCGGGCAGTGCCTCGACGGAGGCACGCACCTCGGGGTGGCGGTCCCGGTGCGGGGCGAGGAAGCCCTCGGCGAGGACCCGGGTCTCGTGCTCCACGGCGTCCTGGTCGACCGCCGGCGGCACCACCTGGCCGGGTGCGGACCAGGTCTGCAGCGGCCACGGGTAGGCGGCGATCACCTGGAGCCGGGCGCCGCGCCGGGCGGCCTCGGCGCAGGCGAAGGAGAGGACGCCGTCGTCGGGGCTGTCGGCGTGCACGCCCGCGACCACCCGGGGCCCGGGCTCGGCGGGGCCTTCTCCGTGCACCTCGCGGCCGGGCCGGGGGACGACCACCACGGGGCACTCGGCGTCCCGGGCGGCGGCGAGGCCGTTGGAGCCGAGCAGCAGGCTGGCGAAGCCGCCGCGGCCCCGGGAGCCGAGCACCAACAGCTGGGCGTCGCCGCCCAGTTCGGGCAGGACGGCCCCCGGTACGCCCTCCTGCGCGACGTACTCCACGACCTGGTCCCCGGCACGGTCCGCGAGCCGGGTGCGCACCTCGTCCAGGACGGGGTCGCCCTCCACGTCGGGCGGCCCGGCGACCAGGACATCGGCCTGGCCCCAGGCGGCGTACTGCCGTACGTGCACCACCCGCAGCGGCGCCGCGCGGCGGCGGGCGGCGTCCAGGGCCCAGTCCAGGGCGCGCAGGCTGTCGGCGGACCCGTCCACCGCGGCGATGACCGGCGCAGCGCTCATCCTTACCTCACCTCCGGAACACGACCTTCCCCCTTGCTGGGGCCAGCCTCGCTCAGGTCGGGCCCCGGGCGGGGCGCTGTCGGTCGCGTGTCCCGAATTCCGGCGGCGACACCCCCGGTTCAGGTGAGGTCGAACTCGCCCTCGCGCGCGCCGGAGACGAAGGCGCCCCATTCCGCGGGGGTGAAGATCAGGGACGGGCTCTCCGGGCGGCGGCTGTTGCGCATCGCGATGAAGCCCTCGACGAAGGCGATCTGGACATCGCCCAGGCCTCGGCTGCTGGACTGCCACTGCGCCCTGCTGAGGTCCAGCTCCGGCTTGTCCCAGCCCATGAGCGGCTGCTGCTGGATGGTGCTCTCGGCCACGTCCGTGCTCCTCCCGGTTCGTCGTCCGCGGGCCAGCCTAGCGACCGGCCGCTACGGCGGACAGGGCACGTGGGGACGACCTTCCCGGAGTCCGGCCGGGCCTTCCCGACCGGGCGTTCCCGGCGGGCGGTCAGGAGTCGGGGGGCGTGGAGCCCACGAGCCACATGGAGAAGAACTGGGAGCCGCCGCCGTAGGCGTGTCCGAGCACCCTGCGGGCCCGGTCCAGCTGGTGTTCCCCGGCCTGACCGCGGACCTGGAGGGCGGCCTCGGCGAAGCGGATCATGCCGGAGGCGCCGATGGGGTTGGTGGACAGCACCCCGCCCGACATGTTGACGGGCAGGTCGCCTTCGAGTTCGGTCACGCCGGACTCGGTGAGTTTCCAGCCCTCGCCCTCTTCGGCGAAGCCCAGGTTCTCCAGCCACATGGGCTCGTACCAGGAGAACGGCACGTAGATCTCGGCGGCGTCGACGTCCCGGCGCGGATCGGTGACGCCGGCCTGCCGGTAGACGTCGGCGGCGCAGTCCCGGCCCGCCCGGGGGGAGACGAAGTCCTTGCCGGCGAACAGGGTGGGCTCGCTGCGCATGGCGCCGCCGAGCACCCAGGCGGGCGGGCGGGGCGCGCGGGCGGCTCCGGCGCGGTCGGTGAGGACCATGGCGCAGGCGCCGTCGGAGGACGGGCAGGTCTCGGAGTAGCGGATGGGGTCCCACAACATGGGGGACGCCACCACCTTCTCCAGGGTGATGTCGTGTTCGTGGAGGTGTGCGTAGGGGTTCTTCAGGGCGTTGCGCCGGTCCTTGTAGGCGACGAGGGTGCCGATGGTGTCGGGGGCGCCGCTGCGCCGCATGTAGGCGCGCACATGCGGCGCGAAGAAGCCTCCTGCTCCGGCGAGCAGGGGCTGCTGGAAGGGGATGGGCAGGGACAGGCCCCACATGGCGTTGGACTCGGACTGTTTTTCGAAGGCGAGGGTGAGGACCGTGCCGTGGACGCGGGCGGCCACCAGGTTCGCGGCGACCAGCGCGGTGGACCCGCCGACGGAGCCGGCGGTGTGCACCCGCAGCATGGGTTTGCCGACGGCGCCGAGCGCGTCGGCGAGGTACAGCTCGGGCATCATGACGCCCTCGAAGAAGTCGGGTGCCTTGCCGATGACGACGGCGTCGATGTCGGTCCACGTCAGGGCCGCGTCGTCCAGCGCGCGCCGGGCGGCCTCGCGGACGAGGCCGGCGATCGACACGTCCCGGCGGGCGGCGACGTGCCTGGTCTGGCCGATCCCGACGACGGCCACGGGTTCCTTGCTCATCGTGGGTCCCCTTCGAGGACGGCGACCAGGTTCTGCTGGAGGCAGGGGCCGGAGGTGGCGTGGGCGAGGGCGCGGTCGGAGGCGCCGCGGTGGATGCGGGCGGCGGCCTCGCCGATGCGGACGAGTCCGGCGGCCATGACGGGGTTGGCGGCGAGCGCGCCGCCGGAGGGGTTGACGCGCACGGTGTCGTCCAGCCGCAGGGCCCGGCGCAGGACCACCTCCTGCGCGCTGAACGGGGCGTGCAGCTCGGCGGTGTCGACGGGCCGTTCGAAGGCGCCCGCCTTCTCGGCGGCGAGCCGGGTGGAGGGTGAGTCGGTGAGGTCGCGTACGCCCAGGCCGTGGGCCTCGATGCGATGGTCGATGCCCCGGATCCAGGCGGGCCGCTCGCACAGCCGGCGGGCCCGCTCCCCCGCCGCGAGGATCACGGCGGCGGCGCCGTCGCCGACGGGCGGGCAGTCGCCGGTGCGCAGGGGGCGTACCACGTAGTCGCCCTGCGGGACGTCGCCCGTGAGCTGGGCGTGGGGGTTGGCGGTGGCGTCGGACCTGCTGCGGGCGGCGACGGCGGCGAGCGCGGGTTCGTCGGTGTGTCCGGCGTCGATGAGGGCCTGGGCCTGGAGGGCGGCGAGGGCTATGGCGTCGGGCCACAGGGGGGCGACGTAGTACGGGTCGAGCTGGCGGGTGAGCACGTCCCGCAGGGAGCCGGGCGAGCACTTGCCGTAGGAGTAGACGAGCGCGGTGTCGGCGTCGCCGGTGAGCAGCTTGGTCCAGGCCTCGTACAGCGCCCAGGCGCCGTCCATCTCGACGTGCGACTCGGACAGGGGCGGCCAGGCGCCGACGCCGTCGAGGGCGAGGGTGAAGGAGAAGGCGCGGCCCGCGAGGTAGTCGCTGGAGCCGGAGCAGGTGAAGCCGATGTCGGAGGTCCGCAGCCCGGCCTGGGCCAGGACGTCGTGGAGGACCGGCATGAGCATCTCGACCTCGGAGGACTCGACGGTGGAGCGCCGGTGGTCGGTCTGGGCGAAGGCGACGACGGCGACGTCCCGGGGGCCGGGGGCTTCCTCGCTGGTCACAGCAGCTCCTTGTAGGTGTCGTACTCCGCGTCGGGTTCGCCGGTGGGCCGGTAGTGGTCGGGGTGGCGGGCCCCTTCCGTCCACACGGGTTCGACGCGCAGGCCCATGCGCACCTGGTCGTAGGGGATGCCGCCGATACGGGCGTGCAGCGCCAGGTCGGCGCCGTCCAGGGCGATGTGCGCGTAGACGTAGGGCACCTCGATGTCGAGGTTCTTCGCTTTGATGTTGACGATGCAGAAGGTGGTCACCGTGCCCCGGGGACCCACTTCGACGTGTTCCGTGGTGGCGACGCCACATGTGGGGCACGCACCCCTCGGCGGGACGTACACCTTCCGGCAGGAGGGGCAGCGTTCACCGACCGTGCGCCGCTCGGCGAGGGCGTGGATGTAGTCGGACTGGGCGCGTCCCGGGGAGTAGGTGTAGTCGAGGCGGGCGGGCACGACGACACCGCTGACGGCGTCCGCGAACGCGCCGCTGTGGCCCGTGGGCCGGGCCGCCTCGCCGTCGTACGGTTCGAAGCAGGCGATGTCGGTGATGGCGCCGGAGCGTTCGGCGGCCCAGCGCACGCGGACGCGCATCCCGGTGCGCACGGCGTCGGGTCCGGGGGCGTCCAGGGCGTGCAGGAGGGCGGTGTGGGCGCCGTCGAGCCGTACCAGGACCCACGCGAAGGGTGTCGCGAGGGGCTGCCCGCGGCGGGGTTCGGGGTTCCAGGCCCAGGTGGTGACCGTGCCGGTGGGGGCGACCTCGACGAGGTCGCGGATCTCCTCGGCGGTGACGGGGTCGTACTCGACGGGCGGGACGAGGGTGCGGCCGTCGTTCGTCCTCACACCGAGGACGACGCGCTCGCGCAGGCCGGTGAGGAAGGCGCTCTGGACGGGGCCGAGGGAGCGGGTGAAGGGGAACTCCACGACGAGCGGGGCGGTGAGGACGTCTGGCATCGGCTGCCTCCTTGGGAGGTCGGCGGTGGGGGCGCGGGGCGTGACGTGGGCGGCTCCGCCGCGTGGGCCCGGCCGGCCGGGGGCGGCCGGGGGGCGGGTGCGGCCGGGGGGCGGGTGCGACCGGGGGGCGGGTGCGACCGGGGGGCGGGTGCGACCGGGGGGCGGGTGCGACCGGGGGGCGGGTGCGACCGGCGTCCGCCGGCCCCTGCGGAGGGTCACGCGCGTCTGTAGACGGGGGGCCGTTTCTCCGTGAAGGCGCGGGCGCCTTCCCGGGCGTCGGCGGTGTCGAACACGGGCCATCCCCGGGCGAGTTCGGCGGCGAGACCGTCGGTCTCGGTCATCTCGGCGGTCTCGTACACCGACGCCTTGACGGCCTCCACGGCCAGCGGACCACAGGCGTTGATCCGGTCGGCGATCTCCAGGGCCCTGCCGAGTGCGCCGCCTTCCGGGACGACGTGCCCGATCAGGCCGATACGGGCGGCCTCCTGCGCACTGTAGGGGCGGCCGGTGAGCAGCATCTCCAGGGCGTGGGTGCGCGGGATCTGGCGCGGGAGGCGGACGGTGGAGCCGCCGATCGGGAAGAGACCGCGTCTGACCTCGAACAGGCCGAAGGTGGCGGACTCGCCCGCGACCCGGATGTCCGTTCCCTGGAGGATCTCGGTGCCGCCCGCGACGCAGTGGCCCTCGACGGCGGCGATCACCGGTTTGCGGGGGCGGTGGTGGCGCAGCATCGCCTTCCAGTGCAGGTCGGGGTCGGCCTTCAGCCGGTCGCGGTACTGCTGCCCCTGCATGCCGTCGCCGGCCAGCGCCTTGAGGTCCATGCCGGCGCAGAAGGCGCCGCCGGCCCCGGTGAGCACGATCGAGCGGACCGTGTCGTCCGCGTCGGCCTCCAGCCAGCCGTCGTACAGGCCGACGAGCATCGCCAGTGAGAGCGCGTTCCTGGCGTCGGGCCGGTTGAGCGTGAGCACCAGTGTGGCGCCCTCCCGCCGCACGGTGAGGTGTTCCGTCCCACCCATGGGCCATCTCCCCTCGGTCGGAACGAGAACAGGTTGCAGGAGGCGGGGAGGCACTTCAAGGGTTTTCTGACAGACAGTCAGATTTTCTGGTGCGGGCCCTTCCCAGTTGCGGCGCCCTTTGCTCTGATGACCGGCGAACCGACGGATGCGCCTCTCGCCGCCAGGACGTGCCGGGGTCAGGAGGAAGCGGTGGAGTACAACCTTGCCGACCTGTTCGAGTCGGTCGTCGACGTGGTCCCGGACCGCGAGGCGCTCGTGTACCTCGACCATCCCGGTACGGGCGCGGAGCGCCGGCTGACCTACGCCCGTCTGGACGCCGCCGCCAACCGCATCGGGCACCACCTGCTCGACAGCGGCGTACGCCCCGGCGAACACCTGGGCCTGCACCTGTACAACGGGGTCGAGTACCTGCAGACGGTGCTGGCCTGCCTGAAGGCCAGGATCGTCCCGGTGAACGTCAACTACCGCTATGTCGAGGACGAGTTGGTGTACCTCTACCGGGACGCCGACCTGGTCGCGCTGGTCTTCGACGCGGAGTTCGAGGACCGGGTGGCGGGGGCGCTGCCGCGGACGCCGAAGCTGCGGCACCTGCTGCGGGTGGGCCCATCGGCCGCACAGGCGGTGCCGTCCGTGGAGACGGCGGCGCCCCTCGCCGGGGCCGCGCCCGACCCCGTACCCGGAGCGGTGCCCTTCACCGAGGCGGAGGCCGCCGGGTCGCCCGGGCGGGGCTTTCCCGCGCGCTCCGGGGACGACCTGTTCGTCATCTACACCGGCGGCACGACGGGCATGCCCAAGGGTGTGATGTGGCGTCAGGAGGACCTGTTCTTCGCCGGGCTGGGCGGCGGGGCGCCGACCGGGGAGCCGGTGAAGGCACCGGAGGAGCTGGCGCGGCGGGTCGCCGTGGGCGGCGCCGGGATCACCTTCTTCCCCACTCCCCCGCTGATGCACGGAACGTCGACGCTCACCGCGTTCATCGGCTTCTACTTCGGCCAACGCGTCGTACTGCACCGCAGGTTCGTGCCGGAGGAGGTGCTGCGGACCGTCGAGCGGGAGCGGGTCACCAGCATGTCGCTGGTCGGTGACGCGATGCTCCGGCCGCTGATCGACGCGCTCGCCGGACCGTTGAAGGGCACGGACTGCTCGGCTCTGTTCAGCGTCTCGTCGTCGGGCGCGATCATGTCGGAGACGGTGCGCCGGCAGTTCCGCGAGCTGCTCCCGAACGCGGTGCTGCTGAACAACTTCGGTTCCTCCGAGTCCGGCTTCAACGGCACGGCGACCGAGGACGCGGGACCCGAGCGCGGTTTCCGCATCCACGTCAACTCCCGCACGGCCGTGTTGGATCCGGTGACACACGAGCCGGTGGCGCCCGGCGAGGTGGGCAGGGTCGCGCAGTACGGCCATGTCCCGCTCGGGTACTACAACGACCCGGAGGCCACGGCCGGGACGTTCTTCGAGAAGGACGGGCAGCGCTGGGTGCTGCTGGGCGACATGGCGACGGTCGGCACCGACGGCGTGGTCACCGTCCTGGGCCGGGGCTCGCAGTGCATCAACACGGGCGGCGAGAAGGTGTACCCGGAGGAGGTCGAGCAGGCGCTCAAGGCGCACCCGGACGTGTACGACGCGCTGGTCGCCGGTGTGCCCGACAGCAGGTGGGGCAGCCATGTGGCGGCCGTGGTGCAGTTGCGCCCGGGAGCACCGCGGCCCTCGCTCGCCGACATCCAGAGCCACTGCCGTACCCGCCTGGCCGGGTACAAGGTCCCCCGCCAGCTGGTGATCACCGACGCCGTCCAGCGGTCGCCGAGCGGCAAGGCCGACTACCGGTGGGCACGCGAGGTGGCGGTGGCGGCGGAGCAGCCGTAGTCCGGGGCGGTGTTCCTGGCAGCCCGGGCTGCCGTGGGCCGATCACTCTGTGCGCACGACCGCGCCGTTCACCCACTCAGGATGACGTCCGCCCGCATGGAAGGACCACGGGTGCCTCACTTCACGACCGGCCGGGGGCCGGACACCGGCCCGCCCGATCGCCGGAGCGTCCGGGGCGGGCGCTGCGCGGCCGGTCAGCGGTCGAGGAAGGCGAGCGTCCGGCGCACGAACCACTCCGGGTCGTCCAGCCACGGGTAGTGGGCGGCGCCGGGCTGGACGGTGCACTCGGCGACCGGGAAGGGCTCGGCGGTGCGGCGGGCGAGGCCGGGGCGCGGACCGCCGTCGACCTCGCCGGCGTACACGAGGACCGGCGCGGTCAGGGCGGCGAGGGCGGTCCGGGTGGCCTCCGGGGTGAAGGCGCCCTCGCCGAAGTAGCGCTCGCCGGCCTCCTCGTTGGTCTCTTACGGCTCGGCGTCCGTGTGGGCGCGGGCGGTGGCGTCCCAGCGGCCGTGGAAGAACGGCAGGAACACGTCGTCGAACTCGGCTTCCCCGTGGAGCCAGGCCCGGAACGCGGGGAACGCCGTCGCGAACCAGGGCTCGTCCGCGCGCAGCCGGGCCGCGGCCAGCCGGTCCTCGGGCGTGGCCCGCAGGCCGAGGGCGGACGGGTTGGGGGTGATCAGCAGCAGCCGCCGGATCCGGTGGGGGTGGCGGGCCGCGTAGAGCATCGCCAGGGCGGCACCCGCCGAGTGGGCGACCAAATCCATGTGTTCCAGACCCATGTGGGCCCGCCACGCCTCCACGTCCTCGACCATCCGGTCGCAGCGGTACGTCGCCGGGTCCGCCGGCACCTGCGAGTCACCGGTGCCCCGCAGGTCGAGGAGGGCCAGCCGGCGGTGGGCGGTCAGTCCGCCGAGGTCGCCGAGGTAGGCCGAGGCGCGCATCGGGCCGCCGGGCAGCACGGCGAGCGGCTCGCCCTCACCGCGCAGGTGGTAGGCGAGCCGGGTGCCGTCGGTCGTGGCGAAGGTGGACATGCCGTTGATCATCGGGCCGGGCGCCCCGGGCGCGCAACGCCGTTCCGGGGTCAGGCCGCCGGGGCATCACGCCGCGGAGGATCCCACCGCAGGAGATCACGCGAGGCCGGGTCACCGCACGGAAAATCCCGGCCGCCCTCTTGATTCCGGCCGCGTGGCCTGGATTACTGACCCCGAACGGGTCGACCGAATGATCGGTCGGCCGCCTGGTGCTGCTGGTGAGGGAGACGTCGCGATGGCGGATGTGACGGACCTGCTCGACGCGGGCGAACGGCTCGGAGCCGAGGAGCTGCGGACGCTGCAGCTGGAGCGGCTGCGCTCCACGCTGCGGCACGCGTACGAGAACGTGCCGTTCTACCGGGAGTCCTTCGACAAGGCCGGCGTCCGCCCGGAGGACTGCCGTTCGCTCGCCGATCTGGCCCGCTTCCCCTTCACCACCAAGGCCGACCTCCGGGAGAACTACCCCTACGGCATGTTCGCCGTGCCCCGGGAGCGGATCCGCCGGCTGCACGCCTCCAGCGGCACCACGGGCCGCCCCACGGTGGTCGGCTACACCGACGACGACCTTTCCCTGTGGGCCGACATGGTGGCGCGGTCGATCAGGGCGGCCGGCGGCCGGCCGGGGGACGTCGTCCACGTGGCGTACGGCTACGGGCTGTTCACCGGCGGTCTGGGCGCCCACTACGGCGCCGAGCGCCTCGGCTGTACGGTCGTCCCCGCGTCCGGCGGCATGACGGCCCGGCAGGTGCAGCTGATCCAGGACCTGCGCCCGTCGGTCATCATGGTGACCCCGTCCTACATGCTCACCCTGCTGGACGAGTTCGAGCGGCAGGGCGTGGACCCGCGCGGCACCTCGCTCCGGGTGGGCGTCTTCGGGGCCGAGCCCTGGACCGAGCGGATGCGGCGGGAGATCGAGGAGCGGTTCGCCATCGACGCCGTCGACATCTACGGGCTGTCCGAGGTGATCGGCCCGGGGGTGGCCCAGGAGTGCGCGGAGACCAAGGACGGTCTCCATGTGTGGGAGGACCACTTCTATCCGGAGATCGTGGATCCGATCACCGGTGAGGTGCTGCCGGAGGGCGAGCGGGGCGAGCTGGTGTTCACCTCGCTGACCAAGGAGGCCATGCCGGTCGTCCGGTACCGGACGCGGGACCTGACGCGGCTGCTGCCCGGCACGGCCCGGGTGTTCCGGCGGATGGAGAGGATCACCGGGCGCAGTGACGACATGGTGATCCTGCGCGGAGTCAATCTGTTCCCGACCCAGATCGAGGAGATCGTGCTGCGCACGCCCGGCGTGGCACCGCACTTCCAGCTGCGTCTGACCCGGGAGGGCCGGCTGGACGCGCTGACGGTCCGGGCCGAGGCCCGCCCGGACGCGCCGCCCGAGGTGCGGCAGGCGGCCGCCCGGGCCATCGCCGCCGCGGTCAAGGACGGCATCGGGGTGTCGGCCGACGTGGAGATCGTGGAGCCGGAGTCGCTGGAGCGCTCGGTGGGCAAGATCCGCCGCATCGTGGACCTGCGACCGCGCGAGACGGAGTGACGCAGGCGCGGCACGGGAGCACCGGGCGGAACGCAGGCGCGGCACGGGAGCACCGGGCGGATCGCATCGACGTTCCTCGAATCGTCGGCGGCGCCTATACTCCGCAGGCATGACGGACACCGCCCTCACCCCGGACCCTCACCTGGTCGACGCGCTGCGGGCACTGTCCAACCCGGTGCGGCTGCAGATGCTGCGCTGGCTGCGTGAGCCGGAGCGGCACTTCCCGATGGAGGCCGCCGTAGCGGACCCGGCCGAGGTGGGTGTGTGCGTGAGCCACATCCAGGCCAAGGCCGGACTGGCGCAGTCGACGGTGTCGGCCTACATGGCGGAGCTCCAGCGCGTGGGGCTGGTCCGGGCGACCCGGGTGGGCAAGTGGACCCACTACAAGCGGGACGAGCAGCGCATCGCCGACCTGGTCGCGGAAATGGGGCGGACCCTCTAGGGGGCGCCACCGCGGGGCCCGCCGCACCGCCGCCGGAGAACGCCCCCCCGGGCCGCTGCCAGAGGAACAGTCAGAGGAACAGGACGGAACGGAGCCTGAGCCGTTCGCCGCCGCGTCCGGTGTGCGGGCGGAGCGTGAACGACTCCCCCGCGCAGTCCGGCTCCGTGAAGACCACGGCGGGCGCGTCCGTGCGGTTGCGCGGAGAGTGGGCCGGCGAGCCGGCGCCCGGGTCCGCCACCTCCGGCAGGGTGACGCACTCCCCGTTCGGCGGATCCTCCAGCACCGCGATCCGCGGCGCGCCGTCCAGGCCGGTGTAGGTGTACTCGAACTCCCCCTCCGCGGCGCAGGCGGAGCCGGGGACGGTCAGGACCAGGGCGAGGGCGCCGAAGGCGGCGACCGCGGCGGTGCGAAGACGCATGGACGGGTGTCCCTTCACGAGGAGCGACGGCGTGCGGGCGCCATCCTTCCCGAAGCCGGGCCGCCCGGTGCGGACCCTGCGTCGCCGAGCCGACCACGCGTCACCCGAACGGCTCAGCCGCCCGCGGGCCACTCGCCGGGCACGCCCCAGCCGCCCGGCCAGGCACTCCCCAGCCCCTGGCGGGCCGCTCACCCCCTCCCGACTTCGGCGCGCGCACTCCCCCTTGCGACTCATATCGAAAATCTGCAATATTACGAATCAACGAATCGACAGGGGGCACACCGATGAACCTCGGCACGTACGGGATCTACACCTTCGACTTCGAGCACCAGTCGGCCGCCCGGCTCCGGGACTCGGCCCGGCAGCTGGAGGACATGGGCTGGCGGGCGCTGTGGGTCCCCGAGGCGCTCGGCCGCGACGCGTTCACGCACGCCGGGCTGCTGCTCGCCTCGACCCGGCGGCTGAACGTGGTCAACGGCATCGCGCGGATCTGGTCCCGGGAGGCCCGCTGGACGAAGGGCGCGGCCACGCTGCTCGCGGACGCCTACCCGGGCCGGCACGTGCTCGGGCTCGGCTTCGGCGGCGACCCCCGGCCGGGCGTCAAGCCGCTGGCCGCCATGTCGGCCTACCTGGACGAGCTGGACACCCTGCGGACCCCCAACCCCGGGCCCGGGACTCCGGTCAGGCGACTGCTGGCGGCGTACGGGCCGAAGATGCTGGAGCTGGCCCGCGACCGGGCCGAGGGCGCCCAGACGTACCACGTGAACACGGCCCACACCGCCGGAGCCCGGGAGATCCTCGGCCCGGACGCCTTCCTGGCCGTCGAGCACGCCGTGCTCTTCGAGTCCGACCCGGCCACCGCCCGCGCCCTTGCCCGCGAACACCTGCAGGGCTACCTCCGGACGCCGTACAACCTCGCCAAGTTCCGCCGGCTGGGCTACACGGAGGACGACCTCTCCGGCGGCGGCAGCGACCGCTTCGTGGACGACCTGGTGTTCTGGGGCGATCCGGACACCGTCGTACGGAAGCTGCACGGCCATGTCGACGCGGGCGCCGACCATGTGGCCGTACAGGTGATCGGGGTCGAGCCGGGCGCATCGGCCCTGCCGTACTGGCGGCTGCTCGCCGACGCGCTGCTGCCGGAGCGGGTCCCCGCTAGCCGCTGAAGCGGTCCCGCAGCTCGCGCTTGAGGATCTTGCCGCTGGCGTTGCGCGGCAACTCGTCGACGAACAGGACCCGTTTGGGCGCCTTGAACGGCGCGAGCCGCTCCTTCACGTGCCGGACGAGCTGGTCCTCCGTCACCTCGCCGCGGGGGACGACGACCGCCGTGACGGCCTCGATCCACCGCTCGTCGGGCAGGCCGATCACCGCGGCCTCCGCGACCGCCTCATGGGTGTACAGGACGTCCTCGACCTGGCGTGAAGCCACCAGTACGCCACCGGAGTTGATGACGTCCTTCACCCGGTCCACGATGGTGAGGTAGCCGTCGGCGTCCCGCACCGCGAGGTCCCCGGAGTGGAACCAGCCGTCGCGGAAGGCCTCCGCCGTCTCCTCGGGCCTGTCCCAGTAGCCCTCGCACAACTGCGGTGAGCGGTAGACGATTTCGCCGGGCGTGCCGGCGGGGACGTCCTTGCCGTCCTCGTCGACCACCCGGGCGTCCACGAACAGGACGGGACGGCCGCAGGAGTCCATCCGGCCCTCGTGCTCGTCGGGCGCCAGGACGGTGGCCAGCGGACCGATCTCGCTCTGACCGAAGCAGTTGTAGAAGCCCAGCCCCGGGAGTCGCTCGCGCAGGCGCTCCAGGACCGGCACCGGCATGACCGACGCGCCGTAGTAGGCCTTGCGCAGCCCGGACAGGTCCCGGGTCGCGAAGTCCGGGCGCCGGGACAGGCCGATCCAGACCGTCGGCGGGGCGAACAGGCTGTCCACCCGTCCCGCCTCGATCAGGTCGAACAGCCGGTCCCCGTCGGGCCCGTCGAGGATCAGGTTGGTGGCGCCGACCGCCAGGCAGGGCAGCAGGAAGACGTGCATCTGCGCGGAGTGGTACAGCGGCAGGGAGTGCGCGGGGCGGTCGCCGGCGCTGAGGTCGAGGGCGGTGATCGCGCTCAGGTACTCGTGGACCAGGGCGCGGTGCGTCATCATCGCGCCCTTGGGCAGCGCGGTGGTCCCGGACGTGTAGAGCAGCTGCACCAGGTCCTCGGTGCGCGGTTCGGGGCCGTCGTAAGGGGGCGCCGTCGCGAGCCGGGCCAGGAGCGAGTCGTCGGCGTCACGCAGCGGCAGCATGCGGACGCCGGCGGGGAGCCGGTCGGTGAGAACGGGGTCGGCGAGGACCAGGGAACTGCCGGACTGGCCGATGATGTAGGCGAGGTCGTCGCCGGTCAGGCCGTGGTTGACCGGCACGTGCACGAGGCCGGCGCGGGCACAGGCCAGGAAGCCGATCAGATAGGCGTCGGAGTTGTGGCCGTAGGAACCGACCCGGTCGCCGGCGGTGAGTCCCTGGGCGAGCAGGACGGTCGCCGCGCGCGAGACGGCCGCGTCCAGTTCCTCGTACGTCCAGGCGCGGTCGCCGTACTCGACCGCGATCCGTGCCGGGGTGCGCCGGGCACTGCGCCGCAGCACCCCGTCGACCGTGCTGCCCTGTCCCTGCGTCATGACTGACGATCCTCGGTCCGCCACCGGGACAGGTCAAGCACGCGTCGCTGCCCGACGGCGTCGCCGGGAACACGGACGGCACGGAGGCCGACGTCTGCGGGGCGTGCCCGGTGCTCGCGGCCCGGGACCGCACCGCCGGCGCAGGCAGCCGGGGAGCGCTGCTCTTCGACCGCTTCCGGCGGCGGCTCGGCGCGCCGACGCCGAGCGCCCGGCGGTGGAGGTTGCCGTTCTCCGCGGCGGACCCGGTCCACACCCCCAGCACGCTCGACCCCGGTGCCCCGGGCTTCGCCACGGCCCTCGCGGACACGGTGACCGGGCTGCGGGCGGGGGACGTCCCGCCGGACTCCCCGCTCGGCGAGCACCGGTTCCTCGTGCGGAAGGACGGGCGGATGCCCGTGCCGGGCGGAACGGAAGGCCCTGGGCGCGTGGAACACGATCGAGCTGTTCTCCCCGGGGGAAGCGGGTGACACCGCGCTTCTGAGAGAAGGACCTCGTGTCCTCCCCCGCGCTCAGGGTCGTGCACGTGCGCGAGCGCTGATTCCGCGCTCCCGTGTGTGTCCCGTCCCCATGGGGCGGGACCACATCCGTCTCACACGGGGCGTGTGCGTCCCTCCCAGTACGGGTCCCGCAGCCGCCGCTTGTACAGCTTGCCGTTGGGGTCTCGGGGCATCTCGGCGATGAAGTCGATACTCCGGGGCCGCTTGTAGCCGGCCAGCCGCCCGGCGCAGTGGCCGAGGAGCGCGGCGACCAGCCCGGGGCCGGGCTCGTGGCCGGGAGCGGGTTCGACCACGGCCTTGACCTCCTCGCCCCAGTCGTCGTGCGGGATGCCGAAGACGGCGGCGTCGGCGACGGCTGGATGGGCCAGCAGGGCGGACTCGATCTCGGCGGGGTAGATGTTCACCCCGCCGGAGATGATCATGTCGATCTTGCGGTCGCGGAGGAAGAGGTAGCCGTCCTGGTCCAGGTAGCCGAGGTCGCCGACGGTGAAGAAGTCGCCGATGCGGTTCTTCCGCGTCTTCGCCTCGTCCTGGTGGTAGGAGAAGCCGCCGGTGTTCATCTTCAGGTAGACGGTGCCGAGTTCACCGGGCGGCAGCCGTCTGCCGTCCTCGTCGAAGACCGCGAGTTCGCTGATGGGCCAGGCCTTGCCGACGGTGCCGGGCTTCTTCAGCCAGTCCTCGGCGGTGGCGAAGGCCCCGCCGCCCTCGCTGGCGGCGTAGTACTCCTCCACACAGTGGCCCCACCAGTCGATCATCGCGCGTTTCACATGGTCGGGACAGGGCGCGGCGCCGTGGATGGCGTGCCGCAGGGAGGAGACGTCGTAGCGGGCCTTGACCTCGTCCGGCAGTGCCAGCAGCCGGTGGAACTGGGTCGGGACCATATGGGTGTGGGTGCACCGGTAGGCGTCGATGACACGAAGCATCTCCTCCGGTGTCCACTTGTCCATCAGCACCAGGCGGTGCCCGATGTGCAGGGACGCGCCGGCGAACTGGAGGACGGCGGTGTGGTACAGCGGCGAGCAGACGAGGTGCACGTTGTCGTCGTACGGCTTGATGCCGAAGATGCCGAGGAAACCGCCGAGGTAGGACTCCTCGGGGCGTTTGCCGGGCAGCGGCCGGCGGATGCCGCGCGGGCGGCCGGTCGTGCCGGAGGTGTAGTTCATGACCCAGCCCAGCTCCCGGTCCGCGGGGGCCGACTCGGGCTGCCCTGCGAGGAGTTCGGCGTACGGCCGGAAGCCCTCGGCCGGGCCGACGGCGTACCGGTGGCTCGCCGGCAGCCCGGCCTCGTCGGCGGCCTCGCGGGCCGGGCCGGCGAACCTCTCGTGGGCGATGAGGACCTTGGCACCCGAGTCGGCGACGATCCAGGCGATCTCCGGGCCGACGAAGTGGTGGTTGACGGGGACGAGGTAGAGACCGGCCTGGCCGGCGGCGAGGTAGGCGGTGAGGAACTCGGGGCCGTTGGGCAGGACGACGGCCAGGGCGTCCCCGCGGCGCAGTCCGGCGGCGCGCAGCCCGTGGACGAGGCGGTTGGCGGCGGCGTGCAGCCGGCCGGCCGTCCACTCGCCGCCGTCCGGCGCGATCAGGACCGTGCGGCCGGGGTCGTGGGCGGCCTGGGCCCAGAAACCGGCGGGGGGTGTGCTGGCGGGCGCGCTCACGGCTGTCCGCTCCTTCCGGCGATGCGGTTGATGCGGTCCACGGCCCGTTCGAAGCCGCGGGTGAGGTCGTCGACGACAGCCTGGACACTGCGTTCGGCGGTCATCCGGCCGACGATCTGGCCGACGGGGGTGCCGAGCAGGGGCTCGACCTCGTGCTTCTGGATGCGGGAGACAGCCTCGGCGACCAGCAGGCCCTGCAGGGGCATGGGCAGGGGGCCGGGTCCGGCCGGGTCGTCCCAGGCGTCGGTCCAGGCGGTACGGAGCTGGCGGGCGGGCTTCCCGGTCAGGGCGCGGGAGCGGACGGTGTCCCCGGAGCCGGCGGCGAGCAGCTTGCGGGTCAGGGCGGGCGAGTGCAGCTCCGCCTCTGTGGTGGTCAGCCACACGGAGCCCAGCCATACGCCCTGGGCTCCGAGGGTGAGCGCGGCCGCCACCTGCGGGCCGCTGCCGATGCCGCCCGCGGCCAGGACGGGCAGCGGGTCGACGGCCTCCACGATCTCGGGGGTGAGCACCATGGTCGCGATCTCCCCGGTGTGGCCGCCGGCCTCGTAGCCCTGGGCGACGACGACGTCGATGCCCGCCTGCTGGTGCTTCGTGGCGTGCCGGGCGCTTCCGGCGAGCGCGGCGACCAGGACGTCCCGGACGTGGGCGCGTGCGACGACGTCGGCGGGCGGGGAGCCGAGGGCGTTGGCCAGCAGCCGGATCGGGTGGTCGAAGGCGACGTCGAGCTGGGTGCGGGCGACCTGCTCCATCCAGCCGGTGATGCGCCATCCGGACGCCTCGCCCTCGGCCAGTTCCGGCACCCCGTGCGCGGCGAGGGTGTCGCGGACGAACCGCCGGTGCTCCTCCGGGATCATCGCCTCGACGTCGGCCTCGGTCAGTGTCCGGCCCTCCGGGTCCTCGGCCTTCCGGGCGGGCATGACCACATCGAGCCCGTAGGGCCGGCCGCCGGTGTGTGCGTCGAGCCAGTCGAGGTCGCGCTTGAGGTCGTCGGGGGCGGTGTAACGGACCGCGCCGAGCACGCCGAAGCCGCCGGCCCGGCTGATGGCCGCGGCGACGGCGGGGAACGGCGTGAAGCCGAAGACGGCGTGCTCGATTTCCAGTCTCTCGCTCAGCTCCGTCTGCATGGGCGCAGGATGCCGCAGGCGGCCGGACGACGGAAGACTTTTCCTGATGGACCGTCAGTTTTTCCAGAAGGTCACGCGCCCCGTTGACACACCCACCACGTGACAGGAAAGTTTCACGGTGCGACGCAGCCCCGGAAGGATTCTTTCAGTCAGGAGGCCGCACCATGACGGACGAAGCCGCGGGCAGACCGGGGAGCGGACCGACCCGCCGCCGGCTCGTCGTGGGCTCCCTGGCCGCCGGCGGCGCGCTGGCCCTCGGCGCGCTCCCGGCGGCCCCGGCCGCGGCCGCACCCGCCTCCGGCCGCCGTCCCACCCTGCGCCACGGCTCCCCCGAGCGCGCCGGACTGCTCCCCGCCCCCCTGCGCCGACTCGTCGCGGACGCCGAGGCGTTCCTCTCGGCCTCGCCCCGCCACCCCTGGTACGCGGGCGCCGTCCTGCTCGCCGGGCGCGGCGGCACCGTGGCCCTGCACGAGCCGATCGGCACGGCCGTGCGCTACGCCCGGTACGACGAGACGACCGACACCGGCGTCGAACTGCCCCCCGACCTGCAGCTCCCGACGACCCGGGACACGGTGTTCGACCTCGCCTCCGTCTCCAAGCTGTTCACCTCGGTCCTCGCCGTCCAGCAGATCGAGCGGGGCACGCTGGAACTGGAGCGCGCGGTCGCCTCGTACCTCCCGGACTTCGGCCGCGCGGGCAAGCAGGACGTGACCGTCCGCCAGCTCCTCACCCACACCTCCGGGTTCCGCTCCTGGATCCCGCTGTACGACGCGCCGACGTACGAGGAGAAGCTCCGGCTCATCTGGGACCAGGCGCCGCTCAGCCCGCCGGGCACCGCCTACCTCTACTCCGACCTGAACCTGATCTCCCTGCACCTGGTCCTGGAGAAGATCACCGGACGTACCCTGGACGCGCTGCTGGCCGAGGAGGTCACCGGCCCGCTCGGCCTCGACAGCACCCGCTACAACCCGCCCGCCTCCTGGAAGCCGCGGATCGCGGCGACCGAGGACGCGCGCAGGCCCTGGTCCGGGCTGGACCGGGGGCTGGTGTGGGGCGAGGTGCACGACGAGAACGCGTACAGCCTGGGCGGTGTGTCCGGTCACGCGGGCGTCTTCGCGAACGCCTGGGACCTCGCGGTGCTCGGCCGGACGCTGCTCAACGGCGGCTGCTACGGCCGGGCGCGCATCCTGCGGCCCGAGTCCGTCGACCTGATGTTCACCGACTTCAACACGGCCTTCCCGGGCGACGGGCACGGGCTCGGCTTCGAGCTGTACCAGCACTGGTACATGGGGGCGATGGCCACACCGCGCACGGCGGGCCACACCGGTTTCACCGGCACCTCACTGGTGCTCGATCCCACGACCGACTCGTTCCTGGTCGTGCTCGGCAACTCCGTGCACCCCGTGCGCACCTGGCGCTCCGGTTCCGCTCCCCGGGTCGCCGCCGGCAACCACCTCGCCCGTGCGGTACCGGTCCGCCCGGCGCGCGGCCGTACCGCCTGGTTCTCCGGCATGGCGAGCGCCACGGCCGCGACGCTCACGCTCCCGGCGCTGGACACCTCCGCCGGCGCGGCCCGGCTGTGCTGCGCCCTGTGGTGGGACACCGAGCCGGACTCCGACGCGGTGGTGCTGGAGCACACGGCGGACGGCGGCACCACCTGGCAGCCGGTCCCGTTCAGCACCACCCGCCACGGCGAGGACCCCGGGCAGCACCCGGCGGGCGTGGTCACCGGCTGGTCGGGGCGGGTCTGGCACCGGGTGACCGCCGCCCTGCCGGCCGCCCCGCGGCTCGCCGTGCGCTGGCGGTACACCACCGACCGGCTGTACGTCGGCCGGGGCGCGTACGTGGACGCGCTGCGCGTCGAGGCGGGCGGGACGGTGCTGTTCGACGGGGCCCGGCCGGCGGACGCGGCGCGGATCACGGCGGCCGGCTGGCTGCGGTCCGCCGACTGAGGGCCGGCGCGTCGGCGGTCAGGGCCGCTCCAGCACCGCCATCGCCGCGTTGTGCCCCGGCACCCCGCTCACCCCGCCTCCGCGTACCGCGCCCGCCCCGCACAGCAGGACGTTGGCGTGCCGCGTCTCCACGCCCCAGCGGCCGCCGCCCTCCTCGGCGTACGGCCAGGACAGGGCCCGGTGGAAGATGTTGCCGCCGGGCAGCCGCAGGTCGCGTTCGAGGTCGAGCGGGGTCTTCGCCTCGATGCAGGGGCGGCCGTCGGCGTCGGTGGCCAGGCAGTCCGCGAGAGGTTCGGCGAGGTGGGCGTCGAGCTGGCCGAGGGTGGAGGCCAGCAGTTCCTCCCGGGCGCCGTCGTTGTCCCGGTCGAAGAGCCGGGCCGGTGCGTGCAGGCCGAACAGGGTGAGCGTCTGGTATCCGCGCTCGGCGAGGTCGGTGCCGAGGATCGTGGGGTCGGTCAGGGAGTGGCAGTAGATCTCCGAGGGGGGCGCGGCGGGCAGTTCGCCGGCGGCGGCCTGGGCGTGGGAGGTGGCCAGCTGCCGGTAGCCCTCGGCGATGTGGAAGGTCCCGGCGAAGGCCTCGCGCGGGTCGGTGTCCGGGTCGCGCAGTCGGGGCAGCCGGGTCAGCAGCATGTTGACCTTGAGCTGGGCGCCCTCGGCGGGTTCGGGTGCCGGGTCGCCGGTGAGGGCGGCCAGTTCCCGGGGGGAGGCGTTCACCAGGACGTGCCGGGCGGTGGCGACGCCCTCTCCTTCGGCCGTGCGGTAGGCGACCTCGGCGGTGTGCCCGTCGGTGTCGACGCGGACCACCTCGTGCCCGGTGGCGATGCGCGCCCCCGCCGCGCGCGCCGCCGCGGCCAGCGCGTCGGTGAGGGCGCCCATGCCGCCGACGGGCACGTCCCAGGCACCGGTCCCGCCGCCGATGACGTGGTAGAGGAAGCAGCGGTTCTGGACGAGGGTGGGGTCGTGGGCGTCGGCGAAGGTGCCGATGAGCGCGTCGGTGAGGACGACACCCCGGACCAGGTCGTCGGCGAAGTTCTCCTCGATCGCCACACCGACCGGTTCCTCGAACAGGGCCCGCCAGGCGGCCTCGTCGTCGATGCGGCGGCGCAGTTCCTCCCGCGTGGGCAGGGGTTCGGTGAGGGTCGGGAAGACGCGCCGGGCGACCTGGCCCGTCATGCCGTAGAAGCGCTGCCAGGCCTCGTACTCGCGGTCGCCGCCGGTGAGCCGGGCGAACGCCTCCCGGGTGCGCTGTTCGCCCCCGCCGACGAGGAGCCCGGTCGGCCGGCCCGCCCGCTCGGCCGGGGTGTACGAGGAGATGGTGCGGGAGCGGAGCCGGACGTCCAGCCCGAGATCGCGGACGATCTTGGGTGGCAGCAGGCTGACCAGGTAGGAGTAGCGCGACAGCCGGGCGTCGACCCCGGCGAACGGGCGGGTGGAGACGGCAGCGCCGCCGGTGTGGTCCAGGCGTTCCAGTACCAGCACCGAGCGGCCGGCCCGGGCCAGGTAGGCGGCGGCGACCAGGCCGTTGTGGCCGCCGCCGACGATGACGGCGTCGTAGGCGCGGGGTGTCTCGTTCGCGGGCATGGTCCTTCGTAGCACGCGGTGATCCACGCGGCCAGAGGCGGACGGGACCGGGTCACTCCCCCGCTTCCGCCGCCCTCGGCGCCGCCGGTGCGCCCTCCGGTGCCGGAACCGCCGGTGCTGCCGGGATCTCCGGTACTGCCGGTACCTTCTCCGGTGCCGGGCGCGCACCCGGGCCGAGGCGTTCCATGGCCCGCAGGATGTGCTTCGGGGGCAGCTGCCAGCGCAGCCGTGCGGGGACACGGCGGAGCAGGGCGCCGGCGGTCCGCAGCCGGCGGGTGACGGTGGCGGGCGCGGGGGCCGGCCTGCCGTACAGCTCGTGGGCGTACGGCGGCAGCGCCGCGTACGCCAGCAGGGCCACCCGCCGCCACAGCAGTTCCCGTGCCGGGACGAGGACGGCGTGGACCGGCGGGCGGAGCAGGAAGTCGTCCACCGCGCGTGCGTCGGGACCGGCGGCCAGCCGCGGCCGGACCGCCGCGAAGTACGCGGCCAGCTCCGCGCGGCTCCCGGGCACGGTCCCGGGGTCGAGGCCCACCAGGCGGGCGCTGGCGCGGTGTTCGGCTGCGTACCGGTCGGCCTGGCCGTCGGTGAGCGGGAAACCGGAGCGGCGCAGGACGTGCAGATAGGAGTCGATCTCCGCGCAGTGCACCCACAGCAGCAGTTCCGGATCGTCGACGCCGTAGCGCTCACCGGTGTCGGGATCGGTGGCGGTGAGCATGCGGTGGATCCTGCGCACCCGGGCCCCGGCCCGCTCGGCGGCCTCGGTGGTGCCGTACGTCGTCGTCCCCACGAAGTCGGCGGTGCGCATCAGCCGGCCCCAGGCGTCGCGCCGGAAGTCGGAGTTCTGCATCACGCCCCTGACCGCCCGCGGGTGCAGGGCCTGGAGGTAGAGCGCGCGGACGCCGGCGACCCACATCATGGGGTCGCCGTGCATCTGCCAGGTCACGGAGGCGGGGGTGAAGAGCCCCGGATCGCCGCCGTCCGCAGGTGTGACCACAGCCACCGCACGTCCCTTCCCGCAGGGGAACAGCCACTCGAAAGTGTAGGCGTCCACCGTCCGACGCCGACGGGGGCCCACGTCCGCGGGAGCCCGGGTCCCACGGGATCCGGATGCCACGGGATCCGTGCCCCGGCGGGCACGGCGTGCAGGCTCGGGGTTCCCGTCGGACACTGGAAGGCAGAGCGGTGGCCGCCGGTCTGTGAGACCAGGGTGCGAGCGATGCCATGAACCACGGCACGACAGACCCGTCCGGTGCGACGGATGTCGGTACGACGGATCTCGGTACGACGGATCTCGGTACGACGGATCTCGGTACGACGGATCTCGGTACGACGGATCCCGGTACGACGGATGACGTCGACTCGAGTTCGGTGTTCGGTGCGCCGTGCTGGGTGAGCCTGACGAGCCGCGATCTCGACGCCACCCAGGACTTCTACGGCGCCGTGCTGGGCTGGCGGTGCCGCCAGGCCCGCCTGGGCGAGCACTTCCGGACCGCGCTGAAGGACGGGATACCGGTCGCGGGGATCGCCGCGGTGGCCGCGGTGGGCCAGCGGACCGCGGCCTGGACGCCGTACTTCGCCGTGACGGACGCCGACGAGGCCGCGTCCCGCACCCGGGAGCGCGGCGGCACGGTGGCGGTCGGGCCGATCTCCTTCCCTCCCGGCAGGGCGGCGCTGCTCGCCGACCGCGACGGAGCGGCGTTCGGGGTGTGGCAGGGCAAGCTCGTCACCGAGTGGGAGGCGTGGCGGCGGGCGGCACCGACGTTCATCACCCTCCACACCCGCGACGCCTTCGACTCCGTGATCTTCTACGGCCAGATCCTGGACTGGGCCTCGGGCCGCCCCGGCTGCTGCGAGGTCGAGTACGCGGAGGAATCGGTGCTGCTGCGCAGCGGGGGCTCCGTCGTGGCCCGCATCGAGTCGGGCTCGGTGGAGGCGCCGCCCGACCCCTCGGTCCGGGCGCACTGGCAGGTGCACTTCAAGGTGACCGATGTCCAGGCCTGCGCCCGCGCGTCGGAGAAGCACGGCGGCAGCGTCCTGGCGGAGGGCGAGGACGAGGCGGTCCTGCGCGACCCCGACGGCGCCCAGTTCACGGTGACCTCGCACCGGCTCGGCTGACGGGAACGGTCCCGCTCACACGGAGGCGCCGCACAGACACAGACGATCCCAACCCCACACGACGGAGGAGAGACGGACGATGACGACCGCCAAGGACATCATGAGCCCGGGAGCCCAGTGGATCCCCGCGTCCGAGACGCTGGACCGCGCCGCACAGATGATGCGGGACCACCAGGTGGGGGCGCTGCCGGTCAGCGACCCGAACCATCACGACCGGATGTGCGGCATCATCACGGACCGCGACATCGTCGTGAAGTGCGTCGCCGCGGGCCACGACCCCGCGCGCGTCCGGTGCGGCGATCTGTGCGAGGGCACCCCGCGCTGGATCGACGCCGGCTCCGACGTCTCCGACGTCCTGCGGGAGATGGAGGACCACCGGATCAAGCGCCTGCCGGTGATCGAGGACAAGCGCATGATCGGCATGATCAGCGAGGCGGACATCGCCCGCCACCTCACCGACGACCAGATGGCCGAGTTCGTCCAGCGGGTGTACGCGGGCTGAGCCCGGCAGGGGGTGCCATTCCATGGCGTACGTCGCCGTGAGCGCGCTGAGTCATCCCGGCCTGGTCCGCACACACAACGAGGACAGTCTCGTCGCCGGGCCGTGGACCCTGTGCGCCACGGTGACCGAGAACCCGCAGACGCTGGTGTTCCCGCTCGGTACGCCGCTCGTCGTGGCGGTCGCCGACGGGCTCGGGGGCCAGCCCGGAGGCGAGGTGGCCAGTGCCCTGGTCGTGCGGCGGCTCGCCGCGACGGGGCCGCGGCTGGCCGGCGAGGACGACGTCCGCGAGGCCGTGCACGCCTGCAACCGCCAGGTGTACGCGACCGCGGGCGGCGGGGACGCCCCGGTCACGATGGGGACGACCGTCGCGGGCGCCGTCGTACAGCCCGAGTCGCTGCTGGCGTTCAACGTGGGCGACAGCCGGGTCTTCGCGGCGCCCCGGGACGGCGTCGTCCAGATCAGCGTGGACGACAGCCCGCCGCGGGCGCCGGGGCAGCGCACCACGTCCCTGGTGACCCAGGCCCTGGGCGGCACTCCGGAGTACCGCGCCGTCACCCCGCACGTGACCACCACCGCCATCGCCCCCGGCGACCGCTTCCTGGTCTGCACCGACGGCCTCACCGACCCGCTGCCGAACGAGGTCCTGGACGGGGTGCTGAGGGAGTACGACGACGGGCGGGCCGTCTTCGAACTGTGGAAGGCCGCCATCGAGGCCGGCGGCCCCGACAACATCACCCTGGCGGTGCTGCGCGTCGTGGACGGGTGACCGGGCGGCTCCCCGCGCCGCGCGCCGGGTCAGCGGCGCACCCTGGGCATCCCCAGGCCGATCCAGGAGATGATCTCGCGCTGGATCTCGTTGTTGCCGCCGCCGAAGGTGAAGATGACGGCCGAGCGGTAACCGCGCTCCAGTTCTCCGTGCAGGACGGTGTTCGCCGAGCCCTCCTTCAGCGGGCCGGCCGCCGCGACGATCTCCATGAGCCAGGCGTAGGCGTCCCGGCGGGCCTCGGAGCCGTAGACCTTGACGGCCGAGGCGTCCTGCGGGGTGAGCGTGCCGTCCTGGACGGCGGAGACCATCTGCCGGTTGAGGAGCTTGAGCGCGTCGAGGCGGGTGTGGGTGCGGGCGAGGAGCCGGCGCACCCAGGGCAGGTCGGCGACCCGTCGGCCGTCGGCGAGCTTGGTCTCCCTCGCCCAGCGCTGGACGTCGTGCAGGGCGCGGATCGCCATGGTGCCGTGGGCGGCGAGGGTGACGCGCTCGTGGTTGAGCTGGTTGGTGATCAGCCGCCAGCCCTCGTTCTCGGCGCCGACCCGGCGGGAGACGGGGACGCGGACGTTCTCGTAGTAGCTCGCGGTGGTGTCGTGGGAGGCGAGCGTGCGGATGAGCGTGCAGGAGTAGCCGGGGGCGGAGGTCGGCACCAGCAGCATGGTGATCCCCTTGTGCGGCGGGGCCGCGGGGTCGGTGCGCACGGCCAGCCACACCCAGTCCGCCGTGTCACCGTTGGTGGTCCAGATCTTCTGCCCGTTGACGACGTAGTCGTCCCCGTCACGCACGGCGCGGGTCCTCAGCGCGGCGAGGTCGGTGCCCGCGCCGGGCTCGCTGTAGCCGATCGCGAAGTCGATCTCGCCGGAGAGGATGCGGGGCAGGAAGTACGCCTTCTGCTCGTCGCTGCCGTAGCGCATGATCGTCGGCCCGACGGTGTTCAGCGCCATCAGCGGCAGGGGTACGCCGGCCTGCGCGGCCTCGTCGAAGAAGATGAACTGCTCCATCGCCGTCATCCCGCGCCCGCCGTACTCCCGCGGCCAGCCGACCCCCAGCCAGCCGTCCGCGCCGAGCCGGCGGATGGTGTCGCGGTAGAACCGCTTCTGCGCGGCCGGGTCGGCGTACCGGGCGTAGGCGTGGTCCGGGACCAGCTCGGCGAAGTAGGCGCGCAGCTCGGCGCGCAGCCGCTGCTGCTCGGGTGTGTGGTCGAGGTGCACGGCGCCTCCAGGCTCCCCAAGGGCGGTCCTGACGGCGCACACCGTAGAACGTGTTTCAGAAATAGGGAATGCCGGGGCCCCGGCGAATGGCCGGTCCGGCCGCCGGTGGGGCACCTTCCGGAAGCTTGGCCGCAACTCAGGCGCCTTCCGGAGATCCGGCCGCGAGGGAGCGCCGTCCGGAAGTCCGGCCGCCGGGCGGAGCGCCTTCGGGAGAGCCCGTCGTCACCGGCGGGGGTTCGGGAGCGGGTTCGGGAGATCCCGTCGTCACCGGAGCGGGTTCGGGAGATCCGGTCCGGTCGTCACTGGAGCGGGTTCGGGAGATCCGGTCCGGTCGTCACTGGAGCGTCTTCAAGAAGTCCGCGCAGGCCGCGGCACAGGCCCGGCAGCAGCCCGCGGCGGATTCGGCGCCGGGGTACTCGTCGAAGGCCCGGGCGCTCTCCAGGCAGATCGAGCGGCAGCAGTCGACCCGGACCCGGATGGCCTCCTCGTCCTGCTGGTTCTCCTCGCAGAGGACGCGGCAGGTCGCGTCGCACACCTCGGCGCACATGATGCCCAGCCGGCGCACCCGCTCCTGGCGCTCGGTGCCGTCGGGGTCGACCAGGCTCGCGCGCACGGCGCAGGCCCGGGCGCACTCGGTGCAGGCCTGCGCGCAGGTGAAGCGGTCTTCCAGAAAGCGGTACAGCTGCTGCGAAGTCGGCGATGTCACCTCGTGCGGGTAGCCGGGGCGACCGGCGGCAAACCCCCGTCGAGGGTCCGGAGCGACCTGCCCGCCGATCCCGGCCACCAGCCGCCCCCGCCCCCCTACTCGCAACCCTTAATGTCCGGGTTCGTGGCGTTCTGGGAGGGGTATTCCTGTCCTATGACTACCGCATCGATGCAGCTGGCCGCGGCGAGCGGCCTGATGAGCCTCGTTCTGTTCATCGTGGCCGTGGGCGTCCTCGCGCTGCTCGCCGGCGGCTTCTGGATGACCTCACGTGTCAAGTACAACGAGTCGCCGCGCCCGCGCCCCGAGGAACAGCCGAAGCTGCCGACGGACGGACCGGTGCACGAGGTCCGGCAGAACAGGGAGTCCGCGGAGATCCCACGGATCGCCAAGGGCGACCGCCCCCTCACCCCCTACGAGCTGAGCAACATGGACTCCAAGCCGAGCGAGACGACGCACCGGCCACGCTGGAGCAAGGGTTCCAGCGGCTCGTTCGGCGGCGGCGGACTCGGCGCCCACTGAGCCCCGGCCCCGCGAGCCCACCCCGCACCCCCGCATCCCCCTAAGCACGGCAACCGGCCCGCGCCGGACCGTCCCGGGCGCCGGGGAGGTCTTCTAGGAGGTCTTCCGCGCGGCGTCCAGGCGGCCGACGCGGGCCACGTTCTGCCGGTCCTCCGGGTCCTGGCTGGGCTCGGCCGCGAACCAGGCGTCGAGGATCTCCTTCAGTACCGGTTCCGACGTCAGCCGGAGGCTCAGCGCCAGGACGTTCGCGTCGTTCCACTGGCGCGCCCCGTCGGCCGTGCCGGCGTCCGTGCACAGCGCCGCGCGCACGCCCGGCACCTTGTTGGCCGCGATGGACGCGCCGGTTCCGGTCCAGCAGCACACCACCGCCTGGTCCGCGGTGCCCTCGGCCACCTCCCGGGCGGCCGCCTCGGAACAGACCGCCCACTGCGCGTCGGCCCCGGGCCGCAGCGCGCCGTGCTCCCGGACCTCGTGCCCGCGCCGGCGCAGCTCCGCGACCAGGAGGCGGGCCACGGGTTCGTCCATGTCGGAGGAGACGGAGATCCGCATACCCCGGAGCGTAACGCCTGACGGGACCGTCCGGGCGGTCCGGACGTACCTGGCGGGACCGTCCGAACGTGCCTGACGGGGACCGTCCGAACGTGCCTGACGGAACCGTCCGGACGTGCCGAGCGGCCCCGTCAGGGGGCCGCTCGGCAGGACGTCGGGGGGGCGCGGTCGTCGGGGACCGGCTGGTGTGGCTGGTGGTCGGGACAGGACCGGGTCAGGGGTGGTCGGGCTGCTGCGCCGGAGGCACCCCGCCGCCCTCGCCCCCGCCCTTGCCGCCCTTGTCCGTGCCGTGCGGGCGGGCGCCCGCGTCCGGGCCGGTCTGGCGGGCCTTCAGCTCGCCGCTGTCCTGCGGGGTGGCGCCACCCTTGTCACTGCGCCGCTGTTCGGGCTGCTGCGGATTGGACATGCGCCGGACTCCTTTCCGGTGGTGGGTGTTCCGTGCGGGCCGGGTTCCCAGGGCGGCGCGGGTGACGCACCCGTCGCCGGACCCGGTCAGGGCGCGGGGCGCGTCAGGGTGCGGTGGAGGTGTTCCAGGGCGTCCAGGAGGACCGAGCGGTGGTACCAGCTCAGCCAGGCCGAGCTCTCCGCGGCCAGCAGCGCGAGCGCCTCGGTCCGCGCGGAGGTCGGCCGGTGGCCGGTGTCGGGCCAGTGCAGGGTGATCACGCCGGTGCAGGAGCCGGCGGTGGAGAGGAGGGGGACGCTCCGCACGGCGTGGGTGCCGGTGGCCAGCAGGGCGCGCCGGCACTCGTCGGAGAGCCGGGTGTCGGCGGCGACGTCGGGCACGCTCACCTGGCGGCCCTGGACGCGGGCCGCCGCGTCGGCCGCGCCTTCGCCGCGCCCGCGCACGAGATGGTCGAGGAACGCGTCCACGCAGCCGTGGTGGGTCTCCAGCATCAGGGCGTTCACGGCCGGGTCCACCAACTGCACGTAACCGGCGGGGGCCTGCCCGGCGGCCAGCGCCTCGTGCAGTACGGCGTCGATCATCTGCCGCCGGCAGCGTGGGTCCCGGCCGCCCCGGGCCAGGATCCGCAGCTGGGGCACGGGCAGGGAGCGGCGGCCCGGGAACCACACCTCGCCGTCCGGGGGCCGGGCCACCACCACGGCGGAGACGAGGACCCGCAGCGGCACGTTGAAGCGCTGCGAGGCGTCGCGCAGCACCCGGAAGGCGCTGCCGGAGTCCGGCAGGCCGTAGCGGACCATGAGTGTGCCCTGCGCCATGCCGATCACCGGCGCGGTGCGCACCCGGGCGCGCAGCGCGCGGACCTCCTTGTGCAAGTCCTCGTACGAGGGTCGCAGGGGGTCCGCCATCTGGGAGCGCCAGGCGGGCAGTTCCTCCATCCGGGCGGCGGTGCGGGCCAGCTCGCGCAGCGCCTCGTCCAGGGTGGCGTACAGCCGGACGCCGTCCAGCCGGGCCAGGTGCACCGCCTCGCGGACGCCGGGACGGGCGCGGACGATGATCAGGTCCGGGCGTCCGGCGCGCGCCCGGGTCGTCTCGCTGAGCGTGCGGAGCACGGCGGCGCCGCCCAGCTGGACGTGCGCCATGTCGAGCACGGGGCGCAGTCCGGCGCGGTCGGCCTGTTCCAGGTGACCGCGCAGCTCCTCCGACCAGGCCTCGGCGCCGGCGGCGTCGAGGCTGCCCGACATGCGCAGCAGCAGGGCGCCTTCGGCGGGCAGCCCCTCGACCACGGAGGACTCGATGACGAGGGGTGCCGGTGCGGCCGGGCGGCCGGGAGAAGGTTTCATCGCATCACCCAGACGGGACGTCCACAAAGAACTCGATCGGCCTCTTCCCGGCCTTTGCACCACATTGCACGGTAGATCCCCGGCCATCAACCGCACGGTCCGGCACGCCGGAGGCGTGGAACGATCCGCGGGCCGGTCGGCGGTCGGGAGGCGGTCCGCGTGTCGGGAGGCGGTCCGTCAGCGGGGCGGGCGGCGGTCCGTCAGCGGGGCGGGCGGCGGTCCGTCAAGCCGGGCGGGCGGCGGCGGTCCAAGGGGGCCGGGCGGAGGGGACGGTCCATGCGCCGGACGAGCGGTGGCCTGCGGGCCGGGGCGGGGCCGGGCCAGGGGGACGGTCCATACGCCAGGCGAGCGGCGGCCGGCGGGCCGGGGCGGTCCGTCCGCCGGGCGGGACGGCGGTCGTCCGTGTGCCGGGCGGGGCAGCGGTCCGTGCGCCGCGCGGGCGGTGAATCCAGCGGGCCTGCCTAGGGGGACGGTCCGTGATCCGGGCGGGACGGCGGTCGTCCGTGCGTGGGGCGGGGCAGCGGTACGTGCACCGGGCGGGCGGCCCTCGTCCGTGCGCCGGGCGGAGCAGCGGTCACATGCACCGGGTGGGCGGTGGCCCGCAGGCCGGCCCGGGGGGACGGTCCGTGTGCCAGGCGGCGGTCGTCCGTGCTCCGGCGAGATGGGAGTCGTCCGTGCGCCGGACGGAGCAGCGGCCCACACGCCAGGCGACCGGCGGTCCGGCAGGCCGGGCCAGGGGGCGGTCCATACGCCCGGCAGGGCAGGGCAGCGGTCCATGTGCCGCGGGGGCGACGGTCGTCCGTGCGCCGGGCGGAGCAGCGGTCCACGCACCGGGCGGGCAGTGGTCCGCAGGCCTGGCCGGGCGGGGGTCCGTGTGCGGACGTGGCCGACGGCCGGCGGGTCGGCTATCCGGGCAGCGCGGCCAGGGCGTCCAGGGCGGCCGGCAGCGAGGCGTGCAGTCGGATCCCCGGCACACCGGCCCTGGCCAGGGCCTCCCGGACGTGCGGGCGGGGCTGTACGACGGGCAGGGCGCGGCCGGAGCCGGCGAGCGGCCCGGTCGCCCGCTCCAGTGAGCGGACCGCGTCGACGCAGGCCAGGTACACCTCGCTCAGGTCCAGCAGGGGGTGTTCTCCGGCCTGACCGGCGTGGCGGAGGTGGTCGGCGAGGGCCTCGGCGAAGCGCCCGGCGTTGGCGGCGTCGACCGTGCCGCGGGCCTTCAGGACGCTGATGCCGCCGAGCCCGGGGCGGTGCTCGTGCACGGTCTGCAGCAGCAGCGGGGCGGGGCCGCCGGGGCGGACGCGGGAGGGGGACGGGGAGGAGAGCGGTGTCGGGGACGGCTGACCGATTTCCATGGGCACGGGTTTTCCTGGGCTCGGGACGGGAGGATCTCGGCCGGCCGCTTCTTGACCGGGACCTCACTGTGCCCTCGCCCGGTTGCCCGATGCAACGACGCCTCCGGGCGTGTCGTGGCGCGGCCCGGTCAGCCGACGTACCGCCGTGCGGGTGAGTCCCTGCGGGCGCGTTCCAGCGCGGCGAGCCGGCACTCCAGCTCCGGCGGTACGGGGTCGCGCTGGCGCAGCACCCACGGCAGTCCGGCGGTGGCGCGGGCGAACGCGCGCGCGGAGGCCACGTCCCGGGGCACGGTCCGGATGAGGTGGCCGGTGCGGCGCAGTGCCGGCAGCAGCGGGCGGCGCAGCCAGGTGAACCACAGGGTGTTGCGCAGTCCGAGGACGCGACGGGCCGTGCTGTCGCGCAGCCGGGAGGCGTGGTGATGGACGGTGAGCTCCTCGGCGTAGGCCAGCCACCAGCCCTGGCGCAGCAGGTCGCAGGCGAGCAGTTCCTCCTCGCCGCCGAGCCAGAGTCCGGGGTGGAAGCCGCCGCCCGCGCGGAAGGCCTCGGTGCGCAGCACGGTGGCGGCGGCGAGGAAGGAGCCCAGCGCGGGCCCGGGGAGCCAGTCGGGGCCGGACAGCGGGGACTCGCGGAGCTCGCGGACGACCGGGTCCTCGGCGCCGTCCGGTTCGACCACGATCCGCGCGGTGACGCCCGCCAGCCGGGGCCGGGCGTCCAGCAGGTCGGCGGCGCGGCGCAGACTGCCGGGCTCCCACCAGGTGTCGTCGTCGCAGAACGCGACGTAGGGCGTGCGCACCCGTTGGACGGCCAGGTTGCGGCCGATGGCGCCCAGGTTGCGGCCGGGGCACAGCAGGGTCATCTCGGGGAAGTCCCGGGCGACGGCTTCGGCGGTGCCGTCGCAGGAGGCGTTGTCGGTGACGATCACGGGCGGGCGTTCGGGCAGCCGGCGCAGCAGGGCGAGGGTGCGCAGCAGTTCGTCGCGGCGGTTGTGGGTGATCAGGACGACGGTCGTACGGTCGTCGGGGCCGGTCCGGGTACGGAGCTCGGTGGCGGTCCGGGTCATCGCGCGGCACCCGCCGTCGGGTCGTCAGGGTGGGTCCGGGTCATGCGCGGCACCTCCACGTGGGTCGTCAGGGCAGGTCCGGGGCACCTCGCGGCACCCCCGCGCGGGCCGTCGGGACGGGTCCGGGTGAGCGGCGCGGCGTCGACGACACCTCGACACCCCGGCCGGCGTCGGCCGCGGTCGGGCAGGTCCGGGTCGTCGTCGGGCGGCGGCCGCGGTCCGGCACGACCCGGTCGTCAACCGGCGTCGGCCGCGGTCGGGCACGGCCGAGCCGTCGTCCGGGGCGTCTCGCGGCGCCTCCCCGCGGGTCGTGGGAATCCGTACGCGTCACGGCGCGGCACTCTCCCCTCTCATCGTCACCTCGTGTCCGGTTCATCACCCGGCTCCTCCCCCTGCGGTGGCTTCACGGCGGGTCCGGGTCGTCGCGCGGGGTGTCCCGCCAGGCGGCCGGCCGCGTCCCGGTCGAGCAGGCGGGCGGCGCGTTCGACGTGCGGGGGCAGCGTGCGGCGGCGGGCGAGGGCGGCCGGGAACCGGACGACGGTCTCCCTGAGGGCGCGGCGGGCACCGGGCCGGCCGGCCGCCGCGGCCGTGACGAGGTCGCCGAAGGCGCGCAGGGCGACCGGCCAGGGACGGCGCAGGCAGGTGGTGAGCACGTGGTTGCGCCGGACGAGGAAGGAGCGGCCGCTGCGGCCGTGGTCCTCGGGGTGGTGGCAGGCGGCCAGGGAGGGCTCGTAGGCGACGCCCCAGCCGGCGGCGGCAAGGTCGTAGGCGAGCAGGGTCTCCTCGCCGCCGAAGAAGAGCAGCGGGTGGTAGCCGCCGGCGCTCAGGAAGGCTTCGCGGCGGACCACGCAGGCGCAGCCGAGGAAGCCGAGCACCGGGCGGCCGGGCAGGTCCGGCTCGGGCGGCAGCGGGGAGGCGGCGAGCACGGCGTTGAGGGGGTCCTCGGCGGCCTGCTCGCCGACCAGGGTGCGGGCGGCGAGCAGGCCGAGCCGCGGGTGCCGGTCGAGCAGGTCGGCGGCCCGGCGCAGACTGCCGGGCTCCCACCAGGAGTCGTCGTCGCTGAAGGCGACGTAGGGGGTGCGGGCGTGCCGGACGGCCAGGTTGCGGCCGAGGGCCCCGGTGTTGGCGGCGGGCCGCAGCAGCCGGGCGATCGCCGGGTGGCCGGCGACGGCCCGGCACGTGGTGTCGTCACGGGAGTTGTCGACCACGATGACCGGGGGCCGCTCGGGCAGCGCGGCCAGCGCGTCCAGGGTGCGCAGCAGGCTGTCGCTGCGGTCGCGGGTGATGACGGCGACCGTGACGCGGGGGTCGCCCGGGCCGGCGGGCTCCAGGACGCGGCCGGGGGCGTGCTCAGTGGACATGCGTGGCCACCTCCGGTCGGGGCCGGTGCCGGCCGCGTGCGTCGCGCAGGAGCATGAGGCAGGCCGCGGCGACCTCGCCGGTGCGGATGCGCAGCAGGCGGGCGTCGGGGGTGCGGCCGTGCGGGTCGCCGGGCGGACCGGGCTTCCACAGGGCGACGTGGTCGGGGCTCGGGGGCGGCCCCCACAGGCGCGGGGAGACCGGCCCGAACAGGGTGACGGTGCGGGTGCCGTGGGCCACCGCGAGATGGGCGAGGCCGGTGTCGCCGCTGAGCACCAGGGACGCGCCGGCGACCAGCGCGGACAGCTGCCCGGGCGGCAGGCCGCCGGTGAGGACGTCGTCGTCCGGCCGGCCGCTGCGTTCGGCGACGGAATGGACCAGGGCGTCCTCGCCGGGGCCGCCGGTCAGGACCACGCGGTGGCCGGCGGCGCGCAGGCACCGTACGACGGCTGCGAACCGCTCCCCCGGCCACCGGCGGGAACCCGAGGCCGCGCCGGGGTGCACGACGACCGCGCCCGGCGCCGGGGACGGCGCGGCGGGCGGGGGCAGCCGCAGGTCCAGAGGGTCGGCCGGGATGCCGTAGCCGTGCAGGAAGGCGCACCAGCGGTCCCGTTCGTTGACGGTGGCCCGCCACGGCGGCCCGTCCGGGCAGGCGTGGGCGAGCAGCCGGCGCGGGGTCAGGGCCGCCAGGGCGTCCCGGCTCTCGGGGCCGTTGCCGTGCAGGTCGATGGCGACGTCGGGGGGCGGTCCGGGCCAGTGGGCGAGGTCCGGCACCGCGCGGCCCGGTGCCTCGGCCGGGAACACGGCGTCGACCGCCCCGGTGGCCAGGGCGAGTTCGGCGAGGCCCGGCGGCTGGGCGAGGACGACCCGGTGCCCGGGGAAGGCCCGGCGGATGCCGCGCAGCGCGGGTACACCGGCCAGCAGGTCGCCCAGACCCAGCGCACGCAGGACCAGGACGTTCGGGGGGCTCGGGGAGCGATCAGTGATCACCGAGGGAGACCTCCGGTGGATGGGGGCGTGAGCTGTGGCCCGGCAGCCGACGGCCGTGTCCGCGGCGTCCGTACGCGGCGGGACCGTGCACCGGAACCGGGGCAAACCCACCGGCCGGCCCACCAGCCCCGACCCACGGCCCCTGCCGGCGACCAGGACCGCGAGCCCGCACGGGACCGTGCACCGGAACCGGGGCAAACCCACCGGCCGGCCCACCACCCCCGACCCACGGCCCCTACCGGCGACCAGGACCGCGAGCCCGCACGGAACCGTGCACCGGAACCGGGGCAAACCCACCGGCCGGCCCACCACCCCCGACCCACGGCCCCTGCCCGCGACCAGGACCGCGAGCCCGCACGGAACCGTGCACCGGAACCGGGGCAAACCCACCGGCCGGCCCACCACCCCCGACCCACGACCCCTGCCCGCGACCAGGACCGCGAGCCCGCACGGGACCGTGCTCGCGTCCGGGCGGGGGGCCGGGCGGGACGTCGCGTGGTCACCTGGGCCGTCCTCCCGTCGGGCTCGGGGCCAGGGCCGCGCGGCGGGCGAGGCCCGTGGTGGAGCGGCCGTCCAGGTAGGGCAGCAGCAGGACCTGGCCGCCCCAGCTCTCCACCAGGGGTTGTTCGGGCAGCTGGGTCCGGGCGTAGTCGCCGCCTTTGGCCCAGATGTGCGGGCGGAGTTCGCCGAGGATGCGTTCCGGGGTGTCCTCGTCGAACACGGCGACGGCGTCCACGCACTCCAGGGCGCGCAGCACCCGCACCCGGTCGGCGGCCGGGACGAGGGGCCGGCCGTCGCCCTTGCGGCGGCGCACCGAGTCGTCGGAGTTGATGCACACGACGAGGCAGTCGCCGGCCCGGCGCGCCGCCTGGAGGAGGGCGACGTGCCCCGCGTGCAGCAGGTCGAAGCAGCCGCCCGCGGCGACGACGGTGCCGCCCGCGGCGCGGACCCGGGCGGCGGTGCGCACGGCGTCCCCGGTGGTGTCGCCGTCGGCCGACGGTTCCGCGGCCGTCTCCGGCTGGTCCGGGACGGCGACCGCGCGGGCGCCGCCCTCGGCGACGAACCGGGTGGCCGCGTGCACGGCGGCCTGGACGGCGGCCTCCGTGAGCGCGCCGTCGGCGAGCAGGCCCGCGGCGGCGGCGGCGAACCGGTCGCCGGCGCCGCACGGGTCGCCCGTGGCGGCGGCGGGGGTCGGTACCAGCAGCGGGGTCTCGCCGTGCGAGAGGAGGGCGCCGCGCTCGCCGAGGGTCACCGCGACGGCCTGGGCCTGCCAGGCCCGGACCAGGGCGCGGGCGTCCCGGGCGGCGGTGCGCAGCCCGGCGGCGTCGCCGGACCCGGTGCCGTCGAGTCGCCGGGCGAAGGCGCGGGCCTCCTGGGCGGAGGGGGTGGCCAGGCGGACACCGGAGACGGGGGGCCGGCCGCGCACGTGCGGGTCCCAGACGACGGGGGCCGCCGTGTGCGCCAGGGCGTCCCGCAGGACGTCGGCGGTACCGCGGCCGTAGTCGGCGACGAGGACGCCCGCGGCCGCCGCGACCGTGGACACCGCCTCCCGGGTGGCTTCGCGGGCGCGGCCCTCGCCGTCGTCGAGGCGGAGCAGCGGCCGGTCCCCGGCGAGGACGCGGGTCTTGCTGCTGAGCGTTCCCTCCATCGGCACCTCGACCAGCCGGACCCGGCCGGCCAGCAGTTCCCGCAGGGTGTCGCTGGCGGTGTCGGAGCCGAGCGCGGTGACCAGCGTGACGGGGCGTCCGTCGGCGGCCGCGAGGCAGGCGGCGAGGGCGGCGCCGCCCGGGCGGGAGCTGCGGCGGGTGCCGTGGACGACGGGCACGGGCGCGTCCGGGGCCAGCCGCTCGGCCCGGCCGCACAGGTCGTGGTCGAGCAGGGCGTCGCCCACGACGACGAGGGGTGTCTGCGAGGCGGTCATGCGTGTCCCTTCCGCGGGGCCACCGGCGCGCCGGGCGCGGGGGTACGGCCGACGGTGCGGGCCCGGCCGACGAGCCGGCCGACCACACCCGGCCTCCCGTCGGCGCCCGGCCTTGCATCGGCGCCCGGCCTTCCATCGGCACCGGGCCGACTGTCCGTACCCGGCCGGCAGTCCGCGCCCGGGTGGCCGTCCGCGTCCGGGTGGCCGTCCGCGTCCGGGTGGCCGTCGGTGCCGTGGCCGGGGACCCGGTGGCCGGCCTCGCCGCGCTCGACCGCCTGGTCGAAGGCCTCGCAGAGCATGTGTACGGCGACCAGGTGCAGTTCCTGCACGGTGGCGGCGACGGGGGCGTCGACGCACAGCGCGTCGTCCGCGCCGAGCTGCAGCGGGTTGGGGGCCCGCCCGGTCAGCGCCCACACCGTCATGCCGAGCCGGTGCGCGCTGTCGGCGGCGGTCAGCAGGTTGGCGCTGGCACCGCTGGTGGACAGCAGCAGGAGCACGTCGCCGGGGCGGCCGTGGGCGGCGGTCTGCCGGGCGAACACCTCCTGGACGCCGTAGTCGTTGGCGATCGCGGTGGTGGAGGAGGTGTCGGCGTGCAGGGCGACCGCGGAGAACGGCGGCCGGTCGTCGCGGTAGCGGCCGACCAGTTCGGCGGTGAGGTGCTGTGCCTGGGCGGCGCTGCCGCCGTTGCCCGCGACGAGCAGCCGGGCGCCCGAGCCGAGCCGCCTGGCGAGTTCGGTGCCCCAGCGTTCGAGGAGCGGGCCGTGGTCGCGGAAGGCCTCCAGGGCCTTGGCGAGGTCGTCGCAGTGCGTGGTGCCGGTGGCGGTGTTCATCGGACGACTCCCGAGAGCGAGGGGATCGAGGACACGGCGCCGTACACCCCGGCCACGCCGTCGGCCACCCGGTCCCAGGTGTAGTGGCTCAGCACCCGGGAGCGGCCGGCGGCTCCGTACCGGGCGAGCCGGTCGGGGTCGGCGAGCAGCGTGCGGACGACCGCGCCGAGGTCGTAGTCGTCGTCGGCCGGTACCAGGACGCCCGTGGTGCCGTCCACGACCGTGTCGAGCTGGCCGCCGACGGCGGTGGCGACGACGGGCGTGGCGCAGGCCATGGCCTCCAGCGGGACGATGCCGAAGGGCTCGTACAGCGGCAGCGACAGCACCAGGTCGGCGCTGGACATCAGCCGGGGCATCCGGGCGCGGCTGACCCCGCCGAGCAGGGTGACCCGGTCCAGGACGCCGTACTCGCCGGCGATGCCGTAGAGGCGCGCGGCCTCGGAGTCGGTGCCGAGCAGGTCGGCCTCGGGGCCGCCGGCGACGAGGAGTTCGGCGTCGGGGACGCCGGCCAGGGCACGGATGGCCCGGTCGAAGCCCTTGCGGGGCACGAGCCGGCCGACGGCGAGCAGCCGCCTGCGGGCGCCGGGCGGGCGGGTGCGGCCGGCCGGTGCGAACTGGTCGGGGTCCACCCCGCACGGCACGACGCTGATCCGGTCCTCCGGCAGCCCCATGGCCTTCAGTTCGGCCACCTCGTCGCTGCAGGTGGCGATGATCCGGGCGCACTCGTGGCCGATCGCCTCCTCGATGGCGAGGCGCTGCGGGGGGCTGGTGTCGGCGGTGCCCTGGTAGCGCTTCTTCACCGTGCCGAGCGCGTGGTAGGTCTGCACGACGGGGATGCCGAGGTCGCGGGCGCCGGCGAGGGCGGCCAGGCCGGACATCCAGAAGTGGGCGTGCACGACGTCGGGTGGGCTCTGGGCCCACTGCCGGGCCAGGAAGTGCCCGAACTCGGTCATGTGGGGCAGGAGATCGTCCTTGGGGACGGGTGCGGGCGGCCCGGCGGGCACGTGCACCACCTGCACGCCGTCGATGAGGGTCACCCGGTCCGGGAGGCCCGCCGAGTCCCGCCGGGTGTACACCGTGACGCGGTACCCCTTCCGGGCGAGCTGCCGGGCGACCTGCGCCACGTACACGTTCTGGCCGCCCGCGTCCGGTCCGCCGAGCGCGGCCAGCGGGCTGGCGTGCTCGGAGACCATGGCGACGCGCCCTGCGGTGTGCGGAATGCGGCTCATCGGGTGACCTCCTTGATCAGGCGCTCCCAGTCGTCCAGGAAGCGCCGCTCTCCGTAGCGGGCCTGGGCCGCGGCCCGGGCGGCCGCGCCGGTGCGGCGGGCCTGCCCGGGTTCGGCGAGGAAGGTCCGTACGGCGTCCTCCAGCACGTCGAGGCGGTTCGAGACCACTCCGGCGCCCTCGGGTACCGCCTCGCGGACCTCCGTGGTGTCCAGGGCGACCACGGGCATGCCCAGGAACATCGCTTCCAGCAGGGACAGGCCGAGCGAGGTCCAGCGCACGGGGTGCAGATAGACCCGGCAACGGGCCATCTCCCGGTGCAGTTCGTGCTGCGGCAGGTCCCGGGCGCGGCAGCGTTCGGGCGACAGGCCGAGGTGTCCGGCGAGGCCTTCGGTGCGCATCCCGAAGACATCGAGGGGCGCGGACCGGGAGAACCGGGGCAGCAGGTCGGTGCCGGTGGTACGGCCCCTGCGCACGGGCTCGTTGACCACGACGGCCGCGCGCCGCTCGGTGCCGGTGTAGAGCGGCCCGGGGTCGATGATGCCGTGCTCGACGACCTCGGTCGGGGCCCGGCCGCTGTCCCACATCAGCCGGTTGAAGTGGGTGACGTGGACGACGGGGATCGCCGACTGCCCGGCCAGCGGGTGGAGTTCCCGCTCGGGTGACTCGTCGGGGCTGTTGTGCTCGACGTACACGGCGGGCACGTCCACACCGGGCCGCCGGCCGGTCCAGCGCGCGGCCAGGTCGGGTTCGTGCGGGCGCTGGAGCACCATCAGGTCGATGTCGCAGTCCCGCAGCTGCCGGGGCGTGCGTTCCTCGACCGACGCCGGCCAGTCCCAGGTGGCGGCCCGGCCGAGGCCGTCGGATCCGCGGTCCTCGGTGACCGGGACCAGGTAGGTGTGCGGGCCCTGCACGAAGGCGGTGAGCCAGGATCCGTGCACGTGCCAGACGAGGATGTTCATGACTGCCGCTCCTGGATGAGCTTGTGCACCGCGCGCACCACGTCCTGTCCGGTGACCTCGTCCAGGCAGGGGTGGCCCGGTACCGGGCAGGTGAGGGCCCGGGTGCCCGCGCACGGCGCGGACTGGTCGCCGAGCAGGATGACGGGGACGCCGTACGGCGCCCAGCGCTCCGCCGGGACGACGGGCGCGAAGAGGGAGACGACCGGGGTGCCGACGGCGGCGGCGAGGTGGGCGGGGCCGGTGTTGGCGCTGATCACGACGTCGGCCAGGCGCAGCACCCCGGCGAGGGTCCGGGGGGAGGTCCGGCCGCCGAGGTCCACGGCCAGATCGCCGCTGACCCGCCGGGTGAGGTCCGTCTCGCCGGGGCCGCCGGTGACGACGACCCGGTGCCCGGCGTCGGCGAGCAGCGCGGCCGCCTCGGCGCAGCGGCGGGGGCTCCAGGCGCGGGCCGGGGCGGTGGCGCCGGGGTGCAGGACGACGTAGGGGCCTTTGCCGGTGAGGCCGCTGGTGTCGGGGGGCGGCAGCACGCGCAGCCGGCCGTCGTCGCCTTGCGGGGGCGGGAAGCCCAGGGCGGCGGCGGTGTCCAGCGCCGCCTCGGCCTCGTGCCGGCCCTCAAGGCGCCGGTGGCGTACGTCGAGGAGCCGGCCGGGGTGGTCGACGCTGTCGGCGCCGATCCTGCGGACACCGGCGAGCCGGAGCAGCAGCGCGGTGGGCAACGGGCTCTGGTGGAAGGAGGTGAGGACGAGCGCGGTGTCGTACGCCCCGGCCCGCAGCCGTCCCACCAGCCCGTCGATGTCGGCCGGGACGACCGGGGGCGGATCGAATCCCTCCCAGGGGGCCTCCCAGACCAGCACCTCGTCCACTCCGGGCAGCAGCCGCGCGGCGTCCGCGCCCCGGGGGCCGCACAGCAGGGTGACGTGCGAGGAGCCCGCGGCGACGGCGCGCACGGCGGGCCCGGCGAGCAGCACGTCGCCGAAACTGTCGAGCCGGACGACGAGGGACTTCACGCCGACCACCTCCGGGCCGGCGCGACGGTGTCCGGCACCGCGCACCGCGTCCCCTCCCGGGCGAGCGCGCCCGGGGAACCCGGGGAGGGGGCCGGGGGCCGGCCGGGGGCCCCGTGGTCCGCCGGAGCCGGCGCGGTCCTGGACTGCGGCGGCCGGCACGCGCGTCCGCCCACCGAGGCCCCGGCCTCGATCAGGGCCGCGCGGACCGCGGTGAGCACGTCGGGGGCGCTCTCGGTGGAGAAACGTTCCACCTCGGCCGGGGCCGTGGCCGCGTTGGGGACCAGGACGCCGCGGGCACCGGCCGCGCGGGCGGCCAGGACGTCGGCGGCGATGTCACCGATCACCAGGCACTCGGCCGGCGGTACGCCGAGCCGGGCGGCGGCCGTGTGGATCAGGCCGGGGCGGGGTTTGCGGCAGGCGCAGCCGGCGTCGGGGGTGTGCGGGCAGAAGAGCCAGACGTCCAGGCCGCCGAGCAGTTCGTCGGCGCGCCCGTTGACGCGGTGCACCTGCTCGGTGGTGAGCAGTCCGCGGCCGATGCCGGACTGGTTGCTGACGACGCCGGTGGCCAGGCCGTGGGCGCGGGCCAGCGCGACGGCCGCGGCGGCGCCCGGCAGCAGCCGGACCCGGCCGGGGTCGCCGTTGTACGGCACGTCGGCCACCAGGGTGCCGTCGCGGTCGAAGAGGACGGCGGACAGCCCGCTCACTCGGCACCCCCCAGGGGTTCGGCGTGCCGGTGACGGACGACTCCGCGCAACCAGTGCCGGACGGCGAGCGGCGGGATGAGCACGCTGGTACCGAGCATCCCGGCGATCTCGCGGGCGGTGCGCGGGCCGGGCAGGATCCGGGCGAGGGCGAACTCGGCGGTGCCCAGGCTCCACAGCGCGGCGCAGGCGCTCGCGGCCCGGCGCCGTCCGGTGAGGGCGCAGCCGGCCGCGGCGAGGGCGGCGCCGGTGACCGCCAGGTGGCGGGGCAGGCGGCCGCGGGGCGCCCGGGCGCGGTCCCACCAGTCGCGGCCGTGCAGCCGGTTCATCAGCGCGTCGTCGGCGTTGCCGCGCTGCGCGGGCAGCGAGGCCCACCAGTGGGCGGGGCGGACCGGGTGCCGGGTGACCCGGGTGCCCCGGATCAGGGACCAGCCGGCCCGCTGCACGCGCAGCGCGAGGTCGGCGTCCTCGCGGAAGGCCCGCGGGAAGCGTTCGTCGAAGCCGCCGGTCCGCAGAAGCGCCTCGGTCCGGTAGGCCATGTCGGCGGTGGCCCAGGCGGCGTTCTCCAGGCCCTTGGTGGTGCGTTCCCAGTCGGTGGGCCGGCGGTCCGGGGGCAGGGGGACCCGCAACCGTCCCTGGACACCGCCGACGTCGGGGCCGGCGTCCCGGAGGTCCCGGGCGAGCCGCCGGGACCAGTCCGGCAGCACCTGGACGTCGTCGTCGAGGAACACCGTCCACGGGGTGCGGACGGTCCGCCACCCGGCGTTGCGGGCGGCGGCCGGGCCCCGGCCGCCGGTGCGCAGGGTGCGCACCCGGTCGAGCAGCTGCCCGGCCGTCTCCAGCGTCAGGTCGCCGTCGGGCGCGGGCCGGTCGTCCACGACGACCACCTCGTGCGGCGGATGGCCGTGGGCCGCGGCGAGGGCGCGCAGGCACTCGGCGAGGCAGGGGCGGCCGATCGTCGGGACGACGACGGTGTAGGCGGGTGCGTCGCTCATGCGAACGCCTTCCCTCGGCGGATCGCGAACGGCCCGAGCACCAGCAGGTCCACGGGGGCCGAGCCGAAGCACTCCAGGGCGTCGCGGGGGTCGTCAACCATGGGCCGCCCGGCGGTGTTGAGGCTGGTGTTGACCACCACCGGCAGCCCGGTGCGCCGTTCGAAGCCCTCGATCATCCGGGCCACCAGGGGTTCCTGGGCGCGGTCCACGGTCTGGATGCGGGCCGTGCCGTCGACGTGCACGACGGCCGGGATGCGGGCCTTCCAGTCGGCGGCCACGTCGTGCACGAACAGCATGTGCGGGCTGGGCAGCGGTCCGTCGAAGATCTCGGCCGCGCGTTCCGCGAGCACCATCGGCGCCACCGGCCGGAACTCCTCGCGCCCCTTGACCGCGTTGAGCCGCTCCAGGTTCTCCGCCCGCCCGGGGTGGGCGAGCAGCGACCGGTGCCCGAGCGCGCGCGGCCCGTACTCGCTGCGCCCCTGGAACCAGGCCACGATCCCGTCGTCGGCCAGCGCCTCGGCGGCCGTCTCGGCGATGTCGGCGGGCTCCTCGTACGGTACGGCCGCCCGCTCCAGCCACGCCCGCAGCTCGGCGTCGCTCCAGCCGCGGCCGAGCGCGGCCGTCGGCATCGGCTCCAGGGTGTCCTTCTGGCTGGCGACGTGGGCCGCCGCGCCGAGGGCCGTACCGGCGTCGCCGGCGGCGGGCTGCACCCACACGTGCCGGAAGCCGCTCTCGCGCCACAGCCGGGTGTTGGCCACGCAGTTCAGGGCGACACCGCCGGCCATGGTGAGCGCGTCCTCACCGGTGGCCTCGTGCAGCCGGCGAGCGAGGGCGAGCATCGTCTCCTCCAGGCACAGCTGGGCGCTGGCCGCGAGGTCGGCGTGGTCCTGGCCGAAGGCGCCGCCGGCCGGGCGGGGCGGGACGAGATCGGCCCAGGGCACCGGGCGGGCCCGGAAGCCGCCCCCGTCGTCGGCGTGGACGTACTCCCGCAGCCGGCCGGCGAAGCGGGGGGTGCCGTAGGAGGCGAGGGCCATCACCTTGAACTCGTCGCTGCTGCGCAGGAATCCGAGGTGGTGGGTGAGGTCCTCGTAGAACAGGCCGAGGGAGTCGGGCAGCCGCTGGGTGCCGAGGACGGTCAGTTCGCGGTTGGTGTAGCGGCCGGCCAGGTGGGAGCCGCACTCGCCGCGGCCGTCCAGCACGAGGACGGCGCAGTCGGGGTACGGCGAGACGGGCCCGGCGGAGGCCGCGTGCGCGATGTGGTGCGGGACGAACCTCACCTTGGCCGGGTCGAGTCCGGGCAGCGCCTCGGCGAGGAAGCCCGGGGCCTCGCGGGCGTACTGCCGGCGCAGGTGGTCCCAGGGGTCGTGCAGGCCCATCTCCTCGGCGGGGCGGGCGAGCGCGGGGTCGTAGGAGTAGGCGACGGCGTCGAGGTCGGACGGGGTGAGCCCGGCCTGTTCCAGGCACCAGCGGGCGGACTGCTCCGGCTGCTCCCAGGCGGAGAACGGAACGGGCCGTTTGCCGTGCTTGCGGCGGGAGAAACGCTCCTCCTCCGTCGCCGCCACGATCCGGCCGTCGGTGATCAGGGCGGCGGCGGGGTCGTGGAAGAGTGCGTTGATTCCTAGGACGTGCATGCGCTGTCTCCAGGGCCGGGGAAGGGCGGGGGGCCGGGTCAGGACCGAGGGGGTTCCGCCGCGGGCTGGGCCGGTTCCGGGAGCAGGGCGGCGAAGTAGGCGATCGTCTGCTTCAGGCCCTCCTCCCACGGCACCTGCGGCGACCAGCCGAGCAGCTCGCGCGCGAGGGTGGTGTCGGGGCGGCGGCGGCCGGGGTCGTCGACGGGCCGGTCGACGAACGCGATCGGCGAGCGGGAACCGGTCAGGGCGACGATCCGGCGGGCCAGGTCCGCCATGGTGATCTCTTCGCTGCCGCCGATGTTCACCGGCCGGACCGACCGGCTCTCGGCCACCCGCAGGATGCCGTCGACGGTGTCGTCCACGTAACACAGGGAGCGGGTCTGGCTGCCGTCGCCGGTCACCGTGAGCGGCTCGCCGGCGAGGGCCTGGCAGATGAACGTGGGCACCGCGCGGCCGTCGTGGGCCCGCATGCGCGGGCCGTAGGTGTTGAACAGCCGCACTATGCCGGCGTTCGTGCCGTGGGTGCCCGCGTGCGCGGTCACCAGGGCCTCGGCGAACCGCTTGGACTCGTCGTACACGCTGCGCGGTCCGACCGGGTTCACGTTGCCCCAGTAGCCCTCGTGCTGCGGGTGGACCAGCGGATCGCCGTACACCTCCGAGGTGGAGGCGAGCAGCAGGCGGGCGCCGTCGCGTTCGGCGATCGCCAGGGCGTTGCGGGTGCCGAGGCTGCCCACGTCCAGGGTCTGCAGCGGCATCCGCAGGTAGTCGGCGGGCGAGGCCGGGCAGGCGAAGTGCAGGACCAGGTCGTACGGGCCCGGCAGGCGCCCGGCGCACTTGGGTGCGCAGACGTCGCCGTGCACGTAGCGGAAACCGGGCCGGTCCTCCAGGTGCGCGACGTTCTCGCGGCGCCCGCAGACCAGGTTGTCGGCGCAGTCGACTTCGACCCCTGAATCCAGCAGGCGCTCGCACAGGTGGGAGCCGAGGAATCCGGCGCCGCCGGTCACGAGGGCGCGCCGCCAGGAGAACGGTGTGTCACCAGTCATGGGGCTGTTCCTTCGTCGTCCTTCGTGCACGTCGTCCGCGTCTCGTGCGCGGCCCCGAGAGCCTCGCTCCGCAGGTCGGAGGGGCTGTGTGCGGGTGTTCGGCGCGTGTCGCGTCGACGGGCCCGACGTCGTCGGCCCGTGGGAGAGGGAGAGGACAGGGTTCGGGTCCCCGCTGAATCGGGAGGACCGCCCTGGGGTGGCCGCCGCTGGCTGGACGGCACTGGCAGCTGAGTTCCCGTGCCAGTTGGTTTCACACGTTGGATTCTTATTCTCCGGAACCAGGGGTACTCGCGCGACTCCTACGCCCCGGTGATCCCGCTGGTCACGGTGGAGGACTCATGCACGACGAGGTCACGGACGCCGCGCTGCGCACGCTCGGGGCGTCCGGCCGGACCCCCCGACGGCTGCTGCTCACCGGCTGGTTCAGCTTCCGGGACGGGGAGGCCACGGCCGGGGACGTCCTCGCGCAGGCGCACATGTCCGCCGCGCTGAACAGAGCCGGTATCCCGCACGACACGGCGTGGAGCCCCGGCTTCCGGCCCGGCGCGCTGTCCCTGGAGACGGCCCACCCGGGGACGTACGACACGCTGCTCTTCGTGTGCGGTCCCGTGCACGGGCCCCAAGTGGCCGCCCTCCATGACAGGTTCAGGTTCTGCAGACGACTCGCGGCCGGGGTCTCGGTGGTCGACCCGGCGGACCCCGCGGCCACCGGCTTCCACGCGGTCGTCGCCCGCGACGGCACCGGCGCCCCGGCCCGGCGGGACCTGGCGGCCGGGGCTCCGGCGGGACCGCGGCCGCCGGTGGCCGGGGTGGTGCTCACGCACGGCCAGGGCGAGTACGCCGGGCGCCGTCGGCACACGGAGGTGAGCGACCGGATCACCGGCTGGCTGGCCGGCAAGGACTGTGCGCGCGTATCCGCCGACACCCGGCTGGCCGTCGACGACTGGCGGCTGTGCGCCACCGCCGAGCAGTTCCTCGCCCTGGTCGCCCGCTTCGACGTGGTCGTCACCACCCGGCTGCACGGCCTGGTGCTGGCGCTGCGCAGCGGCATCCCCGTGATCGCCGTCGACCCGGTGGCGGGCGGCGCCAAGGTCGGCGCGCAGGCCCGCGCCCTGGGCTGGCCTGCGCTGGTGCCGGCGGACGAGCTGGCTCCGGAGATCCTGGACCACTGGTGGGAGTGGGCGCTGTCGGAGGGGGGCCGGTCGGCCGCCGCCTGCCACTCGATGGGCTGACGGGGCCCGGGGGGCCGTGTAGCGCGCCGGGCTCGGGGCACTCGGCGCGGCGACGGCCGGCCTTCCACGGGCCGCCGCGTTTCACGCAGGAGGTAACGACCATGGGTCACGGCGGGAACGTCATCCAGGAGCTGATCACCGACCATCGCGAGGTCGAGGAGATCTTCGGCCGCATCGAGGCTCTGCCGCCCGGCTCCGCGGAGCGCAAGACCCTGTGCGACCAGGCCACGATGGAGCTGGTCCGGCACTCGGTCGCGGAGGAGGCCTACCTGTACCCGGCGGTGCGGGAGCACCTGACCGGCGGGGACGCCCTGGCCGACAAGGAGCTCGAGGACCACGCCGAGGCCGAGCAGATCATGAAGGACCTGGAGAGCTGCGAGGCGGACGATCCCCGCTTCGACACGCTCATGACGCGGCTGATGAGCGAGATCCGGTCCCATGTGACGGACGAGGAGCAGAACCTCTTCCCGCAGCTGGAGGCGGCGTGTACGCCGGACGCGCTGATGGACCTCGGGGACAAGGTGCGCCGGGCGAAGAAGATGGCCCCCACCCGCCCGCACCCCTCGGCGCCGGACACTCCCCCGGCCAACAAGCTGCTGGCACCGGGAGCCGGTCTGGTCGACCGTCTGCGCGACATGATGTCGGGGCGCGGCAAGGAGAGCTGACGGGGCGCGGAGAGCAGACGGACGCGAAGAGCTGACGAGGCGCTCCCCGTGGGGCCGGGCACGTGCCCGGCCCCTTTCGCATGTCTTCTTCGGCTTCTTCGGGTTCCACGGGCTCCGGCGGGGCCGGGCCGAGTGCGGGTCAGAGCCACGGTGTGGCCCGGGAGCCGCGGCCGGAGCGGGCACGGGCCGCGCGGCACAGCAGCCGGAAGGCCTGGAGCAGGGTCAGCGGCCACAGCAGCGCGAAGCACCACAGCAGCGCGGGGTCCGACGTGCGGATGCCCATGACGGCGACGAACACCGACGCGACCGTCAGCAGCAGCACCGCCGCCGGCAGCCACACCTCCCGGCGCGCGCGGCCCGCACGGCGCGTGCGGCCCCCACGGCGGGTACGGCCCATACGGCGCGCGAACCGCCGGTCCTGACGCAGTCCGGCCTCGATCCGCGCCAGCACGAGCCGCTCGCGCAGTGACAGCCGTATCTCGTCGGGCTTCTCCCAGGTCTCCCAGTCGTCCACGGCAACGGCACCTCCTCCGCCGGTCGGCGGCCCGAAGGGTCCCCGTCCGCCGAGTTCCCCCACCGGCCCGGACGGAAGCGTGCGACGCGCACGGCCTTCGCCGCCGCGGCACCGCCGGCGAGCATGGCCGCCCGGGGCACCGGGAGGCGCGCGGCCGGCGGCGCAGGTGACCTTCGCCGCCGCAAGGCCGATACTGCCAGTAGACGCGTCGGGGGCCGCCCCCAGCGGGCGGCCGGCAGCACCCGACGCATCGCCGCCGGCGTCGGCACGACGCCGGCGGAAGGTGAGCCACGACCGCCACAGCCCGCCACGACCCGTGGAAGACGACCCGCCTCGGACCGCAGTCAACGAATCCCAGTGCTCAGCCCACGAGGAGACACCCATGAGGATGCTGATCAACGTGCCGGAGACCGTCGTGGCGGACGCGCTGCGCGGGCTGGCGGCCGCGTATCCGGACCTGAACGTGGACGTGGAGAACCGGGTGATCGTCCGCCGGGACGCCCCCGTGGCCGGACAGGTGGGGCTGGTGTCGGGCGGCGGTTCCGGGCACGAGCCGCTGCACGGCGGGTTCGTGGGCCCCGGGATGCTCGCCGCGGCCTGCCCCGGAGAGGTGTTCACCTCGCCGGTGCCCGACCAGATGGCGCGCGCCGCGGCGGCCGTGGACAGCGGCGCCGGTGTGCTGTTCGTGGTGAAGAACTACACCGGGGACGTGCTGAACTTCGACATGGCGGCCGAGCTGGCCGAGGACGAGGGCATCCAGGTCGCCAAGGTGCTGGTGAACGACGACGTCGCGGTGACCGACAGCCTGTACACGGCGGGCCGGCGCGGTACCGGCGCGACGCTCTTCGTGGAGAAGATCGCGGGCGCCGCCGCGGCCGAGGGGCAGCCGCTGGAGCGGGTGGAGGCGATCGGCCGGCAGGTCAACGAGAACTCCCGCAGCTTCGGTGTGGCCCTGAGCGCCTGTACGACCCCGGCGAAGGGCAGCCCGACCTTCGATCTGCCGGACGGCGAGCTGGAGCTGGGCATCGGCATCCACGGCGAGCCGGGCCGGGAACGGCGGCCGATGATGACGTCCGGGGAGATCGCCGACTTCGCGGTGAACGCGGTCCTGGAGGACATGCCGCCGCGCAGTCCGGTCCTGGTGCTGGTCAACGGCATGGGCGCGACGCCGCTGCTGGAGCTGTACGGCTTCAACGCCGAGGTGCAGCGGGTGCTCCGGGAACGCGGTGTCGCCGTGGCCCGCACCCTCGTCGGCAACTACGTCACCTCCCTGGACATGGCGGGTGCCTCGGTGACGCTGTGCCAGGCGGACGAGGAGCTGCTGCGGCTGTGGGACGCGCCGGTGAGCACGCCGGCGCTGCGCTGGGGTATGTGATCCGGCGGAGCAGGCGGCCACCGGACCGGTGGCTTGGTCAACGGCCCTACCACGCAAGGAGATCCAGTGCTCGACGCCGACTTCTTCCGCCGTTGGATGACGGCGGCCGCCGCGTCCGTCGACCGCGAGGCGGAACGGCTCACCGCTCTCGACTCGGCCATCGGGGACGCCGACCACGGCAGCAATCTGCAGCGCGGGTTCAGGGCCGTGACGGCCGCCCTGGAGAAGGAGGCGCCGGACACGCCGGGCGCCGTCCTGACCCTGGCCGGGCGGCAGTTGATCTCGACGGTCGGCGGCGCGTCCGGCCCGCTGTACGGCACCCTGCTGCGCCGCGCCGGCAAGGCGCTCGGCGACGCCGAGGAGGTGGGCGCGGAACAGGTGGCCGAGGCGCTGCGCGCGGGTGTGGACGGGGTGATGAAGCTCGGCGGGGCGGCGCCCGGCGACAAGACGATGATCGACGCCCTGGTGCCGGCCGTGGACGCGCTCGGGAACGGGTTCGCCGCCGCGCGGGCCGCGGCTGAGGAGGGGGCGGTGGCCACGACCCCCCTGCAGGCACGCAAGGGCCGGGCCAGTTATCTGGGCGAGCGCAGCATCGGCCACCAGGATCCGGGGGCGACCTCGTCGGCGCTGCTGATCGCCGCGCTGGCCGACACGGCGGAGGCGGACGGTGAGTGAGGACAAGCGGGTGGGGATCGTGCTGGTGTCGCACAGCGCGGAGGTCGCCGCCTCGGTCGCCGAGCTGGCGAAGGGCCTGGCGGGCGGGGCCGGCGCGGTCCCCGTGGCGGCGGCGGGCGGCGTCGAGGGCGGCGGGCTCGGCACCAGTGCCGAGCTGGTCTCGGCGGCAGCGGCCTCCGTGGACCGGGGCGCCGGGGTGGCGGTCCTCACCGACCTGGGCAGCGCGGTGCTCACGGTGAAGGCGCTGCTCGCCGAGGGCGACGAACTCCCGGAGGGCACGCGCCTGGTCGACGCGCCGTTCGTGGAGGGGGCGGTGGCCGCGGTGGTCACCGCCGCCGCGGGCGGGGACCTGGACGCGGTGGAGGCCGCGGCGGCGGAGGCGTACGCCTACCGGAAGGTGTGACGGGGGCCGGCGCCCCCGGCTGGTCGACGCGGGGGCCCGGCGCGCTGGGGCCGGCCGGTGCGGTGCGGTGCGCCGGCGTACCGGCGCGCCGGGCCGGTCGGGGCGACGCCGATCACTGTGACAGGAGTGTCCGGGCCCGGGGGCCGGCCGGTGCGCCGGGGCAGCGGAGAGCGCGCCGCCGTCCGCGCCGCCGGGCCGGTCGGTGCGGCGGGGGCCCGGGCGGGTCAGCGCGCCGGGGAGCGCGTCGCCGGGCCGGTCAGTGCCTGGCGACGAACTGCCTGGCCAGCCGCCGTCCCTCCGTGACGGCCGCCGCGTGGTCCTCGATGGGGCTGACGCGGGAGTCCCGGAAGACGATGTAGGTCACGCCCGAGGGCACCCCGCCCTCGCGCGGGTCGGCGGGGATGCCGAGGCCGCGGGCGGTGGCGTAGGAGGCCTCGCCGATGACGTCCCGGGGCCCGGTGTCGCCGACGACCGCGTACTGCACCCGGCCGCGGTAGAGGACGGCGGCCACAGAGCCGCCACGGACGCCGTACGCGCGGGGGTTCCAGCGGTGACTCGGCGGCGGGACCACGATGTAGGGCAGGTTCTCGGCGCTGAGGTACCGGCCGTCGGACTGCTGGAAGGCGGTGGCGGCGGCGAACACCGGGTCGGTGCGGCGGTTGCAGCGGGCGCTGGGCCGGCCGTCGCAGTCGATGTCCAGGTCGGCCTTCCAGAAGACGGCGTCGCGGGTGCCGCACACGCGGACGGTCGCGGGATCGCCGGCGTCGGTGCGGTAGCGGCCCCGGGAGAGCCGGGTGCACGTGCCGGTCCGGGCCAGCAGCTCGGCGGCGGTGACCGCACCGTCGCCGCGGGCCACGGACCGCTCGCGGGGCGGAACGGCGGTGGCGGGGGCGGGCAGCGCCGCCGGGGCGATCAGGACGGCGCCGGCCGCGGCCAGGGTCAGCGACGGGACACGCACGATGAGGGACCCTCTCGTCGGGGACAAGGCGAACGTGCAGCACACTGTGGTGCGGGTCCGGGCGCCCGGCGACGGGGGCCGCCGCGAAGGGGCCGGATGGAGCACGCCGCTGACACCCCGTGAGGGAACGGATAGGTCCACATGGCGGGTCGGGCGGGGACAACAGGGGCCGGGGGTCCGGCCGGTGTCTTCCCGGACCCCCGGCCACCCGCGCCGGCGCGGGATCGGCGACGACAGCGTGTCCGCGCCACAGGCATGAACTTCCCTGCCCTCTCGGGTAGTTCAGCCGTAGGGGGATTCAGCATACGTAAGGTCCGGCGATGGTCACCAACACGGCCCTCTTGCTGTGGCCGCACCCGGCGGGCCATATTGGTCCGGACCTTTACGTGCTGCCGAGGCCGTCCAGGAGGCACAGCCGTGCGACGCGTTCCTGTCCCGCTCGCGCTGGTCTGCGGATCGCTGCTGCTGGTGGCGTCCTGCGGCTGGAGCCGGGCCGACGAAGGCGGCGAGGGAGGGGCGCCCGGGGCTCCGGCCGGGATCACCGCCGCGGCGGGCAGCGCCACCAGCGTGCACGTGATGTGGAACGCGGCCCCGGCATCTTCCGGGGTCCGTGGCTACGAGGTCTATCGCGGCACCACGAAAGTGGCCGAAGTACCGGCTTCGCAACACATGGTGGACGTCACCAGGCTCAGGCCGTCGACCATGTACGCCTTCACCGTGCGGGCGCGGGGCGCCGAGGGCCGGCTGGGCCCGCCGAGCCGCGCGGTGCGGGCGCGGACGCCGGCCGCGACGGCGTCCGACCGGTCGGCACCGTCCCGGCCGGGGCCGGCCACCGGGCGGGCCGTGGGCAGCCGCGCGGTCCAGCTGGGCTGGGGCGCGTCCCGGGACGACCGGGGTGTGGTGTCGTACGACGTCTACCAGGGCGGGGTGAAGATCCACAGCGTCGGCGGGAACCAGACCGCCGCCGTCGTCACCGGCCTGCGCCCCGGCAGGCGGTACGTCTTCACCGTCCGGGCCCGGGACGCCGCCGACAACCTCTCCCCTGCCGGCGCGCCGGTCCGCCTCACCACCCCGGGCGGCGACGACGGCCGCAGCACCGCGCCCACCGCCTTCACCGCCGCCACCCACCGCTCCGGTGGCGCCTTCTCCATCGACCTCGCCTGGGACCCGCCGAGCGCGGACGGCGTGATCGCCGAGTACCAGATCCAGCTGGACGGGACCGCGGCCACCTCGCTCGTCTGGGGCGGCACACCGCCGCGCGGCCGGGCCCGGCACAGCTTCTACGTGGGCACCGCCACCGGCGAGGAACACCGGGTACGGCTGCGGGCACGGCTGCCGGACGGCACGTGGGGCGGCTGGTCGGCGGAGCGGACGGTGACCACGGGCGGCTGACCGGCGCGCCGGTGCGCCGGTCGGCGGAGCCCGTCACCCGACCGGGTCCGCCCCGCGTGCGTGCGGGTCCGGGGCCGCGTTGGCTGCGGTTGAGGCAGCACGGACGTTTCCGACCCTCGGCGGCGCATGGGACGTACCGCCAACCGTGCCGCCGGAGGCCAGCCCATGGACAACTCGCGACTTCCGCTCCGCTCCGGCCTGACCCTGGCGGCCGCCGCCGCGCTCCCGGCCGCGCTCGCCGGGCCGTCCGCCGCCGTCTCGGGCATCTCGGTCAGCACCACCGGCTCCGCCGTGTCGGTGGTCACCAGCGCGTGCACCCAGATCAACGGCAGCTGGGGCACCGCGGCTTTGCTCAACAGCCGGCAGGCGAACTTCGCCCAGGGCCGGCAGGTGGCCCTGTCCGGCACCTCCGTCAGCCAGTCCGCCGCCTGGTCGGCGGTGAGCCCGGGGACGTACACCGTGGTCGTGGTCTGCTCCAGCGGCGCCACCGCGGGCAGCCAGTCGGTGATCGTCTCCGCGCCGGCGAGCCCCGCGCGCCCCACGACCTCCTCGACGTCCAGCCCCGCTCCGTCGCGCGGTGTGATGGGCGGTCTCGGCGGCGCGGCCCGCGACTACGGCCCGCTGACCATGGGGGTCGGCGGCGCCCTGGTCGGCGCCGGGATCGTGGCCACCGCCTGGGTGCTGCGCCGCCGCTCGAAGCCGTACCGGCTCTGAGTCAGCTCTGCTCGCGCTCCTCAGCGGGCAGTTCCGCGAACTCCGCCAGGGCGTGCGTGAGCCACTGGGTCCAGAAGGTCTCCAGGTCGATGCCGGCCCGCAGGACCAGGTGGCGCAGCCGGTCCTCGGGGGTGTCCCGCTCCGGCGGGAAGTCGCGCTTCTCGATCTCCTGGTACTCGGCCAGCTGCCGCCGGTGCAGCCGGAGGTGGCGGCGCAGGTCGGCCTCCAGACCGGCGGTGCCGACCACGGCCGCCGCGCGCAGCCGCAGCAGGAGCGGGTCCCGCATCGTCCGCGGGTCCTGCGCGGCGGCGGTCCAGCGGGCCAGTTCGGCACGGCCCGCGGACAGGACCTCGTAGCTCTTCTTCTGCCCGCGGGCCGGCTGTGCGGACGGCAGCGCGCGGATGAGGCCCCCGGCCTCCAGCTTCCCCAGCTCGCGGTAGATCTGCTGGTGCGTCGCGGACCAGAAGTAGCCGATCGACTTGTCGAACCGGCGGGTCAGCTCCAGCCCGGACGAGGGCTTTTCCAGCAGGGCGGTGAGGATCGCGTGCGGGAGGGACATGGGCTCATCCTAGGGACCGCGCCCGCGGCCCCCCTGGGTGCCTACAGGGCAGCCGCCAGCTCGGTGCCCTGCTTGATGGCGCGCTTGGCGTCCAGTTCGGCGGCCACGTCGGCGCCGCCGATCAGGTGCGCGCTGCGGCCGGCGGCGACCAGCTCCTCGTAGAGGTCGCGGCGCGGCTCCTGGCCGGTGCAGAGGACCACGGTGTCGACGTCCAGGACGGTGCTCTCCTCGCCGACGGTGATGTGCAGGCCGGCGTCGTCGATCCGGTCGTAGCGCACGCCCGGCACCATGGTCACGCCCCGGTGCTTCAGCTCGGTGCGGTGGATCCAGCCGGTGGTCTTGCCGAGTCCGGCGCCGACCTTGGTGGTCTTGCGCTGGAGCAGGTGGATCTGGCGGGGCGCGGCGGGCCGCTCGGGGGCGGCGAGGCCGCCGGGTGCCCGGTAGTCCATGTCGACGCCCCAGTGGCGGAAGTAGGTCCGCGGGTCCTCGCTCGCCTTGTCGCCGCCGTCGGTGAGGAACTCGGCGACGTCGAAGCCGATGCCGCCGGCGCCGAGGATGGCGACGCGGTCGCCGACGGGGGCGCCGTCGCGCAGCACGTCGAGGTAGCCGAGGACGCGGGGGTGGTCGATGCCGGGGATGTCCGGGGTGCGCGGGGTGACGCCGGTGGCGACGACGACCTCGTCGTAGCCCTCCAGGTCGCCGGCGTCCACCCAGGTGTCCAGGCGTACGTCGACGCCGTGGGCGTCGAGCTGGTGGCGGAAGTAGCGCAGGGTCTCGTCGAACTCCTGCTTGCCGGGCACCTTGCGGGCGATGTTGAGCTGTCCGCCGATCCGGCTCGCGGCGTCGAACAGCGTGACGGCGTGGCCGCGTTCGGCGGCGGAGACGGCGCAGGCGAGTCCGGCCGGACCGGCACCCACGACGGCGACGCGCTTCTTCAGCCGGGTCGGCGCGAGGACCAGCTCGGTCTCGTGGCAGGCGCGCGGGTTGACCAGGCAGGAGGTGATCCGGCCGCTGAAGGTGTGGTCGAGGCAGGCCTGGTTGCAGCCGATGCAGGTGTTGATGGCCTCCGGGGTGCCGGCGGCCGCCTTGGCGACGAAGTCGGGGTCGGCGAGCATCGGCCGGGCCATGGAGACCATGTCCGCGCAGCCGTCGGCCAGCAGTTCCTCGGCGAGCTCCGGGGTGTTGATGCGGTTGGTGGTCACCAGGGGCACGGAGACCTCGCCCATGAGCTTCTTGGTGACCCAGGTGTAGGCGCCGCGCGGGACGGAGGTGGCGATGGTGGGGATGCGGGCCTCGTGCCAGCCGATGCCGGTGTTGATGATCGTGGCACCGGCGGCCTCGACGGCCCTGCCGAGCGCGATCACCTCGTCCAGCGAGGAGCCGCCGGGGACCAGGTCCAGCATGGACAGCCGGTAGATGACGATGAAGTCCTCGCCGACGGCCTCGCGGACCCGCCGGACGATCTCGACGGGGAAACGCATCCGGTTCTCGTACGAGCCGCCCCAGCGGTCGGTGCGCTGGTTCGTCTGCGCGGCGATGAACTCGTTGATCAGGTAGCCCTCGGAGCCCATGATCTCCACGCCGTCGTAGCCGGCCTGCCGGGCCAGGCGGGCGGCGCGGGCGTAGTCCCCGATGGTGCGCTCGATGTCGGCCTCGGTCAGCTCACGGGGCACGAAGGGGCTGATCGGCGCCTGGAGGGGGCTCGGCGCGACGAGGTCCTGGTGGTAGGCGTACCGGCCGAAGTGCAGGATCTGCATGGCGATCCGGCCGCCCTCGCGGTGCACGGCCTCGGTGACCACCTTGTGCTGCTCGGCCTCCGCCTCGGTGGTGAGCCTGGCTCCGCCCTCGTAGGGCCGCCCCTCGTCGTTGGGGGCGATACCGCCGGTGACGATGAGCCCCACTCCCCCGCGCGCGCGGGCCGCGTAGAACGCCGCCATCCGCTCGAAGCCGCGGTCGGCCTCCTCCAGGCCGACGTGCATCGAGCCCATGAGCACGCGGTTGGGCAGCGTGGTGAAGCCCAGGTCGAGCGGGGTCATCAGGTGCGGGTAACGGCTCATGGGGCCCTCCGTGCGCGGTGTCGTCCGCCTCTTGTTGTAGAGGAAGCCCGCCGCTTTATGCAACTAGTTGCACAACCGGACGGCGGTGACACCGGCCACTCTGTACCGACTGGTATGTACAGAGTGGGGCTGGAAAAACGTCCGGCGCGAAGCCGTCGGCAGGGCGGCGCGCGTCACGGCGGACGGTCACGGAGCTGCGGAGCGGCGCGCCGGCGCCCCGGCCGGCGAGAGGCCGGCCGGGGCGCTGCCGTGCGGGTCAGCGGCTCTCCAGCCGCAGGTGCAGGTCCCGCTCCTGGTCGCCCGAGGCCGTGCAGGTCTCCTGCACGTTGAACATCGAGTCCAGGGTGTGGCGGAAGCGCTCCACCGCCCAGTAGCTGCCCTGGACGTCCGCCTGGACGGGGGACGTCAGGTGGACGGGCGGGCAGCCCCCGCCACGGGCCTCCGCGACGTCGTACGTGCCCAGCCACACCATCGGACGCGTCTCGTGGAGTTGCTGCGGTACTTCCTCGGGAGCCCGGTCGGAGGCGAAGCAGGCGCTGAGCGCTTCGAAGACGAGCCGGGCGTCGTCCGTCGAATACCCGCTGATCTCCACCGAGACGGTTTCCGGATGCGACCGCTCCGTGTCTGCCATTGATCGCTCCTTTCATGACCACGCTGCAGTGGAACGGAGTACCCCACCGCACCGCGTCCATCCCTTCAGCAAAGCATCACCGGCCGCCGGACACACCTCAGCCGCGGGAGAACTTGTACGTCTTGCTGTCCGTCAGCACACAGAAGCCGGGCGAGATCACGATCACGCGCAGGATGCCGGTACGGCGGTCGTAGTCGATGCCCTCCACCTCGAACGCGCCCGAGCAGGAGCTGCGCAGCGGCAGCCGGCGCAGTGCGGTGACATGGCCGGAGACGTCCGTGGTGCCGTTCGGCGCGGCCGACAGGTCGATCTGGAGCAGCGGTTTGGTGAGCCCGAAGAGGCTGCCCTCCGGATCGTCGGAGGAGCACAGCAGGGTGGTCGGGCCGGAGAAGTCACAGCCCTGGACGTCACGGACGGCGTGGTCGAGGCGGACGGTCGACACCTGCGGGAGGTTCTGCGAGGGCGAGGTGGAGGGGTTGACGCCCGGGGTGGGGAAGACGAGCAGACGGGTCATGGTGCCCCACTCGCCGGACAGCATCCACTGGCCGTCGGGCGAGACGGCGACCCACGAGTTGTTCAGCGCCTCGCCCGCGCCGAGCGTGTGGACGTACTCCGACCAGGTGCCGCCGGGCGCCCGCACGCGGAACATCTTGGAGTTGCCGGAGTCCCGCTGGTAGGGCTCGATGGAGTGGCCGTCGTACGAGGCGTCGGGGTCGCCGACGTGGTTCCAGCCGCGGCTGGAGACCCCGAGGGGGATGGTGCCGATGCCGGTGTAGTGGTTGGGGCTTCCCGCGGGCACCTCGACCGAGGTCAGGCCCTGGCTCTCGGTCAGCGGGTCGGCTCGGTCGGAGCCGGTCTCGGTCCAGGCGTCGGCCGCGCCCGCGGGCGTGGGTGCGGCGAGGGACACGACGGCGGCGGTGACGAAGGTGACGAGTCCGGCGAGGACTGCGTGACAGCGTGGCCGGGCGGACGCGGGCATGGCCGACTCCTCGGGCGCGGTGCGGGGGTGGCACTCGGTCGGCGGACAGTCTGGCGTGGCGTGCTGGTCATGTACAGGCCAACAACACACCCTGTGCGTGAACTCTCACGGCCCGCCGGACATCGCTGTACGGTCTCGGCAGGGCCTCCGCGCGTGCGGCGCCGGCGCGGCGGGCTTGGGCGGACGCCCCGCGCCGGGTTGAGGGATGGTGGAGGTAGTCGGGCGAAGGCGGCGGAGAGTCGGGTGTGAGCGCGGTAGAACAAGGGGAGTCGGCACGGGGGACGGCGTGCCGTGCGGACGGGCGAAGGCGGTGCGTGGCATGAGTGCAGCCGAGGCTCCGGCGGCGGAGGGCGGCGAGCCGGCCCGCGGGCCGGTGCCCCCGGGCGGGCTGCTCGACGTCCTGGGCGTGGCGTCCGTGGTGCTGGACACCGACGGCCGGATCGTGTTGTGGAGCCCTCAGGCGGAAGAGCTCTTCGGCTACACCGCGCCGGAGGCCCTCGGCCAGCACGCCGCCCGGCTGATGGTGCACGAGCGGCACAGCCGGCTGGTCGGCAAGCTCTTCGCCGACGTGATGCGCACCGGGCAGAGCTGGGCGGGCGGCTTCCCGGTCCGGCACAAGGACGGCAGCACCCGTCTGGTGGAGTTCCGCAACATGCGGCTGCTGGACGACCGCGGTGACGTGTACGCGCTCGGGCTCGCCGCCGACCAGTCGACCGTACGGCGGCTGGAGCAGGACGTGGCGCTGTCCGAGCGGATGGTGCAGCAGTCACCGATCGGGTACGCCGTGCTCGACACCGGGCTGCGGTTCGTGTCGGTCAACCCGGCCCTGGAGAGGATCAACGGGGTGCCGGCCGCCGAGCACGTGGGGCGGACGCTCCGCGAGGTGCTGCCGGCGCTGGCCGCGTCCCCCGTGGAGGCCGCCGCCCGGCGGGTGCTGGAGACCGGGGTGCCCCTCATCGACGAGACGCTGGTCGGCCGCACCCCCGCCGACCCGGACGAGGACCACACCTGGGCGCACTCGCTGTACCGGCTGGAGGACACGACGGGAACGGTGCTGGGCGTGGCGGTGTCGATGGTCGACATCACCGAGCAGCACCGGGCGTCCGTCGAGGCGGAGGCCGCGCGGCGCCGGCTCGCGGTCATCGCGGACGCCTCCGCCCGGATCGGGACCACGCTCGAACTGGACCGCACCGCGTGCGAGCTGGCCGACGTCGCCGTGCCGGAGCTGGCCGACGTCGCGGCCGTGGACCTGCTGGACGCGGTGGTCGACGGCCGGCAGAGCACCCTGGGCCCGTCGGAGGCCGCCGTGATCCGGGCGCTCGCGGTGCGTCCGGCGGACGGCACCGACGCCGTGCGCGCCGCCGACCCGCCCGGCCAGATCGCCCGGTACGCGCCCGACCGCCTGGTCACCGAGTGCGTGCGCACCGGCGAGGCGGTGCTGGTGCCGCACGTCAAGGACGAGGACCTGCCGCGCATCGCCCGCTCCCCCGAGGCGGCCGTCCTGCTCGGCCGGGCGGGCCTGCACTCGTACCTGGCGGTGCCGCTGATCGCGCGCGGCGAGGTGCTGGGCGCGCTCGACCTCAAACGCACCCGCAATCCGGCGCCCTTCGACGAGGACGACGTCCTGCTGGCCCGGGAGCTGGCCGCCCGCGCGGCCGTGCAGATCGACAACGCGCGCTGGTACCAGAACGCCCGCGACACCGCCCTCACCCTGCAGCGCAGCCTGCTGCCCAGTCACCCTCCGGTCACCAGCGGCCTGGAGGTGGCCTCCCGCTACCAGCCGGCGGGGGCCACCATCGAGGTCGGCGGGGACTGGTTCGACGTCATCCCGCTGGAAGGCGGCAAGACCGCGCTCGTCGTCGGTGACGTGATGGGCAGCGGGATCAGCGCGGCCGCCACGATGGGCCGGCTGCGCACCGCGACGACCACCCTGGCCGCTCTCGACCTGGACCCGGCCCGCCTGCTGGAGCACCTGGACAAGACGACCTCGGCGCTGGACCACTCCATCGCCACCTGCGTCTACGCGGTCCACGACCCGCATCTGCGCCAGTGCCGGATCGCCAACGCCGGCCATCTGCCGCCGGCCCGGGTACGGCCGGGCCGCCCGGCGGAGCTGCTGGACCTGCCCACGGGCGTGCCGCTGGGAGTGGGCGGGGTCGGCTTCTCCACCGTCACGGTCGACTTCGAGCCGGGCGACGAGCTGGTCTTCTACACCGACGGCCTGGTGGAGACCCGCTGCCACTCGCTGGACGAGCGGCTGGCCACGCTGCTGTCCCTGCTGGACGACCCGGGCCGTCCGCTGGAGGAGGCCTGCGACCTCCTCCTGCGCACGCTGCACCACCCGGACAACCACGACGACGTGGCCCTCCTCATCGCCCGGGCGCAGCAGCTGCCGTAGCGGCCCGTACGGCCCGCGGCACCTCGCACGGGCCGCCCCCCTGCCGGTCGGAAGGACGCGATGGGCGGTGGGCCGGTCCACCCGCCGGTACGGCACCCTGCGGCCGGACCACGTCACGGCGCGCACGGCGGTGGCGCCCGGGGAACGGGTGTCCCGCGGCGCCGGGTACGGCGCCCGGACGCGCACCGGAGCCGTACCGCGGCCGGACCTCGGCGGGCCCGCCCGTTCGGCGGCGGGGGAGGCTAGGGAAGTACGCCGATCACCACGTGCGCGTACCGGTCCTCGCTCACCGCCAGACGGGCCGTCAGGCCCGCGTCGGCGAAGGCCTCCACGGCGGCCGGTGCCTGGCGTGCGCTGGTCTCGGTCAGCAGGAGGCCGCCGGGAGCGAGCCAGGCGGGGGCCCCGGCGGCCACCCGGCGCATCACGTCGAGTCCGTCGGGCCCTCCGTCCAGCGCGGCCAGCGGCTCGTGGTCGCGGGCCTCCGCGGGCAGCAGGGCGACTTCGGCGGTGGGGACGTAGGGCACGTTGGCCGTCACGACGTCCACCCGGCCGCGCAGGCCGGCGGGCAGGGCGTCGTACAGGTCGCCCCGGTGGGCCCGGCCGCCGCAGGCGGCGAGGTTGCGGCGGGCACAGCGGACGGCGGCCGGGTCGATGTCGGCGGCGTGCACCTCGGCACCGTCCAGGGCTGCGGCGAGGGCCGCGCCGAGCGCGCCGGAACCGCAGCACAGGTCCACGACCACGGCGGCGTCCGGTGCGGCGGCCAGCGCCTGATCGACCAGGAACTCGGTACGGCGGCGGGGCACGAACACCCCGGGCTCCACGGTGACGCGCACACCGTGGAACTCGGCCCATCCCAGGACGTGTTCGAGCGGCAGCCCGGCGGCACGCCGGTCCACCATGCCGGCCGCCTCCTCGGGGGTGCGCGCGGTGGCGAGGATCAACTCGGCCTCGTCCTCGGCGAAGACGCACCCGGCGGCACGCAACGCGGAGACGACGGCGGCCGGGGAGGGGCGGGAGAGCGGGGAGAGCGGGGAGAGCGGAGGGAACGGTGCGGGAGTGGGCATGGAAGCCGGGACCTTTCGGGAGCGCGAAGCCTTCAGGGCGCTCCCGCGGTCACCGCTGCCGGTGTACCGCGCCGTCACGAGGAGAGAGCACCCCAGCCGACACAGCGGTAATGGGTCTCACCTCCTCGTCCCCGGGGCCGCGCACGTCCGCGACCGGACGGCCACCTTACCCCACGGCCCCCGACGGGCCCACGGGGACGCGGGGTTCAGACGCCGACGGTCTCCTCGATCTCTTCCTCGGCATCCTCGGCTTCCTCGGCCTCCTGCTCGGCCGCTCCCCCGGCCTTCCGGGCCGGCTCCCGCGCGGCCTGCGCCTCGCTGTCCTGCCGGGCGCGGCGGGCGCGTTCGTACAGGCCCGCGACGGCGGTCACCGCGAGGCCGGCCAGCAGCCAGGCGACCAGGGTCCACACCGTACGGGCGAGGCCGTCGTCACCGAAGTAGAGCAGGCTGCGGACGCCCTCGACGAAACCGGCGCCGTTCCAGAAGGCGTGCAGAGTGCCGAAGAACCCGTTCTGCAGTTCGGGCCGGAACAAACCGCCCGAGCTGGTGAAGTTCAGCATCACGAACAGCACCATCATGGTCAGCGTGGTCCACCGCTTCAGGAAGGTGTGCAGGCCGACGCCGATGAGGAGGATGCCCGCCGAGTACAGCCAGGCCATGCCCCAGACACCCGCGAGGTCGTGGTGGGCGAGGTGGAACACCGGCCCGGCGAGCAGCGCGCCGATGCCGCTGACCACGGCGGAGACGCCGAGCGCGAGCAGGGCCCGGACGCGCATCGCCAGGGCGGCACCCGCGGCGCCGAGAGCGGCGACCGAGGCGTAGGAACCGATGCTGACCGCGATCAGCAGGAAGAACAAGCCCTGGCCGGTGGGGTCGTCGGCCACGGGCCGGGCGACGTCGGTGACCTTCAGCGGGACGCCGGCCTGGGCGGCGACCGGGGTGAAGACCTTCTCCACGGCCGTGGCGCCCATGTCGGAGGCGGCGCTGGCCACCAGCAGTTCGGGAGCCTTGGCACTCGGCACGTAGGCGCCGGTCACCTCGCGGGACCGGAGCAGGTCGACGGCGTCCGCGCGGGTGGCGACCGTCCGGACGTCGAGCCTGTCCCCCGCGCCGTCCTTGACCGTCTGGGCGAAGACCTTGGCCTTCGGGGCGGTGCCGACGACGGCGACCGGCAGGTGGTTCGGCTCGGGGGTGACGAACGCCCCCATGTACGCGAGCCCCATGCCGATGCACATCAGCAGCGGGGTGATCAGGTGCGTGAGCACATGGCGCAGTGCCGGTGACCTCATCGCGCGCGGCCCTCCAAAGGTTGGCTTATACAACTTCATGTTCAAGTTGTACTATACAACTAGAACGCCGGAGGAGGTATTCCCGTGAGCGCAGCGGAGTCGGCCGTGGAGACGATCCAGCGCGAGATGACCATCTTCGCCCGCCGGGCCCGCGCCTCGGCGGGCCGCATGCACCCCGAACTGTCCCTGGTGTCCTACACCCTGCTCGGCCATCTGGAGGAGCGAGGCGGCTGCCGGGCGACGGACCTGGCGGCTCACTACGCCCTGGACAAGTCCACGGTGAGCCGCCAGGTGGCCGCCCTGGAGCGGGCCGGGCTGATCGAGCGCCGGCTGGACCCGGAGGACCACCGGGTCCAGGTGCTGCACCTGACGGACGCCGGCCAGGAGATCCTGGCCCAGGTCACCCGCAGCCGCCGAGCCGCGTTCCGGGAGCGGCTCACGGGCTGGCCGGAGGAGGACCTGGTCCGCTTCGCGGCGTACCTGGAGCGGTACAACGCGGGACAGGGCGACCCGGACCCGGCCTGAGACGGTGCCCCATGCCGTGCCCCGGCCGTGCGCGGCGGCGCCGGGGCACGCCATGGGGGGCACGGCCGGCGGGTCACGGCAGCGCTAGGAGTCAGGGCACGGCTGCCGGGTCACGGCAACTCCTACGGGTCAGGGCACGGCCGGCGGGTCACGGCACCGCCACCGCCGCGCGGTCGTCCGCCGGGCGCCGCGGCGCCCGGGCCGCGAGGAACGCCGTACGGCGGCGCAGCCGGAAACCGAGGGACTCGTACAGGCGGATGGCGGTGGTGTTCCCGGCGCCGGTGTGCAGGAAGGGTGTCTCCCCGCGCTCGCGGATGCCGTGCGCCACGGCGAGGATCAGCCGGGTGGCCAGGCCCTCGCCGCGGAACGCGGGATCGGTGCAGACCGCGCTGATCTCGGTCCACCCCGGCGGGTGCAGCCGCTCCCCCGCCATGGCGACCAGCGCGCCGTCACGGCGGAAGCCCAGGTACGTGCCGAGTTCCACCGTGCGCGGCAGGAACGGCCCCGGCCGGGTGCGGGCCACCAGGTCGAGCATCTCGGGCACGTCCGCCGGGCCGAGCCGGACCGCCTCCGCGTCCGGCGCCGCGGCGAGCCCGTCGTCCACGAACTGCACGCCCTCGACCCGGGCGGTGACCTCCCAGCCCCGAGGGACCTCCCCGCGGAATCCGGGCAGCGCTATCTCGGCGTGCGGGCCGGCCAGCGCGGCGAGGTCCTCCCAGTCCCGCTCCTCCGGTTCGTCGGGCAGCGCCAGCCACGGCGAGACGTCGACCGGGTAGCGCAGCACCCGCCCGCGCCGCTCGGCGAAGTGGGCGTGCGGACCGGTCAGGGCGGCGAGGGCCGGGTTGTCGAGGACGTGCCGGCCGGGCGGGGCGCTCATCCGGTCACCTCGGCCACAACGGTCACGCCGGCCGCCTCGGCCACCGACGTGAAGACTGTGAAGGCGTACGCCTGGGGCATCCTCGTTCCCTCGCTTCCCTCGTGCTGTCACCGGCGCACCGCAGCCGCCGGCACCGATCGCCAAGGAGCGGCGCGGGGCCGGTATTCCCCGCCCGGCGCAGAGTTCATACGGCCGCAACGCGTTCACACGGCGGCAACAAGGGGGACGTCCACCAGGGCCGGAGCACCCGGAGCGACAGCGTACGGTTGAACCATGAACGTCACGCGAGGCTTCTCGGGCCGTCCGCGCGTCCACAACCCGGGACTGCCGCCCGGGCAGTACGACGCGCGCGACGACTGGCCCGTCCTGTCCGCCGAGGTCACCCCGGACCTCGCGCCCGCCGACTGGTCCTTCCGCATCGACGGCCTGGTCGACCGGCCGCACACCTGGGACTGGGACACCGCGCACGCGCTGCCGGCGTCGGCGTACTCGGGCGACATCCACTGCGTGACCGGCTGGTCGAAGTTCGGCGTGCGGTTCGGCGGTGTCTCGCTGGACGCGTTCTTCGACGTGGTGCGGCCCCACGGGACCGCCACCCATGCGCTGGCCCGCTCCCACACCGGCTACACCGCCAACCTGCCGCTCGCCGACCTCACCGGCGGGCGGGCCTGGATCGTCTGGGAGTACGACGGCGCACCGCTGCCGCCGGAGCACGGCGGCCCGGCGCGGCTGGTGGTGCCCCACCTGTACTTCTGGAAGAGCGCCAAGTGGATCGCGGGGATCACGCTCCTGGACCACGACGAGCCGGGCTTCTGGGAGCGCAACGGCTATCACGCGCGCGGCAACCCCTGGGAGGAGCAGCGGTACTCCGGTGACTGAGACGACTCCCCTGACGCGGTTCGCGGTGCCCGGCCGGATCGCCGTGAGCGAGCAGGCCGCAGCCGTGTGGCAGACCGCCACCCTGACGGAGATCCGGCACGAGACGCCGCGCGCGGCGACGTTCCGGCTGGCGGTGCCGGGCTGGGCGGGACACCTGCCGGGCCAGCACCTGATGCTGCGGCTGACCGCCGCCGACGGTTACGTGGCCCAGCGCCACTACTCGATCGCGTCCGCACCGGACGACTCCGGCCACATCGAGCTGACCCTGGACCGGGTGCCGGACGGCGAGGTCTCCGGCTGGTTCCACACCGTGGCCCGGCCCGGTGACACGGTCGAGGTGCGCGGTCCGCTCAGCGGCTTCTTCGCCTGGCCGGGCGACCGGCCGGCCCTGCTGCTCGGGGCCGGCTCCGGCGTCGTACCGCTGATGTCGATGGTGCGGCACCACCGGGCGCGCGGCCTGGCCGTCCCGCTGCGGATGCTGGTGTCGGCGCGCAGTCCCGAGGAACTGATCTACGCGGCCGAGCTGGGCGCGGAGACGACGCCCGTGTTCACGCGCAGCGCTCCGCCCGGGGTTCCGGTGGGACGTATGACGGCCGCACATGTGGCGCCGCTCCTGGCCGAGCAGCCCACCCATGGATGGGAGGCCTATGTGTGCGGGTCCAACGCGTTCGCCGAGCACGCGTCCCGGCTGCTGGTCGCGGCCGGCCAGCCGGTGGAGCGGATCCGGATCGAGCGGTTCGGCTGAGACTGACCCCCTGAGGGCCGGCCGAGGCTGAGCCCCTGGGGCCCGGGCCCGGCTCAGGCGGCAACGCTGTGACCCGGCCGAGACGGCCACCCCGTGGCCCGGGTGGGGCCGGTGGGTCGACCGTCCGGGTCGCGCGGCGCGGTACGCCGGGGGATCGTGGGGCGCATGGCACGATCCGTGCGCCATTTGGGCCGGAACTCGCGGTTCGCGGCCTGCGCGAGGTGCGCCGAACGGGGTACGAGACCGATGTGGACGCTCGCGCACGTGAGCGGTGGGGGCGGTGGGCCGGAGACCGGCTCCTCGGCTCTCCGGCTCCGGCGGTGGCGAGGAGGTGGACATGCGTACCCGGGTGCGTGGCTGGCGCTGGCGGCGCAATCCGCTGCGGCGCCGGTCGGACGTCTTCGAGGCATGGACGGTGCTGGTGGTCGCCGTCCTGCTGTTCGTGGTCGCGCCCCTGATCGGTGTGGCCGCGGGCCTGCACGCGCACGACCAGGCCCGGGCGCTGGCCGCGGCCCAGCGGGCCGAACGCCACCAGGTGCGGGCCGTGGTGGTCGGCGGCGTGCCCGAGCGGGTGTCCGAGGTGCAGAGCGACCGCCGCACCCCCTACCGCACCCAGGTCCGCTGGACCGAGCCGGGCAAGGGCGTCCGGACGGCGTGGGCCCGGGTGCCGGCGGGGACGCGGGCCGGGGAGCCGGTCCCGGTGTGGTTCGACTCGCGGGGCCGCAACGTCGCCCCGCCACCGGACGACGCCGCCGTCCGGCAGCACGCGGTCACCATCGGGCTGTGCGCGGCGGGCGGCACGGCGGCCGTGGTGGTCCTCGCCCACGCGGTCGAGCGCCGGATCGCCCTGCGCCACCGGCTGGCCGAGTGGGAGCGGGAGTGGTCCCGGACGGGCCCGCGCTGGACCCGGCCGCGAACGTGACGGACGGATGACCCGGCCACCGATGCGGTGACGGGCCACCCACCCCCCCGGAGCAAGCGCTTACTCACCGCCGGACCAGCATCTTGAGCCCGCGTCACGGAGCGGTCGAAGCGAGCCACGTCCCCGCTGGACCCTGGCGAGTCATCCGACCACCCACGTACGGTGAGTCGACTCTGGCTCCCTTCCTCAAGGCGGTTGTCGATGGCTCTGTTCGATCTTCCTCTCGACGAACTCCGCGCGTACCGCAGCGAGTCCTCGGCACCGGAGGATTTCGACGCCTTCTGGGACAAGACGCTGCAGGAGACCCGCGCACACGACCTGGACGCGCGGTTCGAGCCGGTGGAGACCGGACTGTCCACGGTCGAGGTGTACGACGTGACGTTCGCCGGGTTCGGCGGCCACCCCGTCAAGGGCTGGCTGCGCCTGCCGGCCGGGACCGCCGAACCGCTGCCGCTGGTCGTGGAGTTCATCGGGTACGGCGGCGGGCGCGGCCTGCCGCACGAGAACCTGCTGTGGGCGTCGACGGGCCGGGCGCACTTCACCATGGACACCCGCGGACAGGGCAGCGGCTGGGGCGGCGGGGGTGGCACGCCGGACCCGGTGGGCGCGGCGCCCGCGTACCCCGGGTACCTGACACGCGGCATCGACGCGCCGGAGAACTACTACTACCGCCGGGTGTTCGCGGACGCCGTCCGCGCGGTCGAGGCGGCGCGCTCCCATCCGCTGGCCGACCCGGCGCGGACCGCGCTCATCGGTGGCAGCCAGGGCGGCGGCATCGCCCTGGCCGTCGGCGCGCTGGTCCCGGACGTGGTGGCGGTCGCCCCTGACGTACCGTTCCTCTGCGACTTCCCGCGCGCCATCACCCTGACGGACCGTCACCCGTACCGGGAGGTGGGCCTGTTCCTCCAGACGCACCGCGGCCGCACGGCCGACGTGCTGCGTACGCTCTCCTACTTCGACGGGGTGCACTTCGCGGCCCGCGGCCGGGCACCGGCCCTGTTCTCCGCGGCCCTGGAGGACCAGACCTGCCCGCCGTCGACCGTGTTCGCGGCGTTCAACGCGTGGGCGCACGAGGACAAGACGATCGAGGTGTACGACTTCAACGACCACGAGGGCGGCGGCCCGTTCCAGGAGGCGGCGCAGGTGCGCTGGCTGCGGTCGTACGCCTGAGGCTCCCACGAGACGGCGGGCGCGCGCCGACGGATCCGCGCACGAGCACCCGTCGGACCCCGCATCGGGGGACCGCTCCGCTCCGGAGCGGTCCCGGGGTCCCGTGCGTCCGCGGGCTTTCGGTCATCCGCATCGCCGGTCGTCCGGGGACCACCGCACCGGCCCGCGCCCTTCTCCGCACCCCTGGGAGCGGATGCCGGGGGACCCGGTGGCCGCCGCGCGTGCGGGGCGGATTTCGGTCGAACCAGTAGACCACTCTTCCCCCGTGGTTTAGACCAATGCTAATTGTGGTCGCGCAACGAGCCCGAACGACTACGTCTTGTCACCGACAGGAGGGCGCGGCATGGCCCGCACCACCCCGAACGATCCCCCGCCCAGCGACGTCCGGCCCCTGTACGGGCGGATCGCCGCGCTGCTGCTCGACGACCTGCGCGACGGCACCGTTCCGCCGGGTGAACGGCTGCCCGGCGAGCGGCACCTGGCCGCGCGCTACGGGGTCAGCCGGGAGACCGTCCGCCAGGCACTGGAGGTGCTGCGCCGCAGCGGCCTGGTCGCCACCGACCGGCGGGGCAGCCACGCCACGCTGCCCGGCCGGCCGGTCGAGGCACCGGAGTCGCTCACCTTTCCGGTGGGCGCCCGGTCGGCGGACCCGTGTGCGGTCGACCGGGCCACGGTGACCTGGGAGGCGCCGCCGCCGGAGCACGCCCGGGCCCTGGGTCTGGCCCCGCACCGGCCGACCCTGGTCCACCGCTACCTGTCGGTGACACCGGACGGCCGTTCGCTGCGGACGGCGGTGACCTCGTTCTCGGCGGTGGTGCTGGCCGAGGTGGCGGAGCTGGCCCGGTACCGGGACCGGGCCGACGGGGCGACGCCCGCGCAGCTGCGACGGGCCTACGACTGGATGCGCAAGGCCGGATTGGCCCTGCACCACAGGGACGCCATCACCCAGGTCGGCGACGCCTCCTCGGTACGGGTGACCCGGCGCGTCCACGACCAGTACGCCCGCCCGCTGGAGATCACCGATCTGGTGGTGAACGCCGAACAGGACGCGCTGGTCTACGAGTTCACGCTCCCCGCGGCCGGCTGACCCCCGCGGGGCGGGGCGTCGGCCCGACGGGCCACCACCAGCCGGGCGCGCGGGCTGCCGTCGGCCCTCCGCCCGTACCCGGGCAGGACGCCCAGCTCGACCGTCAGGCCGGCGCGCTCCAGCTCGCCCAGCACGGTGCCGAGCCGGAAGGCCCGGTAGTACATGACGAACGGCGGACGCCACAGTGCGTTGCGCACCCGCATCACGGCGTCGAAACCCAGCAGCAGCCAGAAGCCGCGGTGGGCCGGGCGGGGCGGCGCGAACACCGGGAACGCGAACCGGCCGCCCGGCCGCAGCACCGAGTGGACCTGGGTGAACAGCCCGGGCAGTTCCCGCGGCAGGAAGTGGCCGAACGCCCCGAAGGAGACGACGAGATCGAAGGCGGCCGTGAACGGCAGGGCCCGGGCGTCACCGCGGACCCAGGTGATCCCGGGCCCGTCCGCGGGCGGCACCCGGCGCCGGGCGATGTCGAGCATGCCGGCGCTGAAGTCGATCCCCGTGACCCCGCGGCGGCACAGTGCGGTCAGCACCCGTGTCCCGGCGCCGGTTCCGCAGCACAGGTCGAGCCCGTTCTCGAAGGGGCCGAGCGGCTCCAGCGCCTGGGCCACGGAGTCGAGCACGCCGTCGGGTGTCCGGAAGGGAGTGTGGTCGAACTTCGGTGCGAGCAGGTCGTACCCGTGCTCGACGGACGACAGCGCCTGCACGGCGAGTTCGCGGAGCGTGGGGCCTTCGGGACCGAACATGGCGCCAGCCTATGCGGGGCGCCGGTGCGGCGGCAGGGGCGGCGAGCCCGCCGTACCGGCCCCGGCCGCGCTCCTCAGCCGAAGGTGTCGTGGCACATCTTCACGATTCCCGGCGCGGCGACACCGTCCGCCTGGCGGCACAGCTCGCGCATGCGGTCCACGGGGGGCCGCCGTGGAGCCGGGCGGGGACGCGGGGCCGGGCGTCGCACGGGGGGCCTGCGCTCCGGGCGGGGGTGGCGGGGCGGCGGGGCGGCGGCCGCGGCGGCCCGGGACGGCGGAGCGGGCGCCGGCGCGCGGCCGGGGCCGGGGGTCCGCCTCGGCGCGGCCACCGGGCCGGGCCGGCTCCGGTGGGCGTGGCCGGTGCGGACCAGCGCCGCCTTCCCCGGCGGCTCCCTCAGCGGCTCCTGGAGGACCGAGGGGCGCGCGGCCGTGTCGGGCGCGTGGGACTGCCGGGGGCGGGCGGCGTCGGGGGCGGAGCTGACGGTGGTGCAGCCGGCGAGGCCCATCAGCGCCGCCGCCAGCAGCGGGAGAAGTCGGCGAGGCACCCGCCCACTGTGCCGCACCGGCCCGGCTCACGGAGCGTGCCGCCGGGCGACACCACCCCCACGGGCGACCGGCCGGTACGGCGGGTTACGGCACAGGGCGCCGCCGAGCCGCGCGGCTCAGGCCCGGAGCCGGCGCAGCGTGGCCTTCGCGTCGGTCTTCAGCCAGTCGGTGACGTCGGTGAGCGCGGGCGGGTCCTTGTCCTGGTCGTAGGAGGTGAGGTAGGTGCTGAAGCTCATCGTGTACGTCACCCAGCCGTCGCGGACGGCGAGCGTCGCGTAACGGGACCCGCTGGAGGAACCGTTGGTGGTGTCCTGGCTGACCAGGTAGGCCTCGTCGCCGATGCCCTCGACCGGGTCGACGTCATAACCCGTGTGGCTCTCCGCGTAGTTCTTCCAGGTGGCGGTGAACTCCGGTCCGGGCTCGGTCTTCTTGTGCAGGTCCAGCTGGAGGGTCAGGTAGGCGTCCGCGTACGACGAGCCGGGTTTCTTCAGGCTCAGGCTGCAGTAACTCTCGTCCAGCGTTGCGTCCTTGAGCGCGTTGTGGGTCGGCGAGGAGTCGTTCTCGGTGTACTCGTTCTTGAAGGAGGAGTAGTCGGCGCCGGAGCACAGGTTGGAGGGTGCCGCGTAGCCGCGCAGGTCCGCGCTGTCGCCCTTTCCTCCGACGAGGAGGACACCGGCCGCCCAGGCGGCGGACGCCACGACCGCTCCGACGGCCGCCCACAGCACCGCCCGTCCGGCACCTCCACCGCGACCGGCCGGGGGTACGGGCGGCACGGGCCCGTAGGGCGACTGCGCGTAGGGGTTCCCCGGCTGCGGCAGCCCCGGCTGACCTGGCAGTCCCGGCTGACCTGGCAGTCCCGGCTGTCCCACCGGCCCCGGCTGCCCCGGCGCGGGGTGGCCGACCAGCGTGGGCTGGGCGTGGAAGGCTCCCGGCGGGGGTGACTGCGGGTTCGGGTACGGGTAGGCCGTCGGCTGCGGCGGCACGGCCGGCTGTGGCGCGGGCGGCTGCGGATGGTGCGCGGGCTGGTCGGCCGGCTGCGGGGACTGCGGTGGCGTGGACATGTCGCGAAGATAGTGCAGCGTGTACGGTCAAGTCCCGCGACGTCCGGGATCGTTACGGTTCGCGGACTTCTGCTTCGCCGCGAGCCGTACCGGAAGGCTCCGTACACTGTTGCCGACGAACCCCGCGTGCGGCGCCAACTCCTCTTCCCTCACGGCTAGTTCGAGCGCCGGGAAGCGGGTGAACAGCCGCTCCAGCGCGACCGTGGCCTCCAGCCGGGCCAGGGGTGCGCCCAGGCAGTAGTGGGCACCGTGGCCGAGGGACAGGTGGCGCACGGCGCCGGGCCGGGCGGGGCGGGTGAGGTCGAAGCGGTCGGCGTCCGGTCCGTGCGCCGCCGGGTCACGGCCGGCCGCGGAGTAACCGGCGAGCACCGGGGTGCCGGCGGGTATGGGCGTGCCGGCGACGGTCAGGTCCCGCACCGGGTAGCGGAACGGGAAGTAGCTGACCGGCGCGTCCCAGCGCAGCGTCTCCTCCACCACGTCCGCCCAGCTCGCCTCGCCCGCATGCACCAGGCCGAGCTGCTCGGGGTGGGCGCACAGGGCGCGTACGGCGTTGGTGATCAGATTGAGTGTGGTCTCGTGGCCCGCGATGATCATCAACAGCAGGGTGCCGATCAGCTCGTGCTGCCCGAGCCGGTCGCCGCCCTCGTCCCGGGCGGCGATGAGCGCGCTGGTGAGGTCGTCGCCGGGCCGTTCCGCCTTCGCCGTGGCGATCTCGGTGAGGACGGCGACGAGTTCACGGTTCGCGGCGACGGCCTCCTCGGGTCCGGTGTCCGTGGCCACGACCTGGCTGCCGAGCCGGTGCAGCCGGTCCCGGAACCCGACGTCCACGCCCAGGAGTTCGCAGATCACGCCCATCGGCAGCGGGAGGGCGAAGTGCCGCCGCAGGTCGGCGACGCCGTCGCCCGCGGCGGCCGCGCGCGCCAGGCCGTCGAGCAGTGTGTCGGTCAGTTCCTCGACGCGGGGCCGCAGTTCGGCCACGCGGCGTGGGGTGAAGGCGCGGGCGGCCAGGGAGCGCAGCCGCCGGTGGTCGTCCCCGTCGGCGGTGGTCATGCCGGGCACGGTGGCGAAGGTCAGCAGCGGCCAGCCCTCGGCGATCCTTCCCTCGCGCAGGGCCGTGAAGTGACGGGCGTTCTTGGCCACGTCGGGGTGTTGCAGGAACTCCTGCAACGCCGCATGCCCCAGGACGGCCATGCCCTCGATCCCGCCGGGCAGTTCGACCGGGGCCACGGCGCCGCGCGCCAGCAGCCGTGCGTTGACGGCGTGCGGGCAGCCGCCGGCGGGGTCGAGGCGGTACGGGGTGCGGGCGGAAGACGGGTCCACCGGATCCTCCTGACGTTTCCCTGACAGGGCACCCGATCATCCCACCCCGCGACCGGCGGGCGTCCGCCCCGGGACCGGTGGGCGTCCGCCCCGCACCCTGCGGACATCCGCCCGGGGAACGGCGGGCATCCCGTCCCGGGAATACCCCGATCGGACGGTTCGTTGAGTGCATCACGGACGCGGCACACCACCGAGTGGTACGGTGCCGTCAGCACTTGTGCACGCCCGTCATGGGCGCCGGTGCCTGTTTCTCTCCTTCACGCTGATCCGCCCGCCGTTCTCCGGATGTCCGGCCCCCGGCGCGTCAGCTTCCCAGCACCACCTCAGGCAGGCGGCCACCGCCGTACCCGGGGTGCCGTTCCCGCCGCCCGGAGGCAGTCGCAGACGCCTCCCGCTCGCGGCCTCACCCCCCTCCTCACAGCGCGTCTCTTCTCCGTCCGTGAAAGGACCTCCTTCCATGACCACCACACTCGAACACCCTCCCGAGGCCCCGCACGCCCCGTCCGCTCCGCTCGTCACGGGAGTCCTCGACATCGACGCGCACGGGAAGGGGCACCTGAGGGCCGCGCACCTCCTTCCCTCCCCCGGCGATCCGCAGGTCGCGCCGGCGCTGATCCGCCGCCACGGGCTGCGCAAGGGCGACCTGGTCGAGGGCGTCCGGGGCGCCCAGCGCACCCTGAGCGACGTCGCGCGCGTCAACGGGCGCGCCCCCGGGGAGCCGCACTCCCGGCGGCACTTCCGCGACCTCACCCCGGTCCACCCGCACCGCCGCCTCCGCCTGGAGCACCCCGGCTCCGGCCTGGCCGGACGCCTCACCGACCTGCTCGCACCGGTCGGCAAGGGCCAGCGCGGCCTCCTCGTGGCCCCGCCGAAGAGCGGCAAGACCGTACTGCTCCAGCAGCTCGCCGCCGCCGTGGCCGGCAACCACCCCGAGTGCCGGCTGATGGTCCTGCTGCTGGACGAGCGGCCCGAGGAGGTCACCGAGATGCGCCGCTCGGTGCGCGGCGAGGTGTACGCCTCCACCTTCGACCGGTCGCCCAAGGAGCACATCGCCCTCGCCGACCTCGTCGTGGAGCGGGCCAAACGCCTGGTCGAGGCGGGTGAGGACGTCGTCGTCCTGCTGGACTCGCTGACCCGGCTGTGCCGGGCCCACAACAACGCCTCCGCCGCCGGCGGCCGGACCCTGAGCGGTGGTGTCGACGCCGGCGCGCTGCTCGGACCCAAGCGGTTCTTCGGCGCCGCGCGCCAGGCCGAGGAGGGCGGCTCGCTCACCATCCTCGCCACGGCCCTGGTCGACACCGGCTCCCGCGCCGACGGCTACTTCTTCGAGGAGCTGAAGAGCACGGGCAACATGGAGCTGCGCCTGGACCGGGAACTCGCCGGCCGCCGGGTCTTCCCCGCCGTGGACATCGACGGCAGCGGCACCCGGCGGGAGGAACTCCTCCTCACCCCGGCCGAGTTGACGGCCGTACGCGGCCTGCGCCGTGCCCTGCGCTCGCGGGAGGCCGGGCCGTCCGCCCTGGAGACCCTGCTGGAACGGCTGCGCGCCACGTCCGACAACGCCACGTTCCTCCGGCGGATCCTCCCCACCCTGCCGGCCGGCTGAGCCCCGCCACGGGACGGCCGCGGGACCGCCGAGGGAGCGCCGGGTGCGGCATCCGGGTTGCCCGTGAACCCGAACGGCCCGGGCCGCGTGGTGCACGCGGAGCATCTTCGTACGTTGATCGTATGGTCACCGGATTCTCTTCTCGCGCGGCTGTGTCGGTCTGCTCCCTCTGTGTGGCGGGCCTGCTGGCGCTCACGCCGGCCGCCGCCGTCGCCGGACCCCGGGCCGGAGAGCCCCTCCCGCCGGGCCCCAGGGCGGCGGTGCCCGCGCCGTCCCTGCTCTACCGCTCCGGCGTCCAGGTCCGGCCGCACCGGGACACGCCCCCGCTGCCGGACGTGTCGGCGCTCTCCTGGCTCGTCGCCGACGCGGACAGCGGCGAGGTGCTGGCCGCGAGCGACGCGCACCGCGAACTGCCGCCCGCCAGCACTCTGAAGACCCTCTTCGCGCTCACCGTCCTGCCGGCGCTGCCCAGCGGGCTGCAGCACACCGTGCGGTACGAGGAACTCGAGGACGTCGGCGAGGGCAGCAGCCTGGTCGGCGTCGAGGAGGGGCACACCTACACGGTGGCGGATCTGTGGCGCGGGGTCTTCCTCAGCTCCGGGAACGACGCCGTGCACGTTCTCGCCCAGCTGGGCGGCGGCTGGCAGACCACGGTCCACCGGATGCAGGACAAGGCCCGCTCGCTCGGCGCCCTCGACACCCACGTGATCTCCCCGGACGGCTACGACGCCCCCGGCCAGGTGTCCTCCGCCTTCGACCTGGCGGTGTTCGGGCGGGCGGGGCTGGGCAACCCCGACTTCGCCCAGTACTGCGCCACCGTTCAGGCCCCCTTCCCCGGTGACGGGTCGACGTACCCCATCGAGAACACCAACCGGCTGCTGACCGGTGAGGACGGTGTGGCGCCGTACCCCGGGATCATCGGGATCAAGAACGGCTACACCAGCAACGCGGGCAACACCCTGGTTGCCGCGGCGCACCGGGACGGGCGCACCCTCGTGGTGAGCGTCCTCAACCCTCAGGCGGGTGGCGGACTGACCGTGTACGAGGAGGCCCGGGCCCTGCTCGACTGGGGTTTCGCGGCGGCCGGGCGGGTCGACCCGGTCGGCTCGCTGGACGGGCTGCGTCCGCCCTCCCGTACGACGGCGTCCGCCACCCCGGTGGCGGCGGCCGTGGCTCCGGCGCCGGAAGAGGACTCGGACTGGTCCGGCACCGCCGTCGTCGCGGGGCTCACCGGGCTCGGCGTGGGGGCCGTGGCGCTGGCGCTGCGGTCCAAGGGGGGCCGGTCGTCCCGCGGCTGACCGGGGCAGGCCGAGCAGCGGGCCCGGTACGACCCACGGGCGGAGGTCGCCGCCGAGGAACCCGGCCGGGCCGGAGGCGTCGCCGGCCCGCGGCCACGCCCCACTGGTGCACGGCACCGCGTGCGGGGCGGCCGCGATCCGCCGCAGGGCCCGTGCCAGCGCGGAGCTCCGCGCCTTCGCCGGGGGCGGCACCAGCCCGGTGACGGTCTGGCCGCGCGGTCCGGCACGCCAGGCCCACACCGCGTGCGGCGGGCCGGGGATGGGCGCCATCGGCCTGTGCTTCACCGGTGACTTCGCCCTCACCATGGCGCTGGAGCCGGCCGTGATCGCCCCGGTGGTCAACCACCCGTCGCTGCCGCTCGACGACCCCGCCGGGCTTAGCGGTAGCGAGAACGGTGAGTCCGTCGCGGTGGAGCCGGTCGCGCACCGCGCGCGCGTCGGTTGGCCGGACGGCGGGGCCTGCTCAGAACACCGACAGTCCGGTGAGCGTGGTGAACCGGTCCAGGGCCGCCACACCGGCCACGGAGTTCCCGCGTTCGTCCAGGCCTGGGCTCCAGACGCACAGCGTGCACCGGCCCGGTACGACGGCGATGATCCCGCCGCCGACCCCGCTCTTGCCGGGCAGGCCGACGCGGTAGGCGAAGTCGCCGGCCGCGTCGTAGGTGCCGCAGGTCAGCATGACCGCGTTGACCTGCTTGGCCTGGCTGCGGCTGAGCAGCCGGCTGCCGTCGGCGCGGATGCCGTGCCGGGCGAGGAAGCCGGTGGCGAGGGCCAGGTCGGCGCAGGACGCCGCGATGGAGCACTGCCGGAAGTACTGGTCGAGCAGGACCGGCACCTCGTTGTCGATGTTGCCGTAGGACGCCATGAAATGGGCGAGGGCTGCGTTGCGGTCGCCGTGCGCGGTCTCGGAGGCGGCGACGTCCTTGTCGAAGTCCAGCTCCGGGTTGCCGCTCTCGGCACGCAGGAAGGCCAGCAGCTCGCCGGCCGCGTCTCCGGTACGGGTCTGCAGGCGGTCGGTGACGACGAGGGCACCCGCGTTGATGAAGGGGTTCCGCGGGATGCCGTTCTCGTACTCCAGCTGGACCAGGGAGTTGAACGGGTTGCCGGAGGGTTCCCGGCCCACGTGCTCCCAGAGTTCGTCGCCCTCCCGGGCCAGGTCCAGGGCGAGCGTGAACACCTTGGTGATCGACTGCGTGGAGAACGGCTGCCGCCAGTCCCCCACGCCGTACACCGTCCCGTCCAGCTCGGCGACGGCCATGCCGAAGCTGCGGGGGTCGCAGGCGGCGAGCGCCGGGATGTAGTCGGCGGCCCGGCCGCGCCCGGGCGTGCGGCTGATCTCCTCGGCGATGCGCTCCAGGACCGGCAGGAAGGGGAGGGACGACGTCGTTGTCATGATCACTATTGTGCCTCCCGTCGGCTCCCGGAGCCTCATCGTGCTCGCGTCGCCGCAGGTCAGGCGGCCGGCGCTCCGCTGCCGGCGACGACCTCGGGACGCAGCAGGTCGGCCAGTTTCCCGGCGGGCAGCAGACCCTTCTCCAGCACCAGTTCCGCGACGCCCCGGCCGGTGACGAGGGCTTCCTTGGCGATGTCGGTCGCCGCCGTGTAGCCGATGTGCGGGTTGAGCGCGGTGACCAGGCCGATGGAGTTCTCCACGGTGGCCCGCAGCCGCTCGGTGTTGGCGGTGATGCCGGACACGCAGCGCTCGGCCAGCGTGCGGCAGGCGCTCTCCAGGTGCGTGATCGACTCCGACAGGGAGTGCAGGATGATCGGCTCGAAGGCGTTGAGCTGGAGCTGCCCGGCCTCGGCGGCCATGGTGATGGCGACGTCGTTGCCGATCACCTCGAAGGCGACCTGGTTGACCACCTCGGGGATGACCGGGTTGACCTTGCCCGGCATGATCGACGAACCGGCCTGCACCGGCGGCAGGTTGATCTCGCCGAGACCCGCGCGCGGGCCGGAGGACAGCAGCCGCAGGTCGTTGCAGCTCTTGGAGAGCTTGACCGCGATCCGCTTGAGGACACCGGACATCTGGACGAAGGCGCCGCAGTCCTGGGTGGCCTCGACCAGGTTGGCGGCGGTGACCAGGTGCAGGCCGGTGAGGCTGGAGAGGTGGCGGCGGGCGGCCTCGGCGTAGCCGGCGGGGGCGTTGAGGCCGGTGCCGATGGCCGTGGCACCCAGGTTGATCTCATGGATCAGCTCGACGGCCTCGGCGAGACGGCTGCGGTCCTCCTCGATCATGACGGCGAACGCGGAGAACTCCTGGCCGAGCGTCATCGGCACGGCGTCCTGCAACTGCGTACGGCCCATCTTGAGCACGTCACGGAACTCGACGGCCTTGCGGGCGAAGGCGTCCTGCAGTACGGCCATCGACCTGAGCAGCCCGCGTACGGCGAAGACCGTCGCGACCTTGACGGCCGTCGGGTAGACGTCGTTGGTCGACTGGCTCAGGTTGACGTCCTCGTTGGGGTGCAGATGCGTGTACTGCCCCTTGGCGTGGCCCATCAGCTCCAGCGCGCGGTTCGCCACGACCTCGTTGGCGTTCATGTTCGTGGAGGTGCCGGCACCGCCCTGGATGACGTCCACGACGAACTGGTCGTGCAGGGAGCCGGAGCGGATCTCGCGGCAGGCGGCGACGATCGCGGCGGCCTTCTCCGGCGCCAGCAGCCCGAGTTCCTCGTTGGCCAGCGCGGCGGCCTCCTTCACGGCGGCCAGGGCGTCGATCAGGTGCGGGTAGGCGGAGATCGGGGTGCCGGTGATGGGGAAGTTCTCCGTCGCGCGCAGGGTGTGGATGCCCCAGTACGCGTCGGCGGGGACGTCGCGGTCGCCGAGCAGGTCGTGTTCGCTGCGGGTGGCGGCGGTCATGAGGGTTCAGGTCCTCTTTCCGAGGGGTTGGGTGCGAGCGCCCCGAAGGGGGTACGGGGCGTTGTTGACATGTGGCTACCGCCGCGGGGGCGCGACCGGCCGCCGAAGGGGACCGCGGGCCGGCGCCGGCCCGCGGTCCCCTTCGGGACTCGGCGGAACCAGGGCTCCTCTTCCGGATCGGGCCGGCTCCGGGCGACGGTGACCATCGGCCGACCCCGGCACGATCCGGAAGTGAGGCCCTAGGCGCAGGCGGTGGCCGGAACGGGGTCCAGAGCGCGCACGGGCCGCACGCATCCCACCGGCTCCCCGCCCCCGAGCAGCGGCTCCCCCGCGAACTCGGTCAGCAGGGCCGGGTCCACACCGGCGCGCGCCAGCGCGGCCGCGGCGACCGGAACACGGGCGCGGTTCGCCCCGTCGGCGATCTTGACCGCGACGGCCCGGCCGTCGGGCAGCGCGGCGACCTGCACGCCCTCGAAGCCGTCCTTGGCGAGCAGCCCGGGCACGGCCCGCATGAGCGCGGCGACATCCCGGCCGGCACCGGAGGCCATCTCGGCGTGCTCGCGCATCGCGTCGGCGACCCGGGCCTCGGGGGTGCCGGGCGCGGCCGTGGTGATCCGCGCGAGGGCGCGGGCGAGGCCGTGCAGGGAGATGGAGAACAGCGGGGCGCCGCAGCCGTCCACGGTGACCCGGGCGACGCGCTGGCCGGTCAGGTCCTCGACGGTCGCGGCGACGGCCTGCTGGAGCGGGTGCGCCGGGTCCAGGTAGTCCTCCAGGGACCAGCCGTTGAGCCGGGCGGTCCAGAGCATGGCCGCGTGCTTGCCGGAGCAGTTCTGGGCGAGGCGGGAGGGCAGTCGGCCCTCGCGGATCCAGGCGTCCCGTACGCCCGGGTCGAACGGCATGTCGGGCACGTTGCGCAGGTCGTCCTCGGTGAGTCCGGCGAGTTCGAGGATGCGCCGGGTGCCGGCGAGGTGGCGCTCCTCGCCGGAGTGGCTCGCGGCGGCCAGCGAGAGCAGTTCGCCGTCGAGCGGGAGCCCGGCCCGCAGCATGGCCACGGCCTGCACGGGCTTGACCGCCGAGCGGGGGTGGAAGGCCGCCTCGATGTCGCCGAGCTGGAACTGCACCTGGCCGTCGGCGCCGAGGACGACGACGGAGCCGTAGTGGATGCCCTCGACGACCCCGCCTCGGACGAGGTGGGCGACGGGGGCGTGGAGGGGTTCGCGGACGACGGGTGCGTCGGCGGGGGAACTGCTGTACATCACTGCCTGAGGTGTGGGGTCGGGGTCGGCCGGAACGCGGGTCACGCGTCGGCGCCGGTGGACGTGCGGGTCGTGCGGGTCGCGCGGGCGCGGATGGCGTACCAGCCTGCGACCAGCGCTGCGACGATCAGCGGCAGACAGAGCACGGTGGTGCGTCCGGCGCCGCCGTCGGCGTACATGAGGACCAGGACGGAGGCGAGGAACGCCAGCGTCACGATCTCGGTCCAGGGGGAGCCCGGCAGGCGGTACGACGGCCGGGCCGTCTCGCCGCTGCGGGCCTTCCGCCAGAAGAGCAGGTGGCAGACCATGATCATGCCCCAGGTCGCGAGGATGCCGATCGCCGCGAAGTTGAGGACGATCTCGAACGCGTCCGCGGGCACCACGTAGTTCAGGCCCACGCCGAGGACACAGATACCGCTGGTGAGCAGGATCCCGCCGTACGGGACCTGGCTGCGGCTCATCCGGGCGGTGAACTTCGGGGCGGAGCCGCTCATCGCCATCGAGCGCAGGATGCGGCCGGTGGAGTACAGGCCGGAGTTCAGGGACGACATGGCCGCGGTCAGGACGACCAGGTTCATCACGCCGCCGGCCGCCGGAACGCCGATGTGGGACAGGACGGTGACGAAGGGGCTCTCACCGGCGGAGTACTTGTTCCACGGGAGCAGCATCGACAGCAGGACGACCGAGCCGACGTAGAACAGGCCCACGCGCCACATGATCGAGTTGATCGCCTTCGGCATGATCTTCTCGGGGTTCTCGGTCTCGCCGGCGGCGACGCCGACCAGCTCGACGGAGGCGTAGGCGAAGACGACGCCCTGGATGATCAGCAGCATGGGCAGCAGGCCGTTGGGGAAGACGCCGCCGTTGTCGGTGATCAGGGACGGACCGGGCTGGTGGCCGTCGACCGGGTGCTGTGTGACCAGCAGGAATATGCCGATGCACAGGAAGACGACGAGCGCGCCGACCTTGACGATCGCGAACCAGAACTCCAGTTCGCCAAAGATCTTGACGGAGATCAGGTTGACGGTCAACACGACGGCGAGGGCGATCAATGCGATCAACCATTGCGGGATGTCGGAGAACAGGCCCCAGTAGTGGGTGTAGGTGGCGACCGCCGTGATGTCGGCGATCCCGGTGGTGGCCCAGTTGAGGAAGTACATCCAGCCCGCGGTGTAGGCGCCCTTCTCGCCCAGGAACTCCCGGGCGTACGACACGAAGGCGCCGGAGGAGGGGCGGTACAGGACGAGCTCGCCGAGGGCGCGGACGACCAGGAACGCGAAGACGCCGCAGACGGCGTACGCGATGAAGAGGGAGGGCCCGGCGTCGGCGAGCCGGCCGCCCGCGCCGAGGAAGAGGCCGGTGCCGATGGCGCCGCCGATGGCGATCATGTTGACGTGCCGGTGCTTCAGGCCTTTGCTGTAGCCGGCGTCTCCGGCGTCGACATGGCCGGACGAGGGGCGCGTCTCGTCTTTGAGGTGCTGCTCGCTCACGCCTCGGGTCCGCCTTCCGTTGGGGAGTCCGTCCGCTGGGGACGGACGATGTCGGTGAGAGTCGTCTCGACGCGGTCCAGATGGTGGCTCATGGCCTCCACCGCGTCGTGCTCGGAACCGTCGACCAGCGCCTCCACGATCGCCCGGTGCTCGCGGTTGGACTGCTCGCGGCGCCCGCCCAGCTCGTTGAGGAAGGCCGACTGACGCGCCAGTGCGTCACGGATCTCCTCGATGACCCGGCGGAAGACCGGGTTCTGGGCGGCCTCGGCCACGGCGAGGTGGAAGAGGGTGTCCATCGCGACCCAGGCGGTGGTGTCCGTCTCCCGCTCCATGCGGTCGAGCAGGTGGGCCAGGTGGTCCAGGTTCTCCGGGGTACGGCGCAGGGCCGCGTACCCGGCGACCGGGATCTCGATGTGGCGGCGGACCTCCAGCAGGTCGCTGGCCGCGTAGTCGCCGAAGGTGGGGTCCTCGACGGTGTTCGCGACGACGAAGGTGCCCTTGCCGGTCCGGGAGACCGTGAGGCCCATCGTCTGCAGGGCGCGCAGTGCCTCGCGCAGCACGGGCCGGGACACCTCGAGGGTGCGGCACAGCTCGGCCTCGGAGGGCAGCTTGTCGCCGATGGCGTACCGCCCGCGCTCGATGGCGCCGCGGAGGTGGTCGAGCACCGCTTCCATGGCGCTGACGCGCCGGGGAACGAGACCACCTGTCTGGCTGTCTGACAGGTTCACAGGAGCGATCCTGCGGGTTGCCGGCCAGGGCTGTCAAGACATCCGGTAAGGAGACATTCACGGGGTGCGGCGCCTGAATGCAGGCATCCGCACCCCGTGGGTGATCAGCGACGTCGGTTCAGCTGCCGAGCGTGCCCGTGGCCAGCAGGCCGAGAAGGAGGGCACCGACGGCGATCCGGTAGATCACGAAGGCGTTGAAGGAGTGCTTGGCGACGAACTTGAGCAGCCAGGCGATGGAGGCGTAGGCGACGACGAACGAGACGACGGTGCCGACGGCCAGCGGGGCGGCGCCGACGCCCGCGCCGAGGGCGTCCTTCAGCTCGTACAGGCCCGCGCCCGTCAGGGCGGGGATGCCGAGGAAGAAGGAGAGCCGGGTGGCGGCGACGCGGTCCAGGTCCAGGATGAGCGCGGTGGACATGGTGGCGCCGGAGCGGGAGAAGCCGGGGAAGAGCAGGGCGAGGATCTGGGAGCAGCCGACCCACATCGCGTCCTTGAAGGACGTGTCGTCCTCACCGCGCTTGTGCCGGCCCATCTGGTCGGCGGCCCACATCACGCCCGAGCCGACGATCAGCGATCCGGCGACCACCCACAGCGAGGCGAGCGGGCCGTCGATCAGGGGCTTCGCGGCCAGGCCCACCACGACGATCGGCACGGTGGCGGCGATCACCCACCAGGCGAACTTGTAGTCGTGGTGGTAGCGCTCCTCGCGGTTGGCCAGACCGCGGAACCATGCGGTGACGATCCGCCGGATGTCCTTGAAGAAGTACACGAGCACGGCGGCGATGGCACCGACCTGGATGACGGCGGAGAACCCGACGACGGACTTGTCGTCGACGGGGATGTCCATGAGCCCCTCGGCGATCTTGAGGTGGCCGGTGGAGGACACGGGGAGGAACTCGGTCACCCCCTCTACTACTCCGAGGACGACGGCCTGACCGACGGAGATGGCGCTCATGGGATCCAGTTCTGAGGAGTTGGTCGACAGTGCTGTAGACAGTAATTGTTGTGCCCGGCCGGGTGGCAAGCCGTCAGGCCCACAGGGCGCCGGCGAGTGAGACCCCGGTAAAGGCTGCCGCGAGCCCGGCCGACACGCTTGCCACGACGTTCAGGGCAGCGTAGATGCCGGAGCCCGCCTCGGTCAGCCGCAGGGTCTCGTAGGAGAAGGTCGAGTACGTCGTCAGCGCACCGCACAGCCCGGTGCCCACCAGGAGGCGCAGATGGGGCCCGGCGGCCCCGGCGGAGACGGCGCCGGTGAGCAGCCCGAGGACCAGGCAGCCCACCACGTTCACCACGAAGGTGCCCCAAGGGAAGAGCGAGTCGTGGCGGGCCTGCACGGCACGGTCCGTGAGATAGCGCACGGGCGCGCCCACGACGGCTCCCGCGACGACCAGCAGCCAGTTCACAACGACTTCTTACCTTCCCCGTCCGTTCCGTCCGGGTCCGGTGTGTGGCCCGCGCCCGGGGTCCCCCCGGTCGCCCCGGACCGGGCGAGGACGACCTCGCACTCCTCCAGGGTGACGAGGCGCTCGCCGACGAGTTCGGCCAGCTGCGGCAGGAAGGCCCGCACCCGCTCCACGGTGTCCACGACGACCACCGCGACCGGCAGGTCCTCGCTCAGGGACAGCAGGCGGGAGGTGTGGATGCGGGAGGAGGCGCCGTAGCCCTCGATGCCCCGGAAGACGCTGGCCCCGGCGAGTCCGGCGGCGTGCGCGCGGTGGACGATCTCGGAGTAGAGGGGCCGGTGGTGCCAGGTGTCGTTCTCGCCCGTGTACACGGTGAGCCGGAGGGCGGGGCGGGTGAGGGTGGTCATCGCTGCCTCCCGGTGAGCAGCCCGCGGGCGGCGACGGAGGCGAGCCACACCGCCGCGAGGGCCGCCAGGAGCGTCGCGGCGAGATAGGCGAGGCCCAGCGCCGGGCGGCCGGCGTCGACCAGCCCCCGCGTGTCGACCGCGTAGGTGGAGAAGGTGGTGAAACCGCCGAGGACCCCGGTGCCGAGGAACGGCCGCAGCAGCCGGTGGGCCGCCCACACCTCGGTGACCAGCACCATGAGCACGCCCATGGCGGCGCAGCCGGAGACGTTGGTCCAGAACGTCGCCCAGGGGAAGCCGCCGGGGGGCGTCGGCCAGGCGAGCGTGAGCGCGTAGCGGGCCACCGCGCCGAGCGCGCCGCCAGCCGCCACGACGGCGACGACGGGCGCCTGCGCACGCCACTCGGGCCGTCGCGCCGGCGCGGGGCGGACGCCGCGGGTCTCCGTCTCCGGGGCTGTCATCTGGTACGTCTCCTCTGCGGCCTCCGCCCGACGGGATCAAGGCCGGGACCAGCGTACCGCCGCCTCAGTCGGCGCCGGGCCGGGCGCAGACCGCCACTCCCGGCTCCTGGAGGCTGCCGAGCACCAGGTGGTCGCCGACGGCACACACGCTGGTGACCATGCGGAAGCCGGAGCGCCGGCGGACGAGGTGGTGGACGATGCGGCCCCGGTCGTCCACGGCGACGACGCCTACGGTCCCGCTCGGACGGTACGGCGCGCGTACGGCGGCCCGGGCAGAGGTGCGGCGGACGGCCGGCGGGGTGCGGTGCAGCAGGTCCAGCGGGGGGACGCGGGGGCTGGCCAGGGCGGCCCATAGGAGACCGCCGGGGCCCTCGCGCCAGAGGTTGTCGGGCATCCCGGGCAGCTCGGCGAAGGGTTCGGCCCGGCCGGCGCGGGGGCCGGTGAGCCGGTAACGGGTCAGGCGGCAGGAGCCGGTCTCGGCGATCACCAGGCAGGAGCCGTCGGCGCTCGGGGCGAGCCCGTTGGCGAACTGGAGCCCGTCCAGCACGACCTCGGGCTCCCCGCCCTCGGGGGCGAGCCGCAGCAGGAGCCCGGTGCCGGTGTGCTCGACGATGTCGCCGATCCACCGGCTCAGCGGGTAGCGGCGGCTGGAGACGGTGACGTACACGGCGCCGTCGGGCAGGGCGACGGCGTTGCTGCAGAAGCGGAGCGGCTCCCCCGCCAGGGAGTCGGCGAGGACGCGGACGGTGCCGTCGTCCGTGCCCACGCGCAGGAGGCCGCGTTCCGCGTCGCACACCAGCAGGTCGCCGTCCGGCAGCAGTTCCAGCCCGAGGGGACGGCCTCCCGTCTCGGCCAGCACCTCCACGCGGGCGGTGCGCGGGTCGCCGAGGTGGTGGACGCGGAGGATGCGCCCGTCCGCGACGCCGGTCAGCACGCGCCCGTGCGGGTCGGCGACGACGTCCTCGGGGCCGCGGGCGCCCAGGGCGACGTAGTGGAGCGGCACGAGTGCCGTGGGTCGGTCCATGCGTGGTCCCTCCTCCGTCGGGGACTCCTGCCGTCCCCCCTGTCATCCGCTGCCGGGCATCCTGCCGCCCGCACCGTCCCCGCCTGCCCTGCGGTCCCTGCCATCCCTGCAATCAGCAGCCGCCAGCAATCCGGCCGCCGACTCGGGTCTTCGCCTGCCCCCGCCGCCCCCCTGCATCCACTGCCGCTGCCGGCCTCCACGTCCCGCCGCCCGCACCATCCCCGCCTGCCCCGCGGTCCCCGCCATCAGCAGCCGCCCCCGCAGTCCCGGTCGACTCGGGTCTTCGCCTGCCCCCGCCGCCCCCCTGCATCCACTGCCGCTGCCGGCCTCCACGTCCTGCCGCCCGCACCGCCCCCGCCTGCCCCGCCATCAGCAGCCGCCCACGGCAATCCGGCCGCCGACTCGGGCCCTCGCCTGCCCCGCCGCCCCCCTGCATCCACTGCCGCCGCCGGCCTCCACATCCTGCCGCCCGCACCGCCCACGCCTGCCCCGCCATCCCCGCCATCCCTGCCATCAGCAGCCACCCCCACAGTCCCGGCCGCCTCCCCCGGGTCTTCGCCTGCCCCCCGCGGTCCCCTGCATCCGCCGCCGCCCCCGCGGTCCCCGGTCCTGGCCGCTTCCCGCCGTGCGTCCATGCCCCCTGCCATCCGTTGCCGTCAGCCGTCCTACGGTGTGCTGCGCCCCCGTCCCCCGCCGCCCCCGCGTCCCCGCCGTCTCCTGGCGGCGGCTTCCCGCGGCCGCCGCCCTCACCAGCCCTTCTCGAACAGACGGGCCACCTCGGCGATGCGGATCTCGTCGCGCCGGTAGTAGGTGCGGCAGCGCATCCGGTGGGTGCGCAGGAGGCCGAGGCGGGTGAGGAGGTCCAGGTGGGAACGGGCGGTCCGGCAGGGCACGCCCAGCTTGGCGGCGACGGCCCGCGCGGTGACGCCGGTCTCGGCGGAGCCGCTGCGGCCCGTCGCGGGGAAGTGCGCCGGCGGATCCTTGAGCCACTCCAGGATGGTCTGCCGCATCCGGCCCGAGGGAGTCTCCGTCATCCGTCCGCCCTCCCGCTCCCGGCCTCCTCGTACGCAGTCTTCCCACTGTGGCCCCCGGGACGCCGTCCCGTCCGGGACTCGGCGGCCGTTGTCCGGTACCGCACGGCCGTGCGGCCGAGGAGGGTTCCCATCGGCCCCGCACACACGGCGGGGCCCGGCCGCGGGTGCGGCCGGGCCCCGTCACGCACGGCTCAGCGGTGGCTGAACCACGTCATCGAGGAGAGCGCCCTGTCGTCGTAGCCGAACAGGGCCTGGTTCTCCCAGCCGTTGCCGGAGCCGGCGTCCGCCGGGTCCCAGCCGTTGCCGCTGACGGCGGTCCAGGTCGCCTCCCAGTAGAAGACGCCGAGGCCACGGCCGTTCGGGACGGCCTCCACGATGCTCGCCACGTCGTTCATCCACTTGGTCTGGCCGGCCACGGTCGCCGGGTAGCCGGAGACCAGCTCGCCGATGGTGTCGATCTGGTTGGTGAGCGAGTCGTCGCTGTCCAGACGGAAGGGGTAGGCCGTCTCGGCGACGAACACCGGCTTGCCGTAGCGGGAGGCCGCGTCGTCCAGGGTGGTCTGGAAGTCGGACAACGGGCCGTGCCAGTAGCCGTAGTACGACAGGCCGATCGCGTCGAACTTCACCCCGTTCGCGACCGCGTTGTCGAACCACCATTCGGTGCCGGCCTTGTCCCCGCCCTTCGCCAGGTGCAGCGCGACGACGGTGGACGGGTTGACCGCCTTGACGGCACCGTAGCCCGAGTTGATCAATCCGGCGAGCTGGCTCCAGTGGTCCGTGGATCCCTCGGACCACAGCATGCCGCCGTTGATCTCGTTGCCCACCTGGACCATGTCGGCGGTGGTGCCCTGAGCCTTCAGGGCGTTCAACACGTCGTACGTGTGGTTGTACACGTCCGTCTTCAGCTGGCTGTAGGTGTGGCCCGCCCACGCGGCCGGCTTGGTCTGGGCGCCCGGGTCGGCCCAGGTGTCCGAGTAGTGGAAGTCGACCAGGAGCTTCATGCCCTGTGCCTTGACGCGCTTGGCCAGGGCGAGGACGTGCGCCTTGTCGTTGAAGCCGTCGGCCGGGTTCACCCAGACCTTCACGCGCGCGTAGTTCATGCCGGACGACTTGAGGATGGCGAGGGCGTCGCCGGAGGTGCCCGAACTCGTGCGGTACACCCCGCCCTTGGCCTCGCTCTTGGCCAGGGAGGAGATGTCGGCGCCGTGGACGGAGGTGCCGGTCGTACCGGACGTGAAGCTCAGATCGTCAACATTGATCCAGTTGCCGGCATTCGCGTCACTGTTGACGCTGATGGTGCACTGGTTGTTGGTCACCTTGACCGACGTGACGATTCGGATCCACCCACTGGACGATATGGGCAGGTCCGTGCGCTGCTCCGCGCTCCCGCAGTTCCTGAGCGCCATGTAGGCAGCGTTCTGTCCTCCGCTGGAACGGACCCACGCCGTGAGCGTGTAGGTCCCGTTCGCCAGCCCGGACAGGTACTGGTACGTCTCCACCTTGTACGCGGAGGAGGAGTAGTGGCTGAGGCGGTAACCGCCGCTGTGGCCGCCGGACTCCGTGTACGAGGCGCCGGTGTCGCCGTACTCGGACCAGCCCGCGGGGGCGGCCGAGCCCGTGCCGTCGGACTCGAAGCCGCCGTTGGCGAGGGTGCTCGCGGCGTGGGCGGTCTGGGCGGGCAGGGCGGCGAGGGCGAGCCCGGCCGCGAGCGGCGGCAGCAGGGCCCTGATGGTGCGTCTGGGATGGAACTTCATCGTCCGTCGTCCCTTCGACGTAACTGGGGAGGGGTGTCCTCCAGTGGGGCTGGAGGAGAGCCCCTCCGCCCGCGGCTCTCGTGGCACGCGCGGGCGGAGGGGAGCCGGCTCAGCCGTCGAGTCGTACGACCCGGACGGCCCCCGCCGGGACCGCGAGGCGGCCCGCGGCGCGTTCGCCCGTCAGCAGCTCCGTGCCGGGCGCGTCCAGCGGCACTTTGGTGTCGCCGGCGGTGTGGTTGATGACGAAGAGGTAGCTGCCCGACTCGCCGCGGCGGCGCACGACCTCGACGTCGCGGGGCAGGTCGGCGCGCGGGGCGAGGCCGGCGTCGCCGGCCGCCCGGCCGAGGACCGCGTCCAGGTCCTGGGCGTGCAGGCGGGTGGAGACGTACCAGGCGGTACCGTGTCCGTACCGGTGGCGGGTGACGGCCGGGCGGCCCGCGGCGAGCCCGTCGGCGTACGTCCACACGGTCTCGGCGCCGCGCGGGACGACGAACTCCGTCCACACGTCCCCGGTCGGGCCGGAGCCGTCCGGGCCGTTCAGACGGACCCGCTCGCCCTTGAGCAGCGGTGAGAACTCCTCCACCGTGAGCCCCAGGACATCGCGCAGCACACCCGGGTAGGCACCCTCGTGGACAGCGTCGTGCTCGTCCACGATCCCGGAGAAGTACGACACCACGAGCGTGCCGCCGTTCCCGACGTACTCCCGGACGTTGTTCCCGGCGGCCTCGGTCATCAGGTACAGGGCCGGCACGACGACCAGCGGGTACCGCGACAGATCGGCTTCCGGGTGGGCGAAGTCGACGGTGAGGTGGCGGTCGTAGAGGGCCTCGTAGAAGGAGTCGGCGCGCTCGCGCGGGTCGTGGTCCTCGCTGGGGCGCCAGGACAGGTTCTGGGCCCACCAGGACTGCCAGTCCCACAGCATCGCCACGTCGGCCTCGGTACGGGTCCCCCGGATCCCGCCCAGCGCCTCCACCGCGGCACCGAGCTCGGTCACCTCGCGCCAGACGCGGGTGCCGGTGCCGCCGTGCGGCAGCATCGCCGAGTGGAACTTCTCGGCGCCGCGCCGGGACTGGCGCCACTGGAAGAACATCGCGCCCTCGGAGCCGCGCGCCACGTGGGCGAGGGAGTTGCGTGCCATCTGCCCCGGGGCCTTCGCGGGGTTGCGGGGCTGCCAGTTGACGCCCGAGGTGGAGTGCTCCAGCAGCAGCCAGGGGGCGCCGCCGGCGACCGAACGGGTGAGGTCGGCGGCCATGGCGAGGTTGACGTGGGTGCGGCGGCCGTCGGTGATCAGGTAGTGGTCGTTGGTCACCAGGTCGACCTCGCGGCCCCACGCCCAGTAGTCCATGGAGTCGCACTGGCTCAGGGCGGTCATGAAGTTGGTGGTCACCGGCACGCCCGGTGAGAGGCGGTGCAGGATGTCACGCTCGGCGCGGAAGTTCTCCCGGATGGTGGCGTCGGCGAACCGCTTGTAGTCGAGGACCTGGCCCGGGTTGCCGACGGTCGGGGTGACCCGGGGCGGGTTGATCTGCGCGATGTCGGTGTAGCGCTGCCCCCAGAAGGCGGTGCCCCAGGCGTCGTTGACGGCCTCCACGCTGCCGTAGGTGTCCGCGAGCCAGCGGCGGAAGTGGTCCGCGCAGGACTCGCAGTAGCAGGCCGACACGGGAACGCCGTACTCGTTGTGGACGTGCCACATGGCGAGCGCCGGGTGGTCGCCGTAGCGCTCGGCGAGTCTCGTGGTGATGTTCGCGGCGGCGGCGCGGTAGTCGGCGTTGCTGTGGCAGATCGCGCCGCGGGAGCCGAACTCGTAGCGCACGCCCTCGGCGGTGACCGGCAGCGCGTCCGGGTGCGCGCGGTAGAACCAGGCGGGCGGTACGACGGTGGGGGTGCCGAGGTCGACCCGGATGCCGTTGTCGTGCAGCAGGTCCAGCACCCGGTCCAGCCAGCCGAAGTCGTAGGCGCCGGCCGCCGGTTCCAGCAGCGCCCAGGAGAAGATCCCGACGCTCACCATGGTGACGCCGGCCTCCCGCATCAGCCGGACGTCCTCCTGCCAGACGGATTCCGGCCACTGCTCGGGGTTGTAGTCCCCGCCGAAGGCGAGTCTGGTGAGGCCCCTGGGGCTGGTGTCCGGCATGGATGACTCCCGGGAGATCGATCATTTGGGAACGTGCACACACAGGATCGGCGGTGCAAGCCCAACATAACCGCACAGCAACAACCATTGACAAGTGTCCGGGATGTTTCTCTACTGTGAACGCTCACAGAAGCATGACAGGGGTTCTCCCGCCGTGAGCACACCGGTCATGTGAACGTGCACATCTGCATGGCAGGTCCCCGCAGCGGGCGGGGGCCCAGGTCAGGGGAGAAACCATGCCGCACACGAAGCGCCGTCGCCTCGTGACAACCGCCGTCGCCGTGTCCCTCGGCGCGACCGCCCTCGTCGCCTGCGGTTCCGAGGACGACAGCAAGGCCGAGTCGGGTCCCGTCTCGCTGACGTACTGGACCTGGACACCCGGCATGGACAAGGTCGTGGACCTGTGGAACCAGGGGCCGGGGAAGAAGGAACGGATCACCGTCACGGTGAAGAAGCAGGCGTCCGGCGACACGCTGGTCACCAAGATCCTCACCGCGCACAAGGCGAAGAAGGCCCCGGACCTGGTGCAGGCCGAGTACCAGGCGCTGCCGACGCTGGTCAGCAACGACGCCCTCGCCGACATCTCCGGGGAGGTCGGCGACGTCAAGGGCAAGTTCGCCGAGGGCGTGTGGCAGCAGACCACGCTCGGCACGGACGCGGTCTACGCGGTGCCGCAGGACATCGGCCCGATGATGTTCTACTACCGCGAGGACCTGTTCAAGAAGTACGGCCTGAAGGTCCCCGCCACCTGGGAGCAGTTCGCCGAGACCGCCCGCCTGCTGAAGCAGAAGGCGCCGGACAAGGACCTGACCACCTTCTCCGCCAACGACTCCGGACTCTTCGCGGGGCTCGCCCAGCAGGCCGGCGCCAAGTGGTGGACCACCTCCGGCGACAAGTGGAAGGTCGGCATCGACGACGCGGCCACCCGGAAGGTCGCCAGGTTCTGGGGCGGCCTGGTCAAGGAAGGTGTCATCGACAACCAGCCGATGTACACCCCGTCCTGGAACAAGGCGTTGAACACGGGCAAGCAGATCGCCTGGGTCAGCGCCGTGTGGGCGCCCGGCACGCTGAACACGGCGGCGCCGGACACCAAGGGCAAGTGGGCCATGGCCCCGCTCCCCCAGTGGTCGCTGGACCGTGACGTCACCGGCAGCTGGGGCGGCTCCTCCACGGCGGTCACCACCGACTCCGCGCACAAGGAGGCCGCCGCCACGTTCGCGGCCTGGCTGAACACCGACCACGACGCCCTCAACGCGCTGGCGAAGGAGGGCGGTATCTACCCGGCCTCCACCTCCGCCCAGCTCAGCGGCGCCTTCTCCAACCCGCCCGCGTACTTCTCCCACCAGGCGGACTTCTACACCCGGGCCGCCGACATCGCGAAGACCACCGCGCCGTCCGCGTGGGGGCCGAACGTCAACGTCGCCTACACGTCCTTCAAGGACGCCTTCGGCGCCGCCGCCAAGAACAAGTCGGACTTCACCGCCGCCCTGAAGACGATGCAGGACGACACGGTCGCCGACATGAAGAAGCAGGGCTTCGAGGTCTCCCGGTGAGCGGCTCCACACGCCGGAGGTCGTACGGGGTCAAGGGGGCCCCGTACGGCTTCCTCCTCCCCGCCACGATCCTGTTCGCCCTCTTCTTCGCGCTGCCCATCGGCTACGCGGTCTGGCTCAGCTTCCGCAAGGTGCGCGTCTCCGGGCTCGGCCTGGGCCCGGGCGCCCGGAAGGAGGTGTGGGCCGGTCTCGGGAACTACACCGGGGCCTTCCGGGACAGCGAACTGCTGGACGGCGCGCTGCGCGTGCTCGGCTACGGCTGCATCGTCGTACCGGTGATGCTCGGCCTGGCGCTGCTGTTCGCGCTGATGCTCGACTCCGACAAGGTGCGGCTCGCCCCGTTCACCCGGCTCGCGGTCTTCCTGCCGTACGCCGTCCCCGGTGTGGTGGCCGCGCTGCTGTGGGGCTTCCTCTACCTGCCGGACGTCAGCCCCTTCTACTTCGTGCTCGACAGGCTGGGCCTGCCGCAGCCGGACCTTCTCGACGGCGGTCCGCTCTACCTCGCCCTGTCGAACATCGCGGTCTGGGGCGGCACCGGGTTCAACATGATCGTCATCTACACCTCGCTCAGGTCGATCCCGGCCGAGGTGTACGAGGCGGCGAAGCTGGACGGCGCCACCCCGCTGCAGATCGCGCTGCGGATCAAGATCCCGATGGTGGCGCCGTCGCTCGTGCTGACGTTCTTCTTCTCGATCATCGCGACGCTCCAGGTGTTCAACGAGCCGACCACCCTGAAGCCGCTCACCAACTCGGTCAACACGACCTGGAGTCCGCTGATGAAGGTGTACCAGGACGCCTTCGGCCGCAACGACATCTACGCGGCGGCGGCCGAGGCGACGCTGATCGCCGTCGTCACGCTGCTGCTGTCGTTCGGCTTCCTGCGGGCCGCGAACCGACGGAACAAGCAGGAGGCAGCGGGATGAGCACCCTCGCCGTCCGCAAGGCCGCCCCGGCCGCCGGCACCACCCCCGGTACGGCGCAGGGTCCGCCACCGCGCCGCCGGATCGCCTGGATCCCCACCGTCACGCTGCTGCTGGGCGCGGTCTACACGCTGCTCCCGGTCGCCTGGGTGGTGATCGCCTCGACGAAGTCCGGGCACGAGCTGTTCTCGACGTTCACCTTCCTGCCCGGCACCGGCTTCGCCGACAACCTCAGGGACCTCGACGCCTACCGGGGCGGCGTCTACTGGACGTGGATGGGCAACTCGGCCCTGTACGCCGGTCTCGGCGCGCTGCTGTCCGCCGCCGTGTCCGCGTTCAGCGGCTACGCGCTCGCGACGTACCGCTTCAGGGGCCGCGAGACGATGTTCAACGTCCTGCTCGCGGGCGTGCTGATGCCCCCGGTGATCCTCGCGATCCCGCAGTACCTGCTGCTGGCGAAGGCCGACCTCACGGACTCCTACCTGTCCGTGCTGCTGCCCCAGATCCTCTCCCCGTACGGGGTCTACCTCGCCCGGATCTACGCGGCCGCCGCCGTGCCGGCCGACGTGGTGGAGGCGGGACGGATGGACGGGGCGAGCGAGTGGCGGATCTTCACCCGGATCGCGCTGCCGATGATGATCCCCGGCATGGTCACGGTGTTCCTGTTCCAGTTCGTCGCGATCTGGAACAACTTCCTGCTGCCGTACATCATGCTCAGCGACGACGAGAGGTTCCCGCTCACGCTCGGCCTGTACACGCTGCTGGAGCAGGGCGCGAACACGCCCGCGCTGTACACCCTGGTGATCACGGGTGCCTTCCTCGCGGTGCTCCCGCTGATCGCCCTCTTCCTGGTCGTCCAGCGCTTCTGGAGCCTCGATCTGCTGTCCGGGGCCGTAAAGTCATGACCATGAGCCAAACGGGGGGCCGGCGCAGACCGCCGACGATCCATGACGTGGCGCGCGAGGCGGGTGTCTCGCGCGGCACCGTCTCGCGCGTGCTCAACGGCGGCCACTACGTCAGCCCCGCCGCCCAGGAGGCGGTCAACGCCGCCATCCGCAGGACCGGGTACGTCGTGAACCGGCACGCCCGTTCGCTGATCACGGGCCGGTCCGACTCGGTGGGCTTCCTGCTGACCGAGCCGCAGGAGCGGTTCTTCGAGGACCCCAACTTCAACGTCCTGCTGCGCGGCTGCACCCAGGCGCTGGCCGCGCACGACATCCCGCTGCTGCTGATGCTGGCGGGCACCGAGGACGAACGGCGGCGCATCACGCGGTACATCACCGCGGGGCACGTCGACGGGGTCCTGCTGGTCTCCAGCCACTCCGGTGATCCGGTCGCCGAGGAGCTGCGGGAGGCGGGGGTGCCGCTGGTGGCCTGCGGCAAGCCGATCGGGCTCGGCTCGAAGGTGAGTTACGTGGCGGCCGACGACCGGGACGGCGCCCGGGACATGGTCCGGCACCTGCTGTCGCTGGGCCGGCGCCGGATCGGCGTGGTCACCGGCCCGCTGGACACCCCGGGCGGTGTGGAGCGGCTCGCCGGGTACCGGGAGGTGCTCGCCGAGGCGGGCGTCGCGGCCGACGAGCGGCTCGTCGTCTCCGGCGACTACAGCCGGGCCAGCGGTGAGGCGGGCGCGGAGCGCCTGCTGGCGCAGGCCCCCGACATGGACGCCGTGTTCGTCGCCTCCGACCTGATGGCGCAGGGGGTGCTGGCGGCCCTGCACCGGGCCGGGAAGCGGGTGCCGGAGGACATCGCCGTCGGCGGTTTCGACGACTCCCCGGCGGCGACCGCCGCCACCCCGGAACTCACCACGATCCGGCAGCCGTGGGACCGGATCAGCAACGAGATGGTGCGGGTGCTGCTGGCGCAGATGGGCGGCGAGGACCCGGCCGCGGTGATCCTCCCGACGGAGCTGGTCAGGCGCGCCTCGACCTGACGCCGGAGGCCTCGGCCCGGTGCGCCTCTCCGCACCCGGGCCGGGACGTGGCGCCGCAGGGCTCGCCGGAGGTCCTTCCCCGCTGAGGGCGCCGTAGGTCCGTCCCCGCTGAGGGCGCCGTAGGTCCGTCCCCGCTGGGGGCGCCGTAGGTCCGTCCCCGCTGGGGGCGCCGTCCGGGGACGGCGGTCGTCCATGATCGCCGGGCCGCGCGTGCACGTCGTCGCGGACGCGGTTCCGGGCACGCGGCGACCGGACCCGTCCGCGGCCGCTCAGTTCCCCTGGCCGCCGCCCCGCCCGCCCGGGCGTACCAGCCCGGTCTCGTAGGCGAGGACCACCGCCTGGGCGCGGTCGCGCAGGCCGAGCTTGGCGAAGATGCGGGCCACGTGGGACTTGACCGTGGCCTCGCTCAGGGTCAGCTCGGCGGCCAGTTCGCCGTTGGACAGACCGCGGCCCATCAGTGTCAGCACCTGCCGCTCGCGGGGTGTCAGGGCGGCCAGTCCCTCGGGCACGGCGGTGGCGGTGTGCCCCTCCGCCTCGGCCGCGTACCGCTCCACCAGGCGCCGGGTGATCTGCGGTGCCAGCAGGGCGTCGCCGGTGCCGACGAGCCGTACGGCCGCCGCCAGGTGCTCCGGGGTGACGTCCTTGAGCAGGAAGCCGCTGGCCCCCATCGACAGGGCCGTGTACACGTACCGGTCCAGGTCGAAGGTGGTCAGCATGAGCACCCGGCAGTCGGGTGCCCCGGCCAGGATGTGCCGGGTGGCCTCCAGGCCGTCCATGACCGGCATGCGGATGTCCATGAGGACGACGTCCGGCCTCAGCCGGCGGACCGCGGCGACCGCCTCGGCGCCGTCGGCCGCCTCGCCGGCCACCTCGATGCCCCGGGCGTTGAGGATCAGCCGGAAGCCGGTCCGGATCAGCGTCTGGTCGTCGGCGATCAGGACCCGGGGCGCCCGCTCGGGCACGTCCGCGGTCACGGCCGGTCCAGGGGTATGCGGGCCCGTACGCGGAAGCCGCCGCCCAGTCTGCGGCGGGCGTCGAGATCACCGCCGTAGACGGCGACCCGCTCGCGCAGGCCGAGCAGGCCACGACCGGTGCCCCCGCCGGGCGGTCTCGCGCCGGGCGGTGCGGAGCCGGTGAGCACGCTGGGGCCGGTGTTGAGGATCTCCACGCGCAGGGCGTGTTCGGCGTAGCGCACGGTCACCTCGGCCCTGCCGCCGGCGCCGTGCCGGAGCGCGTTGGTCAGGGCTTCCTGGACGATGCGGTAGGCGGTCGCGTCGATGCCCTGCGGCAGCGGGCGCGGCTCGCCGGAGACACGGACCTCGACGGGCAGCCCGGCGAACGATATCCGGTCCACCAGCGGGCCCAGCCGGTCCAGGCCGGGCTGCGGGGCGAGCGGTGCGGACACCGGCTCGGCGCCCGGCCCCGGGTCGTCGTCCGTGCCGTCCTGCGCGGGTGCCAGCAGGCCCAGCAGGTGTCTGAGGTCGGTCATCGCGCCCCGGCCCGCGTCCTCGACGGCCCGCAGTGCCGTCGCCGCCTCGTCCGGCATGGTGCCGAGCACCTCCCGGGCGGCGCTCGCCTGGACGACCATCAGGCTGACGTTGTGGCTGACGATGTCGTGCAACTCCCGGGCGATCCGGTCGCGTTCGGCCGTGACCGCGGCCTCGGCGGCGCTCTCCCGCTCCCGTTCCAGCAGCCAGCCCCGCTCCCCCACCGCCGCCTGCCAGCGGCGCCGGGTGCGCACCAGCGCCGCGGTCAGCCCCAGGACGGCCGCGCACGCCACCGCGAGCGCCGCCGTCAGCATGTCGTACTCCCCCATGGCCCTCACTCTCGCAGACGGCTCTGACATCCGCATCGACCTGGGGATTCAGCGTCCTGCATCCCCAGGATGAGTCCCGCGGCCGGCTGCCGTCCGGGGAGGGATGTGCGGGGTGCGGGCCCGCGTCTAGCGTCCTGCCCATGGTCACTGAGGTGAGAACGGCAGACACCGTCGTACGGCTCGACGGGGTGCGCAAGGAGTACGGCGAGACGGTCGCGCTCGACGGGGTGTCGCTGGAGATACGGGCCGGGGAGGCGGTCGCGGTGATGGGCCCGTCGGGGTGCGGCAAGTCCACGCTGCTCAACATGATCGCGGGGCTGGACCGGCCGTCGGCCGGCCGGGTCGTCGTCCACGGCGAGGACGTCGGGGAGTTGAGCGAGAAGGGCCTGGCACTGTACCGGCGGCGCCGGATCGGCATGATCTTCCAGTTCTTCAACCTCATCGACGACCTGTCGGCCCTGGACAACGTGGCGCTGGCCGCCCAGTTGACGGGAACGCCGGCCCGGCAGGCCCGGCGGCGCGCGCTGGAGCTGTTCGAGGAGCTGGGCATCGCCGCCCGGCGCCACGCCTATCCGGCGGTGCTCAGCGGCGGCGAGCGGCAACGTGTCGCGGTGGCGCGGGCGTTGATGAACCGGCCCGCGCTGCTGCTGGCCGACGAACCGACGGGCGCGCTGGACAGCCGGGCCGGGGAGCAGGTGATGGACCTGCTGATCGACCTGAACCAGATCGGCCAGACCCTGGTGATGGTCACGCACGACGAGCGGCTCGCGCAGCGCTGCGCGAGCCGTCTGGTGCTGGTGGCCGACGGCCGGGTGACCGGCGAGCACACCCTGGAGCCGTCGGTATGAGGGCGGTGTGGCGGGCCGCGCGCGCGGCCGTCCGCAGGCGGCGCCTGCAGACGCTGGTGATCTGGCTGGTCACGCTGGTCTCGACGGGGTCGCTCGTGGTGGCGCTGGGGCTGGTCGACGCGGCGTCGGCGCCGTTCGACCGCGCCTTCGAGCAGTTGCACGGGCCGCATGTCGTGGCCGCCTTCGACAGCGGCGAGGTGTCGGACGCCCGGCTGGCGCGCGCGGCCCGGCAGCCGGGGGTGGAGGCGGTGGCGGGGCCGTTCCGGCAGGCGACCCTGGAGGTTCCGCGCGGGGCGGCGGACTTCGGTCTCGGCGGCCAGATCACGGTGGTGGGACGCTCCGCTCCGGGCGGCCCGGTGGACCGGGTGGACCTGTGGGCGGGCCGCTGGCCGACCCGGCCGGGCGAGATGGTCCTGAACCGGCCGCGCGACTGGACCGCCGACGACCTCGGCAGGACGTTGCGGGTGCCGTCGGGTCCGAAGCTCACCATCGTCGGGTTCGCCTTCGACCTGAGCCACACGGCGGACGCCTGGGTCACCCCGGACCAGATCGGGGCGCTGCACCCGACCGGCCGGCAGATGCTGTTCCGCTTCCGGGACGCGTCGACGGAGAGCGCCCTGCGCACCGGCATGTCCCGGGTGACCGGGGGACTGCCTCGGGGTGCGCTCGCCGGCTCCCAGACGTACCTGGCGCTCAAGCACCGGATCGGCAGCAACGCGCGCGCGTACGCGCCGTATCTGATGGCGTTCGGGGTCCTCGGCATCCTGGTGGCGGTGCTGATCGTCGCAGGCGTGGTCGGCGGGGCCGTGGTCTCCGGGTTCCGGCACATCGGCATCCTGAAGGCACTGGGCTTCACGCCGGGGCAGGTGCTGGGCGTCTACCTGATGATGATCTCCGTTCCGGCCTCCCTCGGTTGTGCGCTCGGCGCACTCGTGGGCAACCTGCTGGCGGAGCCGTTCCTGGACTTCGTGTTCACCGGGCCGGCCTCGGGCGTGCTGCACGACAGCCTGGGCATCGCGCCCTGGGTGAACCTGCTCGCCCTGCTCGGTATGCCCCTGGTCTGCGTGCTCGCCGCGCTCGGTCCCTCGCTGCGGGCGCGACGGCTGTCGGCGGCGCGGGCCATCAGCGCGGGCAGTGCGCCCCGGTCCGGCCGGGCGCTCCGCCTTCAGCGGCGCCTGGCGAGTGCGCGGCTGCCCCGGTCGGTGAGCCTCGGCGCGGGGCTCCCGTTCGCCCGTCCCGCGCGCAGCGCGCTCACGCTGGCCGCCGTGGTCCTGGGCGTGACGACGGTGACCTTCGCGACCGGACTGGCGGCGACGCTCGACAGCTTCGGGAACGGCGGCGCCCACACCTACGACGTCACCGTCTACGTCGGCGCCTTCCGGCACGGCAAGGAGGTGCGGCCGGTGCACGGCGACCGTGAACTGGAGGCGCTGCTGGGCTCGTTGCCGGGCGCCAGGCACGTGACGGCGCGGTCGGACGACGACGCGGTGCTGGCCGGCAGCACGCAGGTGGTCATGTTCGAGGGCCGGCGCGGGGGGCCGTCCCTGGACAGCGTGCTCACCAGGGGCCGGTGGATGCGCCGGACCGGGGAGGTTGTGGCCGGGACGCCGTTCCTGCGCCGCAACGGAGTACGCCTCGGGGACCGGCTGCGGCTGCGCAGCGGCGGCCGCGAGGAGCAGGTGACCGTGGTCGGCGAGACGATGGACACCGACGACCGGCTGGTCGTCGGCGACTGGCGGACGGTCACCGCCCTGATGCCGCGGGTGGAGCCCATCGCCTACCACGTCCTGCTGGCCGAGGGCACGGACCAGAAGGCGTACGCCCGTGCTGCCGAGGCAGCCGATCCGGGGCTGTCCGTCCAGCTGAGCGGTTCGAACAACGTCACCGGCACCATCGTGGGCTCGGCGACCGGGCTCACCCTGATGCTGGCCCTGGTCGCCTCGCTCGGCGTGTTCAACACCGCCGTCCTCAACACCCATGACCGGCGTCGCGACCTCGGCATGCTGAAGTCGATCGGCATGACCCCGCGCCAGGTGACGGTGATGACGGTGACGTCGATGGGCGTGCTCGGCGCGCTGGGGTCGCTGCTGGGCGTCCCGCTGGGCATCGTCGCGCACCGGGTGGTGGTCCCGCGGATGGCGGCCGGGGTCGACATCACGCTGCCCCGGTACATGACGGACGTCTGGCACGCGCCCCTGCTGGCCGTCCTGGCGTTCGCGGGCGTGGGCATCGCCGTCCTGGGCGCCCTGGTCCCGGCCCGCCGGGCGGCCCGGCTGACCGTCGCCGAGGTGCTGCGCAACGAGTGAGGACTCCTGACCGGCCGCGATCACCGTCTCCTAGAGGCGGGAGTCGCGGACCGTCCCTGAGAGGCGGGGATCGCGGACCGGTCAGGATCGGAGAAGCCGTCGTGGGGCTCCGCGTCCTAGCGTGGGAGCACCGACGGGGAGCCCGTCGGGTCCCCGCCTCTCACAAGGAGTGAGCACCATGGCTGCCGGCCTGCAGACGATCATCTACCCGGTGAAGGACCTGGAGCGTGCCAAGGCCCTGTTCGGCGCGTTGCTGGGTGTCGAGCCGTACGCGGACGAGCCCTACTACGTCGGTTACAAGGCCGCCGGCCAGGACGTCGGCCTCGACCCGAACGGGCACGCCAAGGGCCTGACCGGCCCGGTGCCGTACTGGCACGTGACGGACCTGCGGGAGCGGCTCGCGACGCTGCTGGCGGCGGGTGCCGAGCTGCTCCAGGACGCGCAGGACGTCGGTGGCGGCCGGCTGATCGCCTCCGTGAAGGACGCCGACGGCAACCTCGTGGGGCTGCTGCAGGACCCGGGGGCCTGAACCCCGGGCGAACGGCTGCACCGAGCACTAGTTGCACACACAACGATTGGCTGGATCGGTGCTACGGTGCGGTCATGGCAGTCACGACCGCCGACACCCGGCTCGAAGAACGCTGGCGGGACATCCTCGCCGTCCACGCGCGCACGATGTGCGAGATCGACCGCGCCCTCCATCCGCACGGACTGGGTGCGAGCGACTTCGAGGTACTGGACATCCTGGCGGCGGAATCACCCGGGCAGGGCGATCAGTGCCGGGTGCAGAACCTGGTCGGCCGGGTCCACCTGAGCCAGAGCGCGCTGTCCCGGCTGATCGGCCGGCTGGAGAAGGACGGCCTGGTGGAGCGTTCGGTGTGCGCGGAGGACCGGCGCGGGGTGTGGGTCGCGCTCACCGCCAAGGGCCGGGCTCTGCACGCCGAGGTGCTGCCGGTGCAGCGGGCGGTGCTGCGACGCGCGCTGGCGGGCCAGGAGGGTTAGGGCGCTTCCTTCGGATCATGTGACCGCCGGTTGCCGGGTGTCGTTGACCGGCGCCCAGGGGGCGAGGTCGAGCCGTCGCCGCCGGACCGAGTCCCCGCTGGGGCCGGGCCCCGGCCGCCACTGACGAAGCAGGCCGGCGCGACCCCACGGGTCCGCGCCCGCCGCGCCCTGACGGCGGACGGCAGGGTCCGGCTGCACAGCACGGCACGGTCCGGCTGCGCAGCACGTCATGGCTGGTGACAGCCGTTCGCCCGGCCCAGGCATCGGGCAGGTCCTGGTGTGCCGTCCCGGCAGGCCCGCCCGTGGGACAGGCCCCGGTCACACGTTCCGGGGCCGGCGCGTCCTCGTCCGCCTGGTCCGCCGCCCGCTTCCGGCCGGTGTCCGGCGCGGGCGAGGGAGGGCTCGCCCGCTCAGCCGATGACGACGACCCGTGCCCAGGGAGGTGGGGTGTCCGGGATGTAGTCGGGGTCGTTCTCCGCGGGGCGGCCCGGGCGGGGGAAGAGGCCGACGACGGTGCGGCAGGGCGGCTGTGCGGAGGGCCAGGGCGTCTGACCGTCGGTGAGGGCGACGATCACGTCCGGCCGCGGCCCGGCGTGCAGCGCACGGGCGAACCCCGAGCGCAGGTCCGTTCCCCCGCCGCCGATCAGTTCGATGCTCTCGGCTCGGCAGAGCGGGACCGCGATGCCGGCCGCCGCGTCGCAGGAGATCACCGAGATCAGGTCTCGCCGCCCTCCCACCGCCCGGGATATCGCCGCCACCTCCAGCAGCGCGCTGCCCAGCTCGGCGTCGCTCACCGACCCCGAGGTGTCGATCACGACGCAGACCCGGGGCGGCGTACGGCGCAGGCTGGGCAGCAGCACCCCGGGAAGGCCGGCCGAACGCCGCGACGGACGCCGGTAGCTGTGGTTGTCACCCACTCCCGGGACGGCCGCCGCGGAGCGGACCGCCGCACCCAGCAGCTGCCGCCACGGCTGCGGCGGATGGAACACCTCGTCCGCCCAGCGGCGCCACCCCTCGGGCGCGTCACCCGGCCGGCCCTTGACGGCCTCGGCGACCCGGAAGCGGACCGCGTCGCGCTGCTGTCTGCTCAGCCCATGCGCGCCGTCGGGTCCCAGTTCCCACGGCCGGGGCTGCCCGTCGGCACCACTGCCGCAGTCCAGCCAGGCCAGGTCGGCGGCCGTCCCGGACATCGACGCCGTCCTCAGGTACTCCTCCATCAGCAGTCCGTCGGGCAGCCGCAGCAGCGACGGGCGCACCGCGCCGAAGGGTACGGGCAGACCGTCGCCGTAGATGTCGTCGTTGATCTCGAAGTCCGCGGCGATGTTCCGCCGCAGGCGCTCGCCGGGACCGTGTTCGCCGCTCTCCCGGGCGTACCGCTCGCTCCGCCCGTGGTGGTCACGGATCAGGTGCGCGACCTCGTGCACCCAAATGCCCGCGAGGTCCTCCATGGACGTCCGCGACACGAAACCGGGGGAAACGTAGCAGCGCCAGTGCGCGTCGACCGCCATGGTGGGCACCGACCGGTCCTCCACCACGTGCAGCGCGAAGAGCGCGCCGGCCAAGTACGGACGCACCTTCACCGCGTGCAGCCGGGCGGCCAGCAGTTTGTCCAGGTCCAGCGGCAGCCCCGCCTGGGCGTCCGGCCCGCCGAGGCCGGCCGCCCGCCCCGGCGGGGTGACCCGCACCGGGCGCGACGGCGGGGGCATGGGGCGCGGCACCGGACGCGGACCTCCGGAAGCTCCCGTGACCGGAGCCCCCGTCACCCGCCCGGAAGCCCCCGCCACCGGCGTACCCCCCGCCGCTCGCCCGACGGCCCCCGCCACCGGCGCGCCCCGCACCGCTCGCCCGGAAGCCTCCGTCATCGCTGCGCCCCCGTGGCTCGTCCGGCGCCGCGCGCGGCGACCCGCTCCACGGACTCGGCCGCGCGCCGGGCGAGGCCGATCACGCCGGCGAGCCGCTCCACCGCCTCCGGTGTCTTCCAGTCGTCGCGTCGCAGCGAGGCGAGCACTGCCGCCGGGGCGACCAGGAGGTCAGGGGCGCCGGTTTCCAGGGCGCGGACCATGACCGCCCATCCCGCCTCCCAGCGCTCCTTCGACGGCCGTGCCCCGACGGCCGCCACCACCGCCTCCAGCGCCGCCTGCCGCAGGTCGCCCCGCGCCGGCAGTTCGGCGGTGGCGGGCTCGGCCAGGAGTGATTCGGGGTCGGGCAGGTCCATACGGTCCAGGTGGGCGAGGAGTTCGAGCCCCGGCCCGTCCCCCACCGCGCCCCGCACCAGCGACGCCAGCACCTCCTGGGAGACCGAGGCGGCCGTGCCGAAGGCCAGCAGGGTCATGGCCGCCTCCCAGCTGCGGGGCGAGGGCCAGGCGCTGCCGCGCCGCGTCTCGGTGCTGGGCAGCCGGTGGATCAGGGTCGGCCGGGCCTTCAGGAAGCCGCAGACCGCACGCCGGGCGTAGGCCACCGCTTCCGGCAGCCGCTCCGGCACGAGCCGGGGCAGCTGCGCCCGGGGCCAGACGCCGCCCAGGCCGCGCACCACCACCTCCTGGTCGTGCACCCAGTTCAGGTGCACGAACCGGTTGGCCAGGGGCGGGCTCAGCTCCCACCCGTCCGCCGCCGAGGCGCGCGGGTTGGCGGCGGCCACGATCCGTACGCCGGGCGGCAGTTGCAGCGCACCGACCTTCCGCTCCAGGACGACCCGGAGCAGTGCGGCCTGGACGGCCGGGGTGGCGGTGGAGAGTTCGTCGAGGAAGAGGAGCCCCCGCCCGGCGCGGACGATTTCCACGGCCCACTGCGGCGGGGCCATCGGCACCCCCTGCGCCGCCGGGTCGTCGCCGACGATGGGCAGTCCGGAGAAGTCGGACGGCTCGTGGACGCTGGCGATGACGGTCGTGAGCGGCAGGTCCAGGGAGGCGGCGAGCTGGGTCAGGGCCGCGGTCTTGCCGATGCCGGGCTCGCCCCAGAGCAGCACGGGCAGGTCGGCCGCGACGGCCAGGGTGAGTGCTTCGAGCTGCTCGTCGGGGCGCGGTTCCGTGGTGGTCGTCCGCAGCAGGCCCAGCAGGTCGTCGGCGAGGGCGAGCTGGGCGCCGGTTCCGGACGCGTCCGCGGGGCCGTGTGCGGGCGCGGGCTCGTCGGCGGCCGGGGCGGGCGCGGGTTCGGACAGGAGAGTGCTGGAGGTCATGGTCATCACCTGGGTAGGGGGAGGTGAGGGAGCGGGCCGGGCCGTCCCTGATGTCGTGTGGTGCGCGGCGCGCGGCAGGCGTCGCTCATGAGGAAGTGGTTCGCGGGCCGACAGGCCCGTGGGTCAGCGGTGCAGGCCGGTGCGGGGCCGGGCCCGGCTGGTCTGTTTGCGGTGCATCTCGGCGGGTGCCCGGCGGTCGAGCCGGGGGCGGTGGTCCACCTCCGGGTGCCGGCCGCCCGTGGCGTTCCGGTCCTCTCCCGCATCGGCGGCGGGGTGTTCGGCGACCAGGCCGGCGCGGAAGAGTCCGTGGTCGACACGGCGGGCGGCGGCCGATTCCAGCGCCTCCCGGAGCGGCCCGTCGCGCAGCACCGCCCCCCGGCCGAGCAACCCCTCGACCACGGTCAGCGCCCCGGTGATGTCACCGTGGCGGAGCCGCTCCCGAACGGCGGGCAGGGCCTCCGGGCTGCGGTGGACCAGGTCGATCGCCCGCAGGCAGGGCAACGCCGGACCGCCGAGCGCAACGAGCAGGTCCTCGCGGCGCAGTTCGACCGGGTCGTGGTCGATCGCCGTCAGCACCCCGTCCCGCAGCGCGATCCGGTGGACCTCGCCCCGGCATTCCACCCGGTGTGGATCACCGGGTTCCGGGGCCGGGCGGCCCACGGGTGCCGTGGCGAACCCGGCCAGTGCCCCGGCGACGAGAGGGTGCAGCCGCTCGGCCGGGACCAGCCCGGCCCGCAGGAGTTCCAGATCCGGAAGGGTCCTGGCCGCGGCCTCCGGCAGTACCGGAAGCGCGGCGGCCTCCTGCTGCGGCAACGTCTCGCGCAGTGGCCGCAGTACCGGGACGTGACTGTCGTCGGGGGCGACGAGTTCGAGGACGGCGCGGTTTCGCGCACCCAGCCGCACGGCGAACGCCCCGCGTGGGCGTCCCTCGGCCCGCAGCAGCAACTCGGCCTCGGCGGCCCAGTTCCGCACCGCCCACGAGGCGTCCCGCGCGATGGCTCCGCGGGCCGGACCGGGGAGGGCAGGGCGGCCGGTGAGAAGGGACCGTGCGGAGAGCGCCGTCACCGGTGTCGCTTCCGCACCGCATCTGAGCGCCAGTTCACCGCTCCGCTCCCGGTCCCACAGGTGCCGGTGCAGGTCGAGGCGGAAACGCCGGTCCGGATGCGGGTGAGGATGGTGCGCGGCGGCGCCGTCGCCGGGTCCGTCCCAGAGGGCCAGGGACATCCGCTGACCGGCATCCGCCCGGGCGGGCGGGGTCCGCACCACCAGTTGGGGGGTCGTGCCGTCCGAACTCCGGTACCTGGCCAGGGAAACGGTGAGGCCGGGCCTCAGCCGTCCGTCCGGCAGGATCCGGGGCATGTGCCAGCGGAGCAGGTCGGGCGCCAGCCGACGCAGGTCCGCGCGCAGGTGGTGGGTGACATCGGTGCCGTGGCGGTTGCGCACGGCGCGGAGATCGAGATCGACGTCGATCCGGGCGGCGGCGCAGGCACCGGCCCAGTCACCGACGGCACGCCGTGCGGTGGCGATTTCGATCATGGACGGTGGCACGGCGTACTCACGGACGCGCTGCCACATCAGGAGGCGGGGCGGAATCCCGTTCGCGGGGTGATGTGCCATCAGCACTCACCTTGCACGAACGATTCCCCCAATCCGCATGAGGAGAAGTTCTTCATCCCCGGCATGGTAACCACAGCGCGGACGATCTGTCTCCCGTTTGACGACCGCCCCCTTCCGGAGCGGCGGCCGCGGCGGATCACCGGCCCGGCCGGCACGACGCACCGCGGCACCCCGCGTGAAGCGGACGCCCAACTCACCCTCGGCCCGGGGTGTTCGGCGGCGCTCTACGCTACGGGGATGATCAAGCCGATCGAACTGGTGATATTCGACTGCGACGGGGTTCTCGTCGACAGCGAGCGCATTGCCGTCCGGGTCCAGGTGGCTCTCGGTGCCGAACTGGGCTGGCCGCTCACCGAGGACGAAGTGGTGGCCCGGTTCATCGGGCGTTCGCACGCCGCCATCCGCGAGCAGGTCACCGAGCGGCTCGGGCCGGCGGCGGCCGCGGTCTGGGCGGAGCGGTTCGAGCGGCCGCACCGTGTCGCCGTGGACGCCGGTCTGACGCCGGTCGCGGGTCTGCCGGATGCGCTGGACGGGATCACGCTGCCGACCTGTGTGGCGTCCGGCGGCACGCACGAGAAGATGCGCCACACCCTGGGCCGCACCGGCCTGTACGAGCGTTTCGAGGGCCGGATCCACAGTTCCACGGAAGTGGCGCGCGGCAAGCCGGCTCCCGACCTGTTCCTGTACGCCGCCGAGCGGATGGGCGTCGCCCCGGCCGCGTGTGTGGTGGTCGAGGACAGCCGCCCCGGAGTCCTGGCCGCGCGCGCCGCCGGCATGCGCGCCCTCGGCTACGCCGGCGGGCTCACCCCGGCCGAACGTCTCGAAGGCCCGGACACCGTCGTCTTCCACGACATGCGCGAGTTGCCCGTGCTGCTGCGCGAGATGTGACGCAGGCCCGCGGCGTCTCTCGTGGGAAGGGGAGGGCCGCCTGCCGGCCGCCTGCCCGGCCGGCTCACGGGACGGGCTTTTCGAGCAGCGTGAACGACTTGGCCGCGCCGCCGGGCTGGGGTTTGCCCTCCTTGTGGCCGACGACCCGGTAGCCGGCGCCGAGGTAGTACGCGGTCAGACGATCGTTGCCCGCCAGGCAGTCGAGGCGCGTCAGGGTGCGGCCCGCCTCGGCCACACGCCGCTCCGCGGCCCGCAGCAGCCGTCGTCCCGTTCCCGGCGGGACGGCGGAACGGTCCACCATCAGGCGATGCACGTAGCCGGCCGTCGGGGGCTGCGGGCCCCAGGCGTCGGGGTCCTCCCACCACAGTTCCCAGGCCCCGACCGTACGGCCGTCGGCTTCCGCGACCCAGACCTCCCCGTGCTCCATGACCCGGCGGAAGTGGTCCTCCCCCAGTTCACCGGGCTGCCACTGGCCGGTGGGGCCCCGGGAGTTCATCCAGCGGGCGGCATCGTCGCGCAGGCGTACGAGGGTGGAGAGGTCGGCGTCGGCAGCCGTACGGAAGCGTATGTCGTTCACGGGCCGATCTTCGCATCGCGTCCGGCGGTGTCAACGGGAGAAGCACCGCAACGCGGCCCGCCTGTCCGGGCGCACCGTCACCGGCCTGCCGCGCCACCACCACGTGGAGCGCCCGGCCCGGTGAGGAGTACGGCGCGTGGGGCCGCGTGTCGCCGAGGGTGGCGACAGGCCCCGGGGCGTCGACGACATCGCCTTCCTCGGGGAGCGTGTACGGCAGCCCTTCGACCGCGTTGGGCGGCGGCGCGTCCTCTCCCTCGTGTCGGATCGCGCCGGATCGCGCCGGATCGCGCCGGATCGTGCCGAGGGCCATGACCACGGGCCTCGGCGGGTGCGACGGGCTCGTGTGGCGCGAGCGACGTGCGGCAGCGCCGGCCCCGGCCCTTCAGCGGAAACCGCCGGGTTGTCACCCGGCCGCCGCGAGGACGGGTCACATCCCGGCCGAACCGCCGCCTGTGAGGCCCGGGGCCAGGCCGGGGGCCCAGAAGACGGCGACGGCCAGGGCGATCGAGGCGATTCCCACGCCCCGGGCCACCACGTGCCCGGCCGGAGCCAGCTTCTCGACGGTGATCACGGCGGTCAGGACCACCATGGCCCACAGGTTCATGACGCCGAACACCGCGAGCAGCGCCATCAGCGACCAGCAGCAGCCCAGGCAGAACGCCCCGTGGTGGGCACCGGCGCGCAGATCGCGTGAGGGCCCCGGATACGAGGCGTAGCGCAGCATCATCCCGAGTGGGGACCGGCATTTCGCCAGGCAGCGGTCCTTGAGCGGGGTGAGCTGGTAGACGCCGCCGACCGCGAACACGGCCGCGGCCACCCAGGTCCCCGCCCCCGGGGGAAGGCTCGCCGCCCGGCCCAGGCCTGCGGACAGCGCGTACGCGGGCAGCCCCGCCGCGGCCCAGACGAGCACGTAGGCGGCCGTGAACACGGCCATGCGCGAGGCGCGGTGCGCGGTGATGGTGCGTGCGTACAGGGCGGCGACGGGCGCCGTGGCGGGCAGCATCATCGCGGCGATCATCAGCGTCCACATGCCCAGGAACAGGGGCGGATCCAGGCCCATGGTGCCGGGCATGGCCTCCGTACCGCCCCAGCGCGTCACCAGCCAGCCCCAGGCGGCGGCCGCCGCGACGAGCAGCAGCCCGGCGGGAGCCGTCCGGTGGCGGGCGAGGGCCGGGCCGCCGCTCACGCGGACCATGTGAAGGGCGCCGAGTGGCCGTTGCCGCCGGTGAAGTCCCAGGACCGGCCGTACACGCCGTTGCCCGTCGCCCGGGTGGAGCGGGCGATCGTCAGAGTGCTGCTCGCCGGGTGGAACATGCCGGTCAGGCTCATCACGGGACCGTCGTCGCCGTACTGCGGGGCGACCTGGTCCTCGATCTCGATGTCGATGGCGTCACCGATCCGCACGGCGTGGCGACGGCCGTCGTCGCGGTAGTCGATGGGGGTCCGCTCCACGCCGAGGACCTCGCCGATGAGCGGTGCGAGCGCCGCCATCGGCCCGCCGGCCTGGCCGGAGAACACCTTGCCCAGCGCTTCCGCCTGGCCGTCGTCGGCCGAGGCGTCGACGTACAGCGCCACCTGCCAGCCGCCGTCGGCCATCACCCGGGGGGCGTCGACGAAGACGGCGACGCTGCGGTCGGACACGTCCACGCCGTCGACGTTTCCGTCGTCCACGTGGAAGGCCAGGGTCACCTGGCAGCGCTCGTGGTCGGCCGGCGCGGTCAGGCCGGAGGTGGTGCAGGGGCACACGGTGTCGCAGTTACAGCTTTCCAGGTACGTGCCGTTCAGGTTCCAGGGCATGGTTCCTCTCCCTGTTGCGTGTCCCCCCGCGGCGAAGGGACAGCGTCGGGAGGGTCCGTCCCGCGCCGGTGCCGCTCTCCTCCAGGCTATTCCCGGTACTCCCCGGCGCGCAGTGCGGAGGACGGTGGCCCCGGCTCACCGCAACCGGGGCGGAAACCAGGAGGGCTCGGGCCCGCTAGAGCACCAGCTCGGCGCCGTCCGGCAGGACCTCGGCGCCGTGCTCGGCCACGTGCGCGCGTGCGGAGGAGGCCGGGTCCAGCAGCGGGTTGGTGTTGTTGAGGTGGGTGTAGATCCGGCGCGCGCCGGGGTGCCGGGCCAGCGCGGCGAGGGAGCCGTCCGGCCCGCTGACCGGGAGATGGCCCATGGCGGCCTGCCCGGCGCCGGAGCGCACCGCCGTCCCCATCTCGTCGGCGGCGAAGAACGTGCCGTCCAGCAGCACGCAGTCGGCGTCGGCGCACAGCTCGTCCAGGACGGGGCTCCAGGCGCCGACGCAGGGCGCGTAGACCAGTACTCCCCCGCTGGCCAGGTCCTCGACGCGGTACGCCGTCACCCACGGCTCCGTGGCCGCGGGCTCCGGCGCCGGTACGTACTTCGGGATCTTCACACCCACCGGATGGGCCGTCACGACGAGACCGCCGGCCAGCACGAACCCGCCGTCGGCCAGGCTGTCGGCCCACTCCCAGGGCGCGTAGCGGCCGAGTGCGGCACGGGCGGGGGCGAGGACGGCTCGCACCGGCGGCGCGGCGTAGACCTTCAGCCCCGCCGCTCCGCGCAGTTCGGCCAGACCGGCCACGTGGTCGGCCTCGGCGTCGGTGAGCAGCGCTCCGCGCAGCGGGGTCTCCCGGGGACCGGGGCCGGGCCACAGCGGTGCCGTGGCGGCGAGCTGGGTCCGCAGGTCGGGCGAGGCGTTCAGCAGCCACCAGTCCCGGCCGTTGCCGGTGACGGCGGCGCACTCCTGGCTCCGGGGAGGCAGTCTGCCGTACCGGGCGGCGGTGCAGAGCGCGCAGGCGCAGTTCCACTGCGGGAAGCCGCCCCCGGCGGCGGTGCCCAGCAGGACGACCCTCACGACCATCGGCTCCTTCGCGTTCGCCCGGACCTGTCTCCCGCTGGGATCTTCCCTTTCCGGGGGCTGGTGACCACCGGCGGCAGGGGGAAGTTCCGGCCGTCCTTCGGCGTAGGGGTCTCCGGGTCGCGTCCGCGGGGCCGGGCGGCGTGGGGGCCGCCCGCGCGGTCCCTGTCCTCTCCGGGGCTCGTATCAGCGGGCCAGCAGGGTGCGTACTCCCTGTGAGGTGAGGGTCAGCGCGTGGGCGGAGCTGCCGTCGATGGCGAGGGAGAGGTCCTCCTCGGGCCACTGCGCGGCGAGGGCGCCGAGCGGGATCAGGCGGTAGCGCGAGACGAACGGCAGCAGGCCGGCCATCTCGCCCTCGGACGTGAACACCGGGACGACCGGGTCGCCGCCGGGCTGTTCCAGGACGGGCAGCGCCACCGTCGTGGCGTCGGCGCCGTCCGCCGCGTCGTCCGGTACCGGGACGAGTACGTCACTGTGGGCGAGGGTGTCCAGTGCGGCCTGGTCCTCGGCGTTCACTGCGAGGGCGTCCAGCGCCTGCTGGGCGGGCGTCGGCAGGTCCTCGTGTGCGGGTGTCTCCATGGCTGGTCCCCAGGTAGCGGTGGTCGTACGGGCCGTCCGGGCAGGCTGCCGCCCGGGCGTGCTCCGCGTCGCGTACCCGGTGGGGTGCCGGGCATGCGTGGGGATCGGCGGGAGGTCCGGTGGGCAGGCGGTGCGGGCTGGCTGCGGCCTAGAGCGGGACGCCGCTCACCGTCGGGGCGCCGCGACCAGCGGCCCGTACAGCTCCGGCACCTGCAAGGCCCTGAGGCTGGGATCGGCGGGAGGCCCGGTGGGGAGGCGGTGCGGACGACGGTCGCGGGTCGACCGGGCGGGCCGGGCGCACCGCCGGTACGGATCTCCCGGACCGGGAGCCGGCCGGGCTGGCTGCCGCCTGGAGCGGGACGCCGCTCACCGTCGGGGCGCCGCGACCAGCGGCCCGTACAGCTCCGGCACCTGCAAGGCCCTGAGGTGGCGATCGGCGGGAAGTCCCGTGGGGAGGCGGTGCGGACGACGGTCGCGGGCCGTCGGCACGTCGGTCACCGCGCGCGTGCACCCCGCGATGATCCCAAGGCCGGGCGCACCGCCGGTACGGATCTCCCGGACCGGGAGCCGGCCGGGCTGGCTGCGGCCTGGAGCGGGACGCCGCTCAGCGTCAGGGCGCCGCGACCAGCGGCCCGTACAGCTCCGGCACCTGCAAGGCCCTGAGGTGGCGATCGGCGGGAGGCCCCGTGGGAAGGCGGTGCGGACGACGGTCGCGGGCCGTCGGCACGTCAGTCACCGCGCGCGTGCACCCCGCGATGATCCCGAGGCCGGGCGCACCGCCGGTACGGATCTCCCGGACCGGGAGCCGGCCGGGCTGGCTGCGGCCTGGAGCGGGACGCCGGTCACGGTCCGGGCGCCGCGAGCAGGTCGGCGATGGTGGTGACCCGGACCAGCGGCCGGTACAGCTCCATCACCTGCAGGGCCCTGAGGTGGGAGTCGTCGTCGGCGCCGGCACAGGCGTCGGCCACGACCAGGACCTCGGTGCCCGCGTCGGCGGCGGCCAGGGCGGTGGACAGCACACAGCAGTCGGTGCTGACGCCGGCCAGGACCAGGCGGCCGTCCGGGCCGAGCCGTGCGGCGAGGTCAGGGCTCCACTTGCCGAAGGTGGTGGTGTCCAGGACGTGGTCGGCGAGACCGGCGAACTCGTCGGTGAGGGCCCAGAGGCCGGCGTCGGCGGGCCGGCGGGCGAAGGGGAACTGGTCGTAGTAGGCGCGCCAGGCGCCGGCCGGCCGTGCGGGGGCCAGGAAGCGGGTGAAGGTGACACGGCCGGCGAAGGCAGGCAACAGGGCCAGTACGCCGGCTGCCGCGTCGGCGTACCGGGGGGCGGCCCAGGGACTCTCCGGGTCGGCGAAGACACGCTGCATGTCGATCACGGCGAGGTGGCCGGCGCTCGCGGTCATGTCCGGAGCACCTCCCCCGGTGCGGCGGCGGCGCTCACGGGTGCAGTACCTCCGCGTCGAGCGCCGGGCTCGGCGCCTGGGCCTCCTGGGCGCGGACCCGGCCCCGGCCCGGCAGCAGGGTGCCGAGGAAGGCGAGGGCCAGGGCGACCAGGACACCCAGGTTGGCGTAGGCCCAGGCGCCGGTCCTCCCGCCGAGTCCGAGGGGCTCCAGCAGATAGCCCTGCCAGGTCAGCCACCGCGCGGCGGTGTTGGTGACCAGGCCCCAGCCGACGGCCGTGGCGGCGAGGGTGAGGACCAGCGGGCCGAGGGGGACGTCGCCGTAGCGGCCGTGCGGGCGGAACAGGTCGCCGTCGTCGTAGTCGCGGCGGCGCAACGCCAGGTCGGCGAGCATGACGCCGGCCCAGGCGGCGATGGGCACGCCGAGGGTGGTGAGGAAACCCATGAACTGACCGAGGAAGTTGTCGGCGAAGAACACGATGTAGATCGCGCCGGCGATCATCAGCACCCCGTCGAAGAGCGCGGCCAGGTAGCGGGGCACCCGCAGGCCGGCCGAGAGCAGGGCCAGGCCGGAGGAGTAGATGTCGAGGACCGCGCCGCCGACCAGGCCGAGGACGGCGACCACGGCGAACGGCACCAGGAACGAGGTCGGCAGGAGGGTGGTCAGGGCACCGATCGGGTCGGCCGCGATCGCCTTGCTCAGGTCCGCGGAGGAACCGGCCAGCAGCAGGCCGAAGACGAGCAGGACCAAGGGGGCCAGTGAGGCGCCGAAGGCGGTCCAGCCGATCACTCCCCGGCTGGAGGAGCCGCGGGGGAGATAGCGGGAGTAGTCGGCGGCGGCGTTGATCCAGCCCAGGCCGAAGCCGGTCATCATGAACACGAGCGCGCCGATGAACTCCTGGGCGGACCCGGCCGGGATCGCGTCGACCGTGGGCCAGTGGATGTGGTCGGCGACGAGGGCGACGTAGAGGACCGTGAGGACGCCCGTGATCAGGGTGATCCAGGTCTGCAGTCGCATGATCAGGTCGAAGCCCATGACCCCGCCGACGACGGTCAGCGCGGCGACCACGAGCAGGGCGACCGCCTTGGTCTCGGTGCCTCCGCCCCAGCCGAGGCTGCTGAAGACGGTGGCGGTGGCCATCGTGGCGAGCGCGGTCAGGACGGTCTCCCAGCCGACGGTGAGCATCCAGGAGATGACGGACGGCAGCCGGTTGCCGCGCACGCCGTAGGCGGCCCGGCTGAGGACCATGGTGGGGGCCGAGCCCCGCTTTCCGGCGACCGCCATGAAACCGCACAGCAGGAACGAGACGGCGATGCCGAGCACCCCGGCGGCGAGGGCCTGCCAGAAGGAGATGCCGAAGCCGAGCGCGAAGGCGCCGTAGCCGAGGCCGAGGACGGAGACGTTGGCCCCGAACCAGGGCCAGAACAGGGAGCGCGGCGTGCCCCGGCGCTCCGCGTCCGCGATCACGTCCAGCCCGTGCGTCTCCACCTGGAGGGGACGGCCCGCGGCTCCGCCGCCGAGCGGGTCGTGCGGTTGGGTCATCGCCGGGTTACCTGCCCTACCTGTCCGGACCAGTCCGTTGACGATCACGCTAGGACGGCCCCCAGGGGGCGTCAAGGCGGGCCTTCGTGGGGGATCCCGGATTCCGTGGCCACATCTCCCTATGTCCTACCTCCATGAGCGATGGCCACCGTCGACACCGAGTACGGCGTCGACGAACGCGACTTCTCCATCGGATCCAGCGCGGCCCTGCCGGTCCCGCTCAGTGCGTATGCGGCACGACACTCCCACCCGCATCACCGACTGCGATCAAAGCCGGCCAGGCGGATCCTGTGGGAAGAGGAGCCTTCCGCCGGAGGTGCGCCAGGTCCATTCACCAGCAGCGCCCATGGGCGGAGCCGCTTCGCGCTGCGACCGGGGCTTGCCGAGGGTCGGAGCACCCGTCGGGCCGCACTCTGGGGGGTCCTGTTCTCGGCTCGCCCGATCGTTCGCTCCTCAGGCCGCACCTCGGAACGGGTGTCGCGATCATCTCGAAGGGAGTCGTTCGCGGCACCCGGCCTGGATGCGGACCGTCCGTAGCGTCGATGAGACAAGCGACCGGCATTCGAGGAAAGGATCAGCGATGACTGACCTTCCGGCCCCCACCACGCCGTACCTGGAGCCCGAGGCCAAGAAGCTCGCCGAGGACACCGACCCCCACCCGCGGATCTACGAGCTTCCGCCCGAGGAGGGGCGCAAGATCCTCAGCGACCTGCAGAGCGGCGAGGGCGTCGAGCGCCCGGCCGTCGACGAGGAGTGGGTCGACGTCGACGCCGACGAGTGGGGCACCGTCCGCACCCGCATCATCAGGCCCAAGGGCGCCACGGGCGCTCTGCCCGTGGTCTTCTACATCCACGGCGCTGGGTGGGTCTTCGGCGACGACAAGACCCACGACCGCCTCTTCCGCGAGCTCACCATCGGGGCCGGTGCCGCGGGCGTCTTCCCGGTCTACGACTGGGCGCCCGAGAAGGGGTACCCCACGCAGGTCGAGCAGAACTACGCCGTCGGCCAGTGGCTGCAGGAGAACGGCGCCGACCACGGCCTCGACACCTCCCGCGTCGCCGTCGCCGGCGAGTCGGTCGGCGGATGCATGTCCACGGTCTTCGCGCAGATGAACGAGGACCGCGGCGGGCTCGCGCTCAAAGCGCAGATCCTGCTCTATCCCGTGACCGGGCCGGACTTCGACACGCAGTCCTACCACCAGTTCGCGGAGCACTACTACCTCACCCGCGACGGGATGAAGTGGTTCTGGGACGCGTACACGACCGACGAGACCAAGCGCGAGGAGAAGTACGCCTCGCCGCTACGGGCGACCCTCGAGGACCTCAAGGGACTGCCGCCCGCCCTCGTCATCACGGCGGAGGCCGACGTTCTGCGGGACGGGGGCGAGCTCTACGCCAACAAGCTCCGTGAGGCCGGCGTCGAGGTGACGGCCGTCCGCGTCAGCGGGACAGTCCACGACTTCATGCTGTTGGACAGCCTGCGGGACACCCCGGCCACCAACGTCGCACGGAAGCTGTCCGTCGACGCGCTGCGGGACGCTCTCCACCAGGAGTGACCGCAGCCAGGAACATGGGCGGCAGGCTCGACAGGTCTGCCGCCCATCGCTGCGCCGACCACGGACCTGGAGGAGACACGATGAGCCCGAGCGCGACAGGTCCACACGTCGACGAGACCGAAGCGCGGGTCGTCGGTGAGGTATCGGCCTGCTGGAGTACGACGACTGCCGGGTGTCGGCGATCCATGGCCTCCGGGACGTCTTCCGTGTCGCCGGCGGGTACGCCGTGGAGCCGGCCGACCCTCCGAGCGTGATCCGGGTCAGCACCTGGGCGGTGTCCGCCACCGACGACGGACCGGTCATGGTCTGCGCCTCGGACACCATCCCGAGCTCGCGCACCGGCTCGGCCACGTCGTCATCCCGCCGAGCCTCGTCGTGCCCGAGCTGATGACGTCGGTCGGTGAGCTCACCGATCGGCTCGTCGGACGCCGGTCCGAGGGCACCACTCTCTGTGCCGTGTGCGCCGGCGATCCAGGCGGCGCGCATCGCGAAGGCACGCGAGGTGCTGGAGCTGACCACCGAGCCGGTCGCCCGGATCTCCCGCGGCGTCGGCTACCTGGACGTGTCGCACTTCCGTCGGCACTTCCGTCGGCTCTTCCAGCGCGCCACGGGCGCCACGCCGTCGGAGTACCGGAGCCGGTTCGGCATCGCGGCACGAGTCAGCCGCCAGGAGGACCCGCCGACGGGTCAGCCGGCGAGAATCCGCTCCACTCCCTCCCGGTAGCTCGTGACCTGGAAGTCGGGAAAGCGGGCCGCGAACTTCGAGCTGTCGAAGACGTTGTCGTCGCGGTAGCGGGCGAGCAGCTCGTACATCTCGTCGAGCGGCTTGACGAAGCGGCGCCCGAAACGGAAGGCGAGCATCGGCAGCACCGTGTAGCCGATCCTGCGGCCGGTGACCTCCCCGGCGATCTCGACGAGCTGGGCGTAGGACTGCAGGTCCGGGTCGACCGGCAGGTGCCACGTCCGGCCGTAGGCATCCGGCGTGTTGCCGAGCAGGGCGAGAGCGCGGCTCGCGTCGGGGGTCCAGATCAGGGAACGCTTGGCATGGGCGTCGACCGGGACGAACGGCCGCTTGTCCGCCTTGATCCGCTCGAACACCAACGAGTTCGTGTAGCTCTTCGTCCGGCCCGGTCCGTAGAACTCGGGCGCGCGGCCGATCAGGGCTTCGACCCGTCCGGTCTGCATGGCCTCAAGCAGCATGGTGGCGAGCTCTCCGCGGACCCGCCCCTTGCGGCCGCCCGGTGCGAATGCTGTCGACTCGGTCTGGGGCGCCGACGTTCCGGGATACATGTAGGTGTTGTCGAAGAAGACGAGCTTCGTGCCGTGTTCGGCGCAGGCGTCGATGACGTTGCGCATGATGACGGGGAACTGCCGTTCCCACAGCTCCGAGTCCAGGGGCAGGCCGACGGTGAGGTAGGCGATGTCACTGCCCGTGACGGCACGGCTGGTGGCGTCGGCGTCGGTGAGGTCCGCGGCCACGAGCTCATCGGTGTCGTTCACCCTCGAGGGCTTGCGGCTGACGAGGCGAATGTCCTTGGTGTGGTTGCGGTGGAGCTCGTTCACGAGCTCGTCCGCGATCGGTCCGCCGGCGCCGAGAACGGTCTGCATGGGTCTGGTCTCCTTGAGGTGGATGGTGCGGGTGCCGACGACGACTCGACTGCGAGCAGCGTCGTGCCACCACGTGACGACGGGGTCGGCCACCGTGGCCGGGGTGCGGACCCGGCCGATGTGGTCGTGGGTCGAGCCTCCGGACACCTGGGGCCGGTGTGGTGATCGGCTGGTCGACCACGTACGGCGGCGGCCGGTGAGCCCCGTGCGGGCCCGTTCCCGCATCAGGGTGCGCGCCCCGGGACCGCCGCACGCCGGCTTCGGGAGGTACCGAACACCTCCGTCATCGCCGGGCCCACCAGTGCCGCCATGGCAGCGATGTGCAGGCCCCCATGGGCGACGTGCCGATCGCGCGGGACCGCGCCGGCGACCGTGATCACCGCGTTGGTCGTCGGACGGGTGAGCTCGTGTCCGGATACGAGCCGTCCTCCGAGGCTGTGACCGAGAAGGAGCACCGGCCGCGCGGGTGGCTCCGCACGCACTACGGCGACGGCTTGTGCGATGTCGTCGGTCCCGTCGCGGTGGGCCCGGTCCCCGCGTCGGCTCGCTCGAGGTTCGCCGCGCTCGAACCCTCGCCGGCGCGGCGCTCGGGCTTGCCGCCCGTGGCGCTCGGACTCGGCGACCAGCGGCCGGTGGCAGCCGGAGCCGCTGGCCGTCGCCGGCGGGATGAGAACGACCGGTGTGCTGGTGCCACCCTTCTCAACGTCCGGCATGGGTCGCCGTCTGCGAGGTGATCACGGTGAAGGACGCATCGGGTCTCGGTTCCTCCGGACATGCGCTATGTTTACGGTGCTAACACAGCATAGGAGGGCGAAGTAAGCGATGTCAACTTCAGAGAAGAGTGGCTACCATCACGGCGACCTGCGGGCGGCGCTGCTGTCGACCGCGATGGAGATGCTGGAGGGCGGCGAAGCCTTCTCGCTGCGCGCCGTCGCGCGCCGGGCCGGCGTGTCGCCGACCGCGCCGTATCGCCACTTCAAGGACCGCGACGCCCTGGAGTCCGCGCTCGCCGCCGAAGGTTTCCGGGACCTGCTGGCCGACCTGGGCGGCGGGCGCGACCTGCCCGCCTCGCTCCCGGACCTGGCCGAGTTCGCCGTCGCCTACGTCACCTTCGCGCTGCGGCGCCCGGCTCTGTTCCGCGTGATGTTCGGCAAGCCGTGCGATGACGCCGACGACGAGCGGGTCAAGGCCGCCGAGGCCCTGCACGAGCTGCTGGCCGACGCGCTCGACCGCGTCTTCCCCGAGACGGACGCCTCGGCCCTGGCCTCGGCCGGCTGGGGGCTCGCCCACGGGCTGGCCTGCCTGTACCTCGACGGCAAGCTGCAGGCCACGTCGGACGAGGAGGTCGCCGACCGGGTGCGCAGCGCGTTCCTCGCCATCACGTCGGTCGGCTCCTGACGCGCGCCGCCCGCCCGTCGCGTGCCTCACATCCCCCGTTGTTGACGGTGCTCACATCCCGTGCGATCCTCGGTGTTAGCGCCGCTTACATTGGAGGAGAGTCCATGGCACCGACCGGCAAGCCGACCGACCGGACCGTAGAGGTCGATCTCGGAGGGCGTCTCGTCACCGTCCCCGAAGGCGGCCTCTATGACCGGTTCCGCATGGACACCGACCTCGACGAGGTCGAGCGGGACCCGCGCGTCAGCAGCGTCGACTTCTTCCGCCGGATGCCGAAGAGCCGCGTGGATTCCCGCATCGGGCGCACGCTGACGCCGAACTTCTACTACCGCATCTCCACGACCCGGCTCACGATGCTCGCGCCGGCCAAGGCGATCCGGGCCCGCCTGCCCCGGGAGCTGGACCCGCTCGAGATCGCCCCGGGGCTCGGGATCGTCTCCGTGATGGCCTTCCGCTACGACGTGTGCGACATCGACTTCTACACCGAGGCCGCGGTCGGCATCGCCGTGAAGCCGGCCCGGCACGGTGGGCTGGGCCTGCTCGACCTGGTCACCGGGCTCAAGAACGACTCCCTGCACTCCTACGTACTCTCGCTGCCGGTCAACACCGAGATCGCTCAGGTGCGCGGCCACGACGGCTACGGGTTCCCCAAGTGGGTCACCGAGCTCGACGTCGACATCGACACCGAGCGCACCTCCGTCAGGGTCGCCAACGGCCAGGGCGGCCTTGACCTCGCCCTGTCGGCTCCCACCCCGAAGCAGACCGCCCGGCCCACCGGCGCACACGTCTCGACCCTGACCTCCTACACCACGATCGACGGCGCCTGGCACTCCACGACCAGCCAGATCAACGTGCTCTCCTCGGGAACCACCCGGTTCCCCCGCGGCCTGGACCTGCAGCTCGGTGAGGGCCGGACGAGTGACGACCTCCGCTCGCTGAAGCCGATCCGGACGATCCGGCTCGACGTCACCACCGAAGGCCAGCTGGCGCTGCACATGCCCGTGCCCACCTCCATCCAGGACCGGAGCTGAGGACGAGATGACCACCACGAACACCGGCCACGTCGAGGCCGCCCTCCCGACCTCGCTGACGCCGGCCCGACTCGCCCGCCTGGCCGCCCTGGTGGCCGCCGGTGCTCGCGCCCAGCGGCTCGCCACGACCTCGCCGTACACCGGCGCACCGCTCGCGGACCTGCCGGTCTCCACCCCCGACGACGTCGAGGACGCCTTCGCCCGGGCACGCGCTGCCCAGGCCGGCTGGGCAGCCACGCCCGTGGCCGACCGCAAGCGCATCATGCTGCGCTTCCACGACCTCGTCCTCCAGCGGCAGGAGGAAGCCCTCGACCTGATGCAGGCCGAGAGCGGCAAGACCCGTCGCGACGCGTTCCTCGAGGTGAGCGACATCGCGATCACCGCCCGCTACTACGCGCGCAGCGCACGGCGGCTGCTCGCACCGAAGCGCCGCAAGGGCGCGATTCCGGTGCTGACCCACACCACCGAGCTGCGCCACCCCAAGGGCGTGGTCACCGTCATCTCGCCCTGGAACTACCCGCTCAGCATGGCCGCCGGCGACGCCATCCCGGCCCTGATGGCCGGCAACGCCGTCGTACAGAAGCCCGACACCCAGACCGCCCTGACCGCGCTGTGGGCGCTGGCCCTGATGCACGAGGCCGGACTGCCGACCGACGTCTGGCAGATGGTGGTCGGCCGCGGCAGCTCCATCGGAGACGCGCTCATGGCCGGCGGGGACTACATGATGTTCACCGGCTCCACCGCCAGCGGGCGCCGGATCGCGCGCAACGCGGGTGAGCGGCTGATCGGCGCGTCCCTGGAGCTCGGCGGCAAGAACGCCATGGTCGTCCTCGCCGACGCCGACATCGGGAAGGCGGCCGCCGGCGCGGTCGCCGCTTGTTTCCCCTCGGCCGGGCAGCTGTGCGTGTCCATCGAGCGGCTCTACGTCGCCGAGGAGATCCACGACGCGTTCGTCACCGCGTTCGTCGAACGCGTCCGGTCCATGCGCCTGGGTGCGGCCTACGACTTCTCCGTGGACATGGGCTCGCTGACCACTCCCTCGCAGCTCGAGACCGTGAGCTCGCACGTCGAGGACGCGGTGTCGAAAGGCGCGACCGTACTGGCCGGAGGAAAGGCCCGGCCCGACCTCGGGCCACTGTTCTACGAGCCGACGATCCTCGCCGACGTGACCCCGGAGATGACGCTGTTCGACCACGAGACGTTCGGCCCAGTGGTGTCGATCCACCGCTACCGGACGGTCGACGAGGCGGTGGCGATGGCCAACGCCACGCCGTACGGCCTCAACGCGAGCGTCTGGGGCCGCGACGGCGCCGAGGCCCGCAAGGTGGCGGGACGGCTGCACGCCGGCACCGTCAACGTCAACGAGGGGTTCGCCGCCGCCTGGGGCAGTATCGACGCCCCCATGGGCGGCATGGGGGACTCGGGCCTCGGCCGTCGTCACGGCGCCGACGGGCTGCTCAAGTACACCGAAGCCCAGACCGTCGCCCACCAGCGCCTCCAGGGCTTCACCCCGCCCCGCGGGGTGAAGTACGAGCAGTGGGCGCGGATCCTGACCGGGACGTTCAGGACGCTGCGTGCCCTGGGCGTCCGCTGACCGACCACCAGCCACGACGGCCCGCCACCTCGCCGTCCCGGTCCGCATGAAGGAAGATCAGCCATGACCAAGCGCGTCCTCGCCGTCGTCACGAACGTCGGCCACTACGACGACCCTTCCCACACCACTGGCCTGTGGTTGTCCGAGCTCACGCACGCCTGGCACGTCTTCGAGGAACACGGCTACGAGCAGACGCTCGTCAGCCCGGCCGGCGGCGCGGTGCCTCTCGAGCCGCGTGCGCTGAAGTTCCCGAACTACGACAGGACCGCCAGGGCTTGGCGCACCGACCCCGGGAAGATGGCGATGCTCCGGAACACGGCGAGCCCGGATCAGATCGACCCATCAGACTACGACGCGATCTACTTCACCGGCGGTCACGGGGTGATGTACGACTTCCCCGACAGCGAGGGCCTGCAGCGCATCACCCGTGAGATCCACGAGCGCGGCGGTATCGTCTCCTCGGTCTGCCACGGCTACTGCGGCCTGCTCAACACCCGGCTCTCCGACGGCTCCCACCTCATCGCCGGCCGCAAGATGACGGGATTCGCCTGGACCGAGGAGGTCCTCGCCCGCGTCGACAAGCTGGTCCCCTACAACGCCGAGGAGACGGCCAAGCGGCGCGGCGCGCTCTACGAGAAGGCGACACTGCCGTTCGTCTCCTACGTCGTCACCGACGGCAATCTCGTCACCGGCCAGAACCCGGGCTCGGCCAAGGCCACGGCGAAGAAGGTCGTCGAAGCCATCGAGGCCAACGCGTCGAAGAAGCGAGGCTAGGTCGAGACGCAGCCCTTCCGTGACGGAAGGGCCCCGGAGGGACGCCGCCGAACGCCGTCGCGCCCACCCGTCCCGGGTCACCGCGTCGGTCACGGCGCGGCTCGAAGCGCACGCGGGCGGCTCCGGGACGGACCCTGTCCGTCCGGTCAGCGGTCGAACTCCTCCATGATCGGGTTCTTGGGCTCCTCCCTGAGGTGCAGGGAGAGTCCCGGTCTGCCGTGGTGCCGTGCCGGTTCGCCTCGCCGGGTGGCGTCGGCGCCGAGGTCGGAGTCCGGGTCCACACGGACCGACCTCGCCACGCCCTCGCGGTCGGTGTAGTCCTCGGCGGGCATGCCGCGCAGGGCCTCGACGACCTCCTCGGAGGCTCCCGCCCGTCGCGCGGCCGAGACCAGCCGGTCCTTGTCCGCCGGGTAGGTCACGTCCTTCACCGCGTCCAGCACCTCGGGGACGCTGGTGCGTGCCCTGCTCATCACGCCTCCTTACGCGTCGCCGCTCTCGCCGGTGCCGTCATCCGGGTTCCCGTCGTCCTCGTCACCGACGTCCGCTCCCTCCGCCTGGGACGGCGTGGTGCGCGGCGGCTGTTCGGCCTCGGGGGTGCCCGGCTCCGGTTCGCCCTCGGCCTGGGATGGGGTGGTCTCGCTCATCGGATGCTCCCGGTCCTCTCACGCGCGGCGCGCTGTCCGGAGCCCCGGGTACCCGTGCGGCACGGAACCCATCACGCCCAGAATGTCTGAATCCGCCTCCGCAGGATGGGTACCTGAGCAGTCCGGCGCAGCATGCGGCGCCGGCCCGATGATCGTGCACCAACTCACCGCCTGGAGGAGCCATGGCGGGTATCACCCCACCTGACCTGCAGAAAGCCCTGTCGGGCGCGGACTACCCGGCCACTTCCGACCAGCTTCGGAAGGTCGCCGAGAACAACCACGCGCCCAAGGAGATCACCGAGCGGATCTCTCACCTCGGCAAGAAGAAGTTCGAGAACCCCGCCGAGGTCAGCAAGGCCGTCTTCCAGAACGAGTGACGGCCGGCGCACAGGGTGCGCGGCGGCCGGAGAGCTTCTGCTCCGGCCGCCGCGCGGTGCGTACGCCGTCCGGGAGGGGGCCCCGCTCCCGGTCCGGCCGGTCTGCCCCCGGCCGCCGTGCCGACCCGCGCGGGGTCTGCGGCCCATGAAGGAGCCGACGCCTCCGCCCCCTCCGACGCCCTTCCCTCCTCTCCCCCGCCGCCCCCCTGTGAACGCCGGGGGCTTTCCGCGTTCCCAGGCCGCGATGCGCGAGGGACACGACACGGACGGGGCGATCATCGGCAGCAGTCGGTCCCGCCGGGCCGACGACCTGGCGGCAGTGACATCCCTCACAGCGAAGGCGGCCACTAAGCGGGGCGTATAGTAGACACGGCCTCCACGACAAATGGGATTTGTCCGTCTTGCCGTGACTGGCGGGTGCGGTCACGAGGACCTCGAACCGGCCGCGCGGAAGCGTCCCGCATTCCTCGCCGCCCGCCTGTTCCTGACGCCTCGACAGCAACGTCGCAAACATCGCGATCGCGAAGTCGGCATCTCCTGGCCCGCCTGACAAGACCCCCGTGCGTCTACGACGCGAGATAGTAGACGCGGCACTTTGCGCTGCCTGTGACGCCGTCCCAACAATGAGCCCTCGGCGATCACCGAGTGAGGTTGACGTATGGGCCAGCACCGCAAAACGAAGCACTACCGGCGAATAGTCGTCGCCGCAGCAGCCGTCGGCGCCGTGGGCGTGCCGTCCGTCGCCCTGGCCTGTGCCGAGTGGCCGTACGGTACGCAGGACCCGGCACAGGCCGTCGTGACGAGCACACCCGTGGGGCAGTGGCAGTACACCCCCGGGCATCACCACAGCAACGTGTACGACACCCCCGGCGGCACCGCGTACGACACCGGTGCGCCCGGGACCACCGCGCCGTCCACGCCCCGGACCGCGCCCCCGCCGAGCGCCCACCCCACCGCCGGGAAGAAGGCCACGGTCCACCACCCCCATCGGACCACCGCCCCCGGCGTTCCGCAGGCCACCCCTACCGCGTCCTCTTCCCCCTCCCCCTCCGCCTCCGCCTCCGCCCCCGCGGCGCCGGGCACCCCGGAGCCCGCCGCCACGGCGTCCGGCGTCTCCGCCGAGATCCTGCGGCTGGTGAACTCCGAGCGCGCGAAGGCCGGTTGTCAGGCACTGACCCTCGACCCGGCGCTGACCAAGGCCGCGCAGGCGCACAGCGAGGACATGGCGTCCCACCAGAACATGTCGCACACCGGGTCCGACGGGTCGGACCCGGGCGCCCGCATCACCGCCGCCGGCTACACCTGGAGCAGCTACGGCGAGAACGTCGCCTACGGCTACGGCACGGCGGAGCAGGTCATGGCGGGCTGGATGGCCAGCCCGGGCCACCGGGCCAACATCCTCAACTGCGGGTTCAAGGAGATCGGCGTCGGCCTCGCGCAGCCCGGCAGCTACTGGACCCAGGACTTCGGCACGGCACGCTGAGTGCCGGCGGCCGGCGCGTCGTCCCGGCCGCCGGGACCCGCCGGTTCGGGCAGGGTGCGCAGCGCCAGCCAGCTGAGCGCCGGCATCAGGACCAGCGGGGCCAGCGCGGTCCGCAGGGACGTCGCGTCGGCGAGCCGGCCGATGAGGGGGCTCGCCAGTCCGCCGACGCTGACGGTCAGGCCGAGCGTGACGCCCCCGGCGGTGCCGACCCGCGAGGGCAGGTAGTCCTGGCCGAGGGTGACCTGGAGGGAGAACGGCACGTACAGACCGGCTGAGGTCAGGGCCACGCACAGGTACAGGGCGGGGCCGGGGACGAGGACGACGCCGGCGACCGCCGCGACCGAGAGCAGGTACGACCAGCGGCACACCGTCACGCGGTCCCGGCGCCCGGCGAGCCGGCCGCCCAGCACGGAACCGGCCGCGCCGCCCAGGTAGAGCACGCACAGCGCGGCCGTACCGGCCGTCGCGCCCCCGCCCGTGCGCTGCGCCGCGTACAGGGAGAGGAAGCTGCTCAGTCCGGTGAAGACGACGGAGCGGCACACCACGGCCAGGGACAGTCTCAGGAAGGACGCCCTGTCGTCGGTGCCGTACGCCGGCGCCGTGCGGGTGAGGTGCCGCCGTTGCTCGGTCGCGCGCAGGGCGGTCAGGTTCAGGGCCGCGCCGAGGAGCGCGGGCAGCACCAGCAGCGGCGTCCAGGCGAGTCCGCCCGTGCCCACGACGGCGGTCACCAGCAGCGGGGCCAGGGCGAAGCCGGCGTTGCCGCCGAGGGAGAACCAGCCCATGGCGCTGTGACCGGCCCCGCCGGCCAGCCGGGCCACGCGCGCCGACTCGGGGTGGTAGGCGGCCACGCCGGCGCCGGACACCGCCACGCAGACCAGCGTCAGCGCGTACGAACCGCTGGTTCCGCTCAGCGCGATGCCCAGCCCGGCCAGAAGGGTGCCGGCCGGCAGCAGCCAGGGAACGGGCCGGCGGTCGGTGAGCGCGCCGAACAGCGGCTGCGCCACGGAGGACAGCAGGGAGGCGGCCAGGACGACGCCCGCGGCCTCGGCGTAGCCGTAGGAGCGCTCGGCGACGAGGAACGGGATCAGGGACGCCACGGCTCCCTGGTAGACGTCGACGCAGGCGTGCCCGACGGACAGCAGGGTGATCGATGCTTTCCTTCGCACCCGGTCATGCTCCGGCCCCGCGGGGCTGTCGCGCTTTCGATAACCTGCCAGGTGATGACGGAGATCCGCCATGAGCCGGTGGCCCCCACCCGCACCCAACGGCTGGCGTCCGGCGCGGCGATAGACGCCCACCAGCACGACGACCACCAGATCGTGTACGCGGGCCGGGGCGTGGTGGCCGTCACCACCGACGCCGGTTCCTGGGTCGCCCCGGCCACCCGCGCCCTGTGGGTGCCGGCCGGCACCGTGCACGCCCACCAGGCGCACGGCACGCTCGAACTGCACCTGGTGGGGCTGTCCGCGGGCGAGAACCCGCTCGGCCTCCACGCGCCGACCGTGCTCGCCGTGGAACCGCTGCTGCGCGAGCTGATCGTCGCCCACACCAGCGCCCCGGACGACGGCAGCCCCGAACGGGCGCGGCTGCGTGCGGTGTTGCTGGACCGGTTGCGCGCCTCGCCCCGGCGTCCGCTGCATCTGCCGACGCCCGCGTCCCCCGTGCTGCGCTCCGTGTGCGACGTCCTGCGCGCCGATCCGGCCGACGGCCGCACGCTGGCGGAGCTGGGGCGTCAGGTCGGGGCGAGCGACCGTACCCTGTCCCGGCTGTTCCGCCGCGACCTCGGCATGACGTTCCCGCAGTGGCGCACCCAGCTGCGGCTGCACCACGCGCTGGTGCTGCTGGCCGAGGGGACGCCGGTGACGACGGTGGCGCACCGGTGCGGGTGGTCCTCGGCCAGCGCGTTCATCGACGTCTTCCGGCGCGCCTTCGGGCACACGCCGGGCAGCGGCTCATAGCTTCGCGCCGAAGGCCTGGGTCCACCACGGTCCGCCGGAGCCGTCGTGGACGCCCACGCCGATGTTCTTGAACGAGCAGTTGAGGATGTTGGCGCGGTGGCCGGGGCTGTTCATCCACGAGTCCATCACCGCCTGCGGGGTCTGCTGCCCCCTCGCGATGTTCTCGCCGTAGGTCGACCAGCGGTAACCGGCCGCGGTGATGCGCTCGCCGGGTCCGTCGCCGTCCGGGTTGGTGTGGTCGAAGAAGCCGCGGGCGGCCATGTCGTCGGAGTGGCCCTGGGCGGCCCGGTCCAGTTGCCCGTCCTCGGTGACCGGGCCGCAGCCGGCGGCGGCCCGCTCCTTGTTCACCAGGGCGACGACCTGCGCCACGGTGCCCGTGGGCGCCGGCTGCGCCTGCGGGGTACGGGAGGCGCGCGGAGTGCTCGGCGTGCTCGGCCGGGTCTTCGGAGCGCTGCTGGTGCGCGCCGGGCGGGGACTCCTGGAGGCGTGCGGCTTCTTCGAGTGCGAGGGGGAGGGCGACGCGGACGCCGAGGGTGAGGACGAGGTCGCGGCGGCGCTGGGTTCGGCGAGCTCCACGACGGGGGCGCCCGCCGTGTGCGCGGTGGTCGCCTCCTTGGTGCCCGGCCCGGAGCCGGTGCCGAAGTACCAGAGGCCGCCGCCCGCCACACAGGCCGCCACCACGGCGCTTCCGACGGCCCGGCGCCGTGTCCGCCTCCGTCGCCGCGCCTCGCCGCGGCCGCTGCCGCGGCGGCGCGAGGCGCGCAGCCCGACCGGTGCGCCGGCGTCACCGCCGGCGGCGCCCGGGTCCGCTCCGCGGGTGCCGGAATCCGCCGCGAGGTCGCCCGGGTCGGTTCCGGTGGCGCTCGGGGCTGTTGCGTCGGTGTGCGGGCCGGTTGCGGTCGTGCCCTGCGCCGGGCCCTGGTCCCATGCGGCGGTGCCCGCGTCCGCCGGCCCGTGGGCGGCGGACGCGGTGACCTGAGGGAGCGGTGCGGTCGAGGCGGCGGACGTCAGGCCGGGCACGGCGGACCGGGTCGCCGTCAGCAGCGCCGACGGCACCGCGACGAGGGCGAGTCCGGCCAGCAGCCCCTCCGCGGGCAGCAGACCGCTCCACAGTCCGCCGCAGCGCGCGCACTCCCGGGCGTGCCGGGCTATTCGCTTGCGCCACAGGGCGGAGGGCCGGCCGTCCCAGGAGGCCAGCGTCGCGCGCAGCTCCTCGCAGACCGGCCGCGCGTCGAGCGCCCGTACCACCACCCGGGCCGCCTCCAGCCGGGCCTTCATCCGCTGCACCCGGACCGCGGTGTGCTGCGCAGACACCGTGAGGGCCGCGGCGACCTCGGCCCGGGTCAGCTCACCGGCGCACTCCAGCCACCACAGCGACAGCACCTCCCGGTCGTCCGGCTCCAGCCAGCGGGTGGCGCGCGCGGTCTCCTGGCGCTGGCCGGACAACTGGAGCCGGACGATGGTCAGGTCCACGAAGTCGGCGCCCGGATCGGCGACGTCGCCGGTCTCCTCCACGGCGTCCGGGGCGAGTTGCCGGTCCTGCCAGTGCGCCCGGACCCGGTTCATGGCGATGGCCACGAGCCAGGAGCGGAAACTCTCCGGGGTGCGCAGGTCACCGAGCGAGCCCAGGGCCCGGAGCATGGTCTCCTGGACCACGTCGTCGACGTCGACCGAACCGTGCAGGGCCCGCCCCACGATGTTGTAGACCAGCGGGAGATACGCACTGACCAGGGCGTCCTGGGCCGCCGGGTCCCCCGCCCGGGCGGCGTTCACCAGTGCCGCCGTGTCCGCCGTGTGCTGTGTCCTCATCAGAGCTTCCCTGTCCTCGACGCCGAACGATGCTGTCCGTTACCTGGGAGACCGACGGGTGCGGTGCCGATAACAGTTCTTCGGAAAATCGTTCGACGGGAGACTCACAGCAGCGGTGCCCCGGCCGCAAGGGAGAAGATCACACCGTGGCGGATCCCGGCGGGTCCTCGGCCCCGCCGTCCCGTGCGTTCGCCCGGTCCACCTCGGCCATGTGTTCCTCGGCCCAGTCCCGGACGGCCGCGAGGACGGTGTCGAGCGACAGGCCGAGTGCGGTGAGCCGGTAGTACACGGCGGGCGGTACGGAGGGCTCCACCCGGCGGGCGGCCAGGCCGTCCCGCACCAGGCCGCGCAGGGTGACGGACAGCATCTTCTGCGAGACGCCGGGGATCCGGCGCAGCAGCTCGGCGAAGCGCACCTCGCCCGGGGCCGCCTCCGCCAGCACCTTCACCGCCATCGACGTCCACTTCGTACCGATCCGGTCGAGCAACCGGCGGGTCGGGCACGCGGGGTCGAACAGGTCGCCGCGCGCGGCGGGACCGTCCTCGGCCTGGGAGGTCACCTGAAGCTCACCAACTGACGGGAAAGTGCGGTCTGGTGAGCCCGAGGGTAGTTACCTACGGTTCCCTTGTCACCATCGGTTACCCAAGGGATCGCCCATGACCGTCACCCCCTCCCCCGGCGTGCGGCTGCGCCGGGTCACCGTCAACGGCGTCGGGCTCAACGTCGCCACGTCCGGGCAGGGACCGGCCGTCCTGCTGCTGCACGGTTTCCCGCACACCTGGCGGCTGTGGACCGAGGTCATCGGCCCGCTGGCCCGCCGGTACCGGGTGATCGCACCGGATATGCGGGGGTTCGGGGACAGCGACCGGCCGGCCGGCGGGTACGACGCCGGGACGCTCGCCGCCGACGCCGAGGCCCTGCTGGAGGCGCTCGACGCCGGCCCGGCCGCCGTGGTCGGCACCGACCTCGGTGCCCCGCCCGCGTTCCTGCTGGCCATGCGGCGGCCGGGACTGGTACGGCGGCTGGTGCTGATGGAGTCGCTCCTGGGCGACCTGCCGGGCGCCGAGGAGTTCCTGGCGGCTGGGCCGCCGTGGTGGTTCGGCTTCCACGCCGAACCAGGCCTCGCGGAGACCGTGCTCGCGGGGCACGAGGCGGCGTACGTCGGCTGGTTCCTGGAGCGCGGCACCCTCGGGCGGGGGGTACGGCCGGACGTCCGGGCCGAGTTCGTCCGCGCCTACGGCGGACGCGGGGCGCTGCGCGCCGCGTTCGGGCCGTACCGGGCCCTGCCGGCCACCGCCCGGCAGATCCGGGAGGCGGCGGCCGGCGCCCGCCTCACCGTGCCCGCGCTCACGATCGGCGCCCATCCGGCCGGCCGTGCGCTGGAACGCCAACTGCGCCCGCACGCCGACCGGCTGACGGGACGGGTGATCCCGGACTGCGGGCACATCGTCCCGTTGGACCGCCCGGAGGCGCTGCTGGAGCTGCTGGAGCCGTTCCTCGCCGGGGACGGCCGGGACTGAGCCCGGCTCCCCGGCGCGGAACGGGCAGGCGGCTTTGGGTCAGGCGGGCTTCACCGAAGACACCGCCGTCGCGGTGACCTTGTTGTCGCACTCGGCGAGCCAGCCGTCGTCCATGGTGACCTGGTGCTTGCCCGCACCCGGCAGGCCGACCACCATGGTCGGGAAGATGGACGGGGTCGCGCCGGAGACGCAGTAACCGTCCCCCTCGCCCTGCACCTGTACGAAGGTCAGCTTCAGCCAGGCCTTGCCGCCCGGTGCGAGGCGCACGGTGGCCGGGGTGCCCTTGGGGGTCACCTTCAGCGGGACGGACCGCTGCGGCGAGCCGTTGCCCGCCCCGGCCACCGTCGGGTGGCCGCGCAGGACGCACGCCGCCGAGGAGACGTTCTTGAACTGGACGACCGCGGCCCCGGTGCCCGTGCCCACCGGCCGAACGGCGGACTGCCACGCCGACACCTTCAGCGCCTTGGCCGTGCAGGCCGGCGTGGTACGGGAGGCGGTGTGGGCGGCCAGGGAGACGCGGGCGGGCGCGGCGGCCGCGAACCGGGCGGCCTCGGCCGACCCGGTGGAGTACGCGGCCACGGTGGCCTGGGCGGCCGGGGCGGCCGCCACGGTGGCGGCGGGCGCCTTCGGGGCCGGGGCCGCGCTCGCCGCCGTGCCGTTCGCCGACTGGAAGGCCGTCAGCGACAGGGTGGCGGCGACGGCGGCCAGGGCCGCCACGGTGACGCGGCTGGTGTGTCGGTGATGCATGGGATCCCCCGGTTGTCCGTGGTCTGTGGTCAGAGCGACCGGCGGGGCGCCGGCGCTCACCGGCACAGACCGGGCGCCGGGGGCCCGGGTTCCCTGGTACGGCCGTTGTGACACGCCGGTGACAAACCAGGGGCCGGACACGCACGGAAGGCGGCGCGGCGGCCTCCGGGCGGCGTGGCGCGCGCCGGGCCGGCGCGGTCCGCGGCGAGGATGGCGCTCGGAGGAGCCGACTGGGAGGCGGGTGTGCGGGTATGACGGTGAACCGTGTCGGCCTGGTCGTGCACGGCGGGCGTGCCGAGGCGGTGGCCGCCGCGCGGGCCGTGCGCGCGTGGTGCGCCGAGCACGCGGTGGGGTGCGCGGACATCGACGTCTGGCGGGAGGGCGCCCGGCACAGTGCCCGCGAGGAGATGGACAGCGCGGGCGACCCGGACCTCGTCGTCACCCTGGGCGGTGACGGCACGTTCCTGCGCGGCGCCCGCCTGGCGGCCGAGAACGACGCCCTGGTGCTCGGGGTGGACCTCGGCCGGGTCGGCTTCCTCACGGAGGTCCCCGCCACCGCGGTACGGGCCGCGCTGGACGCCGTGCGGGAGGAGCGGATCGACGTCGAGAGCCGGATGCTGCTGACTCTGCGGGCGTCGTGCCGGCTGGAGGTGCCCGCGCGGATGGAGGCGCTGCTGCGGTACGGCCGCGGGCCCATGCTGCCGCCACCGCGGGTGCGCACGGAGTGCGAGGCCGGCGGTGACTGGGGGGTCGCCCTGAACGTCACCGCGCTGAACGACGTGGTCGTGGAGAAGCTGGCCCGGGACCGGCAGGTGTCGGTCGCGGTCTATCTCGCGGGCCGGCTCCTGGCGTGTTACTCGGCCGACGCACTGCTGGTGGCCACGCCCACGGGCTCCACGGCGTACAGCTTCGCCGCGGGCGGTCCGGTGGTCTCGCCCCGCGCGGAGGGCCTGGTGTTCACGCCGGTCGCACCGCACATGGTGTTCAACCGTTCCGTGGTGGCGGCGCCGGACGAGCCCGTCGCGCTGCGCGTGCTGGAACGGTCGGGCCAGGCCGCTGTCAGCATCGACGGCCAGTTGCGCGGGGTGCTGAGCCCCGGCGACTGGATCGGCGTGTACGCCGCCCCGCGCCGGCTGAAGGCGGTCCGGCTCGGTCCCACGGACTTCTACGGCCGGCTGCGCGAGCGCATGAACCTCACGGACGCGCCGGCCGCGCTCGCCGACGGGCAGGCCGCTCCGCTGTGGCCGGTGAGCACGCCCCCGCCGGACGACCTCGCCCACCTGGCCCTTCCCCCGGGCCCGGGGGACGCTCCCCGGCCGTTCTGAGACACCCGGATGGCCGTTCGAACCCCGGGGCGCCGCGGCAGGGCGCGTGTGCCCTGTGGTCGTATATTCCGTACCGTAGGCGTGGGCCAGCCCCACCGAATTAAGGAGAATTTTGATGTCGACCGTCGAACTGAACACCAACTTCGGCCGGATCGTACTGGAGATCAACGACGCCCAGGCGCCGAAGACCGCCGAGAACTTCCTGTCGTACGTGCGCAGTGGCCACTACGACGGCACGATTTTCCACCGCGTGATCAGCGGCTTCATGATCCAGGGCGGCGGTTTCACCCCGGACATGTCCCAGAAGCCCACCCAGGGCCCGATCCAGAACGAGGCCGACAACGGGCTGAAGAACGACAACTACACCGTGGCGATGGCGCGGACGAACGACCCGCACTCGGCGACGGCCCAGTTCTTCATCAACGTTTCGGACAACGCCTTCCTCAACTACTCGGCGAAGACGCCGACCGGCTGGGGTTACGCCGTGTTCGGCAAGGTCACCGAGGGCCAGGACGTCGTCGACTCCATCAAGGGTGTCAAGACGGGCAGCCGGGCCGGCCACCAGGACGTCCCGACGGAGCCCGTGGTCATCGAGTCCGCCAAGGTCATCGGCTGACGCACACCGCCGGGGCGGCACCGGACCACCGGTGCCGCCCGCCCAGCGGTGCCGGACCCGTCAGTCCCGCGCCGCCATGGCCTCGGCCAGCCGGTGGGGCCGCATGTCGGTCCAGTGCGTGCTGACGTACTCCAGGCAGGCCGCCTTGTCGGCCTCGCCGTGAACCACCGTCCAGCCGGCCGGGATCTCGGCGAAGGCCGGCCACAGGGCGTGCCGGCCGTCGTCGTTGACGACCACGAAGAAGCGGCCGTCCTCGGTGTCGAACGGGTTGCTCATGACGTCGTTCCTCTCGTGGGGGCGGCCGGTGCGGCCGGCCGGAAGCGGTTGATGGCGTCGACGTGCCGCGCGCGCGTCTCCTCGTCCCGCACGCCCAGGCCCTCCGCGGGCGCGAGGCACAGCACGCCGACCTTGCCCTGGTGCACGTTGGCGTGCACGTCGTGGGCGGCCTGGCCGGTCTCCTCCAGCGGGTACACCTTCGACAGCGTGGGGTGGATCCTGCCCTTGGCGACCAGCCGGTTGGCCTCCCAGGCCTCGCGGTAGTTGGCGAAGTGGGAGCCGATGATCTTCTTCAGGGACATCCACAGGTAGCGGTTGTCGTACTCGTGGTCCCGGATGCGCTCGCCGAACCGCTTCCACTCGCGCGGGTCCTGGGTGCGGCCTCCTTCCAGAACCGGTAGCCCTCGGCGTCGCGGTCGATGACGGCCTCGGCGCCCATGCTCCGGCAGATCTCCGCCTTCTGCGGCGAGGAGACCACACAGACCGGGAAGGCACCGCCGGCCAGCGCCAACTGCGTCGCGTACGGGCCGAGTCCGCCGCTCGTTCCCCAGATCAGGACGTTGTCACCCTGTTTCATCCGGCACCGTTGCGATAGACGAGCTGCCGGTGGGCGGTGGAGTCGACCAGGCCGGGCGCGGCGGCCTCCTCCCAGGTGAGGTGGCGCGGCTTGGGCATCAGCTGGCTGGACGGCCCTCGGCGGACTTCAGTTCCACCGACAGGCAGTGCGCTGTAGTTCACCGAGGAGGCCATCACCGCCACCAGGGCCTCACCCGGCCCCAGTCCGGGCACCGGGACCTCGTCGACGTGCGGCGACTTGCGCGGGTCCTTGTCGCGGGTGGTCATGCCGGCGAACATGTCCGTCTCGTACTTGTGGACGGTGATCGCACGGTACGACTCGGGCAGCGGCAGGGCCGCGAAGTCGGCGGAGACGGCCTCGCCCGACAGGACGGCGCCGAGGATCCCGTGCATCGGATCAGACCGCCGCTCGGGTGCCGGGGACCAGCCGCCGCAGCGTGGTCCGGATCCGGTCCAGTACGGCCTGCTGCTGCCCCACCAGGTAGAAGTGGGCCCCGGGGTACACGTGGAGTTCGAACGGGCCGTCGGTCTCCTGGGACCACGTCCGGGCCTCGTCGGGGGTCACCCGGGGGTCGGCATCGCCCGTCAGCACGACGAAGGGGCAGCTCAGCCGCGGCCCGACGGTGCGCCGATAGGTCTCCACCACGCGGTAGTCGGCCCGCAGCGCGGGCAGGATCATACGCAGCATCTCCTCGTCCTGGAGCAGGGCAGCGTCGGTGCCGTCCAGCTTGGCGACCTCCTCGATGAGCCGCGCGTCGTCGCCCTGGTGGACGTTCTCGGCCCGCTCGACGGAGGGCCCCCGGCGCCCGGAGACGAAGAACACCGCCGGGGGCCGCCCGGCGGTCTCGAGCAGCCGTGCCAGCTCGAAGCCGACCATGGCACCCATGCTGTGCCCGAACAGGGCGAGGGGCGTGTCGTCCCGCTCGTCCAGCGCGCGGAACACCCCGTGCGCCAGCTCCTGGACGGACTGCGCCGGAGGTTCCGTGTGGCGGTCCTGGCGGCCGGGGTACTGCACCGTGAGCACGTCCACCGCGGGCGACAGCGCCTTGGAGACGGGGAAGTAGAAGCTCGCGGATCCGCCGGCGTGCGGCAGGCACAGCAGCCGCGGCGCACCCGGTGTCGGCTGGTGGAAACTGCGCAGCCACAGCTGGTGCTCTGCGCTGGACCGGTCGGCCATGTGTCCCCCTTGGTGGAACGTGTGGTTCTTGCTGTGTGCGGAAGAGGCTGGTGCGGAAGGGAGGTCGGCGCGGGGGCGCCGCCCGGCGCGTGCGGGCGGCGCCCCCCGCGGGTCAGACGGTCACCGTCACGTCGTAGGAGGTGAGCCAGCGGTTGAGCCAGAGCGCCATCTCGATGCCGCCGCGGTCGTGCGGCATGCTGAAGTCGTCCGGCTCGCGGCCGAGGACCCGGTCGACCCTGGCGGTGTTGAGCAGCGGCAGCACCGGGGAGTCCGGTTCGGCCGGCACCTCGCGCAACTCGGCGCGCAGCAGGCTCTTCTCCCGGCCGTCGAACGACTTCATCGCCCACGGCACGTTGAAGACGTAGTCCATGAGGCGATGATCACACAACGGCACGCGGACTTCGAGGCCGACGGCCATGCTCATGCGGTCCTTGCGGTCCAGCACGGCTGTTCAGGTACGTCACCTCGCTCATGCGCCGGTCGACCCCGGACTCCCCCGGCAGCACGGGCACCTCGGCGAGGGCCTCGGCGTAGCGCTCCCGGCGGTAGCCCTCCAGGTCCGGCTTCTCCAGCAGGCCCTGGTCGATGAGCGAGTTGCCGCCGAAGATGCGCGCCGAGCCGGGGGTGAGCCAGGGGAAGGCCGGGGCGTCGACCGCCTCCGGGCGCCGGTACCAGCGGTAGCCGCCGAACAGTTCGTCGGCGGACTCGCCGGACAGCACCACGGTCGCCCGCTTGCGGATCTCCCGGCACAGCAGGTAGAGCGACGGCCACAGGTCGCCCCAGTAGGCGGGCGGCAGGTCGGTGGCGCCGAGGATCGCCGCGCGGATCCCCGGGTCGGCCAGCTCGGTGCTGTCGAGCAGCACTTCGCGGTGGTCGGAGCCCACGCGGGCGGCGCAGTCCCGGACATAGGGCGCGTACGAGCGCACCGGACCGCGTCCCTCCGCGGCCAGGGCGCGCTGGGCCGGCGCGGTGATGGCCGGGGAGTCGAGGCCGCCGGACAGCAGGGTGGCGACCGGGACGTCCGCGACGAGCCGGCGGGCGACGATGTCCTCCAGCAGCTCGCGCACGGTGGCGATGGTGGTGTCCAGGTCGTCGGTGTGCTCGTGCGCGGTGAGCTGCCAGTACCGGGTCCGGGTCAGGCCGCCCTCGGTGATCCGCACCAGCTGTCCGGGGCGTACCTCCGACAGGTCGGCGAACGGGGTGATCGACGGCCACCGCGGCGGCCTCAGGCCCGACGCCCCCGGACTCCCCGGCATCGCCCGGATCCTGCACGACGCGGGCTGCCTGGACGGCGTACGACCCACGCGGGCGAGTCGTACCACTGCCACACCCCCGGGGGCGGCGCACGGCGGCGCGGAACGAGCGGGACGCCGCGGTCGCCGTGGCCGAGCGGCTGCGCGCGGCCGGCCTGCCCGTGCCCACCGTCAGTGTCGGCTCCACCCCCACCGCGCACGCGGCGGACGATCTCACCGGGGTCACCGAACTGCGCGCCGGCAACCACGTCTTCTTCGACCTGGTGATGGCCGGCCTCGGGGTGTGCCGGTCGTGGTCACCGTCATCGGTCACCGCCCCGAGTACGGCTCGGTCGTCACCGACGGTGGATGGACGGCGATGTCCCGCGACCGCGGCACCTCTGCCCAGCCGCGGGACCAGGGCTACGGCCTCGTCACCGACCTGAACGGCGCGCTGATCCCGGACGTGGTCATGACGGCGGCCAGCCAGGAGCACGGGACGCTCACCGCACGGAACGGAGCCGTCCTGCCCGAACTGCCCATCGGCACCCGGCTGCGCGTCGTGCCCAACCACGCCTGTGCCACCGGCGGCGTCCGCCCCGAAGATCACGGCATACTGGCCGCGCGTCACCGGCTGATGAGCCGTCTGCCGTTCCTTCCCGCACCCGTCGACAACCCGAGGACCCCCATGGCCACCGCCGCACCGCCCGTTTCGTTCGCCGACGTCCAAGAGGCCGCCGCCCGTCTCCAGGGCATCGCCCACCGCACGCCGGTCCTCACCTCCCGCACCCTGAACTCCCTGGTCGGCGCGGAGGTGTTCATCAAGGCCGAGAACCACCAGCGGATGGGTGCCTTCAAGTTCCGCGGTGCCTACAACGCCGTCGCCCGGCTGACCGCCGAGCAGCGGGCGAAGGGCATCGCGGCCTACTCGTCCGGGAACCACGCCCAGGCCACCGCGCTGGCCGCCCGGGAACTGGGCACCACGGCCGTCATCGTGATGCCGGAGGACGCGCCGCGTTCCAAGGTGGCGGCGACCGTCGGATACGGAGCGGAGGTCGTCACCTACGACCGCTACACCGAGGACCGCGCCGCGCTCGCGCACGCCCTGGCCGAGGAGCGCGGGCTGACCCTGATCCCGCCCTACGACCACCCCGACGTCATCGCCGGCCAGGGCACGGCCGCGCTGGAACTCCTGGAGGAGACCGGCCCGTTGGACGCCCTCCTGGTGCCCGTGGGAGGCGGCGGGCTCATCGCCGGCAGCGCGACCGCCGCGACGGCACTGCACCCCGGGATCCGTGTCATCGGCGTCGAACCGGAGGCGGGTGACGACACCAAGCGCTCCCTGGAGGCCGGGGCACGCGTGACCGTCCCGGTCCCCCGCACCATCGCCGACGGCCAGGCCCTGGACACCCCCGGCGAGATCACCTTCCCCATCAACCAGCGCCTGGTCGACTCCGTCGCGCTCGTCAGCGACGCCGAGATCGTCACCGCGATGCGCTTCGCGTTCGAACGGCTGAAGACCGTCCTGGAACCCAGCGGCGCCACTCCGCTGGCCGCGCTGCTGGCCGGACGCGTCGGAGAGCCGCCGCGGCGGATCGGCGTCATCGCCTCCGGCGGCAACATCGACGCCGACCGCTTCACCGCCCTCACGCAGCGGCCCGGGCGGGAGTGACGCGGGCGGGACGGGAGCCGGGGCGGAGGGGGCGGCGGTGTCACGTCGTCCCGCCCGGGTACCCGGCACTCCACCGGAGACGGAGAGACGACGCGTAGCGCTCGTCAGGAGACGGAGGGCCGGAACCATGTCTGCGCCGGTACGAACCGCCGTTGCGGATCCCCGGGAACGCCGCCGAGCCGCCACCCGCTCGGCACGCCCGCGCAGCAGGGTCCACGAGACCGGCGAGGACCCGGACCTGCTGGGCCAGTACCTCGCCCAGATCGCCGCGACCCCGCTGCTCACCGCCGAGGACGAGGTGCGGCTGGCGCGGTGCATGGAGGCCGGGGTGCACGCCGCCGGGGAACTGGAGCGGGCCGAGGCCGGCGAGCGGCGCCTGCCGCCGGAACGGCGCCGGACGCTGGACGCGGTCGTACGGGACGGCTTTCACGCCAAGGACCACATGATCCGGGCCAACCTGCGGCTGGTGGTGTCGATCGCCAAACGGCACGCGCACCGGGGCGTGCCCCTGCTCGACGTGATCCAGGAGGGCAACCTGGGGCTGATCCGGGCCGTGGAGAAGTTCGACCACACCAAGGGTTTCAAGTTCTCCACCTACGCCACCTGGTGGATCCGCCAGGCGATCGAACGGGGTCTGGCCCAGCACGCCCGTACGGTACGGCTGCCCATGCACGTCGTGGAGGAGCTGCAGAAGCTCGCGAAGGCGGAACGGCGGCTCCAGCTGCGCCTCGGCCATGAGCCCACGGACGACGAGGTCGCCCGGGAGAGCGGCTTCGACGAGGGCCGGGTGGCCTGGCTGCGCCGGGTCGGGCGGCAGACGCTGAGCCTGGACACACCCGTGGACGACGCCGGGGAGACCGTCGTGGGCGACCTCATCCCCGCCGCCGACGTGCTCCAGGCCTCCGCGGTGGCCGAGTACCGGGCGCTCGCCGAGGACCTGAGGGACGCCCTGGGCCTGCTGCCACCCCGCGAGGCCATGATCCTCAGCCTGCGCTACGGCCTGCACGACGGGCAGCCCCGCACGCTGCAGCAGGTGGCCGACCAGGTGGGGCTGACCCGGGAGCGCGTCCGCCGGCTGGAGAAGGAGTCCCTCGGCCGGCTGCGGGCCCCCGAGACCGGCGAGCGCCTGCTGGAATGGGCCGGCTGACCGGTCGTGGGCCCGGCTGCGCGCGGGATGCTCCGGGGTGTGGCCGGTACGGTACCCGGCGGCCGAGCCGAAGGACGGCGTCCGCGTCCCGGAGCGCGGCGGCGCGGGATCATGCCGTGATCCGAATGCGGTGGTGACGACGCACACCGCCGCCTCCTCCGGCTCTCCGCCCTCCCGGAACCGGTCTGCCTCGCGGATGGGGTGAGCGCCGAGGACGCCCACGCCGTACTCGACCGGCGGCAGCCGGCCGGCGGCACCGTCGTCGGGGTGTACCAGCGCTGACGGCACGGGCCGCCGGGGGCGGCTCCGGCACGCCTCACGGCTCGACCCGCGCCACCAGCAGCGCGACGTCGTCGTCGCCCCCGGGCGGCCGGAGCGTCTCCAGGACCCGGTCGCACGTCTCCCCGAGATCCCGGCCGGCGGTGGCGGTCAGGGCGTCGAGGAGGGTGCCGAGGCGGGCGTCGATCGGGTCGCAGCGGGTCTCCACCAGCCCGTCGGTGTAGAGGGCGAGCTGGTCGCCGGGGAGGAAGGGGAACTCCGTCGTCTCGAAGGCCGTACCACCCACCCCCAGCGGCACCCCGGAGGGCAGGTCGAGCAGCTGCGCCGGCCGGCCGGACCGGACGAGGGCCGGGGGCAGATGACCGGCGAGGCTGATGCGGCACCGGCCCCGCTCGGGGTCGTAGCGGCAGTAGGCGCACGTGGCGATGGTGTGCTCGACGTCCTCGGTCAGGCGGTCGAGCTGCCGGAGCACCTGCGCCGGGTCGAGGTCCAGCCCGGCGAACGCGCGGGTCGCGCTGCGCAGCTGGCCCATGCTGGCGGCGGCGTTGACGCCGCTGCCCATCACGTCCCCGACGACGAGGGCGCTGCTGTCCCCGGACAGCCGCACGGCGTCGAACCAGTCACCGCCGATCTCGCCGGCGGCTCCGGCAGGCAGATAGCGGCTGGCGATCGCCAGGCCCGGCAGCCGGGACGGCAGCTGCGGGAGCAGCCGGCGCTGGAGGGTGAGGGCGGTGTTGCGGGCGCTCTGGTACCAGCGGGCGTTGTCGATGCACATCGCGGCACGGCCGGCCAGCTCGCAGGCGAGGAGTGTGTCGTCCTCGTCGAAGGACGCGGGGGTGCCGGTGCGTCCGGGGCTGAGGGCGCCCAGGACCTCGCCGCGGGCCAGCAGCGGGACGGCGAGGTACGAGTGCACGCCCGTGCTCTCCAGGAGCGCGGCGGCCTCGCTGCTGCGGGTGATGCGCCGCAGGTCGTCGCGGGTGGCCTCGGCGACCCGTACCGGCCGGCGGGTGCGCACGCAGCGGGTGAGCAGGCGGTCGCTCTCGTAGCGGACGAGTTCTCCGGGCGGGTCGGTGACGTGCGCCTCGGGGGCGTGGGCCGCGGCGACGGCGACGGCGCGGAAACGGGCGGGGCCGGCGACCGAGGGGGTGCGTCCGCGCAGGATGCTGTCGAGGACGTGGACGGTGGCGACGTCGGCCAGGTCCGGTACGACGACGCCGACGAGCTCGTGCGCCGTCTGCTCCACGTCCAGTGTCGAACCGATGGCGGCGGAGGCACCCGCGATCAGGGCGAGCCGGTTCCGGGCCCGGGTCGCCTCGATGGTCGCCTCGTGGCGCTCCGTGATGTCGATGACGGACGTGGCCACGCCGAGCACCCGGCCGGCACCGTCCTCGAGCCGGTGCATCGACACCGACCAGGCGTGCTCGCGGTGCGGATCGGGGGTGGGACGGCCGACGACGTGCCGGTCGGTCACCGGCTCTCCGGTCTCCAGGACCCGGCGCAGCCGGCTCTCGAAGTCCTCGGCGTCCAGGTAGGGCAGGACGTCACGGACCCGCCGGCCGAGGTGTTCGGCGGCGGAGCGGCCGTGGATGCGTTCCAGCGCCGGGTTCACGGTCAGGTAGCGCAGGCCGGGATCGAGGATGGCCAGGCCGATCGGGGACTGGGTGACCAGTCGCGCGGAGAGGGCGACGCCCCGCTCGACGCGGGCCACGGTCGCCTGGTCGACGGCCAGACCCAGGGCGTAGGTGTCGCCGAGGTCGTCGAGCAGTCGCATGTTGCGGAACTCGACCAGCCGGGTGCCGCCGTCCTTGTGCCGGATGGGGAAGGCCCCGGCCCAGTCGGTGCCGGACCCCATGACCTCGGCGAACAGCGCGATGACCTCGTCACGGTGGTCCTCGTCGACCAGCAGCTGCACCGCGAACCGGCCGAGCGCCTCCTCGGCGGTGTAGCCGAACAGTTCCTCCGCCTGGGGGCTCCAGAACACGACGCGGCCGTTGGTGTCCAGCACCACCGCGGCGACGCTCAGCAGGTCGAGCAGGCCGGTGGGTGACGTGCCGGCACCGGCCAGGGGGCGGCCCCGGCCGGGACGCGAGGTGTCCGTCGTACCCATCCCCGTGCTCCTCTCCCACCCGGTGGGAGGACGCGTCGCGTCGGCGCCTCACCCGCGTCCCTTCGACGGCGCCCCTCTTCGCCGCCACCGTGTCCCTTCATAGTCACCGTGTTCACGGCGGCGTGCCTCGCGACACCCGCCCGCCGGCCGCCTGATCCCTACCCCGCGTGTACCCCGAAACCGGCACGGCTCGGCCGGCCGCCCGCCGGTCGGGAGCGCGTCCGGAACTCGACGCCTCGGTGGTCGACCGGTTCTCCCGCCGGGCATGATGCCGGGACGGGGCAGGCGTACGGCAGGGGAGCCGATGGTCGGCGAGGTACGGCGGGGCGGGGGCGGCGGAGCGACGGCAGGAGGCGGCCGAAGCCGTCCGGGAGGCCCGCCGGCCGCGGGACGGCACCACGACCCGGTCGGCCGAGGCGCCGGTCGCGGGGGGCGGCGGGGCGAGTGGACGCCGTCCGGCTCCGCCTTCCGGGGCGAGAGGCGGTACTGCGGCGTCTGCGGTGGGGGGAGCGCCGCGGTGGGCCGGACGACCTGCCCCTCGTGCGGGCCCGGACGGTGCTGGTCTTCCTCTCGCCCCCTGCGCCCTGCCCCTCCCCGACGGCAGCCCCACCGTGCTGCGGACGCGCTCCACCCACCGCCGGACAGGGTGCGGACCCGTCACCGCCCCCGCAGAGGCCGTGGCGCTCGCGCGCCGGGCCGGAGCCGGAGGGCTGCGGCCCGGCGGCCTGGTGCCGGGGGCGCTCCGCGCATCGCCACCGGAGATACCCCGGGCGGCCCCGGACGGTCCGCCCGGCCCGGTCCCCCCGCCCGTCCGCCGGTCGCGCCGGAGATCGCGGCAGCCGGGATCCCCGTCCCGACGGCCCGTTCCGGCGTGCGGCCGGCCGCACCCGTCCGCACGGACTCCCCCTGCACCGGCTTCACGCACCAGGCCAACCCGGCGCCGCCACCCGCGCGTTGAGACCCCGTACACCCACCGGACCACCGCAGGAGGATTCAGTGGACCGCACACCCCGACGTTCCGCCCGCCGTGTACTCACCGCCGTGCTCGCCGTCGCCGCCGCCCTCGGCGCGGCAGTGGCGGGCGCCCCGGCACCGGGCGCCTCGGCGGCCGGCAGGGCGGCCGGCACCCAGCCGGCCGCGGCACGCGTCCCGCTGCGCGTGGCGACCTACAACATCCATGCCGGAGCCGGCGAGGACGGCGTCTTCGACCTCGATCGCACGGCGGCGGCGATCCGGGCCCTCGGCGCCGACGTGGTGGGCCTCCAGGAGGTCGACGTGCACTGGGGTGCCCGGAGCGACTTCGCCGACGAGGCCCGGGAGCTGGCCGTACGGCTGCGCATGCGGGTCTTCTTCGCACCGATCTACGACCTCCCTCCCACGACGGCGGGCGGCGAACGGCGGCAGTTCGGGGTCGCCGTGCTGAGCCGGTATCCGGTGCGGGACGCGCAGAACCACGAGATCACCCGGCTGTCCACGCAGACCCCGGATCCGGTGCCGGCACCCGCACCGGGCTTCGCCGAGGTGACGGTCCGGGCCCGGGGCGCCGCCGTGCACGTGTACACGACCCACCTGGACTACCGTGCGGATCCCTCCGTGCGGCGGGCCCAGGTCGACGACATGCTGGCGGTCCTGGCCGAGGACGCGGGCCCGAAGGTCCTCCTCGGGGACTTCAACGCCGAGCCGGCGGCTCCCGAACTGGGCAGGCTGTGGGGTGCGTTGGCCGATGCCGCGCCGGACGGTGGCAGGACCTACCCGGCGGCCGACCCGGTCCGGCGGATCGACCTCGTGACCGTCTCCCCGGACGTCGTCGTCACCGGTGCGCGGACGCGGGCGACCACCGCCTCGGACCACCGCCCGGTCGTCGCCGGCCTCCTGCTGCGCCGGCGCGGCCACTGACCCGCGTCCCGCGGATTCGGCTTTTACGTGCTCCTGACAATTCGAGTCTCGCGTGGCACTCTGCCTCACGCACGTCCATCCGCACCGTTCTTCGTTCCCCCACCCTGCCCGGACCCGACCGGTCGGGGCACGGCAGAAGGAGACCTGCGTGAGACGCCATCGCACCGCCGCGGGCATTCTGTTGGCCGTCGGAGCCCTGTTCGCCGGCGGCCTCGTCCAGGCCGGGGCCGCCGGCGCGGCACCTTCCGCGCCGTCGGTCCCGGCCCGCACCGCCTCGGCGGCCGCACAGCACACGGCCCGCGCCTTCTGGACCGCCGAGCGCATGCGCGGCGCCACCCCCCTCGACCTGCTGCTGAGCGGAAAGGCGGCCCAGCGGCTCAAGTCCCCCGGGCCGCACGGACCTTCGACCACCGTGATGCCCACGCGTGCCGCCCTCGCCTCCTTCCCGCAGGCCGGTGGCCCGTGGACCGGCGGCGGCGCCGTGGCGGCGACCTCCGGCCGGGTGTTCTTCACCTTCCAGGGGCGCACCGCCTCCTGCACCGGCAACGCCGTGACCAGCCAGAACGCCAGCACGGTCATCACGGCCGGGCACTGCGTGAAGTACCAGGGCAGCTGGCACACCAACTGGGTCTTCGTCCCCGGCTACGACAACGGCAACGCGCCGTACGGCCAGTGGACCGCGGCCACGACGCTCACCACCCCGCAGTGGGAGGCGAGCGAGGACATCAACTACGACGTCGGGGCCGCGGTCGTCAGCCCCCTGAACGGCAGGACCCTCGCCTCGGTCGTCGGCGCCCAGGGCGTCCAGTTCAACGGCGGCTACACCAAGCCGATGTACTCCTTCGGATTCCCGGCGGCGTCGCCGTACGACGGCACGAAGCTCGTCTACTGCAGCGGCACCAGCTCGAAGGACTTCCTGTTCTCACAGGACCACAGCCTGGGCTGCAACATGACGGGCGGCTCCAGCGGCGGACCCTGGTTCACCGGCTTCACCGAGGCGTCCGGCACCGGTCTGCAGGTCTCCGTGAACAGCTTCGGCTACGCCTTCCTGCCGAACCGGATGTTCGGGCCGTACTTCGGTGACGTGGTCAAGGCCCTGTACGACAAGGCCCAGGCCGCCTAGGGGAAGGCTCAGGGAAGCAGGACGAGCTTGCCCTTCGTACGGCGGCCCAGGAGGTCGGCGTGGGCGGCGGCGGCGCTTCCCAGGTCGTACTCCGAGCCGACCAGCGGCCGGAGGCGGTGCCGTGCGGTGAGGTCGATCAGCTCCTCCAGTGCCGCACCGCCCGCCCCGGTCCGCGCGAGGAGCGGAGTCACCCAGAAGCCGGCGACGGCGGCGTTCCGCACGGCGAGGCGGGCCGGCGGCACGGGGGTGGCGGGCTGCCGGGACGAGGACCCGTAGGTGACCAGCCGCCCCAGGAAGCCGAGCGTGTCCAGGGCGGCGTCGAGCACGGGTCCTCCCACGGCGTCCAGGACGATGTCGACCGGCCGGCCCCGGTTGGCGTCCAGGACACGCTCCCGGTAGCCCTCCGCCGCACCGTCGACGGCGACGTCGGCGCCGAGTTCCAGGGCGACGGCCCGCTTCTCCTCGGACGACGCCGTGGCGATGATCCGGCCCGCCCCGAACTCGCGGGCCAGCTGCACCACCAGGCTGCCGGTCCCGCCCGCCGCGGCGTGGACCACGACGCTCTCCCCCGCCCGCAGGCGCGCCACCGACCTCAGCAGGTGCCAGGCGGTCAGGCCCTGCACGAGCAGCGCGAGGGCCTCCCCCGCGCCCACTCCGTGCGGCAGCGGGGCGAGGTCCCGGTCGGCGACGACGGTTTTCGAGGCATAGCCGCCCTGGCGGACATAACCGAGGACGCGCCGGCCGTCGGCGGTCCGGCCGACGACCTCCATGCCGGGGACGCGCGGCAGGGGACCCCGCATCGCGTGGGGGCCCTCGGTCAGTTCACCGGCGATGTCCTTGATGTCGCCGAAGTTGACGCCCGCGGCCTCCACCTCGACCAGCGTCTCGCCCGGCCCCGCGACCGGGTCCGGCGCCTCGACCTCCTCCAGGACCTCCGGACCGCCGAACCGCTCGAACCGCATGGCACGCAAGGGCCGCCGCCTCCCGCATCGATCGTGCGCACCGGTCCGGCCGCCGAACCGGCCCCGGATCCGGGCTGCTTGAGGGTGATCACACGTAACCTACCGCTTGCCGCGGTCCCGCGGACCCGGTCCCGGGCCCGATCCAGGCCACGCGTCAGCCCGCCTCCGGCCGGCCGAACAGGTCGGCGTAGGAGCCCGGCAGCTGGGACAGCAGGTGGTCGACCTCGTCGCCGGGCACCGCGTCGGCGACGGTGGACAGCACCGCGCTGGCGTCCCACTCCGCGGTCCGCGGGCGGGCGCCCGTCCGCTGGGCCACGCGCCGCAGGAACTCCTCACGGCCGAGGGACAGCGGCCCCTCGTGTTCCCCGTGGAGCACGTCGTCGAGCGGGGCGGGCAGCTGCGCCGCCAGTTCGTCGGCCTCCTCCGGGGTGATCCGTGCCGCGAGCACACCCAGCACCGCGGTGCTGATGTCCTCGGCCTCCTCCTGACTGCGGTACTCCCCGCGGTCCCGGACCTGAGCCAGAAATTCCGCCAGCTTCACGGTGCCCTCCTGCCGTCACGTCCGCCGCGCGGCCCGTGTCCCCCCGGTTCCGGCTCCGGGTGCCCCACGGGAGGCGTGGAGAAACGGCGGGGGGAGCCGCCGGTGCCCCGAGACGGCCGCGCGTGTGGCGGGGCGGGGCGTCGGCGGCTCCTACGCCGGGCCGTACCGCGGGGCACCCCCGTACCTCACACGCCCGTGGGCCGGGTCTGCTCCTCCGGCTCTCCTCGGCCACGGGTGGAGCGGGGTGAGCGCGTGGGCGCGGTCGAGGTGGCGGAAGGCGTCGTGGCGCCGGGCCCGGGCGGTGGGCACGTGGATGGCGACCCGCCGTACGGGCGCCGGAGCTGTACCCGGGCCGATCGGCGCGCGCCCTTCCGGCAGCGCCCGGTGCGGCGGATCCTCCTGCCCGCCGGTGTGCGCGGACGGCACGTCCGTCGTCCGCGGTACGCCGTCCCGGGTGTCCGCGGCGAGCGCGGTGCCGGAGGGCGAGCCGAACCCGACCACCCCCACTCCCGCGGGTGCGGCACCGGGTTCCCGGAGCCGCGTGCTCCGGGACGAGGCCAGCGCGCGGGCCGGGGTCAGCGGGCGCAGCCGACGTCCAGCACCTCGATGACGTCGCCGTGGACCGTGTACACCAGCCAGCACCACTCCCCGAACGCGGCCGCCAGGTCCGGTGCGCGGGTCCGGGAGTCCCGGGTGACCGCGTCGATGAGCGTGATGATCTCCTCGTGCGTGTCGTCCGGCACGTCGAAGAGCACGTCGGCGGCCCTCTGGATCATTTCGATTCTCATGGCACCCCCCGGACGAGCAGGAGCGGTACGGTCCGGCGGAGGCGGATGTCCAGCCGGATGTCCGGGCTGCGCTCGACGGCCGAACAGAGCCCTCAGCACCACCGTAAACCCACGGGGGCCGGGTGACGGGCGGACGTGCGCCGCCGACCGGGACGCGTGACGTCCGGCCTGGACGCCCGCGTCGGCGTCGCGGGCGCCGGGCCGGGAGCGGCGGAGTGGCGGGAGCAGGGGGGACCTTTCCTCGCCGTCCGGCCGGACGGCGAGGACGGCGGACCCCGAGCAGGCCGCCTGGCCCGCCGGCCTCACCGGCTTCCGGGCACCCGGGCACCCGGCCCGCAGTCACCCTCGACGCCGGCACCGGCGAGGTCACGGACGCGCAGACCGGCCTGCCTTGTGCGGCGCAGGGTGCGGGTGGTGCCCCCTCCTCACGCGGGTGGTGCCCCCTCCTCACGCAGAGCCCGGATGCTAGGTTCGCGAGGGCGGGTGCCAGGGGAGGCCGGTCCCGCCACTCCCTGATCCCCGCCGGACTTCCGGGCTACCGGACTTCCGCCGCCGGTGCCCCGTCCGTGACAGGAGCGACCCCGTGACCAGCCGAGTCCTGTTCGTCTCGCCCGCACCGAGCGGGTCGCTGCGGCAGGCCCGCTTCGACGACGGCGGCTCGCTCGACGAGGGCGGCGCGGCGCTGGCCCGCGCGGCGGCCGGGTCGCTGCCCTCCGCGGCCGCCCGAGTGCTGGTCTCCCCCAGCGCGCGCTGTACCGAGACGGCTGCGGCCCTGGGCCTGGAGGCCGCGCCGGCGCCGGAGCTCGCGGGGCTCGACGTGGGCCGCTGGCGAGGCCGCACCCTGGACGAGGTGGGGGCCGCCGAACCCGAGGCGGTGGGCCGCTGGCTCACCGACCCCGGCTGCGCACCGCACGGCGGCGAGTCCGTCCAGGACCTGTGCGGACGGGTCGCGCGCTGGCTGGCCGACGCGCAGGCCGTGGAGGGCCGTACGCTCGCCGTGGTCGAGCCGGAGGTGGTGCGCGCCGCGGTCGTGGCGGCGCTCGACCTGCCCGCCGGGGTGTTCTGGCGCCTGGACGTGCCACCGCTGACGGTGACCGGGCTCAGCGGCCGGGCCGGGCGGTGGAACCTGCGGCTCGGCCGCCCGCTGTCGGGGGCCGGTTAGGCGCCGGAGGCCTGGTTCCGGTACCGGCGGAACAGCGCCACCACGGCGCGCGCGGCCACCACTGCCGCCGTCCCGCCGAGCTTCCGTCCGGTGCGTTCGCCCGCTGGGCGAGGACCCCCGCCCGGGCGGCTCGGGCCTCCGGGGTGAGGGACACGGCCGCGCGGAGCCGACCGCTCGCCTCCTCGCGGCCGGCCCCGGGTTCGGCGGCCAGTCGGCGAACTCGCCGCGTCCGAGCCCGGTTGAGCACCACAGGACGGCCGGCACCGACCGGCGAAACCGCCACAGCGGGGTGGCGGGGAACCGGACGGACCGAACTCCGCGGCGGGCGGGCGTGACCGGTGGGGCTCAGGGCTCGGCGCGCCGCCGCGGGGGCTTGAAGGTGTAGAGGTCGAGGATGGCCGGCTGCGGCGCCACGCCCGGGCCGCCGGCACGCACCCAGGTGACGATGTCCTCGGTCGCGTCGGCGTCGTTGACGAGCCCCAGCCAGACGGGCCGCGCGCCGGCGGCCCGGCCGGCCGTGGAGGGCTGTACGACGATGACGTTGGCCTGGTCGCACACGTCGAGGCAGTCGGAGATGCGCACGGGCACCTCCGCGCGCAGCCGCGCGGTCTGCGCCGCGTGGTCGCCGGTCACCTTCGGGCTGCCGCAGCAGCAGTCCCGGCACACGACGACCCGGCAGGGCACCGGTGCCCCCGATGTCTGTTTCGTCGGCCTCTTGGGCACGCCCGCCCATCCCTCCCCGGAGAGCCGGGAGTTCCGGAAGAGTCCCGGAGATCCGCCCGCCGTCTCCTCGCGTCGCGGTCATCATGTCATCCCCGGTGACACCCCGGCCCCCGGCCCCGCCCTGCGAAGGGGCTACCGCGTCACGGCGCGAGCAGCAGCACGTTCGCGCGGGACTTGGCGGCCTCGTAACGGCGGGCGACGTCCTGCCAGTTGACGACCTGCCACATCGCCTCGATGAAGTCCACCTTCTGGTTGCGGTACTGGAGGTAGAAGGCGTGCTCCCAGGCGTCGAAGACCAGGACCGGGGTGGACCCCTGGCCGACGTTGCCCTGGTGGTCGTAGACCTGCTCCACGATCAGGCGCCCGCTGAGCGGTTCGTAGGCGAGCACGCCCCAGCCCGAACCCTGCGTGGTGGCGGCGGCCTTGGACAGCTGGGTCTTGAAGGCGGCGAAGGAGCCGAAGGACTCCTTGATCGCCTCGGCCAGCTCGCCCACGCCGTCGGTGGCGAGGGGCTCGCCGCCGCCGTCCTTGGGACCGGTCATGTTCTGCCAGTAGATGCTGTGCAGGATGTGCCCGGAGAGGTGGAAGGCCAGGTTCTTCTCCAGCCCGTTGACCGAGCCCCAGGCCTCCTTCTCGCGCGCCTCGGCGAGCTGGTCCAGGGTGTCGTTCGCGCCCTTCACATAGGCCGCGTGGTGCTTGTCGTGGTGCAGCTCGATGATCTCCGGGCTGATGACCGGTGCCAGCGCCGAGTAGTCGTAGGGAAGCTCCGGGAGCGTGTACAGCGCCATGTCCGACGTCCTCCGAGATTATTGCGAATCACTTGCAGGTGCACGTTAACAGCAAGAATCCCTGATTGCCGATCAGCCCTTGGTCCTAGGTCCCCGTGTCCCCCTCGGACACCCGACACGGGCGTGGATCACCCGCACGAGGGACCGGGAGCGGTCACCCGAAACGAGTAATGACGGACCGTGCATCCCTTGTCCCCATTGGGTCGTGCCCCGTTCGGAGTTGCGGCCGTACGAGCGACATGAGTCCGTTGGTGTCGTGTCCTTCCGGCTCTCACCACAGGAGGAGACAGTGGGCACCAACGACAAGGGCCAGATGGCCGAGAAGCTGAACGTCGTCTTCGCGGTCCGCGTGATCGAGGGCGGCGAGCAGGGCTTCCTCGACCTGTACGAGCACCTGCGCAAGTCCGTGGCCGGCACCCCCGGTCACATCGTCGAACGGCTCGGCGAGCCCGTGGACGACTCCCGCCAGTGGGTGATCACCAGCGAATGGCGGTCGGCGGAGGACTTCTTCGCCTGGCAGCAGAGCGCCGAGCACCAGGAACTGGTCGCCCCGCTGCGCCAGTGGGTCGACCAGCGGCAGTCGATGCGGTTCCGCGTCGTCAAGGAGACCAAGGGGGTGGCCTCGTGACGCCCCCCGTGCACGGCCCCGTGGCCGTCCTCGGTCTGGGCACGATGGGCGCCGGACTGGCCGGTCGCCTCCTCGACCAGGGGATACAGGTCCGGGTCTGGAACCGTACCCCGGAGCGCGCCGCCCCGCTCGCCCGGGCGGGCGCCCATGTGGCCGCCAACCCCACCGACGCCGTCGCGGGCACGAGCGCCGCCCTCTGCGTCGTGGCCGACGGACAGGCGCTCGGCGCCGTGCTGCACGGACCGGGCGGCGTCCTGGCCGAGGGCCCCTACCCGGGCGTCCTCGTCTGCGCCAGCACCGTCGCCCCCGAGGAGGTCGTCCAGATCGCCGGCGAACTCCCCGCGGTCCTGGACGTCGGGATGCTCGGCAACCGCGACCACGCACGCGACGGGGAGCTGCGGCTCTTCGCCGGCGGTGAGCAACGGGCGTTCGACACCGCCCGCCCGTTGCTCGAGACGCTGGGCAAGGAAGTGGTCCATCTGGGCGCACTCGGTTCCGGCATGCGGATGAAACTGCTCCTCAACCTGCTGATGGGCATCGAGGTGCAGGCGCTGGCCGAGGCCACCGAACTGGCGGACGCCTGCGGCCTCGACCGGCAGCTGGTCCTGAGGACCATCGCGGGCAGCGGATTCGCCTCGCCGGTGATGGCGTTCAAGTCCCGGCGGCTGGCCTCCGGACGGTTCGACGAGCCGGACTTCCGGCTGCGGCTGATGGCGAAAGACCTCATGCTCGCTTCCAAGCAGGCGGCAGCGGTCGGCCTGACCCTGCCGCTCGCGAACGCCGCGGCGGAGACCCATGTCCGTGCCACCGAGCAGGGACTGGGCGACCAGGACTGTGCCGCGGTCACCCGCGCCCTCGCACCGAAACCGGGAACCGACACGTGATCATCGACATCCACGGGCACCTCTCCCCACCCGAGGCGGCGAAACGTTTCCCCATGCCGCCGAGCCTGACCGACGTGGACGGCATGCTCGCCGCGCGCGCCGAGGCCGGGATCGACCTCACCCTCATCGGCAGCCCCGTCGGGGCCGGCGCGATGGCGCGCGTGCCGGGCGTGGACAACTACGCCCAGCCGCGCGACCGGCTGCACGCCTTCCACGCCTGGATGTCGGGGCTGATCCGCAGGTTCCCGGACCAGTTGCGCGGTTACGTGTACGCCAACCCGTTCGGCGACGACGACCACCTCGAAGGGGTGCGGGAGACCCTGGCGGACCCCGCCTTCGTCGGTCTGATCACCACGTCGAGCGTGCACGGGGAACTGCTCGGCTCGCAGCGCGCCGACTCCTTCTTCGCGCTGGCCGCGGAGGCGGGGGTGCCGGTCCTGGTGCACGCTCCGGCCGAACCGGTGGGCACGGAGCGGGTGGACCGGACCGGTTTCGTGGAGCAGATCGGCCGCTTCGGCGATGTCACCCTGGGCATGGCCATGATCGCGTTCGCGGGATGGCTGGACAAGTACCCCGGCCTGCGGCTGATCGGCGCGACCGGCGGCGGCGCGATGGCGCTGCTGCCGGAGCGCCTGCAGACGGCGGCGGGGGGGGGGGGGGGGGGGGGGGGGGGGGGGGGGGGGCGGGGGGAGGGGGGGGGGGGGGGGGGGGGGGGGGGGGGGGGGGGGGGGGGGGGGGGCGACCCCCCCCCCCCCCCCCCCCCCCCCCCCCCCCCCCCCCCCCCCCCCCCCCCCCCCCCCCCCCCCCCGCCCTCCGGCCGGCCCGGGGCGGACGCCGCTTCGCCGGGGGCCGGCGAGGCCGCGGCGGAGGAGGGTGTGCGGCCGTCCGCCGACCCGGCCGCGGCCCTGCGGCGCATGTACGTCGACACGAGCCCGTTCAGCCCGGCGCACCTGGCCCTGAACGCCGAGGTGCTGGGTCCGGAGCGGATGTTGTTCGGCACCGACTCTCCGCCGATGGCGGCGCCGCTGGAGGACTTCGTCCACATGGTCGAGAAGCTCCCGGTCGACGCGGCCTCGCAGCAGCTCATCCTCGGCGGCAACGCCCAAGCCCTCTTCGACCTCAGGAGTCGTCCGTGACCACCACGCACGAGGCCGTCGCCGCGGCCGAGCGGTGCACCCCGGAGTTCCGGCGCGATCCGCACGCGTTCTACGCCCATTTGCGCGCGGCGGCGCCGGTCTGCCCCATGACACCGCCGCACGGCAACGAGACGTACCTGATCACCCGGTACGACGACGCGCGGGCCGCCCTCGCGGATCCCCGGCTGAGCAAGGACATGTACGGGGCGATGGACGCGTACCGGAGGATCTTCGGTGACTCGTCCGTCGCGCTCGACGACAACATGCTCAACTCCGACGCGCCGAAGCACACCCGGCTGCGCCGGATGGTCAACTCCGCGTTCACACCGCGGCGCGTGGAGGCACTGCGGCCACGGATCGAGGAGATCGTCCGGAACCTGCTGGACGCGTGCCCCGCCCGGGAGCCCGTCGACCTGCTGCCCGCGTTCGCGTTCCCGCTGCCGATCGCCGTGATCTGCGACCTGCTCGGCGTGCCGGCCGAGGACCGGCCGCGGATGCAGCAGCTGTCCACCACGGTGGCGCAGACCGGTTTCGGCGAGGAGGCCAAGCGGGCCCAGCAGCAGGCGGAGGAGGACCTGCACGCGTACTTCACGGCCCTCATCGGCGCCAAGCGGCAGCACCCCGGGGACGATCTGCTGAGCGCGCTGATCGCGGTCCGGGACAACGACGACGCGCTCACCGAGAACGAGCTGGTCTCCACGGCGTTCCTGCTGATGTTCGCCGGCCACAAGACGACCGCCTACCTCATCGGCAACGCCGTCCACCACCTGCTGTCCCACCCCGAGCAGCTCCGCGCCGTACGGGAGAACCCGGACCTGACGCGGGCCGCGGTCGAGGAACTGGTGCGCTACGACGGCTCGGTGGAGAGCGCGACGTTCCGCTACGCGACCGAGGACGTGGAGTACAGCGGGACCCTGATCCCCAAGGGCGCCCTGGTCCAGATCGCGATCAGCTCGGCCAACCGCGATCCGCAGAAGTTCGACGCGCCGGACGAGCTGAACGTGAGGCGACCGGGCAACGCGCAGGACGCCCACCTGGGCTTCGGGCACGGCGGCCACTACTGCCTGGGCGCCCCGCTGGCCCGGCTGGAGACGCAGCTGGCGCTCACCCGCCTGTTCGACCGGTTCCCCCGGATGACCCTGGCCGGTTCCGGCGAGGGTCCCCGGTGGCTGGAGGTGCCGTTCCCCGCTTTCCGCGGCCTCGCGGAACTACCGGTGGTCCTCGAACCGGAGGGCTGAACCAGAGCGCCCCGCACCGCCCGGCCGCCCCGCTCGGCCGGGCGGTGCGCGGTGTGCGGCCGCCGCGGGCCCTGCTCCCCGCCCGCCGTGACCGGCCGCCCTCACCCTGTCGCGCCGGGCGGCAGGTGGACCGTCATGACCAGGTGGCAGGTCCCGGTGCCGGCGCCGCGGTAGGTGTGCGGGGCGTCGGCGTCGAAGGTGGCGGTCTGGCCGGCCTCCACGGTGTGCTCGGTGCCGTCGACGACGAGGGTCATCCGGCCGGCGGTGACGCTGACGGTCTCCACGACCCCGGACTGGTGGGGGTGGCTGGGGTACTCCTCCCCCGGTTCCAGCCGCCAGCGCCACACCTCGACGGGAGCCGGGCCGGAGGTCGTCAGCATGAGCCGGGCCTCGCTGCCCCGCGCCCCGGTCCACAGGGGCGGGACCGCCTCGGCGGAGACGACACGGACGCGGCCCTCGGCGGGACCCTCCAGCAGCGCGGACACCGAGACGCCCAGGGTGTCGGCCAGCCGAACCAGGGTGGCGAAGTTGGGGTTGCCCTGGGCCTTCTCCAGCCCGACCAGGGCACCCTTGCTGACCTGGGCGCGCCGGCCGAGTTCGTCCAGGGACAGACCGGCGCGGGTGCGGGCCGCCCGGACGTTGCGCGCGAGCGCCTGGAGGGCTGCGGCCGTCTCGGCCATCCGATCACTTCCTCGCGAGGGGACCATCACAGTGCACCGGGCGGTCGTTCGGTTGACACAGGGCGGTCGTTTCGTTGTACGGTCTGGTCGTTCCACTGATTGTAAGGGATGTACCGTGATCGCTCTGCTGCTGGCTCTGGGCAGCTCCCTCGCCTACGGATGCGCCGACTTCCTCGGCGGCCTCGGCGCCCGCAAGGCCCATGTGCTGCGGACGGTGATGGTCGCGGCTCCGGCCTCGCTCGGGGTCGAGCTGCTGCTGTGGCCGTTCCTCGGCGCCTCGTTCGGCACCGGTGCCCTGGCCTGGGGTGCGGCCTCCGGAGTCGCCTCGGCCGCCGCGTTCGCCCTGCTCTACCGCACGCTGGCGATCGGCCCGATGAACGTGCTGTCGCCCGTGACCGCGCTGGTCTCCGCCGCGCTGCCGGTCGGTGTCGGGCTGCTGCAGGGCGAACACCTGGGCGCTGCCGGGCTGGCCGGCCTGCCGCTGGCACTGGTGGCGGTGGTGCTGATCAGCGCCGGACACGGGGCCGGTGCGACGCGCCCCTCGGGGACGGCACTGCTGCTGGCGCTCGGCGCGGGCGCCGCCATCGCGCTCCAGCTGGTCTGCCTGCACCAGGCCCCGTCCGGCAGCGGCATCGCGCCGCTGATCACCGGCCGTGCGGTCTCCTCGGCCGTCACCCTGGCCGCGGCCGGGCTGCTGCGCCGCGGGCTCGGCCCCGAGCGGCCGGCGTACGCGCTGTCCGCCACGGCGGGCGTGCTGGACTCGGTGGCGAACCTGCTGTTCCTGCTGGCCGCGCGGAGCGGGGACCTCACGGTCGTGGCCGTGGTCACCGCCCTGTACCCGGCCGGCACGGTCCTGCTCGCCCGCGGTGTGCTCGCCGAACGCGTCCACCGCGCCCAGCTCGTCGGCCTGGGCACGGCCGCGGTCGCCGTCAGCCTCCTCGCCCTCACCTGAACCGGCGACTCCGCACGGTCGCCGAGCAGCGAACCCTGCTTCGCCCACTCTCGACGCCCCTCCGCCCCTCCCGGCGGCCGTCCGCCAAGCCCGACGCCCGTCCGCCCATCCCGACGCCCCCCATCCCGGCGGCCGTCCGCCAAGCCCGACGCCCCTCCGCCCTGCCCGGCGGCCGTCCGCCAAGCCCGACGCCCGTCCGCCCATCCCGGCGGCCGTCCGCCAAGCCCGACGCCCGTCCGCCCACCTCAACGCCCATCCGCCCCCTCGACGCCCATCGCCCATCGCCCATCGCCCATCGCCCATCGCCCACCTCAACGTCCATCCGCCCGCCTCGACGCCCATCCGCCCACCCGCCCATCCGCCCATCCGCCCATCCGCCCATCCGCCAGGAACGGAACACCGCCATGCCCGCCTTCCGCCTCGCCCCCGCCGTCGCGGACGCCTTCCCCGGCACCCTCGTCGCCCTCGTCACCGCCTCCGGCCTGCGCGGCCACGCACCCTGGCCGCGCACCGAGGCCGCGCTGGAAGAGCTGGAGCGGCGGCTCGCCGACGGCGGCTGGCGGCCCGCCGACGAGACCGACCCCCGCATCGAGGCCTGGCACGCCGCCTACCGCTCCTTCGGCACCAACCCCCGCCGCGTCCGGCCCAGCGTCGACGCCCTGGGCCGCCGGATGGCGAAGAAGGGGAGCCTGCCCCGCATCAACCCGGCCGTCGACTCCTACAACGCCGTCTCCGTCCGGCACGGATTGCCCGCCGGCGCCTTCGACCTGGACCGGGTCACCGGCGACGTCGACATCCGGCACGCGGACGGCACCGAGTCCTTCACCCCGCTCGGCGAACCCGGCACCGTCGAGCACCCCAGGCCCGGCGAGGTCGTGTACGCGGACACCACCGGCGTGCTGACCCGCCACTGGAACCACCGCGACGCCCACCGCACCCGCGTCACGGAGGACTCCACCCGCGTGGTCTTCCTCCTCGAAACCCTGCGCGCCGACCGCGACGGCGGACTCCTGAAGGCCGCGGCGGAGGAACTCCGCAGCCTGCTCGCCCCGCACGCGGCGCGCACCGACGTGCACCACCTCGACCCGGCGCGGCCCCGGGTCACCGTCTGAGCGTTCACCCGCGCTCCCTCGCCCCCTGCGGTGCGCTGTCCTGCCGGGCCCCGGACCACACCCCGCTCCCGGCCCGGCGGCGGCGGAGGGCGGGCGAGGGGGTGGTGAGGACGACGAGGCAGGCGACCACGGCGGCGTCTGCGCCGAGGACGAGGTCCGTCACCAGGTGCCGGTGCGCGTACGCGTCGGTCGGCATCCAGCCGAGACCGTGCAGGTACAGCACGACCGGCAGGTCGTCGTCGCTGCCCGCGGGGCGCTACACGCGTACCCGCATCCGGCCGCCCGCGACGCCGGGCAGGGCCGGCGGCGTTCCTCCGGCGTCGCGGCCGGTGGCGGTGGGCGGGGGCGTCGGGTTCATGGGGTCCCCTGGTCGCAGCGGTGGTTCGGGTGCCGGGAGGGCCCGGCGGCGGACGTCCGCCGGGGCACCCCCGAATACCCAGCCTGGGCCGGGGGAAGAGCGGGGGCGAGGCCGTCCGGCGCTCGCCGCGGACAGGGGCATGAGGCGTGCGCGGTGAGGCACCGCGTCGAGCGTGACGAGGGCACGGCGCCGCGCCGTGCGCCGCGCGGCGGGAAGGGAGGCCGGGCACGCGGCTCCGTCCACTCCCCCACGGCGCGTCTCCCGGCCCGGTGCGTCTGGCGTCGCCCAGGTGCGGCGGGTCGGCGCGGACCGGCGGGGACACGGGCCACGCGCGTGGTTCCCGTGACCCGGACCAGGTGATAGACACAGCGGGGTCACAGTTCCTGTCCGCCAGCAGGAAGGTTGCTGCCGCATGTCTGCAACACGCCGTCAGGTCCTGGCCCGGGCGAGTGCCCTGGGAGCGGGCATCGCCTTCACCGGAGCCCTGTCCGAGCTCTTCGCGGGCACCGCCGCCGCACAGGGCACGGGCCACACCGGCTACGGCCCGCTCGTCCCCGATCCGAACGGACTGCTCGATCTGCCGAAAGGTTTCCGCTACACCGTGCTCTCCCGCGAGGGCGACCAGCTCCGCTCCGGGGAGGGCCCCGTCCCCTCGAACCACGACGGCATGGCCGCCTTCGCGGGCAGAGCCGGCCGTACGCACCTCGTCCGCAACCACGAGAACCGCGTCACCGCGCGGATCCCGGTACCGACCGTCGGCGGTCTCACCTACGACCCGGCGGGCAAGGGCGGCTGTACGGCCCTGACGCTCGACGCGGGCGACCGCGTGCTGTCCGAGCGGGTCGCCATCGCCGGTACGGCCGTCAACTGCGCGGGGGGCCGCACCCCGTGGGGCACCTGGCTGACCTGCGAGGAGACCGAGGACAGGGCGGGCACCAACGGCTACACCAAGGACCACGGCTTCGTCTTCGAGGTCCACCCCACCGACCCGCACCGCACCGGCGCCGTCCCGCTGACCGCGATGGGCCGCTTCCAGCACGAGGCGATCGCGGTCGACCCGCGCAGCGGCGTCGTGTACGAGACGGAGGACGCCTTCCTCAAGCCGTTCGGCCTGTTCTACCGCTTCCTCCCGGACAAGCCGCTCGGCGGCGTCGGTTCGCTGCGCGCGGGCGGCCGGCTGCAGGCGATGCGGGTGCCCGGCGTACCGGACCTGTCCACGGTCCAGGAGACCGGCACGCGCTTCGACGGCGTGGAGTGGGTGGACGTGCCCGACCCGCTGGCCGCCGCCACCCCCACCCGTCTGCAGGACTACGGTCCGCGGGGCATCACGCACGCGCAGAAGCTGGAGGGCTGTTACTGGGGCGGCTCCTGCGTGTACTTCGTGTCGTCCTTCGCCCGCAGCGCGGAGGGCTCGGCGGCCGACCACTACGGCCAGATCTGGCGCTACGACCCGCGGCGGCGCCGCCTGACGCTGGTCGTCGTCTTCGGCCCGGCCACGGACGTGCAACTGCCCGGCGAGTCCCCGGACAACATCTGCCTCGCCCCGAGCGGCGGCCTGATGGTGTGCGAGGACGGCAACGGCGCACAGCACGTCTTCGGCGTGACGCGCACCGGCGAGGTGTACGCGATGGCCCGCAACCGGCAGGTCCTCGCACCAGCCGCCGCGTCCGGCGCGGCCCCGGCCGCACCGGAGTGGGGCGAGTTCGCCGGGGTCACCTTCTCCCCCGGCGGCGGGACGATGTACGTCAACTGCTACACGCCCGGCACCACGTTCGCCGTGACCGGGCCCTGGCGGGGATAGCGCTCCCGCTCGACATGGCTCGGCCCGCCGTCCCGCGGCACCGGGCGGCGAGCCGGGCGGCCCGGGCGCGCGGCCGAGGACCTCGGCGGGGTTCGGGGAGTTGCCCGGGTAGCCCGGAAGGGTGCAGGTGACGGGTTCGCTGGTGTGGCGGGGGCGGTCGCGGACGGTGCCACCGGAGCCGCTGTCCGCCGGGCCGATGGTGTCTCAGGAGCCGCTGTCGGCCGGGCGGATCAGAACGGCCGTCGTCCTGATCGTCCCGCTGTGCTCGAAACGCAGGGTGAACGGCACGACGTCCCCGGCCTTCCACCCCTTCCCCGCCCGGAGCGTCACGTCGACGCCGGCCGGTGACATGAGGACCGCGCCGCCGGCCGGGACGGACACCGAGTCCACGCGCTGCCGGTAGGCGGCCCCGCTGCCGGACATGCGGTGGCGGCCGAGGGCGATCTCGCCGTCGGTCGCGGTGGACGTCACCTCGACCAACCGGTCGTCGGCGCCGCCGGAGTTGAGGAGCGAGAAGAACGCGGCGGTCTCCGCCGTACCGCCGTAGGGCAGGAAGACACGTCCGGGAGCCACCTGGATCCGGGGCGGGCTGCCCGCCTGTCCGGCGGTGACCCAGAGGGTGAGGCCGGCGACGGCGAGGCTGAACGCGGCCACGGGGGCGAGCGCGGCGCCCAGGGCGTCCGCCAGGCGACGGCGGGCCGGCCGCCGCGGGTTCGTGGTCATCGGCGGGTCCTCCTGGAGACGGGCGACGGCTGCCAGGCGCGCAGCCGCAGGCTGTTGCCGACCACCAGCAGGGAACTCACCGACATCGCGGCCGCGGCCGGCATGGGGGCGAGCAGGCCGACCATGGCCGGCGGCACGGTCACGAGGTTGTAGCCGAAGGCCCAGGCGAGGTTGGCGCGGATGGTGCGCAGGGTGCGCCTGGCCAGCCGGACGGCGTCCGCCAGGGCCTCGATGTCGCCGCGTACGAGGGTGACGTCGGCGGCCCCGATGGCGACGTCCGTGCCGCTGCCCATGGCGATGCCGAGGTCGGCCGCGGCGAGGGCGGCGGCGTCGTTCACGCCGTCGCCGACGACCGCGACCCTGCGGCCCTGTTCCCGAAGGCCGCGGACGAGGCGGGCCTTGTCCTCGGGGGTGTGGCGGGCGTGCACCTCCTCGATGCGCAGGGCGGCCGCGACGGCCCGGGCGGGTCCTTCCCGGTCACCGGTGGCCAGCACCGGACGCACGCCGAGGCGCCGCAGCCGGTCCACGGCCCGGTAGCTTCCGGCTCGTACGACGTCTCCCACCGCGATCAGGGCCTCTGCCCTGCCGTCGACCCGTACGAGAACCGGGGTGTGGGCGGCGGCCTCCGCCGCGGCCAGCGCGTCACGCAGAACCGGCGGCAACGCGCCACCGCCCGGCACCCCGTCACGCGACACCGCACCGCCCGGCACCTCCCCACCCGACAGCGCGGTCTCCGGCAACGTCTCGCCCGGCACCGCACCGCCCGGCACCTCGCCGCCCGCCGACTCCTCAGGGGCCGAGCCCCCGTCGGCCGACGCCGCGTCCGGCGCCACCACTTCCACCCAATGCCCCTCGACCCGGCCGCGCACCCCTGCTCCCGGCTCCGCGGTGAAGTCGCGCACGTCCGGCAAGGGCCGTTCGGGCAGGGACTGTCGGGCGTGGGCGGCGACGGCCCGGCCGAGAGGGTGCTCCGAACCCTGTTCCACCGCTCCGGCCAGCCGCAGGACCGTGTCCCGTCCGAGTCCGTCCGCCGTGACGGTGATCCGGGCGACGGTCATCCGCCCGGAGGTGAGCGTGCCGGTCTTGTCGAGGACGACGGTGTCGATGTGCCGCAGTCCCTCCAGCGCCCGTGGTCCGCGTACCAGGACGCCGAGCCGTGCGCCGCGTCCGGTGGCGGCCATCAGCGCGGTCGGGGTGGCGAGGCCGAGCGCGCACGGGCAGGCGACGACGAGGACGGCCACGCTCGCGGTGACGGCGGCCTGCGCGTCGGCTCCGGCGCCGAGCCAGAACCCGAGGGTGGTGACGGCCAGGGCCAGGACGACCGGGACGAAGACACCGGCCACCGAGTCGGCCAGCCGTTGCGCCTTCGCCTTCCCGGCCTGGGCGTCGGTCACCAGCCGGGCGATGCGGGCGAGCCGGGTGTCGGCGCCCACCGCGGTGGCCCGGACGGCGAGCAGTCCGCCGGCGTTGACGGCGCCGCCGACCACCGTGGCGCCCGGCCGCACCTCGACGGGCTCGCTCTCTCCGGTGACCAGGGACAGGTCCACCGCGGAGCGCCCCTCCACCACCTCGCCGTCGGTGGCCACGCGCTCTCCGGGGCGGACGACGAAGACCTGCCCGACGGCCAACCGCTCGACGGGGACGAGGTGTTCGGTCCCGTCCTGGCGTACCGACACCTCCTTGACGGTCAGGCGCGCCAGCGACCTGAGGGCTTCTCCGGTTCCGCGCCTGGCCCTGGCCTCCAGGAAGCGTCCCGCCCGTACGAACAGCGGGACACCGACGGCCGCCTCGAGGTAGAGGTGGGCGGCGCCGTCCGAGGCGGTGGGCGCCAGGCTGAACGGCATCCGCATGCCCGGAGCCCCGGCACCGCCGAGGAAGAGGGCGTACGCCGACCAGGAGAAGGAGGCGACGACGCCCAGGGAGACCAGCGTGTCCATGGTGGCCGCCGTGTGGCGCACCCCGCGCACCGCCCGCGCGTGGAACGGCCACGCGCCCCACACCGCGACCGGGGCGGCCAGGGCGAAGCACAGCCACTGCCAGTTCCGGAACTGGAGCGCGGGCACCATCGACAGCACGAGCACGGGCACGGCGAGCAGCGCCGTGACCAGCAGCCGTACCCGTTCCGTCCGGTCTTCCCCGGCCTCCTCCCCGGTCCCCGCGGTCTCCTCCCCGGTCTCCGCGGCCTCCTCGTCGCGCCGCCGCTGTCCGGGCGGCCGGGACAGGGCGGCCGTGTAGCCGGCCTGCTCGACCGCGGCGACGAGTTCCCCGGGACCGATCCCCGGGGGATGGCTCACCCGGGCAAGCCCGGTGGCCAGGTTGACGCCGGCAGTGACCCCGTCGAGTCTGCCCAGCTTCCTCTCCACGCGTCTGACGCAGGCCGCGCAGGTCATGCCGCCCACGATGAGGTCGGTGGTCGTCAGGTCCGCCGCGACGGGCTCGGTACCCATCAGCGGTCTCCCCCGTGCATGCCGCCCATGTCCGCGGTCCCGCCGCCCGCACCGCCGCCCCGGTGGGTGCCGGTGTCCTGCATTCCGGGTGCCACGGGCCCGGCGGCCGTCCCGGCGGCGTACGCCACCGCGCCCATCAGCGCGAGCAGCAGGAGGAAGCCGCACAGGGCGGCCGGAGGCAGCACCTTCCGCCACGGCGCGCCCACGCCGGAGGAGGCTTCGTGCGACTCGTCCATCACCGGTCCCCGATCACGTCGTACGGCATCGGCCGGATCAGGCCGTACCGCTTCAGGAGTCGGCGCGTTCCGGGGACGAGTTCCGGGCGAGGGGTGTGGTGCGTGTCACGGCTCAGCCGAGCCGCTTGAGCAGTTCGGTGGCGACCGGGGCGGAGGAGGCGGGGTTCTGGCCGGTGACCAGGGTGCGGTCGATCACCACGTGGGGCGCCCAGGGCTCGCCGGCCCGCACCCGCACGCCCGCCTCGGTGAGACGGTCCTGCAGCAGCCAGACGGCCTTGTCGGCGAGGCCTGCCTGGGTCTCCTCGGCGTTGGTGAACGCGGCGACCTCGTAGCCGGCGAAGGCGTTGGTGCCGTCCTCGCGGGTGGCGGCGAGCAGCGCGGCGGAGGCGTGGCAGACCACGCCGAGCGGCTTGCCGGCGGCGAGGGCGTCGATCAGCAGACCGCCGGAGGTGGTGTCGACGGCGAGGTCCTCCATGGGGCCGTGGCCGCCGGGGTAGAAGACGGCGGCGTAGGAGTCGAGGTCGACGTCCTCCAGCCGGACCGGGTGCCGCAGCTCGCTCATGGCGGCGAGCCGGGCCGCGATCCTGTCGGCGTTCTCCTGGCCGCCGTTGACCTCGGCGGTGAGGCTTCCCTTGTCGACGGTGGGGACGACGCCGCCGGGGGTGGCGACGACGATCTCGTGTCCGGCCTCCTTGAACGCCTCGTAGGGGGTGACGGCCTCCTCGGCCCAGAAGCCGGTGGGGTGTTCGGTGCCGTCGGCCAGCGTCCAGTGGTCGGCGCCGGTCATCACGAAGAGGATCTTCGACATGCTGTTTTCTTCCCAGGGGTCTCGTCGGAGCGGCGATCTCCTCGAACGTACGGCGATCCGACATGGCTTTTCCAATGAGGAAACGAATGTCCGGCATAGGACTTCCTATGGGTCACGTGAGGCCCCCGCGCACGGGCCCGGGATGAGGGGCGGCAGGCGACGGCCTACCGTCGAAGGGAGCGCGGCCGCGCGGCGCCGTCCCGTCCGAGGGAGGCAGACGTGGAGTGCGGTTCGGGAGTGATCCTGCGTGACGTGTGGCCCCGGCTGCCGGGCGTGACCCGCTCGGCGCTGCTGCGGTGCGGCGACGAGGCCGGCCCGTGGGTCCTCGACGCGTCGCCGAGCCACTGGGCGGCGCTGCGTCCGCTGGTGTTCCCCGCGGCGGACTACCACCGGTTCGGCGCGCTCGCGGCGGACGTGCTCCGGTGCGCTCTCCTCGCGTGCGAACGCCGGGCCGGGACCGCCGGCGAGCTGTGCGGGGCGTTGGACGACCGTCCCGTGCTGCCGCTCCTGGACCCGTCGCAGCCGCTGTCCGCCGCGGCCCTGCTGCGCATGGCCCGGCCCGACGCGCTGCTGGTGGGCGGTACGCCGTGGTTCGTGGAGCTGAACATCGGGCCGAACATCTACGGGGTGCCGGGCCTGGAGGAGCGGGGGGCGGCATTCGCCCGCAGCCGGCCGGACGCCGCCCTCGCCGAACCCCCGTCGACCCTGCGGGCCCGGGCGGACGCGCTGGCCCGGGCCGTGGCCGGGCCGGACGGCACGCGCCGCCGGGTGCTCGTCCCGACCTGGCGGGCGGACTCGGGGCTCGCGGCGAAGCTGGACGGCACCCCGGCCCTGCGCCGCTATCTCCGGCCGGCCGCGGAGGCCGCCCGGGCGGCGGGTCTGGACGTGTGCGTCGCGGACCTGTCCGAGGTGCACGGCGGCGCCGGCGGGCTGTGGGTGGGCGGGGGCCGGGTCGACGGGGTCTTCAACCAGTTCGCCGGCCGGGTGCCGGCGGACGGCCGAGCCCTCGGTGTCCTGCGCGCCGCGGTCCTGGCCGGCACCGTGCGGCTGTTCGTCCCGGAGGCCTCGTGCCTGCTCAGCGCGAAGCAGGTGCTGGCCTGGATGCACGAGGACGTGGACCTGTACGAGCCCGCGGACCGCGCGCTGGTCCTGCGGCACGTGCCGTGGACGGCGTGGCTGGGCCCCCGGCAGTCCGCCGAGCGGCGCCGGCGCGTCCTGGACCGGGCCGTGCGGGAGAGGGCCGGCCTCGTCGTCAAGCCCTCGTGCGGCCACGGGGGCGCGGGCTTCGTCGCCGGCAACGGGGTCACGGACCGGGAATGGCTCGACCTGCTGACGCGGCGGTCCGCCAAGGAGACGGTCGTCGTCCAGCGCCGGCTCGTGCCCGACGGGACGGCGATGCGGTTCCGGAGCCGCGACGGAGACCGGGCCGCCGCCCAGGTGCCGTTCGTCCTCTCGCCGTTCCTCGTGGAGGGCCGTGTCGCGGGTGCCCACGTCCGCCACCCCGGTCCGGTGGGGCACTCCGCGGCACAGCCCGTGAACACCGCGGCGGGGGCCGTCTCCAACACGGTGCTGCTGCTCCCGGACCGCGATGGGCGGCCCCCGCGATGACCCGCGCCGGCACGGGCCACCCGCCCGGCTCACCCCGATGGCCGCCGTCCGGCCCAGCCGCGGGGGTCGCGAGGAGAACCCGGTGTCCCCGGGGAAGCGGCCCCCGGACGCGCGCGGCACCCCGCTGCGCCTCCTCTCCCGGCCCGACCGTGCCCTGCCCGGGCTCGCCGACGGCGTGGTGCACACCCTGGTGCCCGGCCAGGGCGAGCCCGCGTGCCGTCCCGTTGCGGGCGCGTAGCACGTGCCGGACGAGGGCCCTCTCGCCGAGTGGGCGCCACCCGGGGGCCCGGCGGTCCTGGGGACGGCACGCGGGCTCGCCGAGTGCCGGCCGGCGGTCTGGCGCCCGCACGAGCCGGTGTTCACGACGGAGCCGATCGTCAGCGAGCTGGTCACCGACGCCATCCGCTGCGGCACTCCACCGAGCCGGCTGCGCGTGATCCGCGACCGCGGTCTCCTGTCCCAGCCCCGCTGGGCTGGGGATCGCCGCCCAGCTCGCCGACCGCTGGGGGACGCGGTCCGGGCGCCGGGGCGGACCGCCTGGTGCTAGCAGGGGACGGACAGCGGCCGACCGCTGTACGCCCACGGCCCACACCCCACGGCGAGCGGGCGCTCCCGCCTCCTCGCCCGTCCGCACCCGCCGGCGGCGGAACCGTCCGGCGACGGCCACCCGTTGATGCGCACCGGCCGGTTCCGGCGCCAGTGGCGGACGGCGACCGGGACCGGCAGGGCCGCCGAGTCCGCGTCAGGCGCCTGGCCGCGGAGAAACGCCACGTCCGCGGCGTCCACCGGCCGTCCGGAGATCACCGCGCGTACGCTCAGCCCATGGTCGAGCATCGCATCGTGGACGTGAACGGCATCCGGCTGCACATCGCCGAGCAGGGCAGCGGCCCCCTGGTGGTGCTGCTGCACGGCTTCCCCGAGTCCTGGCACTCCTGGCACCACCAGTTCGGCCCGCTGGCCGACGCGGGCTTCCGCGTGGTCGCCCCCGACCAGCGCGGGTACGGGCGGAGCGACCACCCCGAGGCCGTCGACGCGTACACGATCCTCCACCTGGTGGGTGATGTCGTCGGGCTGGTCCACGCGCTCGGCGAGGAGAAGGCGTACGTCGTCGGGCACGACTGGGGTGCGCCGGTCGCCTGGCACACGGCGCTGCTGCGGCCGGACATGGTGCTCGGGGTGGCCGGTCTGAGCGTGCCGCCGCCGTTCCGCGGGAGCCGGCCGCCGCTGGCCGCCATGGAGGAGCGGTTCGACGGCCGGTTCTACTGGAACTACTTCAACCGCCCGGGCGTCGCGGACGCCGAGTTCGCGAGGGACACGCGCACCACGTTGCGGAAGTTCTTCTACTGGGCCTCCGGGGACGCTCCCGACGCCGGCTCGGGCCGGCAGCCGCTGGTCGACCCCGAGCGCGGCTGGCTCGCGACCATGCCGGACCCCAAGGTGCTGCCGGAGTGGTTCACCGAGGACGACCTGGACGCGCTCACCGAGAGCTTCTCGCAGGGCTTCACCGGGGCTCTCAACTGGTACCGCAACCTCGACCGCAACTGGGAGCTGACCGCCGCCTGGCACGGTGCCGTCGTCACTCCGCGGGCCCTGTACGTCTACGGCGACCGCGATCTCGTCCCCGCCTTCCCCGGCACCCCGGAACTCATCGCGAGGCTGCCCGAGCTGATGCCCAACCTGTGGCGGGCGCCCCTGAAGCTGGAGGGCTGCGGGCACTGGACCCAGCAGGAACGCCCGCGCGAGGTGAACGAAGCCCTCATCGACTTCCTCAGGGCCTAGGTCCGTAGCCCTCCGATAACATCAGCGAACGCACACGAAGAGTGACCTGTTTGCTTACAACCGACAAAACGGCCAAAACAATTGATAAATAGACCATCGCGGGCGTTTTCGCGAATAAACGACACAACCGATATCGCGGTGTGGCGCCGCCCACGGACCGTTCTGTGGGCCGTCGCGGCAGTGGTGACCCTGGGTTTCCTCATCGCGCTGGAGATCGCCGCGCGCCACTACGGCATGCCGGGGCCGATCACCAACCAGGCGAAGGAGGTGGTGTTCGCCCCCAAGTCGGGTCCGCTGCTGTACGCCAGCATGGCGTTGATGATGGTGGTGCTCACCTGGCGGGAGCGGTTCATCGCGGCCGGGATCGCGGTCGGCATCGACATCGTCTTCTTCCTGGTGCGCTGGGCGGTCGACGCCAAGACGCCGCCGCACAGCGGCCATCCCTTCGGCAACGGCGCGTTGTGGGTGCTCCTCGGCTACGCGGTGATCGCGCTCACGCGCCGCACCGGCCGGGAACGCGTCCTGCTGCTGAAGGGCGTCGGGCTGGGCCTGCTGCTGGTGGCCGGCCGCAAGACCGGCGACACCTGGCTGCTCATCACGTCGAAGACCCGCCCGGCGGTGCTCGACCAGTACGTGGCCACCGCCGACCACGCGCTGGGCAACCCCTCCTGGCTGGTGGGCCGGCTGGTCGAGGCCACCGGCACGGTCGGCGCGCACGTCCTCGACTACGTCTACATCCAGCTGGCGGTGGCCGCGGTGGTCGTCGCGCTGTACCAGCTGCGTCATGTGGCCGTCGAGCGCCGCTTCCCGGACCACCACCTGGTGCGCACCTTCCTGGTGATCGGCCTGCTCGGGCCCGGCATCTACATGATCTTCCCGGTGGTGGGACCGATCTTCGCGTACGGCGCCGACGGCGGGCACTGGGCGGTGGCCGCCCTGTGGCCGGACACACCGTCGCCGGTCACCGTCCCGCACGCCATGCCGTTCGACGGGATCACCCCGCGCAACTGCATGCCCAGCCTGCACACGGCGTGGGCCACCGCGATCTTCATCCACTCCCGCAAGGGGCCGCGCGCCCTGCGGTTCGCCGGCACGTTCTGGCTGATCGCCACCCTCGGCGCGACCCTGGGCTTCGGCTACCACTACGGCGCGGACATCCTGGCCGGTGTGGTGTTCACGCTCACGATCGAGGCGGCGCTGCGCTCGCTCGCCCGCGGCTGGGACCGGTCGGGTATCCAGCTGGTCGCCCACGGCGCGACGGTCTTCACCGCGCTCCTGGTGGCGTACCGCTACCTGCCGATGCAGATGGCCCAGCACGCGTGGCTCTTCGGGCCGCTCCTCGTGCTCGCGGTGGCCTCGGTGATCCACGCCTACCTGCGCACCACCCGGCTGTGGGAACCGAAGACCGCGCCGGCCCTGCAACCGGAACCGCAGCCCGAACCGGTGTGAGCCTGCTCGGCGCACCCGCGCCGAGCCCCGCGTCCATGCGCCTCTGTGCAGATTTGGCCCCCGCTGGTCCGCCGCCCCGGGACCGGCGGACCAGCGCCACCGAGGGCGCCGTCGCGGGGTGCTACGGAACCTACGCCTCCGCCGGGCGGGGTGGAAGACCTGGAGATGTGGTCCAGGTCACTCCCCCCGGAGGGGGTGCGGGCGGCCCGCCGCGGCCGAGGTCACGGACGCGCCCGGGGGAAAACCCCCGTCCGGGGGTGGGGCGGGCCTCGTGCGCACACGGTGGCTGGCAGGCTTCTTCGGGGCGCACGGCCGTCCCCAGAATTCTCGGCATGACGATCTCTTCCGACGCCCCCGTCGCGACCGGCAGCGACTTCGCCGGGCTGGCCCGCCGGATCACCGAGGCCGGCCTGCTGCGGCGGCGCCCCGGCTACTACACGGTGCGGCTCGCTCTGGTGACCGGTTCCTTCGCCGCCGGCTGGGCGGCCTTCCTCGCCCTGGGCGACACCTGGTGGCAACTGGCCGTGGCCGCCTTCCTCGCCCTGGTGTTCGGGCAGGTCGCCCTGGTGGCGCACGACCTGGCGCACGGTCAGGTCTTCCGGCGACGCCGGCACGGCGAGATCGCGGGGCGGCTGTTCGGCAACCTCGGTGTCGGCATGAGCTACGGATGGTGGATGAACAAGCACACCCGCCACCACGCGCACCCCAACCACGAGGAACTCGATCCGGACGTCGCCCCGGACATCCTGGTGTGGTCCGCGGAGCAGGCCCGGGCCAGCCGGGGCCTGGCCCGCCTGCTCGGGGGCCACCAGGCGCTGCTGTTCTTCCCGTTGCTGACCCTGGAGGGCTTCAACCTGCACGTCGCGAGCGTGCGGGCGCTGCGCTCACCGTTCATGAAGAACCGGCTGCTGGAGGGCGCGCTGCTCGTGCTGCACTTCGCCGCCGTGCTCTCCGCGCTGTTCCTGGTGCTCCCGCCGGGCAAGGCGGTGGCGTTCCTCGCCGTGAACCAGTGCCTGTTCGGTGTCTACCTGGGCTGCACCTTCGCCCCCAACCACAAGGGCATGCCGACGCTCACCGGTGACCAGCGGCTCGACTTCCTGCGCCGCCAGGTCCTGACCTCCCGCAACGTGCGCGGCGGCCGGCTCACCGACGTGATGCTGGGCGGGCTCAACTACCAGATCGAGCACCATCTGTTCCCGAGCATGCCCACGGTCCATCTGCGCCGGGCGCGGGTCGTGGTGCGGCGGTACTGCGCCGAGATCGGGGTGCCGTACCACGAGACCGGACTGATCCGGTCCTACCGCGAGGCGCTGACGCACCTGCACCGCGTGGGGGAGCCGATCAGGCGGCGGCGCAGGGCGTGAGCGGGGAGCGGCTCAGCTCGCCGGGGACGACGAGGTCCGGCGCGGCAGCTTCCAGCCGGGGCGCGGGAAGTGGCAGGTGTAGCCGTCGGGGTAGCGCTCCAGGTAGTCCTGGTGCTCCGGCTCGGCCTCCCAGAAGTCGCCCACGGGCTCGACCTCGGTGACCACCTTGCCCGGCCACAGACCGCTCGCCTCGACGTCCGCGATGGTGTCCAGGGCGACGCGGTGCTGCTCCTCGTCGGCGTAGAAGATGGCGGAGCGGTAGCTGCGCCCGATGTCGTTGCCCTGGCGGTCCTTCGTCGTCGGGTCGTGGATCTGGAAGAAGAACTCCAGGATGTCGCGGTAGCTCGTGGCCGCGGGATCGAAGAGGATCTCGATGGCCTCGGCGTGGTCGCCGTGGTCGCGGTAGGTGGCGTTCGGCGTGTCGCCGCCGCTGTACCCGACGCGGGTGGACACCACGCCCGGCTGCCTGCGGATCAGGTCCTGCATCCCCCAGAAACAACCGCCCGCGAGTACGGCCCGCTCGGTTTCCGATGTCATCGGTCGCTCCCTCACCCTCGAGCCGTTGTCCGGCGCGGTCGTCTGCGTACGGTTCTCACGTCCCTCCAGCTTATTACTACGGACGAGTGACCGGAGAGCGGGCCGGGCAGCATACCCGCGGCCGCCCCCGCGGCCCGAGTATTGACTCGGACGGCGGCACCACCCATCCTCATGGCGCACAGTTTACGCAGACATGACAAATGGGTTTCCCGTCGACCGAGGGACGTGGGCCGTGGCCATGACCAGCCGCCCGTACCGCCGACGCACAGACGTCACCGTAGTCTCGCTGCTCCTCCTCGTCCTGGCCGCCGTGCTCGGCCCCACTCCGAGTTCGGCGGCCGGGAACGACTGGTGGGTCCCGGGCGCACGGCCGTCACCGGACTCCGGGATCGGCGTCACCGGCGAGCCCTTCACGGGGACGGACGACCGGGGCGAGGTGCGCGGGTTCGTGGACGCCCACGACCACCTGTTCGCCAACGAGGCCTTCGGCGGCCGGCTCATCTGCGGCAAGGTCTTCTCCGAGGCCGGGATCGCCGACGCGCTCAAGGACTGCCCCGAGCACTACCCCGACGGCTCGCTGGCCGTGTTCGACTTCATCACCAAGGGCGGTGACGGCAGGCACGACCCGGTCGGCTGGCCCACCTTCAAGGACTGGCCGGCGCACGACTCGCTGACCCACCAGCAGAACTACTACGCGTGGGTGGAACGGGCCTGGCGCGGCGGCCAGCGGGTGCTCGTCAACGACCTGGTCACCAACGGCGTCATCTGCTCGGTGTACTTCTTCAAGGACCGCGGCTGCGACGAGATGACGTCCATCCGGCTCCAGGCGAAGCTCACTTACGACCTCCAGGCCTACGTCGACCGGATGTACGGCGGTCCGGGCAAGGGCTGGTTCCGGATCGTCACCGACAGCGCCCAGGCCCGCGAGGTCGTCCGGCAGGGCAAGCTGGCGGTCGTGCTGGGCGTGGAGACCTCCGAGCCCTTCGGCTGCAAGCAGATCCTGGACGTCCCGCAGTGCGACCGCAAGGACATCGACGCCGGCCTGGACGAGCTGTACGCGCTGGGCGTGCGCAGCATGTTCCTGTGCCACAAGTTCGACAACGCGCTGTGCGGGGTGCGTTTCGACTCCGGCAGCCTCGGAACGGCCATCAACGTCGGGCAGTTCCTGTCGACCGGCACCTTCTGGAAGACGGAGCAGTGCGCGGGGCCGCAGGCCGACAACCCCATCGGCTCGGCCGCGGCACCCGGGGCCGAGGCGAAGCTCCCGGCGGGCGTGAGCGTCCCCTCGTACGACGCGGGCGCGCGGTGCAACGTGCGGGGGCTCACCGACCTCGGCGAGTACGCCGTGCGGGGCATGATGAAGCGCAAGATGATGCTGGAGATCGACCACATGAGCGTCAAGGCCGTCGGCCGCGCGCTCGACATCCTCGACTCCGCGTCCTACCCGGGCGTGATCTCCTCGCACAGCTGGATGGACATGAACTGGACCGACCGGGTCTACGGGCTCGGCGGTTTCGTCGCCCAGTACATGAACGGCTCGGAGGGCTTCGTCGCCGAGGCGAACCGCACGAAGGCGCTGCGGGACAAGTACGGCGTCGGCTACGGGTACGGCACGGACATGAACGGCGTCGGTGGCTGGCCGGGACCCCGGGGCGCGGACGCGCCGAACAAGGTCGTCTACCCCTTCCGCAGCGTCGACGGCGGTTCCGTCATCGACCGGGTGACCACCGGTGAGCGCACCTGGGACCTGAACACCGACGGGGCCGCGCACTACGGCCTCGTCCCGGACTGGATCGAGGACATCCGGCGCGTCGGCGGCCAGGACGTGGTGAAGGACCTGTTCCGGGGCGCCGAGTCCTACCTCGACACCTGGGGGGCGACCGAGCGGCACGAGGCGGGTGCCGATCTCGCCCGGGGGGCGGCCGCCACGGCCAGTTCGGCGGAGTGGTGGAACCCGTTCACCAGCTACGCCCCCGGTCGCGCCGTCGACGGCAGCCGGGACACCCGCTGGGCCAGCGGGTGGAGCGACGACCAGTGGCTGCGGATCGACCTGGGCGCCACCCACCGGGTCGGCCGGGTCACGCTCGACTGGGAGCGGGCGTACGGGAAGGCGTACGGCATCCAGCTCTCCACGGACGGCACGGACTGGCGGACGGTCTGGTCGACCACCGAGGGCGACGGCGGTCTCGACACCGCGCGCTTCGCCGGGACACCGGCGCGCTACGTCCGCGTCGCGGGCACGCGGCGTGGCACCCAGTGGGGTTACTCGCTCTACGAGGTCGGCGTCCACAGCGACTGACGCACGGGCCCGGCGGTGCCGCCGCGACACTCGGGCGGCACCGCCGGGTCTCGGGACGGCGGCCGTGACGGCCTTTGGGACACGGGGCGGCGCACCCTCGCCGGCGGTGTCCTTCTGGCCGGTGCCGTCCGGGCCCCGGGGCGGCGGACACCGCCGGGTCGGCGGCGAGGCGCTTGGGCTGCCGCGGAGCAGCAGGAAGGTGAAGCCGTTGCTCGGCCGCCGGGCCGCGGCAGCGTCGAAGACGCCCGGTGCCTCGGGCGCGTCCGGTCGAGCGGCCCGCTCAGGGCAGGGCCCGGGCGATGAGCAGGGCCACGTCGTCGTCTCCGCCGGGCGGCCGGAGCCGCCTCAGGATGCGGTCGCAGCTGTCCTGCAGATCGCGGCCCCGCGTCGCGGTGAGCGCGTCGAGCAGAGTGTGCAGGCGGGCGTCGATGGGCTCGCTCCGGGTCTCGACCAGGCCGTCCGTGTAGAGGACCAGCTCGTCGCCGGGGCCGAAGGGGATGGTGGTGGCCTCGAAGGGGACCCCGCCGACACCGAGCGGTGCTCCGGTGGGCAGGTCCAGAAGGCGGGCCGGGCGGCCGGGTCGCATCAGGGCCGGCGGCAGATGACCGGCGAGGCAGATCTCGCACTCGCCGCGACCGGGGTCGTAGACGCAGTAGATGCAGGTGGTGATGGCCTGCTCGATCCCTTCGGTCAGATGGTCCAGGTGGCCCAGGGCCTCCGCCGGGGGCAGGGCGAGTTCGGCGAACGCCCTGGCGGCGCTGCGGAGTTGGCCCATCGTGGCGGCGGCCGTGATACCGCTGCCCATGACGTCCCCGACGACCAGCGCCGTCTTGTCGCCCCGGAGCGGAATGGCGTCGTACCAGTCGCCGCCGATCTCGCTCGTCACCCCGGCCGGCTGGTAGCGGCAGGCGACCTCCAGGCCCGGCACGTGCGACGGGGGTTCGGGCAGCAGACTGCGCTGGAGTGTGAGGGCCGCATGGCGCTGGGCCTGGTATCCGCGGGCGTTGTCGATGCACACCGCGGCGCGCGCGGCCAGCTCCCAGGCGAGGAACAGGTCGTCGTCGTCGAACGGCGCCCGGTTGCGGGTGCGTTTGAGGTCGAGGGCGCCGAGGACCTCGCCCCGGGCGAGCAGGGGCACGGCCAGGTACGAGTGCACACCGGCCGCCGCGAGATGAGCGGCGGCCTCGCCGTGGCGGGCGATGCGGTCCAGGTCCTCGCGACTGGTGTGGGGCAGCAGGACCGGTTGGCGGGTGCGCACGCACTGGGTGATCAGTCGGTCGCTGTCGTAGGTGGCGAGTTCCCCCGGCGGGTCGGCGGCGCGGACCGCCTCGGTGGCGTGGGAGGCGCTGATGGCGAGGGCGCGGAACCGGGCGGGTCCGTCGTTCGACGCGGTCCGGCCGTCGAGGGCGCTGTCGAGGACGTCCACGGCCGCCACGTCGGCGAGGGCCGGCACGACGACCTCGGCCAGCTCGCACGCCGTCGTCTCCAGGTCGAGGGTGGTCCCCACGGACGCGGACGCCCTGGCGATCAGTGCCAGCCGCTGCCGGGCCTGCGCCGCCTCGGCTGCGGCCTGGTGGCGCTCGGTGACGTCGATGACGGAGTAGGCCAGGCCCAGCACACGCCCGCCGGAGTCCTCCAGCCGGTAGTACGAGACCGACCAGGCGTGTTCGTGGTCCGGGTCGATGGGGGGATGGCAGACGATGTCCCGGTCCACGACCGACTCGCCCGTCTCCAGGACCCGGCGCAGCCGTGCCTCCGGATCCGTGTCCAGGTAGGTGAGGACCTCGCCGACCGGCCGGCCGAGACGGTCGGCGGCGCCCTGGCCTGTGATGCGTTCGAGGGCGGGGTTCACGGCGAGGTAGCGCAGCTGCGGGTCGAGGATCGCGAGGCCGATCGGGGACTGGGACACCAGGCGCATGGCCAGGGCGGCGTCCCGCTCAACCCGCTCCACCGCCGCCTGGTCCGCGGCGAGGCCGAGGACGTAGGTGTCGCCGAGGTCGTCCAGCAGCCGCATGTTGCGGAACTCCACCAGGCGGGTGCTGCCGTCCTTGTGCCGGATCGGGAAGGCCCCGGCCCAGTCGGTGCCGGATTCCATGACCTCGGCGAACAGCTTGATCACTTCGTCCCGGTGCTCCTCGTGGATGGTCAGCGGAGCCGCGTACCGACCGAGCGCCTCGGTCGCGGTGTAGCCGAACAGTTCCTCGGCCTTCGTGCTCCAGAAGACGACCTGTCCGCTCGTGTTCAGCACCACCGCGGCGACGCTCAGCAGATCGAGCAGCCCACTGGGCGGCGCGGCCGAGCCTGCCACCGGCCGGGCGTCGCCTGCCCGGGAGGAGTCCGTCGTGCCCATGCCTCATCCTCCCTCCCGCTCGGCGCCATGGCTCGTGCGGTACCGGCGGGCGTTCTCCCCATCCATGGTCGTCCCAGACCCGGACGGCACAACACCTGGTCCGACTGGTGGACACTTCGGGCTTTCGAAACATTCCGGATGCTCCGCACGGTGCCGGCGCTGGGACCCCTGGTCAGGCGGGGTGTGCTCCTCGACTCAAGCGCGGTCCGCGGGGTCCGCCGACTGAACCCGGGACGGGCGGTACGCCCCGGGACTGTGACGGCCGGCGGGGGCGACGCGGAGCTGGGCGCCTGGGACCCGGGCACGGTGAGCGAGGGCCTCCACGTGGACGCCGTAGCGCTGCCGGCCGGGCGGGTGCCGCCCTGCTCGGCGGCACCGGCGGACGGCGATGTGCGCCCTCGCCGGTGCGCGCCCTGGCCGTGGCCGCGATGGGGGTCGTACCGCCGACAACCCGGAGGCGGAAGCATCGGCGCCGGCGACCCGTCCGCGTTCCAGCGCACGCACCGACAGCAGGCGCACCAGGCGGCCACCGCCCCGGAACCGCCGTCGCCGCACCCGTCCACCTCTCCTCGGCGGGCTACAGCGCGGGCGCCGCGACGTGGAGCCCTTCCGCCGACCGGGAGGCGTACCTGGGGGCCCGCGGCCGGTGACCGACCGCCCGGCACCGGACGTCACCGGTCACCGGTCACCGGTCACCGGTCACCGAGTGTCGATCGCCGATCTCCGACGGGTCGTCGCCCACAGGAGCAGGGCGGCGAGGCTGAAGGACGCGCCGAGGGCCGACACGGCCGGCCAGCCCGCCACCGCGTAGGCCAGGGAGGAGCCGAGGCCGCCGAGGCCGCTGCCCGCCGAGTAGAAGACCATGTAGCCGCCGATGATCCTGCTGCCCGCGTCGGGCCGGACGGCGTGGATCAGGGTCTGGTTGGTGACGTGGACGGCCTGCACGGCGAAGTCCAGCAGGACGGCGCCGGCCGCGAGCGCCCACAGCGACTGCCGGGTCAGGGCGATGGGGAGCCAGGACAGCGCCAGCAGGGCGAGGCCTGCGCCGGTCGTGCGCTGGGCGAGCCCCCGGTCGTTCCAGCGCCCGGCCGCCCGGGCCGCGACGGCCCCGGCCGCTCCGGCGAGCCCGAACGCACCGATCGCGGTGTGCGACAGCGACCACGGCGGCCCGCTCAGCGGCTGCGCCACCCCGCTCCACAGCGTGCTGAAGGCCGCGAACACCAGCAGGGCGAGGGCGCCCCGGATCCGCAGCAGCGGGTGGCGGGCGAACAGGGTGACGGTCGAGGCCACGAGCCGGCCGTACGACACCTCGCGCACCCCCGCGGCCGGCGCGCCCGGCGGCAGCGCGCGGCGCAGCAGTACGGCGAGGACGGCGGTGACGCCCGCGGACGTCAGGTAGACCGCCCGCCAGCCGGCCAGGTCGGCGAGGACGCCGGCGGCGGCGCGGGCCAGCAGGATGCCGGTGACGATGCCGCCGGTGACCGTTCCGACGGCGCGGCCGCGCCGGGCGGGCGGGCTCAGGGCGGCGGCGGCCGCGACCATCGTCTGGGCGACGACGGCGAGCAGCCCGACCAGGGCGAGCGCGCCGAACAGCGCCACGGCGCCCGGCGCCAGCCCCGCGGCCAGCAGGGCGAGTGCCAGCAGCCCGAGTTGGGCGGTGACCAGGCTCCGGTGGCCGAGCAGGTCGCCGAGCGGCACGAGCGTCAGCAGGCCGGCCGCGTAGCCGAGTTGGGTGACGGTGACGATCGCGCCGAGCAGTCCCGCGCCGAGCGCGAACCGCTCGCCGAGGGTCACCAGCAGGGGCTGGGCGAAGTAGACGGTGGCGACGGAACTGCCGCAGGCGAGGGCGAGCAGGGTAAGGAGCCGGGCGGGCGGTGACGCGTCCGGCGCCGGCGCGTCGACGCGTGCCCCGTGGCCCGCCGTCCCGCCGCACCCGCCGACCGTGTCCGGGCACTGGATCGCCACACCGACACACCCCTCCCCTTGGTTGCAACTTGCTACCTCCACGACCGTAACCGTGCGCGGTAGCATGTTGCAACCGCGCCTGGAGAGGGCGCCGGAGGAGAGGAGCCGCGGATGGTCGCCCGCACCCGTTTCGACGCCGACCCCTGTCCCGTGGCGCGGTCGGTGAACGCGATCGGCGACTGGTGGTCCCTGCTGATCGTGCGGGACGCCTTCGACGGCAGCCGCCGGTTCGGCGAGTTCCGGCGCAGCCTCGGCATCGCCAAGAACATCCTGGCGGCACGGCTGCGCGCGCTGGAGGAGGCCGGGGTGCTGCGCGGCGTGCCCGCACCGGACGGCGGGGCCCACCGCGAGTACCTCCTCACGGACAAGGGCCGCGCCCTGTTCCCGGTGATCGTCGCCCTGCGCCAGTGGGGCGAGGAGCAGTGCTTCGCCCCCGGAGAGGACCATTCCCGCCTGCTGGACCGCCGGACCGGCCGCCCGTTGCCCCCGGTGCGGATCCGGGCGGCGGACGGACGGCCGGTGGGGCCGGAAGACACCGTCGTGGAGAAGGTCCACGAGACGGAGGCGGGCGCGGCCGGCTGACCGGGGCGGGGTCAGGAGACGCCGACGGCGCTCCAGGCCGCGGCCACGGTGGTGTACTCGGGGCCGGTGGCGCCGTAGAGGTCCTTCGCCGCGTTCAGGGTCGCGGTGCGGGCGCCCTTGTAGTCCGTGGTGGAGGTCATGTAGACGGTCAGCGCCCGGTACCAGATGGCGGAGGCCTTCTGGTTGCCGATGCCGGTGACGGTGGAGCCGTTGCAGGTGGGGCTGTTGTAGGAGACGCCGTTGATGGTCTTGGCGCCGCTGCCCTCGCTCGCGAGGTAGAACCAGTGGTTGCCGACGCCCGAGGAGTAGTGCACGTCGAGCCGGCCGACCGACTTCGACCAGCAGTCGGCGGAACCGCCGTCCAGGGACGGCTTGTCGAAGCGGCGCAGCCACGGCGGGGTGGACTGGTCGCTGAAGAGGTAGTCGGGGGTGTCCACCGGGTTGTGGGCGTACCACTCGACCATGGTGCCGAGGATGTCGCTGGTGGCCTCGTTCAGGCCGCCGGACTCGCCGCTGTAGCGCAGGTTGGCGGTGGCCGAGGTGACGCCGTGGGTCATCTCGTGGCCCATGGTGTCGAGGTCGACCTGCTCGGGGTCGGTGCTGCCGTTGCCGTCACCGGTCATCATGCAGAAGCAGGAGTCCGACCATTGGGCGTTGTCCCAGTTGGTGCCCACGTGGACGAAGACGGTGGCGCCGCGGCCGTCGTTCTTGATGCCGTTGCGGCCGAAGGTCGTCTTGTAGTAGTCGAACGTCTTCGCGGTGTTGGCGTGCGCGTCGACGGCGGCGGTGGCGCGGTCGGTGGAGAACTTCCTGCCGTCGCCCCAGACGTTGTCGGCGTCGGTGAAGGCGGTCCCGGAGGAGGCGCTCAGGGACGAGGACGAGGCGTTGTGCGCGTCCTTGGTGACGTGACCGCGCACCGGGTCGGTCAGGGTGAAGGTGCCGTCGGCCCGCTGGGTGGTGTCGAGGGTGACGTCACCGGTGTACTCGGAGTGGCCGGTGCCGGTCGACTCGCGCTCGGCGTCGTAGTTCTCGATCGCCGCACCGGTGGCGGCGTCGGTGACGAAGACCTCACCGTGCGGCTGGCCCTTGTCGCCGAGGCCCTGCACGGTGGTGCGCCAGGCCAGGCGCGGGGTGCCGTCGGCGGCCCACACGATCAGCTCGGGGGTGGACCTGGCGTTGCGCACCAGCCCGTGCGCACGCTTCAGGGCTCTGGCGGCGGTGCCCTTGGCGTCGACGGCGGGGGTGACGGAGGCGAGCGCCACCTTGTGGGCCTTGGCGCGGGTGGATCCCTTGAGCGAGCCGTCGGCCTTCTGGTGGACGACGAAGTCGCCGCCGACGACGGGGAGTCCGCGGTACGTCCGCTCGAAGCGGACGTGCTGGGTGCCGTCGGCGTCGATCACGACGTCCTTCACCTTGAGCGCCTGGCCCGCGCCGAACCCGAAGGTGTCGGCGTGCCGGGTCACGTTCGCCTTGGCCTGGGATATCGCCGTGTCGCGGACGGAGGTTCCGCTCCGTGCCGCGTGGGGCTGGGAGTAGGCGGGTACGGCCAGCGCACCCGTGGTGATGACGCCGGCGGCGACCATCGCGGAAAGGGCAAGAAGAGGATGAGCAGGACGAAGAGGACGATGAGGACGGGGCATGACGGGGAGATTCCTTCGCTCGTCGTGGGGTGACGACGTCCCGTGGACGTTGACGCGAAGTGTTCACCAGGTGACATGTTCCTGACGTGATCCCATCTGGGATACAACCCCGGAGCTATAGGGCACGGGGGCCGCGGCCCGTCCCGTCAGCCGCCCCCGCCGAGGGCGAACTCCTCTCCCCCGCCCTCCCACCAGGCCAGATACTGCGGCCGCTGCCGCACCAGCGACAGATAGCCGGCCAGCAGACGCTCGCACGCCGCGTCGGCCAGCTCCAGCGGAAACGATTCCCTGTTCCAGGCCAGCACCAGCCGCCGGTGGAACGGGACGTCCACCAGCGGCCGTTGAACGGTGCCCTGCGCGGAGACGTCGGCGGTCGGCCACACGCCGCAGACGGCGCGCCGGCCGGCGACCAGGATCTGCGCCACGGACAGGTCCGGCGTCACATGGGCGATGCGCGGGGTGAAACCCGCCGACTGGCAGGTGAGGTGGAGGTACGCGTGCACACCGCTCTCGTCGGCCTCCGGCATCACCCAGTCCTCGTCCGCCAGTTCATGGAGGGCGACCGTCTCCTGGCGGGCCAGCGGGTGGTCCTCGGCGAGCAGGACGAAGACCGGTTCGCGCAGCAGGGTGCGGGTCACCACCGACTCGCCGACCGGGAGGGGGAATCCCGGGAACTCGCCGAACACCGCGATGTCGCACTTCGACAGGCCCAGCGATTTGACCAGGGTGTGCACGGAACGGCGGGCGTCGATGGTGAGCCGGCGTTCCGGGACGAGTTCGAAGAGGGCGGTGAGCAGCAGGGACACCAGGGGGCCGGCGGTTCCGCCCGCCCGCAGCGGGGCGGCGGCCCGTCGCTCCGCCTCGGCCGCCGACCGCGCGTGCGCGCGCAGCCGGTCGAAGCCCGCGACGAGGTCGCGGGCACAGCGCAGCACGTACTGCCCGTTCTCGTTGGGTTTCACCCCGTCGGCGCCGCGGACGAAGAGCGGGCCGCCCAGCTCCTGTTCGATCCGCTTCAGCTGGGCGCTCATGGCCGGCTGCGAGAGCTGCAGCCGCGCGGCCGCCCTCCGGATGCTGCCGGCCTCGGCGACCGTGAGCAGGACACGCAGATGCCGGAACTCCAGGTGCATGAACCATCCCCGCTCAGCGCGGGGGCAGCCCCTGCCCCCCCGTGACCAGCAGAACCAGCTGCCCGACGGCATGGTGACCAAGACTCCGACGGGCCCGTTCGGCGCGACAACCACGGGACGGTAAAACCTGGGCGCGGGCGCGGGAACCGTTTCTCTCCGCCGGGGCAACCATCCGGGCGGGTCGTGAGTCTTGTGATCGATCATGTAGTGATCGGACCCACCAGGAGACCATCATCAGCGCCATACACAAGACCCTGTCCGCCGCCGCCGTCGTCGGCGTCGTCCTCGCGGGGTCCGCCGCCTGCGGAACGGTGGAGCAGCTCTCCGCCGGCAAGAAGCTCGACCAGGCCTTCGACAAGCTCGGCAAGAAGAAGCAGATCTCCTTCGAGCTGGACCTGGACACCGACGCCGCGTCCCTGAAGGCGCTGGACGCCAAGTCCGACCCCAAGCCCGGCGAGGAGATCCCGGACGAGGCCGCCGACCTGCTCAGCGGCGCGAAGGTCACCCTGACCGTGCAGTCGAAGAAGCCGATCGAGGACTCCGGCGACAAGGATTTCGTCGGCATGGCCATGAAGGTCAGCAGCCCGGACGGCGACCTCGTCGAGTACCGGGTGATCGGCGACGTCGTCTACGTCCGCGCCGACATGGACACCGTCGGCAAGGCGACCGGCACCCCCCTCCCCTCCGCCGACGACCTGCCCCCGGAGGCCGGGGCGTTCAAGGACGTCCTCGAGGGCAAGTGGGTGAAGTTCGGCACCAAGGACATGGAGAAGGCCCGCGGCAAGGGCAAGGAGACCGGCGGCGCTCCCGCTCCCGGGCCGTCCTTCGACGCCAAGACGCAGAAGAAGCTCTCCGAGGCCCTGCGCAAGGTCGTGGCCCGCGAGGTCACGTTCAAGACCGCCGGCGGCGAGGACGGCACCGAGCACGTCACCGCCACGGCCCCCTTCCGCTCGCTCGTCACCCAGCTGTTCCGCGAGATCCGCCCCCTGGCGAAGGACCTGCCGCCCGGCATGGAGCTGCCGACGGACAAGGATCTGAAGGACGCCCCCAACAAGAAGGTGACGGCGGACTTCACGCTCAAGAACGGTGAGCTGACCGAGGTGGACGTGGACCTCGCCAAGCTGGCCGAGGACGCCAAGGTCAAGAAGCTGGGCCTGACCCTGCGGATGAGCGAGGGCACCAGGCCCACCGCTCCGGCCGGCGCCAGGAAGCTGGACCTGGGCGAGATGGCGCAGGGCTTCTTCGGCGGCGCGGCGATGGGCGAGCCCGACATCGACACGAGCGGCCTGGACGGCGAGGGCTCCGCGGACAGCGACCTCTGACCGAGCGGCGCCGGACGTACGACCGCACGGCGAGGATGTGGCGGCCGCCCACCGGGCTCAGCGGATCTCCAGGTCCGCGAAGTCCACGTGACGCAGGAAGCGCCACACCTCGCCGGCCGAGAAGGGGCACTGGGTCGCCGTGCGGCCCGCCTCCGTCCAGTAGTAGGTGCGGGCGCGCGGGTCGCTCCAGGTCTTGGTGAGGTTGCGCCGGTCGACCTCCTCGTTGAACCGCCGGTACGGCTCCTCCCGCACCGTGATCGCCTTCCTGCCGTCGCGCACCAGGCGCTCGATGCATTCGAGGGCGTGGACGGTGATCAGTTCGTGGTAGGTGGGGATGTTGAGCATGCTGCTGGTGTTCGGGCCGTAGACGGTCCACAGGTTCGGGAAGCCCGGCATCATGCAGCCCTTGTAGGCCCGTGCCCCGTCCTCGCTCCACAGCTCGTCCAGCGTCAGCCCGCCGCGTCCGGTGATCTTCATCGGGAACAGGTAGTCCCTGGCGCGGAAGCCGGTCGCGTAGACGATCGCGTCCAGCTCGTGCCGGGTGCCGTCCTGTGTCTCGATCCCCGTGCGGCCGATCCGGCGGATGCCGTCCGTGACGAGCGTGACGTCGTCCCGCTGGATGGCGTCGAGCACGCTGTACTCGGGGTCCACCAGGACCGGTCGCGCCGAGAGCACGGGGTGCGGGGGCGTCATCCTCTCCACGAGCCGGGGATCGCCCAGTTTGCTTCTCAGGAAGGCCAGGGCGTTGTCCCGGGCCGCCTTGTTCGCGGCGCTCAGGGAGTGCGGATCGTCGAAGCCGGGGTCGATCTCGGTCACGCTCGCCAGCGCCTCGGTCGCGTACGTCGCCCGGAAGCGCATGAAGTTGGTGTGGTACGGCATGTTCCGGTCGAGCCAGGTGACCTGCTCGGGGAAGGGCGAGCGGTAGCCGGGCACGCCGAACAGCCACTGCGGAGTGCGCTGGAAGACGGTGACGTGTCCGGCCTCCAGGGCCAGCTCGGGGATGAGCTGGTAGCCCGTGCAGCCCGTTCCGATGACCGCGATCCGCTTGCCGGCCAGGTCGGCATCCCGGGGCCACCGGGCCGTGTGCCAGGACGGTCCGTCGAACTCCTCGGCCCCCTCGATCCGGGGGATGTGCGGCCGGTTCAGGAAACCCACGGCGGAGATGACCGCGTTCGAGCGGACCGTGTACTGCCCCCGCGGGCCGGTGACGTGGATCGCCCATGTCCCGGAGTCCTCGTCCCAGTCCATCGCGCGCACCTCCGTGTCGAACACGATGCCGGTGCGCACGTCGAACTCGTCGGCGACCCAGTCCAGGTACTCGGCGTTCTTCTCCGCCGGGCAGAAGGGGTACGGGTAGCCGAAGTCGACGCCGTACAGGTGGGTGTACGCGCGGCTCGGGGAGTCGACGCGGCAGCCCGGGTAGCGGTTCTCCCACCATGTGCCGCCGACACCGGAGTTCTTCTCGATGACGGTGTGGGCGATACCCGCCCGCTTGAGCTGGACGGCGGCGTTGAGGCCTCCGAGGCCGGCGCCGATCACCGTGACGTGGAAGTCGTCCAGCCGCTCCCGGGGCGGCGGCTCCTGCCACCGCAGGGAGCGGGCCCACGGGTCCAGGGCGAGGTCCTCCAGCCACAGCCCCATGTCCTCGTCGGGGATGTCCTGGCCGGCCGCGAGCGTCAGGCTGACCGGCAGGCGCTCGGCCGGTCCGGGCCCGACGGCACCGGCTCCCGCGTCGCGGTACGCCTTCAGGAACAGCGCCGCCTTCCCGCGGAGCAGCGCGATGTCCGCGTCCCGGTGGAGGACCCGCATGGCGAGGGCGCCCGCCGGTACGGTCGTCACCTGCGTCGCGGTGACCTCCTCGTCCCCGGTCAGCTGGTACAGCAGGCCCCGCAGCACCATCGGGTCGGCGTACCGGACGGCGTCCTCGATGGTCGCGTCGCTCGCGTCGAGCAACTCCTCGCGGGGCTCTTCACGTGTCGCCATCAAGTCGTTCCTCTCGGTACGAGCTCATCGCCTGGCCGGCCGGCATCATGGCGACGCCCCTCACCTGGCTGTCGTGGACACACCAGCCACTACCTTAACTCTCTTGCCGCGCAGGGTTGTTGAAGAGTGACCGATCGCGCCGTCACGCGCGGCAGATGAGCACGACGGTCACGTACAGGCCAACCGCGGGCGTGCGCTGGCGCGAATTCATCTTCGGAAGGGCGTCGATCCGAGGAGCGCTTCCCAAGCCTGAGCACAAATTCCACACATCCCCTCTCCATACCGGTTCCGATGGTCTAGATTGACCGTGCTTCAGCCGTTCGGACACAAGGCAACCAATAACGATCTTCAGGTCCGGCGTTCCGGATAGCCGGCAGTCGCGCTCCCGGGGCCGGATGATCGATTCCTGGAGCTCGAAAGGGAACCTCGGGTGTGGGGAGCACCCGGGGATTCGAAGGGTTTTCGAACACCTCGGCATCCGGCAGGACACGCGAATCCGCTGCCGCCGGGAAGGGTTGTTCGAATAACTCCGCAATAGCCGGGACGGCATGCGCGGAGGGCGCCTCCCGAAAGGAGGAGCGGTACGGGAGGCGGGGGCCTCCCGATGGGGAGGAACAGTGTTGGGCGAACACGTCGAACCACTGGGACCTGGGGGGGTTCTGTGCGGCAAGGGGGACTTGTCCGCCCTGTTCCGTCGGCGCGCGAGCGTCTGGCGGACGGGGCAATCAGCCGGCCCGCGATCGAGTGGGAGCAGCGGTACCGCCGTACCGTGATCATCAGCGACACCGTGGCCACCGCGTTCGTGGTGGCGGCGATCGGCAATTTCTTCGGGGCCCGGGACGCGGCCAACTGGCACGAGAAGTGGGGGATTCTCGCATTCGGCACCGAACTGCTGGTGCTGGGGGCGCTCGCGGTGAGCCGGTCGTGGGCTCCGGCCGTACTCGGCCAGGGCGCCGAGGAATTCCGGCGGCTCGGACGCGCACTGTTCACGGCGACCGTCGTACTGGCACTCGGCGGGATCGCTCTCACCTCACGCAACATCAAACTCTGGATCTTCGTGGCCATCCCGGCCATCGCGCTCGTCACCATGACCGCGCGGTATCTGCTGCGTCTGTGGCTGCACGGACACCGGAAGGAAGGACGGTGCCTGAGGCCGGTGCTCGCCGCCGGAAGTACGGCCACCGTGCGCGATCTGATCATCCGGACCCGCAAGTTCCCGCACCTCGGCTGGCGCGTGGACGCGGTCTGCACGACGGACGGTCCCGGTTTCGACGGTGACGAACTGGACGGCGTACCGATCGTCGGACGGCTGGCGGACGTCGCCCACCACGTCCGCCGCGACGGCTACCGGGTCGTCGCGGTCACACCGGACCCGCACTGGTCACCGGACCGGCTGCAACGGCTGGCCTGGAACCTCGAGGGCAGCGACGCCGAGATGGTCGTGGCCCCCGTGCTGATGGAGGTGGCCGGCCCGCGGCTGCACGTCGACGCGGTGCTCGGTATCCCGCTGCTGCGGGTCAGCATGCCGGCCTTCACCGGGGGCCGCCGGGTGGTCAAGGGGGTCGTCGACCGGATGGGTGCGGCGGTCCTGCTGGTGCTGTTCGCGCCGCTGATGGTGTTCGTCGGGCTGCTCGTGGTGGCGGGCGGCAGGGGCGGGGCGTTCTACCGGCAGCGCCGGGTCGGCAAGGACGGACACGAGTTCACCATGTACAAGTTCCGCACCATGGTCGTCGGGGCGGACCGGGCACGCGCCCAGCTGGCCCACCGCAACGAGGGCGCCGGCCCGCTGTTCAAGATGCGCCGGGACCCGCGGGTGACCCGGGTGGGAGCGGTGCTGCGCCGGTACTCGCTCGACGAACTGCCGCAGCTCTTCAACGTGCTCACCGGATCCATGTCGCTCGTCGGCCCGCGGCCGCCGCTGCCGGAGGAGTGCGCCGCGTACGACCCGGACATCCGGCGACGGCTGCTGGTCAAGCCCGGACTCACCGGGCTGTGGCAGATCAGCGGACGCAGCGACCTGTCGTGGGAGGAGGCGGTCCGGCTGGACCTGCGGTACGTGGAGGACTGGTCGCTCGCCCTGGACACAGTGATCTTGTGGAAGACGCTGCGTGCGGTGCTCTACGGGCAGGGCGCCTACTGATGCGAGGGGGCCGTCGTCCGGCCCGGCGCGCGAACCGCAGGCCGGACGGCCTGCCTGGGGGGAGGAACGGATCATGAGAGTCAGTGTTTTCGGGCTCGGCTACGTGGGCTGCGTGTCGGCCGCGTGCCTGGCCAGCATGGGTCACGAGGTCATCGGGGTGGACGTGAACCCGGTGAAGGTCGACCTGGTCAACGACGGCAGGGCCCCGGTGGTCGAGGAGCGGATCGGCGAACTCACCGCCGAGGTCGTGGCGGCCGGGGCGCTGCGCGCCACCGGCGACGTCCGCGAGGCGATCAGGGGCAGCGACATCTCGCTGGTCTGCGTGGGGACGCCGTCGGAGCCCAACGGCAGCCTGTGCACCACGTACCTGGAGCGGGTCACCGAGGAGATCGGCGCGGCGCTGGCCGAGCGGGGCGGGCGGCACACCGTCGTCTTCCGCAGCACCATGCTCCCGGGCACCTGCCTGAACCTGCTGGTGCCGATCCTGGAGAAGTACGTCGGCGGTACGGCCGGAGTGGACATCGGGATCGCGGTCAACCCGGAGTTCCTGCGCGAGGGCACCAGCGTGCGGGACTTCTTCGATCCGCCCAAGACCGTCATCGGCGAGCTGGACACGGCGAGCGGCGACGCGGTGACGGCGCTGTACGACGGCCTGCCGGGCGAGGTGTTCCGGGTGCCGGTCCCGACGGCCGAGGCGATCAAGTACGCGGACAACGCCTTCCACGGCCTCAAGATCGGTTTCGCGAACGAGCTGGGCGCGGTGTGCCAGGCCCTCGGGGTGGACTCGCACCAGGTGATGGACGTGTTCCTGGCCGACCGCAAGCTCAACATCAGCCCCGCCTACCTGCGGCCCGGCTTCGCCTTCGGCGGCTCCTGCCTGCCCAAGGACCTGCGCAGCCTGGTCCACGCGGCACAGCGGGCCGACGTCTCGGTGCCCATCCTCGCCCACGTCCTGCCCTCCAACTCCGACCACCTGCAGCGCGCGGTGGACCTGGTCGAGCGCACCGGCAGACGCCGGATAGGCATGTTCGGGCTCTCCTTCAAACCCGGCACCGACGACCTCCGCGAGAGCCCGCTCGTCGAGCTGGCGGAGCGGCTCTTCGGCAAGGGGTACGACCTGCGGATCTACGACGCCAACGTGAACCTCTCCCGGCTGATCGGCGCGAACCGCGAGTACATCGAGAACCGGCTGCCGCACCTCGCGCAGCTCCTCGCGGACTCCGTCGCGGAGGTGCTGGACCACGCCGAGGTGTGCCTGGTCGGAACCAGGGACCCGGCCGTGCTGTCGGCGCTGCCCCAGGGCGACGGACCGGTGCTCGTCGACCTCGTCCGCCTCCCCGACGCCGAGGCGCGCCGGGCCGAACCGGGGTACGTGGGCCTTGCCTGGTGACGCGGTGAGCGGTGACGGGTCGGGCCGACGGGCGCTGATCCTGGTGGAGAACCTGTCGGTGCCGTTCGACCGGCGGGTGTGGCAGGAGTGCACGACGCTGCGGGACGCGGGCTGGGAGGTGCACGTCATCTGCCCCCGGGGGACCAAGCGGGACACCGAGCCGGAGGCAGAGATCGACGGGGTGCGCATCCACCGCTACCCGTTGCGCGCGGCCACCGGAGGACCGGCCGGCTACCTGCGGGAGTACGGGGCGGCGCTGTGGCACACCGTCCGGCTGGCCCGGAAGGTCGGCCCGGTCGACGTGGTCCACGCCTGCAACCCGCCCGACCTGCTGTTCCTGCCGGCCCTGTGGCTCAAGCGGCGCGGCGCGCGGTTCGTGTTCGACCAGCACGACCTGGTACCCGAGCTGTACCTCTCCCGGTTCGGGCGCGGCGAGGACCTGCTCTACCGCGCCGTGTGCGCGCTGGAACGGCGGACCTACCGGGCCGCGGACGTCGTGCTCACCACGAACGAGAGCTACCGGGACGTCGCGCTGCGCCGCGGCGGGCGGCGGCCGGAGGACGTCTTCGTGGTGCGCAGCGCGCCCGACACCGACCGGTTCCACCCCGTGCCGCCCGAACCCGAACTGAAGCGCGGCAAGCCCCATCTGCTGTGCTACCTCGGCGTCATGGGCCCGCAGGACGGCGTCGACTACGCCTTGCGGGCCCTCGCGAAGCTGCGCGACGACCTCGGAAGGACCGACTGGCACGCGGTGTTCGTGGGCGCCGGCGACACCTTCGACGCGATGGTGGAGCTGTCCCGGCGGCTCGGGCTCTCGGAGCAGGTGCAGTTCACCGGGCGCGTCCCGGACGCCGACCTGGTGCGCTACCTGTCCACCGCGGACGTGTGCCTCTCCCCCGACCCCCGCAATCCGCTCAACGACGTGTCGACCATGAACAAGGTCCTGGAGTACATGGTGATGGGCCGGCCGATCGTCTCGTTCGACCTGAAGGAGGCGCGGGTCTCCGCCGGTGACGCCGCCCTCTACGCCCCCGCCGACGACGAGGCCGCGTTCGCCCGGCTCATAGCGGTGCTGCTGGACGATCCGGAGAAGCGGGCCTGGATGGGCAAGACCGGTCAGGAGCGGATCGGCGGGCCGCTCTCCTGGCGCAACTCGCAGGCGTCGCTGCTCGCCGCCTACGCCGCCGCCTGCCGTGGCCACGCTCCGGTGGCGGCGGGCGCCCCGGGCCGGGCAGGGAAGAGGCCGCGGCGTTGAGCGACGACACGATACGCCTGGTCACGATCGGGCGGATACTCCGCCGTCGCTGGCGGCTGCTCGCCGTCCTCGCGGTGGTGGGCGCGCTCGTCGGCTACGGCACCTCCCTGCTGTTCCCGCCCCGGTACACGACGTCGGCGTCGGTACTGCTGCCGGGGCAGTGGGAGGAGCGCGAGCTGCTGACCCAGGCGGAGATCGCCACCAGTTCGGTGGTGGTGGACCGCGCGGCCGCCGCACTCCGCTGGCCCGGGGTCGGCGGCAGGGAGCTCCAGGACCGGGTGAGCGCCAAGGCCGCCGACGGGAACATCATCAGGATCTCGGGCACGGCCGACACCCCGGAGCGTGCGCAGCGGCTCTCCGACCAGGTGGCGCAGCAGTTCGTCGCCTTCGCCGCGCGGCTCGCGGGCGACGGCACCGACACCGGATCGGCGGACGGGCCCGACGCGCTGCGCAAGATGGTGGCGCAGACCAGCCGCCGCATCACCGACCTGGCCGAGGCGGCCGATCCGGGACAGACCGTGGAGAGCGTGCAGGCCCGCACCGAGCTGGAGAAGCTGCGGACCGCTCTGCAGGACGCCGTGAAGAAGCTGGACGAGGCCGGCCCGGCGGCCGACAGGGCCACCATGGTCGTCATGGGGCCGGCGGCCCGGCCGACCGGGGAGGCGGCACCGACGAGGACGCAGTTCGTCGTCGCCGGGGCGGTGCTGTTCCTGCTGCTCGCGGTCATCGGCCATCTCGCCGCCGCGCGGATGAGCCGCCGGCCGCGCACCGCGCCGGAGATCGCCGCGGCGCTCGGCTCGGCGCTGCTGGGCACCGTCGACGTACCCGGTGACGGGCCCGGGGGGCGCCCGGAGAGCCGTGGCGCGCGGGCCTGGATCCGCCGGCTGCTGGGCCTCGACACCCGGTGGGACGTACCGGACCCGCAGCCGTCCGGCGGCGAGGCCGGCAGGCGGATCCGCTACCGGCGGGTGTGTGCCCGCCTCCGGGACCGGCTGCCGGGCTCGCGGCGGCTGCTGGTCGTCGTACCGGACGGCGACGAGATCGCCCGCCGGGCCGCGGGACGGCTGGTCGCCGAGGCCGAGGACGACCTCTCCCCGGCCTCGTCGAGCAGGGGGTGCCCCGCGCTGCGGGCGGTGGAGGTCTCGGTGGTCCGACCGCTGGTGCCGGACCGGGACACCGAGTCCGGTGCCCTGGTGGTGCTCAGCGCGGGCGGCTGCACCACCGGGGAGCTGGCCGGTATCGCCGAGGCGTGTGCGGACGCGGGGCACGAGGTCGTCGGCGTCGTCGTCGCCGGCGCGGCCCGGGGCCGTCCGGCGCGGTCCGCCGGACGCCCCGCGGACGAGGGCGCTCTGGCACTCGCGGGGCACGGACGGGCGACGGGAGGCTCGGCATGACGACGAGCGGGACACCGGAGCCGTCGGCCGCCGCTCCGCTGCTGGATCTGCAGGCGCTGGTGGTGGCCGTACGCCGACGCCGCCGTCTGTGGTGCTCCCTGGCGCTGCTGGGGCTGCTGCTCGGGGCCGCGGTGGCGGTCCTGATGCCGCCTCCGCCGGCCGCGACGACCAAGGTGCTGGTCGCGCACAAGGAGGACCAGCCGAACGACACCGGCACGCTGATCCGTACCGATGCCGCGCTGCTGCACACCACGCGGATCGCCGGCGAGGCCCTGCGGTCCCTCAAGTCCCCCGAGGACCCCGAGGACTTCATGCGGGACTACCGCGGTACCGGCCTGACCAACAACCTGCTGCAGATCGACGTGACGGGCGCCAGCGAGGCGGAGGCGGTGGCCCGGGCCAGGGCGCTGGCCGACGCGTTCGTCGCGGACCACGTGCGGCGGATGCGGGAGACGGCGAAGGCCGAGTCCGAGGCGCTGCTCGACCAGCGTGACCGCATGCGCAAGGAACTCGCCCAGGTCAACAAGGAGATAGGGGACGGACCGCCGGAGAGCGGCCCGAAGGCGTCGGCGAGCATGGAGTCGCTCTTCGCCCGCCGGGCCGAACTCACCGCGCGGATCGCCGACTTCGACCAGCGCGCCGAGGAGGCGCGGATGGGCACGCCCCAGCTCGTCGCCGGCACGCAGATCGTGGACGCCCCGCGCCCGGTACGGCGGTCCCTGCCCAGGGCCGCTGCCACCGACGCCGTGATCGGGCTCGTCCTCGGGCTCGTCCTGGGGCTCGCGGTGGCCGCGGTCGGCGCGGTGGTGGCGGACCGCCCCGTGCTGCGCCGGGAGATCGCCGCGAACCTCGGCGCCTCGGTCATCGCGGAGCTCCCCCGCACACCCCGCCGTCCGGCCGGACGGTGGCAGCGCCGCAGGACCCGGGCGGCACGCGAGCGGCTCACCGCGTCCCTGGCCCGGACCGTGCGCGGCTCCGCGGAACCGGTGTCGCTGCTGGAACTGGGCTGCGCGCGCAGCACGAGCGCGCTCGCCCTGGGTGTCGCCAGGGCGCTGGCGGCGGAGGGGCCCGTGGTCGTCGTCGACGGCCTGCCCGGACGGCAGCTCGCGGGCCGCCGCCGGAAGCCGGGCGACCCGCCCGTGGTCGGCGAGGAGGACGCCGAGGCCCTGCCGCGCGAGGGGCTCCGGCTCGGTGTCGGCTCGGTCGCGCCCGGCACGGCGTGGACCGACCTGCGGTACCTCGGCACCCGGACCGTGCTCGTCGTACGCGCCGGGCACGGCAGCGCCGCGTGGCTGCACACCGTGGCGCGGCAGCTCGTGGACCAGCGGATCCCGGTGACCGGTGTGGTGCTGATCGACCCCGATCCGCGGGACCGGACCGACGGCACGCTGTGGGACGGGCTGCACATCGCGCTGCGGGGCCACGGCGAGCGGCTCCCCCGGCAGAACGGCGGGGGCACCTCCCACGCCGTCCAGGCAGCGGGAGAGGGCCGGCGGCAGACGGAGCGGCTGCCGATGTGGGCGGGACGGGTCCCGGACAGCGACCAGGAGGCGCGGTAGACATGTGTGGCATCGCAGGCACGTACCGCTGGCCGGACGGGAAGGCCGTGACCGACCGGCTCACCGACACCCTCGCCCACCGCGGGCCGGACGGGGCGGGCCGGTACAGCCACCCCGCCGGTGACGGCGAAGTGCACCTGGGGCACCGCCGGCTGGCCATCATCGACCTGTCCGACACCGGCGCCCAGCCGATGGTCTCGGACGGTCTCGTCCTGACGTACAACGGCGAGCTGTACAACGCGCCGGAGCTGCGCGCCCAGCTCGCGGCCGCCGGGGTGCGCTTCCGCGGCACCTCCGACAGCGAGGTGCTGCTGGAGGCCTGGCGGCGCTGGGGCACCGACTGCCTGTCCCGGCTGCGCGGCATGTTCGCCTTCGGGATCTTCGACGAGCGGACCGGTGAGCTGGTGCTCGCCCGCGACCAGCTCGGCATCAAGCCGCTGTTCCTGCTCCGGCGCGGCGAGGGGCTGGTGTTCGCCTCCGAGCTGAAGGCGCTGGCCGCCGTGACCGGCGGGTCGCTGGAGGTGGACCACGCGGCACTGGTGGCCTCGCTGCTGTACTACTGGGTGCCGGACTCGCGGTGCGCGTTCCGCGAGGCGGAGAAGCTGCCGCCGGGGAGCTGGCTGAGGTGCCGGCCCGACGGCAGGGTGGAGCGCGGCCGGTTCTGGCACCTGAAGGACGTCGCCGCCGAGGGCCGGGAGCGGGCCCGGGCCGGCGAGCGGCCGGACCTGGCCGCCGTCGTGGAGGAGTCCACGCGGCGGCACCTGCTGTCCGACGTGCCCGTGGCGACCTTCCTCTCCGGCGGCCTCGACTCCAGCTATCTGACCGCGCTGGCGGCCCGCGACCGGCCCGGGATCTCCGCCTACACGATCGGGTTCCGCGCCGAGGACGCCAGGTTCGAGGCGATGCCGGACGACCTGCGCTACGCCCGGCAGGTGGCCGAGCGGTTCGGCGTGGACCTGCACGAGATCGAGATCGCGCCCGACGTGCTCGACCTGCTGCCGCGGATGACGTACCACCTGGACGAGCCGATCGGTGATCCGGCCGCGATCAACACGTTCCTGATCTGCTCGGCCGCCCGGGAGGCCGGCGTCAAGGTGATGCTCTCGGGGATGGGCGCCGACGAACTGTTCGCCGGGTACCGCAAGCACCTGGCCAACCTGCTCGCGCTGCGCTACCAGCGCGTCCCACGGCCCCTGCGGCGCGGGGTGTCCGCGGCCGTGGACCGGCTGCCGGTCGCCACGTCACGCCGGGGGTTCCGGTCGGTGCGGTTCGCGAAGCGGTTCCTCTCCTTCGCCGATCTGCCGGAGGAGACGGCGTTCCGGCGCAGTTACACCCTGTACGACCGTCAGGAGCTGCTCGCCCTGGTCGATCCGGACCTGGCCCCGGCGGTCGAGGACGTACTGACCGAGCACGCGGACGTCTACGAGGACAACGACCTCGACGACTTCGTCAACCGCATGTGCCTGGGCGACGCCCGGATGTTCCTGCCGGGCCTCAACCTCGCCTACACGGACCGCTCCAGCATGGCCGCCTCGACCGAGGTGCGGGTGCCGTACGTGGACGTCGAGGTGGTCAGGGCGGCGTTCGCCGTGCCCGGCGACCGCAAGATCGCCGGACGGCAGGGCAAGGCCGTCCTCAAGGAGGCGGCCGCCTCGGTCCTGCCCCGGGAGATCGTCTACCGGCCCAAGGGCCTGTTCAGCGCCCCGCTGCGGGCCTGGATGAGCCGGGATCTGGCACCGCTGGTGCGCGAGGTGGTCAACGACGGGCTGCTGGTCCGTTCCGGTTTCCTGCGCCGCGACGCGCTGGCGCGGCTCGTCGCCGAGGACGCCGCCGGGCAGCGGGACTTCTCCAAGCATCTGTGGCATGTGCTGACCCTCGAGTACTGGTATCGCGACGCGACCTCCGGGTCCGGCCAGAACTCGCCGTCGACGGTGTAGAGACAAGAGGACTTCGGGTGAAACAGGTCGTACAGAACTACAAGAGCGGCGAGCTGGCGGTGCTCGACGTGCCGGTGCCGGGGTGCAAGCCGGGCGGTGTGCTGGTCCGAACCGCCTATTCTCTGATCTCCACCGGGACCGAGCTGATGAAGGTCTCCGAGGCCGGCATGTCGATGCTGGGCAAGGCCCGCTCCCGTCCGGACCAGGTGGCCAAGGTCATGCAGAGCGTGGCCACCAACGGGGTGCCCGCCACCTACCGCAAGGTGATGGGCAAGCTGGACTCGTACACACCGCTGGGCTACTCGCTGTGCGGGGTGGTCGAGGAGGTCGGCGCCGGGATCGACGACGTGGCGGTCGGTGACCTCGTGGCCTGCGCCGGCAACGAGCACGCGCTGCACGCCGAGTTGAACTGGGTGCCGAAGAACCTCTACGCCCCGGTGCCGGACGGTCTCGCGCCGTCGCACGCGGCCTTCGGCACCGTCGGGTCGATCGCGTTGCAGGGCGTCCGGCAGGGTGCGCCACAGCTCGGCGAGGTCGCGCTGGTCATCGGCCTCGGTCTGATCGGGCAGCTGGTGGTGCAGCTCCTGGCCGCCTCGGGGGTCCGCGTCGTGGGCGTCGACCCCGATCCGGTGCGCTGCGAGCTGGCCGAACGCCTGGGCGCCGAGGCCTGCGGCGATCCGGAGTCCGCCGCGGTGGAGAGCGCCGTCGCCGAACTCACCGCCGGGCACGGCGTGGACCAGGTGTACCTGGTGGCCGGCGGCGGCAGCAACCAGCCGGTCGAGCTGGCCGCCCGGCTGTGCCGGGACCGCGGCCGGGTCGTCGACATCGGCAAGTGCCGCCTGGACCTGCCGTGGAACGCGTACTACGAGAAGGAACTCGACGTCCGTTTCTCCCGCAGTTACGGCCCCGGGCGCTACGACCCCGAGTACGAGCTGGAGGGCCGTGACTATCCGATCGGCTACGTGCGCTGGACGGAGCGCCGCAACCTGGCGTGCTTCCTCGATCTCCTCGCCCGTGGCCGCGTGGACGTGCAGCCCCTGGTCTCGCACGTCGCCGAGTTCGACGACGCCGTGGAGACGTACCGCGCTCTGAAGGACGGCGACCTGAAGGCCGTGGCCGTGCTGTTCCGCTACCGCGCGCACACGGCGCAGGCGGCGGCCCCCGAAGTGGCCGTGCCCGTCGTGGGCGTGCCCGTCGTGGACGTGGGGCGCGGTCCGGTCCGGGCCGCGAGGACTCCGGTCAGGCTGGCGTTCGTCGGCGCCGGGAACTACGCGAGTTCGATGCTGCTGCCGCACCTGGCAGGGCGCGACGGCGTCGAGCTGTCCACGGTCGTCACCACGACGTCGCTGTCCGGGGCCAACGCGCAGCGGAAGTTCGGCTTCGCCGCGGCGACCACCGATCTCGACGCGGTGCTCGGCGACAAGTCCGTCGACGCGGTGTTCGTGGTCACCCGGCACAGCTCGCACGCCGAACTGACCCGGCAGGCGCTGCTGGCCGGCAAGGCGGTGTTCGTGGAGAAGCCGCTGGCGCTCACCGAGGACGAGCTGGCGGGCGTGCTCGCGGCGGTGGAGGAGTCCGGCAACGACCGGCTGCAGGTGGGCTTCAACCGCCGGTTCGCACCGCTGCTGCAGGAGGCGAAGCAGCGCTTCGGCGCCCGGACCGGTCCGGCGAGCCTGCGCTACCTGGTCAACGCGGGCCGCCTCGACCACGGCAGCTGGTACCTCCGGCAGGGCACGGAGGGCTCGCGGTTCGCCGGTGAGGGCGGGCACTTCATCGACACGGCGAGCTGGCTGCTGGAGGCCGACCCGGTCTCGGTGTACGCGACCGCCACGTCCGGCAACGAGGACCTGCAGGTGGTGCTGCGCTACCCGGACGGGTCCACCGCCACCGTCAGCTACGTCACCACCGGTTCGCCCGGCTTCCCCAAGGAGACGCTGGACCTCATCGCGGACGGCAGGGTGCTCCGGCTCGACGACTTCGTCCGTGCCTCGCTGTACTTCGAGAGCACCGCCGGCCGCAAGCGGTGGGTCAGTTCGCGGCTGCCCAAGGCCCGGGACAAGGGCCAGAACGCCGAACTGGCCGCGTTCGTCAAGGCCGTGCGGTCGGGCGGGCCGATGCCGGTGCCGCTGCGGTCGCTGGTCGCCACCACGGCGGCCACCCTCGCCGTGCGGACCGGACTGGCCACCGGTGCGCCGGTGACGTTGGCGGGGACGCGATGACGGTGAGCTCGGGGAGTGCGGGCTGGTACCTGCGGCGGCTGTCCCGGATGGGGCCGGGCGAGGTCGTCGGCCGGACGGTCGACGCGGTGCGCAGGCGGCGGTGGCGGTCGGCGCCGCCGGTCTGCCCGGCCGTGACGGGCGCCCGGTTCACCGCCGTACTGCCGGCGGGGACGCTCGCCACGGTCCCGCCGGACGCCGCGAAGCGTCTCGTGGCCGAGGCGGACCGGCTGATGGCCGGGCAGGCCGAGTACTTCGGGGTGGTCCGCGACGACCTGGCCGACCCGGACTGGTGGTACGACCCGAAGACCGGGCGCCGGGCTCCGCAGGGCTACGCCTTCGACGTGCCGTACCGGGACGAGGAGGCGGCCGGGGACATCAAGCAGATCTGGGAGCTGTCCCGGCACCAGTACCTCACGGTGCTCGCCGCGGCCTACGCGGTCACCGGGGACGAGCGGTACGCGGAGCGTGTGGCCGCGCACCTGCGGTCGTGGTGGGCGGCCAACGCGCCGCTGCGCGGGGTGCACTGGGTCAGCGGCATCGAGCTGGGGATCCGTCTGCTGTCGTGGGTGTGGGTCCGCCGGCTGCTCGACGGCTGGCCGGGCGCGGCCGCGCTGTTCGAGGACAACCCGGTGGCCCACCGCCAGATCTGGCACCACCAGCGCTGGCTGGCCGCCTTCCCCAGCCGGGGGTCGTCGGCGAACAACCACGTCATCGCCGAGGCCGCCGGGCAGTTCGCCGCGGCCTGCGCGTTCGGGTGGTTCCCCGCCTCGGCGCGCTGGCGCGCGGACGCGCTGCGGTCGCTGGAGCGGCAGCTGCGAAGCAACACCTTCCTCTCCGGACTGAACCGGGAGCTGGCCTCGGAGTACCACGGGCTGGTGCTGGAACTCGGCCTGGCCGCGCTGGCCGAGGCGGACGCGGCGGGCGTGCCGGTCCCCGCGACGGTACGGCTGGTGCTGCTGCGGATGACCGACGCGCTCGCGGCCGTGGTGGACGACCGGCTGCGGCCGCCGCGCCAGGGGGACGCGGACGACGGGTACGGGCTGGTCGTGGACGGCGCGGGCACCGACCGGTGGGCCTCGCTGCTGTCCACCGGGGACGCCGTGTTCGGCCGGCTCGCCTGGTGGCCGCGGGTGACCGGCAGCGATGTGCGCACCGCACTGCTGGCCGGGCTCGTCGACCGTAGGGAGCCGGCCGTGTCCCGCCCGGCGGACCGGCCGGCGCACTTCCCCGACGCGGGCATGACCATCCTGCGGGGGCCGGGAGAGATCTGGTGCCGCTGCGACGGCGGCCCGCACGGCTTCCTGTCCATCGCCGCGCACGCCCACGCGGACGCGCTGTCCCTGGAGGTCCGGCACGACGGGGTGGACGTGCTCGCCGACCCGGGAACGTACTGCTACCACGGGCAGCCCGAGTGGCGGCGGTACTTCCGGTCGACCCTCGGCCACAACACCCTGCAGCTGGACGGCGCCGACCAGTCCGTCTCCGGCGGCCCGTTCCTGTGGACCCGGCACGCCACGAGCCGCGTCCTGGCCGTGGACACGTCCGGCGAGGACGTGGCCCGCTGGTGCGCCGAGCACGACGGCTATCCGGGCTCCGTGCACCGCCGCCGGGTGGAGCTGACGGCCGCGCGCCGGGAGCTGCGCGTGGTGGACGAGGTGCGCGGACCGCGCCGGGCCGCACGTCTGGCGTTCCACCTGGGGCCGGCGATCACCGCGGAGCTGACGGGCCACCGGGCCGTCCTCACCTGGACCCGGAACGGCGAGGACCGCTCCGCGGTGCTCGACCTGCCCGCGCAGCTGTCCTGGCGGGCGCATCGCGGTGAGACGGATCCTCCGCTGGGCTGGTACTCGGCCGGTTTCGGGCGCAGGGAACCCGCCACCACGCTGGTCGGCACCGGTTTCACCGACGGCGCGGAGGGATTCACCACCGTGCTCGGGTTCCGCGGCTAGGGGGGCGCGTGGGGACCAAGAGGCGGCACTGGGCGTCGGCGGCGGTACCGCTGGCGCTGGCCCTGCTGGTGGCGACCGGCTGCGAGAACACACCGGGACCCCGGGCGAAGCCGGCCGCCACGCCGACCACCGCGCCGTCCACGTCCGCGGCCCGCTCCGTGGCCCGGGTGTGCGCCGAACCCGCGGCCGGGCCGGCGAAGGCGCCGGCGGGCGCGGTGACGGTGGACCCCGCGGTCGTCGGCGACCTCGCGGCGAAGACCAGGAGCCGCCCCCCGCACACCACGTTCTGGCTCCGGCCGGGCAGGCACAGGCTCGACCCGGACCGCTACGCCCAGATCGTCCCCAAGGAGGGCGACCGCTACCTCGGGGCGCCGGGCGCCGTCCTCGACGGCCGGAGGAAGAACCAGTACGCGTTCGGCGGCACCGCCCGCGACGTCACCGTCCGCTACCTGACCGTGCAGGGTTTCGTCGCGCCGCAGAACGAGGGCGTGGTCAACCACGACTCGGCCGACGGGTGGGTGATCGAGCACACGACGATCCAGAACAACGCCGGCGCCGGGCTGATGGCCGGCGCCCGGCAGCGGGTCCGCGCCAACTGCCTGCGCGACAACGGCCAGTACGGCATGAACGCGTACAAGTCCGGCGGTCCCCTGCGCGGCCTGGTGGTCGAGGACAACGAGATCACGGGCAACAACACCGGTGACTGGGAGCGGCGGCGGCCGGGCTGCGGCTGCACCGCGGGCGTGAAGTTCTGGGCCGTCGACGGGGCCGACGTGCGCGGCAACTGGGTGCACGACAACCGGGGCGCCGGGCTGTGGGCGGACACCAACAACAACGACTTCCGCATCGAGGACAACGTGCTGGAGGCCAACGACGGTGCCGCGCTGATCTACGAGACCAGCTACAACGCGGTCATCCGGAAGAACACGATCCGGCGGAACAACTGGGTCGAGGGCCGCAAGGCGGCCGACCGCGGCGACACCTTCCCGTTCGCGACGGTCTACCTGTCCGAGTCCGGCGGCGAACCACGGATCCGCGCCCGCACCGACAGGATCGAGATCTACGGGAACGTGCTGGAGAACAACTGGTCCGGGATCACCCTGTGGGAGAACGCCGACCGGTTCTGCAACAGCCCGGCCAACACCTCCTCCGGTGACTGCACCCTGCTGGTGAAGCACACCGGCCGCTGCCGGCAGCCGGCGATCGCCACCGCACCGCTCTACGCCGACTGCCGGTGGAAGACCCAGCGGGTGGACATCCACGGCAACCGCTTCGTGCTGGACAAGTCCGTCGTCGGCTGCACGGTGCGGTGCGACCGGATGGCGGTGCTGGCCAACTACGGCACCTACCCGGACTGGTCGCCGTACCAGGGCGAGCGGGTGGCCGAGGCGATCACCCGCGGGCAGCACAACCGCTGGCACGACAACGTCTACGTCGGACCGTGGGTGTTCGTCGCCCACGACCCGAGCCGGACGCTGGACTACGCGCAGTGGCAGGGCACGCCGTACCGGCAGGACACGGGCAGCTCCTTCGACCCCCGGGCCGGTGGTTGAGATGCGCGGGGAGACACCGAGGACGGTCGGGATCGTGTGGGGGCTGCTGGTCCTCAACACGCTCGGCTCCGCCGGGGCGAAGACCATCGTCCCGCTGCCCCGCTCCCTCATCCAGATGGTCACCATGGGCGCGCTGGTCGCCGCGTTCGCGCTGGCGCTCACGGTCAACCTCCGGCTGCGCATCCGGCCCGGCGCCTACGTCTTCCTGCTCACCCTGCTGCTGGTGCCGAGCGTGATCTCCAGCGCGCACCTGGAGTCGGGGTTCGGCGCGCTGTTCCGCTGTGCCCGGCTGGCCCTCTTCGTCGGCACGCTGTGGCTGCTCAGCCGCTGGTGGGACGGCGGCCTGACGTTCGTGCGGCACCACGTCCGGATGTACTTCGCGGTGCTCGGGTCGGTGGCCGCCGGCCTGGTCGTCTCCCCGGGCGCGGCGCTGCCCGACCTCTACGGCGGGCGGCTGGTCGGCGCGTTGTGGCCGCTCACCCCGCCGCAGATCGGACAGTACGCGGCGGTGATCACAGGCCTCACCGTGCTCCTCGTCCTGGGCCGCAGGACCGACCGGACCAGCGCGGCTGTGGTCATCGTGCCGTCGCTCGTCCTGCTCGCGCTGACCCATACCCGCACGGCCACGCTGGGCCTGCTCATCGGGCTGGCGCTGGCGATCGGCTCGCTCGTCCTGACCAGCGCCGCCGCCCGCCGGTTCTTCGCCTGGGCGGTGCTGTGCGCCACCGTGGCCGCGGTCGCGCTCGGCTCCCTGCTGCAGGCCTGGTTCCTGCGCGGGCAGAGCAAGGAGAACTTCTCCAGCCTCACCGGCCGGGCCAAGGTCTGGGACGCCCTGCTGGCAGCGCCCCGGACCCCCTCGGAACGGCTGTTCGGCACGGGCCTGGGCGACAAGTCGTTCGGGGGGCTGCCGATCGACAACAGCTGGCTGGCCGTCTACCACGAGCAGGGGCTGACCGGCGTCGCCCTCGTGGCGGCGGTCCTCGTGGTGCTGGGCGGCGTCGCCCTGCTGCGGCCACCGTCGCTGTCGAGGGCCTGCGCGATCTTCCTGATCAGCTACTGCGCGATCGCGTCGTACACCGAGGCCGGGCTGGGCGACGCCTCGCCGTACCTGCTGCACCTGGCCGTGGCCGCCTCGCTGCTGGCGACGCCTGCCGCCGCTCCCCCGGCGGCGCCCGGCGTTCCCCGACGGCGCGTGCCGCGCTGGGCCCAGAGATCGGAGGTGACCTGAGCATGCACGTCCTCGTGGTGCACAACCGCTACGCCTCGGCGCAGCCGAGCGGCGAGAACAAGGTCGTCGACCAGGAGGTGGAGCTGCTGCGCGCGGCCGGCCACCGGGTCGAGGTGTTCGAGCGGCGCAGCGACGACATCGCCGCCCGCTCCCTGCCGGGGAAGGCGGCGCTACCGTTCCTGGTGCCGTGGAACCCGGCGGTCCGCACGGAACTCGCCGACCGGCTGCGCACCGGGCGGCCCGACGTCGTCCACGTCCACAACGTCTTCCCGCTCCTGTCGCCCGCGGTCCTCGCCGCCTGCGCCGACGCCGGCGTGCCCGCCGTCGCCACGCTGCACAACTACACCCAGATCTGCCCGCCGGGCACGCTGCAGCGGGACGGCCGGCCGTGCACCGAGTGCGTCGGGGCCACACCGCTGCCCGCCGTCCGGCACGGCTGCTACCGGGGCTCCCGCCTCGCGACGGTGCCGCTCGCGGTCAGCCTGTCGGTGAACCGGCGGCGGTGGTGGTCCGGTGTCGAGCGGTTCCTGTGCATCTCCGCGGCGCAGCGCAACGTCCTGGTGCGGGCCGGCATGCCGGCCGAGCGGCTGGCGGTGAAACACAACTTCGTGCCGGATCCGGGCACGTGCCGTGCCGGCGAGGGAGAGCACCTGCTCTATCTCGGCCGCCTCGCGGAGGCCAAGGGCGTACGCCTGCTCATGGCCGCGTGGGACGAGATCGCGGCGGGCGGCGGGGTGGGCGTGCCGCTCGTGATCGCCGGCGCGGGGCCGCTGGAACGGGAGGTGGCCGCCTGGGCGGCGGGCCGGGCCGACGTGCGCCCCGTCGGTCTGCTGGACCCGGCGGAGTGCCGCGAGGTCATCGCGCGCTCGGTCGCCGTGGTGGCTCCCTCGACGTGGCTGGAGGCGTTCGGCCTGGTGGTCGTGGAGGCGATGGCGGCCGGGGTCCCGGCCGTCGCCGCCGGTCACGGCGCCTTCGTCGAACTCGTCGAGGACGGCGTGACCGGGCTGCTGCACCGGCCGGGCGAATCCGCCTCGCTCGCGTCCTGCATACGCCGGATCGCGGCCGAACCGGCCCTGGGCCGGGAGATGGGCCAGGCGGCCCGGCGCCGTTACGAGCAGGGTTTCAGCCCGGCCGTCGGCCTGGAGCGCCTGCTGGAGGAGTACCGCACCGCGATCGCGGGACGGACGGAACCATTGGGGGGCAGTACATGACACGATGCCGACTCTGCGGCTCGGCGGCGCTGGCGAGCGTCGTCGACCTGGGGGCGACACCACCGTGCGAGAGCTTTCTCGCCGCGGACCGACTGGACCAGCCGGAGCCGGCGTACCCGCTGCACCTGCGGGTCTGCACCGACTGCTGGCTGGCGCAGATCCCGCCGCTGATCACGCCGGAGGAGACGTTCAAGGAGTACGCGTACTTCTCCTCGTACTCGACCTCCTGGGTGGAGCACGCGCGCGCGTTCGTCGACGGCGCCGTACAGCGGCTGGGTCTGGGCCCCGACGCCTTCGTGGTCGAGGTCGCCAGCAACGACGGGTACCTGCTCCGGCACGTGGTGGACCGGGGGATCCGCTGCCTGGGCATCGAGCCGTCGGTGAACGTCGGTGCCGCGGCGCGGGACGCGGGTGTGCCCACGCTGACGGAGTTCCTGAGCCCGGACACCGGAGCGGCCGTCCGCGCCGAGCACGGCCCGGCGGACCTGGTCGTCGCCAACAACGTGTACGCGCACATCCCCGACGTGGTCGGGTTCACGCGGGGGCTGCGCGCCCTGGTCGCCGACGACGGCTGGGTCTCCATCGAGGTGCAGCACCTGCTGACGCTGATCGAGGAGAACCAGTACGACACGATCTACCACGAGCACTTCCAGTACTACACGGTCGCGTCCGCGATCCGGGCCCTGGAGAGCGGCGGACTCGCGCTCGTGGACGTCGAGTTGCTGCCCACGCACGGCGGCTCCATCCGGCTGTGGGCGCGGCCGGCCGAGGCGGCGGGCGAGCGGACGTCGCGGGTGGCCGACGTGCTGGACCGGGAGAAGGCGGCCGGGCTGCAGGAGCTGTCCGGGTACACCGAGTTCTCCGCCCGGGTGGCCAAGGTGCGCCGGGACCTGCTCAAGTTCCTCATCGAGGCGGCCGAGCGCGGCGAGACGGTCGTCGGCTACGGCGCCCCGGGCAAGGGCAACACCCTGCTCAACCACTGCGGCATCCGGCCCGACCTGCTCGCGTACACGGTCGACCGCAACCCCTACAAGCACGGCAGGTTCACCCCCGGCACCCGCATCCCGATCCTGCCGCCCGAGCGGATCGCCGCCGACAGGCCGGACTACGTGCTGGTGCTGCCGTGGAACCTGCGGGCCGAACTGGTCGAGCAGCTGTCCTTCGTGCACGACTGGGGTGGCCGGCTGGTCTTCCCCATCCCGGAACTGAGCATTGTCGAGGGCCGCGTCGCGAGAGGGGTCACAGCATGAAGGTCGTCCTGTTCTGCGGCGGTTACGGGATGCGGATGCGCAACGGCGCCGCGGACGACGTGCCCAAGCCGATGGCGATGGTCGGCCCCAGGCCGCTGATCTGGCACGTCATGCGCTACTACGCGCACTTCGGGCACAAGGAGTTCATCCTGTGCCTCGGCTACGGCGCGCACCACATCAAGGACTTCTTCCTCAACTACGAGGAGACGGCGTCCAACGACTTCGTGCTGCGCGGCGGACGCACCGAGCTGCTGTCCACCGACATCTCGGACTGGACGATCACGTTCGCGCAGACCGGCATCGAGTCGCCGATCGGGGAGCGGCTGCGCCGGGTGCGGCACCACCTCGACGGCGAGGAGATGTTCCTCGCCAACTACGCCGACGTCCTCACCGACGCACCGCTGCCGGAGATGATCGACCGGTTCGCGCAGCGCGACGCGGGCGCGTCGATGATGGTGGTGCCGCCGCAGTCGTCGTTCCACTGCGTGGAGCTGGGCGAGGACGGCCTGGTGGGCGGCATCACCGCGGTGAGCGAGCTGCCGCTGTGGGAGAACGGCGGCTATTTCGTGCTCCGGCAGGAGGTCTTCGACCACATCCCGGAGGGCGGGGACCTGGTCGCCGACGGATGCGCCCGGCTGGCCAAGCACGGACGGCTGGTGGCGCACCGGCACCGCGGCTTCTGGAAGCCGACCGACACCGTGAAGGAGCGCGCCGCGCTCGACGCCGCCTACGCCCGGGGCGACCGCCCCTGGGCCGTGTGGGAGCACGACGCCGCCGGGGTGGGCGCGTGATCCGGCTGGGGGCCGGGCGCCCGGACCGGATCGTGGCGGTGGGCGCGCACTGCGACGACATCGCCATCGGCGCCGGCGGCACCCTGCTGACGCTGTGCCTCGCGCGGCCGGGCCTGCGCGTCGACGCGCTGGTGCTCTCCGGCGGCGGCAGCGAGCGGGAGCAGGAGGAGCGGGCCGCGCTCGCCGCCTTCTGCCCGGGCGCGGACCTACGGCTGACCGTGCACAAGCTGCCGGACGGCCGGCTGCCCGCGCACTGGGAGGAGGCCAAGGCCGCGGTCGAGGAACTGCGCGCGCAGACCGACCCGGAGCTGGTCCTCGCCCCGCGCGCCGACGACGCGCACCAGGACCACCGCGGCCTGGCGCGGCTGGTGCCCACCGCCTTCCGCGACCACCTCGTGCTCGGCTACGAGATCGTCAAGTGGGACGGCGACCTCGGCCGCCCGGCGGCGTACCAGCCGCTTTCGCCGGAGACCGCCGAACGGAAGGTGCGGCTGCTGCAGGAGCACTACCCCTCGCAGCGGCACCGGCCCTGGTACGACCGGGAGGCCTTCCTCGGCCTCGCCCGGATCCGCGGCATCGAATGCCACGAGCGCTACGCCGAGGCGTTCGACGTCAGCAAACTCACGCTCAACCTGGGGGGTTGAACCTTGCGCGTACTGCTCACCGGACACCAGGGCTACCTGGGAACCGTCATGGCCCCGGTCCTCACGGCCGCCGGGCACGAGGTCGTCGGCCTCGACGCCGGCCTGTTCGCCGACTGCGTCCTCGGCCCGACGCCCGCGGACCCGCCGGGGCACCGGGTGGACCTGCGCGATGTCACGGCCGAGCACGTGACCGGGGTGGACGCCGTGATCCACCTGGCCGCGCTCTCCAACGACCCGCTGGGCTCGCTGGCCCCGGAACTCACCTACGACATCAACCACCACGCGTCCGTGCGGCTCGCCCGGCTGGCGCGCGACGCCGGGGTCGGGCGCTTCCTGTACGCGTCGACCTGCTCGGTGTACGGCGCCGCCGGCGGCGAGGACCTGGTGGGTGAGGACGCCCCGCTGCGCCCGGTGACGCCGTACGCGGAGTCGAAGGTGCGGGTGGAGGACGACCTGCACGCGCTGGCCGACGGGGACTTCAGCCCGGTGTTCATGCGCAACGCCACCGCCTTCGGCTACTCGCCCCGGCTGCGCGCCGACATCGTGCTGAACAACCTGGTGGGCCACGCGCTGCTGTCCGGTGAGGTGCTGGTGCTCTCCGACGGCACCCCCTGGCGCCCGCTGGTGCACGCCGCCGACATCGCACGGGCCTTCACGGCCGCGCTGACCGCGCCGCGGGAGGCGGTGCACGACCGGGCGTTCAACATCGGCAGCGAGGCCAACAACGTCACGGTCGCCGAGATCGCCGGGCAGGTCTCCGAGGCGGTGTCCGGCGCGAAGGTGGTGATCACCGGGGAGACGGGCGCCGATCCGCGGTCGTACCGGGTGGACTTCTCCCGGTTCCGCGCCGCGGTGCCCGGTTTCGAGTGTGAGTGGACGGTGAAGCGGGGCGCCCTGGAACTCGCCGACGCGTACCGGACGTTCGGGCTGACCAGGGACGACTTCGAGCAGCGCTTCACCCGCCTCGCGGTGCTGCGCGCGGCGTCCGGGGCCGGCACCGTCGACGACACCCTGCGGTGGCGCCGGTGAGCGCGGCCGGCGAGCAGCCGGCGGCCACGCCCGGCGAGGAGATGTACACGCTGGTGGAGCGGTTGTACCCGCTGTGCCGGAGCATCACCGGCGACGGGGTGCGCGCCACCTTGGACATCGTCGGCGAGTACGTCCCGCTCCAGGTGCACGAGGTGCCGACCGGGACGCAGGTGCTCGACTGGACGGTGCCGCGGGAGTGGAACATCCGGGACGCGTACATCGCCGACAGCGCCGGCAACCGGGTGGTCGACTTCGCCGCGTCCAACCTGCACGTGCTCGGCTACAGCGTGCCGGTGTCGGCGACCATGCCCCTGTCCGAGCTGCGCGCGCACCTGCACACCCTGCCGGACCACCCGGCCTGGGTGCCGTACCGCACCAGCTACTACACGCCGGAGTGGGGGTTCTGCCTGGCCCAGGAGACCCTGGACGCGCTGCCGGAGGGCGAGTACGAGGTGCGCGTCGACTCCACGCTCGAAGACGGCCACCTCACCTACGCCGAGCACGTGGTCCCCGGCCAGGTCCCCGACGAGGTCATCGTCTCCTGCCACGTCTGCCACCCGTCGCTGGCCAACGACAACCTGGCCGGCATCGCGGTGGCGACGTTCCTGGCCCGGGCGCTGGCGGAGCGGCGGCCGTACCACACCTACCGGTTCGTCTTCGCGCCCGGCACCATCGGGGCGATCACCTGGCTGGCCCGCAACGCGGAGCGGGTGGAGCGGGTCAAGCACGGGCTGGTGCTGGCCTGCGCCGGCGACCCGGGCCGGCTGACGTACAAGCAGAGCCGGCGCGGCGACGCGGAGATCGACCGGGTGATGCGGCACGTGCTGGAGACCTCGGGACGGCCGCACCACATCACCGAGTTCACGCCGTACGGCTACGACGAGCGGCAGTTCTGCTCCCCCGGGTTCGATCTCGGCGTGGGCTCGCTCAGCCGGACCCCGTACGCGGGCTATCCGGAGTACCACACCTCGGCGGACAACCTGGACTTCGTCTCCCCCCGCGCGATGGCGGACACGCTCGCCCTGTGCCGGGAGGCGTTCGCCGTGCTCGACCGCAACCGGCGGTACGTCAACCTCAGCCCCTACGGCGAACCGCAGCTGGGCCGGAGGGGGTTGTACGACTCGCTCGGCGGGCGTAGCGACGCCAAGCAGGCCCAGATGGCCATGCTCTGGGTGCTCAGCCTCTCCGACGGCGAGCACAGCCTGCTGGACGTCGCCGAGCGCTCCGGGCTGCCGTTCGACACCGTCGCCGCCGCGGCCGACGCCCTGCACGACGCCGGGCTGATCAAGGCATGACGCCGACGACCGCCGAGGGGGAGGATCCGCGGACGACGGCACCACCGGCCGGATCCGCCAAGCGGGCCCTCGTCGGCCGGCTGTCCTGGGGACTGGCCGACCAGGCGGCCTCCAGCATGTCCAACTTCGCGGTGGGCATCTACGTGGCCCGCTCGCTGGGGGTGACCGCGTTCGGCGTGTTCAGCCTGGCCTGGGTGACCTACGGCGTGGTGCTCAACGTCTCCCGCGGGCTGGCCACCGATCCGCTCGTGGTGCGCTTCAGCGGCGTGCCGGAGGCGTCCTGGCGCGGGGCGGTGGCCCGCTCGTCGGGTACCGCACTCGGTGTCGGTGCCGCCGTCGGCGCGGTGTGTCTGGTGGCCGGGCCGGCCCTCGGCGGCCGTGTGGGGCCCGCGTTCGCCTGCCTCGGCGTCATGCTGCCGGGGCTGCTGCTCCAGGACGCCTGGCGGTTCTCGTTCTTCGCCGCCGGCGCCGGGCGGAAGGCGTTCGTCAACGACGTGGTGTGGGGCGTCGCGCTCGTCCCGGCCATGGTCCTGGCGGCCCGCGTCGGCAGCGTGGCCGCCTTCGTGCTCGCCTGGGGGGTGTCCGCCACGGTGGCCGCGGGTTACGGCTACCTCCAGTCCGGCATCCGGCCCCGGCTGACCGGGGCGCGCGGGTGGCTCCGCGAGCAGCGCGACCTCGGCTCCCGGTACCTGGTCGAGAACACCTGCCTCAGCGGCGCGAGTCAGCTGCGGGCGTACGGGCTCGGCGCGATCGCCGGGGTCGGCGCGGTGGGCGCGGTGCGGGGCGCCGAGCTGCTGCTCGGCCCGTTCCTCGCCGTGCTGATGGGCCTGTCGCTGGTCACCGTCCCCGAAGCGGCCCGGGTGCTGCGGCGGAGCCCGCACCGCCTCGGCTCGTTCTGTCTCCTGCTGGGCGGCGGGCAGGCCGCCGGCGCGCTGCTGTGGGGCGGCGCGCTGCTGTTGTTGCCGGACCGGCTCGGCGCGCTGGTGCTGGGCGGGGTGTGGCACTCCGCCGCACAGCTCATCGTGCCGGTGACCCTCGGCGTCGCGGGCGCGGGCCTCGGCACCGGTGCGGCGGCCGGGCTGCGCGCGCTCGGCGCGGCCCGGCGCAGCCTGCGCTCCCAGCTGTTCGCGTCCGCGTGCTACGTCGGCGGCGGGCTCGGCGGGGCGGCCGTCGCCGGCACCGTCGGTTCGGCCTGGGGCGTCGCCGCCGCGACCGTCGGCGGCTCGGCCGTGTGGTGGCTGCACCTGCGGTCCGCCCTGCGCGAGCGCCACCACGACTCCGTTCCCGAAGTGAGGACCCCATGACCGACCGCCCCAGGCTGAGCATCGGCCTGCCCGTCTACAACGGCGAGGAGTACCTGGCCGAGTCGCTCGACGCGCTGCTCGGCCAGACCTACGAGGACTTCGAGCTGGTCGTCTCCGACAACGCCTCGACCGACGGGACCGAGGACATCTGCCGCAAGTACGCCGCGCAGGACTCCCGTATCCGGTACATCCGGCTGCCCCGGAACGTCGGTGCCACGCCGAACCACAACTACGTGTTCACCGAGTGCCGAGGCGAGCTGTTCAAGTGGGCCTCGCACGACGACCTGTACGCCCGCGATCTGCTGCGGCGCTGCGTCGAGGCGCTGGACGAGCGGCCGGAGGTGATCCTCGCGCACGCCGACCAGGCGGTCGTCGACGGCGACGGCCAGGTGAAGGTCCCGTACACGTACACGCTCGCCACCGACTCGCCGCGCGCCCCGGAGCGGTTCCGCAGCATGCTGTTCGAGCCCGGCGGCGACGACTTCTACGGGGTGATCCGGGCCGACGTGCTGCGCCGGGTGAAGCCGCTGGACAGCTACCACCACGCGGACCGCACGTTCGTCGCCGAGATCGCCCTGCACGGGCGCTTCCACCAGGTGCCGGAGCTGCTGTACTTCCGCCGCGACCACCCCGCCCGGGCGGAGCGTGCGAACCCCTCCAAGCGCTCCCGGTGCGTCAACCTGGACCCGCGCCGGGCCGGCCCCCTGCACCCGACGCCCCGGCTGCTCGCCGAGTACGTCTGGGGCTTCGTCGCGGCGGTCCGGCGGGCGCCGCTGTCCGCGGCCGACCGGCGCGCCTGCTACCGCCACCTGGCCGCGTGGATGACCAGCCGGGCCCGGCCGGGCGCCGGCGAGCGGGTCGAGGACCGCGCCCCGGTCGACCCGTCCCTGCTCGGCGTCTCCGTCGACGCCCTCGTCGCCGGCCGTGAAGGGCGGCGGGCGTGAAGCGGGTGACACGGGTGGGGGTGTTCGGCCTGCTCGGCTCCGGCAACCTCGGCAACGACGGGTCGCTGGAGGCCGTGCTGGGGTACCTGCGCGCCGAGCACCCGGAGGCGGTCGTGGACGCGCTGTGCGGCGGACCCGAGGTGGTCGAGGCCCGGTTCGGGATCCCCGCGACACGGCTGCACTGGTACCGAGGGGAGTACCGGACCGCGTCACGGGCGGGTGCGATCGCGGTGAAGGGGCTCGGCAAATTCGTCGACGTCTTCCGCACCGCCGCCTGGGTGCGCCGGCACGACGTGGTGATCGTGCCGGGCATGGGCGTGCTGGAGGCCACGCTGCCGCTGCGGCCCTGGGGGTTCCCGTACGCGCTGTTCCTGCTCTGCGCGGCCGGCCGGGTCTTCGGCACCCGGGTGGCGCTGGTCAGCGTCGGCGCCGCGCCGATCCGCGACCGGCCCACCCGGGCCCTGGTGCGCTGGTCGGCGCGGCTGGCCGCGTACCGGTCGTACCGGGACGCCCAGTCCCGTGACGCGATGCGGGCGATGGGCGTGGACACTGCGCGCGACGAGGTCTACCCGGACCTCGCGTTCTGCCTGCCCACCCCGGAGGTGAGCGCGCCTTCCGGGGCTCCGGGTCCGGTCTGCGTCGGCGTCATGGACTTCCACGGCGGCAACGACGACCGTGCCCGGGCCGAGGAGATCCACCGCCGCTATCTCGACGGGACGATCCGGTTCGTGCGCGCGCTGGTCGAGGAGGGCAGGCCGGTCCGGCTGCTCACCGGCGACGAGTGCGACGCCTCGGTGGTCGCCGCGATCCTCGACGCGGTGGACTCGCCGCTGGTCACCGCCGCCGAGCCGGCCTCACTGGCCGACCTGATGAAGGAGATGGCTGCTGCGGACACCGTCGTGGCGGTCCGCTACCACAACCTGATCTGCGCGCTGAAGACCGGCACTCCCGTGCTCGCCCTGTGCTATGCGGCGAAGAGCGACGCCCTGATGGACCGGATGGGGCTGGGCGAGTACCGCCACCCGGCGCGCGAGGTCGACGCCGACCGGCTGCTCGGACAGTTCCGTTCGCTGGAGCGGCGGTCGGCCGAGCTGCGGAAGGTGCTCGCCGAGCGGAACCAGGCGGCCGTCCGGCACCTGGAGCAGCAGTTCACCGCCCTGACCGCCGCCGTGTTCCCGGCGGCCGACCACACCCACGCCCCGCGGGAGGCACCATGAAGGCGACCGGAGTCCCGGAGATCGCGGGCGCGTACCTCTTCGAGCCGACGCCGTACGCCGACGAACGCGGCTTCTTCTGCCGCACCTTCGACGCCGACGTGCTCCGCTCGGTGGGCCTCGACCCGCACGCCTTCGTCCAGGACAGCGTGTCCCGTTCGGTGCGGGGCGTGCTGCGCGGGCTGCACCTGCGCTCCGGGGCGGGCGAGGCCAAGCTGGTGCGGTGCTCGTACGGGAGGATCTTCGACGTCGTCGTGGACCTGCGGCCGGACTCGCCGACCTACCTGGGCCGGGCCTTCTTCGAACTGTCCGGCGAGACGCAGGCGACCCTGTACATCCCGGCGGGGTGCGCGCACGGCTTCCAGGCGCTGACCGGGACCGCCGACACCTCGTACCGGATCGACCGCCCGCACGACCCGGCCGAGGACGTGACGATCGCCCACGACGACCCGGAGCTGGCCGTGCCCTGGCCGCTGCCGGTCACCTCGATGTCCCAGCGGGACCGGGAGGCGCCGAGCCTCGCCGAGGTCCTGAAGCACCAGGAAGGATGAAGTCGGCTTGGACACTGGAGAGTTCCACCTGCCCCGCTCGCGGGCGGCGAACGAACGACTGCACACCCTGATCCCCGGGGGCGCCCACACCTACGCCAAGGGCGACGACCAGTACCCCGAGAACCTCGCCCCGGTGATCAGCCACGGCCGCGGTGCCCACGTGTGGGACATCGACGGCAACCGCTACGTCGAGTACGGGTCCGGCCTGCGGTCGGTCAGTCTCGGCCACGCCCACCCCCGCGTGACCGAGGCGGTGCGCCGCGAACTCGACCGCGGCGGCAACTTCGTCCGGCCCTCCGTCGTGGAGCTTCAGGCGGCGGAACGCTTCCTGGCCACGGTGCCCACCGCCGAGATGGTGAAGTTCGCGAAGAACGGCTCCGACGCCACCACCGCCGCGGTGCGCCTGGCCCGCGCCGTCACCGGGCGGCCGCGGGTGGCCCTCTGCGCCGACCATCCGTTCTTCTCCGTCGACGACTGGTTCATCGGCACCACGCCGATGTCGGCCGGCGTTCCGGCGGCTACCACCGAGCTGACCGTGTCGTTCCCCTACGGGGACCTGGCCGCCACGGAGGACCTGCTCACCCGGTACGAGGGCGAGGTCGCCTGCCTGGTCCTGGAACCCGCCACCCACACCGAGCCGCCACCCGGGTACCTCGCCGGTCTGCGCGAGCTGGCCGACCGGCACGGCTGCGTCCTGGTCTTCGACGAGATGATCACCGGCTTCCGCTGGTCCGAGGCGGGCGCCCAGGGCCTGTACGGCGTCGTCCCCGACCTCTCCACGTTCGGCAAGGCGCTGGGCAACGGATGCGCCGTCTCCGCGCTGGCGGGGCGCCGGGAGCTGATGGAGCGGGGCGGGCTGCGTCACTCCGGCGACCGGGTGTTCCTGCTGTCCACGACGCACGGTGCGGAGACGCACTCCCTGGCGGCCGCGACGGCCGTGCTCACCACCTACACCGAGGAGGGCGTCACCGCGCGGCTGCACGCCCTCGGCGAGCGGTTGGCCGCCGGTGTCCGCGGCGCCGCGGCCGCCATGGGCGTCGGTGAGCACGTCGTCGTCCGGGGCCGGCCCAGCAACCTGGTGTTCGCCACCCTCGACGAACGCGGGCAGCCGTCGCAGGAGTACCGCACCCTGTTCCTGCGCCGGCTCCTCATGGGCGGGGTCCTGGCCCCGTCGTTCGTAGTGAGCAGCGCGCTCAGCGACGCCGACATCGATCACACCGTCGACGTGGTGGCCGAGGCGTGCGCGGTGTACCGGAAGGCGCTGGACGCCGGCGACCCGACTCCCTGGCTGGGCGGACGCCCGGTGAAGCCGGTGTTCCGCCGCCTGGCGTGACGTGCCGTCAACGGCGGCCGGAGGAAGCGGTGTTTACCCTCCGACCGCCGGGCCGGCCGGTCACCCGGTCGGCCGTCCGGTCGACCAGCCACGCGGTCGCCGGTGTCACCACCAGCGCGGTGCACCAGCCGCCGAGGGCGTCGGTCGGGTAGTGCGCGCCCAGGGCGACCTGCGCCCAGCCCATGGCGGCGCCGGCCGCCAGCGCCGCGGTGAGCACGAGTGAGGTGCCGGCCGCCCTGCCGAGGCCGAGCCGGCCGGCCTCGGGCAGCGCCACGGCGAGGGCGAGCGCGGTGAGGAAGGCGGTGTGGCCGCTCGGATACGAGAGGTTGCCCTCGCCGTGGATGGTGCGTCCCACCAGGTGCTTGAGCAGCGTCGCCGTCCCCACGGCCGTGGCGGCGCCGGCGACGGCGAGCACCGCCGCGCGAGGCCGCCGGAGCAGCAGGCAGCCCGTCACGACGGCCGCGACCAGCATCAGCGCTCCGCCGGGTTCCCCCAGGAAGTCCATGGCCAGGGCGACGCGCCGCCACGGCGGCCGCACGCTGTCCGCCGTCGGCGGGACGATCCACCGGTCCGCTCTGCCGGGCCCGCCGCGGCCGGCGTACACCACCCCGAGCACGACGACCACCAGCGCGGCGAGGACCGCGACCAGCCCGAGCCACGCGCGCACCGGCCGGGGCAGCGCCGCGGACGCCGGCCGGCCGCTCACGCGCCCACCATGGCGGGTCGGCCCGTGGGCGGGCCGCTGAGCGCGCCCGTCTCCCGCCGTACACCGTCTCGGACCATCCGGCAGATGCGATGCACCGCGCCCTCCCGTCGGGGCCGACGTCCGGCCCGCCCCGCGCAGGAACCGTCGGCCGTCGCGGCCCCGCACTCGCCCCGGCCCGTCCGTCACCCCGCCAAGGGCACGGGAGTCGGCCATCGACCGCCACCCTAACCAACAATCACCGCGCGGTGGTCGGGCTGGCCTTTCCGTACCGGAGCCGCGCGGTGACACCGGAACCCGCTCGTGTGCTTCGGGTGAAGGACCCCTGTTCTCGCACCGGGTCACCGCGGTGCGGCCACGGTGGCGCGGGGGGTGAACCGCCACCAGTCCATGTTGAGCAGGTAGCCGCTGCCGCCGGTGAACCGCAGGAAGAGGTCCTGGGTTCCGGTGGCACCGCTGACCGGGCAGGTCACGGACGTCCAGGCCTGCCAGCCCCCGGTGTTCGGCACACCGCACCGGCCCACGAGCGTCCCGCTCGGTGAGCCCAGGCGCAGTTCGACCGTGCCGCCCGCACCGCCGGAGGACACGCGGGCGGTGAAGGAGGTCGCGCCCGCTCCGAAGACCACGCCTTTGACCTTGACGAAGTCGCCGTTGTCGATCCAGCCGACGTTCATTCCGCCTTCACCGGCCGGTTCGGTCTCGATCCCGGACCCCCAGGCGATCGTCTCCGCCTCCTGGCGTACGTACGGGTCGAGCGTGCCGACCTGGGGAGCGCCGGTGTTCGTCATGCCGATCGCCGGGATCGTGCCGTCGGCCTGGTAGGAGAACCTCTCCACCGCGACCGAGCGGGTGAAGCCACCGCCTCCCGGCAGTGCGCCGTTGTGGTAGAAGAAGTACGAACCGCCCTTGAAGTCGACGATCCCCGGATGGTTGGTGAAGCTGCCGCCCTGGGTGGGCATGACCGTCCCGCGGTAGGTCCAGGGGCCGGTCGGGCCGGGCGCCGTGGAGTAGGCGATGAACTCCGAGCAGCACCTGGCCGCGAACACCAGGTAGTACAGGCCGTTGCGCCGGTAGACCCAGGGGCCTTCCTCGTAGAGCGTGGGACGGTCGGGGTCGCCGGTGCGGGTGCCGAACCCCGCGGTGGTGAGCGGGATCCGGGTGGGGCCGCCCGCGTAGGAGGTCATGTCGGCGTTCAGCCTGACGTACCACAGGTTCGGGTTGCCCCAGTACAGGTAGGCCTGGCCGTCGTCGTCGATGAAGACGGTCGGGTCGATCTCGCCGTTCTCGACCAGCGGATGGCCCAGGGCGTCCCGGAACGGGCCGGTGGGGCTGTCCGAGACCGCCACGCCTATGGCCATCCGGCCGGTGGCCCGGTTCTTCACGGGCACGTACCAGTAGAACCGGCCGTTGCGCTGCACGGCCTGCCCCGCCCACGCGTCGGACGACGCCCAGGCGAAGGTGGTCAGAGCGAGCGGTGAGCCGTGGTCGGTCCAGTTGACCATGTCGGCGGAGGACCACACCCGCCAGTCCTTCATGGTGAAGTAGGTGGAACCGTCCTCGTCGTGGCCGGTGTAGAGGTAGACCCGCCCGTCGTACACCAGCGGTGCCGGGTCCGCGGTGTAGACGTGCTGCACGATCGGGTTGTCGGCCCTGGCCGCCGTGGGCCGCACCGCGGCGGGGAGGACGGCGAACGCCAGCAGCAGGCTCACGGTCCAGGTGGCCGCCCGGACGAACCTCCTGTGGCGGGCGGGTGACGGGCGGGCCCCGGTCCTCGGGGCTTCCTGGTGGCGCCGGCCCGGGGGTGCGCCGCCGTCCGGTGTGTCCCTCATGCGCGGCTCCACTTCTGGCCGGCCCGGCCGTTGCAGGCCGACAGGACCAGCCGCGTCCCGTCGGCGGTGCCGGCCCCCTCGGTGTCGAGGCACAGTCCGGCGTGGACGTTGCGGATCGACCCGTCGGAGCCGATGGTCCACTTCTGGTTGTCCTGGCCGTTGCAGGGCCAGGTGACGACCCGGGTGCCGTTGGCGGTGCCCTGGTCGTAGGCGTCGAGGCACTTGTCGCCGTAGACGCGGATCTCGCCGCCCGCCCACGTGGTCCACAGCTGGTTGGCGGCCGTGTGGCAGTCCCAGAGCAGTACGGTGGCCCCGGCGGCGGTGGAGGCGTTGTCCACGTCCGCGCAGCGGCCGGACGCGCCGCCCCTCAGACGCGAGGTGGTGGCGGTCAGCGGGGTGCCACCGGTCACCCGGAACACGGCCGTGCCGTGCGCGGGGACCTCGGCGGAGATCTGTCCGGACGTGCGCGACGTGCCGCCGGTCCACAGGTCCGTGAGGGTGAACGAGCTGCCGGACAGCCCCACTTGGGCGGCCGTCGTGGTGACCGTCGTGGCGCCGCCGCCCCGGTTGAACAGGCCCACCGCGACCGAGCCGTCCGACAGGGGCTTGGCGAACACCTCGGTGGCGCCGTCGTCGCGCACCCTGCGTCCGCCCGCGCCCAGTGCGTCCTGGTCGACCGCCAGCAGCCGGGGGTTGCGCAGGATCGCGCTCACGTCGGCGGACATGGTGCGGATGTCGTTGCCGGCCATGAGCGGGGCGCCCAGCAGGGCCCACAGGGCGAAGTGCGAGCGGGACTCGGTCAGGGTCAGGCCGGGACGGCCGACGACCAGCATGTCGGGGTCGTTCCAGTGTCCCGGGCCGGACTGCGCCGCCAGCGGAGCGGTGACGTCCAGGACGTTGCCGACGCCCATCGGATAGCTGTTGGTGTTGCCGTTCTGCCAGATGTCCAGCAGGTCCTCGGTGGTCCGCCACAGGTCGGCGACCTCGCCCCAGTTGAAGCTGGCACCGGTGATGGCGTGCAGGCTGTTGGGGTTGATGCTGTAGACGATCGGCCGCCCGGTGGCGCGCAGGGCGTCGCGCATGAGGGTGAACCGTGCGACCTGCTCGTCACGGGTTCCGCTGGAGGAACACCAGTCGTACTTCAGGTAGTCGACGCCCCACGAGGCGAAGGTGGCGGCGTCCTGGGTCTCGTGGCCCCTGCTGCCGGTGGATCCCGGGTAACCGCCGGTGGCCTGCGCACAGGTGCGCTCGCCCGGCACCTGGTAGATGCCGAACTTCAGGCCCTTGCCGTGGATGTAGTCACCGAGCGCCTTCATGCCGCTCGGGAACTTGGCCGGATCGGCCCGCAGGTTGCCCGCCGCGTCCCGCTGCGGGTCGAACCAGCAGTCGTCGACGACCACGTAGCGGTAGCCGGCGTCCCGCATGCCCGAGGACACCATCGCGTCGGCGGCCTCACGGACCCGGGTCTCGGTGACCCCGCACCCGAAGCTGTTCCAGCTGTTCCAGCCCAGGGGCGGGGTGAGCGCCGGGCTGCCCGGGGCGGCCGAGGCGGTGGACTGGGCGGAGGCCGTCACGGAGGCGGCGACCGTCAGCGCGGCGGCCGCGAGGAGGCGGAGCAGTCGCCCGCCTGATCGTCTGAGCACCAAGGGGCTCCTTCACAGTCATGTCCTGCCCATGACATTCAGAGAGGATGGGCGGCGGTTGGGCGGCGGTTCGAAATTTCGGTAGCCATTCGGAAACACGGAGTGCCACGGATAGTAGACACGTCGCCGAACATGTCAACAGCACTCTCGGCGGGAGGGCGCCGTCACCCGTCGCCGTCCGCCACCGCCGCGAGCGGCGCCGGATCGCGTTCGAATGTTTCGATGCGTCATCCGAAGCATGCGAGGGGGGTTGACGGGTGCCGACGGCTCCCTATCATCCAGAAGGCTCGGTATTTCGATACACGTTCGATATAGCGAACCGCTGGCGCCACTCCCGCACACCCCACGACTCGAGGGGAACGCCGCTCGATGGACATGTCATGGACGCATCAATTCCAGCCTCTTCAGTCGCTTTCCCGTCGCCGCACGCTGGCCGCCCTCACCGGCCTGGCCGCCGGCGCCCTCCTCCCCCCGGCCGGGGTGGCCCGGGCCGCCGCCTCCGTCCCCACCCGGGCGCCGGCCCCCGGCGCGGCCGCGTCGTACACGAACCCGGTGATCTGGCAGGACTTCGCGGACATCGACGTCATCCGCGTCGGAAACACCTACTACGCCTCGGCCTCGACCATGCACTACTCACCGGGCGCCCCCGTCCTGCGCTCGTACGACCTGGTGAACTGGGAGATCGCCGGCCACTCGGTGCCCGTGCTCGACTTCGGCGCCAAGTACGACCTCAACGGGGCCCGCGGCTACGTCAGGGGAGTCTGGGCGTCGTCGCTGGCCTACCGGCCGAGCAACAGGACGTTCTACTGGCTCGGCCAGATCGACTTCGCCCGGACCCACGTCTACACCGCCACCGCCGTCGAGGGGCCGTGGAACAGGCTGACGACGATCGGCACGCCCTACTACGACGCCGGGCTGCTCGTCGACAGCGACGACACCCTGTACGTGGCGTACGGGAACACCACCATCAGCGTGGCCCAGCTCTCCCCCGACGGCACCGGCCAGGTCCGCACCCAGCAGGTCTTCACGGCGCCCGCGAGCGTCGGCACCCTCGAAGGCTCCCGCTTCTACAAGATCAACGGCCGGTACTACATCTTCCTGACCCGCCCCGCGAACGGCCAGTACATCCTGCAGTCGTCCGGCGGCCCCTTCGGCCCGTACACGATGCGGCAGGTCCTCCTCGACCTGCGCGGACCGATCCCCGGTGGCGGCGTCCCGCACCAGGGCGGACTGGTGCAGACGGCGAGCGGCGCCTGGTACTACATGGCCTTCGTCGACGCGTACCCCGGCGGCCGGATGCCTGTCCTCGCCCCGGTCACCTGGACCCCGGACGGCTGGCCCGTCGTGACGCTGGTGAACGGCGCCTGGGGCACCTCCTATCCCACCCCGGCCGTGCCTGCCCCACCCCGCCAGGTCACCCCCATGACCGGCGTCGACACCTTCGACCGTACGGTCCTGAGCCCGCGGTGGGAGTGGAACCACAACCCGGACGGCACCAAGTGGTCGGCCGGCAACGGCCTGACGCTGCGGACCGCGACCGTCACCAACGACCTCTACTGGGCCCGCAACACCCTCACGCACCGCATCCAGGGCCCCACCTCCACCGCCACGGTCCAGCTCGACCACTCCGCGATGCGGGACGGCGACCGGGCCGGGCTCGCCCTGCTGCGTGACTCCTCGGCGTGGATCGGCCTCAAACGCGACGGCGGCGCGACGCGGGTCGTGATGGTCACCGGACTGACCATGGACGGCAACTGGAACACCACCGGCACCGGCACCGAGGCCGCGAGCGCGCCCGTCTCCGGCGGCCGGATCTGGCTGCGCGCGACCGCGGACATCCGCCCCGGCGCGCCACGGCCCGGCACCTTCTCCTTCAGCACCGACGGCGTCACCTTCACCCGCCTGGGGCCCGCCTTCACCATGGGCAACGACTGGCGGTTCTTCATGGGATACCGCTTCGCCCTCTTCAATCACGCCACCCAGGCACTCGGCGGCGCGGTCCGCGTCACACGGTTCGAACTGTCCGTGCCCTGAACCGACCCGGCCCCCCGCGCCGACCGCCCGCGTCCGGCCCCGACGGCACACCGGAGCGCGGGGTCCGGGGCACCGCCGTCAGGCGCTGGAGCGGGGGACGAGACGGGTGGGGAGGATCAGCGGGGTGGGGTCCTGTCCGTCGATCAGCGCGACGAGCATCCGCGCCATCTCCCGTCCGAGAGCCGTGACGGGCTGGTGGACGGTGGTGAGCGGCGGGTCGGCGATCCGGGCGACGGTCAGGTCGTCGAAGCCCACCAGGGCGACATCGGCGGGGACCGTCCGGCCGGCCTCCCGCAACGTGCGCAGCGCTCCCGCCCCCATGTTGTCGTTGGCGGCGAACACCCCGTCCACGTCGGGGTGGTGCGCCAGCAGTGCGGCCATGGCGGCGGCCCCGCTCGGCTCGGTGAAGTCCCCCTCCCGCGGTGGGACCGGGTCGAGCCCGGCCGCGAGCATGGCGTCCCGGTAGCCGCGGTAACGGGCGCGCCCGGCCTCGGTGTCCAGCCGCCCGCAGATCGTGGCCACGCGGGTCCGGCCGAGCGAGATCAGGTACTCGGTCGCCTCACGCGCCCCGCCGGCGTTGTCGACGTCCACGTACCACCGGGGCACGAGACCGACCGGGCGTCCGCCGAACACGACGGGTACCGCCGCCGCCTCGGCCATCCGCGCCAGCGGATCGTCCTCACGCAGCGCCATCAGCATCACACCGTCGGCCCCCCTGGACAGCAGGAGTCGCTCCACCCGCTCGCGGCCCCTGTCGGTGGCGGCCAGACACAGCATCAGGTGCAGGCCGGCCTCCTCCAGGGCGGCCGAGGCACCGACGATCACCTGGGCGAAGAACGGGTCCGCGAAGATCGAGGGATCCTCTCCCGAGACGACGAGGGCGGCAGCGCCGGTCTGGCGCGTGGCCAGTGCGCGGGCGGTCGGGTCGGGGACGTATCCGAGTTGCCGGGCGGCCCGTTCGACCGCCTCCCGCTTGGCGCGGCTGACGTGCGGGGCGTTGTTGAGGGCACGTGAGGCCACGGAACGGGACACGCCTGCCAGACCGGCCACCTCGTCGAGCCTCGGATGCCGACGCGCGGCGTCTTCTGTCATGGGCCATGAGCCTTTCCCCCTCGGCCGGACGGGAAGCGTCTCATCCCCTCCCGCGCCCCCGCCACCCGTCCGGCGCGGGACGGCAGCCGGAACGCGGCCCCGGCGGCTCAGGAACTGGGAGCGCTTCCAGTTTCCTTCCCGGAAAAACGGGCCCCGTACGCGCTACGCGGCGAACGGGTCGTCGTACGCCGCCCCTTGACAGCTCTGACGGCCCGCCACACGATACCGACCACACCCGGAAGGCCCTCCGACGCCTGGAACCGCTTCCAAATGGGAGCGCTCCCAGAGCTCTGCCGGCCCTCGGGTGTGCCGTCCCGGCGCAGAGACCGCCGACGCAACGGGACGTCATACCACCGCACTTCCCCAGTGCGTCGCACGCTCGGGACGAGAGCGCGTGACGCGTCCCCGCCCGGAAAACGAGGTACCGTCATGCGCCGCCGAGTCCGCACGCTCCTCGCAGCGTTCTGCGCCCTGCCGCTCGCGCTCGCCTTCGCACCGTCCGCCCACGCCGCCGACCCGACCACCCTGACCAACGGCTTCTACGTGGATCCCGACTCCAGCGCGCAGCGGTGGGTCGCCGCCAACCCGGGCGACGGCCGGGCCCCCGCGATCGCCGCCTCGATCGCGGGCACCCCGGCGGCCCGCTGGTTCGGCTCCTGGAGCGGCACCATCGGCACCGCCACGGGGGCGTACGCGGGAGCCGCGGACTCCCGGGACAAACTGCCCGTCCTGGTCGCCTACAACATCTACAACCGCGACTACTGCGGCGGGCACTCCGCGGGCGGAGCCGCCTCGCCGTCCGCCTACGCGACCTGGATCGCCCAGTTCGCCGGCGGGATCGCGGGCCGCCCGGCCGTCGTCGTCCTCGAACCGGACTCCCTCGGGGACTACGGCTGCATGACCCCGGCCCAGATCGCCGAACGCCAGAGCATGCTCACCGGGGCCCTGTCCCAGTTCAACCGCCAGGCGCCCAACACCTGGGTGTACCTCGACGCCGGCAACCCGGGCTGGGCCGGCGCGGCGACCATGGCCCAGCGGCTGCACGAGGCAGGCCTCCGGCAGGCCCACGGGTTCTCGCTCAACATCTCCAACTACTTCTCCACGGCCGAGAACACCGCCTACGGCAACGCCGTCAACCGCGAACTCCAGGCCCGCTACGGCTACACCAAGCCGTTCGTCGTGGACACCAGCCGCAACGGCAACGGCTCCAACGGGCAGTGGTGCAACCCCTCCGGCCGTCGCATCGGTACGCCCACCCGGCTCGGCGGAGGCGCCGAGATGCTCCTGTGGATCAAGACCCCGGGCGAGTCCGACGGCAACTGCGGCGTGGGAGCCGGCTCCTCGGCGGGCCAGTTCCTGCCGGAGGTCGCCTACAAGATGATCTACGGCTACTGACGGGCAGCGCACCCTTCCCCACCGACTCCGAGGAGCAACCCTTGAGAACACGCAGCTTCCGAGGCCGCGCGGCCTGCGTCGTCGCGGCGCTCACCGCGTGCGCCGCCCTCACCACGGCACAGGCACAGGCACACTCCGCACCGGCACGGGGCGGGATCACCCCGGCCACGAAGTTCTACGCGGACCCGCACAGCAAGGCCGCGAAGCAGGCGCTCGTCGACTTCGGGAACGGTAACGTCGAGAACGCCACGAACATGGCCAGGCTCGCCAGCTGGCCGCAGGCCGAGTGGTTCACCGAGGGGACGCCCGCCGAGGTGCGCGTCAAGGTGGACCGACTCGTCCGCCGGGCCGGGGCCGTGAACCGGACGCCCGTCCTCGTCGCGTACAACGTCCCGGGCCGGGACTGCACGCAGTACTCCAGCGGCGGAGCGACGAACTCCGCCGCCTACCGACAGTGGATCGACGCCTTCGCGGCCGGCATCGGCGACCGCAGGGCGGTGGTCGTCGTCGAACCCGACGGCGTGGCCCTGCTCCCCAAGGACTGCGGACCCTCCACCGACCCGACCGGCGAACTCACGGCCGCCCGCGTCGCCGACCTCGCCTACGCGGTCAGGACCCTGAAGGCCAGACCGCGCACCGCGGTCTACCTGGACTCGGGCAACGTCCAGTGGCGCTCCGTCGGCGACATGGCGCGGCGGCTGCTGGACGCCGGGGCCGAGTACGGCGACGGCTTCGCCCTGAACGTGTCCAACACCCACCCGACCGAGCACAACGCCAGGTACGGCACCTGGATCGCCAAGTGCATGTGGTACGCCACCGAGGGACCCGAGCAGGCACGCGGCCACACCGAGAGGTGCGCCAGTCAGTACTACTCGTCCGCCGCCCCCAACGACGGCACCCCCGGCAACAGCGTCTCCTCCGCCGACCCCGCCACCTGGCGGTGGACCGACGCCTGGTTCGACCAGAACGTGGGCACCCCGCCCGCCGGCCGGCTGCGGCACTTCGTGATCGACACCAGCCGCAACGGCCTGGGCGCCTGGACCCCGAAGCCGGGCAAGTACAGCGGCGATCCGGAGGCCTGGTGCAACGCGCCGGGCCGCGGCCTCGGTCCGCGCCCCACCGCCGACACCGGCGTCCCCCTCGTCGACGCCTACCTGTGGATCAAGGTTCCCGGTGAGTCCGACGGCAGCTGCACACGGAACACCGGCGGCACGATCGACCCGGAGTACGGCATCGTCGACCCGCCGGCCGGCGCCTGGTGGCCCGACCAGGCCCACGCCCTGGCCCGCAACGCCGCACCACGCCTGACGTTCAACCGCTGAGCCCGGTGTCCGTGTGCACCTGCGATGCCCGGAGCGGCCGTTCAGCCGTCGGCCCGCGTGGGTCGGCTCAGCCGAAGAACGTCAGCAGCTCGCCGGTCAGTTCCTCGGGCCTCTCCTGGGAGATGTAGTGGCCGACGCCCTTGAGTTCCACGTAGCGCACGTCGGTGGCCTTGCCCTCCAGCAGGGCGGGGACGAAGGCGAAGTTCATGCCGCCCAGGGCCAGGACCGGCATGCTCAGCGGGGCGTAGGTGCGGGCGTCCTCGATGTCCTGGCCGAAGGTCTGGTACCAGGCGTTGGAGGCGCGGACCGCGCCGGGCTGCTCGTACGCGGCGGCGTAGAGGGTGCGGCTGGCCTCGTCGATCGCGTCCGGATCGAGGGCCTCCAGACCGATGAGGTAGTCGATCAGGAGGCGGTAGCGGCCTTGGAGGAGCTGTTCGGGGAGCTCTTCGACCTGGTTGAAGGCGAACCACCACAGGTGGGGCCGGCCGGGCTGGGGCAGCATGCGGAGTTCGTTGAAGACGTCGCCGGGGTGGCCGACCTCCCAGAGGGCCAGCTTGATGGTGGCCTCTGGGTGGTTGGCGGCGAAGGCGTAGGCGACCATGGCGCCGATGTCCTCGCCCGCGATGTGGGCCCGCTCATGGCCCAGGTGGCGGAGGAGCTCGTAGATGTCGCGGGCCATCGTCTTCTTGTCGTACCCGCCGGCGGGCTTCGCGGAGCCGCCCATGCCTCGGTAGTCGACGGCGACGACCCGGTACCGCTCGGCCAGCGCGGGCATGATCTTGTGGAACTGCCACCAGGTCTGGGGCCAGCCCGGCAGCAGGACCAGCGGTTCGCCGCTGCCTCCTGTCACGTAGTGCAGGCGGGTGCCGTTGACCTCGGCGTGATGGTGCTCGAATCCTTCGAGGGCGGGCTCGGTGTAGGGGGGCGTGGTCATGGGGTGCTGTCCTTGCATGGGCCCGGTCGGCCACCGGGGGGCGGAACGTGGGCGGGAACGTGGTCCGGGTTGACGGGTGGACCGACCCGGCCGGCGGGGGCAGGGTGTGCGCCGCCTGCGGGCGGAGGTGACCGGCCGGCGTGTCCGGAGCGGCCTGTCCCTCGCCCGCCCCGGGCGGCGGGCACATCCGCCGGGCCGGCGAACGGTCAGGGAAGAAGGATGATCTTGCCGCGGTTGCGGCGGTGGTCGATGTCGTCCTGGGCCCGGGCCGCCTCGCTCAGGGGGTAGGTGCGCCAGACCTCGACGGTGAGACGTCCACAGGCGGCGAGGCCGGCGAGTTCGGGCAGCGCCTCTGGGGCGCGGTCGGCGGGATCCGCGCCGGTGAAGCGCACCCCGTACCGAGCGGCGTCCATGTCGGCGATCGTGATGACGCGATCGGGTCCGCCGGCCAGCTCCACGGACTCGGGCAGGACACCGGCGCCGGAGGTGTCGAACACCGCGTCCACGCCCTGCGGGGTCGCCGCGCGCACCCGCTCCGCCCAGCCCGGCCCGTACGTGACCGCCGTCGCGCCGAGGCCGCTGACACGGTCGAGATCGCCGGCCCCCGCGGTGCCGACGACGGTGATGTCACGGGCGGCGGCGAGCTGCACGGCGATCGCGCCGACGCTGCCGGCGGCGCCATGGACGAGCAGGGTCTGCCCGGAGTCGAGGCCGAGGTGCTTCAGCGCGCGGAAGGCGGTCTCCCCCACGGTGGGCAGCGCGGCCGCGACCTCCCAGGACAGTGCGGCCGGCTTGGCCACGGGGGCGGGCATCAGCGCGTACTCGGCGTAGGAGCCCGCCGGTGTGACGCCGAAGACCGCGTCGCCCACGGCGAAGCCGCCGACGTCGGATCCGACGGCGTCGACGACGCCCGCGGCGTCCACGCCCGGCACGACGGGGAAGTCGACGGGGAAGAGGCCGGCCAGCTCACCCCGGCGGATCTTGTTGTCCAGGGGATTGATCCCCGCGGCCCTGACCTTGACCCGGACCTCGCCGGGCGCGGGCTCGGGCAGGGCGACCTCGGTGAGGGTGAGGACCTCGGGACCGCCGTAGCGGTCGAAGGTGACAGCGGTGGGCATGGGGGTCTCCTTGCGGACAACGGTGGTACGGAGAGAGGAACGAACGCGCCGGGACGTGCCGGCCCGGTGGGGCGGCCTCAGGCTGCGGCGGTGACCTGGAAGGCGATGTCGTAGGGCTGGCCGTCGCGCTGGAACTCGGGGATCACTCCGCGGCGGCTCATGGCACCGGCGTCGGCCTGGAAGGCCTCGAACGCCTCACGGCTCGCCCACTGCGCGTAGTTGATCACCCTGGTGCCGTCCTGACTGGTGTGGACGGTGGAGGAGACGAAACCCGGCCGGTGGCGCACCTCCTTCTCCACGAAGGTGCGGATCGTCTCCACCAGCTCCTCCCGGCGCTCGGCGGGGACGGTGAAGGACACCAGCACGGTGAAGGTGCCGGCGTCCGGATCGACCATGACGGCCACGAGGGTCTCCCTTGCTCTGTCGAGGCGGCCGGAGCCGCCGACAATCACACAACCTGTATGAATCGAGTTAAACATACACCTCGTATGATTGTCGTGTGACTGACGCCTCCCCTTCCCGGCCCGACCTCTCCAACCCCCGGGTCCGCCGCACCCGCGACCGAGTGCTCACCGTCGCCCGCGAGCTGCTCGCGGACGTCGGGCCCACGGCACTGACCTACTCACTGCTCGCCGAGCGCGGACAGGTCACCCGCCAGACCCTCTACCGGCACTGGCCCACCCGCGAAGCACTGCTGGTCGACGTGATGCTCGAATCCGGCGACGGCTCCCTGTACCCCGAGCCCGGCAGTGACCCACAGGCCGTCATCACCGCGTACCTGAAGAGCCTGCGGCACGGACTCGACGACCCCGCCACCACCGGCGCGCTGATGGCCCTGGCCGCCCAGGCCGACCGCGACCCCGAAGCCGCCCACGCCCTCGCGGGGATCAGCGAAGACCGCCACCAGGCCCTCAACCGGCTCCTCGAACCCTCCGGCACGCGGATAACCACCGCCGACTTCGCCCAACTCGTCGGCCCCGTCATGTTCCAGCGCTTCCTCGGCCGCCGGCCCGTCACCGACACCGACCTCGACCTCCTGGTCACCCGCTGGCTCGCCGGTGCGCGGCCGGCGGGCAGCACCCCCGAACGGACGTGACGGTCCGGGGCGGATGTCGTCCGCGCGGAGCGGCCCGTTCGACTGCGGACGGGCGGCTCCGGGATCGCACTGCGGCCGGGCGTCGTTCGACCGATCCGGTTCCCGTTCCCCTCAGCCGTCCTGCGGCGCCGACACGTCGATGTCGTGGAGCGGGACGTCCGGGGTGGCGGCGACCGTGCGCAGCAGCCGTGTCCAGCGGCTGCGGAGGGACTCGACGGTGGACCGGTCGAACAGGTCGGTCCGGTACTCGACGCCGTCGAGGCCGCGGCAGGTGCCGTCGGCGTCCCGCCGTTCGAACAGGCCGAAGGTCAGGTCGAAGCCGGCGGAGCCCCGGCCGGCCAGGTCCACCGTGGCGGACACGCCCGGCAGCTCCAGCCGTTCGGGGAGGGCCGGGGTGAGCACCAGCATCACCTGGAACGGGGACCGGCCGAACACGGCCCGCCCGCTCGCCGCCCGCCGTGGCCCCTGCGTCTCCACGACCAGGTCGAAGGGCACGTCCTGGTGGGCGAAGGCGGCCAGGTCGGCCTCCGTGACCCGCCCGAGCGGCTCACGGAAGGTCGGCTCTCCCGAGGTGTCGGTGCGCAGGACGAGCGTGTTCACGAAGAAGCCGACGAGGCCGTCCAGCTCCCCATCGGCACGGTCGGAGACCGCCGTGCCGATGGGGATGTCCGTACCGGCACCGAGACGGGTGAGCAGCGCGGCCGGCCCGGCGTGCGCCACCAGGAACAGACTGGCCCGCTCCTGCGCGGCCACCTCCAGCAGCCTCCGGTGCACGTCCGCGGGGACGGTGAAGGCGACCGTGTCGCCAGCGGGGTGCGCCGGGCGCCCGGACGGCGCCCGCTCCACGCGGTCGGCGGGCAGGGGGATGCGCTCCGGCAGACCGGCCAGGGTCTTGTCCCAGTGGGCGACCTCCCAGCGGGCGGCGGGCCGTTCAGGACGGCGAGGCCCCGGCGCACGGAACCACACCGGCGGCTCTGCCCGGGATCCCGGTGCCCCTGACACGCACGGGGCGTGCGGGCACGCACTGCCGGCCGCCGGCGAGCCCGACGGCACGCACGCTCAGTCCGCGTCCTTCTTCCGGGCCGCCTTCTCCCGGACCGTCTTCTGCCGGACCTCTTGGGCCTTCCGGGACTTGAGGGGCCGCTTGCCGGAGGAGTTACCGGAGGGGCCCGCTCCCTTCTTGCCCCGCGCCGCCGTTCCGGACGTTCGCGCGACCCCGCTGTCCGACGCACCCGGTGCACCGTCGTGTGCGTGTGGCCGTGTGCCGCCGTGGGCGGCCGTGCCGGTCGTCCGCTCCGGGCCCGGCACAGCGGAGGCGGAGCTCGACGCTCGACCGGGGGCCGGGCCGGCACCGGGGGCGTGAAGCCGCCCGGCGGGAACGTCGCGTGCGGTGGGCTCGGCAGGGGCGGACCCGGCCTCGTCGCCGGGAGCGGACGCGTCCGTGGTGCCGGCTTTCGCGGAGGGGCTGCTCACCGCCCGTGCCGCCGCGTGGTGCGCGGGGCCGTCGGACACGGCGACGGTGGCGGCCACGGCGGCCGCCAGCACGGCGGCCGCACCGGCCACCCGGTGGCGTCCGCGCGCGGACGGGGCCTTCGGCGCGGCCGTACCGGCGGCGCGCGGCGCCTGCTGGTGTGTCCGGTCGACCCGCGCCGGTACCTGCTCGGGCAGCAGGCTCGTGATGCCGGCCGGGTGCGGGACGGGCCTGGGACCGTTCGGCTCGGCGAGGGCGGCCAGAGCCCGGACGCAGTCGTCGGCCGACGGGCGGACCTGCGCTTCCAGCGCGGTCATGTCCCCCAGCAGGGCCGCGAACTCCCGCGGGAGGGACGCGGGCGGTTCGGGCCGCCGGTGGAGCCGCGCGATCGCGGCCTCCAGGGGAGCACCGTCGTATTCGAGTCGGCTCGTGAGGCATTCGAGGAGCACCAGCCCGAGGGCGTAGACGTCGGCGGCCGGGCCGACGGGCCGGCCGAGCACCTGCTCGGGAGACAGGTAGGCGGCCGTGCCGACGAGGGTGCCGGTGGCGGTGCGGGTGGTGGCGTCCAGCATCCGGGAGATGCCGAAGTCGGTGAGGTGGGGGCGACCGGACGTGTCCAGGATGATGTTCGACGGTTTCACGTCGCGGTGAACGATCCCCGCGTCGTGCGCGTGGGCCAGGGCACGCGCGAGGCCGGCCCCGAGGGCGGCGGTCTCCCCGGGCACCAGGGGGCCCTCGGCGATGCGCGCCTTCAACGTGGGGCCCTCGATGAGTTCCATCACCAGGTAGGCACGTCCGTCGTGCCGGCCGGCGTCGTAGACGGTGACGAGGCCCGGGTGCTGCAACCGGGCGAGGACGACCGCCTCGTGGTGGAAGCCGTCCTCCCCGTCGCCACCGGCCCCGGCGTGGAAGACCTTGACGGCCACCGGTCGTCGCAGACGCAGGTCGAAGCCGCGGTGGACCTCGCCGGCGCCGCCCGAGCCGATGACCGCGTCCAGGCGGTAACGGCCGCCCAACACGGGTGCGGAGCACCGGAACGGCGCCAGAGCCGACTGGCGGAGCCTCATCTGATCTCCCACTGCTTGTCCGGGTGCTGCCCACGGGTGCGCCTGCGAGGGGGCGCCGCACACGCGTACCCCTGACGTGCCGAAGTACCCCCGGGCCACGCTCCGCGGCCCGATCGGCGAGGCTGCCGGTGCGCCGGATCTCGCCGGATCTCGCGAACTCCCGGTGTGCGCAACGTCGCCGGCACCCGCACCGCCGTTCCGGCGCGGGTGCCCAGGACGCGGTCGCCTACTGGTAGCAGGGAGGCGCGCACCGCACGGTGATCGTGCCGCTCCCGCCGTCCGCCGTGGGGGTGCCGTGGGTGACGACCGTGGGGGTCCTGCTGGTCTCCCAGGGCATGGGTACGGCCATGGCCTGCGGGCCGAGGGCGGTCAAGGCCGCGGTGGCCACGAACACGAAGGCCGCCGCACGCTTGCACGAAGACATGGGAACTCCCTTGCGCAGTGGAGAGGTTGGTCCGCCGGAGCCTTCTCGGAGGCGCTCACCCGGCTGACCGCCAGTCTCACCAGGGGCGCCCGCCGTGCCAAGGTGTCCGGCGCGGGCCCCGGCGCATCTCCCTACGATCACCGCGACCGGCGGATCCCGTTCCGCCGGGCCGCTGTCCGGGCCCCGCGGTCGACGGGGCGCGTGACCGAGTGGCGGGAGAGGAGCCCCCGGGGCAGCCTGGGAAGGTCGATCGAACGACAGGACGGGAGACGCGCATGACCTCTGTACTCCGTCACCACTGCCTTCGCACGCTCGGCGCCGGTGCCCTCTGTGGGGCGCTGCTCTCCGGCGGGACGGCCGGAGCCCTGGCCGCGTCCCCGACCCCGGGCGCCATGGCCTCGATCACCGTGAAGGCCGGCAAGACCGACGTGAAGGCCGGGGACGAAGTGACGTTCACCGGCCGCACGAAGGGCCTGAAGGTCGGCTCGCCGCTCGTGCTCCAACACGAGAAGTCCGGCAAGTGGACCTCGCTCAGGGCGACCGCCAAGGTCCGGAAGGGCAGTTCATACGCCCTGGTCGCCAAGCTCAACACCAAGGGCACCGAGCATCTGCGGATCGCGGGCGTCAGCGGGTCCGGGAAGGTCTTCTCGCCCACGGTCACGGTCAAGGTGAAGTAGGCCCCGCCCAGAAGGCGAGCAGTGCGGCGGCGAGTGTCTCCGGAACCTCCTCGGCCATGTGGTGTCCGGAGTCGACCGGGGAGCCCTCTAGCCGGCCTGCCGCCCAGTCCCGCCAGACGCCCGGCACGTCGCCGTAGAGGCCGGCCATGTCGTCGTGGACGGCCCACAGCACTTGCACGGGACAGACGATGCGCCGGCCGGTCCGCCGGTCGGCGTCGTCGTGCTCGCGGTCGATGCCGAGGCCGGCGCGGTAGTCCTCGCACATGGCGTGCACGGTGGCCGGGTCGTGAATGGCGCGGCGGTAGTCGTCGTACGCCTCGGCCCCCATCTGCTCGGCACTGGCCTGGTACCAGGCGTCGGGGTCGGCGTTGATGACGCGTTCGGCGGGCTTGCCGGTCTGCCCCAGGAAGAACCAGTGCCACCAGGCGGCGGCGAACGTCGCGTCACAGCGCCGTAGCGCCTCCCCGATGGGAACGGCGTCCAACACGCTGACGGCGGACACGGCTTCGGGGTGGTCCAGGGCAAGGCGCGTGGCCACGTACGCGCCCCGGTCGTGCCCGACGACGGCGAACCGGTCGTGTCCGAGCCCGCGCATGACCGCCAGGCAGTCACCGGCCATGGCACGCTTGGAGTACGGGCTGTGCCGCGGGTCGGTCGGGGGCTTGTCGGACTCTCCGTATCCGCGCAGATCGGGGCAGACGACCGTGTGACCCGCTGCGGCCAGCAACGGCGCGACGCGGTGCCAGGTGGCGTGCGTACGCGGGTGCCCGTGCAGGAGCAGGACGGCCGGGCCCTCGCCGCCGTGACGCACCCGCAACCGCACCCCGTTGCCCTCACGGCGTGCCAACGTGAAGCCGTCGAACATGAAACCTCCTGTGGCCGGGGCCTCCCGGCTCCCCTGCCCGGAACACTTCATGCACACGGTCTTCGCCGTGGGCGGCCGGCCACCCCGGGCGAATTCCTTCCGGTTCGCGGATCGTTGCTGCTGCGGTCGTATCCCTGGCCGACGGGCGGCGGGTGCAGTGAGTACGGACGAAGCCGTCGTCGCGGGGCCGGACGCCGCAGCGGGCGGGGGTGGAGCGATCGCCGGCAGGTGAGCGTCGCGATCGCGTGGACGTTCCGGACCGGCCGGACAGCAGGGGTCCGGCCGGCGGTGGGCGGCCGTGGCCGACGAACCCCGTCGCGACCCTCACGAGCCGACGCGGCTCCGCCACCGGCCACGGGCGTCCTCCGGCCGGCGTCGGCGGGAACGCCTCCGCCTTCTATATCCCACTCCGATTGTTCATAGAATGGCGGGGTGAAGGACATCGACTCGATCGCACTGCTGCAGGACCCGGTGCGGCGCCGCCTGTACGAGTACGTCGCGGCACAGGGCCGCGAGGTCGGCCGCAACGAGGCCGCCGAGGCGGTCGGGGTGGCGCGTACGCTCGCCGCGCACCATCTGGACAAGCTGGCTCAGGCCGGATTGCTGGAGTGCGGCAGCCGCCGCCTGACGGGCCGCTCGGGGCCGGGGGCCGGCCGCCCCGCCAAGGTGTACACGCGGTCCCGGGCCGAACGGTCGGTGTCGCTGCCCGCCCGCGACTACCGCACCGCCGCCGAACTGCTCGCCGAGGCGGCGGAGCAGGCCGGGCTTGACGCCGGGCTGTGCGCGGCCGCGCGCCGCCGGGGTGAGGCGCTGCGCGGCTCGGCGGCGCCCTGCGGAAGCCTGGAGGAGGCCATGCGGGTGCTGGCCGCCCGCGGTTACGAGCCGCACATGGAACCCGCCGGGAGCGCCGACGGCGTCCGGACCACCGACGACACCGAGCGGGCGACCGTGACAGCCGAGGGCACCGAGGGCACCGAGGGGTCGGCCGCGACAGCCGAGAGCACCGAGGGGACGGCCGCGACAGCCGCGCGCGTCGTCCGCATGCGCAACTGCCCCTTCCACGCCGTCGCCGAACGCTTCCCGCCCCTCGTCTGCGGCATGAACCTCGCACTGCTGGAGGGGCTGCTCGGCGCGGACGGTTCGGTCCGCGCCCGCATGGACGCCCGGCCGGGAGAGTGCTGCGTGGTGGTCGAGAACTCTAAAAACAACGATGATTGACATAGAAAGTGGGCGCATGCTGGGATGAGGCCATGACCGCACCCGCGCACGCCGCCCACCTCGCCCAGCTCAACGTCGCCACGCTCCGGCACCCCCTCGACGACCCACGCGTGGCGCCGTTCGTCGAGATGCTGGACCCGGTCAACTCCGCCGCCGACGGCGCACCCGGCTTCGTATGGCGGCTCGTGGAGGAGGGGGCGGGCGACGCCACGGGCCTGCGCCCGGCGGGCGAGGACGTCATCGTCAACATGTCGGTGTGGGAGACCCAGGAGGCCCTGTGGGACTTCACCTACCGCAGCGGGCACCTGGAGGTCATGCGGCGGCGCCGCGAATGGTTCGAGCGGCACGTCGAGGCGCACCTGGTGCTCTGGTGGATCCCCGCCGGGCACCTCCCGACCGTCGGCGAGGCCCTTGAGCGGCTGGCGGACCTGCGGGCGCACGGACCGTCCCCGCGCGCCTTCACCTTCGCCTCGCCGTACACCGCCGCCGAGGCCGCCCGGCACCTTCGGACGGCGCGGCCCACGCCGCCCGAGCGCGCCACCCCGAGCACCCGGCCGACACCGGCCCCGGACCCGACGGCGGTGCAGGCCACCTCCGCCCCCGCGGGCAGGCACGCGACCGCGGACGGACACGCGGCCCCGGGCAGGGCGGACGGACACGCGGCCCCGGGCAGGCCGGCGGCCACGGACAGGCGAGCGACCGCGGACCAAGCGCGCGTCTGAACCTGCCGGTTGGGCGGGGCCGAGCAGCCACGCCGGAGCGAATGCCCTGTTTGCCCCATTACCCTGAAGAGATGGAGTCGTACCCAACTCCTTCGGGCAGCGACCAGGGCGACCGGACACCGCTGGTCGCCGGGGTGCGCCCGGAGATCCTTGCTTCCTGGCAGCGCTCACAGTCCCTCGGCGTCGACCGCGAGCGAGCGGCTCTGCCGATCGAGAGCGACCTGGATCCCGACTCCCGGCTGGTCAGGGCCGCGGTGCCGGTGCTGACCCGCCTGTACGAACGGTTCTCGGGCGTGCCGGTGACCGTGACACTGGCCGACTCGCGGGCGCACATCGTGGACCGGTGGGGCGGCCCGGCGGGGCTGAGTCTGATGGACGCCGCCTCCCTGGTGCCGGGCGCCAATGTCGACGAGCGGTTCATGGGAACCAGCAGCGTCAGCATGGTGCTCAGCACCAGGGCGCCGTTCGTGGTCGTGGGCCACGAACACTTTCTGCACGACCTCAAGGAGCTGACCTGCATGGCCGCGCCGGTGCGCGACCCGGTGGGCGGCACCGTGCGGGGCGCGGTCAACCTCTCCGTGCCCAGGGAGCTGGCCCACCCCGGCATGGCGCTGGTCCTTCAGGACGCCACCGAGCGCATCGGGGAACGCCTGCTCGAACTGGGCACGGCCCGCGAGCTCGAACTCACGCGATCGTTCCGCCGGGCCATGGAACGCGGCGGGCACACGGAGCTGGACCTCGACTCGGGAGAACTGTCCCGGCGCGGCGGGCCGCCGCCCCGACTGGCCACGCAGGAACGCCTGATCCTGCTGGAGCGTGCCGTGGAGCTGATCTCCTCGCCCGGTGAGACGTTCGCCGAGGTGCCGCTCGCGGGCAGCCGCGTGGCCGTCCTGCGCCGACGGGAGCTGCACCACGGCGACGCGGAGGGGGCGGCGGTCGAGGTCACTTTCCAGGACACCGGCGGTCCGGGTACGACGCGTCCGGCTGCCGCGACCGCCTCCGGTCCGCGCGCGCCGCTCCCGGACCGCCCCGCCGAGGCGACGGGACCGCACCCCGCCGGAGGGACCGACGCGTGGCTGCTGCTCGTCGGCGAGCCGGGCGTCGGCCGGCTCGCCGCCGAGGCACGCGGACGGCTGGCCCTGCTGAACGAGGCGAGTGTCCGCCTCGGCACCGCCCTGGACCTGCGGCGTACCGCCGAGCAACTGGCGGAGATCAGCGTGCCGCGCTTCGCCGACCTGGTCGTCGTCGACCTGGTCGAAAGCGTCCTGGCGGGCGAGGAGCCGCCGCCCGGGCCGCTGGGTCCCGACGTACCACTGCGCCGGGTGGCCGCCTGGGCCGGCGAGGACTCCCGCGGCCTCCCGGCCGGCGGGGTGAACGAGCCGACCGGCTACCCCGCCGGTACACCCCAGGCCCGCTGCCTGGCGACCGGGCAGCCGGTCACGGACTCGGTGGTGACCGCCGCCCTGGCCGGGCACCCGGCCGGCCGGACCCACCCCGTCGGCCTCCTCGGCACGGGCGAGCACTCCTACCTGGGCGCTCCGCTGTCCGCACGCGGTTCCGTCCTCGGCCTGGCGGGGTTCTACCGCCGCGGCAGGACGAGGCCGTACGAGCAGGACGATTTGACGCTCGCGGGCGAGCTGGCGGCCCGTGCCGCGATCAGCATGGACAACGCCCGCCGCTACGGCCGGGAGCACCGCGCCTCCCTCACCCTGCAACGCAGCCTGCTGCCGCACGCCCTGCCCCGGCTGGGCACCGTCGGCCTCGCCTCCCGTTATCTGCCCGCCGACGCCAGGTCGGGCGTGGGCGGGGACTGGTTCGACGCGATCCCGCTGTCCGGCATGCGCGTGGCGCTCGTCGTCGGTGACGTGCCGGGGAACGGGCTGCAGGCGGCGGCGACCATGGGCCGGCTGCGTACGGCGGTACGGACGCTGGCCGGTCTGGACCTGATGCCCGAGGAGGTGCTGGCCCACCTGGACGACCTGGTCAGCCGCACCCCCGACGAGGAGGCCGGGAGCAGCAGCGGCGAACAGGACCCGGCGACGGGGACGACCTGCCTGTACGCCGTCTACGACCCGGTGTCCTGCCGGTGCACGGCGGCCACGGCCGGTCATCCGCCGCCCGCCCTGCTCACGCCGGACGGGGAGGCGCAGCTGATCGACCTCCCGACCGGCCCGCCCCTCGGGATCGGCGGGATCCAGCCGTACGAGTCCGCCACCGTCGACCTGCCCTCGGGCAGCCTGCTGACGATGTACACCGACGGCCTGCTGAAGGAGAGCCGCGGCTACGAGGACACCGAAGCGCGCACCGCGCAACTGCTGGCCTGCCTGAAACTCGCCGGTCCGGAGCTGGAGGACACCTGCGACCGGGTCACGGACACCCTGCTGTCCAGCGGCCCGTACGACGACGTGGCCCTGCTCCTGGCCCGTGTGCACGCCCTGCCCGAGGACCGCGTGGCGTCCTGGGAATTCCCGTCCGACCCCGCGGCCGTCGCCCGGGCCAGGGCCCTGACACGGGCTCAGCTCACCGCCTGGGGCATGTCGGAACTGGACTTCAACACCGGGCTCGTGGTCAGCGAGCTGGTCACCAACGCCGTACGGTACGGCGGGCCGGGACCGGTGGGCCTGCGGTTGCTGCGCGACGACTCACTGATCTGCGAGGTCTCGGACGGCAGCAACTCCTCTCCACGCATCAGACGCGCCGCCACGACCGAGGAGGGCGGGCGCGGCCTGTTCCTCGTGGCGCAGTTCACCAAGAGCTGGGGTGCCCGCTACATGCCGCAGGGCAAAACGGTGTGGGCCGAACAGATTCCCCAGCCGGAGCGGCCGGCGCCCGAGAGGGACGAGGAGACCCTGCTGTCCCTGTTCGACGACCTCGGCTGACCGCGGGCCTCGCCGACGGCGACGCCGGTGACACCGAAGGCGCAGGCCACGGCGATTCCGGCGCCGCTCAGGGCCTCTGCGGCGGCGCTCACGGCGCGCCGGTACCGCCTGCGGTCCATCGGTCGGGGACGGATTCCAGGCTGGCGTAGCTGTGCAGTACCCGGTCCGCTCCGGTCAGCGCCAGCATGCGCCGCACGCGTTCACTGGGTGCGATCAGCGCCACGCGGGCGCCGGTGCTCCGGGCCGTACGGTAGACGGCGATCAGGCAGGTGAGCCCGGTGGAGTCCAGGAAGGGGACGTCGGACAGGTCCACGAGCACGCTGTGGCCGCCGGTGAGGACCAGGGGTTGCAGGGCGTCGGCGAGGTCCGAGGCGGTGTGCAGGTCGAGGTCGCCCACGACCCTGACGAGGTGGCGGTCGGTGCTCAGACGGCGGACGTGCACCTGCAGGGGGTGCCGCCGACCGCTGTGGGCGGGCGGGTCGGTGTTCATCGCCGCTTCCTTCCGCGCGGGCCGGGGTCACGGAATCAGCTCCTGCTGATGGCCACCGCGCCACTCGGTGAGCAGAACGGTGGCGTCGTCGTCGAGCTTGCCGTCATGGTGCTCCATGACGGCGGCCATCAGCCGGCGCAGGGTCTCGTGCAGGGTGTGCCGGCCCGAGTGATGACGGCGGATGAAGTCGACGAACCGGTCCCGGCCGAACTCCGTCCCGTCCCTGCCGCGTGCTTCGACGACGCCATCGGTGTACAGCAGCAGACGATCGCCGGGTTCGAGCTGCTCGGTGGCCACGGTGACCGACAGGGCGAGGTCGGCGCCCATCGGACCGGCCGGGGGGCAGACCAGTTCGGTGGTCCAGCGGTTGTCGCGGATCAGGAGGGGCAGGTGGTGACCGCGGTTGATCCAGGTCAGCCGGCCGCTCGCCATGTCCAGGTCGGCCAGGATGCCGGTGACGTAGCGGCTGGTGCCGAACTGCTCGATCAGCGTCTCCTCCACCATCCGGCTGGTCCCGGCCAGCGAGGCACCCTGCCGGCGGGCGTTGCGGCAGGCGGCCACGGCGACGTTCGCGGTGATGCCGGCGGTGGTGTCGTGACCCATGGCGTCGAAGACGCTCAGGTGGAGGGTGCTGCCGGCCACCGCGTAGTCGAAGGCGTCGCCGCCCACCTGGTAGGCGGGTTCCATCACCGCGCCGACGGTGACGTCGTGGCCCGCGTAGGCAGGCGGCGGGGTGAGGTTCCACTGCATCTCGGCGGCCACGTTCATGGGCTCGGTGCGCACCAGACGCGCGTAGGAGTCGCTGTACGACCGCTTGCTCAGCAACAGCAGGGCCGTCATGGAAGCCAGGGCGCGCAGGGCCTGGCGGATGGATGCGTCGTCGGTGTCGGTGTCCGCCCGCAGCACGCCCAGGCGCTCCACACCGTCGGTGATGGCCACCCACCACCGCCGGCCGCCCGCACGGTCGTCCGCCCCCTCCCGTCCGGGATCGGACAGCAGTTCCACGCGCCGGTAGGCCTGACCGGGCAGACTCCCCGCGACGGTGAACTCCTGCCCGCCGTCTCCGGCACCCACCCCCTGACCCGTGAGCCGCCGCAGCACCGTCTCCCGGATGTCCACCACGAACAGAGCCACGTCGTGCAGGCCTGCCACGGCGGCGTGCTCGGCGACCATCCCCGGAAGCTCTTCGAGCGTAGCCGTATGGCTGGCCTGCATCAGCCGCAACAGCGACGCCGCGCCGCTGTCAGTCACCACCCGCACCCCCCTCGCCGGGCAGGCACAGCTGCATGCCCCATCAGCACACGTGCCACTTCACTCCTCTTTCTGGCCGCTCGGATCACCCCTCTTCGGGCACCACCCGTGTACCCCCTCCCGAACGGCACGCGCGGTCCCGCGGCGGACATCCGCCTTCTCCCCCGTCCCGTCACCCGACGGCCCCACCGGCGCGGGGTGCCTCGGCTCGACGCCGTTCGCCGCGACCACGGGCACGGTCCTCCGGCACGGCCCGGCCCCGGGCAGCCGAGCGCTGGACGTCATCGGTGCCGCAGTGATCGTTGCGGGTGCCCACGGTGACCGTGAGGGACAGCGGCCGGGTCCTACCCGTCGACTGCGCGCCGCGTCGGTCGGCTCAAGGACGTGCGAGGGACGAGTGTGGCGCTCACCTGGGCTCCCGCTGCCGCACCGATGCGCCGCAGGCCTGCCGTCGGCCGTAGAGTGAGGCGCCTTGATCAGTCATCCGAAGGAGGCTCACCACCATGCGGGCAGGCAACGCGACAGCCGGTTTCGTGGCTGCGCTGCTGGTCGTCGCCATCGGCGCGGGTGCGACGGCGTGCACGAGCGGTCCGGGGGCGGACTCACCTGCCGCGAGCCCGTCGTCGAGCACGCCGAGCAGCAAGCCCGCGCCGTCCCGGCAGACGCCGGAAGAGGATCCTTCGCCAAGCCCGGTGGACGCCTCCCCGACGCCTTCCGCCTCGCGGCCCGCGGCGCCCGGTCCCTCCACGCCGCGACGCGTGGTCCCGTCCAGCGGGGGCAGCCCCACGGAGTGGCCGAAGAACGCCGGGGCGGAGGAACTGCGCACCATGCGACCGGGCGTCGACCGGCCGAAGTCCTCGGGGGAAACGCAATGCGACTGGTTGCGTGAGCAGGGCATGGCCTGCTGATGTCTGTGTGACGCGGCAGGACGTGTTCCGGCCCGTGCTCGTGACGGCGCTGGAGCCGTCGGCAGCCGGACAGCCGGGACACGGTCCGCTTTCCCGGGTGAGGCGGTGCCGGATGCCGCGGGAAGCCGGCCATCGCCGCAGGTGGTCGTGGTCGCGGCCCTTGCCACCGCGACAATCCGTCCCGGCAGCGTGGCGCTTCCGCGAACGCTTCCCCTGCAGCGGCAATCAGGCAGCTGACTCGCCCTCACGGCCTTCGCCGGTCTCACGTGCACCCTGGTCGGAGCACATGATCGGACGAAGGCCGTACCAGCGTCCGGCGGAAGCCCGGTCGGGCCCCTCGGTTCAATACGCCGTCCGAAGTCAGTCAGGCAGCGCCACGGTGAGATCCACCTCGACGAGCTGTCCGGAAAAGCCCAGCTGGGCCACGCCCAGGAGCGTGCTGGCGGTGGTGAACGCCGGCCCCAGGGCAGATTCGGTGAGCCGACGCCACGCGGCTCCGAGACTGTCCCTCTCGTCGCTGCGCACGTAGATCACGGACCGCACCACGTGGTGCGGCTGGGCATTCGCCGCCGCCAGGGCGGTGAGCGCGTTCGCGACCACCTGGTCGACCTGCGTCTCGAGGGAACCGGCACCGACGAGGTCACCGTTCCGGTCAAGCGGGCACTGTCCCGCCAGGTAGGCCGTACGCCCAGCCTCCACCACCGTGATGTGGTGGTAGCCGGGCGTCTCATGGAGCTGCTCGGGGTTGATGCGGGTGATCTTCTCGGTCATGTCCGCGAGTCTGTCCGGCGTGGTGCCGGCACGCACCGCATTTTCCCGGCTCGGTTCGTCAGGGCCGGCAGGACGGCCGGACGCTGAGCAGCTCGGTCCGCAGGGCGGGCGTGCCGTCGACGGGCGCCGGGTCCTGGGTGGTTGGCTCGATGCCGCCGGCCGCGATCTTGTCGAGCGTCTTGAGGCCGACGGCACCGACCGTGCCGAACACCGTGTAGTTCGGTCGCAGCGCGGAGTCGCCGTAGACGACGAAGAACTGCGAACCGTTCGTGTTCGGACCGGCGTTGGCCATCGCCAGCAGACCGCGCCCGTAAAGGCGGCGGACGCCGGTCGGATCACTCGGTGCCGGCGGCAGGCCCACGGGCAGTTCGTCCTTGTACGCGTACCCCGGCCCGCCTTCGCCGGTGCCGGTCGGGTCGCCGCACTGGAGGACCTTCAGCGTGGGATACGCCGTCAGACGGTGGCACACCGTACGGTCGTAGAACCGGTGCCGTGCCAGGTGTACGAAGCTCTGGACCGTGCACGGCGCCTTCGCCCGGTCCAGGCGCAGCGGGAGCGGGCCCTGGCTGGTCGGGACAGCCATGTCGACCGTGCCGTGACCGGGGGTGTGCCGGGGGTCGGGCGGCAGCGGAACCGGCCGCGCCGCCGGCTCGTCCGGGGTCTGGGTGTACTGGCAAGGACCGTGCGTGGTCCGCGGCGGGGCGTCGGATGCGTGGGCGGTGGTGCCGCCCCCGGACGCGACCAACGCCGCTGCCGCGCATGCGGTCATGAGAGCTCGGTTCATCCTGTCCACCCTTTGGAAGATCGCCGGCTTGCGGAGCGGTCGCAGTCTAGGGCGCGGCCCGGCGGGCGAGAACCCGCCCGCAAGCCACATCCGCCTCCCGAGCCTCGGCCCGCGGCCGCGGGCCACTTCGTTGGGACGCGGCGCAGCGTCGGTCGGCCGGTCGGAGTCCTGTGGAGAGGCACTGTGGCGAGCGAGAACTTCTGACGGATTCCGGTACGGCAGAGCGCATACGTGCGGCACACGGCACACGGCACGCCGGGGACAGCATCCGGACGAAGACACAGGTCGGCGCGGCGCCCGCGTGCGAGCCGTCCTCGGGCCGACGGCCGGCGTGTGGCGCCGCCGGCGTGCGCACCGGCCGCTGTGGCCGGTGCGCACGGGGGACGGGCCGGGGTACGACGGCCTGTGCGGCCCGTTCTTCACGGCGGCCGGCACCGTCCTGCCCGGTGCCTCGTCATCACGCACGCGCACTCCGTGACGCACTCACCGGCCCCCGCGGGTTTCCAGAGGCGGCTGGGCGGCGCCCTCGTCGGCAGGCAGGGGTGCCGGCTGCTCCGAGGGCCGGGGGACGTGGGAGCCGGTGGCGGGTGTGCGGGCGGTGGAGGGTTCGGTGCGGGACTCGCCCGTCCGGCGGGTTCGGTGCAGGGCCAGGTGCAGGACCGGGATCAGGACGCAGGTGACCGCGGCGCTGTGCCACAGCAGGGTATCGAGCCGGCCGGCCGCGAGGTACGCGCCCACGGCGACCGCCGCCAGTGCGCACACCCCGCGGTCCACGATGCTCTCCACGGACAGCAGCGTGGCGCGTGGCGCGTCGGCCGGGACGGCGTCGTTGACGAGCTTGCGCTGCACCGGGTACACGAACCCGGTGATCGCGGCGAACGCGCACAGCAGCGCGACCACGGCCCACGGTGCGCCGAGGGTGGTGGCGGCGAGGGTCACGGCCAGCGCCACGCTCAGCAGGGACACCCACTGGGCGGCGGACAGCCGGCGGCTCAGCCAGCGCGGACGGGCCGAGGCCACGGCCTCGGCGACCGTCATGGCCGCGAGGACGCCGCCGTGCGCGCCCTCTCCGATGCCGTGGTCCAGGAGCACCGGCTGGAAGAGGTTGACCTGGCATATGCGGGCGAGCGTGAACACCGCGACGCCCTGCACCATGAGCAGCGGCAGCCACGGTGAGGCGCGCAGGGTCCGCAGGGCGGCCCCCGTGTCGCGCAGGAGGGTGCCGCGCCGCCGTCCGCCCGCGCGGGATCCGGCGGCCGGGCGGGGGGCGAGGCGCGGCAGGGCCAGCGCGCACAGCAGCGACCCGGCGGCACAGGCCGCGCTGAGGACGTACGGGGCCGGCCGGACCAGCGTCATCAGCGGACCGACCAACGGCCAGCACAGGACCTTGGCGGCCAGCCCGAGGGAGCGCGCGGTGCCCTCGGCGCCCAGGTAGTGCGCGTCGGCCCCTTCGGCGCGCAGCGCGTCGTAGAGGTAGGCGCTCGCCGCGCCCGACGCGAGGGAGCGCCCGGCCGCGATGGCGAGGAAGTGCACGAGGAATCCGGTGTAGGAGGGGGCGAGGACGGGGGCCAGGTTGGCGGCCGTCATGACGACCGCGCCGGCGCGCAGGCAGTTGCGGGCGCCGATGCGGTCGGCGATCACGCCGGTCGGGATCTCGAAGAGGCAGAACGCGGTGTAGTAGATGCTCTGGATGCCGAAGATCTGGCCGTCGGACAGTCCGGCGTCGCGCTGGTAGGCGTAGAAGACGGGCATCCACCACAGCAGGTTGAACAGCAACTGGAAGGCATTGTTGAGGCGGATGACGCGGCGGGCGGCCGGGGAGGGGACCGGGCCGGCGCGGCGCGCTGCGCGGGCGGGCATGGGACGGCTCACCGGGCGTAGGGGCGGATCTGGACCAGCCGGAAGTCCCCTTCGCCGGTCATCAGCCACTCGATGTCGAGGGCGTCGTCGGGGTCGTCGGCGCTGAAGTGGGACTGCAGCAGGCGTCCGGTGAGGGCCAGCCGGGCGAGCGCCGCGCGGGTGGGGGCGGGCAGGTCCTCGCCGGCGGTGCCGACGTCGAGCGTGCGCCCGCCGCCCTCGACGGTGTTGTACAGGTACTGCCCGGGCAGCACCGAGCCGTCCACGACGTGTTCGGGCGAGCCCGGGGCGCAGTTGACGTACACGTTGCGGAAGTCCTCGCGGCGGGTGGGGTTGCAGGTGACCAGGACACCGCCGAGGCTCGCGGGCAGGTACTCCTGGACGATCACGCCCATGTAGGTGTCGTCCAGGCAGATGCCGACCTGGTGGCGCAGGCGCACGCTGCGCGGTGACAGCAGGGACGCCCACACCTGCCGCACCGCGTCCATGAGTTGTTCCGCTCCCCGCACGGTGGTCACGGAGTCGTAGATACCGGCGGCGGAGAAGCCGGGCAGGTCCTCGGCGTTGGAGGAGGAGCGCACCACCATGCGGCGTCCGTCCGCGAGCAGCCGCGGCACGGCGGAGGTGATGGCGCGGGCCACGTCCGGGGGTACGGGCGTGGCCCGCACGAGCTGCTGGAGGTTCAGGCACAGGGGGTCGACGATGTCGAGCGCCCCGAGTTCCAGGGCCATCTTCAGTTTCCCGATGCCCTGTTGGAGGGCGGGTGAGGAGGTGAGGAACAGGTGGTGCAGGCGGAAGGGCAGCGCCACGCCCTCGGGGGCGCGGACGGTGTCCGCCACGTACTGGGCGGCGGCCGCCCGGAGGTGTTCGCGTGCACAGTCGCGCTCGCCGAGCCGGGCCGCCAGGTGGCCGAGAAGGTCGCGGCGCGGCGGTCGGGGCCGGGCGTGGAACGCCGTCAGGTCGGCGGTACGGCTGTCGAGGACGTGGTGCAGTTCCCCGAGGTTGGCCGCCTTGGTGCCGTAGCTCTCGCGGTCCGAGCGCCGCAGCCGGTGCAGGGCCAGGACCGGGGCTTCTTCGAGCAGGGGTGTGTCGACGCGGATGCGCTGCTGGTGCCAGGCGGGCTTGGTCAGCCGGGGCGGCGCGGCGAGCGGCTCCAGGGTGACGGCGTCCTCGCTCACCCGGTAGCGCACCCAGGTGCCGTCCAGGCCGCCCCGCCCGTCGAGGGCGTCCGGGTCGTCCAGGGCGTCGAGGTCGCGCACGATGGCGTTCGGGATGCCCCAGCCGGAGGCGAGCACGTTGGTGTGCGACAGCGGGGTGATGGGCGCGGTGTTGATGAAGCCGGCCACCCTGGGCACGTCGTCGGGCAGGCGGGGCATGGCGACGATGTCCGCCCAGCCGAGCTCGGAGGCGGCCGCCTCGTACGCGGCCGTCGTGCGGAAATGCCGCAGACGGCCCTCGGCCTGCCCGGGGTTGAGGCAGGTACGGGTCCGGTCGCCGAACAGCTTGTGGCTGAGGACGCGGGGGACGACCGTCTCGGGGATCGGGGCGAGTTCCCCTTCCTGCCCGTGGTTGGCCGGTTTCAGCAGGAGCGGGAGGCGTCCGTCCACGCGTCCGCGCACGTAGAGGTAGAACTCCTCCAGCAGGGCGCCGTGCATGGTGTCGGCCTCGGTGGTCTCCAGGACCAGGAAGGGGCACTCCGTGCCGTCCGCCGCCCGGTCGGTGTGCAGGGACAGCACGCCCAGCAGGAAGCGGCGGTCGGGGTCGGTGTACACGGAGGCGTTGAACGCGTCCAGGCGGGCGTCCAGTTCGTCCACCGTCATGCCGAGGATGCGGGTGGCGACGTAGTCGACGTGGAAGGGGTGGACGCGGGTGTCGAGGAGGTGCCAGGTGCAGACGTGCCGGTCGACCACGACCTTCAGGTAGGGGTGCCCGGCGAGCACACCGGACAGGGTGCGGAACAGGGGCAGGGTCAGGTTGGCGCCGACGACGGTGCGGTCTGCGCCCGTCCCGGCCGGGTGGGTGCGGTCCAGGGCGGAGGTCATGCCCGCGCTCCTTCCGTGGCGTGCAGGGGCAGGAGGTCCGGCAGGGCGTCCACGAGGGCACCGAGGTCGTGGACGACGGTCTGCGGCCGGTCCGCGGACAGCAGGCACAGCGCGGCCATGGTGTTGGCGCCCGCGGCCGGGTCGTAGACGGGGACGGGGGCGCCGTCCGGCAGCGAGCTGTCTTCCACGACGCGTAGCCTGCTGTGCGGTCCGACCGGGGCGGAGCGCACCACCGCGGTGGAGTCCCACAGGTGACGTCGCCGCCACGGCGCGCCCGCGCCGTCCACGGCGAGGACGACGAGGGAGCCGGCCGCGCTCCGGGCGTCCGCGGGGGTCAGCGCCCTGGCCGGCCAGTCGGGTGTGCCGCCGAGCAGCTGGTCGGTGAACAGGCCGACCAGGTCGAGTCCGAAGACCTCCTCGATCTGCGGCACGGTCATCGCGCCGCCGAAGCGCGCCGCCGTCTCGATCACCCACATCCGGCCGCCCGCCCCGAGCTTGATCTCCGTGTGGGTGCCGCAGTCCTCCAGGCCGAGCGCGTCCACGGCCCGCCGGGCCAGCGCCACGACCGCATCCTGTGCCTCGCCGGTGATGGCGGCCGGCGTGATGCCGGCCCGTTCGGTGAACGGCGCCACGGTCGGCATCCGGCCGCTCACGCAGACCGGCCGGAAGACGCCCTGCACGACGACTCCCTCGACGCTGACGTAGTCTCCCCAGCCCGGTCCCTCGAACCACTCCCCCGCGCAGCCGGTGACGATCTCCTCGACGAGGAAGTCCTCGTCGGCGCCGGCGACATGGAGCTCGGCGTATCCCAGGCGCGCCGACTCGGTCATCACCTCGTGGGAACGCGCCCACGCGGCCGGGGCGTCGGCGGGGGCCGCGATGATCTGGTGCGCGGTGGAACCGGCGCTCCAGGCCGCCTTCAGCAGCAGGGGGCACTCCAGCTCACGCGTGGCGTCTCGCAGCCGGTCCACCGTGGCGACGGGCCGGAAGCGGGGCTGGGGGATGCCCCGGCGTTCCCAGGCCGTGCGCATGAGCCGCTTGTCGCGGGCGAGGGCCGCGGCCGGGCCGGCCCCGCGCAGCCCGAGCCGGCGGGCGGCCTCGGCGACCGCGACGACCGCGTACTCCGAGAAGGTGACCACCGCGTCGGCGCCCACCTCTCGGGCCCGCGAGGTGATGGCCGTGACCAGGTCGTCCGCCCCCGCGTCTCCGGCGGCGACGGCCGAGGCACACCACGCCCGGGTGCGCGCCACGCTGCCGGCGGGCAGTTCGCTCAGTGCCAGCAGGTGCACCTCGGCCCTCGCGGCCACCCTGGGCAGGGCGTACCCGACCGGGGGACCACCCTTGGCATGCACGTACAGCACCTTCGCCACGGGACTTCAACTCCTTCTCTTGAGCGGCCTGTTCTGGTGTCACTTCAAACGCACGCACGCACGGCCGGGCGGCGCGGCGGCGAGTGCGAGGCGGCGGGGTTCCGGTGCGACGGCTCCGTCTCCGCGCCTGCCGTACGGGCCGCCGTACGGGCCCCCGTTACGGTCTGCCGTCCGTGTGCGCCGTGGGACGGTTCCCGTCCAGCGAAGCAGTCGGGTTTCCCGGCTCCCGCCGCTTTGAGCGCGGTCGTCTCAGGCACATGCCTGAGTGGACTGGCGGCCCGGATGCCACGCGGGCCGCGGGCGGCCGCATGACTCGGCATGTACGGGACACGCATGAGATGTCACACACCGTCACATCCGTACGTGATTCAAGGAGTTGGGCTGTGGACGAGGCCGATTTCAAGACGCTGCTCGCCCGTCTGCCGGTGTCCTGGTGGGAGACGGACGCCGACTCGGGCCGGGTCCGCAGCGGGGGCGGCGCCTTCACCGACGCACACACGGCACACCGTTTCCTGGAAGCCCTTTCCGCGGAGGCCGGGGATCCGCCGCCCGCCCGCTGGTGCGACGGCGCACGGCCCGGCGAGGGTGCCCGGCCCCGGCCCGGTGACGGCACACCGTCGGCTGACGGCACACCGGTGGGTGACGGCACACCGGTGGGTGACGGCACACCGGTGGGTGACGGCACACCGGTGGGTGACGGCACACCGGTGGGTGACGGCGCACCGGTGGGTGACGGCCCTCGCCGCACCCGGTTCGAAGGCCGCACCTTCGACGTCACCTGGTCGGTCCGGGGCGGCGACGCCCCGCGTCGTGCCAGCCGGGGCATGGCGGTGGAGGTGGGCGGCGGCGCGCCGGCGGGGGCCGGTGCCTACGCGTCGTTCGCCGACCTGAGCCCGGCGGCGATGTTCGTGCGCGACGCAGCCGGGCGCTACGTGTGGGCCAACCACGCCTACGCCCATCTGTACGGCACCACTCGCGACCGCATGGTCGGCCGTCACCTCGGCGAGTTCGACGCCCCGGACGACGCGGCCCGGTTCCTGGCGCTCGACGACGAGGTCCTCGCCGGCGGCCACCCCGTGCGCCACACGCTCACCTACCGGCGCCCGGACGGCTCGCCCGGCCACGCGGCGGGATACCGCTTCCCCGTGTCCTGGGGGGCCCTGCGCTGTGTGGCGGGCACCTATGTGGACGTCAGCGAGTACACCCACGCGCTGGACCGCAGGCGCCGGGCCGAGGAGGACCTACGTGCCCTGCGGGACCACAGCGGCCTGCCCTGCGTACGGCTGTCCGCGGACGGGGTGGTGGGTGAAGCGAGCCCCGCCGCAGCCGAGTTACTGCGTCTGCGGCTGCGCGACCTGGTGGGCTCTCCGGCCGACGGCTTCCTGGCGGAGACCCCGGAACGCGCCGCGCTGCACACCGTCTGGGGCGAACTGACCGGCGGGCGGCGCAGGAACGCGCAGTCCAGTGCCGTACTCGTCGACGGGGACCGGCGCCTGCGCCGCGTGTGGGTCCACCTCGGCGTCGTCGACCGCGCCCGGGGGCGGGACGCGGGCGTGTGGGCGGTCGTCACGCGGCTGGGCCTGAGCCACGAGCCGCATCCCGCGCTCACGCCGGCCCAGGTGCGGATACTCGCCCTGCTGGCCGCGGGCCACGACAACGCCGGTGTCGCCGCGGCACTGCGCCTGTCGCGGCAGACGGTCGACTACCACCTCGCCCGCCTCCGGCGTCTGCTGGGCGCCGCCACCCGTCCAGCGCTGGTGGCGCGCGCCTACGTGCTCGGCATCCTCTCCCCGCACTCCTGGCCGCCCCGCTCCATCACCGCGGCGCATCCGCTCAGTCCCGTCTGACCGGCTCATTCGGTCGGCGCTGTGACCTGCGGCTTTCTGCGACCTCACTCGCCTCCACCGCGATCCTCCCGCGACTGCCCAGGAGCGGGACGACGAAGTCGGCGAAGGAGCCAGGGGTGGTGACGCGGGCGAGGTCGAGGCCGCCGCACCTCGGCACCTCCGTGGGCGCGGGGCCGGTGTCGTCGGCGATCACACGGGGCGTCGCGCGCTCCCGGCACCGGCGAAGGGGACCTGGGCGGCCGGGGCCGCCTGCTGCCCGTACGGGTGCCGCCACAGACCCTGCGCCTGGAGCTTCGGCAGCACGCCCTCGCCCAGCCAGTACGCCTCCTCCAGATGCGGATACCCGGAGAAGACGAACTCCTCGATCCCCAGCGCGGCGTACTCCTTGATCCGTTCGGCGACCTCGGTGTGGCTGCCGACCAGGGCGGTCCCCGCCCCGCCCCGGACCAGACCGATGCCCGCCCACAGGTTGGGATGGATCTCCAGCCCGTCCCGGCTCCCACCCCCGTGCAGGGCCAGCATCCGCTGCTGTCCCTCCGACTCGCTGCGGGCAAGCCCGGCCTGGACCTGCCGCACGGTCTCCGCGTCGAAGCCCGCCAGCAGCCGCTCCGCCTCGGCCCAGGCCTGCTCGGAGGTGTCGCGGGTGATGACGTGCAACCGGATGCCGAAGCGAACGCTGCGGCCCTCCTTCGCGGCCAGCGCCCTGATCCAGGCGATCTTCTGCGCGACGGCGGCGGGCGGCTCACCCCAGGTGAGGTAGACGTCCACATGCCTGGCGGCGATTTCTCCGGCGATCCGCGAGGAGCCCCCGAAGTACACCTCGGGCACCGGGTCGGGCACCCGGGCGAGCCTCGCGTCCTCGACCCGGAGGTGCTCGCCGGCGAGGTCGACGGTCCTGCCCTCCCACAGCCCCCGGACGATCTCCAGGAACTCGCCGGTACGGCGGTACCGCGCGTCCTTGTCCAGGAAGTCCCCGTAGGCCCGCTGCTCGTGGCTCTCGCCGCCGGTCACGACGTTGAGCAGGAGCCGTCCGCCGGTCTGCCGCTGGAAGGTGGAGGCCATCTGCGCCGCGAGCGTCGGCGAGACGAAGCCGGGGCGGAAGGCGACGAGGAACTTCAGGCGCTCGGTGTTCTGGCTGACCATGGCGGTGGTCAGCCACGCGTCCTCGCACCACGCGCCGGTCGGGGTGAGCACCCCGGTGAAGCCGAGGTCCTCGGCGGCTCGGGCGATCTGGCTCAGGTAGGCGACCGTCGGCGGCCGGTCGCGCCCGGACTCTGTGGCGGGAGTGCCGTGGCCGCCGCCGACGACGTGGCGGCTGTCGCCGTTGGTGGGCAGGAACCAGTGGAAGGTGAGGGACACGTGGGGGCTCCGATCGGGGTTCGTCAGCGTTCGGCAGCGTTCGGCAGCGTTCTTCAGAGGAGGCCGTGCCGGGGCGGTCTGGTGCCGTTGAGCACGTAGCGGCCGATGTGCTGGACCTTCCAGCGGGCCGGGTCGTGCAGGGTGTGGGTGCGCGCGTCGCGCCAATGGCGGTGCAGGCCCAGGGAGTCGAGGGCCGAGCGGGTGCCGGAGACCTCGAAGAGGGCGCTCGCGACGTCCACGGCGGCCTCGGCCGCCGTCACTTTCGCGGTGGCCACCGCGATCGAGGCCTCGGCGGCCGAGTCGTCGGTCAGGTCGGCGCGGGCGTCGTCGACCGCGCGGGCGGCCTCGCGGAGCAACGCTGCGGCAGCCCGCTCCCTGATCGCCAGTTCGCCGAATCGCTGGATCAGCAGCGGATCCTCCGCGGCGGTCGCGTGCCCCTCGGCGGCGCTCTCGAACCAGGGGCGGCTCTTCGTACGCACGAACTCCACCGCCTCGCCCAGCGCCCCGGAGGCGATGCCGGCATCGATGGCCGCGTGCAGCAACTGGGCGATCGCGCCGTGGAGTTGGGGGCCCCGGAAGGTGAGGTGGTGCGGCACGGTCCGGTCGGCGGGCACGGGCACCGACTCCAGGCGGACGGTTCCGCTGGCGGTGGTGCGCTGTCCCATGCCGTCCCAGTCGTCCACGACCGTGACGCCGGGCGCGTCGCGCGGGACGTACGCCACGTGCAGGGTGTCGTCCTCCGTGCGGGCGAGGACGGGGATCCAGTGGGCGAACAGCGCGCCGGTGGAGTAGTGCTTGACGCCGTCGAGGACGTACGACCCGTCCGGGAGCCGGGCGAGGCGGGTGCGGATGTCCTGGACGTGCTGGGTGCCCGCCTCGGACTGGGCGTTGCCGAACCGCTTGCCGGCCAGTACCTCGCCGAAGAAGAACTCCTGCTGCTCGTCGGTGCCCTGCCGGCGCAGCACGTTGACGTACACGAAGTGGCTCTGCGGGATCTGGGCCAGGCTGGCGTCGGCGGCGGCCAGCAGTCGGAAGATCTCGGCGAGCGTGTCCGCACGGACGTCCGCGCCGCCGAACCGGGCGGGCACGGTCACGGCGAGCAGCCCGGAGGCGGACAGCCGCTCCAGCTCCGTGTGCGGGAGCCTGCGCCGTGCGTCCCGCTCGGCGGCGCCCTTGCGGAAGTCCGCGGCCAGCTCCGCGGCCACGGCAAGGGCCTCGGTGTCGTCCGCGATGACGTGCGCGGCGCTCATCCGGCGACCGCCAGCAGTGCCGTCCGCTCGCCCAGTGCGGCCGAGAACTGGTCCGTGACCTGGGCCAGGGCCTCGGCCGATCCGGGCGCGACGGTCAGTGTGCCGTCCTCCCCCACCGTGATGTCCTTGTCGAGCGTGAACCAGCCCGGCGTGATGTGCGCCGGGCCCATGGAGGACAGCACCGGGCGCAGGGCGTAGTCGATGGCCAGGACGTGGGCGGTGGTGCCGCCGGTGGCCAGCGGGAGGACCGTCTTGCCCGCCAGGGCGTACTGCGGGAGCAGGTCGAGCAGGGACTTCAGCAGTCCGGAGTAGGCGGCCTTGTAGACGGGGGTACCGATCACCACCCCGTCCGCCTGCTCGAACAGGGCCGTGGCCCGGACGATCGCCGGGTGAGCGAAGTCGGCCCCGAGCAGCGCCTCGGCAGGCAGGGTACGAACGTCCAGCGCGATCACCTCGTGCCCCTGCGCGACGAGCCGCTCGTCCAGGTGGCGCAGCAGCCGAGCGGTGCGGGAGGTGGCGGAGGGGCTTCCGGAGACGGACAGGACAGTGGCCATGGGAGGACCTTTCGGTTCGTCGTTTCGTGTGCGGGCCGCGGTCAGGCGTGGGCGGCGGCGGGCTCGGACGCGGCTTCTTGTGCCTCCAGTTCGCGCACCAGGGGCAGCACCCGCTTGCCGAAGTACTCGACCTCCTCCAGGTAGTGCAGGAAGCCGAGGAGGAAGAGGTCGACGCCGAGCCGCTTGTAGGCGACGATCCGTTCGGCGATCTGCTCGGGGGTGCCGATCAGGCCGGTGCGGAAGCCGTCGTTGTACTGGACGAGGTCCTCGAACGTCGAGTCCTGCCACATGCCCTTGCCGTCGCCGGTGGACGGACCGGCTTGCTGGACGGCGTCGCGGAAGCCGTGCACGGCCTGCTTGTCGGCCTTGGCGACGATCTCACGGAGCGTCTCGCGGGCTTCGGCCTCGGTGTCGCGGGCGATGAGGAAGCCGTTGAGGCCGAACTTCGGTGCGGTGCGGCCCGCCCGGGCGGCTGAGGCACGGACGTCATCGATCTGCTCGGTGACGCCGTCGAAGTCCTTGCCGTTGGAGAAGTACCAGTCGGAGACGCGGCCGGCCATGGCGCGCGCGGCGGTGGAGTTGCCGCCCTGGAAGATCTCCGGATGCGGACGCCCGGGGGTGTTCAGCGGCTTGGGCTTGAGGGAGAAGTCGCGCAACCGGTAGAAGTCGCCGGCGAGCTCGGCGTGGTCCTCGGTCCAGATCTTCCGCAGGGCGCGGATGAACTCCTCGGAGCGCCGGTAGCGTTCGTCGTGCTCCAGCCAGGGCTCGCCCAGCGCGGTGAACTCGCCCTTGAACCAGCCGCTGACGACATTGACGGCGAAGCGGCCGTTCGACAGGTGGTCGGCGGTGGCGCCGAGCTTGGCGAGGACGCCCGGGTGCCACAGGCCGGGGTGGACGGCCGCGATGACCTTCAGCCGCTGGGTGGCGAGCAGCAGGGCGAGGCTGAAGCTGGTGGACTCGTGCTGGTACTCGGCGCCGTAGCCGGCCATGTAGCGGACCTGGCTGAGCGCGTAGTCGAAGCCGTTGTTCTCGGCGAGGACGGCGAGGTCGCGGTTGTAGTCGTAGCCCCAGTCGGTGCGCTGCTCGACGGTGCTGGTGACCAGGCCACCGCTGACGTTCGGCACCCAGTAGGCGAAGCGGACGGGATCGGATCCGGGGTATGCGGGGGATGCGGGCACGGGAACTCCTGGCAGGAGAATGCTGCGCGGGCAGGACGAACGAGCTTCGCGGAATTCAGGCACGCGGGAGCGGGGTCTCAGGGGAAGCCGTCGTCACGACGGAGACGGAAATGAGCCGGGACCGGAATTCACGGAAGGGAGTCACAGAGGGAGCGGGTGGGAGGGTTTCCCTCGGGTGCGCTCAGACCCGACAGCGACAGAAGGCGCTGGAGACACGCGCAAGGTCGACGTGGAGTCGCCGCGTGAGGTCCTGTCGCTTCATGCCGTCGATCGAACCAGGAGCGAGTCCGGCCGGTCAAGAATGCCCGGATGTGATTCCACATGGTGAGAGTCGGTATTCACGAGGCTGTGACAGGGATTCCCTTGAACCAGGTCCCGGGAGGGCGCAGTCTCCTGTTCGTGCGTATCGAACAGCTGGAATACATCACTGCCGTCACACGGCTCGGTTCGCTGCGGCGCGCCGCCGAGGAACTGCACCTGTCCCAGCCGGCGCTCAGCGAGACCGTACGCAATCTGGAGCGCGAGCTCGGCGTGGACCTGTTGGAGCGCAAGCGGTCCGGGGCGAAGATCAGCGACGAGGGACGCGAGCTGCTGCCGCACATCATGAGCGTGCTCGACGCGGTCGACCGGCTGCGCGGCGCGGCCGGCGACCAGCACCGCATCAGCCGCATGGTCCGGCTCGGCACGGTGAACACGGCCACCGTGCCGCTGGTCATCCCGACCGTGCGTGAGTTCCGGGCCTCGCACCCGGTCACCCAGGTGGAGTTGGTCGGCGCGCAGCAGGCCGACATCCACCGTGGCCTGCTGGAGGGCGCCTTCGACCTGGGACTGGTGAACTACCTGCGGGGCGACGACGTTCCGCCCGGCTTCCAGACGACGGAGTTGCTCTGCGGCCGTCCGGTGGTGTGCGTGCGTCCGGACAGTCCGCTGGCGGCCCTGGATGCGGTGGACGCGGACAGTCTCCTGGCCGAGCCGCTGGTCGTGATGCGATCCGGCTATGTGATGCACCGCTTCGTGCACCGGCTGCTCCGCGGCCGGACTCCGTCCTTCTCGTACTCCACCGACGGCGCGGAGATGGGCAAGCTGATGGTGGCCGAGGGGCTGGGGGCCACGGTGCTGCCGGACTTCAGCGTCGTCGGCGACCCGCTGGAACGACGGGGCGCGATCACGGTGCGGCCGCTCGCGGGGGAAGCGACCGACGTACTGCTGGTACTGCAGCGCCGCCACTCCGGCTCCGTTCCGCGGGCGGTCCGCGACCTGCACGAGCTCTTCGTGCGCAACGCCCAGGCGTACGGGGCTTCCTGTCGACGGCTGACGGAGCGACGGCTGACGCAGGGATGATCCCGTGCGCATCGTCATGGGCGGCCTGCCCGGCTCCGGCAGGACCACGCTCGCCCGTCTCCTGGCGGTCCGGATCGGTGTGGGGAGCCGGAGCAAGGCGACGGGCGCCGACCTCTCCCGCCGCCTTCGGCCGGGAGCGGCCACGGCTCCCGGTGCGGGGGCGTGACCGCGCCGTCGGATTCGTACGGCCGGCCGACGAGTTGCGCGTCGAGCGCTCCTGCCCGCGTGGCTCCGCCCGCGTACTGCCGCCCACACCCTTGCGGAGGCTCCGAGTGCAGCCGGGCGCTCTCCGTGCCCGGCTGCCGAGGGCGACCAGTCCCGAGGCCCACCCGGGCGGTCGGCGGCGACCGGTGAGCCCACCCGCGATCTTGCGTTCTGCGTTCCCTGTATTTCCCATCGATTTACTAGGGAAGCATTGACGCCCCGCCCGGTGGGTGCGCAGGATGATGCACATGGCCCCCACGCAGCAGCGACTCGTTCGTCGTCGGCATGTCGACTTTGGTCACGTCGTCAGCGCCGCCTGCTGTCGCGTGTGAGGCACGCGGTCACACGTCGCGCGTGCCGTTCCGCTCCTTCTCCCTCATCCCTGGCCGTCGGGCGCGGGCCCACCCGCAGCGCCTGACGGCCCGACGTACCCCCTGAAGGACGACCGCCATGACCACGGCACTTCCAGCCCAGGCCACTCCGTCGAACGCGCCACTTCCCGACCTGCGCCATCTCCGCCTCGTCGGCGACACCACGCAGAGCGGCTCCGAGGAGGACGCTTCCACACCAGTCGTCGGCTACCTCGTGCTCATCCCCGAGGGCACCGACCCCGCCGAGCTCTTCGCCAAGGACGTGCCACGGCCGGAGATCCGACCGGTCGCCCTCACGGACCCGCCTGCCGTGCAGCAGCCGGAAGGCAGTGCCATCCGCGTCGATTCCACGCGGCGCGTCGCCGAGGTGGACGGGCGCGAACTCGACCTCACGTTCCTGGAGTTCGGGCTGCTGGCACATCTCGTGCGCCATCCGCACCAGGTGCATTCGCGTGAGCAGCTGATGGCCGGCATCTGGGGCTACGACCACATCGGCGACGGCCGCACCGTGGACGTCCACATCGCGCGCCTTCGCCGCAAGCTCGGCACAACGCACCGGCATCGGATCGTCACCGTACGACGCGTGGGCTACAGGTATGTGCCCGACCGGCAAGAGAGCCCCGACACCGCATCGTGCCGCCGACCTTGAGGAGACCACCACCATGGGCACTGCCACCGCGCCGTCCGGCCCCGCCTCGGATTCCGACCGGACCGGGCCCGGCCGCGCGCACTGGCTGCGCGTGGCCCGTGAGACGGCGGACGACCTGGCCACGGACGCGGTGGCCAGGGAGCAGGCAGGCAAGGCCCCGTTCGACGAGGTGTCACGGCTGCGCGAGTCGGGGCTGCTGACGCTCCTCATACCGGCAGAGCTCGAGGGAGGCGGCGCGGACTGGCCCACGGCCTACGCGGTCGTCCGGGAGATCGCCGCCGCCGACGGTGCGATCGGTCAACTGCTCGGCTTTCACTACTTCCTGTCGTGGAGCGCCCGGTTCTTCACCGAGCCCTCTGCCGCCGCTCGGATCGAGCGGCGGTCCGCGGCGGAGCAGTGGTGTTGGGGCGGTGGTCTCGCCCGCCAGGACCCGCCTCTGACGCTGACCAGGAGTGCCACCGGCTTCGTGCTCGACGGTCGGCAGAGCTACACGACCGGGGTCCTGGTCGCCGACCGCCTCGCCGTGCGGGCCGTACGGGCCGACACCGGTGAACCACTCGCCGTCGTCGTCGATCCCGCCCATCACGGGGTGGGGGTCGACGGCGACGCCGACACTTTCGGCCAGCGGCTCGCGGCCGGCGGGAGCCTGCGGTTCGACGGTGTACCGGTCGCCGCCGACGACGTGCTCGGCTCCCTGTCCGCGGACGAGGACGTCCTGTCGCCCCTGACCGCTCTGGCATCGCCGGTCAGGCGTCTCCTCTCCGTCCAACTCCGCCTCGGCATCGCCGAGGGAGTGCTCGCCGAGGCCCGTGACTACAGCAGGGCCGGCCACTCACCCTGGCACCCGGACTGGCCGGCCGGCTCCCCCCAGGACCCGCAGGTGCTCACCGCCTACGGAGAACTCACCGTCCTCACCCGCGCCGCGTCCGCGCTCACCGACCAAGCACAGGCAGCCGTGCACGACGGCCTCGTGCACGGTGAGGACATCACCTACGACGAGTACGCGGAGATCTCCGTCCTCGTGGCCATGGCCGAAGCCGCCGCCTCCAGGGCCGCACAGGAGTCCACCGCCCGCGCCCTCGACGTCGTCGGCACCCGCTCCGCGTCCTCGCGGCTGGGCTTCGACCGCTTCTGGCGCAATGCCCGGACGCACACCCTGTACGAGCCCGTCGCTCACCGGCTCCGCGATGTCGGCGACTATTTCCTCAACGGAGCACACCCTCCGTTCGTCCTGCCTGTCTGACCTCGCGAGTCCGCCGGGCTTTCCCCGGCGGACTCGGCGTGCTCGGCGATCCGCCGCACAACCCGGCACCCGGACGATTGTGAACGCCGCACTTCGCTCACATGTCGGCCGGTTCAGAATACGAGACGCCCACGCAGGCGACATTGACTTGGCCGGATTCCGCTGCAACTCTCTTGGCTGTGAGCAAGTCCGAGAACCTCGCCGCGCGCCTGCACGTCGATCTGCGACGTCAGGCCAGCGCCATCTGTGCCGTCGGCCGCTGAACGCACCGACGGGCGCCGCTCTCCCGCTCCGTTTTCACCATCGGCCACCACGACCGTTGTCGTCGTAGGCGGCTGATTTCTCGCAGGCATTCCCGGCGCGTCTCCTTTCCCTTTCGCCGTCCGCATTGTCTGCGCTCCCTTGCCGAGCACCCTCTCGGTCACGGCTTCCCCATGCCATCGATTCCGCCTCAGTCCCCATTCGCGTGAACAGGACCTCTCCATGGCCACTACGGCATCGACCCGACGCCAGTTCCTCTCCCTGCTCGGTCTTTCTGCGGTGGCCGTGAGCTGCGGCACGACCGCCGGAGCCGCTTCCGGCACGGGCCAGACCAAGACGCTCAGGTATCAGGGCTGGGCGGGTCAGGTGACCTTGCCCGAGCTGGCCGAGGATCTCGGCTATCTGGAGGACGTGAAGCTGAAGTGGGTCGGCAACACCATCAGCGGTCCGCAGGACATCCAGTCCGCGGCCACGGGTCAGGTCGACTTCGGCGGTGCGTTCAACGGCGCGGTCGTCAAACTCGCCGCGAACCACGCCCCCGTCAAGGCCGTCATCAGCTACTACGGATCCGACAAGTACGCCTACAACGGCTTCTTCGTCCTCAAGGACAGCCCGATCCGCTCGGCCCGGGACCTGCTCGGCAAGAAGGTCGGGATGAACACCCTCGGCGCCCACGCCGAGGCCATGCTCGACATCTACCTGCAGCGAGGCGGCCTGTCCCAGGCGGAGATCGGCAAGGTCGAACCCCTCGTGGTGCCTCCGGTGAACACCGAGCAGTCGCTGCGGCAGAAGCAGATCGACGTGGCCGTGCTCGGCGGCATTCTGCGTGACAAGGCACTGGCAACCGGGGGCATCCGCCCGCTGTTCACCGACTATCAACTGCTCGGCTCGTTCAGCGCAGGCACCTACGTGATGACGGACCGGTTCCTGAAGCAGAACCCCGACACGGCCCGCATCTTCGTCACCGGCGTGGGGCGTGCCATCGAGTGGTCCCGTTCCACTCCGCGCGAAGAGGTCATCGCCCGGATGACGGACATCGTGAAGAAGCGCGGCCGCAACGAGGACCCCGCACCCCTGAAGTACTGGCGCTCCTTCGGTGTCACCGAGAAGGCCGGCCTGATCACCGGCAAGGAACTCCAGCTGTGGGTCGACTGGCTGTCCGACCGCGGTGACATCAAGAAGGGCCAGGTCACGTTGTCGGACCTCTACACCAACGAGTTCAACGGCAACCGGAAGTCCTCCTCCGCGACCAAGAGCGGGAGCTGATCCCATGCCGGAATCCACCACGCAGTCCACGACGGCCAAGATCGTTTTCCAGGGCGTGCGGAAGGACTTCACCGTCAGGGACCGCAGGGGCGATCGGCAGGCCACCCGTTTCACCGCCCTCGACGGCATCGATCTGGAGATAGCGGTCGGCGAGTTCGTCGTCCTGGTCGGTCCCAGCGGCTGCGGGAAGTCGACTCTGCTGGAGCTGCTCGGCGGCCTCGCCCAGCCCACCGCCGGACGGATCCTGCTGGACGGCCGGCCCGTCAGCGGCCCGGGCCTGGACCGGGGCATCGTGTTCCAGCAGTACGCGCTGCTGCCGTGGCGCACGGCGCAGGGCAATGTCGAGTTCGGCCTGGAGGCCACAGGCGTCCCCCGGCGTCAACGCGCCGGACGCGCCCGTGAGTTCCTGGAGCTGGTCGGCTTGACCGGGTTCGAGGACCGCCATCCGCACGAGCTGTCCGGCGGGATGCGGCAGCGGGTGGCGATCGCCCGCAGCCTCGCCTACGACCCCGACGTCCTCCTGATGGACGAGCCGTTCGCCGCGCTGGACGCCCAGACCCGGGAGTCGCTGCAGGACGAACTGCTGCGCATCTGGCAGCGCACCGGCAAGACCGTCGTCTTCATCACCCACGGCATCGACGAGGCCGTCTACCTGGGGCAGCGCGTCGCCGTCATGACGTCCCGCCCGGGCCGCATCAAGCGGATCGTGCCCGTCGCCCTCGGCTCCCGCACGGCGACGGACGACCTCCGCTCCAGTCCCGAGTTCGCGCGGCACCGGCACGAGATCTGGTCGCTGCTGCACGACGAGGTGGCCAGGGCCCAGCAGTTGGAGAAGGAGGAGGCTTCCGTATGAGCCCCACGACCGGCACGGCCACCGAGAAGATCACGGCGCCGGACTCGGCGGACACCACCGAGCCCGCCCCGGCCGTTTCCCCCGCCACGTCCGCGGTGTCGGCCACATCCGCCGTGTCCGCACCCCATGACGCGTCGCCGTCGAGCGCGGGCCGGCTCCGCTCCACGGCGACCCGGTTCCGCCGGGCGGTCCGCCGACTGCCCTACCTGCTGGTCAAGGGGGCGACCAGGTCCGTTGCGATCGTGGCTCTGCTCCTGCTGTGGGAGACCGCACCGCGACTGGGTCTGGTCGACCGCACCTTCCTGCCTCCGTTCAGCGAGGTCGCCCAGGCCTGGTGGGGACTGGCCGCCGACGGTCAGCTCGCCGACAACACCCGCGCCAGCCTCGTGCGCTCGTTCAGCGGATTCGGTCTCGCCGTGGCCGTCGCCGTGCCGCTCGGCCTGCTGATCGGCTGGTACCGGCCGGTCGCCGACGTCCTCGGTCCGCTGCTGGAGGTGTTCCGCAACACCGCCGCCCTGGCCCTGCTGCCGGTGTTCGTCCTGCTGCTGGGCATCGGCGAGACCTCGAAGATCTCCATCGTGGTGTACGCGTGCACCTGGCCGATCCTGCTCAACACGATCAGCGCGGTCCGCAACGTCGACCCGACCTTGCTGAAGCTGGCGAAGTCGATGGATCTGTCCGCGCTCCGGCTGTTTCAGAAGGTCATCCTGCCGGCCTCGGTACCCGTGATGTTCACCGGCATCCGGCTGGCCGGAGCGGCGTCCATCCTGGTGCTGGTCGCCGCCGAGATGATCGGCGCCAAGGCGGGCCTCGGCTATCTGGTCAACGCCTCCCAGTTCAACTTCGCGATCCCGCAGATGTACGCGGGCATCATCACGATCTCCGCCATCGGCGTGATCTTCAACCAGCTCCTGGTGACCGTGGAACGGCGGCTCAGCTCCTGGCGCGTACCGGCCGGCGCCTGACCCGGCGGCCCGCCCGCCCACTGCCGCCCGGCCCCGTCGCGCCGCCCCGCCCGCCCTCCCGCCCGTGGATCTCACCGCCCCTGCGTCTCACCGCCCGATCCGAGGTACCCCATGACCGCGACCAGCACCCGACGCCTGCATCTCAACGCCTTCCTGATGAACGCCGGCCACCACGACGCCGCCTGGCGCCACCCGCGTACCGAGCCCGAACGGGTCACCGATCTCCGCTATTTCCAGCAGCTCGCGCAGACCGCCGAGCGGGGCCTGCTCGACTCCGTCTTCCTCGCCGACGGCCTCGCCCTGTGGGGCAAGGTCCGGCACAACGCGCTCGGCGGCTTCGAACCGCTCACCCTGTTGTCGGCCCTGGCGGCGGTCACCGAGCGCGTCGGCCTGATCGCCACCGTCTCCACCACCTTCAACGAGCCCTTCCACACGGCCCGCAAGTTCGCCTCCCTGGACCACATCAGCGGTGGCCGGGCGGGCTGGAACATCGTCACCTCCGGCACCGTGAACGAGGCCCGCAACTTCGGGCAGGACGAGCACCTGGAGCACCGGCTGCGCTACGAGCGGGCACGGGAGTTCGTCGAGGTCGCCACCAAGCTGTGGGACAGCTGGGAGGACGACGCGATCCTGCTCGACCGTGAGCGCGGCGTGTACGCCGACACCGACAAGGTGCGGGAGATCAACCACCGCGGCGAGCACTTCGCCGTGCAGGGCCCCCTGAACGTACCGCGCAGCCCGCAGGGTTACCCGCTGCTGGTGCAGGCCGGCTCGTCGGAGGACGGCAAGGACTTCGCCGCCCGGTACGCCGAGGCCGTCTTCACCGCCCAGCAGACCCTCGCCGAGGGCCAGGCCTTCTACAAGGACCTCAAGTCGCGGCTCGCCGCCTACGGCCGTACCGAGGACGAGTTGCTGGTGCTTCCCGGCATCGCCCCCGTCATCGGCTCGACGGAAGCGGAAGCCCGCGCGCTGGAACAGGAGCTGACGGATCTCCAGGTGCCCGAGTACGGGCTCGCCCAGCTGTCCGGGATGCTCGGCACCGACCTGACCGGGCTGCCGCTGGACGGCCCGCTGCCCGAGCTGCCCGAGGAACGGGACATCAACGGCAACAAGAGCCGTTTCACGCTCGTCGCCGAACTCGCCCGCCGTGACGGCCTCACCCTGCGCGAGCTCATCGCCCGGCTCGGCGCCGGCCGCGGTCACCGGGTGTTCGCCGGCACCCCCGAGCAGATAGCCGACCAGCTCCAGGAGTGGTTCACCCAGGGTGCCGCCGACGGCTTCAACATCATGCCGCCCCATCTGCCGGGCGGCCTGGAGGACTTCGTCGACCATGTCGTGCCGATCCTGCAACGGCGCGGCCTGTTCCGCACCGAGTACACCGGCCGCACCCTGCGCGCGCACTACGGCCTGGCCCGCCCCGCCAACCGGCTGACCGCGACCACCGTGACGGCCGCGGCGGAAGGGCGGCCCGCATGACCGGCCTCGACCTCACCACGGACGTCCTGGTGGTCGGCGGCGGCCCCGCGGCCACCTGGGCCGCGCTCAAGGCGGCCCAGGACGGAGCGGACGTCGTCGTCGCCGACAAGGGCTACTGCGGCACCAGCGGCGCCACCGCCTCCGCCGGAACCGGCGTCTGGTACGTCCCCCCGGAGCCCGCCGCGCGGGAGGCCGCCATGGCGAGCCGGGAGGCACTGGGCGGGTTCCTGGCCGACCGGCGCTGGATGACCCGGGTCCTGGACCAGACGTACGCGGGCATGAACGAGCTGGCAGCGGCCGGACGCTACCCCTTCCCCACCGGGCCGGACGGAAGGCAGCTCAGAAACGGGCTGCAGGGACCGGAGTACATGCGCAGGATGCGCATCCGCGTCCAGCGCGCCGGAGCCCGCATCCTCGACCACAGCCCGGTCACCGAACTGCTCACCGACCCCTCCGGAGCGGTCGCCGGAGCCAGGGGCCACCGGCGCCAGGCCGGTCAGCCCTACCGGGTGCGCGCCGGGGCGGTCGTCCTGGCCACCGGCGGCTGCGCCTTCCTCAGCGGCGCGCTCGGCTGCAACGTCAACACCGGGGACGGCGCCCTGTTCGCCGCCGAGGCGGGCGCGGAGCTGTCCGGGATGGAGTTCTCCAACGCGTACGGCATCGCGCCCGAGGGCACCTCCGTCACCAAGACCGCGTTCTACTCCTTCGCGACCTTCTACCACCAGGACGGCACGGTCCTGGAGGGTGCGGCCAGCCAGGGCGGCCGGTCCGTGATCGCGGAGGCGCTGCTCGGTGAGAAGGTGTACTGCCGCCTCGACCGGGCGGACGCGGCGGCCCGCGAGGCGATGCGGCTGGCCCAGCCCAACTTCTTCCTCACCTTCGACCGGCTCGGCATCGACCCCTTCACCCAGCGCTTCGCCGTCACGCTCCTCGCCGAGGGCACCGTGCGCGGCACCGGCGGCATCCGCGTCACCGGCGACGACTGCTCCACCACCGTCCCCGGACTGTACGCGGCCGGGGACGCGGCGACCCGTGAGCCGATCTGCGGCGGCTTCACCGGCGGCGGCAGCCACAACGCCGCCTGGGCCATCGCCTCCGGCACCTGGGCCGGCCGGGGTGCGGCCCGCCATGCCCGCTCACTCGGCGTCCGCGCCGGTACGAGGCGCCTGGTGGCCGCGGGCGGAGCCGGGCTCCGGCCCACCGGCACCCCAGGCTCCGCCGACGGCTTCCGGGACGTCATCGCCGCGGTTCAGGGCGAGGTGCTGCCGTACGAGAAGAACTACCTGCGCCGAGGCGACCGGCTCACTGCCTCGCTGGAGGTGCTCGACAGCGTGTGGGAGGACTCGCGCGCCTCCCTGCACGCCGGCGGCACGGACACCGTACGGGCCCGGCAGGCCGCGGCGATGGCGGCGCACGCCCGCTGGATGTACGCCTCGGCGCTTGCGCGCACGGAGACCCGGGGCATGGCCAAGCGGCTCGACTTCCCCGCGCAGGACCCCGGACAGCACCACCGCATCGTCACGGGCGGCCTCGACCGGGTGTGGACCCGCACCGAACCGCTGACGACCGCCCCGCCGGCATCGGCGACACCAGCCGCACCCCTGGAGGTGGCCTCGTGATCGAACTGGTCTCGGCGGAACGTTGCGTCACCTGCGACAAGTGCATCAAGGTCTGCCCGACCAACGTCTTCGACCGCGGCGAGGACGGCATCCCCGTGCTCGCCCGCCGCGACGACTGCCAGACCTGCTTCCAGTGCGAGGCCAACTGCCCGGCCGACGCACTGTACGTCGCGCCCGTGACCCACCCGCTGCCCGACGGCTCCACCGCCCGCGACGAGGAGCACCTGGACCGTACCGGCCTGCTCGGCAGTTACCGCCGGCAGATCGGCTGGGGACGAGGCCGCACACCCGGCGCACTGCGGGCCGTCGGCCCTCCCCTCGGACCACCGGGGTCCAAGGGACCGTCCCTGCCCATCACCTCCTGACGGCCTCCCGGCCCATCACCTCCCCGCTGATCACCTCCTGAAGGGAACCCCCGCACATGAGCACCGGCATCGGCTTCGACATCCGCAGGATCGGCGGCCGTATCGGCGCCGAGATCCTCGGCGTGGACCTCTCCACCGACCTCGACCCCGCCGTCGTCACCGAGATCAACTCCGCCCTCCTGGAACACAAGGCCTTCGTCTTCCGCGGCCAGAACCTCGACGACGCCGGCCAGCTCCGCTTCGCCTCCCTCTTCGGCGAACTCACCACCGCGCACCCCACCGTCCCCTCCGTCGAGGGCCGGCCCCACATCCTGCCCGTCGACGGCGACGAGGGCATCCGTGCCAACCACTGGCACACCGACGTCACCTTCGTCCGTACGCCGCCGAAGGCGTCCACGCTGCGCGGCATCGTGATCCCGCCGTACGGCGGAAACACCCTCATCGCCAACGCGGCCGCCGCCTACCGGGACCTGCCCCAGCCACTGCGGGACCTCGCCGACACGCTCTGGGCCGTACACACCAACGACTACGACTACGCCGCCCCGAAGAACGAGAAGGCGGCCGAGCACCGCAAGCGGTTCGTCTCCCGGAAGTACCGCACGGCCCACCCCGTCGTCCGCGTCCACCCCGAGACCGGGGAGCGCGGGCTGTTCATCGGCGGTTTCGCCCAGAGCATCGTCGGCCTCGGCCCGTCCGACTCCCGCGACCTGCTGCGCATCTTCCAGTCGTACGTCACCCGCCCCGAGAACATCGTGCGGGTGGTCTGGACGCCGGGCGACCTCGTCCTCTTCGACAACCGCATCACGCAGCACTACGCCCCCGACGACTACGGCGACCTGCCGCGCCTGCTGCACCGGGTGACCGTCGCGGGCGACGTCCCCGCCGGTGTCGACGGCACCCTCAGCCACGTCATCGAGGGCGACGACGCCGCCCACTACACCCCCGCCACGGCCTGACCCCCACGGGCCGCCGGGCAGGGACACTCCGCCACCTGCCCGGCGGCCCGCCCGCAAGGGACACCGACCGAAGCCGTACGGGATGACGCGCACCTGCGGATGGCCCTGGACGAACCCCTGACACGCCGAGCCGCATCACCTAGCTCTGTTCGAAGTGGCTGTCCCTGCCGCCCCACTGCACCAGTCGCCCCATCTTGGCGGCTTCGGCCCGCGGCATGAGGGTCCAGCTGCCGTCGGTGCGGTGCAGGGCGGCGGAGTGCCAGGGAGTGGTCCACGCGTCCGGGGCGTCGAGGAGGCGGATGCCGAATTTCGGGGCGCCGATGGGCTGGGGATGGATGGAGAGGCGTACCGCGCGGGGGTGGTGTTCGGCGATCAGGGTGCCCCAGGCGCGGCTGCGCTGGATGACGCCGTAGGCCCGTTGTCTGCACGCGCGTTGGAGGGCGGAGCGGGTGCCGGTCCAGTGGGCGGTGTCCTCGACGAGGAAGCGGGTGATGCCCCGGTAGAGGGCGAGAGCCTGGTCGTCGGCGCGGGTCTCGGCGCGGAGGACCTCCAGGGTGGGGGCGTAGCGCTCGTGGACGCGGGTGCGTTTCGTGTCGTGCGGGAGGTCGCCGAGGACGTCGCGCAGGTCGAAGACGGACAGTCTGTGCAGGCCCATCCGGCTGATCTGTGTGCGCAGGTCGTCGGCGTAGGCGTCGATGTGGTCGTCGGGGACTCCTATGAGGTCGCCGAAGACGTGGCCGTCGGAGCAGATGATCACGCGGGCGCCGGGTGGGTGGATCCGCTCGATCCGGGTGCACAGGGTGTTCAGGAAGGTCAGGGAGAGGCGTTCGCCCTGGTCGGGAAGGTGGCTGAGGACCTTGGCGGGGTTGGGGGACTTGCAGGGGAAGCCGGGCAGGGTGAAGACGACGGGGGCGCCGTCGCGTACGAAGGCGGAGATGCGGCGCAGTTGGTGCGGGAACGCTTCCACGGGAGCGGGGACGGGGTCGGTCGTGCGGTGGTGGGGCAGGAGCAGATCGAGGATCCCGGTGGCGATGCTCGTGGGCAGGGTGTCCGGTGCGGTCGGCAGCGGCATGTCGTTCCTCCTGGCGTAGGGGGCGTACGAGGGCACGTCGACATGGCGCCGTGGCGGGAGGGGAAGCCAGGCGCCTGGGGTCGGTGGGCGTGGGTCGGCCGGGACCGGGCCGGCTGGTGTGGCCGGACCCGGTCAGCGGTACGTCGGTGTCAGAGGCGGCGGTCGTAGCCGACGGGAAGGTGGTTCGTGCCGCGGCCGAGGACGGCCGGGATCCACTCGATGTCCTCGTCCGCGATGGTCGGATGCAGGCCGGGCAGGCGGGCGAGCAGGGTGCCGAGGGCGATCTGGAGTTCGGCGCGGGCGAGGGCGGCACCCGGGCAGAAGTGGATGCCGTGGCCGAAGGCGAGGTGCGGGTTGGGCGAGCGGTCGAAGTCCAGGACGTCGGGGGCGGGGAAGCGGCGCGGGTCGCGGTTGGCCGCGCACAGGGAGACGATCACCGAGTCGCCGGCCGGGATCTCCGTGCCGTGCAGGTCGCTGTCCTTGTCGAAGAAGCGCCAGGTGGTGAGCTCGAAGGCGCTGTCGTAGCGGAGGAGTTCCTCGACGGCGCGGGGCAGCAGGTCCGGGTCGTCGCGCAGGCGGGCGAGCTGGTCGGGGTTGCGGAACAGGGCGATCAGGGCGGTGGTGATCTGGTTGGTGACCGGTTCCTGGCCCGCGACGAGGAGCTGGAAGATCATGGAGTCCAGTTCCGCCTGGGACAGTTCACCGCGGTCGCGGGCCACCACGAGGCGGCTGAGCAGGTCGTCGCCCCCGTGGTCGCGTTTGTGGGCGACGACGTCGGCGATGTAGCTCTGGAGCCCGTGCAGGCGGGCCTCGTAGAGGGGGCGTCCGGGGTCGGTGGGGCCGACCGGCTGGACGACCTTGCCCCAGTCGCGGTCGAAGCGGGCCGCCAGCTGCTGCGGAAGGCCGATGACCTCGGCGAGGACCAGGAAGGGGAAGCGGGCGGCGAAGCCGGTGACGAGGTCCGCGGGGCCGTGCTCCGGCAGTGCGTCGACGAGGGCGTCGGCCAGTTCCCGGAAGCGCGGGCGGAGCTGCTCGACGCGGCGCGGGGTGAAGGCGTCCGTCACGAAGCGGCGCATCCGGGTGTGCTCGGGCGGGTCCTGGTGCAGGAGGTGGACCTGGAGCTCGGAGTGCTGCGGCTCGGGCATGATCGAGGCGCGGGCGCGCCAGCGGTCGTTGCCGCGGTCGTGGTTCTTGCCCAGGCGGCCGTCGTTCAGCGCGGCGTGGGCGGCGTCGTAGCCGGTGACGAGCCAGGCTTGGACGCCGCTGGGGAAGAGGACGCGGTGGACGGGGCCGGCGTCGCGCATCTGCTCGTACAGGGGGTAGGGGTCGGCCTTGTAGGGACATCCCGTCAGGGGGACCGGGTCGGGCAGAGGCTCGGGACCGGCCTTGGGCTCGACGGCCCGAAGGGGTTCCTGGATGGTCATGCCGGGGCTCCTCAGAGGGCGAGTTCGGGCTGGTAGTGGTCCAGCCACAGAGCGAGGTCGACGACGCGTTCGAGACGCAGGCGGTGGCCCCACTCCAGCCGGTCGGGCGGGGTGTCCAGGCACGGTTTGACGCGGGTCTCGTCGGCGAGCGCACGCACCTGGTCGACGGAGAGCGCGTCGCGGGCCATGTTCTGCAGTCCGCGGTTGTAGTCGGGGTGGTGGGTGGCCGGGTAGTGGTTCTTCGGGCGGTGCAGCACCGACTCCGGAGCGAGGCCGGAACCCGTCGCCCGCAGCAGGCTCTTCTCCCGGCCGTCGAAGCTCTTCAGCGACCAGGGTGCGGTGAAGGCGTACTCGACCAGGCGGTGGTCGCAGTACGGCACACGCACCTCCAGACCCTGCGCCATGCTGAGGCGGTCCTTGCGGTGCAGGAGCTGGCGCAGCCAGCGGGTGAGGGACAGGTGCTGCATCTCGCGCTGCCGGTGCTCGGTGGGGGTTTCACCGTCCAGGTGCGGAACGGCGGCCAGGGCGGACCGGTAGGTGTCGTCGCGGAACTCGCGGATGCGGAGATCCAGTTCCGGGCTCAAGGGCATGGCGGCCTCGTCGCCGGTCACCAGCAGCCACGGGAAGGTCTTGGCGGCCAGCGCCCTCGGGGTGTGGAACCAGGGATAGCCGCCGAAGACCTCGTCGGCCGCTTCGCCGGAGAGGGCGACGGTGGAGTGCCGGCGGATCTCGCCGAAGAGGAGGTACAGCGAGGTGTCCATGTCACCGACACCGATGGGTGAGTCGCGGGCCACGACGACTGCCTTGCGGTGCTCGGGGTCGAGCAGGGCGCGCGGGTCGAGGATGACGGTGCTGTGGTCGGTGCCGATGAAGGCGCCGGCCTCGGTGGCGTAGGGGGTGTCGTGGCCGGTGCGCAGGACGTCGCCGGTGAAGTGTTCGGCCTGGTCGCTGTAGTCGACGGCGTAGGAGCGGATGCGGGCGTCGGGGCCTTCGCGAAGGCGGAGTTCGTCGGCGAGCAGGGCGGTCAGGACGGTGGAGTCGATGCCTCCGGAGAGCAGGCTGCACAGGGGGACGTCGGCCTCCAGCTGGTCGCGGGCGGCGCTTCCGACCAGCTCACGGATCCGGTCCACGGTCGTGGCCTGGTCGTCCTCGTGGGCCCCGGCCTCCAGCCGCCAGTAGCGGCGTTCCCGGATGCCGTCACGGTCCAGGACCAGCAGGCCCCCGGGCTCGACCTCCCGTACCCCGGACCACACCGTCGGCCCGGTGTTGAACAGCAGGCTGTACGCCTCCCGCAGCCCGTCGGCATCCACCCGGGGGCGTATCTCCGGGTGGGCGAAGAGGGCCTTGGGCTCGGAGGCGAAGGCGAGGCCGCCGTCGACGGCCGCCCAGAACAGCGGCTTGACGCCGAGCCGGTCCCGGACCAGCAGCAGCCGCTGGGCGCGCTCGTCCCAGACGGCGAAGGCGAACATGCCCTCGAGGCGGTCGGCCATGTCCACGCCCCACTCGGCGTACGCCCGCAGCACCACTTCGGTGTCGCTGCGGGTACGGAACGTATGGCCCCGGCTTCGCAGTTCCGCGCGCAGGGCGCGGTGGTTGTAGACCTCGCCGCTGTAGGTGAGCACGGTGGTCGGCCGATCAGGGCGGTCGGTCATCGGCTGTACGCCGCCTTCGAGGTCGATGACGGCCAGGCGCCGGTGGCCGATCGCGGCCCGTTCGCCGAGCCAGACGCCACCGGCGTCGGGGCCGCGGGGGGTGAGGGTGGCGGTCATGGCCTCGATGACCGCGGCCCGGGAGCGGGCGTCCTGGTGGTACGACACCCAGCCGGTGATTCCGCACATGGAAGACTCCTCGGTCAGTGGTGGTCGGCGGCGGGAGCCGCGTCGGTGGACGTCTCGTGCACGAGCGCCGTCGGCCTGCGTCCTCGCAGGGCGAGCAGGGGTACGGCGATGCAGGCGGCGGCTGCCGCCAGGGTCAGCCCGGCGGTCACGCCGTCATCGCCCCCGGCCAGTCCCCAGGCGGCGGTGGCCAGCGCCGGCCCGAGGGTGAAGCCGAGGCTGCGGGCCAGCTGTACGGAGGAACCCACGGTCGCCGTGCGGTCCGGTGGGGCGGCGCCCATGACGAGGGCCTGGGTGGGGCCGCCGTTCAGGCCCATGCCGAGGCCGGCCAGCGCCAGCCGCCAGGCGACGTCCACCGGCGACCAGTCACCTTCCAGCGGAGCGAGGAGGAGCAGACCGGCGGCGGTGACGGCGGCACCGGTGACCGCCACTGGCCGAGCCCCCCACCGGTCGGCGAGGCGTCCGCCGGCCGGTCCGGCCAGCCCCATGCCGAGCGGGAAGGCGAGCATGGTCAGACCGGTCGTGGTGGCGCTGACGCCGTTGTCGCGCTGGAGGTGCAGGGCGACGACGTAGTGCATCGACGCGAAACCGGCCGCCAACGCCAGCACCGCCGTATGCGCCCGGAACAGCCCTGTCGTCCGCAGTGCGCCGACGACCGGCCGGCCGCCCGGTCCCCGCAGCCACCACCACAACGGCGGTAGGGCGGCGAGCGCGAACACCAGCCGGCCCGGGTTTCTGGATGCCAGGGTCAGCGTCAGCAGCAGGGCGGCCACGCCGGAGCCCACCAGCAGCGCATCCGCCGCCGACCGCCGGTCGGGCAGGCGCAGGCCCCCGTCCTTCGGCATCGCCCTCCAGGCCACGATCAGGGCGAGCAGGCAGAACGGGATCTTGACCAGGAATACGGCGCGCCAGCCCAGGTGGTCCAGCAGCGGTCCGCCCACCGCCGGGCCGGTCACGGCGCCCAGCGGGCCCAGCGTCGCGGGCACACTCATGGCTCGCCCGCGCAGTTCCGGACGTACCGAGCGCAGGGCGAGAACCGGCATCAGGACGAAGAGCACGGCACCGAACGCGCCCTGCGCGAGGCGGGCGGCGATCAGCCAGGACGCCCAGGGTGCGGCGGCCGCCAGCACGCTGCACAGGGCGAAGCCCTCGGTCGCGACCAGCAGGGCGGAGCGCGTCCCGAGCCCGTCCAGCCACCGTCCGACAGGCAACAGCAGGGCGGTCACGGGCAGTTGATAACCCAGGACCGCCCACTGGGCGGTGGCGGCGGAGACGTGCAGACCGTCGGCGATGTCCGCCAGCGCCACATTGACGATGTTCATGTCGAGCATCGCCACGAACGACAGCAGGCCGGCCACTGCGACGAGCAGCCAGCGGTCCTCGCCGCCGACGGGTATGCGGCCGGGCTGTTGTGAACCGGGACTGTGGCCTGTCACCGTTGCCGCCCCTCTTGGTCGTGGTGGGCTGCCGGGCGGCAGCCTCGTCCCACAAGTCGGGAGGGATCGCACACGAGTTCCCGGATGCGTCCGGAAATCATGGCGGGCAGGCCGGAACTGCCCGCGCCGGTCGACCGCGACGAGCAGACGCGGCGAGCGGTCACGGCGACCGGTCACGGCGACCGGTCACGGCGGCCGGTCACGGCGGCCGGTCACGGCGATCGGTCACGGCGGCCGCCGCGTGCCGGCTCGCCCGACACGGCCGACACGGCCGGCGGATACGGCAGCATGCGGAGTCTCAGCCCGGCGGCACAGCCGACGGCCGCGCCGAACGCTCCGTCGACGACGAGCCCAGCCGGCCGTACCCGGCCACGAGGACGGCGACGGTGGCCGCGAGCAACGGCCGGGATCCGCCGCTGGTCCGCGCCCGGCCACGCCGGTCTTCCTTGGCTCGGGAACCCAAGGCCAGGCCGGGCGGGAACCGCCGTGCACGTCGCGTCGGAGCCGCGCCATCGGACCGCCCTGCCCCACCACGCTGAGCGCGCCCCTGCCCGGTGCGTGCGGCGGAGGGCTCTTCCCCTGCCCCCGCACACCGAATCGGCATGCGTACGGCGGAAATCCGCCTTCGCTCAGCCGACTGCCGAAGAGGCCTCCGAGGTACCCTCGTCCGCCGGCGTTCGGTGGTCGAAGGCGATGAGCGGGTCACCGGTCAGGGGATGGTCGACGACCGCCGCTCGCACTCCGAACACCTCCGCCATCAGCGCGGGCGTGAGGACTTCCCGCGGCCGGCCGGAGGCGACGACCGCCCCGTCGTGCAGGACGTGGAGACGGTCACAGACGGAGGCCGCGGCATTCAGGTCGTGCAGCGACACCAGGGTCGTACGGCGCCGGACCCGCAGGAGGGCGAGCAGGTCGACCTGATGGCGGATGTCGAGGTGGTTGGTCGGTTCGTCCAGCACCAGGATGTCCGGGTTCTGTGCGAACGCCCGTGCCAGCAGGACACGTTGGCGCTCACCGCCGGACAGGGCCGTGAAGCGGCGTCCGGCCTGCTGCGCCATGCCGACGTCGGTCAGGGCGCGGGCGACGATGTCCCGGTCGGCGGCGTCCTCCCCGGCGAAGGCACGCTTGTAGGGCGTACGGCCCATCGCGACCACCTCGCGCACGGTCAGCTCGAAGTCGCTCCCCCGCTCCTGCGGCAGGGCCGCCACGTGCCGCGCCGACTGCAGCGGGGTCAGCTCCCGCAGGTCGGTGCCGGCGAGCAGGACCCGCCCGGCGGTGGGCTTGAGGTGCCGGTAGACGGTGCGCAGGAGCGTGGACTTGCCGCTGCCGTTCGGTCCGACCAGGCCGGTGATCTCGCCCTCGGCGGCGACGAGTCGGGCGCCCGCGAGCACCGTACGGCCGGCGTAGGCGACGTGCAGGTCCTCGATGTCGATCCTCAACTGCCGCTCCCCAGGCGCCGGTCCAGCAGATACAGCAGGGCCGGAGCCCCGAGCAGCGAAGTGACCACACCCACCGGCAGCTCCTGCGTGTCCATCGCCGTACGGCACACGATGTCGACCACGACCAGCAGCAGAGCCCCGAACAACGCGGAGACCGGCAGGAGGCGTCGGTGGTCACCGCCGACGATCAGGCGGCAGACGTGCGGCACCATCAACGCGACGAACGCGATCGCGCCGGAGACCGCCACCAGGACCGCGGTCAGCACGCTGGTCACGGTGAACAGCTCGCGGCGCAGCCGGGTGACGTCGATGCCGAGTCCGGCGGCCGTCTCGTCGCCCATCAGCAGGGCGTTCAGGCCCCGGGCGCGTGCCTGGAGCCACAGCAGCGCGGCGGGTACGGCGACTGCGGGTAGCGCGAGCAGTTCCCACGTCGCTCCTCCGAGGCTGCCCATGAGCCAGAACAGGACGCTGCGGGTCTGCTGCTCGTCCCCGGCCCGCAGTACGAGGTAGCTGGTGAAGCCGGAGAGGAACTGGCCGATCGCGACCCCGGCCAGTACCAGCCGCAGCGGCGCGAATCCTCCGCCGCGCCGGGCCACCGCCCACACCAGCGCGAACGTCGCCAGCGCGCCGGCGAAGGCCGCGCCGGACAGGCCCAGGCCCAGTGCTCCGCCGGCGCCGAGGCCGAGGACGATCGCGGCGACCGCGCCGAGGGAGGCACCGTTGGAGATGCCCAACAGGTAGGGATCGGCCAGGGGGTTGCGCACCAGCGCCTGGACCGCCGTACCGACGACACCGAGGCCGGCACCGACGAGGGCGGCGAGCAGGGCACGAGGGAGCCGGAGCTGCCAGACGATGAGGTCGTCCGTGCCGGGGCGCGGCGCCTCACCGGACAGCCGCCGCCACACCACGCCCCACACCTCGCCGGGCGGGATCGACGTCGAGCCCCAGGCCACGGCCAGCGTCAGCGCGGCCAGCAGCGCCACGGCCAGAACCGCCGCCGGCGGACCGGCGTGCAGGCTGCCGCCCTCCTCCGCGGCCGTGGCCTTCCGGCGCACCCGTGTGAAGGCCACGATCAGCCGACCTTGCCCGGGTAGAGGGTCCTGGCGATGGCCTCGACCGTGTCGGCGTTGCCGACTCCCGCGATGGTGGTCTGCTCGGAGCCGATGCGCAGGAAGTGGCCTGCCTTGACCGCCTTCAGTCCCTTGGTGGCGGGGTTCGACCTCAGCCACTGTTCGGCCTCGTCGAACGCCTTCTTGTTCGCGGCCTCGCTGCCGCGGTCGCGCACGCCGAGCTGGATCCAGTCGGGGTTCTTGGCGATGACGTCCTCCCAGCCGACCTGCTGGTAGTCGCCGTCGCAGTCGGCGAAGACGCTGCGGGCCCCGGCCAGGGTGATCACGGCGTTGGCGACCTGGCGGTTGCAGGTGACGGAGGGCTGCTTGGTACCGGCGTCGTAGTCGAAGAAGAAGTACGTCGGCCGCGCGCTCCGCGGCGTACCGCCGACCGCCTTCTGGACGGCGCCCACCTTCTGCTTCATTCCGGCGACCAGCTGTTCGGCCCGCGCGCCGGTTCCGGTGACCGCGCCGAGGGAGGTGATGTCGGCCTCGACGGCGGACAGGTCGGTCACCGGCGTCTTGCTCCGGGCAGCACAGGCGGTCGACTTCAGGTAGATGTGTTTGATCCCGGCGGCCTTGAACTCCTGCGCCGTCGGCGCGTCCCCCATGCCTTGGCCTCCCATGCTTCCCATGGAGGCGAAGGTGTCGATGTAGAGGTCGGCGCCGGAGCCGAGCAGCTTCTCCTTCGGGATGACGGTCCGGCTGAGGACCCTGACCCTCTGCGCCTGTGCGTCGAGGGTGCCGGGCAGCGTGCCCTTGCCGGGCGGGAAGCCGGTGCCGATCACCTGGTCGCCGGCGCCGAGGCGCAGCAACAGCTCCAGGCTGGACCCGTTGCTGGTGACGATTCTCTTCGGGGCGCCGGAGAAGGTGGTCCTGGCGCCCGTGCAGTCGGTGACGGACACCGGGTAGCCGCCGGAAGCCGCCTTCCCGGCCTGCCCCGCGTTCCCGTCCGCCGTGTCCTTCCCCCCGCCGCCGCAGCCCGTCACCAGCAGGCCGCCCAGCGCGACGGCCGCGGTACCGCCCCACACACGAGAACGCATCGAACAACTCCCGGATCCACTCGGTACACGGGCGAGCCTTCGCCACCCGCTCCAGTAGTCGGAGCGAAGGCGCCCCGAGTTCCCGGCCGGTTGGCGATCCGGCTCAGGTGAACCGCTTCCGGTGCTCCGGCGACGAGGGTGCCGGTGCCGTTTCCAGCCGGCACCGGCACCCTCCCGGAGCGTCAGGCCGCCGGCGCGGCGGACCGGTCCTCCCCCACTGCCCCGACGGCGTGGGAGGTGCCCTCGTCGTCCAGCAGATCCATCAGGGTCGCGCGAGCACGGGCCACACGGGAGCGGACCGTGCCGATCGGGCAGTCGCTGACCTCCGCGGCCTCCGCGTACGGCAGGCCGAGCAGCTGCGTGAGGGTGAACGCCTGCCGACGGTCGTCGGGCAGCGAGGCCAGCAGATCCAGCAGGGCGATGCCGTCGTCGAAGCCGGGCAGGTCGCACGGCTGGGCGCGTTCGGCGGCCAACTGCCAGTCCGGTACGTCCGCGAGGCGCGGCCGGGCGGCGGCGTACCGGTAGCTGTCGATCACCGCCCGGCGGGCGATGGACAACAGCCACGCCCGGGCCGAGGAACGCCCTTCGAAGCGGTGCAGGCTGCCGAGCGCGCGCAGGAACGTGTCCTGTGCCAGATCGTCCGCAGCCTGGGGATCGCCGCACAGGTGGGTGACGTAGCGCTGGACGTCCCGGTGCAGGGCGCCCACGAACTGTTCGACCGCATCCGCGTCACCGCCGCGGGCGGCCAGCGCCCACGCGGTGATCGATTCATCGTTCTGGTCGCTTCTGGCGCGCGAGGTGGGCAGGGCAGAGGTGATCACCTGGTGTCCTTCTCGGGTCAACCGTGATCCGGACCAGGGGCGCGCCGCGGCGCGCGGTCCGGTGAAAGGGGAAGAGACGGCCCTACGGCGTCGCTGTGGCGCTACAACGCCTGTGCCGGCGTACAGCGCCCGTGCGGTCGTACGACCGTGGCCCGAGGCGCACCCGGGGAGTCGGGCAGCCTCGGGGAACCAGCTGTCTTCAGACGACAGCCGTCCCCGCCGGCGGCCCCCGAGAGGTGATCGCGTGGACGAGAAGGAGGAGACGCGGCGCCCGGTCCGAGCGGCGGCGCCGCAGGCGGACGCGCGGGCGATCGGGCGTACAGGGCAGGGCGAACAGCAACCGCAGCGGCGCCGCCAGCCATCCGGCCGCCGCCCGCAGGATCCGGAAGGCGGCCTTCTCGCCGTACGCCAGCCACAGGCCGCACAGCACCGCGGCGAGCAGGTGGGCGGCGAGCATGCCGAACGACGACGAACCACCGTCCATGGAGTGGCCCATGTGATCCATGGGGCTGGTGCCCGTGCGGTCGACGTGCAGGGCACCCATGTCCATGGAGCCCATGTGCATCGAGCCCATGTGCATCGAGCCCATGTGCATGGAGCCCATGTGCATGGAGCCCATGTGCGTCGAGCCCATACCCATGGAGCTGCCCATGGAGCCCATGCCACTCATGCCCATGGAGGCCGGCCCGCCGGATGTGCCGGACGTCGACTGGGCGTAGGAGAACGCCTCGTGGAGCACCGTCTGGACGGCGACCATGACCGTCACGATCAGCGGCAGTCCGCGCTCACGCCCCGCCAGACACCAGCCCACGGCACAGGTCACGGCCCCGCCGGCGGCCAGCGCCCACGCGGGCACGTCGGTGCCGGACATCAGGACGTGGCCCAGGGCGGCGAGCAGCACGCACGTGGCCGCGAACACCGCGGCCCGTATCGCGCGAGCACACCACCCTGCTGTCATGGTGCCTCATCCTCGCATCCGGGCTTCCGTCGTCATGCGTGGGTACGGGCATCCACGGGGGACCGTACTCAATGCGCCGGATGTGATCCAACCCACGCCAACCAGCGGGAACTCGATGGCACTCCGCCCCGACGTCCAGGTGACGGCCTCTGCGCCCTCAAGGCGGCGATCACCCGCCGCTGCCGCCCGGGCGGATCACGACCGCGATCGTCTCAACCGGCGCCCAGCGTTCGAAGCACAGCGTGGAAGGCACCCGGTCACCACCCGCCGGCCGGCCCCGGCTCGCCGCGTCACGTGAGGGACGAGTGTGCCAGGGGTCGCGGCGACGAGCGCCGCCCTGCCGACGGCTACCGTCGGCAGGGCGGATGTCCTACTCCGCCCGGGATCCGGCGGAACGGCCGCGCACGAGGGCAAAGGCCGCCGCGGCCAGGCCCAGCACGCCGACGACCAGCCCGGCGATGCCCAGACCGCGGGCGGCCGAGTCGCTCGCGGAAGCGGTCGGCTCGGCGCTCCCGGAGCCCTTCGAAGCCGCTGCCGAGGCGGTCGGAGCAGCGCTGCCGTCCTCCGCCCCCTTGGCAGTGAGCTTCAGGACAGGAGCCGCGTTCTCCGGCTCCTGTCCCCCCTGCGCCTCCTCGATCCAGCGGACGACCTTGCCGTCGGAGTACGTCTGCAGGGCCTTGAAGGTCAGCTGGTCGGTGTCGTCCGGCAGCCGGCCGAAGGCGACGTCGAAGTCCTCGTACTGTCCCGCGCCGATCTTGCCGCCGGTGAAGGTGATCTCGGAGGCGGCCTCGGTGAGGGTGCCGTCGTCGGTCTTGACCGGGGTCTTGAGCTTGGTGGTGGTGACCTTGGCGGTCCAGCCGTCCTGCGGGTGCACGAGCACGCCGAGGACGGGGTGGTCGGTGGGCAGGAACACCTGGACCCTGGTGGTGGAGGCGTTGTCTTCCTCGTTGGGGACGCGGAAGGTCAGCACGCCGTCGGTCGCTCCCTTGGCGTAGCTGTCGGGGTGGACGGTGACGTGCGCGGAGGCGACGCCCGCGGCAGCGAGGAGTCCGGCGGCGGTCAGGGCGGTGAGGGCGCCGGCGCGGCGCAGGGTGGTGCGGGTCCTGGACATGGGTGAGGGATCTCCGTACGGAAGAAGGGATGTCTGCGGTCAGAACGCGTACGACAGCACGTACGACATCCCCGTCGGCGGCCCCCGCCGGTGGACGGCGTACCTCAGCCGTATCTGTCGCAACGCCCACGGCTCACCGGCAGCCCGGCGTACCAGCCCTGGCCCGGCCGCGCGCCACGCCCCGCCGGCCACCTCCCACCAGGCGGCAAGCCCCGGCACGAACGCGACCGCCCAGCGCAGCAGCGACCACAGCGCCGCCTCACCGTGCCGCAGCCACCAGGTCAGCAGCAAGGCCGCCCCGGCATGCGCGGCGGTGGCGTGCGGTGTCAGTGCATGGGGCGCTTGGACCATCCGCATGCCATGCACGACCACCGCCGTGTGAGGGGGCTCCGCGGCGTGGAAGACAAGATGCAACCCGCCCTGGGCGGCCAGAATCCCCGTACCGATGGCGGCCAGCGACCGCTCACGGCCACCCCGCAGACAGCCGACCGCGAAGACCGGCACGAAACCGGCGGCCTGCACCCACACCGACGGCGCCATGCCCGTGGTCATGACGTGCCCTCCGGCCGCGAGCAGCACGCACAGCACGGCGAACACCGCCGCACGCACGGTCCGCACCGCCAGGGACACGCTCACGGCACCCGATGCTGCCACGCGGCCCAACGATCCCTCCCCCGGCCCACGCATACGCATCACCGCCCACGAAGCTCCACCTGGCCGACCCGCCTCCTCCTTACGAGTCGGACGCGAGTGCCGTTCAGTTCCCGGACCTCTCGGGGAAATCGAAGCATCGGTGGCACGTCGGGAAGCACGAGCGCACACCCGCCACCTCGACGCCCCCGGCAGGCGACGGGGTCACGCGTCCGCCGCATCCGCGCCGGGCATCCCAAAGACAGTCCCCCGCGGCCACCGATCCGTCCGTTCCGTCCGGACACCGGAGGCCGCGACCTCATGCGCGGAGCCGCTGGACGAACACGTGGAGGACATCCCGCACCCGTCCATCAGAACGCGCAGGGCGGCCGGCCCGACGATGGAAAACCTCGCCGGTATCCCGGCCGCAGCCGCCGGAGAGGTCCCTCTTCCGGCCGGGCATGGGCGGATCAGCGCAGTCCGGCGAAAAGGTCGTTCTCGGGTACGGCTGCGCCGGTGCTGTCCTGAACACGTACGAAGGTTTCCATGCCCATCAACTCGCCGAACCGTTCGTGTCCCAGCTTGAGGAAGAAGATGTTCTCGCCCTGACTGGCGTGCGCGGCCAACGCGTCGAACTTCTGACCGCTGAACCGGGTCGTGTCCACCCATGTGGTGACCTCGTCGTCGGGGAGGCCGATCTCGGCCATCGCGGCGGCCTCGGCAGGATCCGGCTCGGGCATGTCCTCATGGAACTCGCGCATGACCTCGCCGAATCGCTTCATCATCGAACGGGGCATCGTGGTCCAGTACACCTTCGGTACCGGCACGGTCATTTCCAGCGCCGCCATGGTGATGCGGTGGGCCTGGATGTGGTCGGGGTGACCGTAGAAGCCGTTCTCGTCATAGGTGACGACCACATCAGGCCGGTAATGCCGCATGAGCTCCGCGAGCCGGGCCGCGCCTTCCTGCACGGGGGTCTGCCAGAAGGAGCCTGGGGCGTCGTTGCTCGGCCAGCCCATCATCCCGGAGTCGGCGTAGTCCAACGTCTCCAGAGCGCTGACCTTCAAGACGGCACAGCTCGCTTCGAGTTCCTGTCGGCGCATCGCGGCGACCGCCACCGGATCGTGTCCGGGATCGCCCGGCTTGACACCTCCGGGTCCGTCACCGCAGCGGCCGTCGGTACACGTCACGAGAACCGTGCGGATGCCTTCCGCCGCATACCGCGCGAGGACGCCTCCGGTTCCGGTGGCTTCGTCGTCGGGGTGGGCGTGCACTGCCATGAGCGTCAAGGGCCGGTCGGTCATGAAGCAATCCTTTCGCAGAAATACGTCTGGTCCGAGTGCGCAGCGGGCGCACGGCGAACTCGAGCCCGGATCCTGGTGCGGCGCCGGTCTCTCAGCGGATGCAACCGTGCCGGTCGGCCGGCTGTTCCCGGCGCGGCTGCTTCGGCCTTCCGGACACCGGCGGACGAGACCATTCCCGCAGCGGAGCTGGAGATCCGACCCATTCCCGGACCACCCCGCCGCCGGCCTCACCGGGGTCACCATCGAGTGGTACGACCACGCAACCGGCCGGGACCAGGGCGTGGGAGCCTGCCTCATGGGCGTACCAGGTCAGCGCCGGAGCTCAGCTCTGCCGGTGGGAGCAGCGGACGCGTTCAGTCTGGACGACCAAGGGGACGTCGCGTACGGCGAGCCCCTGGTTGGGTCCGGTCCATCCGCTTGGTGGTGCGCAGGGCCACGGTGCGCCTTTGGACGCGGAGTTCACCGCCGGATGAGCCTCCCGGCACGGGGGTTCACGGAAGACCCGCAGCGAGCGACCTCGTGAGGACGCCGGATCGTCTACGCGTGCGATGGCGGAGCGAGGCGCCGTAGGCCCTCAGACACATGCGTCCGGCGAACAGCGCCTCGCGGGCGCCCACCTCGCGGGTCGGAGCGGGACGGAGAGCAGCAGGCCGCACGGGCACTGGGCCGGCTTGATGGCGGCCACCCGCGCCCTCCATGTGGTTCCTGAAGCTCGACGGCGGGTCGGCCGCTCACGAACGGGAGCTTGACCTCGCCTCATCCGCAAGAGGAGTCCGGCCCCGGCCGAAGGCGCCGATGGTGGCGTGAAAGATGCCCATACCGAGGACGCCGAGGGCAGCGGCGGCGAAGGCGGGCACTGGACGCTCGGTCGCACGGGCCGCCACGGCCAGGAGCACGGTGATGACGTACATCGCCCAACCGGCGATCAGGTTGACCAGCGGGCCGTCACCGAACGGAGTGGGGAACCGTTCCTTGGTGATGCCCTTGACGAAGTGCGGGGTGGCGTTGGCGGCGAAGACTCCGGCCAGGAAACTCAGGACCATGGTCAGCATGTAGACCCATTCTCTGGAGTACGGGTGAGGCCACGTGCGGTGAGCTGGGCCAGGTGACGCAGACGCGCGTGCTTGACCTCCGGTGCCTGGCGGGCCTGCGCGATGCCCGCCAGGGCGTCACACAGGAGTTCTGCGGTGTCGCGGGCGGACAGCACCGGCCCGAGCAGGTCGAGTTCATCGGCGCAGTCATGGAGGACGTCCTCGACGACGTCGCGGTAGCTCTCTTCGAAAGCCTGGACGGTGTCCGCGGCGATGTCCGCGGCTTCGCGGAACAGTTCGGCGTGGGGCTCGGCCCGGACGGATTCTGCGAGCACGTCCAGTTTGACGGCCAGGACGAGGTACATCCTGTCTTCGGCCGACAGCGCTCGCGCCTTCTCGCCCGCCTCACGTGCGGCAGTGGTCACCTGGGCGGAGACGCGATGCGCGACGGCCCGGAACACTTCCTGCTTGTTCTTGAAGTACTGGTAGACGGCAGGTCGTGACATGCCGGCTGTCCGGGCGATCAGGTCCATGGAGGTCCGACGGTAGCCGTACCTGCCGAAAACGCTCAGGCCCGCGGCGACGATCCGGGCCCGCTTGGCGTCCACCGTTTCTGACATTCTGACACTGTACGTATCTTCTGTCAGCCGGGCAATCACATCCCGGGGCTGCGGCACCGGCGCACGCGCTCGGTGGTCGCCCTCGGCGAGGGCCTTTTGCGGCCGCTGTCGCCCACGACCGGGTGCCCGCGAAGGGCGGGCACCCGCATCGCCCCTCCCGGTACCGCACTCACCGCGAGCACGGGGCGAGGCGATGCGGCCCGGCTCAGGAGCCGAACGGTCCGCGCAGCTCTTCGGTGGCGGACCACAACGCCCGGGCGGTGGCGGTGTCGTAGGAAGGGCGTGACGAGGCCACCGGGGTGAAGCGGTCGTAGTACTGACCGGCGGTCACGCTCCCCGCCGCCAGGCGCACCACCGGCTCCGCGCCGCGGCGTGCGGACAGGGCCAGGGCATGGACCAGGCGTACCTGAACGGTGGGGAACTCCCGCCCCAGGCTGGTGCGTACGACGCCTGGGTGAAGCGCTGCCACGGTCAGCTCCAGGTGGCGTGCGTGGAGTTGGTAGGTGAACATCAGGTTGGCCAGCTTGGTACGGCTGTAGACCAGGAAGGGGTCGTAGTCCCGTTCGCTCTGCAGGTCGGTGAGGTCGAGGGTCACGGTGCCGCCGCCTCGCATGGGAGTGCGGTGTCCCTCGGAGTTGACGTTGACGACCCGGCCGTCTCCTCTTCGCAGGAGGGGCAGCAACCGGCTCGTCATCGAGTACGGGGCGAGGTGGTGGACGGCGAAGTTGAGTTCAAAGCCCTCGGCGGTGGTCTCCCGGCGGGGCCGCATGACACCTGCGTTGTTGATCAGGGTGTCGACCGCATCGGTGACCTCGTGCACCTGGCGTGCCACGGAGTCGATGCCGTCCGCCGTCGCCACGTCCGCACGGATCACATGGGCGCGGGGAAGTGCACGGGCGAGGCTTGCGGCACGGTCCGGCCCGCGCCCAACCAGAATCAGGCGGTGGCCGTCGGCGGCCAGGGCGTGGGCGGCCTGCCGGCCCAGGCCGGAGGTCGCGCCGATGACGACGATGGTGCGCGACCCGCTGCTCATCAGGCGGCCCCCGAGGGGATCGTGCCGAGCTTGAAGCTGCTCGCGATGAGCCGCTCGCGCAGTCCGGCGGGCAACCGGGAGATCATTCCCAGGGCCCGGGCGTCGGAGCCGGCCACGTAACGACGCTTGGGACGGCGGGCTTCGACGGCCGTGACGATGGCCTTGACGACCCGGTCGACGGGACCGTTCTTCTGGCGGGCCATCACTTCGGCGAACGCCGCTCGGTGGTGGGCGTACAGGGTCAGGAGGTGAGGGTCCACGGAACCGGTCGCCGCCTTCGCCGCCGCGTCGGCCGAGGCGAAGATCGGGGTCTCGGTGGCGCCCGGCTCCACCACGATCACCGGGATGTTCCAGGCGGCCAGTTCCAGGCGCTGGGCGTCGGACAGCGCCTGCAGGGCCGCCTTGCTCGCGGAGATCGGGGCCAGCATCGGCAGCGGGGTGCGGGCGGTGGGCGCGCTGACGTTGACGACTCGGCCGCCACCCGACCGCACCAGCGGCAGGAAGGACCGGGTGACATGCGTCGGGCCGAACGTGTTCACCTCGAACTGGCGGCGCAGCTCGGCAGCCGGCACCAGCTCCAGCGGGCCCTGCACGATCACACCCGCGTTGTTGATCACCGCGTGCAGCCCGCGCGCCGCGGCCGGGTGATCACCCACCTGCCGGGCGGCGTCTTCCACGCTGTCCGGATCGGTGACGTCCACCGGCACGGTCACGACATGCGGCAGCGCGTCCAGTGAGCCGCGATTGCGGCGGACGCCGGCGAAGACCAGGTAGCCGCTCTCGACCAGCGCTCCGACCAGGGCTTCACCGATGCCTCCCGCCGCCCCGGTCAGGAACACCGCACGCTTGCGTCGATTCTCCGACATCACGACCCCCTCTTTCGACATGTAGCTCCTTACATGTCAGTCTCTACACGTCCAAAGTGCGTGTCAAGCTTGTCCGAGGAGAGAGGAAGGAGCCGCATGTCATTGCGTCACGGCGTGCTGGGTCTGCTCGCCGAAGGACCGGCGAGCGGCTACGACTTGGCCCAGCGTTTCCAAGAGGTCCTGGGGGCCGTGTGGCCGGCCAAGCATCCCCAGATCTACGCCGAACTCGGTCGCCTGGCCGACACCGGCCTGATCGAGGTGGAGAGCGAAGGGCCGCGCGGCCGCAAGGCGTACCGCATCACCGACGCGGGACTGACCGAGGTGCGGACCTGGCTCGTCGAGGGGGAGGTCGACCACACCGTGCGGCTGCAGCCGCTGCTCCGGTCCTTCTTCTTCTGGCTGATGGAGCCCGAGGACTTGCAGCGGCACCTCGCCCGGGAGGCGGAATTCTTCACCGCGATGGCAGAGCAGTACCGCGCCTTCGCCGCGGCCAAGGACCGCGGCGACTTCGGCGACAGCGCGCAGACCCGATCCACGCGCGTGGCCGTCGAGGCCGGTGTCCGTCTCTACCAGGCCCTTGCCGACTGGGCCGACTGGGCCCGTACCGTGCCTCCGGCCACCCCCGCGACCCCCGGCCCGGAACAGCCGACGCAGGAACCGCCTTCCACCGACACGGAGCAGTAACCGCATCGCCGCCGCGCCATAGTCGACCCTCGAACTACGGTGCCCGTCAGCACCAAACCAGCACCGGAGAAGCTCGCGCTGGTAGAGAGCGAGGACTTTTCCGGCCGGGATGGGCGGCGGGCATGTCGACAGGCACCGAGGATCGTCACTCTCCGCAGAGCCGTCTTGCTTGCACCACTGCGGCCCGGTGACTGCCGACTAGCCGCGAAGCGCGCAGGAACAGGCAGCCGCCTCTCAGGGCTCCCAGCTAGCCGCCGCCCGGCCGGTATTCAACGTTTCGGTCGGGCCGGTCTCGGCGAGGCGGCCGTCTATGAGCAGACCGCTGGCCGCCGCTGACTACCTGGTGCGCTCAGTGCGGTCGTCGTACTCTTCGCGGGCGGTGATGACTTCTTCGATGTGCAGCACGGACCACTCCGTGAGCGCCTTCAGCGGTTCCCGTAGCGTCTGGCCGAGCGCGGTCAGCTCATACTCCACGTGCGGCGGCACCTCTGGGTAGACGGTCCGGCTGACCAGCCCGTCGCGTTCGAGGGTGCGCAGCGTCTGGGTGAGCATCTTCTCGCTCACGCCCGCCAGCGCCTGCCGGAGCCGGCCGAACCGGGAGGTCCCGTTCCGGCCGAGTTCGCCGAGCACGAGGACCGCCCACTTGCTGCCGATCTGGTCGAGCAGGTCCCGCGACGGGCAGCCGCGCTCGTACGGATCGAATGACGGCATGGGCCCGGTCACATTCTCGACAGCAGCCATACGGCTCACCTCGATGCTTTCGCTGCGGTAAGTACCCTACCAAGAAGTGGCTACTCCCCAACAGAGAGTGTGCAGGTCATTCTGTGTTCCATCCCGCGGCGGACGGACCGCGGCAGGCGTGCAAGGCACGCGCGGAAGGAAGGAATGACCATCATGCCGATCGTCGTCACCGGAGCCACCGGCCAGCTGGGCAGGCTCACCGTCGAGGCACTGCTGCGGCGCGGGACCCCGGCCGCGGACATCATCGCGACCGGCCGGGACATCGCCGGGATCAAGGATTTGGCCGACCGCGGCATCACGGTACGCCGCGCCGACTTCGCGGACACCGACGGCCTGGCCGAGGCATTCGCGGGGGCGGACAGGCTGCTGCTGATCTCGGCCTCGGTCCCCGTGGGCGAGCGGGTCGCCAACCACCGCCGCGTGATCGACGCCGCGGCGTCCGCAGGCGTGTCGCTAGTGGCGTACACGAGCACGACGCACGCGGACACGGCCACCACCGTCATCGGTGCCACGCACGGCGAGACCGAGGCGTATCTGCGGGACCGCGGAATCCCCAGCGTGCTGCTGCGCAACGGCTGGTACCTGGAGAACTACACCAGCCAACTGCCGCAGATCCTGCAGAACGGCGCGGTCGTCGGCGCCGCGGGCGAGGGGCGGATCAGCGCCGCGTCCCGCGCCGACTACGCCGAGGCCGCAGCGGTCGTCCTCACCACTGAAGGCCACACCGGCGCCGTGTACGAGCTCGGCGGCGACGAATCCTTCACCCTGACTGAGCTCGCCGCCGCGATCTCCGCTGCGGCCGGAAAGCAGGTCACCTACGCCGACCTCCCGGTGGCCGACCTCGCCCAGGTAATGGCCGCCGCCGGCCTACCCGCCGAGCTGGCGGAGGTCCTCGCTGACGCTGACCGCGGCATGAACCGCGGCGAGATGTACACCGACTCTGGCGACTTGCGCCGCCTGATCGGCCGCCCGCCCGTGACCCTGGCCGAGGCTCTCGCGGCCGCCCTGCATCACTGAGGTCGAACTCGTGAGGCGGCCGGGTTGCTCAGGTGGGTCTGCTCGTCAGGCCGGTCTCGGCGAGTCAGCCGTCTATGAGTTCGCTGCGGTACTGGACCTGCCGTAGGCCGCGCCGGATGCGCTGGACGAGGTGTTCGGGGTAGACGGCGGCTTCATCTCCCCGCCCGACCAGGTCGGCCCCCGGCCGCTCCCGTTCGACTACCCGGTACTCACCGACATCCACACCCTGTCCGCCCTGCGCAGCGCCCGGGTACACGCCCCCGCCATCCGGCGGACGGCCGCCTCCGGCGCGTCCGATGCGGACTGGCCGGCCCTGAAGGCCGGAATGCGGGGCGTGCTGCTCACGCCGGAGCAGGCCGCCTACGAGCAGGCCCGGCTGCTGGTCAACCAACGCTTCGACGACATCCGGCCCCAGGCGATCGTCTACCCGGCCGGCGTCCACGACGTGGTCGAACGCGTGAACTTCGCCAAGGCCGGCCGCATTCCGCTGGCCTTGCGCTCCGGCGGACACAGCTACGCCGGATACTCCACCGGCCACGGCCACGGCCTCGTGCTCGACGTCAGCTCCCTGAACTCCACCACCGTCGGCGGAGGGCGGGCACGGTTCGGCGCTGGCGTCAAGGGCGGGCAGGCACACCTGGCGCTGGCCGCGGCCGCAGCCGGGCTGCCGCTCGGCCGGTGCCCCACCATCGGCCTGGCCGGCATCACCCTCGGCGGCGGACTGAGCGCCTTCACCAGAGCATGGGGCCTGGCCTGCGATCACCTGCGCGAAGTGGAGATCGTCACCGCCGACGGACGCATCCGCCGCGTCCGCGCCGACTCACCGTCCCCGGACGACGACCTGTTCCGGGCCCTGTGCGGCGGAGGCGGAGGCAACTATGGCGTGGTCACCGCCTGGAGTACGCCACCGAGGACATCCGCGACCTCACCTACGTCAGGTTCATGCTCACCTGGCCCCCCACCATGACCGCAGCCGTCATCGAAGGCTGGACGGCATGGAACGCCGACCCGGCGACACCACGTAACGTGACCTGCGCCTTCGAGCAGCTCAGCGACTCCGGCATGCCCGCACTGCCCGCCGTGACCGGAACCTTCATCGGCACACCCGCCGACCTCGAACCGGTGCTGGACCGTCTGGCCGCTGAGGTGGGCCGCCCCGAGAATGGCCGAGTGATCGTTCCCTGCGACTACACCCGGGCCGCCTGCGAAGCCGACCGCTGGGGCGGAGGCACGTTCGGCCCCCGGGTCGCCTTCGCTGCCAAGTCACACATCGTGCGGGAGCTGCTCAGTCCGGCATCCGCGACCGAGATGGCCGCAGCTCTGGGGCAGTTGCACGATTTCACCGGTGTGGGCGGGGCCAGCGGCCTGCTCGTCGACGCCCTCGGTGGCGCGGTCGGCGACCGGCCCTCGGCTGCGACCGCCTTCCCGCACCGGGCTGCCGTCGGCGTCGTGCAATACCACTCCCTACTGGCACCACTTCACCGACCGCACCCCCATCGACCGCCGACTCGACTGGCTGCGCGAAACCCACGCCACCTTGCAGCCCCACCTCGGCACCGGCGGCTACACCAACGGAATGGGCCCCGAACTCACCGAATGGCAGGTGGCCTACCACGGCGAGAACCACCCCAGGATGCAACGCGTCAAGACCACCTACGACCCGGAGCAGCTGTTCGGCTCTGCAGGCGCCGGGCGAAGGACTGCTGCCCGGGAGGCCGGCCACAGGGCGAGGGAGCGCGGACGCGGTTCTGTCGGAACGGAACCCCGCTTACGCCGGCGCGGTGAAGGTACCTGTCGACGGCCACGGCGAACGAATCCAGGACGGGTTCCTCATCCCCCGCAAGGAGCTTGGCTGGTACGGCCAGCTGCTCGCGCGCACAGGAGCGGCAGGCCAGCTGGCATTCGCCGGAGCGGGCACCGAAATCGCCCAATACCTGACCGACAAGCAGGGCCACAAGCACTACAAGCAGCAGACCTTCGCCGGTTCGTCCAGCGTCCGGGACGCGCGGCACCAGATAGGCCCGACGGTCTACGTCGGAACCGATCAAGTGTTCCGACTCAACCGGATCCGTGTCGAGGCGTTCTCAGGGATGGCCGAGGAACTGTACGACCTGCTGGTCAAGGGACAGGTGGAGGCATACCGGAACCGGGCGTACGAGCTACGCGACACCTACCTGACCAGCACCACGGCACCGCTGTGGGGTCCGGTTTCCTTCGGCGCCGAAGGCACCGTGATGGCTCTGCGCGTGCTGCCGAAGAAGTCGACTCGTGGAACGAGAACCCCAGGCCCTTCACCTGGACCAAGACCGCCGACGAGATCCTCACATCCCTCGCCGACTACCTCGCCAAGGTCACCCCCGCCACCCGTAATAGCAAGAGACTTAAGCCCCCGATTTCCGGCGCATCACACTAGCCGCAGGCTTCCCACTCCCATCGGGTAAGGCTCCGACTGGTGGCGAGCGTGTCCGCGTGGTTGGGTCCCTGTACCCGCAGTTGGTCCTGAAGCAGCCCCGCACATGCTGTGGCAGCGCCGATCACATCCCCCATCTCCCCCCGCCACCGGGCGAGCTGGCCCCGCGTGCGCAGAGTGTGGGGGTGATCGGGCCCCAGCACACGCAGTTGGTCCTGCAGCAGCTCTGCAGTCGCCGTGGCGGCGCCGATCACATCCCCCGCCTCTCCCCGCCACCAGGCGAGATGACCCCGGGCGCGCAGGGTGTCGGGGTGGTCGGGCCCCAGCACACGCAAAC
>NZ_JBVHWQ010000003.1:390493-492719 GCF_055564315.1 Streptomyces sp. NPDC029151
ACGGTCGTGCAAGATGTCGGCGAACTCGGCGACCGCGCCGGCCGCATCCCCCACCTCCCCCCGCCACCACGCCAGATTGTGCCGGGTGCGCAGGGTGTCGGGGTGGTCGGGCCCCAGCACACGCAGACGGTCGTGCAAGATGTCGGCGAACTCGGCGACCGCGCCGGCCGCATCCCCCACCTCCCCCCGCCACCACGCCAGATTGTGCCGGGTGCGCAGGGTATGGGGGTGATCGCATCCCAGCACGCGCAGCTGGTCGTGCAGCAGGTCCTCGAACTCGGCGACGGCGCTGGCCGCGTCTCCCACCCGCCCCCGCCACCAGGCGAGGTTGTGCCGGGTGGTGAAGGTGTCAGGATGATCAGCACCCAGCGTACGGAGCTGGTCCTGCAGTAGGTCCGCGAAGGCGGCGACGGCGCCGGCCGCATCCCCCACCTCTCCCCGCCATTCGGCGAGGTTGTGCCGGGTGCGGAGGGTGTCGGGGTGATCGGGGCCCAGCGCACGGAGCTGGTCTGGCAGCAGGTCCGCGAAGGCTGCGGCGGCACCGGCGGCATCCCCCGCCTCCCCCCGCCACCAGGCGAGGTGGCTTCGAGTACGGAGGGTGTCGGGGTGATCGGGGCCGAGATGGCGGCGGGTGGTTCGGGTGAAGTGACGGTAGTAGTCGCGGGCGGCGGTGACCTGGCCGCTCTGGCCGAGACTGGTACCTGCACGGTAGAGCACGATGTGCGCGTCCGGCCGATACAGTGCTTCCCCTGCGTGGCCGGTGAGGGCGTCTGTGTTGGCGCGCAGTACCTGGGCATGGCTGGGGTCCCGCTCAGGGGCGGGCCAGGCGGAGGTCAGGGCATCGGCGGCGACACGGGCGAGTTCGGCCAACCGGTGGCAGGAGAGTTGGTCACGGACGGCGCGCTGGATCAGCTGATGCATTCGCACGGCCTGGTGAGGAGTCCCCGGTGTGTGGTCAGCCAGGCTGAGACGGTGCAGTACCCGTAGCGTCTGCTCCGCCTCCTCGACGCTGACAGGAGTTCGGCTGAGCTCCGGTCGGGATACCGTCGCCCGTCGAGCGGCGGCTTCCGCGCGGCACGCGGAGAGGTGGGTGAGGGCGGGCGGGCTGGTCAGCACGGACGCCGGGATGCCGTTGGGGTCGAGCATGGCAGCGAGTTGCAGCATGGGACGGGCCAGCCCGGCCGGGCGCAGCCTCTGGGCACGGTCGATGGACAGGGACCAGGCGGCGGCGACGGGAGTCGGCTGGTCGTCGGGGAGGGCGCCGGCTTCGGGCAGCAGGTCGGCGAGGACTCGGGCCCGGTCAGCCAGGTCCCGGCGGTAGGTGGCGCAGTCCAGACCCGCGTCGGTGAGATAGGCGGCGGCCTGGGACAGTGCAAGGGGCAGGTGTCCGAGATCACGGGCCAGGCCGGCGAGCTGGTCGGCGGATTCAGTCCGGCCCTGGGCGGCGAGAGTGCCGCTGAGGTAGGCGAGGGCCTCGGCATCGGTGAACACGCCGACCTCGATCAGGCGGCCGCGGCCGGTCAGAGCAGCGTCCCTCCGGCGGCTGGTGATCACCGTGTGGCCGTTGGGGACGGCGGGAGGCCACAGCTCGTGCAAGTCCGTCAGATCGGCGACGTCGTCCAGGACGACCAGCCATCTGCACGGGCGGGTGGAGCCCTTGGGCGTGAGCCAGGCAAGGAACTGCTTGGCGGCCTGCTCCGGGTCTGAGGGATCGGCACAAAGAAGCTCCACGCCGGCTTGGGCGTAGCCGGTCACGGCCGCGGAGCGGGTGGACGCGGTGATCCACACCAGCACGTCCAGGGCGCGGTCCTCCCAGAAGCTGTTCGCATAGTCGGCGGCGAGCTGAGTCTTACCCACCCCGCCCGTGCCGACCAGGACTTGGCACAGCACCGCCGTGCCGTCGGCCGCCGACCGCAGTCGTTGTCCCTCGGGCCGGTGCTGGAAGGACCGTGCTCTGGGCGGCACGACCCCGACCTGGTGCGGCCATGAGGCCGGGCTCCGGGCCGTGGCGTAGTGTGTGACCTGGTCGGCGTGGCCGACGGACAGCCCTTGGCGGTCGGCGTAGACCGCGGTGCGGGCGACGATCTGCGGGGCCGGAGTGACGCCGAGTACGCTCAGCCCTGGTGCGGACCCGGCGTCGGAGGGGTGACGGTCACGTCTCCCACCGTCCACGCGGCGACGCTTCCGCGGTCCGCCCGGAGGGTGGCGCTCCCTCCGATGGCAACGCCACCGTCGCCCGCCGACACAGCACCGGGTCCATGGGTCTGTTGCTCGACGAGGGCGCGGAGCTGGGCAGCGGCCAGACCACGTTCTTCGCCCGCCAGGCCCTCCAGCAGCGTTTCGAACCGAGTCTGCCACGACGACTCCTGACGGGCCCGCACCAGTGCGGCCTCGTCAACGCGTGCCTCCACCAGCACGGTCGCGGTCTGGTTCAGGCGTTCGAGTTCGGTCCGCTCGCGGGCCTGATCCCCGCGGCCCAGCAGCCGGGCCGCCCTGGACCTGAACCCGTCCCACGCGTCTGTGCCTGCGGCTTGCACCACTGCCGTGCCCCCCGCCGCAGCCAAAGCCGTCAACGCCGCTTCCAACATGCCGCCCCCCCCCTCGCGCGAACCCCTGATCTGGCGACCGTACCGCCACACCGCCGCAGTTGCAGCAGCCAGACAAAGACTCGCTGCCAGCGGTGAGGTGGCACTCAGGCGGAATGAGATCGGCGAACCCCCGGAGCGTTTCACGATGCACGCCTTCCGCCTGATCACGCGCCTTCCCGCCCGTCGACGGGTAGGCATGCTCATGCTCGACATGAACGGAACCGGGAACCTCTCAGGGCAAAGTCGCCCCGGTGTTGTCCCAGGGACGGGGGAAGCTGTCGGGAGGAGTGCCCCACTTCGCGGGGTTCTGCCGGTCGGGCAGGACTCCGCAGCTGAGCAATATGGACGCGGTTCCGCTCGGTTGGCGATCTCGCATATGAGCACCGCCTTGTTGGGGGGTATTTGTTCTTGCCGTCCAGTTGCAGCACGCCGGAAGCGCCGGGGCACTGGTACACGCCGCGGGCGGTGAGCCACAAGTAGATGTCACTGGGCTGGACGTCGTCGGAAGCCGGCAGCAGGTCCTCGAATGACCTTGCTGACGACACCCACAGTGTCGAATCCGCCGGCGGTGTCCGCATCCCAATCAGGAACGATCGCACCGTTTCGGGCGAAGCGGCGTTCCATATAGCCAGGTCCTGCCAGGAAACGGCCAGCCATGGCCGACAGGACGGCGGGGGTGGCAAGCGGCTTGGGGAGCGATGCCTCGTTCATACGGGACTGTTCCAGGTCAATGGGAGGTTAACGGGGCGTCCGCTTGGAGCGTGTGAGCGGAGCTTTGGCCACCTGCGGGCCGGCGCCCGCGTGATGACGGCTCATCGAGACGGCGGGCCAAGATGGTCAATGATCCGATCGGCTGCAGACTTCGAGACGCCGAACAGCGGTGCGAGCTGCCGCATGGTCAAGTTCGTGCGCCAGTAGGCCGTGACCAGCAGGATGCGATCCTCCAGCGACAGACTCCAGGGTCGGCCGCGCTGTCGATATGCGGCCTGCTCGCGCCGTACTGCGGCTACCAACTTGCCGAAGCAGCGCGGGCTCAGCCCTGTGAAGGGGCCTATCCAGGACGGCACCGACGCCGTGATCACTCCAGCCACGCCGTGATCGTTTCACGGGCGAGGTCGCTGAGCGACAAGCGGGATGCACGGATCAGCGACCAGCGTCCATCTACCTCTCGGGGTGGGATCCGCCCAGAATGCTGCCCATGGGCGACGAAGAGCGGAACGAGGCAGAGGCACCGACATTCCTGTCGGCAGCAGCCGAGGTGGCTCGGCTGCTGGACCTGGACAGCGCAGCAAACGTGCCGGAAGACCGACGCGCGCGACACCTGGCCCATGCGGTGCGCAAGCCACTACTCGAACGCGCCCTGTCCGAGGAGTTCTTCGCACCGTTGATGGCCGCAGCCGTCTATGACCCTGACCCCAGTTTCTGCCGTTGGTTCATCGAGCCCGCGCTCTACGCATTCGGGCGCCGACGAGTCACGGCGGCACTGCTCAACTATGCGCTGACGGGCACGGGCGCGGAGCAAGCGGGTGCCAAGCGAGCCTGGTACTGCGCCCACTTGCCGCTGCGTGCCGACCGGCCACCGGCCTACGCACCCAGTGGGAGTCGCGATCCGGCTCTCGACGACTCCCACGACGTGGTGGATAAGTGGCTGCAGTGCGCCACCTCACCCGACCGCAACGGATCCTGATCCCGCGCCCGCAGTGACGCCGGGTCAGGTGGGGGTCCGAGGATGGTCAAGGCCCGTACGTGCTCGCTGTGGCGGGATCTCGCGATGCGCGACGACCCCCAAAGAAGCACTCACAACGGTGATCGGGGCCTGCCGCCTTGTCCGTGAGGCCGAGGGCCGGGACGCCGAGCCGAGCGCGCGGTCTTGACGCTCTACGCGTCCAGCACGTGGGGAACGGTGCGGATGCTCGGCAGTTCCTGCTGGACGACCCGGCCGGGCCCACTGCCCGTCAGAGAAATTCTCTCGTCCCACACCGCGATCAGCGCGATGCGGGACGAGGAGCAGAGCCGACTTTCTAAACCCGGCCCAGGCGAAGAGATCAGGGCCGCGACCCGGACATGATGGGTATCGCCGTCACCGCGGTCGTCGCACTCCGGCCGGCTCCCGCAGATCAGCGCGTCAAGCTATCTCCTCGGAGCCTGAAAGATCATAAGGATAACCGAATTTGCGAGCCAACACATGCCCCCAATGAGCTTCTTCCAGCCCGGCATCCAACAGGAGGTCCCGCCAATCCCTTTCCGCCACGTCGACGATTGCCCCGAGATCAACACCCTCAACATAGAGAATAAGGACGGCTGCTGCAATTCGATCCAAATCTTCGTTTTCGAAAATCGATTCATCCAGCCCGTCCAACACCTCAAGTAGATCCAGGCGTTGAGACTCTGGCACCTCGCGGTCCACAATCAACGACATCCGACTCGACAAAATCACACACGCCTCCCATAATTATTTCGCAACAGAGGGTGGAATCATATACTGTCCGTCGCGAGAGAAATTACACCCCGCCTCAAGAAGTTGATTGAGCTCGCGCGAGAAAATCGAGTCCCCTCTGGCGCTGTTCAACGTTCGATCATTTATTGGTGAAGCAAGATAGACTTTCTGCCGCTTATCGATGACTCCTCGGATCCACGCATCATTCTCCTCCAGTGAATAGGGCTTCAAACTAAGCACTTCATGGTCCGGCCACTCAGCTGCTACTTTCGTGTCAGCTCGGTTCCCGAGGACAGCAAACTCCTCTGAGCCTGTTGAGGGAAGTCTGGTGCAAGTCGAGTTATGAACCAGGACCGGAGTATCACCGGCCAGCACATAGTACGCATGGAGGCCGCTGACGGTGAGGTTGTACATGTCCGCGGAACCGGCGCGCGCCTTCACGCTGGTGATCCGTACGTGCCTGTCGGAAGCGGTGTTGAGCGTGTGGCCGGGCTTGAGCTTGCCAGCCTCTACCCAGGTGTGGGTGGTGTCGTCCCAGAAGGGGTGAAGGGAGGTGGTGCGGAGCGTCCGGATCTTCCCGTCGAGGTCCTGTACCTGTACGTCGATCAAGTCGTCGTCGTGATTGACGAACGCGGCCGTAACCTTGCGTGAGCCCGTGTGCTTTCCGCTTGCTGGGTCTCCGCTCTCGACCCGATCACCCGGCTTCACCTTGTTGATGGGCTTGGACAAGCCGTCGGTGAGGAGGACGAGGGTGGCAGGGTCGAAATGCAGGGGCCGCCTTCGGTTCGCGCGCCTCGCCGGGCCCCACTGCCGGCCACCCGGCCGGCCGGACCCTCACCTCCAAACAGTCCTGCTTCCGCCCCGGCTGCCATCAAATCGGTGGGGTTGAACCAGTCCTCCCCGCAGTTCAACGGAGCGTAGTCAGCACCAAGTCAGCACGGGAGGGATGAGCACGGGTGATGACGTGGGCTTTTAGTCAGCACCAAACCAGCACGGGAGTCAGCACCGCACCGTCAAATTACCCCGAAATGCGCGTACCAGACAGCACTCGTTTCGACCACCTTCGAGCCCCTGAACCGCCCTTTCGTGAGCCAGCATGGTGGCCGCACGCATACCCGCCCCCCGAACTATGGTGCCCCACCACATGTGCCCCTGACCTGCGTCTTCCTACGGTGTGCCGACACGTACCCGTCCCCACCGCACACGAGGAAGTGGCGCACATGGCCTCCGAAGCAGCATCCGCTCCCCCAACCCCCGCCAGTCTCCCCCGCATCGTCGCCGCCAGCCTCATCGGGACCACCATCGAGTGGTACGACTTCTTCCTCTACGGCTCGGCCGCCGCGCTGGTGTTCAACAAGTTGTTCTTCCCGGACTCGGACCCGCTCGTCGGCACGCTGCTGTCGTTCCTGACGTACGCCGTCGGGTTCGCGGCACGGCCGCTGGGGGCGCTCGTGTTCGGGCACTACGGTGACCGGTTGGGGCGGAAGAAGCTGCTGGTGTTGAGCCTGGTGCTGATGGGCGGCGCCACGTTCGCCATCGGGCTGCTGCCCACGCACGCCACCGTCGGGGCCGCCGCGCCGGTGCTGCTCACCGTGCTGCGGCTGGTGCAGGGGTTCGCGCTCGGCGGGGAGTGGGGCGGCGCCGTCCTGCTGGTGTCGGAGCACGGGGACGCGCGACGGCGCGGCTTCTGGGCGTCCTGGCCGCAGACCGGCGCGCCGGCCGGGCAGTTGCTCGCGACCGGTGTGCTGTCGCTGCTCACCGCCGTACTGTCGGACGACGCCTTCGGCACCTGGGGCTGGCGGGTCCCGTTCCTGCTCTCCGGGGTGCTCGTGCTCGTCGGTCTGTGGATCCGCCTGTCCGTCGACGAGTCACCCGTCTTCAAGGAGGCGCTGGAGCGGGCGGAGGCGCGGCGGTCGGACGCGGAGGAGAAGACGCCGCTCGTCTCCGTTCTGCGGTACCACTGGCGGGACGTGCTGGTGGCGATGGGCGCCCGGATGGCGGAGAACATCAGCTACTACGTCATCACCGCTTTCATCCTCGTGTACGCCACCACCTCGGCCGGCGTCTCCAAGCAGACCGCGCTCAACGCCGTCCTCATCGGTTCCGCCGTGCACTTCGCCGTCATCCCGGCCTGGGGTGCGCTGTCCGACCGGGTCGGGCGGCGGCCCGTGTACCTGCTGGGCGCGGCCGGGGTCGGGCTGTGGATGTTCCCCTTCTTCGCGCTGGTGGACACCGGCTCGTTCGGGTACCTGATCGTGGCCGTCACCGTCGGGCTCGTGCTGCACGGCGCCATGTACGCGCCCCAGGCCGCGTTCTTCGCCGAGATGTTCGCGACCCGGATGCGGTACTCGGGCGCGTCCATCGGCGCCCAGTTCGCCTCCGTGGCGGCCGGTGCGCCCGCCCCGCTCATCGCCACCGCGCTGCTCTCGGACTACGACAGCTCCACACCGATCGCGCTGTACGTGATCGCCGCCGCCGTGCTGACCCTGGTCGCGGTGGCCGTCTCCCGCGAGACCCGGCACCGGGACCTCGCGCACGTCGACGGGGAGGACGCGGAGGCCTCCGGGGCGGCACCGGCCGCCGAGGCCCGGACGGTCTGACCGACGCCGTCACCACCGCCGCGCTGACCAGCCTCGGGGGGGCTGGTCAGCGCCGTTCCGGAGCGGCCAACCGGTGCAGCCGCAGCGCGAGTTGGATCTCCAGGGCCCGCGCGGGCGTCTGCCAGTCCGCGCCGAGCAGGCGGCCCACGCGCTCCAGCCGCTGCGCCACCGTGTTCACGTGGACGTGCAGCGCGTCCTTCGTGCGCGCCGGGCTCATCCCGCCCTCGAAGTACGCGTCCAGGGTGCGCACCAGTTCCGTGCCGCGCCGCTCGTCGTACGACACCACCGGGCCGATGGTGCGCTCGACGAAGCCCGCGATGTCCCGTTCGCCCGCGAGGAGCAGGCCGAGGAAGCCGAAGTCCTCGGCCGCCGCGCCGTCCCCGGCCCGGCCCAGCAGGCGCAGCGCGTCCAGGCAGCGGCGGCCCTCGGCGTAGGCGGCGGCCACCCCCTCGGGGTGCACGGCGAGGTCCGTGACGGGTGCCGAGGCGCCGACCGTGACCGGTTGGTGGACGGCCGTGCCGAGATGGCGGGCGGTGCGGCGGGCCGTCTCCGTGGCGGTGTCGCGGGCGGCGAGCGGCAGCAGCAGGACGGTACCACCGTCGCGCGCGGCGGCCAGACCGTGCCGGGTCGCCGCGAGGTGGGACGCGGCGGACCAGAGCCGGCGGCGGGCCGCGGCCTCCTCCTCGGCATCGGCCGCCGGACCGTCGAGGCGGGCGGCGAGGACGACATGGGTGGCGTCCAGGTCCGCCTGGAGGCGGCCGGCGCGTTCGCGCAGCAGGCGGGGGTCGCGGACGCGGGCGTCGAGCAGGTCGTCCAGCAGCTCGCCGCGGACGCGTTGTTCGGCCTCGGCGGCGGAACGGCGGGCGAGCAGCAGCAGGGAGGTGACCATCGCCGCGCGCTCCAGGGTGCGCTGGTCGACCGGATCGAGGCCGGGATGGCCGCGCAGGACCAGCGCGCCGAGGAGTTCCCCGCCGGCGGCCACCGCGGCGATCCAGTCGCTCCCGTGCCGTACGGCATGTCCCTCGACGCGGGACGCCTCCACCGCCTCGGCCGGTGCCGCGGCGGCCTCGGCGAATCCGACGGTTCCGTCGAGGACCTGGGAGACGGCGGCGGCCACGTCGTGCACGCCGCCGCCGCGCAGGACGAGTTCGGCGAGCCGGTCGTGGACCTCGGACGCGCGCTCGATGGCGGCGCTGCGGTCCCGGATGATCTCGTTGGCGCGCTCCAAGCCGGCCAGGGCGGCCCGGGTCTCGGTGAGCAGGTTGGCGGTGTCGATGGCCGCCGCGGCGAGCGCGGCGAAGGAGCCGAGCAGGGCGATCTGCTCGCGTTCGAAGACCCGCGCGCGCCGGTCCGCCGCGAAGAGGACGCCGATCACGTGCGGGCCGAGCATCAGGGGGACGCCGAGGATGGCGACCAGGCCCTCGTCGTGGACACCGGCGTCGATGGCACGGGTGTGCTGGAAGCGGCCGTCCTGGAAGTAGTCGTCGGTGACGTACGGCCGCGCGGTCTGGGCGACGAGGCCGCCGAGCCCCTCCCCCATGCCGAGGCGCAGCTGCTGGAAGCGCGCGGAGACGGAGCCCTCGGTGACCCGCATGTAGGTGTCGCCACGCACCGGGTCGTTGAGGCTGAGGTAGGCGACGTCGGTGCCGAGCAGGGAGCGGGCGCGCTGCACGATCGCCTGCAGGACGGCGTCGAGATCGCGGAGCCCGGCGAGGTCGTGCGCGGTCTCGAAGAGCGCCGACAGCTCCGCCTCGCGCCGCCTGCGGCCCTCCAGCTCCGCGCGTACGCGCAGGGCACGCAGTCTGGCCTCCTCCAGCGCGGCGATCCGGCCGGCGGGCTCGCCCGCGGCCCGGGCGAGCAGGACGGGCTGCTCGTAGGCCTCCACGGAGGCGTCGCGGGCCAGCAGGTCGAGGTACGGGGCCTCGGCGCTGCCGCTGGGTGCCGACTGCAGGTGATCGCGGGACATGGTCACAGGATTCCGTATGGGCCACCCGGCCCGGCAGGCCTGTGGACAACCTCCGGAACCGGGGCGGGGGAGGCAGCCGGGACGGGGAGGGCGGCCGGGGCGGGCAGGGCAGCCGGAGGGGACACCGGGAGCGGGCGGGCAAGGCAGCCGGAGCGAGGACCGGAGCCGGGCGGGGAGCGCGGCCGGAGCGCCAGCCCGGAAGGGGGCGATGAGCGGAACCGCGGCGGGGAGGACCACCGGAGCGCCAGCCCGGAAGGGGGCGATGAGCGGAACCGCGGCGGGGAGGACCACCGGAGCGAGGGCCGGACCCGCGGCGGAAAGGGCCACCGGAGCGGGGACCGGAGCCGTGGCAGGAAGGGTGGCCGGAGTGGGCACCGCGACCGGGGCGGGGAAGCCGGCCGGCGTCGACGGGCGGGTCAGTGGGCCGTCCACCCGCCGTCCAGGACGAGGGAGGTGCCGGTGACGAAGGACGCCTGCGGGCTGCACAGGTAGGCCACGGCCTCGGCGACCTCCTCCGGCTCGATGAGCCGCCGCAGGGCGCTGTCCTTCAGCAGGACCTCGGACAGCACACGTTCCTCCGGGATGCCGTGTGCCTGTGCCTGGTCGGCGATCTGCTTCTCGACCAGTGGGGTGCGCACATAGGCCGGGTTCACACAGTTCGAGGTCACCCCGTGGGCGGCACCTTCGAGTGCCGCCGTCTTGGACAGGCCTTCGAGACCGTGTTTCGCGGCCACATAGGCGGACTTGAAGGCGGAGGCGCGCAGACCGTGGACGGAGGACACATTCACGATCCGGCCCCAGCCTTGCGCGTACATGTGCGGGAGGGCGCCGCGGATGAGGCGGAACGGAGCCTCCAGCATCACGGTGAGCACCGTGTGGAACACCTCGGGCGGGAACTCCTCGAGGGGCCGCACGAGTTGCAGCCCGGCATTGTTGACCAGCACATCGGTGCCGGCGGCGGCGCGTTCGGCGGCGTCCAGGTCGGTGAGGTCCACGACCAGCGGTACGACGGTGCCCGCGAGGCCGCCGGCCCGCTCCGCCTGCTGGGCGAGCTCGGCCAGGCCGGCCGCGTCCCGGTCGACGGCGCGCACCTGGGCCCCGGCGGCGGCCAGCCGCAGCGCGCAGGCGCGGCCGATGCCGCTGGCGGCACCGGTGACGAGCGCGGTGCGGCCGCCGAGGTCGAGGGCGAGAGCCTGGGATCGGGGTTCGGGACCGGGCAGGGGGGTGGGCGAGGTCATGTGCCGACCCTAAGCCGCGCCCAAGGGTCACCACATGTGGTGTCCGCCCATACTTCAGCCAGCCGTCATAGGGTCAAACCATGTGGGTGCTTCCGACATGGCTTGCTTGATCCGGAAGACCGCGAACTCGTGCAGTTCGGGCAGCGCGTCCACCGCGAACCAGCCGACTTCCAGCGACTCGTCGTCGTTGACCCGGGCCTCGCCGCCCACGGCCCGGCAGCGGATGGTGATGTCCATGTACTGGCAGGTGTCGCCGTTGGGGTAGGTCACCGGCTCCACGGCCTGGACCAGGACGACCCGCTCGGCGACGCAGTGCACCGCCGTCTCCTCGAAGACCTCCCGCACGGCGCAGGCCGCGGGCTGCTCGCCCGGTTCGGGGATGCCGCCGATCACCGCCCACTTGCGCGTGTCGGTCCGTCTGCCGAGCAACACCCTGCCCTCGTCGTCGAAGACGATCGCGGTGACCCCGGGGAGCCACAGCAGCTGACGGCCGGCGGAGGCCCTGAGCGTGCGGATGAAGTCGGGAGTAGCCATGCGCCGACCCTAACGGGCCGGCGCGCCGCGACCCGGGGGATTCGGGGGTCGTACGGCGGTCGTACGGCTACGCGTCACCGGCGCGCCGGGAGCGCAGCCCGGAGCCGGCCGCCCAGCCGATCCCGCCCGCGGCGGCCAGCACCAGGGCGATCTCGGGAAGGATGCCCAGTTCGGTGGCGGGGGTGGTGGACGTCCGCAGCGGAACCTTCTGGACGAGGTAGGCGGGCACGAACATGCCGGTCTTCCGGGTGATCCGTCCGTCCGGCATGATGACCGCGCTGACGCCGCTGGTCACCGGCACGGTGACGGTGCGGCTGTGCTCGACGGCGCGGATGCGGGACATGGCGAGCTGCTGGTAGGTCATCTCGCTGCGGTCGAAGGTGGCGTTGTTGCTCGGCACGGAGATCATCTCCGCCCCGTGCGTGACGGTGTCCCGCACGGCCCAGTCGAAGGCCGCCTCGTAGCAGGTGGCCAGGCCGACCTCGGCGCCGCCGATGTCGAACACACCCGGCCTGGTGCCCCGGCTGAAGTCCTGGTGGGCCATCTCGGTCCACCGCTTGTTGATCGCTCCGACCAGCGAGCGCAGCGGGAGGAACTCGCCGAAGGGCTGGATCTGCCGCTTGTCGTAGGTCTGCGTAGGCCCCTTGACCGGATCCCACAGGATCTGCTCGTTGAGGAGCTTGCCGTCCTTCTCCACGACCGCGCCGACGGAGACGGGCACGCCGATGTCCTTGGCCGCCTCCTCGACGACGGCGGCGGCGTCCGGGTACGCGAAGGGGTCGATGTCGGAGGAGTTCTCCGGCCACAGGACGTAGTCCGGCTTGGCCACCTTGCCCGCCCTGACATCGGCGGCGAGCTTGTGCGTCTCGCGCGCGTGGTAGTCGAGCACGGCCCGCCGCTGGGCGTTGAACTCCAGCCCGGAGCGCGGCACGTTGCCCTGGATGACCGCCACGGTGGCGGTGCCGTCCTCCGCCTCGTCGCTCACCAGCGCGCGGGCCGCGACCGCGCCGGCCACCGGTACGGCGACGCTCAGCAGCGCGGCGGCCGCGGCGGACCGTCGCAGGATCCCGGTCCGGCGCCGCTCCGCGAGCAGCCGTCCGGCCTCGTACAGCCCGAATCCGCACAGGACGACCGCGAAGCCGAGCACCGGGGTGCCGCCGACCGCGGCGAGCGGCAGGAAGACGCCGTCCGCCTGGCCGAACGCGATCTTGCCCCAGGGGAAGCCGTCGAAGGGCACGCGCGCGCGGACCGCCTCGCCCGCGACCCACACGGCGGCGCCCCACACCGGCCAGGCGGGCAGCCTGGAGACGGCGGCGACGCCCACGCCGACGAGTGCGACGAAGACCGCCTCGATGGCGACCAGGGCCAGCCAGGGCCCGGGGCCGACCTCCACGCCGGTCCACACCAGCAGCGGCAGCAGGAAGCCCAGCCCGAAGAGGTAGCCGAGGCCGAGGGCGGCCTTCCAGCTCCGGTCGCGCAGCACCCAGGCGAAGCCGGCGAAGGCGGGCAGGGCCAGCCACCACAGGGCGCGCGGCGGGAAGCTGACGTAGAGCAGCACTCCGCAGAGCGCGGAGGCGGCGGCCGGGACCAGGCGCAGCAGCCGGCCGCCGCGCACGCCGGGGGCGGGGCGCGGCTGGAGCTGGTCCGGCTGGTCCACGGAAGTTGCGGTGACGGTCACCCGGGTGAGTGTACGGCGGCCGGCGTCACCCCCGACAGCACGGCCCGGCGCCGGGACCGCGCCGGTTGTCGCTGGTGGGCGCCCCTTCCCGGACGCCGTGGGCCGGATGTCCCGCTGCGGTGGGCCGCCCCGGACGGGGACGGCGCCCGGAGCGGAAAGGCCCCCGGTATGTGCCGGAATCGCAGTGTTCCTCCGCGCCTCGTGCCCAAACCGCCCTGGAGCCGTTACGGTGTGCCCAGCTTCGGCGGCGCGGCCGGATCCGGCACGCGGTCGTGGGCTGCCACAGGTCGGGGGACCGGGGTGCGAGGGGCGACGGGTGGGGTCGACGGGGACGGAATCCGCGACCGGTACGTACGGTGCGGACACCTACAACACGCGAAGAAACGTTTCCGACGGGACGGGCATGCTCCTGTTGGGGGCCTGCGCCGGGTGGTCGCTGATCACCGCGGCGGCCCACGGCGGACGGCCCGAGGGCATGCTGCTCGCCGTGCTCGCCGCGGCCGGCGGGTATGCCGCGGGCCGGGTCTCCGGCGCGCTGCTGCCGGTGGCGGCGCCCTGCGCCGGCGCGGTGGCGGGACTCGCCCTGGCCGTGGCGCCGCCCGGCTTCTCCCCCGGCCCCTGGTACGCCGCCCCGCCCGGGCACGCCGGTGCCACGGCCGCGCTGCTGGCACTGGCCACGGGGGCCGCGTGCTGTGCCGCCTGGGCGACGGCCGCAGCGGCCCTCCGGCTCGGGCTGCGCGCGCTGGCCTGCGCCGTCGTGGCGGCCGGGGCCGCGCTGGGGTCGGTGGCCGGGTGCGCGGCCGGCCTGGCCGTCCTGCTGTGCTCACTCGCCGCGGGCGCGGCACGCAGCCGGGCCGCGTGGCTGGCGACACCGGCCGCGGCGGCGGCCCTGGTGACGGCGACGGTCTGGGCGACCGCCGCCGGGGCCCTGCCCGACGGTCTCACCGGGGCGCTCGAAGGCCGGTTCACCGCGCCCCGGCTACGGCTGTGGCGGGACGCCCTGGCACTGGCGGGCCGGAACAGCGGCCTGGGGGTCGGCCCCGGCCGCTTCGGCGAGCAGAGCGCCGCGCCCCCGCCCCTGCCGGCCGAGGGCGGACCGCACTCCGCCCCGCTCCAGCAGGCGGCCGAACAGGGCCTGGTCGGAGTGCTCCTGCTGGTCGCGGTGTTCTTCTGGGTCCTGTACGTCCTGTGGCGCACCCCCCGCTCCACACCGGTCGCCGTCACGGCGGGCACCACCCTGGCCGTGCTGGCCGCCCTCGCCGCCGTGAGCGACGCCCTGAGCTTCACGGCCGTGACCGCGGGCGCGGCCCTCCTGGCCGGCTGGGCCACGGCACGGCCGTGGGCGGGCGGCGCGGGGGAACCGTGAACGGCGGGCGCGTGAGAGCGCCGGGCGTCGCCGTGTCACCGTGAGCGGGCGGACCCGCCGCGCAACCGTGAACAGCGGAGGTGCGCGTCAGCCGGCCGTGCCGGGGCGGATCGTGCGCAGGCGGTTCCTGATGGCCAGCACCGCCGCCTCGGCGTCGTCCACGGTGATGGTGAACGTGTGGCCGTCCCACAGGCGCAGCACGATGCCCTCGCCACGGCGTACGACGACCGCGGTGCCCTTCTCCGGGCGCCAGCGGTAGCCCCAGCCGCCCCAGTGGCGGGGGGTGACGAGGGCGGTGAAGTCGGCTCCCGCCACCTGGGAGAGCGGGATGCGGCGGCGTGGCAGCCCGATGTGCCCGCAGCGCACCTCGACGCACTCCTTGTCGAGCTTGAGGTCGACGTGGACGAAGGCGAGCGTGCCGAAGAGGACCAGCAGACCGGCCGCGATGCAGCCCACGACGGACATCACCAGCGGGGCGGTGCCGGAGCTCCAGGCCGAGTCGACGGCCAGCTGGATCCCGAGCGCCATGCAGGCGGCGCCGGCGAGCGCCAGCAGCCACTGGACCCGGTTGGTGGCGCGTCCCGTCCAGACGTCCGGGTGCGGATTGTCGTCGGCGTCGGGGTGGTGCCTCATGTTTACGAGGTTACTCAGGTTTCGCTGCGCGGGTAGTCGCTCGCACAGGGTGACTCCTCCGGGCGGACCAGACACCGGTCCGGGCCGCGCCGGGCGGCCGCCGCGCGGCCGGCGTCAGCTGCGGTCGGCGAGCGGGCCGGTGGCCGGGAGCAGCCGCCCCTCGGCGTAGTGCAGCGCGGGCGCGGGCAGCGGCCCCGGCCGGCCGCTCAGCAGGACCGTGAGGGTGCCCTCGGCGGCGGCGTCGGGCGCGGGCAGCTCGCCGAGGCGGCGCAGGGCCTGGGCGGCCACCGCTCCGGCGGATCCGTGCAGCACCAGCGGGGCGGCGCCGGGGCGCTGGAGGGCGGCGCGGATACGTTCCGCCACCAGCTCGTAGTGGGTGCAGCCCAGGACGACGGTCGTGACATCGCCGGGCGTCAGTTCGGCCGCCGCGGCGACGGCCGCGTCGATGGCCGCCTCGTCCGCGTGCTCGACGGCCTCGGCGAGCCCCCAGCACGGCACCTCGGCCACTCGCACACCACCGGCGAACTCCTCGATCAGGCCGCGCTGGTAGGCGCTGCCGGTCGTGGCGGGGGTGGCCCAGATGGCGACGGGTCCGCCGCCGGCCGCGGCCGGCTTGATCGCCGGGACCGTGCCGATGACCGGGATGCCGGGCTCCAGACGGGCGCGGAGCGCGGGCAGGGAGTTCACGGTGGCGGTGTTGCAGCCGATGATCAACGCGTCGGGCCGGTGGGCCGCGGCGGCCTCGGCGACGTCCAGCGCACGCCGGGTGACGTCCTCGGGGGTACGCGGTCCCCAGGGCATGCCGTCCGGGTCCAGGGAGAGCACGAGGTCCGCGTCGGGCCGCAGGCGCCGTACCGCGGCGGTGGCCGCCAGCAGGCCGATTCCGGAGTCCATGAGCGCGATCTTCACCCGGCCACGATAGACGATGCGGCCTCGCGGCCCGGCCGCGTGGGGCAGACTGCGGCCGTGAGCGCCTTCCTGTGGATCACCGTCGTGTCACTGGTCTCCTGGTGCTGGCTGCTGCTCGGCCAGGGCTTTTTCTGGCGTACGGACGTCCGGCTGCCCGGACGCCGGGAGCCGGAGGAGTGGCCGTCGGTCTGTGTGGTCGTACCGGCCCGCGACGAGGCGGCCGTGCTGCCCGGGAGCCTGCCGTCGCTGCTGGCGCAGGACTATCCGGGGCGGGCGGAGGTCTTCCTGGTGGACGACGGGAGCACGGACGGCACCGGGGAGCTGGCCCGGGAGCTGTCCCGGCGCCACGGCGGGCTGCCGCTCACGGTGGGCTCGCCTGGTGAGCCGCCGGCGGGCTGGACGGGCAAGCTGTGGGCGGTGCGGTACGGCATCGGCCTGGCACGCGCGCGTGACCCCGAGTACCTGCTGCTCACCGACGCGGACATCGCGCACGCGCCGGACAGCCTGCGCGAGCTGGTGGCGGCGGCCCGCACCGGGGGCTTCGACGTGGTGTCGCAGATGGCGCGTCTGCGGGTGGCGAGCCTGTGGGAGCGGCTCGTGGTCCCGGCGTTCGTGTACTTCTTCGCGCAGCTGTATCCCTTCCGGTGGATCGGCCGGCCGGGCTCGCGCACGGCCGCGGCGGCGGGCGGCTGTGTCCTGCTGCGCGCGGAGACGGCCCGGAAGGCGGGCGTTCCGGAGGCGATCCGGCACGCCGTCATCGACGACGTGGCGCTCGCGCGCGCGGTGAAGGGCTCGGGGGGCCGCGTCTGGCTGGGGCTGGCGGACCGGGTGGACAGCGTCCGCCCCTATCCGCGGCTGGCCGACCTGTGGCGGATGGTCTCGCGCAGCGCCTACGCCCAGCTGCGGCACAACCCGCTGCTGCTGCTCGGTACGGTCGCCGGGCTGGCGCTGGTGTACCTGGTGCCGCCGGCCGCCGTGGCCGTGGGCGCGGCCGGCGGCGGTGCGGCGACCGCGCTCGCCGGTGGGGCGGCGTGGGCGGTGATGGCCGGAACGTACCTGCCGATGCTGCGCTACTACCGGCAGCCTCCGTGGCTCGCCCCGCTCCTGCCGTTCACCGCGTTCCTGTACCTGCTGATGACGGTCGACTCCGCCGTGCAGCACTACCGGGGGCGCGGGGCGGCGTGGAAGGGCCGCACCTACGCCCGGCCGGACGCCCTGCCCGACGAGGGCTGAGCCCGGCTCACTTGCGGCCGGGCGTCCAGTTCATGCCCCAGCCGTAGGCGCGGTCCATGGTCCGCTGCGGGCTCGATCCGCGCTCGGGCACCAGGTACCGCGCCTCGCGCTGGACGAGGAGGTCGCCGCCGGTGTTGGTGATCAGCGCGAGCGCGCACACCGGGGAGGCGACGGTGCACTCGTCCAGCGAGAACTCGATGGGGGCGCCGTACTGCGGCTGGAGGGTGACGGTGGCGTGCAGGTCGGCGAAGGAGCGGGCGCCCTCGTAGATGGTGACGAAGACGAGGATGCGCCGGAAGTCCCGGGCGTGGTCCAGGTTGATGGTGAGGTTCTCGCCGGTCGCCACGGCTCCGGTGCGGTCGTCGCCGTCGAGGTGGATGTACGGCGGCCGGTGCAGCGAGCCGAAGGCGTTGCCGAGGGCCTGGACGACTCCCTTGCGGCCGTCGGTGAGTTCGTACAGCGCGCACAGGTCGAGGTCGACGTCGCCGCCGCTCCAGCGGCTCCAGCCCGTGGACGGCCTGCGCATCTGCCAGTTGAGGTTCACCCGCATCGCGCCGGAGGTGGCGCCCTGCTTGGCCAGCGAGACGGACGGGGCCGCCTTGGTGAGGGTGACCTTGGACAGGCGCACCGGCTGGGCGGCGGCGGGGGCGGGCGGGGGCGGGGCGGCGGCCGAGGGGGACGGCGCGGGCGGGGCGGCGGGCGGCGGGGTGACGGCCGACGGAGGCGGCGGGGCCGCGGCGGGGCGGGGTGGTGGGGTGGCCCGGGCCGGGGCGGTGGGCGGTGCGGCGTGCTGCGGTTCGTCGACGGTGATGCCGAAGTCCGTCGCCAGGCCCTCGAGTCCGCTGCTGTAGCCCTGGCCGACGGCGCGGAACTTCCAGCCGCCCTGACGGCGGTACAGCTCGCCGAGCACGAAGGCCGTCTCCACGGTCGCGCCGGGGTTGTCGAAGCGGGCGACGACCTGGCCGGAGGCCGCGTCGGTCAGCTCGATGTAGAGGTCGGGGACCTGGCCGAACGTTCCGCCGTCGGCGGAGGCGGCCAGGACGATCCGCTCGACGGCGCCCTCCACGCGCGCGAGGTCGGCCAGCAGGGTGTCGGTGACGCGTCCGCCGGACGACCGCTTGCCCTCGTGGCGTACCGCGCCCGAGGCGTGCGCGGGCTGGTTGTAGAAGACGAAGTCCCCGTCCGAGCGGACCTTTCCGGCGGCCAGCAGCAGCGCCGAGGCGTCGGCGTCCGGCACCCCGGGGCCGGAGCGCCAGCCCAGTTCCACCCGCAGCGCCGTCGTCGGCACCGGTGTGTTCGATCCCTTGGACATCGGCATGTCCGCCCCCTCGCGTGTCGGCTTCCGGGTACCGGTCTCCGGGTTCCGCTTTCCGGTCCGTGTCGTCCCGGCCCGGGTGATCCCTACCCGCCCAACCTATTCCCGGGGACGGCGCGCGCCCATGAACGGCACAGGAAGATCGCCGGTCAACCGCCGGTAACCCGAGAGGAACACGGCTTTTACACGATCCAAACGTTGATCGGCGTCCCTTTTTGCCGAGTTCGCTCGGATTGAGGATCCCAGGCACCTGCCGACACGGAAAACAACCCTCTTATCGGTCTCCCCAACCAGCACATCGTGGGCTTAACTTATGTGCCATGACCTCCCCCCGCTCCACCTATGGCGGCGGCTACTACTCCGCCTCCTTCCCGGACACCCCGATCTACGACTCGCTCGTGGCCGAGCGGGGCACCCCGCAGATCGCCCCGATCCGGGTCCCCGCCGCCTACGACACGGGCAGCAGTCTCCCCGCCCTCCCGTCGGCCCTCCCCGCCCTCCCTGCGGCCCCCGCCCAGCAGGCGGCCCCCGCCTACGGCTACCCGCAGACGCCGCAGCCCGCACCGCTGCAGCATGCGCCCACGGCGTACATCCCGCAGCAGGCGAGCGCCCCGCGCGGCTACCCCGGTCCGCAGGCGCCGCAGCCGCAGCGGCCGATGCCCCAGGGCAACGGGTACGAGGCCATGCGCCCGGCCGCGCCGCGCCCGGCTCCGGCTTCCTATCAGGACCCGTACAGCAACCAGCAGTACCGCGGCTACTGACGGGGAGCCCGCGCTGTCGGTGCCGCCTGGCACGATGGACGGCATGGGGAACACCGAAGTGGAGTCGATCCACGTCCATCCGGTCAAGGCGTTCCGCGGCGTGTCGCCCCGGGAGGCCGTCGTGGAGCCCTGGGGCCTGGCCGGAGACCGACGCTGGACACTGATCGACGACGGGGGAAAGGTCGTTACACAACGCGAGGAGCCACGCCTCGCACTGGCCGCCGCCGAGCCTCTGCCCGGCGGCGGCGTTCGTCTGTCCGCGCCCGGTCTGACGCCGCTGACGGTCGAGGTACCGGAGCCGGCGCGGACCGTGCCGGCGCACGTGTTCGGCACCAGGGTGGAGGGGGTCCCGGCCGCCGCGGCCGCGCACGCCTGGTGCAGCGCCTACCTGGGGGCCGAGGTCCGCCTGGTCCACATGGACGATCCGGCCACCCGCCGCCCGGTCGACCCCGACTACGCACTGCCCGGCGAGACGGTGAGCTTCGCCGACGGCTACCCCCTGCTGGTGACCACGCTCGGCTCGCTGGACGCCCTGAACTCCCTGATCGGCGAAGGCCCGCACGCCGCCGAGGGCCCGCTGCCCATGAACCGGTTCCGGCCCAACGTCGTCGTCGCCGGCACCGCGCCCTGGGCCGAGGACCGCTGGACGCGGATTTCCATCGGCGAGGTGGTCTTCCGGGTCCCGAAGCCCAGCGGACGGTGTGTCGTCACCACCACCGACCAGACCACGGCGGTGCGCGGCAGGGAACCGCTGCACACCCTGGCCCGCCACCGCCGGACGGACGGAAGGCTGCTGTTCGGCCAGAACCTCGTCCCGCTCTCCCCCGGCACCATCAGAGTCGGCGACCCGGTACGCGTCCTGGGGTGAGGACCGGCGCGCGAAGCGGTCCGGTGACGATCCGAGGGGACGGGAACCGGCGGACGCGGCCCGCTCGTTGCCGAAGCGTGAGAAATTCGTGAGAGGCCGCGTGCACCGGGGACGGGACGGGCCGGAAGGGGGGTGGGGGCGTGCGAGCGCTCAGCGGGCTGTGGCGCTGGCGGGACAATCCGCTGCGCCGTGCGACGGACCTGGCCGAGGCCTGGGTGGCCCTCGTGGCGCTGCTGCTGATCGCCGTGGCCGCGCCCGTGACCGGCTGGCTGGTCGGCGCCGCCGCCCAGGACTCGCTCCAGCGGTCGGCACGGCAGCAGCAGCACGCCCGCCATCGGGTCACCGCCACCGTGGTACGGGACCTGGGCGGAGCCGTGCCGGAAGCCGACCCGGACACCAGCTCCGCACGCGAGGCCCGCAGCCGCGTCCTCGCGGACTGGACCGCGCCGGACGGCACCCGGCGGCACGGCCCGGTCCTCGCCGACCTCGGGTCCCCGCACCGGGGGGACCGCTTCGGACTCTGGACCGACCCGCACGGACGAATAACGACCCGCCCGCTGGACTCCGCCACGGCGACGACGCACGCCGTGCTAGCCGGGTCCGGCGCGGCCCTGCTGACGGCGGGCCTGGTCGAGGCCGGCCGGCGCGTCACCGTCTGGCGCCTGGTCCGCAGGCGGTACACGCGCTGGGACCAGGCCTGGGACCGGGCGGGCCCGGACTGGGGCAAGGCGGGCACCGGCAGCTGACGGCCTTGCGCCTCTGGTCAACCCGGCGTGCACGCACACGCTACGGTGGACCGGCCGAAGCGCTTTCGGCGACAACCCGCGGGTGCGTGAACCCGGGGCGCGCGGATCCACCGGGGCGCGAACGCGCTCACACCGCCGAGGCCGGGCACGGTCACGGCCGGGCACCGGCGGCCGCGCCCCGACGGTCGGCGCGCCACAGGCACGACGAGGTGGGGGCACGGCAACACCATGGCACAGGGCACGGTCCAGGTGACGCACACCGGTACGTCGCGGTGGCGGCGCCGCACGGGTGAGTACGCTTCGCTCGCCGCCGCCCTGGAGGCCGCCGCCGACGGCGACGTCCTCACCATCGCCCCGGGCACCTACCGGGAGAACCTCGTCCTCGAGCGGGCGGTGACGCTCCGTGGACCCGAGGGCTCAGCGGGTTCGGTGCGGATCGCGCCGGTGGACGGGGTGCCGCTGACCGTGCGGGCCTCGGCCGTCGTGCAGGACGTGCACGTGGAGGGGCAGGACGCGGCGGCGCCCGCGCTGCTGGTCGAGGAGGGCACGCCCGAGCTGCTGGACGTACGGATCGTCACCCGGTCCGCCGTCGGTATCGAGGTGCGCGGCGGCGCCCGGCCCACCGTGCGCCGGTGCACCGTCGACAACCCGGCCGGCATCGGCATCGCCGTACTCGACGGCGCCGGCGGGGTGTTCGAGGACTGCGAGGTCGTCGCCGCCGGGCAGGCGGGCGTGGCCGTACGCGGCGGGTCCCATCCACGGCTGGAGCGCTGCCGGATGCACCACGCCTCCGGCACCGGGGTGACCGTCACCGGTGAGAACTCCTCGCTGGAGGCGGTGGGCTGCGAGATCTACGAGGTGCGCGGTTCCGGGGTGCAGGTCACCCAGCGGGCCACCGCGCAGCTCACCGACTGCGACGTGCACCGCACCACCGCCGACGGCATCACCCTGGACACCGACGCGGTGCTCACGCTCGCCGACTGCCGCCTCCACGACATCCCGGAGAACGCGGTCGACCTGCGCTCCCGCTCGGTGCTCACGCTGACCCGGACGACGGTCCGTCAGTTCGGGCGCAACGGCCTGTCGGTGTGGGACCCGGGGACCCGGGTGGACGCCAACCAGTGCGAGATCTTCGACAGCACCGGCGACTATCCGGCGGTGTGGGTGAGCGACGGGGCGACCGCCGTGCTCGACTCCTGCCGGGTGCACGACGTGCCGGACGCGCTGTTCGTGCTGGACCGCGGCTCGCGCGCGGACGTCGTGGACAGCGACCTGTCACAGGTGCGCAACACGGCCGTGTCGGTGAGCGACGGCGCGACCGCGCAGCTGGTCGACTGCCGGATCAGGGAGGCGGCCACCGGGGCCTGGTTCCGCGACCACGGCAGCGGCGGCACGCTCGACAACTGCACCCTGGACGGCACCCAGACCGGGGTGATCGTCACCAAGGGCGCCGACCCCACCATCGAGCGCTGCACGGTCGACTCCCCCACCGAGGCCGGTTTCTACGTCTCTGCGGGCGGCCGGGGCAGCTTCCTGAACTGCAAGGTCACCGGCAGCGGCGGCTACGGCTTCCATGTGATCGACGGCTGCCGTACGACACTGCGCAGATGCCGTACGGAGCGCTGTGCGCGCGGTGGGTACGAGTTCGCCGAGGGCGGACCGGACGCGGGGTCCGGGAGCGGGCCGGTCGTGGAGGACTGCACCAGCGACGAGAGCGGCGGGCTGCGGGCTCCCGCGGGCCGGGAGGCGGCCGTGCGGACGGCGACGCGGTCCGCCGGGCTGCTGGGCTCCTTCCCCGGGCAGCGGGCGGCGGAGCAACCGCCGGTCGCCGCCGCGGAGCCGGAGCAGTCGCAGCGCACCTCGAAGGACGTGCTCGGCGAACTCGACGCGCTGGTGGGCCTGGAGAGCGTCAAGCGCGAGGTGCGGGCGCTGACCGACATGATCGAGGTGGGCCGGCGCCGGCAGCGGGCGGGGCTGAAGGCGGCCTCCGTCAAACGGCACCTGGTCTTCACCGGTTCTCCCGGCACCGGCAAGACGACGGTCGCCCGGCTCTACGGCGAGATCCTCGCCTCGCTGGACGTGCTGGAGAAGGGCCACCTGGTGGAGGTGTCCCGGGTCGACCTGGTCGGCGAGCACATCGGTTCCACGGCGATCCGCACCCAGGAGGCCTTCGAACGGGCGCGCGGCGGTGTGCTGTTCATCGACGAGGCCTACGCGCTGTCCCCGGAGGACGCGGGGCGGGACTTCGGCAAGGAGGCCATCGACACGCTGGTGAAGCTGATGGAGGACCACCGGGACTCGGTGGTGGTGATCGTCGCCGGGTACACCGCGGAGATGGAGCGCTTCCTGTCCGTCAACCCGGGTGTGGCGTCCCGCTTCTCCCGCACCATCACCTTCGGCGACTACGGCCCCGGGGAACTGCTGCGGATCGTGGAGCAGCAGGCCGACGAGCACGAGTACCGGCTGGCGCCGGGAGCGTCCGAGGCGCTGCTGAAGTACTTCACCGCGATCCCCAAGGGCCCGGCGTTCGGCAACGGCCGCACCGCCCGGCAGACCTTCGAGGCGATGGTGGAGCGCCACGCGAGCCGTGTCGCCCAGCTGCCCGACCCGACCACCGACGACCTGACCCTGCTGTACGCGGAGGACCTGCCGGAGCTGCCCTGACCGTCCCGGCCGGTCCGGCACGCGGACTCAGCCGGAGGCTCCCCGTTCCGGGCGCTGGGCCGGTAGCTCCGGGCGCAGCCGGGTCAGGAGGCGGGCGCGTTCGCGGGTGAAGGCGGGGTCCGACCGGTAGTCGGAGTGGCCGAGGATCGGGGCCGGGAGCGGGTGGTCCGGGGTGCGGCCGTAGGCGAGCGGGTCCCGCAGGGGCTCGTGGTCCACGTCGGTGGCGGCGTCGCCGTGGACGCGGACGGGGCCGCCGATGGGGTCGGTGCGCCGGTAGAGGTTGCGCCAGCAGGCGATGTCGTGGTGCAGGGCGGCGAGCGCGGGCGGACCGAAGTGGGCCGGGAACCAGCGGCCGTAGAGGCGTTCCAGCGGGGAGCCGTAGGTGAGCAGGGCGACCCGCCCGCGGACGGACGGCGGCAGCTGCCAGGCCGCCGCGGCGGCCAGGACGCTGCCCTGGGAGTGGCCGGACAGGACCAGCTTTCCCTGGGTGCGCCGGGTCCAGGTGGCCATGCGCCAGGTGAGGTCCGGCACCGCGCGCTCGGCGTAGCAGGGCGGGGCGAAGGGGTGGGCGGCGCGGGGCCAGAAGGTGCCGACGTCCCAGAGGATGCCGATGGTGCGCCGCGCGGAGGCGTCCTTGTAGGCGCGCCTGCCCCAGGTCACGAACAGCAGGAAGCCGAGTCCGACCAGCCAGGAGCCCACCGCCTGCGAGGTCTCGGCCACGGCCCGGACGAGGTGGTGGGCGTGCCGGGCCGCTCCGTCGGGTGTCCTGCGGGTGGCCAGGGCCCCGGCCAGCGCCGCGCTGCCCAGCACGAGGGTGGTGGCGGTGAGCACGCCGACGAGGAGGGGTGCCCGGTCGGTGAGGCCGGCCATGGCCCGGGCGTGGGCGATGGCGCGGGTGCGGGAGGCGTCCTCGGGCTCGCCGGGGTGCTCTTCGCGGATGCGGTCGCGTTCGGCGCGGGCGAGCCGGGCGGTGCGCAGCCCGAGCCCCGCGGCCAGCACGAGCAGGACCGCGAGGGTCGGCGGGATGGCGGAGGCCTGCCAGGTCAGCAGGACGGGCGGCCCGGTGAGCAGGGCGCGGGTGCCGTCGAGCCAGTCGGCGACCCGCTGTGCGACCCCGCCGGAGATCACTCCGCCCAGTGCGCAGGCGAGGAGCGCGACGGCGGGTCCGCCGAGGCCGCGCAGCGCGGCGCGCGGGTCGGGGCGGCGCCGGTACAGGTAGCGGGCGACGACGGCGAGGGCGACGACGAGCAGGCCCTGGGCCAGCATGAGGGCACCGAAGGCCGGGTCGCCGGGCAGCCGGCCCGTGGACCGCCAGCCGGGCCGGGACCAGCCGGCGTAGACCATGCCGAGCAGCAGCAGGGCCAGCGCGGCGAGTTTCAGGGAGCGGACGAGGTGGCGGTCGAGCCGCTGGTCGAGCCGGTTCTCGCTGCGGCCCCGGCGGCAGACCACTCCCGCCACCGCCGCCCCGCAGCCGAGCAGGGCCGCGGTCAGCAGCCAGCCGAGCAGGTCCAGGAGCGGGGGGCCGCCGGGCCGGTGGTCGAAGCGGGCAGCCGGGGTGGTGACGGCGGCGGCCACGGTGAGCAGGCCGGCCGCGGTGTGGGCCGCGCGCAGCCGGGCGACCAGGCGGCGGCCGTACCAGAAGCCGGGCCGGACCAGCGCGCTGCCGTGGTCGTCGGACCCGGAGTCACCGGGCTCCGGCTCGGGGTCGGGATCGGGGGACAGCGGGAGGTGGGACTCGTAGGCGCGCCAGGTGCGGTGCGAGAGGTACCAGAGGAGGCCGGTCAGCGCGGCGGGCAGGACGGCGGCTAGGGCGAGGCGGCGGCCGGGGGCGCTCCACCATCCGCCGGCGGCGGGCGACAGGAAGTCCAGCCAGGAGTGGCGGCGGACGCAGGCCTGGGCGCCGGCGCACTGCCAGGCGACCAGGTCGAGGGCCACTTCGCAGGTGGCGGCCACCAGCAGCACGGTCAGGGTGAGGGCGGCCAGGCGCACGAGGAGGCCGTAGAGCCGGACGGTGCGCGGCCGGGCGGGTGCGGCGGGGCGCATCCAGTGGGCGAGGTTGACCACCATGAACGGCAGCAGTAACAGCCACAGGGCGCGGCTGCCGTCGCCGGAGGTGAGGTTGCACCAGACGTAGGCCTCCCGGACCGGCTCGCCGCGGGGGGCCCGGCCGGCCGGGGCGGCCTCGGTGTCCTCGGTGCGCCGGAAGACGGCCGCGGTGTCGTCGCCGGTGACCCGGACGGTGCGCGGGTCGCCGAGCATCTTCTCCGGTGTGGTGCCGCCGACCCCGTGCACCAGCAGTTCCAGCTCGTCCTCCGGCTCCGCGGGCCGCCCCGGGCACGGCCCGGCCGTACGTTCCCCGTACTCCCCCGGTCCGGCCGTCCGGTCTCCCTGCTCCCCCGGCCCGGCCGTGCGGTCCGTGTGCTGCCCCGTGGGGCGGTCCTGTGCACGTTCCACTGTTCTCGCACTTCCCCCGTGACGCCCTGACGTCTGTGCCGTGCGCGGTTCAGGATGTCCTCTCCGGCGGTCGCGTACACCTGCTGTCACCGAATCTCCCCGAACCGTGTCACGGCGCACGGTCCGGCAGGTGGTGGCGCGGCCGGGACCGAGCCATGAAAGGATGGGACGCCCGCGCACTGCCGGACGGATGGAACTTCCTGGTCGGGGCCGGTACGCCGGGCGTGTCGGACGGTTGGCGGCGAAAGGACCGGAGCGTACGTGAGTGAGAATCAGAACCTCCTCGCGGAGCAGCGGCGCGCCCTGATCCTGGACGAGGTCCGGCGCCGGGGCGGGGTGCGGGTCAACGAGCTGACCCGAAAGCTCGGCGTCTCGGACATGACCGTGCGCCGCGACCTGGACGCGCTCGCCCGCCAGGGGGTGCTGGAGAAGGTGCACGGCGGTGCCGTGCCGGTGGTCGAGGCGAGCACGCACGAGCCGGGGTTCGAGGCGAAGTCGGGACTCGAACTGACCGCCAAGGAGGACATCGCGCGCGCCGCGGCCCGCCTGGTCGCCCCGGGGGCGGCGATCGCCCTGTCCGGCGGTACGACGACGTATGCGCTCGCCCAGCAGCTGCTGGAGGTGCCCGATCTGACCGTGGTGACGAACTCGGTGCGGGTCGCCGACGTCTTCCACGCGGCCCAGCGCACGTCCGGGCAGCGGCAGGGCGCGGCCACGGTGGTGCTGACCGGCGGGGTGCGCACCCCCTCGGACTCACTGGTGGGGCCGGTGGCCGACCAGGCGATCGCCGCGCTCCACTTCGATCTGCTCTTCCTCGGTGTGCACGGCATATCGGTGGAGGCCGGCCTGTCCACGCCGAACCTCGCGGAGGCCGAGACCAACCGGCGGCTGGTGCACTCGGCGCGCCGCGTGGTGGTGGTCGCCGACCACACCAAGTGGGGTGTGGTGGGCCTGAGTTCGTTCGCCGCGCTGGAGCAGGTGGACACGCTGGTGACCGATGCGGGGCTGCCGGCCGAGGCGCGTGCGGAGATCGCCGAGCACCTGCGGGTGGTGGTGGCGGGCGAGCCCGAGGACGAGGACGGCACAGACAGCTGAGGTGTCGTCAGCTATCGTGACGGTGTCCGGTCAATCGCCCTGCGCGACCGTCACGAGGGGATGCCGTCCATGGCTCGTCGTCTGCGTCCGGTGGGGATCGACTTCCTCGGCACCGCGCCGATCCGCCTGGTCTTCGCGCGGAACATCGCCGCCCCTCCCGAGCAGGTCTTCCGCGCGCTCGCCGAGGACGTGCCCGGCTGGACGCAGTGGTTCTCCGCGGTGACGTCCGCCCGGTCCACCGACGGCGGCGCCGGGCGGGAGATCCGGCTGTGGGGCGGGACGCGGTTCACGGAGACGGTGCTGGTGGCGAAGGCGCCCGAGGTGTACGCCTACCGCGTCGACACCGCCACCGTGCCGGGCGTCCGTGCCCTGGCCGAGGAGTGGCGCCTGGCTCCGCACGGCACGGGCACACGCGTGCGGTGGACGTTCACCGCCGACGGGACGGCGCCGTTCCGGTTCGTCCTGCTGCTGGCCCGGCCCGGGCTCAAGCGCGCCTTCCGTGACGCGGTGACCTCCTTGGACCGGCGCCTGTCCGGGCGGTGATCAGTCGTCGCCGCGGGCGTGGTGCGCCTCGGCGACCACCGCCGCCATCAGCTCCGCGTCCAGTGCGGAGACGTCGGCCAGGCGGGAGGCGGCGGACAGCGAGTTGAGCAGGGTCTTGGTGACGCGCAGGGCCGCCGGGGGGCGGCGGACGATGGGCTTGACCCACTCGGCGACGGCCTCGTCCAGCTCGTGAGCGGGGACGACCCGCTGCAGGATGGACAGGGACCGGGCCTCCGCCGCGCCGAAGGCCCGGCCGGTGAGGACCAGTTCGCGGACCCGGGCGGCGCCGACCTCGTTGACGAGCCGGGGCAGCAGGCCGCCCCACGCGGTGGGCAGCCCGAGGGCCAGTTCGGGCAGCCGGAAGGTCGCGTCCTCGGAGCCCACCCGCAGATCGCAGGAGAGCGCCAGGGCCATGCCCGCCCCGATGACCTTGCCGTGGACGCGGGCGATGGTGACGGCCGGGTTGCCGGTGAGGGCGTCGCAGACGCGCCGGGCCTTGGTCCCCGACAGGCGGATGCCGCCGCCCGTGGGGTCGTCGGCGAGGTGCCGGGTGAACTCGCCGCGGTCCCCGCCGAGACAGAAGTCGTCTCCGCGACCGGCAAGCACGAGCACCCGCACCGCCGGGTCCTGGTCCTGGAGGATTGCCAGGAGGGCGTCCAGGAGGGCTTCCGTGACCGTGTTGCCGTGCTCGGGGGTGTTCAGTTCGATGGTCAGGACGGGACCCTCCCGGTGGGTCCGCAGGATCTGCTGTCGGGGGACGGCCGGGAGAGCCGTGAGGGGAAGCGCGGTCATGTCGTCACTTTCAGGGGGGTCATGTCGTCACGTGCGGGGAGGTCGCACACGCACGCGGTCACGTGGGCACGCGCTCACGTGGTCACGCGCAGGGAGGTCACGCGCCGGAAGACCATCCGGTTCGCGTAGGTCGGGGCCGTGGCGGGCCGGAGCGTGGGGAAGCGTTCGAGGAGTTGGGTGAGCAGCTGACGGGCCTCCAGACGGGCCAGGGCCGCGCCGAGGCAGTAGTGGGCGCCGCCGCCGAAGGTGAGGTGGCCGCCTCTGCGGCGGATGTCGAAGACGTGCGGGTCGGCGTTGCGGCGCGGGTCGTGGTTGGCGGCGCCGTAGAGGACGTGGACGACGGTGTCCTTGGCGATGGGGACGCCGGCGAGGACGGTGTCGTCCGCGGCGAAGCGGGAGTTGAGGTGGATGGGCGGGTCGTAGCGCAGCACCTCGTCGATCGCGTCGTCGATGTGCTCGGGGTGCCGGCGCAGCCAGTCGGCCAGGGCGGGGTCCCGGGTCAGGAACCACACCGCGTTGGTGAGCAGCGTGGCGGTGGTCTCCAGGGAGGCGATGGTGACGAACATCGTCAGGTCGTACAGCGTCTGGTCGGCCGCCGAGCGGTCGTCGGGGTACTGGGCGTCCCAGTAGCGGATCCAGTGGGAGAGGACATCGTTGCCGAGGTGGGCGCGCCGGTGGGCGAGGAGGCCGGTGAAGAAGGTCCGCATCTCCAGGGTGGCTTGGGCGGAGACGGCCAGTTCGCTCTTGGTGGGGAGCAGTTCCTGGGCGTGGACCTGGCGGTGGGTGAAGTCCAGGATGTGCGGATAGTGCTCGTCCGGGACGGCCAGCCACCCGCCTACGGTGTGGATGGGGAGCTGCTCGGCGACCGTGGTGACGAACTCGGCCGTGCCGTGGGTGCGCAGCCGGAGGTCGAGGCGGTCCAGGAGCGCGGTGACGTGCCGGGTGATCTGCGGGCGCAGGGTCTCCAGGGTGCCGCGGTCGAAGAGGTTGCCCAGGGCGCGGCGCTGGGCGGTGTGCACGGGCGGGTTGAGGCGGGAGAGGGTCCGTGTCATCTCCCGGGTCGCCGGCTCCCGCCAGCGTGCGGGGTCGGGCCGGCGCTCCTGCCAGTCGAAGTCGGGCACGAGCCAGTTCCTGCCGCGCAGGACCTGGTTGCACGTGTCGAATCCGGTCACGAAGTACCCGCCCCAGGGAGCGGGCACCACCTCGCCCAGCGCGCGCAGCTCGTCCCAGACGGGCAGGGGGTCGGCCAGTCCCTCGCCGGACCGCAGGCGGCGAAGGAGGGGGATGACGGCTCGGCGGTCGGGGGTGGTACCGCGTATGACGCCAACGGCGGTCACGCGAAGCTCCTTTGGTGGCTGGGCGCTACCGTTACCGCCGGAACCTACCCTTCCCCTCTCCTTCGTCATGCGCCTGACAGTGTTGCTCCTGTCACACAGAGCACATCAGACCCGGAAGATGTCCAGGAAGCTGCTCCAGAAGCCCTTCTTCCTGGCCGGTTCCTGACGTGCGGCGGCGACCGGGGCCGTGGGCAGCGGCTGTTCCGCCGCGGCGGTGACGGTACGGTTGCGCACCGCGGAGACCATGCGGGTGGCCGGGGTGGGGCTGAAGGCCACGGGCAGGGCGGCCAGGGCCCGGTGGAACGGCCCCGGCCGCCACTCCAGTTCCTTCTCGTGGACGGCGAGTGTCAGGTCGGGCAGGGCGTTGAGGATCTTCTCGATCGCGGTCACGGCGATGACCTGCGCGGGGTCCTTGGCCGGGCACGCGTGCGGGCCGGCGCCCCAGGCCAGGTGGGCGCCCTTGCTGTGCATCCGACGGGCCTCGGCCAGCGCGGGGTCGCTGTTGGCTGCGGCGAAGCTGATGACGACCGGGGTGTTCGCCTGCGCCACCACGCCCCCGAGGTCCACGTCCTGGACGGGGTAGTGGGTGGCGTAGTTGGCGATCGGCGTCTGGTTCCACAGCACGTGATCGATCGCCTCCTCGATCAGCATGCCGGAGTCGCGTCCGCTGGTGTCGGGCGACAGCAGCAGGAGCAGGGCGTTGCCGATGAGGTTGCGCTCGGGTTCCACGCCGGCGCCCATCAGCATGACGAGCTGGTCCTTGAGTTCCTCGTCGGTGAGGCCCGCGGGGTGCTGGATCAGCCAGGACGTGACGTCGTCCCCGGGACGGCGGCGCTTGAGGGCGATCAGCTCCATGAGGCAGGTGGTCAGCTCCTCGTTGGCGCGCTGGGCGTCCTTGCCGTCGAAGATCGCCGACATGGCGCTGGTGAGGGTGTCACCGATGTCCGCGGGGCAGCCGAAGAGCTTGTTGAACAGCAGCAGTGGCAGCAGCTTGGCGTAGTCGTTGAGGAGATCGGCCCGGCCCCGCTCGCTGAACTGGTCGATCAGGTAGTCGGCGAGCGGCTCGACGTCTCGGCGGATCCGGGTGATGTTGAGGCGGGCCAGGCTGTCCGTGACGGCCTTGCGCAGCCGCAGGTGCACGGCACCGTCGGTGAACAGGCAGTTCGGCCGGTACGCCATCATCGGCAGCACCGGGTGGTCCAGCCCGATCCGCCCTTCGTTCAGGGCCTTCCAGCGGCGGGCGTCGCGGGCGAAGAGCGTGGAGTTCTGCAGCACGCGCAGGGCCGTCTCGTGGCCGACGACCAGGGTGGCGTCGACACCGGGGGCGAGTTCGACCGGCCCGGCCGGACCGTGGGCGCGCAGCCGGTCGTAGACCTGGTGGGGGTCGGCGGCGAAGGCGGCGTCGTGCATGGGGCATCTGGCGCCGGCGGGGGCGGGGGCTGACTGGCGGTCCATGGGGTTCCTTCTGCTGGCTCCGGCCGAGGGTCCGGGGGACCGGGCCGGGGGCCGTAGGGGGTGGTTCCGGGCCGGGGGCGGGCGGGGGCCGGGCCGGCGGTCCCGGAGACGGGGATTCGGAACGGGAGTGGAGCTGGGGAGGTCAGGCGGCTCGGGTGAGCAGGTGGCGTACGAGCGCGATCAGCGCGTGGGCCGAGGACTGCCGGTCGCGGGCGTCGCAGTAGACGACCGGGGTGTCCGGCAGCAGGTCGAGGGCCTCCCGCACCTCCGCCTCCTCGTACACCGTGCCCCGCTCGAAGCTGTTGACCGCGATGGCGTACTCCAGGCCGTACCGCTCGACGAGGTCGATGACGGGGAAGGTCTCCTCCAGCCGGGCGGGGTCGACCAGGAGCAGCGCCCCCAGCGCGCCGCGCGCCATGTCCTCCCACAGCTGCATGAACCGCTGCTGGCCGGGGGTGCCGAACAGGTACAGCACGAGGTCGTCGCTGAGGGTGAGCCGGCCGAAGTCCAGGGCCACGGTGGTGGTGGTCTTGTCCGCCACGCCCCTGAGGTCGTCCACGTGGAGCGACGCCTGCGTCATCTTCTCCTCGGTGCGCAGCGGGGTGATCTCCGACAGCGAGCCGATGAAGGTCGTCTTGCCCACGGCGAAGTGCCCGACGACCAGGATCTTCGCAGCGTTGGTCACCGCGCTGGAGACGTATATGTTTCCGGGGGCCGTCTCAGCCGATGAGGGATTGGAGTCCATTCAGAACCTTTTCCAGGGTCGCTCTGTCAACGTTCTGAGCCCGGGGCGGCTCGGCGCGGCGCAGGAGGTGGCCCTGCTCGGATAAGTCGGTCAGCAGCAGCCGGGCCACCCCCACCGGCAGTCCCAGGTGGCCGGCCACCTCGGCGACCGACAGGTAGCCGCCCGCGCACAGCGTCCAGATCGCCATCACCTCCGGGCCGGCTCCCAGCGGGGGCGTCCGGTCGGGGGCCAGGGTGACCAGGGTGTGCAGTGCCAGGTCGTCCGCGGCCGGCAGGGTCCGGCCGCCTGTGATGACGTAGGACCGGACGAAGTCGCTCGTGACGGAGGCTTCCTCGCCGGGGGTCGTCATGCGCCCACGCCGTTGTCCGAGCGCGGGGCCACGCTCATCGCCTTGCTCAGCGCGGACACCGTCTTCTGCATGCGGAAGGACATGGCCTCCATGTCGACGTCCAGCGCGGCCGAGACGGCGAGGTAGGAGCCCTGGCCGGCCGCGATGAGGAAGATCCAGCCGCCGTCGTACTCCAGCAGCGTCTGCTTCCAGATCCCGTGCCCCGCTCCCACGAACCCGGCGACGGCCCGGCTCAGCGACTGCATGGAACTCATCGCGGCCGCGTTCGTCTCGGCGTCGTCCCGCCCGATGTCGTCCGAGCGCTGCAGCAGCAGGCCGTCGCCCGAGACGAGGATCGCGTGCCGGGCCCCCCGTACTTCGAGTACGTCGTTCAGCACCCAGGACAGGTCGATGTTCACTTGTGGTCAGGTCCTTCCGTGGTGTTCGTGGTCCGTCCCAACTGTGTTCCGCGCGCGAACGCCCCGAGCCGCGACGCCGTCACCTCGCTGGCCGGCTCGGGCGTTCCCTCCCGGCCGCCGGCGTCGAGGGCGGGGACCACCGTGACGGGGCCGCCCCGCCGGCGGCGCTTGGGCAGGCCTCCGGAGGTCGTTCCCACCACGTGCGAGGGACCCACGACCGGGACCGGCGCCAGTCGTTGCGGGGCCGCCTCCAAACCCGCGGTGTCCTGGGCGTCGGCGACGGGGGCGGGCGCGTCGGCCGCGAGGAGGCTTTCGGGCACACGGATCACCGCACGTACTCCACCGTAGGGGGACACGGAACCGACGGAGACGGCGAAGCCGTAGCGGGCGGCGAGCATGCCGCACACGGCGAAGCCGAACCGCGGCGGATCGCCGAGACCGGTGATGTCGACGGGACCGTCCACCGACAGCAGGGCCGCCGCCCGGTCCTTGGTCTCCTGGTCCATGCCCAGCCCGGCGTCGTCCACGATGAAGCACAGACCGGTCGGCACGGTCTGGATGTTGACCTCGACCGGGGTGCCGGGCGCGCTGTAGTTCGTCGCGTTGTCCAGCAGTTCGGCGAGGACGACGGCCACCGGCTCGACGGCCTTGCCGACGAGGGAGACGTTGACCTGCGAGTGGACGGCGACCCGGTCGAAGTCCTTGATCCTGCCCTGGGCGCTGCGTGCGACGTCGTAGACCGTGGCGGCGCGCTCGCGTCGGCCCAGCCAGCCGCCGCACAGCACGGAGATGCCCTTGGCCCGGCGGCTGAACTGGCTGCCGGTGTGGTCGACCGTCATCAGGTCGGCCAGGACGTCCGTGGTGTCGCCGTACTTCTTCAGCAGGCTGTCCAGGAGGACCTGCTGCTCCTCGGCGAGCGACTGGAGCGTACCCATAGCGGACTTCAGCACCGCCTTGGTCGACGCCTCCGCGTCCGCGCGTACGTCCGCCAGGTCGCGCTGGTGCTGTGCGGTCAGCGCGGCGATGTGCGCGTGGAGCCGACCGGCGTCACCGCGGGCCTCCGCCAGCCCTGCCTCCAGTTCCTTCCTCGTTCTTCGGAGCGCCATGTTGGTTCTCCGGGCCCGCATCACTGCGACGACCGCAGCGGCGAGCACGACAAACAGGATCCACAGCAGTGGATCCCGGGTCAGTGACGTCATGAGACTCTCTTCAAGTCGCATCCCGCCGGCGAGCACGACCAGCGCGATGGTGCCTTTGAGACTGTCCCCCGGACGCGTTGGTGACACGCCGTCAGCCCATTCAAAAGTGCGATGATCTTATCAGTCACACAGATACAACCGGCTTGCCCACAGGCTGAATTGAGACGTCACACAACCCTCACCCGTCCGAAACCCGCCCGTCGCGCGGAGTCCGCGGAAGGCGGGCGTCGCAGAGGGGGCGGGGTGGTCGTCAGGGGGTGGGGCGCTGCGGGAGTCGGGGCGGTCGTCACGGGGTGGGGCGCCGCGGGAGTCGGGGCGGACGCGAAGGGGTGGGTCGTCGCGGGAGTCGGGGTGGACACGACGGGGCGGGTCGTCGCCGGAGTCGAGGTGGTCGTCACGGGGCGGGCAGCCGCGGGAGTCGAGGCGGACGCGACGGGGCGGGGCGTCGCCGGAGTCGGGGTGGACACGACGGGGCGGGTCGTCGCCGGAGTCGAGGTGGTCGTCACGGGGCGGGCAGCCGCGGGAGTCGAGGCGGACGCGAAGGGGCGGGCCGCCGCGGGAGACGGGGCGGACGCGACCGGACGGGTCACCGCCGGAGACGGGGCGGACGCGACCGGACGGGTCACCGCCAGAGTCGAGGCGGACGACACCGGACAGGTCACCGCCAGAGTCGAGGCGGACGGGTCACCGCCAGAGTCGAGGCGGACGCCACCGGACGGGTCACCGCCAGAGTCGAGGCGGACGCCACCGGACAGGTCACCGCCAGAGTCGAGGCGGACGCCACCGGACGGATCACCGCCAGAGTCGGGACAGAGGCGACGGGGCGGGTCGCCGCGAGAGTCAGGGCGGACGCCACCGGGCGGATCACCGCAGCAGCCGGGGCGGAGGCCACGGGGCGGGCGGGGGCAGCGCCCCGGACGGTCACGTCAGGGCGGCCGGCCGCAGCGGTCCGGGCGGTCGGCAGGGAAGGGCGATCCCAGCGGCAGCCCAGGCGGCCACGGCAGAACAGAGCGAGCGCAGCGACCCGAACGGTCACGGCGGAACAGGCGACCACAGCGCCCCGGATGGTCACTCCAGCGCGACGCACCGCAGCAACCCCGCCAGCCACTGCACAACAAAGCGACCACAGCGACCCAGACAGTCACGCCAACGCAGCGCACCGCACCGACCCCGGCAACCACTGCACAACAGAGCGACCGCAGCGACCCAGACCGCCACGCCAACGCAGCGCACCACAGCAACCCCGCCAGCCACTGCACAACAGGCCGACCGCAGCGCCCCGGACAGTCACGTCAGGGCGGCGCGCCGCCGCGGTCCGGGGGGCGGCAAGGCTGGGCGAGCGCAGTGGGAGTGGCGCGGGCGGGGAGGTCAGGCCGGCCACACGCCGGTCGCCAGGAACGAGTCGAGCACCGCCGTGTACGGCGTGATGTCCAGGCCCTGCTCCGCGAGCCACGCGTCCGAGTAGTACTTGTCCAGATAGCGGTCGCCCGGGTCGCACAGCAGGGTGACGACACTGCCGGTGCGCCCCGCGGCCACCATCTCGGCGACGATCTTCAGCGCGCTCCACAGGCCGGTCCCCGTGGAGCCGCCCGCCTTGCGGCCGATGGCACCCTCCAGGGCCCGTACGGCAGCGACGCTGGCCGCGTCCGGGACCTTCATCATCCGGTCGATCGCACCGGGCACGAAGCTCGGTTCCATGCGCGGCCGGCCGATGCCCTCGATCCGGGAGCCGCAGTCGCAGGTGACGTGCGGGTCGCCGGTGGTCCAGCCTTCGAAGAAACAGGAGTTGTCGGGGTCGGCGACACAGATCCGGGTGTCGTACTGCATGTAGTGGACATAGCGGGCGAGGGTCGCGGAGGTGCCGCCGGTGCCCGCCGTGGCGACGATCCAGGCCGGCTCCGGGAACCGCTCCAGGCACAGCTGGCGGAAGATCGATTCGGCGATGTTGTTGTTGCCTCGCCAGTCCGTGGCCCGTTCCGCGTACGTGAACTGGTCCATGTAGTGGCCGCCGGTCTCCACCGCGAGGCGGGCGGACTCCTCGTACATTTTCCGGGAGTCCTCCACGAAGTGGCACTGTCCGCCGTGGAACTCGATGAGGCGGATCTTCTCGGCGCTGGTCGTGCGCGGCATGACCGCGATGAAGGGCACGCCGATCAGCTTCGCGAAGTACGCCTCGGACACCGCCGTCGAGCCGCTGGACGCCTCGATCACCGGACGGTCCGGGCGGATCCAGCCATTGCAGAGGCCGTAGAGGAACAGGGAGCGGGCGAGCCGGTGCTTGAGGCTGCCGGTGGGGTGGGTGGACTCGTCCTTGAGGTAGAGGTCGATGCCCCACTGCTCGGGCAGCGGGAAACGCAGCAGGTGCGTGTCGGCGGAACGGTTGGCGTCCGCCTGGACCTTGCGCACGGCGTCTTTCAGCCATGCGCGGTAGGCGGCGTCGCTGCGGTCGACGTCGAGGGTGGCGCCGGTCCTGGTCTGGGGAGTGGTGCTCACGGCAGGGCTCCTTACGCTCGTCACCGACGGCGCCTCACGCGGGCCGGCAGATCGAGCATAGGCAGCTTTCACACCGCTTCCCACCTGCATAAACGCATCTTTGGGCGGCTCAAAGGCGCCCTGGGGCACACGCGTGCGAGCCACTGGGGGCGCGTGGACGCAAGTGCTCCGGGCGGATGTCGCGGGCGCCTCGTGCGTACTGGTGCTCCACGCCGGAGCGCGGCAGACTGCACGCGACGGGACCACCGTCCCGGACGGGGGCGCACAGGGAACCACGGGAAGACGGTAAGGGGGCGGCGACACATGGCGGAGCCCGAGTTCAGCGCCACAGGCGTGGGCATCGGCAAACGTCTGCGTTCGCTCACCCGGGCCGGGGAGGTCCGGATCAGCGACGGCCGGCTGCAACTGCTGACCAGCTACGGCAGCGAGATAGACAGCGCGCCGGTGCAGGCGGTGCGCGCGTCCAAGCCATGGTTCGTACCGGACGACCGGGCGCTGGCCGACGTCAACGGCACGCGGTACCTGCTGACGCTGGGCGACCACGACCCCGCTCCGGGGCAGCCGGGGCCGCCGGCGGCTCGGCGGTTCGTCGAGGCGGTGCGCCGGGCGGCGGGACGAGGCGGCTGAGAGGCGTCCGCCGCGTGGCGGTGCAGCGGATGCGGCGCGCCGTGCGCGGTGAGCCGCGTATGGCCCGGGCCGCACATGGTGAGCCGTGCGGGCCGCGTACGGTGCGGGCCGCGCACGGTGAGCCGTGTGGACCGCGTACGACGTCGGGTCCGGGCGCCGCGCGCCCGGGCGCCGGTCACGCTGCGCAGCGGTCGGTCGCGGCGAGTTGCGGCAGCGCATCCGCTGCGTCACGCTGGTCTCACGTCACTCTGGGTTTACCGGCGACGACGCTGCGAACCAGCCCGCCGGCCACGACAGCAGGCGGACGTTTGGACGCAAGCACCCTGCTGGATCCGTTGTTCTCCGTGTTCCTCCGGTTCCTTCCGGACCTCACATCGGGGAGTCGCAGCCGTGATCAGTCACCCAAGCAGGCACTGCACGGTGGAGCTCCAAGCCCTGCCGTCGCGGATCGGCCAGGTCCGCAGAATCGTATCTGCGCAGTTGCGCTACTGGCATCTGGACCCCTTGATAGACCGGGCCGCGCTCGGTGTGACGGAGCTGCTGAGCAACGTCCACCGGCACGCCAGGCCCGACAAGTCGTGCACCGTCGAACTGGAGTTGCTGCCCGACCGGCTCACGGTCTCGGTCCGCGACCACGATCCGCGCCTCCCGGTTCCGGCCGACGCGCCGGACGGCACGGACACCGGTCCGCTCGCCACCTGCGGGCGGGGCCTGGCGATGGTGGCCGCGGTGAGCGAGAGCTGGGGCGCCCGGCCGGACGGAGAGAACGGGAAGGTCGTCTGGTTCACCCTGCCGGCCACGGCCCCGCTCCGCGGCCGTCCGCAAGCAGCGCCTCAGGGACTGACCCGGACCGCACCCGCCCCGGCACCGGCCCCGGCACGTACGCCGGCACCGGTCGTCGCGCCCGTCGGGGCGGGGGTCGGTGCGCCGTCGGAAGTCCGGTCCGCCGTGCCCGTGGGCGCCGGCGCGGTCACTGCGGCCCCGGTGGTCGCGAGCGGTGCGGTCGGGGCGGCGGCCCCGACGCCCGGTGGCGCCGTCGCCGGGGGCGGGGGAGGCACGACCACGACCCCCGTCACCGCCACGACCTCGAACCCACGGCCGGCCGTTCGCCGATGACCGGGCGGGCGCCTCCCACCGGGACGCCTCCCACCGGCGGCATCCCCCGCCGCGCCGAGCCGCGGGCACCCCGCCCGGAGCCCACGCCCGCTCCGTCCTGACAGCCACGACGGCCGCCGGCCGTGACAGCCACGACGGCCTGAACGACCAGGACGACCACCAGGACCGGGACGACCGCAACCACCGGGACGACCACTCCTACCAGGACGGCCACCAGGACCGGGCGGCCCGGGCCGCCGGGACAGCGCGGAACTGGCCCACGCGGACCGCGGCCCCCGCCGCGGTCGTCGTCATGCCCCGACGCCCCCCCTGCCGCCGCGGCCGAACTGCTCCTCCAGGACGGACAGGCGGCGCCAGTACTCGTCCTCGTCGATCTCGCCGGAGGCGAAGCGGCGGCCGAGGACGGCGAGCGGTGAGTCGCCGGCCGGACGCCCCGCGTTCGCCGGCCGCCAGGAAGTGCCGCGTTCGCGCCAGGCGGTGCGGCGCAGGACGGCGACGGCGCAGATCACGACGGCCGCCCAGACCAGCGGGATGAACAGGATCCAGGGGCCGGGGCCGGAGCCGCCGTCCCAGTGCGCCAGGGTCTGCATCGCGGGTCTCTCCCTCGTCGGGTCGGGTCTGCGGGTGACGTTCCGAGGTTCCCTCCGGCAGGGGGTCCCGGTCGTCGTGCGGGTGGCGGCGGTCCGGGTACCTCCCCGGGAGTACGGCCGCACCGTCCTCTGCTCCCCAGGGGCTAGCCGAATGTAACTACTAGTATGTACAGTGAGCGCATGAGCACCTCGGAACGACTGATCGAGTCCACCCGCGAGCTGCTGTGGGAACGCGGGTACGTGGGCACCAGCCCGAAGGCGATCCTGGAGCGCTCGGGGGCCGGCCAGGGCAGCATGTACCACCACTTCAAGGGCAAGCCCGATCTCGCCCTGGCCGCGATCCGGCGCACCGCCGGGGAACTGCGGGCCACCGCCGAGGCCGTACTCGCCGGGCCCGGCACGCCGTACGAGCGCATCGAGGCGTATCTGCTGCGCGAGCGTGACGTGCTGCGCGGCTGCCCGGTCGGGCGGCTGACCATGGACCCGGACGTGATCGCGAGCGAGGAACTGCGCGCGCCGGTCGACGAGACGATCGCCGCCATCCGCGAGCGGATCGCCGGGCTGGTCGAAGAGGGCAAGCGGCAGGGGCAGTTCGCGCCCGCACTGGACGGACAGGAGATCGCCGCCGCCGTCCTCGCAACCGTGCAGGGCGGCTACGTCCTCGCCCGCGCGTCCGGATCGCCCGCCGCCTTCGACGCCGGTGTCCGGGGTCTGCTCGCCCTGCTCGCACCCCGAACCCCCGGACAGGAGAACTGAGTCACGTGCACATCACCACGCGCCGCCCCGACACCCGGCAGGGGCCAGCGGAGAACTTCACCGGCCCGGTCTGGCTGGACGAACTGGCCGCGCCGCCCGCCCCCTCGCGACTGCGCATGTTCAACGTCCACTTCGCCCCGGGTGCGCACACCGCCTGGCACCGGCACCCGCACGGACAGGTGCTGCACGTCCTGGAGGGCGAGGGGCTGGTGCAGTGCCGGGGCGGTGCGGTGCGGGAGATCCGGGCGGGCGACACCGTGTGGATCGAGCCGGACGAATGGCACTGGCACGGCGCCGGACCCCGCACCTTCATGACCCACCTCGCCGTCGTGGAGGCCGCCGAGGACGGCACGACGACCGAGTGGCACGCGCACGTGTCCGACTACCCCGCCTGAGACGCGAGAAGGGAACCGCGAGAGTGCACGCCATGCAGTACGAGTTCACCCTGCCCGCCGACTACGACATGGGGGTCGTCCGTGCCCGCGTCGCCCGGGTCGGACATCTGCTGGACGGCTGGGACGGCCTTGGTGTCAAGACGTACCTGATGCGCGAGCGCGGGGTGAACGGCTCCCCGGTGAACCAGTACGGGCCGTTCTACCTCTGGAACACCCTGGAGGGCATGAACCGCTTCCTGTGGGGCGGGGCCTTCCAGGGGCCCGTCGACGACTTCGGGCGGCCGGCGGTCCGGCAGTGGACCGGTCTGGCGTTCCAGGAGGGCACCGCGACCGCCTCCGCACCGGCGTTCGCCGTCCGCCTGCGCCAACCGGTGCCGCAAAGCGTGGAGTTGGCGTCGTACGCGGCGGACGCGGTGGCCGAGACGGAGCGGCTCGCGGCCGAGGACGGCGCGGTGCTCGCGGCGGCGGCCGTGGACACGGGCGCCTGGGAGCTGGTGCACTTCTCCCTCTGGGAGCACCCCGCGCCGAAGGCCGACGGCGACCTCTTCGAGGTGCTGCACCTGTCCGCACCCGGCCGGGACCGGCTCCCCCGGGGACGGCAGTGGTGACCCGCGTCCGCACGGTCCTCGGTGACGTCCGGCCGGGCGAGCTGGGCGTGTGCGACGCACACGACCACCTCTTCCTGCGCAGCCCGCACCTGCCGGCGCTGGACGACGTCTCCGCCGCGCGGGCCGAGCTGGCGGCCTTCCGCGCGGCGGGCGGCGAGACCGTCGTGCAGTGGACGCCGTACGGCATGGGACGGCACGCCGCGGACCTTTCGACCCTGTCCCGGACGACCGGCGTACGGATCGTCTGTGCCACCGGGCTGCACCAGGCGACGCACTACGACCCCGAGCTGCTCGCCCGCCTGCGGGCCCAGGGACTCGCCGGGCTGTTCGTCTCGGAACTCACCGAGGGCATCGCCGCGACCGGGGTGCGGGCCGGCCTGATCAAGGTGGCCGGTGGTTTCCACGGGCTCGACGCGCACGCCCGCTGGACGATGACGGCGGCGGCCGAGGCCCACCACGCCACCGGCGCGCCCATCGCCGTCCACCTGGAGCAGGGCACCGGCGCACTGGACGTACTGGACCTGCTGTGCGACGAGTTGGGCGTGCCGGGCGAGCGGGTGGTCCTGGGCCACCTCAACCGCTTCCCCGACCCGGTGGTGCACCGGCGGGCCGCCGAGTCCGGGTGCTGGCTGGCCTTCGACGGACCCTCCCGCGCCCATCACGCCACCGACTGGCGGATGCCGGAGGCGGTACGCGCCCTGGCGGACGGCGGGTTCGCCGACCGGCTGCTGCTCGGCGGGGACACGGTGATCCCGGCCGCCCGCTCCGTCGACGGTGGGCCCGGAATGCCGTACCTGCTGCGTCGGGTGCGGCAGCGGCTGGCGGACGAGATCGGCGCCGAGCTGGTGGAACGCATCCTCACGGAGCATCCGGGACGGGCGTTCGGGGTCGACTGGAAGAGCTGAGCGGGCCGTGGCCCGGTCCGGTGGATCTCTGTCCGCGTGGAGGTCGCAGCCGTCGGCCGGGGGGACCACGACCGCCGCCCGCCGACCGCCGCCCGCCCCCCGCAGGGACGGGCCCTCGGCGGGCTCCGGGTCGGCGAGGGCCGCGTCGTGGCCGCGCTCGTGGCCGGCGTCGGGGTGGACGAGCTGCGCGGGACGGCTCGGCACCGGCATCCCCCCGGTGCCGAGCCGTCCCGCTGCCCGTCGTGGGCGAGCGCCGGTCCGCCGCCGTGCCGGACCCCGTCCATCCGGTCGTGGACGTCCTGTCCGACGGTCTCGGCGGGGCGCTCCCCCACGGGGAGGAGGCCTCGACGGGACTTCGGACACGTTCCCCGTCTACCTGCGGCGGACCGGCTGACCGGTGTACCGGAGGGCCGGAGCCACGGCGGGCCGACGGTCCGACGTACGGGCGGACCTGCCCGACGAGCCGGCCAACCGGCGGACCGGCGCAAGTCCGGGGACCGGGATTCCGCTAGGCCGCCCCGGCCAGCGCGCCCAGCGGGTCGTCCAGGACCGGCTGCCAGGCCAGTTCCGCCGCGCCGACCAGGCTGTTGTGGTCCAGGGTGCACGGCAGGATGGGGACGCCGCCGCTCTGCCCCCACAGGCTGCGGTCGGCGACCACCGCGCGCAGCCGGACCGGGTCGGCGTCCAGCAGGGTGCGGTGCAGTCCGCCGAGGATGATGCGGTCGGGGTTGAGGATGTTGACCAGGCCGGCGAGGCCCAGACCGAGGCGGTCGACGAGGGCTTCGGCCGCGGTGCGGACGGCCGGGTCGTCGTACTGGGTGCGCAGCAGGTCGTTGGCCTGCTGGAGCAGCGACATCTCCGGGCCGGGTTCCCGGCCCGCCTCGACCAGCAGCGCCAGCGGGTCCGCCTCGACGTCCAGGCAGCCGCGGCTGCCGCAGTGGCAGGGCCGGCCCTCCGGGTTGACGGTGAGGTGGCCGACCTCCAGCGCGAGGCCCGAACTGCCGGTGTGCAGACGGCCGTCCAGGACGAGCGCGCCGCCGACCCCGCGGTGCCCGGTGGCCACGCACAACAGGTCGCGTGCGCCCCGGCCGGCGCCGTGCCGGTGTTCGGCGAGCGCGGCGAGGTTGACGTCGTTGCCGGCGAAGGCCGGGCCGGTGATGCCGGCCGCGTGCACGCGCTCGGCGAAGATCTCCCGGACGGGGGCGCCGACGGGCCAGGCCAGGTGCAGCGGGTTGAGGGCCAGGCCGACGGGTTCGGCGACGGCGGACGGCACGGCGAGCCCGGCGCCGACGCAGCGCCGGCCGGTGGTGCGCAGCAGCTCCGCGCCCGCCTCGACCACGGAGCCGAGCACCTTCGCCGGGTCGGCGTCGACGGTCTCGCAGCCGGGCGCGGTCGCCACGATCCGTCCGCCGAGGCCGACCAGCGCGGCCCGGAAACCGTCGGCGTGGATCTGCGCGGCGAGGACGACGGGACCGTCCTCGGCCACCTCAAGCCGGTGGGACGGCCGCCCCTGCGAACCGGCCGCCGAGCCGGGCCGGGCGTCCACCCTGATCAGGCCCAGCGCCTCCAGCTCGGCGGCCACCGCGCCGGCCGTGGCCCGGGTGACGCCGAGTTCGGCGGTGAGCACGGCGCGGGTCGGCGCCCGCCCGGTGTGCACCAGCTCCAGCGCGGGCCCCAGCGCGCCGCGCCCCCGGTCCAGCCGTGCCCGTGAGGTGGTCCTCTCCCCCGCTGTCCGGGGATCCGCCTTGCCGCTCATGAGGGCGAGTCTCCCATGATCCGTATCCGCAGTGGCCCGCGCCGCCGGCTACAGGCCGCTCACCCGCAAGGTGATGTTCAGCCGCCCGGTGAGTCCCAGCCAGGCCGGGGCCGTGCCCGGACGGACGCGGGGCACGCCGTGGTAGGCGAGCCGGGACGGGCCGCCGAAGACGAACAGGTCCCCGCTGCGCAGCTCGACGTCGGTGTACGGCTTCGTGCGCGTCCCGGTGTTGCCGAAGCGGAACACGCAGCTGTCGCCGAGGCTCAGCGAGACCACGGGCGCGTCCGTCTTCTCGTCGGCGTCGCGGTGCATGCCCATGCGGGCGTCGCCGTCGTAGAAGTTGATCAGCGCGATGTCGTACGGCGCGGCCGGTACGGCGTCCGGGCCGAGCGCGTCGGCCACGGCGCGGCGGCCGAGCGCGCCGAGCCAGTCCGGGAACGGCTTGACCGGGCTGCCGTCGCCGTCGACGGCGGTGCGGGTGTAGGCGTAGGGGTACCAGTGCCAGCCGAGGCAGACCTGGCGGGCGGTCATGGTGCCGCCGCCCGGAGTGCGGACCGTGCGCAGTCCGGCGGGGGGCCTGGCCCAGTCCCGGCAGGCGGTGAGCAGGGCGCGCTGCCGCTCGGCGTCCAGCCAGTCCACGACGTGCACGGCGCCCGGAGCGACCTCCGTGCGCTCCCGGGGGAACAGCTCGTCCTCCATGCCCCCATCCTGCCCCCACCGGCTCTGATCTGCGGTTCGGATAGCCTGGACGCACGATGAGCGACCGTATGACGACACCGTGGGGCGAGGTCGAGCTGACCCGTTTCCCCGAGGACCCCCGCGACCGGCTGCGCGCCTGGGACGCCTCCGACGCGTACCTGCTGCGCCACCTCGCCGAGGAGAAGGTGCCGCTCACGGGCACGGTCGTGGTGCTCGGGGACCGCTGGGGCGCGCTGGTGACCGCGCTCGCGGAACGCCGTCCGACGCAGATCACCGACTCCTTCCTCGGCCAGGAGGCGACCCGGGCGAACCTGGCGCGGGCCGGCGTGGAGCCGGGTGCCGTGCGGCTGCTCACCACGCAGGACGCGCCGCCGGAGCGGGTGGACGTGCTGCTGGTGCGGGTGCCGAAGAGCCTGGCGCTGCTGGAGGACCAGTTGCTGCGGCTGGCGCCGGCGGTGCACGCGGACACGGTCGTGGTGGGCACCGGGATGGTGAAGGAGATCCACACCTCGACGCTCCGGCTGTTCGAGCGGATCCTCGGGCCGACCCGGACCTCGCCGGCCCGGCAGAAGGCCCGGCTGATCTTCTGCACGCCGGACCCGGCGCTGGAGCGGCCGGTGAACCCGTGGCCGTACAGCTACGTCCTGCCGGAGGGCGTCGGCGCGGTGTCGGGGCGGACGGTGTTCAACCACGCGGGCGTGTTCTGCGCCGACCGCCTGGACATCGGCACCCGCTTCTTCCTCCAGCACCTGCCGGGGCCGGGGGCCGGGCGCGTGGTGGACCTCGGCTGCGGCAACGGCGTGGTCGGTACGGCGGTGGCGCTGGCCGATCCGGCGGCCGAGGTGCTGTTCGTGGACGAGTCGTTCCAGGCGGTGGCCTCGGCGGAGGCGACGTACAAGGCGAACGGCGTGCCGGGGCATGCCGAGTTCCGGGTCGGGGACGGGCTTGCCGGGGTCGCGCCGGGCAGTGTGGACCTGGTGCTGAACAACCCGCCGTTCCACTCCCACCAGGCCACCACGGACGCGACGGCGTGGCGGATGTTCACGGGGGCCCTGCGCGCGCTGCGGCCGGGGGGTGAGCTGTGGGTGATCGGGAACCGGCACCTGGGGTACCACGTGAAGCTGAGGCGGTTGTTCGGCAACAGTGAACTGGTCGCCAGCGACCCGAAGTTCGTGGTGCTGAAGGCGGTCAGAAAGGGCTGAGTCCCGGTCGGCGCGGCCGGACGGTCAGTCGGGCGCGGGGGACAGTACCCCGATGATCCGGCGCACCTCCTGGGCCATCGCCTCCCGGCCGACGCTCAGGTACTTCCGGGAGTCGACGGCCTCCGGGTGGGCCGCGAGGCAGGCGCGGATCGCCCCGGTCATGGCACGGTTCAGGGCGGTCCCGACGTTGACCTTGGCGATGCCGCCGCCGACGGCCGCGACCAGTCCGTCGTCCGGCACCCCGGAGGAGCCGTGCAGGACGAGCGGCACGGTCAGCGCCGTGGACAGCCGCTTCAGCAGGGCGAGGTCGAGGACGGCGGTGCGGGTGGTCATGGCGTGCACGCTGCCGATGGCGACGGCCAGGGCGTCGACGCCGGTGCCGGCCACGAAGTCCCGCGCCCGGCCGGGATCGGTGCGGGCGCCGGGCGCGTGCGCGTCCAGCGGGGGCTCGGCGGACGTCCCCCAGCCGCCCGGCCCGCCCTTGCCGCCGATCTGCCCCAACTCCGCCTCGATCCAGAGTCCTTGGGCGTGCGCCCAGTCGGCCGCGGCCCGGGTCGCGGCGAGGTTGTCGGCGTACGGCAGGCGGGCGGCGTCGTACATCACCGAGCTGAACCCGGCGCCGGGTGCCTGGCGCAGCAGGTCGTCGCTCTGTACGTGGTCCAGGTGCAACGCGACGGGTACGGAGGCCCGTTCGGCGGCGGCGACGGCGGCGCGGGCCAGCGGGAGCAGCCGTCCGTAGCGGAACCTGACGGCGTTCTCGCTGACCTGGAGGACGACGGGGGAACCGGCGGCCTCGGCGCCGGCGATGACGGCCTCGACGTGTTCCAGGGTGATGACGTTGAAGGCGGCGACGGCCGAGCGGGCGGCGGCGGCCCGGGTGACCAGCTCGCCGGTGGACGCGAGGGGCACGTGAGGTGTCCTTCCGGGACGGGTCCGGTGGGGTACCAGGGGCTCTGAGGGGGATCGGAGGGGGCTCTGAAGGCGCTTCGAGGGGAATCCCAGGGCGGTGCGGGGACCGGTTTCAGGAGGCGAGGATCACCGAGCGGGTGAGGTGCCGCGGCCGGTCGGGGTCGAGTCCCCGGGCGGCGGCGACGGCGACCGCGAGCCGCTGGACCCGGACGAGTTCGGCGAGCGGGTCGAGCCCGCCCTCGATCCACAGCGCTCCGGTGGAGCGGACCTGGTCGGCGAGTCCGTCGGGTGCCCTGCCGAGCATCCAGGTGGCGGTGCCCTCGGTGGTCACACTGATCGGGCCGTGCCGGTACTCCATCGCCGGGTAGGCCTCGGTCCAGGAGAGGGAGGCCTCGCGCATCTTCAGTCCGGCCTCGTTCGCCAGACCGACGGTCCAGCCGCGTCCGAGGAAGGTGAACTGCGTGCAGTGCACGAGCCCTTCGGGCAGGGGGGCGGCGAGGGCGGTGCGCGCGTCGGTGACGACGGCGTCGGTGTGCAGGCCGAGGTGGGCCCGCAGGAGGGTGAGCGCGGTGGTCGCGAACCGGGTCTGGACGACGGAGCGTTCGTCGGCGAAGTCGAGGACGACCAGGTCGTCGGCGGCGGACGCGACCGGGGTCTCCGGGTCGGCGGTGACGGCGGTGGTGCGTGTGCGCCCGGCCAACGCGCTCAGCAGTTCCAGCACTTCGGTGGTGGTGCCGGAGCGGGTGAGGGCGAGGACCCGCTCGTACGTGCGCCCGTGCGGGAACTCGGAGGCGGCGAACGCGTCGGTCTCGCCCTGCCCGGCGCGCTCGCGCAGCGCGGCCACCGCCTGGGCCATGAAGTACGAGGTCCCGCACCCCACGACCGCGACCCGCTCCCCCGGCTCCGGCAGCGCGCCACGGTGCCGCTCGGCCTGCTCGGCGGCCCGTATCCAGCACTCGGGCTGGCTGTTCAGCTCGTTCTCGACATGGGTCATGGCCCACACCCTCCCCTAGCTGATTGTTCCTGCAAGATATAGCCAGCTTTCGAGCACTATCAAGCATCCGGAGGGCGTCAACGGGTGCGCTAGGGTCGCCGGGAGACCGAGGACGGTCGGAGAATCGAGCACGGAGGACGAGCACGGCCCGTTCGCGGCTCGGTCGCGGACCGACCACGGAACAACCACGGAACGACCGCGGCGGGACCGCGGACGGCCGCGAACGATCGGGGAACGGAGGCGGCGGATGTCCCGGGACGCCCGCTGGAAAGCGCTGCTGGAGCTGCTCGTCGAGCGGGGCCGGCTGGAGGTCGAGGAGGCGGCGGCCGAGCTGGCGGTGTCGGCTGCCACGATCCGCCGCGACTTCGACCGGCTCGCCGAGCAGCAGATGCTGGTCCGCACCCGGGGCGGCGCGGTGGTGCACGGGGTGTCGTACGAACTCCCGCTGCGCTACAAGACGGCCCGGCGCGCCTCGGAGAAGCAGCGCATCGCCAAGGCGGTGGCCGAACTGGTCGCGCCCGGCGAGGCGGTGGGGCTGACCGGCGGTACGACCACCACGGAGGTGGCCCGCGCCCTGGCGGTCCGCGGTGACCTCTCCTCCGGCGCACCGGCCCTGACCGTCGTCACCAACGCCCTCAACATCGCCAACGAGCTCGCCGTCCGCCCCCAGTTCAAGATCGTGGTGACGGGCGGGGTGGCGCGCGCGCAGTCGTACGAACTCATCGGCCCGCTCGCGGACGGTGTGCTGAGCCAGATCACGCTCGACGTGGCGGTGCTGGGTGTCGTCGGCTTCGACGTCACGCACGGGGCGGCGGCGCACGACGAGGCGGAGGCGGCGATCAACCGGCTGCTGTGCGAACGCGCCGAGCGGGTCGTGGTGGCCGCCGACTCCAGCAAGCTGGGCCGGCGCGCGTTCGCCCGTATCTGCGGGACGGAGCTGGTGGACACCCTCGTGACGGACACGGCGGTGGACGAGGAGACGGTACGGCGGTTCGAGGAGGCGGGCGTGCGGGTGCTGGCGGTGTGAGCAGACGGTGGTCCCCGCTGCCGCCCGGCTCAGATACGGCCGAGGTCGGCCTTCACGAACCCCGCGCCACGCTGGTCGTTGCAGCCCGTCACCGGCCGGTCGGCCGGGTCCGGCCATGTCTGCGGCGCCTGGAGCGCCACACTCACCAGTGTCAGCAGCAGGTCGACGTCGCTCGCGGCGTCCAGGCGCAGGGTCACCCACTGCGAGCCGGGCACGATCCGGATCGCGCCCGCGTCCCTGAGGTCCTTGGCGAACCGCCGGATGGCCCGGTTGGTGAGCCGGAGATCGACATCACGTTCGGAGTGGAAGTGGACGACCTCCCCCTGGGCCGAACTCACCGCCCGCCCGAGACCGCAGCTCGGGACGGCCTGTCTCAGGTCCGGCCAGGTCGCCAGTTGCGCGAGCGCGCGCGAGGCCAACGTCATGGGCCCATCATGGCGCGCTCACCCGCCCGCAACCAGCTCGTGAGCGAGCATTAACCGACCTGTATCCAGCGCGCGTTCAGAAATCCGCACAGGGATCCACGCATCGAACAACTCCTCCCCCACACCGGACCACCCGCCCCGCCAGCCCGGACCACCCGCCCCGCCCGGCCGGACCGCCTCCCGCGACGCCCCACTCAGGCCCACGACGCGCAGCCCCGATCCGCACGACGCGTGACTTCCGATTCCACGACGCGCGACTTCCGATCCGCGCGACGCGCCACGTCCCTTCCCTCGACGCGCCACGTCGGCCCGGCCGGCGCCCCGTCTCGGCCCGCTCCCGCCCACGTCGATCCGCCCCCCGCCCCACGTCACCCCGGGCCGCCGCGGCGGCCGCCCCTTGCAGGCCTCCCCGCAGCCCCCTACCCTGAATTTGTGCCGCAAATAAACAAAACCCGTTCGCACAGTGTCGTGCCGGGTCGGAACCTCGCGACGCTGCGTGCCGCGATCACCGCCTTCTTCGCGCTGGACGGTTTCCTGTTCGCGGGGTGGGTCGTGCGCATCCCCGACATCAAGCACCAGACGCACGCCTCCGCCGGGGCCCTGGGGCTCGCGTTGCTCGGGGTGTCGGCGGGGGCCGTGCTCACCATGACGCTGACCGGTCGGCTGTGCCGGCGCCACGGCAGTCATCCCGTGACCGTGGTCTGCATGATCGTGCTCGCGCTCAGTGTCGCGCTGCCCCCGCTGACCCGCTCGGCACCGGTGCTGGGAGCCGTGCTGCTGTTGTTCGGCGCGGCCTACGGCGGGGTCAACGTCGCCTTCAACAGCGCCGCCGTCGACCTGGTCGCCGCGCTGCGCAAGCCGGTCATGCCGAGCTTCCACGCGGCGTTCAGTCTGGGCGGCATGGTCGGCGCGGGGCTCGGCGGGCTGGTCGCCGGTGTCCTCTCCCCCGGCCGCCATCTCCTGGGGCTCTCCGTGATCGGACTGCTCGTCACCGCCGTCGCCGGGCGGACCCTGCTGCGCCACGAACCGCCGGTCCCGCCGGAGCGGACGCCGGGGCCGGAGCCGCACGGCGGGGCGGCGGCGAGGCCGGGCGGGCGCGGACTGGTCGTCGTGCTCGGGCTCGTCGCGCTGTGCACGGCCTACGGCGAGGGCGCGATGGCCGACTGGGGCGCGCTCCACCTCCAGCAGGACCTCGCGGCCTCCCCCGGCACCGCGGCCGCCGGCTACGCGTGTTTCGCGCTCGCCATGACCGTCGGCCGGCTGACCGGGTCGGCGCTGCTGGCCCGCCTGGGCCGGGCCCGTACCGTGATCGCCGGTGGCAGCGTCGCCGCGGCCGGCATGCTGCTCGGCTCGCTCGCGCCCTCCGTGGGGGCGGTACTGGCCGGGTTCGCGGTCACCGGGCTCGGACTCGCCAACCTCTTCCCGGTCGCCGTGGAACGGGCGGGCGCGCTGGCCGGCCCGTCCGGTGTCGCCGTCGCGTCCACCCTGGGGTACGGGGGCATGCTCCTGGGGCCGCCCGCGATCGGCTTCATGGCCGACTGGTTCTCCCTGCCCGCCGCCCTCACCAGCGTGGCCGCGCTCGCCGCCCTGGCCGCCGTCATCGGGGTGACGACGCGACGGGCGCTGGGCCGCTGACCCGCGAACCGTCCGGCCACGACGCTCCGTTGACTGCGGTGAACGGCCGTGCGACGGTGAGGACGCGCTGCTTTCGGGAAACCCTGGGAACGGGAGGCGGACCGCTGTGACCTTCGGAGACGAGGACTCCCGCCAGGCCGTGGGACGAAGCCTGACGCCCGACCTGATCGAGTGGTTCGAGAAGGAGTTCGCCGCCCGGCCGGCGAACCGGCTGATGCAGAACGCGGTCACCCAGACGCCCGTGGACGATGTGGCGCTGGACCGGCGGGTGCTCACCGGTATCGACCACTCGGTCTCCCACCACCTGGACGACTGGAAGGTCACCAACCAGCGCCAGAGCGGGCGTTGCTGGATGTTCGCCGGACTCAACCTGCTCCGCGTGGGGGCGGCCCGGAAGCTGGGCGTGAAGGACTTCGAGTTCTCGCAGAACCACCTGCTGTGGTGGGACAAGTTCGAGCGGGCCAACCACTTCCTCGAAGCCATCGTCGAGACCTCGGACCGGGACGTGGACGACCGCACCGTGGCGCACCTGCTGGCGGATCCGATCGGCGACGGCGGCCAGTGGAACATGTTCGTCGCCCTGGTCGCCAAGCACGGCCTGGTCCCGAAGTCGGCGATGCCGGAGACCGACAGCTCCTCCTCGACCCGGGCGATGAACCGCGCCCTGAAGACCCTGCTCCGCCAGGGCGCCCGCGACCTGCGCCGACTGGCTCCCGAAGGGGCGGAGGCGCAGCGAGGACGGAAGCAGGAGGTGCTGGCCGCCGTCCACCGGGTGCTCGGCATCCACCTCGGCACCCCTCCACGGCGGTTCCTGTGGCAGTGGGAGGACAAGAACCGGGAGTTCCACCGCGACGGCTGGCTCACCCCGGCGGAGTTCGCCGCCTCCTATGTGCAGCTCCCACTGGAGGACTACGTCTGTCTGGTGCACGACCCCCGGGAGTCCAGCCCCATGGGCCGTACCTTCACCGTCGAGTACCTGGGCAACGTCGTGGACGCCCCGCCGGTGGTCTATCTCAACGCGCCGATGGAGCTGCTGAAGCGGCTGGCCATGGAGGCGGTCGTCGGCGGCGAGCCGGTGTGGTTCGGCTGTGACGTGGGCAAGATGATGCGCGCGGACGCCGGTGTCTGGGACGCCGCGCTCTTCGACTACGGGGCCGTCTACGACGCCCCGTTCACCCTGGACAAGGCCGACCGGCTGCTCCACCACGACACGCAGATGACCCACGCGATGCTGTTCACCGGCGTCGACGTGGTGGACGGCGGCCCGCGCCGGTGGCGGGTGGAGAACAGCTGGGGTGAGGACAAGGCCGACAAGGGCTTCTGGACCATGAACGACTCGTGGTTCGGTGAACACGTCTTCGAGATCGCGGTACGGCGCTCCGCACTGCCGCCCGAGCTGGCCGCCGCCCTCGACGGACCGCCGATCGTCCTCCCCGCCTGGGACCCCATGGGCGCCCTCGCGCGCTGAGCGCGCCCGGGGGGCCGGTGTCCGCGGCAGCGGCCGCGGACACCGGCCCGCGGATCACCGGGGACGCCCCCCGCCCCGGGGCACTCCCGCGGGCGGGGTGTCAGCCCTGTTCCCGCTCCACCGGGAGCCACAGCTCGGCGTCGGCCTCCGTCCTGTCCTGCGACAGGCGGGTGCGCAGGATCTCGGGGCCGGGCCGGCTGCGGTAGGGGTTGGCCGGGAACCACTCCGTGAACACGTCCCGCCACAGCTCCTGGATGGCCTGCGGGGCCGGCCCGGACGTGGTGAAGACCGCCCAGGTCCCGGCCGGGACCGGGAGGACCTCGGTGCCGTCGGGAGCGGGAGCCGAGGTGACCACCGCCTGGTAGTAGTCGAGTTCGGTGCCCTCGGCGCGGCTCGGGTCCAGGTCGTCGCAGACCGCGACGATCCCCTGCGGCTCCTGGTCCGCCAGCTTCTCCAGGCTCCCCAGGATCTCCGGGTCGATCCCGCTGACGAAGTCGATGATCGCCTGGTTCGGCCCCGTGTGCACCAGGGGTACCCGGGCCTTCAGGCCGACGACGTTGAAGTCCGGCCTGTCCACGACGCGATAGCGCATGCTGCTGCTCCCTTCGACGGTGAGGCGGAAGGACAACCGGGCCTGGGAGACGAGCGCGGCACCGGTGCGCCGGGCCTCGCCCGGCCCGACCCCGTGCACGGCGCGGAACGCCCGGGCGAACGCCTCGCCCGAGCCGTAGCCGTAGCGCACCGCGATCTCCAGGAGCGACTCACGGCCCGAGAGCACCTCGGCACCCGCGACCGTGAGCCGGCGCCGTCGTATGTACTCCGACAGCGGCATCCCCGCGAGCGCGGAGAACATCCGGCGCAGGTGGTACTCCGAGGTGGCCGCGACGCGCGCCAGTTCGGCCGCGTCGATCTCCTGGTCGAGACGGTGCTCGATGTGCTCCAGGGTCTGGTTGAGACGCTCCAGCACTCCCGGTCCCCTTCCTCTTTCGTGATCACCACGCTAGGCAGCGGGCCCCCTGCCCGACCCGACATCCTGTGCCCGATCAGGTCGGGTCCGGACATCCACACGGGCCGAAGCCCACTCCGTCCGGCACACTCGTCCCATGGAGACTGCCGAGTTCCTTGAAGTACTCGACCGTGAGGGCCGATTGCTGGCGGCCGCGGCCGGCGCGGCGGGTACCGACGCCAAGGTGCCGACGTGCCCGGAGTGGCAGGTGCGGGACCTGCTCCGGCACACCGGTACCGTGCACCGGTGGGCCGCCGCCCTCGTCGCCGGCGGGCACACCGCCCCCCTGCCCCTCGGCGACCCGCCGGAGCTGGACGGCGCCGAGCTGGTGGACTGGTACCGGGACAGCCACCGGCTGCTGGTGGACACACTGGCCGCCGCACCCGCCGACGTGGAGTGCTGGACCTTCCACCCCGCGCCCAACCCCTCGCCGCTGGCGTTCTGGACCCGGCGGCAGGCCCACGAGACCACCGTGCACCGCTACGACGCCGAGGCGTCGCGCGGCGGCACGCCGTCCCCGGTCGCGCGGGACTTCGCGGTGGACGGCATCGACGAACTGCTGCGCGGCTTCCACGCCCGCTCCCGGAGCCGGCTGCGCAGCGAGGAGCCCCGCGTGCTGCGGATGCGCGCGGTGGACGCGGGGCCGGACGCGGTGTGGACCGTACGGCTCACGGCGGAGCCGCCGGTGACCGTGCGGGCGGAGGACGGACCGGCCGAGGCCGAACTGTCCGGCCCGGCCGAGCCGTTGTACCTGGCGCTGTGGAACCGGACGGCGCCGCCACGGGTGACGGGCGATCCCGCGCTCGCGGCCCTGTGGCGGGAGCGCGCCGGGATCTGAGGCCCGGTCAGCCGGACTCGGACAGCATCCGGGCCAGCACCGCGCGCTGCACCGGCCGTACCTCGCCGTGCAGCGCGCGCCCCTTCGCGGTGAGCGCCACCCGCACCCCGCGCCGGTCCTCCGTGCACATCGCCCGCTCGACCAGGCCGTCCTTCTCCAGCCGGCCGATGAGCCGGGACAGCGCGCTCTGGCTGAGATGGACCCGGTCGGAGATCTCCTGCACCCGGTAGGCGCAGCCGCCGTCCGCCGCCGCGCCCTCGGACAGCAGGTCGAGGACCTCGAAGTCGCTCGCGCACAGGCCGTGCCCGTGCAGCTCCCGGTCGAGTTCGCACTGGGTGCGGGCGTGCAGGGCCAGGATGTCCCGCCACTGCTCCGCGAGTGCCTGTTCGGGCTGCTTCTTCGCCGCCATGACCGCACCGTAGCAGAGAAACCGATTCATTGCATCGTCATTAAATGCACTTGCACTTCATGCATGCGCATGTAATCTCGTCGGCATGACCTTCCCGCTCACCCCTTCCACGGCCCCGTCCCCGGCGGTCCGCTGGACCGCCCGGCTGTGGGGCACCCTGCTGGTGCTGTGCGCCGCGATGTTCCTGGACGCGCTGGACGTGTCGATGGTCGGCGTCGCACTGCCGTCCATCGGCGCCGACCTCGGGATGTCGACGTCGGCCCTGCAATGGGTCGTCAGCGGCTACATCCTGGGCTACGGCGGCCTGCTCCTCCTCGGCGGCCGCACCGCCGACCTGCTCGGCCGGCGCCAGGTGTTCCTGGTGGCACTCGGCGTCTTCGCGCTGGCCTCGCTGCTCGGCGGGCTCGTGGACTCCGGTCCGCTGCTGATCGCCAGCCGCTTCGTCAAGGGCCTCAGCGCCGCCTTCACCGCACCGGCGGGCCTGTCGATCATCACCACGACGTTCCCGGAGGGCCCGCTGCGCAACCGGGCCCTGTCCATCTACACCACCTGCGCCGCCGCCGGCTACTCCATGGGCCTGGTCTTCTCCGGCCTGCTCACCGAGGCCAGCTGGCGGTTCACCATGCTGCTGCCCGCCCCCGTCGCCCTGATCGCCCTGCTCGTGGGGATGAGGCTGCTGCCGCGCAGCGCGCGCGAACGCGGCCACGGCGGTTACGACGTCCCGGGCGCCGTCCTCGGCACCGTCTCGATGCTCCTGCTGGTCTTCACCGTCGTCCAGGCCCCCGAAGTCGGCTGGGCCTCGGCCCGGACACTGCTGTCCTTCGCCGCCGTGGCCCTCATGCTGACCGCCTTCGTGCGCGTCGAGCTGCGCAGCCCGAGCCCGCTGGTCCGGCTCGGAGTGCTGCGCTCCGGGCCGCAGGTCCGGGCCCAGCTGGGCGCGTTGACGTTCGTCGGCAGCTACACGGGGTTCCAGTTCCTGGTCACGCTCTCCATGCAGCAGGTGCTGGGCTGGTCGGCCCTGCACACGGCGCTGGCGTTCCTCCCGGCGGGCGCGCTGGTGGCGCTCTCCGCGACCAGGGTCGGGGACGTCATCGACCGGTTCGGCACCGCGCGGCTGATCGTGCTCGGCTTCGTCCTGCTGGCGGTCGGATACCTGCTGTTCCTGCGCATCGACCTGCACCCGGTCTACGCGGCCGTGATCCTGCCGACCATGCTGCTGGTCGGTTCCGGCTTCGCCCTGACCTTCCCGTCCCTCAACGTCCAGGCCACCAACGGCGTGGACGAGCGTGAACAGGGCATGGTCTCCGGTCTGCTGAACACCTCGGTGCAGCTGGGCGGCGCGATCTTCCTGGCCGTCGTAACGGCGGTGGTGACCGCGCACGCTCCCGAGAAGGCCACCCCGCAGGCCGTCCTGGACAGCTACCGGCCCGGCCTGGTCGTGGTCACGGTCGTCGCCGTGGCCGGGCTGCTGCTGGCGCTCACCGGCCTGCGCCGGTCCCGGCCGGGCCGGTCCGTCGTGGTCACCGGATCCACCGTGAAGGAGGCGGACGCGGACCTCGTACCGGTCCGCGACTGACGGCGAGCGAACCGGAGGGCGCGCCGCCACCGGCCGCGGCGCCCCGCAGGTGAGCCGCCGCGGTCAGGGGGAACCGCCTCCACGCGTGCGCCCGGCGGGAGTTGCTTGCCCGCCGGGCGCACGTCTGTGAGACTGCCGGAATGTACACATACGGGGGCCGCCGGACCAAGGCGGAGCGGGACGCGGCGACGGTCGAGATCGGCTACGCACTGGTCAGCGCGGGGTTCGCGGCGGCGGTGCTGTTCGGCGCCGTGGCCGGGCCCGCGTTCCTCTTCGACCTCCCCGACCTCCTCTCCGGGATCCTGGTGCGGTTCGGCACGGTCCTCGCGCCGGTGGTGTTCCTGACCCGGGTGGTCAGCGTGCTGGTCCGTTTCCGGCAGACGGCTCAGCCCAGCCAGCCGGGCCGCACCAACCCCGACTCGTAGGCGAGGACGACCAGTTGGGCGCGGTCCCGGGCGCCCAGCTTCACCATGGTCCGGCTCACGTGGGTCTTGGCGGTGAGCGGGCTGACCACCAGCCGGCGGGCGATCTCCTCGTTGGACAGACCGATGCCGACCAGCGCCATCACCTCCCGCTCCCGTTCGGTGAGCCGGGAGAGCGCGTCCGCCGTGGCGGGTTCCTTGGAGCGGGCCGCGAACTCGGCGATCAGCCGGCGGGTCACTCCCGGCGACAGCAGTGCGTCCCCGGCGACCACCGCCCGTACGGCACGCAGGAGTTCGTCCGGCTCGGTGTCCTTCACGAGGAAGCCGGAGGCGCCCGCGCGGATCGCCTCGAAGACGTACTCGTCCAGTTCGAAGGTGGTGAGCATGACCACCTTCACCTCCGTGAGGTCCGCCGCCGAGGTGATGCGCCGGGTCGCGGCGAGACCGTCCAGGTGCGGCATGCGGATGTCCATGAGGACGACGTCCGGCCGCAGTTCCCGCACCCGGCGCAGCGCCTCCTCCCCGTCGGCGGCCTCGCCGGCCACCTCGATGTCCGGCTGCGCGTCGAGCAGTGCCCTGAAACCGGCGCGCACCAGTGACTGGTCGTCGGCGAGCAGTACCCGGATCACCGGTCCTCCCCGAGGTCCGACGGCAGGACGGCGAGCACCCGGAAGCCGCCGTCCGGGCGCGGACCCGCCTCGATGGTGCCACCCAGCGCGGCGGCCCGCTCCCGCATCCCGGCCAGCCCGTTCCCGGAGCCGCCGGCCTCCGCCCCGGTCGCCGGCCCGTCGTCGTCGATGCGCAGCCGCAGCACGCCGTCGCCGTACCCGAAGTGCACGCGCGCGTGCCGCGAACCGGAGTGCCGTACGACGTTGGTGAGGGCCTCCTGGAGGATGCGGAAGGCGGCGAGGTCGGCACCGGGCGGCAACCGGGGCGGCTCGCCCTCGGTCCGGACGGTGAGGCCGGCCGCCGCGGCCTGCTGCACCAGCTCCGGAAGCCGGGCGCGGGGGCGCGGGGTGCGGCGCCCGGTGCGCGCAGGGCGCCGAGGACCTGGCGCACCTCGCCGAGCGCCTCCTTGCCGGCGGATCTGATGGTGGTGAGCGCGGCCCGGGCCTGCTCCGGGTCGCTGTCGAGCAGCGCGAGGCCCATGCTCGCCTGGACGTTGATGACGGAGATGCTGTGCGCGAGGACGTCGTGCAGCTCTCGCGCCATGCGCAGCCGCTCCTCGTCCGCGCGCCGGCGCGCCGCCTCGGCGCGGTCCGCGCGCTCCCGCGCCCACTGTTCGCGCCGCAGCCGGGCCAGTTCCGCGACGGCGGTGACGGCCAGCACCCAGGTGGCGGCGACGGCCTCCTGGCCGAGGCCCGCGCGGTGGTCCCCGGCGGGCGGGAGCCACCGGTACAGCCAGAGCGCGGCCAGGAGGTGCCCGGCCCACAGCAGCCCCACGGCAGTCCAGGCGGCCCGCCGGCGCCCGGCGACGACCGCGCTGACGCAGCCGACCGCCACGGGCAGGAAGACCGGCCCGTAGGGGTAGCCGAGGGTGACGTAGGCCAGCGCCGCCGCTGCCGTGCCGTACGCCACGGCCACGGGGTGGCGGTGCCGCCACAGCAGCGGCACGGAGGCGGCGAGGAGCAGCACGCGCGCGGGCCCGTCGAGCGGCACCCGGTACGGCTGCCCGTGCGCGGCGAAGGAGGTACCGACCAGCACGAAGGCGGTGAGCAGCAGGGTGGAGCGCCACGGCGGCCCGGCGGGGTGCGCCTCGGTGTCGTCCGGGCGGTGCCACCCCGGGGGTCCGTACCGCCGTCCGTGGGCGGGACCGCCGCCGCGCTGCTCCTCCATGGGGGCCACGCTAGACGCCGCCACCCCCTGACGACGTCAGCCGGGCGAGGTGATCACCCGTACTCCCGGGGGAGTACGCGGCTCGGCACCGGGTCGTCGGCGGCGCCCGGCTCGCGTCCTCGCAGGCCGTCCGACGGGGGTGCACCTGCCGTTGTCCGGCTCCCGGCGCCTGGCGCAGGTCCGGCCGGTGCGCGGGACGTGTGCCTCCGGGTGAGCAGGACCCCCGGACACAGGGACGCGCACGGATGCGACCACGAGGTACCACGAGGTCCCGTCAACGTGGTCGGAAACGAGGACGGCGCCTGTCCCGGTGTCTCGGGGAAGGGCGGGGGGACGCACGTCCAGACCGCTCCCGCGCGGGCCGTCCCGGATCCCGCCAGTCCGCGCGGGCCGTCCCGGCGGCGCCGGCGGTCGTGTCCGCCGTGAGCAGAGCGAATGCCGCCGCGGCGACGAGCAGAGAACGCGTCGAACCTCCGGTGTGACCGGGCTCGGACGGCATTCTCGTGCCGAGTTGGGCCACAGCCGTGGCCCGCGCCGGGGAGACCCGCCGCCGAACCACCCCGGAGGGGGCGACGCGACGCGACCGGTGAGCGGTGGCGGGGTCCGGCGGGCCGGGGCGAAGGTGTGCGCCGTCCCGCTCAGCCCGGCCCCAGCCCCACCCCCTCGGCCAGGCGGCCCGCCGCGTGCCGGAAGAACGTCTCGCGGTCCTCCACCACCCGGTTGAACTGGCCGAACAGTTCGAAGCCGACCAGTCCGAAGAGCTGGGCCCAGGCCGCCACCAGGGCCGCGGCGGCCTCGGCCGGCAGGTCGGGGGCGAGGTCGGCGGCCATGCGGGTGGCCTCGGGGCGCAGACCGGCCGGGAGGGGGAGGGCGGTGAGACCCGGGCCCTGGTGGGCGTCCCGGACGATGCCGATGAGGACCATGCCGATCCGGGCCGCGGGCGGCACGGTGGTCTCGGGGGCGGAGTAGCCGGGCACGGGAGAGCCGTAGATGAGCGCGTACTCGTGCGGACGGCCGAGCGCCCAGCCGCGCACCGCCTCGCACACCGCGACCCAGCGGGCCGCCGGCGCCGCGTCGGCCACGGCGTCCCGGGCCCGCTCGGCGGCCTCGCCGAGGGAGTCGTAGGCGTCGATGATCAGGGCGGTCAGCAGGTCGTCCCGGCTGGGGAAGTAGCGGTACAGGGCCGACGAGACCATGCCCAGCTCGCGAGCCACCGCCCGCAGCGACAGCTTCGCCGCCCCCTCCGCCGCCAGTTGTCTGCGCGCCGCCTCCTTGATGGCCGCGGTGACTTCCTGCCTGGCCCGTGCGCGGGCGCCCTGTGCGGTGCTCATGCCAGCAGTGTGCCATGGAAGAGAGCGGTGCACACCGATGTGAGCGCTGAACCGAAAAGAGAGCACTGCTCTTGCTGCGGAGCACCTGTCTGCCCCACACTGGAGACAAGCGAGAGCACCGCTCTCTCACACCGTGGGGGTCTCCATGTCGACACACGTCGTCAAGCCGGGCTGGTTCACCGTCCACGTCATGAACCGGGCCGTCTCCTGGCTGACCCGGCGCGGCATCAGCGTCTGGGGCTCCCGTGTCCTCGCGGTCCGGGGCCGCAAGAGCGGGCAGTGGCGCACCACGCCGGTGAACCTGCTGACGGTGGACGGCCGGGACTACCTGGTCGCCCCGCGCGGTCACGTCCAGTGGACCCGGAACGTCCGCGCGGCCGGCGGCGGTGAACTCCGCCTCGGCAGGAACGTGGACGTCTTCACCGCCACCGAGGTGGCCGACGACGACAAGGTCCCGCTGCTGCGCGCCTACCTCAAGCGCTGGAAGGCGGAGGTCGGGGCCTTCTTCGACGGCGTCGGCCCCGACTCCCCGGAGGCGGAGCTGCGCCGGATCGCCCCCGACCACCCGGTCTTCCGCGTCACCGTCAGGAACTGACGGGCTCCTCCGCCGGGGCGGCCTGCCCCCGGTCCAGGGCGGTCAGGGCGCGCTGGGCGAGGGGGTGGGAGCGGACGATCTCGCCCAGCGAGGTCGAGCCCCGGGTGATGTCCCGGAAGGCCCGCCAGGCCGGGCGGAATCCGGTGAGGGCCGCGTGGAAGAGGCCGGGGCGCTTCTCGAACACGGTCAGCAGCCGCTTGCCGACGGCCATCTCGACGCCGAGCCCGGCCTTGATCGCGAACGCGTAGTTCAGGGCCTGGCGCCGGGTGTCCACGGCGTCGTGCGCCTCCGCGATGCGCACCGCCCACTCCCCCGCCAGCCGGCCCGAGCGGAGCGCGAAGGAGATGCCCTCGCGGGTCCACGGCTCCAGCAGACCGGCCGCGTCGCCGCAGACCAGTACCCGGCCCCGGGAGAGCGGGGAATCCTCGGCACGGCAGCGGGTCAGGTGCCCGGAGGAGAGGGCCGGCTCGAAACCGGCGAGGCCGAGGCGGGCGATGAAGTCCTCCAGGTACCGCTTGGTGGCGGCGCCTTCGCCGCGCGCGGAGATCACGCCGACGGTCAGCGTGTCGCCCTTCGGGAAGACCCAGCCGTAACTGCCCGGCATCGGGCCCCAGTCGATCAGGACCCGCCCCTTCCAGTCCTCGGCGACCGTCTCCGGCACCGGGATCTCCGCCTCCAGGCCGAGGTCCACCTGGTCGAGCTTCACACCGACGTGGGCCCCTATCCGGCTGGCGCTGCCGTCGGCCCCGACGACCGCGCGGGCCAGCACCGTCTCCCCGCCCTGCAGGACGACGGCGACCGTGCGGCGGTCCGGTACCGCCGAGCCGTGCTGCTCGACGCGCTGCACCGTGACGCCCGTCCGCAGCTCGGCGCCCGCCTTCTGGGCGTGCTCGACCAGCTGCTGGTCGAACTCGGGGCGGTTGATCAGCCCGAAGAGCATCTGCCGGGAGCGGCGGGTGCGGGTGAAGCGGCCGTTGTTCGAGAAGGTGACCGCGTGCACCCGGTCCCGGAAGGGCAGCTCGAAGCCGGGCGGCAGGGCGTCGCGCGAGGGGCCGATGATGCCGCCGCCGCACGTCTTGTAGCGCGGCAGCTCGGCCTTCTCCAGCACCAGCACGCGCCGTCCCGCGACCGCCGCCGCGTAGGCGGCCGAGGCGCCCGCGGGGCCCGCGCCCACCACGACGACGTCCCACACCCGCTGCACGTCGTCCGCCGAAGAATTCTCGCCGCTCACGATGGTCTAACGCTCCGATCAAAGCCGCTGCCAAGTGTCCTGTCGCATCCTACGGCGGCCGTCCGTGCAGGCCACTGTGGGAGTATCGGGGTACTCACCCCGATCAACACCGGTGTACTCACCCCGTACAACGTCGCACCCACGAGGAGCGTGCCCATGCCGTCGAATCCGGTCGCCGAGACCGTCGCCTCGCTGCTGCCCCGGGCGAAGGCGGAGCTGGCCGAACTGGTCGCCTTCAAGTCGGTGGCGGACTTCACGCAGTTCCCGAAGAGCGAGAGCGACGCCGCCGCGAACTGGATCGCCGACGCGCTGCGCGCCGAGGGCTTCACGGACGTGGCCCTGCTGGACACGCCGGACGGCACGCGGTCGGTGTACGGCCACCTGCCGGGCCCGGAGGGTGCGAAAACGGTTCTCCTCTACGCGCACTACGACGTGCAGCCCCCGCTGGACGAGGCCGGCTGGGCCACCCCGCCCTTCGAGCTGACCGAGCGCGACGGCCGCTGGTACGGCCGCGGCACCGCCGACTGCAAGGGCGGCTTCATCATGCACCTGCTCGCGCTGCGCGCCCTCAAGGCGAACGGCGGCGTCCCGGTCGGCGTGAAGGTGATCGTGGAGGGCTCGGAGGAGCAGGGCACGGGCGGCCTGGAGCGGTACGCCGAGCAGCACCCCGAGCTGCTCGCGGCGGACACGATCGTCATCGGCGACGCGGGCAACTTCCGGGTCGGCCTGCCGACGGTGACCAGCACCCTGCGCGGCATGACCCTGGTCCGGGTGCGCATCGACACCCTGGCCGGCAACCTGCACTCGGGCCAGTTCGGCGGTGCCGCCCCGGACGCGCTGGCCGCGCTGATCCGGGTGCTGGACTCGCTGCGCGCCGAGGACGGCTCGACGACCGTCGACGGCCTGGACGCCACGGCCGAGTGGGATGGCCTGGAGTACACCGAGGAGCAGTTCCGCGCGGACGCCCGGGTGCTGGACGGGGTCGGCCTGGTCGGCAACGGCTCGGTCGCCGACCGCATCTGGGCCCGCCCGGCGGTCACCGTCCTCGGCATCGACTGCCCGCCGGTCGTCGGCGCCACCCCGTCCGTGCAGTCGAGCGCCCGGGCCCTGGTCAGCCTGCGGGTGCCGCCGGGCGTGGACGCCGCCGAGGCCACCAAGCTGCTCCAGGCGCACATCGAGGCGCACACCCCGTGGGGCGCCCGGGTCGGTGTCGAGCAGATCGGCCAGGGCCAGGCGTTCCGCGCCGACACCTCCAGCCCCGCCTACCAGGCGATGGCCGACGCGATGGCGGTGGCCTACCCGGGCGAGACCATGCAGTACGCCGGGCAGGGCGGCTCCATCCCGCTGTGCAACACCCTCGCCGGCCTGTACCCGCAGGCGGAGATCCTGCTCATCGGGCTGAGCGAGCCGGAGGCGCAGATCCACGCGGTCAACGAGAGCGTCTCCCCGGAGGAGCTGGAGCGGCTGTCCGTCGCCGAGGCGCTGTTCCTGCGCAATTACGCGGCGGGCTGACCTCTTCTGCCCACGGCAGACGGCCCTCGCCCCGGGCGCGGGCCCTGCCTACGGTCGGCGCATGGACGTCATCGAACTGCTGCCCCGGCTGCACCTGCTCCGCTTCCCCGTCGGCCAGGCCTACCTCTGGCGCGACGGCGGGGAGTTGACCCTGATCGACGCCGGCCCCGTCGGCGCGGGCCGGCCCATCGCCGACGCGGTCACCGCGCTGGGGCACACCCCCCGGGCCGTACGACGTGTGGTGCTCACCCACTTCCACGAGGACCACGTGGGCGGGGCGGGCGAGTTCGCCGCGCTGAGCGGGGCCGAGGTGCTGGCGCACCGCCTGGACGCCCCGTTCGTCCGCGGGGAGCGGCCGGGCCCGGCGCCGCGGCTGGAGGAGTGGGAGCGGCCCCTGCACGCGGCGGCCCTCGGCCTGCTGCCCCCGGGGCCCCCGCTGCCGCCGCCCGCGCTCACCGAGCTGTCCGACGGCGACGTGCTCGGCTTCGGCGGCGGGGCCCGCGTGGTGCACATCCCCGGGCACACCGACGGCAGCATCGCGGTGTTCCTGCCCGCGCACGGCGTGCTCTTCACGGGCGACACGGTGGCGGCGTCCCCGGAGGACGGCACGCCCATCCCAGGGGTGCTGAACCTGGACCGGGCCCGGCTCCTCGCCTCCATACGGCGGTTGGCGGGGCTCGGAGCGGACGTCGCCTGCTTCGGCCACGGCGACCCGGTGCTGTCCGGCGCCTCCGCCGTGCTCCGCTCGCTGGGTGCGGCGCCGGATCAGCCGACCGGCACCCCCGCCTCCAGGTAGAGCGCGCTGCCCCGCTCCCGCGCGCGCAGGGCCCAGCGCAGACGCTCGTAGCGGACCGGCGGCAGCATCCCGGCGGCCTCCTCCTCCGTGGCGAACCGCCAGGCCCGCAGCTCCGGACCGGGCAGCAGCACCCGGGCAGCCTCGCCGGGCTCCAGCCGGCCTCCGTCGAACAGCAGCCGCAGCCCGCCGAATCCGGGCGGGGCGGGCCGCTCCCAGTCCACGACGAGCAACCGGGGCACCTCCTGCAGGCGTATCCCGGTCTCCTCGGCGACCTCGCGCATCCCGGCGCGGGCCGGGGCCTCGCCCCGCTCCACCACACCGCCGGGGAACTCCCAGCCCGGTTTGTAGGTGGGGTCGACCAGCAGCACCCGGTCCTGTTCGTCGAAGAGCAGCACCCCGGCGGCTAGCGTCTCGGCGGTCGGCGCGGGGGTCTGCACGATGTCGCAGGCGGGGGCCGCCCCGCTGCCGACGGCCTCGGCGATGCGGACGGCCGTCTCGTACGGGGTGAGGGCGCTGGTGTCGACGGGGTGGGCGTCGGCGGTGAGCCAGGAGGCGAGGGCGGTGCGGTAGGGCTCGATGTGGTCGTACGACCACTGCCGTGTGCGTATCTCTCCGTCGGGTGCGTCGGGCGGGGCCTCCCGCCCGGCTATCCGCTCGCGCAGGATCGTTTCGGCCGGGGCGAGGAGCAGATGGTGCACGGCGATCCGGCGGGCAGCGAGAGCGCCGAAGATCTCGTCGCGGTACTCCTGGCGGAGCAGGGTCATGGGCACCACGAGGGTGCCGCCCAGTTCGGCGAGCATCGCGGCGGCGGTGTCGACCACCAGCCGGCGCCAGATCGGCAGGTCCTGGAAGTCGCCGACCTCGGCAAGGTGCTTGGGCGGCAGCAGGTGCGTGAGCGCCCCGCCGATGACCTCGGGGTCGAAGAGCGCGCTGTTCGGGATCAGTTCGATCAGTTCGCGTGCCGTGGTGGTCTTCCCCGCACCGAACGCGCCGTTGATCCAGACGACGGTCACGGACTCCCCCTCTTCTGTTGGCCCCCTGAGGCTTGCCCGCTCCACCCTGCCACGGAAACCCGCTCCCGTTGAGGGCGCCTGTCCGCGCACACGGGAGTGCCGGTGCCCCGGACGGCGGGGAGCACCGGCACGCACGCCTGCGCCGTCGGGTCAGTCGCCCCCGAGGGCCCGGTGGTCGACGTCCAGGCTGTCCTGGGCGACGAGGCGGCCGGCCCCGGTGAGGGTGTCCGAGACGTTGAGGTCGCCGAGCGGCCCCTCGTCCGCCGCGTGGGAGGGGGTGACGGCGGCCACGACGAATCCGGCGGCGAGGGTGGCGATGGCGAGCATGCTGCGCTTCTTCATGCCCGGCTCAACTGCGCGGGCGGCCGGGAGTCACGCGGAGCACGGCGGTTTCGTCCGCGCGTCCGTCAGGCGCGGCCCGCCGCCGTCCGCCGCGCGTGGGCGCGTGGGCGCGTGAAACCTCGTGGCACCGGTGATCGACCGGCGGATAGTCTCCGGGAGGCCCGGCGGCGCCGGGACCGTCCGAGGTGACCGCAGGAAGGCCCCAGCCATGACCAGCCCCCGCCCCACCACCACGCTCTGGCGTCCGACGGGCCCGGTGGAGCTGGAACTGGTCCGCGAGCTGGAGTGGCGGGCGTGGCCGCCGCGGCTTCCGGAGCAGCCGATCTTCTATCCGGTGCTGAACGAGGACTACGCGGTCCGCATCGCCCGGGACTGGAACGTCCGGCACGACGGCGCCGGTTTCGTCACCCGCTTCGCGGTCGACAGCGCCTTCCTCGCCCGCTACCCGGTCCGGCAGGCCGGCGGCGAGACCATCCTGGAGCTGTGGGTGCCGGCCGGGGAGCTGGACGAGTTCAACGCGCACATCGTCGGCCGCATCGAGGTCGTGCACACGTTCCGCCCGCCGAGGAGCACGCGTGAACGGTGCCCCCCGCCTCCGGCGCCGCGGCCCGGGAGTACGTCGAGGACGTCGTGCGGTCGGGCGAGCGGCTGGTGCGCGGCGCGGCCGGCCACCCCGGGAAACAACTGCGGACACCCTCGAAGCCGGCACCGTGAACCCGCGATCATGCCCTCGCACACGTCCACCCCAGCATGGACGCCCACGTCAGGCTGCCACGGCTCGCACGCACCGGCCGTGAACCCGGGCCACGCACGCACGCGGCGGCGTCGGCCGCAGCGGTCGGGCGAGCGGCTGGTACGCAGCGCGGCCGGCCTCCCCGGGAAACAACTGCGGACACCCCCGGAGCCGGCACCGTAAACCCGCGATCATGCCCTCGAACACGCCCGCCCCAGCATGGACGCCCACGTCAGGCTGCCACGGCTCGCACGCACCGGCCGTGAACCCGGGCCACGCACGGACGCGGCGGCATCAGCCGCAGCGGTCGGGCAAGCGGCTGGTGCGCGGCGCGGCCGGCCTCTCCGGGAAACAGCTGCGGACACCCTCCGAGCCGGCACCGTGAACCCGCGATCATGCCCTCGCACACGTCCACCCCAGCATGGACGCCCACGTCAGGCTGCCACGGCTCGCACGCACCGGCCATGAACCCGGGCCACGCACGCACGCGGCGGCGTCGGCCGCAGCGGTCGGGCGAACGGCTGGTACGCAGCGCGACCGGCCACCACGGGAAACAACTGCGGACACCCTCCGAGCCGGCACCGTGGACCCGCGATCATGTCCTCGCACACGTCCGCCACAGGGTGGACGCCTACGTCCGGCTTCCGCGGCTCGCGCACCGGCCGTGAACCCGGGCCGCGCACGGACGCGGCGTCGGCCGCGGCGGTCGGGCGGGACGCCGCACTGCCCGTCGGGCGGCTCGCCGCCCTGGGCGGGGCGCTCTCGGCCGGTTCACGACCGAGGCGTACGGCGCCCGCTCCCGCCCGGGACCGGCTCGTCCCGGCACTGGCCGGCTGGCGCCACCCGGCCCGGTACACCGGCTGCTGCGCTGTCTGCGCGAGCCGGAGGCGCACCCCCTGGACCCGGTCGTCGGCTACGGCATGGGGAACTGGCCGCAGCGGTACGTCCGCTGGGCGCTGGACGACACCCTCGACACGCTCCGCGCCCAGGAGTTCCCGCTCGCCTCCGTGGCGGCCGGTGACCTCGGGCGGCGCTGGTGCCTCGCGGCGGAGGGCCCGTCGGTCTCCGGGGAGGGCCACCGACTCCCCCCCCCCGACGGGCTGGACGTCGACGGCCCGGCGGAGCCGCTGCCCTGGCCGCCCGCCTGGCCCCAGCCGCCACTGCCGGGCCGGGGCCGGGTCACCGACGCGGTGGAAGCCGGGCCGGGGCGGGGTCACTGACGCCACCTGGACCCGAACCCACCAGATCCGAACACATCGCGGGCCGCTCGACTCCGCCCCCTTCCAACAGAGTCCGACACGTCCTACCGTAAACGCGCATCGATGACACGTACATGCCGTACGTGCCGTCATCCGGTTTCGCGAGTCGGAGGAACGTAACGATGCGTCACCCTCACACCCGCACGACCCGCACCACCGCCCGAAGAGTGGCCGGAGCCCTCGCCGCGGGGCTGCTGTGCGCGGCGGGCCTCGCCGCCCCCGCCCTGGCCGCCCCCGTCCGCACTCCCACCGCACCGGCCGCCCCCGCCCTCGCCGACGGCCTCGCGCTCACCCCGCCGATGGGCTTCAACAACTGGAACTCCACGCACTGCCGCGCCGAGTTCGACGAGTCCATGGTCGAGGGCGTCGCGGACCTCCTCGTCCAGAAGGGGCTGAAGGACGCGGGCTACCAGTACGTCAACCTGGACGACTGCTGGGCCCTGCCGACCCGCGACGCGAACGGCAAGCTGGTGCCCGACCCCGCCCGGTTCCCCCACGGGATCAAGGCGGTCGCGGACTACGTCCACGCCAAGGGCCTCAAGCTCGGCATCTACACCAGCGCCGGCACCAGGACCTGCGACAGCGCGGGCTTCCCCGGCGCGCTCGGCCACGAGTACAGCGACGCCCGGCAGTTCGCCGACTGGGGCGTCGACTACCTGAAGTACGACAACTGCAACAACCAGGGCGTGGACGCCCGGCAGCGCTACCGGACCATGCGGGACGCGCTGAAGGCGACCGGCCGGCCGATCGTCTACAGCATCTGCGAGTGGGGCCAGAACAAGCCCTGGCAGTGGGCCTCGGACGTCGGCCACCTGTGGCGGACCACCGGGGACATCGGCGACAGCTGGAGTTCGATGCTGTCGATCCTCAAGCAGAACCTCCCCCTCGCGCCGTACGCCGGACCGGGCCACTGGAACGACCCGGACATGCTGGAGGTCGGCAACGGCGGCATGACGGACACCGAGTACCGCTCGCACTTCTCGCTCTGGTCGGTGATGGCCGCGCCGCTGCTCATCGGGACCGACCTGCGCAAGGCCTCCCAGGCGACCTACGACATCCTGGGCAACAAGGAGGTCGTCGCCGTCGACCAGGACCCGCTCGGCAGACAGGGCACGGTCGTCTCCTCCGCGGGCGGGCGCTGGGTCGTCGCCAAGGAGATGAAGGACGGCGGCCGCACGGTGGCCCTGTTCAACGAGTCCGGCACCGCCCAGCGCATCGCCACCAGCGCGAGCGCCGTCGGTTTGCCCGACGCCGACGGCTACACCCTGCGCGACCTGTGGCAGCACCGCTCGTACAACACCGCGGGCACCATCGCCGCCACCGTCCCCGCCCACGGCACCGTCCTGCTGCGCGTCTCGGCCGACCCGCGCTGGGCCGCCCAGCCGCCTGCCGTCGAACCGGGCCTGGACGGCAGCCCGTTGCTGGAGGCGGCCACCCCGGCCACGCTGACCAGCACCGTCACCGACCTCGGCCGCACGGCCGCGCGGGAGGTGTCCGTGGCGCTGACCGGCCCCGCCGGCTGGACCGTACGGGCCACCTCCGCGAGCTCGGCTGCCGCCCTCGCCACCGGCGGCACCCTGCGCACCGGCTGGCAGGTGACCGCCCCGGCCGGCACCCCGGACGGCTCCTACACCCTCACGCTGCGCACGAGCTACCGCTCGCCGTCCGGCACTCCGGTCACCGGCAGCCTCCCGCTGACCGCGTCCGTCGTCACGGCACCGCCCGCGGGCACGTCGTACCTCGGCGACCTGCGCCCGCTGTCGGCGACCAACGGCTGGGGGCCCGTGGAGCACGACACCAGCAACGGGGAGAGCGCCGCGGGCGACGGCGCCCCGCTCACCGTCGGCGGGACCGTGTACGCCAAGGGGCTCGGCGTCCACGCGCTCAGCGACGTCTCCTTCTACACCGGCAAGGCCTGCGAGAAGGTCACGGCCGAGGTCGGCGTGGACGACGAGAAGGGCACGAAGGGCACCGTCGCCTTCGAGATCTGGGCGGACGGCACCCGGGCCGCCGCCACGGGTGTCCTGACCAACGCGCTGCCCGCCCAGCCGCTCAGCGCGGACGTCAGCGGCGCCCAGGTGGTCCGGCTCGTCGTGACCGACGGCGGCGACGGCATCGACTCGGACCACGCGGACTGGGCGGACGTCCGGCTGGTCTGCTGACCTCGGGGGCAGGGCGGCACGCGCGCGGTTTCCGGCGTGCCGCCCTGCGTCCCTCGCGCGCGTGGCGACCCGGTGCGGCCGACGATCACTGGACGTACCCGGAGGCCTGGCCGGTGACGCGGAGGGCGCAGGCGGTGACGGGGCTCGGCGGCTCGTGGCGCGCACGGGCGCACCCTCCGGCCTCCGGACCTCGTTCGCGCCTCCGCGCGCGGATGGACGGCAGGCCCTAGCGGGCGGCCGCCGGTACCTCCGGGCCGCGGCTGAGGGCCGCAGCGGCGGCGCCGACCAACCCGGCGTCGGTGCCCGTCTGCGCGGGTACGACGGTGAGCCGCCGCACGAAGGAGAGGGTCGCGTAGTCGGTGAGGGCCTTGCGCAGGGGCGTGAACAGGACCTCGCCCGCCTTGCCGACTCCGCCGCCGATCACCGCTATGTCGATCTCGACCAGGGTCGCGGTGGCCGCGATTCCGGCGGCCAGCGCCTGCGCCGCGCGCTCGAAGGAGGCCACGGCGACCGGGTCGCCCGCACGGGCGGCGGCGGCCACCGCGGCGGCCGAGGCGTCGCCGTCGGGTCCCGGGACCCAGCCCTGTTCCAGGGCCCGGCGGGCGATGTTGGGCCCGCTGGCGATGCGCTCCACACAGCCGCGCGAGCCGCACGGGCAGGGATCGCCGTCGAGGTCGACGCTGATGTGACCGATGTGCCCGGCGTTGCCGGTCGGGCCGGGGTGCAGCCGGCCTCCCAGCACCAGGCCGCCGCCGACCCCGGTCGAGACCACCATGCACAGTGCGTTGTCGTGACCGCGCGCGGCGCCCTGCCAGTGCTCGGCCGCGGTGATCGCGACGCCGTCGCCGATCAGCTCCACCGGCAGGCCCCCGGTGAGCTCGCGGACCCGGTCGACCAGGGGGAAGTCGCGCCAGCCCGGCACGTTCACCGGGCTGACCGTGCCGGCCGAGGCGTCCACCGGTCCCGCGCTGCCGATGCCGACGGAGCCCGCGCGTCCCCACAGGGGCGACCCGGCGAGGTCGCCGAGGACCGCGTCCACGGCCTGCATGACCGTTTCGCCGTCCTGCTGGGCGGGCGTGGCGCGCTGGGCTCTGGCCAGGATCCGTCCGGCGCGGTCCACCAGCGCGCCCGCGATCTTGGTGCCGCCGATGTCCAGGGCCGCCACAAGGTCGGTGTGCATCAGAGTCAGATCTCCCCGTTGAAGCTTGAGAACCAAGGAAAGGCAGGCCGGTCAAGCGGTGGGGGCGCAGGCCGGAGACAGCGGTGGACAGTCTCTCTCGCATCTGACAACGTTGTCCAGGCTCTATGCTCGACGCCACATCCTCATACAAGCCCACGGATCCCGCACCCCCGCCGGGAAGAAACCCGGCGAGCCCACGGCCGGACCCCGGACCGGAGGGAGGGAACCCGTCGACGCGACGGACGAGAGGTCCGTGGGCCGCGAGGGACGAGGGACCGTCGGCGAGACGGACGAGAGACAGGACAGACGCATCGTGCCCGAGACCACCCACCGCGCAGACCGCCTTCCCGGGAACCGGTACGGCAACCGCCCGACCATGAAGGACGTGGCGGCACGCGCCGGGGTCGGGCTCAAGACGGTCTCCCGGGTGGTCAACGGCGAGCCCGGGGTCACGCCGGACACGGAGCGCCGGGTGCAGGAGGCGATCGAGGCGCTCGGGTTCCGCCGCAACGACAGCGCCCGGGTGCTGCGCAAGGGCCGGACGGCGAGCATCGGCCTGGTCCTGGAGGATCTCGCCGACCCGTTCTACGGCCCGCTCAGCCGGGCCGTGGAGGAGGTGGCCCGCGCCCACGGCGCCCTGCTGATCAACGGCTCCAGCGCCGAGGACCCCGAGCGCGAGCAGGAGCTGGCACTGGCGCTGTGCGCCCGCCGGGTGGACGGTCTGGTGGTGATCCCGGCCGGGGACGACCACCGCTATCTGGAGCCGGAGATCAGGGCCGGCGTGGCGACCGTGTTCGTGGACCGCCCGGCCGGCCGGATCGAGGCCGACGTGGTCCTGTCCGACAACTACGGCGGCGCCCGCGACGGCGTCGCCCACCTCATCGCGCACGGCCACCGCCGGATCGGGTTCATCGGCGACATGCCCCGCATCCACACCGCGGCCGAGCGGCTGCGCGGCTACCGGGCGGCGATGGACGACGCGGGCATAGCCGTCGAGGAGCGGTGGATGTCCCTGGGGGCGACGAACCCGGAGCGGGTGCGCCGGGCCGCGCAGGAGATGCTGTCCGGCCCGGACCCGGTCACGGCGGTCTTCGCCGGCAACAACCGGGTGACGGTCACCGTGATCCGGGTGCTGGCCGAGCAGTCGCGCCGGGTCGCGCTCGTCGGCTTCGACGACATCGAGCTGGCCGATCTCCTCCAGCCGGGCGTCACGGTCGTCGCCCAGGACGCGGCGGCCCTGGGCCGTACCGCCGCCGAGCGCCTCTTCCGCCAGCTGGACGGATCGCTCGTCGCACCCGAGCGCATCGAGCTGCCGACCCGTCTGATCACCCGCGGCTCGGGCGAGCTGCCGCCCGCGGACTGAACGGGTCCGCTCCTCCCAGCGGGCCTCGCGCGGCCGCCTCGCGGCACCGGCGCCCCGCCTCCCCGGCGCCGGTGCGGCGGGACGCGGTCCGGGCCGCTACTGGGCGGCGGCCGTCAGGTCGCCGCGGCGCGGGGACGCGAAGGTCTCCAGGTCGGCGCGGGTGAGGCCGGTGAGGCGGGCGACCTCGGCGATGTCCAGGGCGCCGCAGTCCAGGCCGCGCAGCAGGTAGCCGCTGAGGGCCTTGGCGGTGGCGGGCTCGTCCATGACGTCGCCGCCGGCCCGGTTGGCGTACCGGGTGAGCCGGGCCGCCGCCTGTTCGAAGCCCTCGCGGTAGAAGGCGAAGACGGCCGCGTAGCGGGTGGGGATGTGGCCGGGGTGCATGTCCCAGCCCTGGTAGTAGGCGCGGGCGAGGGCGCGGCGGGTGAGGCCGTAGTGGAGCCGCCAGGCGTCGTGGACCTTGGCGGTCGGGCCGACGGGGAGGACGTTGGTGGAGCCGTCGCAGACGCGTACGCCGGTGCCCGCGGCCGCGACCTGCATGACCGCCTTGGCGTGGTCGGCGGCCGGGTGGTCGCTTGCCTGGTGGGCGGCGGAGACCCCGAGGCAGGCGCTGTAGTCGAAGGTGCCGTAGTGCAGCCCGGTGGCGCGGCCCTCGGCGGCCTGGATCATGCGGGCGACGGTGGCGGTGCCGTCGGCGGCGAGGATGGCCTGGCTGGTCTCGATCTGGATCTCGAAGCCCAGGCGCCCGGCGTCCAGTCCGTGCGCCTTCTCGAAGGCCTCCAGGAGGCGTACGAAGGCGCCGACCTGCTCGGGGTAGGTCACCTTGGGCAGGGTGAGGACCAGGCCCTCGGGCAGGCCGCCGGCCTCCATCAGGCCGGTGAGGAAGACGTCGAGGGTGCGGATGCCCCGGTCGCGCACGGGGGCCTCCATGCACTTCATGCGGATGCCCATGTACGGCGCCGCCGTGCCGTCCCGGTACGCCTGCGCGATCAGGCGGGCCGCGCGGGCCGCCGTCTCGTCCTCCTCGGCGTCGGGGCGGGGGCCGTACCCGTCCTCGAAGTCGACGCGCAGGTCTTCGATCGGTTCGCGCTCCAGCTTGGCGCGGACCCGGGAGTGGACCGCCTCGGCCAGCTCGTCCGGGAGCCCGAGGACCGCCGCGAAGGAGGAGGCGTCCGGGGCGTGCTCGTCGAGCAGGGCCAGCGCCTGGTCGCCCCAGGTGCGGACGGTGCCGGCGGTGAAGGCGTCGCCGGGGACGTAGACGGTGTGGACGGGCTGCCGGGTGCCGGGGTCCCCGGGGTAGCGGCGTTCCAGCTCCGCGTCGACCGGTGCGAGGGAGGCGCTGATCTCCTCGCTGACGGCGCCCGCGAGGCTTGTCGCCACCTTCTCCTGCTGACCCATCCCACACCCTCCAAGCTTTCCGCTGTACGGAATCAACAATCCGTATAGCGAAGTTATCCGGCAACCTTCCCGCTGGTCAACACCACCTCCGGCCCCGCGGGAGGAGCAGACGTGCCCCTCTCCCCTCCCGTCACGCGCCGCTTGGGTCTGGTGGCCGCGCTCGCGGCCGCGATCTCCGTCCCCCGTCCAGTACAGCACTCTCCGCCGGCCCCGCCGCGGCGGGCGGACGACACGGCGGTCCGCTGCGTGTCATGTCGTGCAACCTCCGCTTGGCGAGCACCGCCGAGCCCCACAGCCCGGCCGCCCGCAGGCTCGTGACGCGCACCCTCCCGCACCGCGAGCGCCCCGTATCTCGGCACCCGGGAGGCCGTCACCAGCGGCTTCGCGGCACCGAGGCCGACCTGGGGGCCCACTGCGCCTGGATCTGCACCGGACGCGCGGGCGGCGGCCGCAGCGAGTGCACGGCGGTCTTCCAGGGAGCCCCGCCGACTCGTCCCGCGGGAGGACGACCACGTCCGGCTCACCGGCACAGGGACGCGATCGGATCCGGCACCCGGGGCGGCGGCTCCGGCCGGACGGTCACTTCGGCCCGCCTCCGGGACCGGCCCGCCTCCGGGACCGGCTCGACGGCGACCGCGAGTTCCACGCCCTGAACACCCGCCTCGGCAACCGCGGCAAGGACGCACGCGCGCGTGCCGCCGCCCTGATCGCACAGCGCATCGCGGGGCTCGACCGGCCGCCGCCGCTCGTCGTCACCGGCGACTTCGACGCGACCACCCACGGGAAGCCGGTCCACGACGCGATGGTCGGGCGCCGGCCTGACGGGGAGAAGGTGTCGACCGCGGCCCGATGTGCCGTGACGCCCGGGGTGGCGAGGATCCGGTCGATGCGGTCGCCGTCGGTGGACGGGCGGCTGCCGGCGACCACCTGCCGGTGCGGTCCTCGCCGGCGCCGGGACGAGCGAAGGCCCCCGTGACCGTCGTCCGGTCACGGGGGCCTCGTACGCCTGGCGGCGAGAGGGGATCAGCCCTTGCGGGTCTTGATCTCCTCGGTCAGCTGCGGGACGACCTCGAAGAGGTCGCCGACCACGCCGAAGTCGACCAGCTCGAAGATCGGGGCCTCGGCGTCCTTGTTGACGGCCACGATCGTCTTCGAGGTCTGCATACCGGCGCGGTGCTGGATCGCACCGGAGATGCCGTTGGCGATGTACAGCTGCGGCGAGACGGACTTGCCGGTCTGGCCGACCTGGTTGGTGTGCGGGTACCAGCCGGCGTCGACGGCGGCACGCGAGGCACCGACGGCCGCGCCGAGCTGGTCGGCGAGGGCCTCGATGATCGAGAAGTTCTCGGCGCCGTTCACACCGCGGCCGCCGGAGACCACGATCGCGGCCTCGGTCAGCTCGGGGCGGCCCGTCGACTCACGCGGCGTACGGCCGGTGACCTTGGTGCCGGTCGCCTTGTCCGAGAAGGTCACGGACAGGGCCTCGACCGCACCGGCGGCCGGGGCGGCCTCGACGGCGGCCGAGTTCGGCTTGACCGTGATGACCGGGGTGCCCTTGACGACGCGGGACTTGGTGGTGAAGGACGCGGCGAACACCGACTGGGTGGCCACCGGGCCCTCGTCGCCGGCCTCCAGGTCGACGGCGTCGGTGATGATGCCGGAGCCGATGCGCAGCGCCAGGCGGGCGGCGATCTCCTTGCCCTCGGCGGAGGACGGGACCAGCACGGCGGCCGGGGAGACGGCCTCGTGGGCGGCCTGCAGGGCGTCCACCTTCGGCACGACCAGGTACTCGGCGTACTCGGACGCGTCGTGGGTGAGGACCTTCACCGCGCCGTGCTCGGCGAGCGTGGCGGCGGTGTCGGCGGCGCCGTTGCCCAGGGCGACGGCGACGGGCTCGCCGAGGCGGCGGGCCAGGGTCAGCAGCTCCAGGGTGGGCTTGCGGACGGCACCGTCCACGTGGTCGACGTAGACGAGGACTTCAGCCATGGGATTGCTCTCCTGCGAAACGAAGTTGAGGGGCGGTCAGCGGGGGCGAGCCTCAGATGAACTTCTGGCTCGCGAGGAACTCAGCGAGCTGCTTGCCGCCCTCGCCCTCGTCCTTGACGATGGTGCCGGCCGTGCGCGCCGGACGCTCGGTCGCGCTCTCGACCTTGGTGAACGCGCCGTCCAGGCCGACCTCCTCGGCCTCGATGTCCAGGTCGGACAGGTCCCAGGACTCCACCGGCTTCTTCTTGGCCGCCATGATGCCCTTGAAGGACGGGTAGCGGGCCTCGCCGGACTGGTCGGTCACGGAGACGACGGCCGGGAGCGAGGCCTCCAGCTGCTCCGAGGCGGCGTCGCCGTCGCGGCGGCCCTTGACCGTGCCGTCCTCGACCGAGACCTCGGACAGCAGGGTGACCTGGGGGACGCCGAGGCGCTCGGCGACCAGCGCCGGGACGACGCCCATGGTGCCGTCGGTGGAGGCCATGCCGGAGATCACCAGGTCGTAGCCGGCCTTCTCGATGGCCTTGGCCAGCACGAGGGAGGTGCCGATGGCGTCGGTGCCGTGCAGGTCGTCGTCCTCGACGTGGATGGCCTTGTCGGCACCCATCGAGAGGGCCTTGCGGAGCGCGTCCTTGGCGTCCTCCGGGCCGACCGTCAGGACGGTGACCTCGGCGTCGTCCGCGTTCTCCGCGATCTGGAGGGCCTGCTCGACCGCGTACTCGTCCAGTTCGGAGAGCAGACCGTCCACGTCGTCGCGGTCGACGGTCAGGTCATCGGCGAAGTGCCGGTCGCCAGTGGCGTCGGGCACGTACTTCACAGTGACAACGATCCTCAAGCTCACGCCGGCTCTCCTACTGCATCGTCATTTCGGGCTGCCTCTTGCAGGCAGCATAGGCGCCTCAAGCGGCCGATCCCGGTCGGGGCGTCCGCGCGCTCCGACCGAAATATTACTCGTCAGTACACCCAGTTCCTGCCCGCTAAGCAAGCGCTTTGAACTGTGACCTTCGCAACGCAGCGTAACCGGAACTCGACCGCCCCGCAGGAGACCCTGACGTGATCAATCCCGCAGGCCGTTGAAGCGGCCGTGGTGGTAGAGGAGCGGGCGGCCGGGGCCGGAGGGGTCGCCGAGGACGACCTCGGCGAGCACGATGCGGTGATCGCCCGCCGGGACCCGGCCGACGATCCGGCAGACCAGCCAGGCGAGCACGTCGTCCAGGACCGGTACGCCTTCCGGGCCGTCCTGCCAGGCGGTGGCCGGGCCGAACCGGTCGGCGCCGCTGCGGGCGAAGGTGGCGGCCAGCTCGCTCTGGTGCTCGCCGAGGATGTGCACGCCGACGTGGTCGGCCTCGGCTATCGCGGGCCAGCTGGAGGCACCGGTGCCGATGCCGAAGGAGAGCAGCGGCGGCTCGGCGGAGACGGAGGTCAGGGAGGTGGCGGTGAAGCCGACCGGGCCCCGGCCCCCACGCGCGGTGATCACCGCGACACCGGCGGCGTGGCGGCGGAAGGTGGAACGCAGCAGTTCGGGCGAGGCGAGCTGGGGAGTGCCGAGGTCGGGCGTGGCCGTCATGGAGTTGTCCTTCTGCGAGGGAGGAGAAACAGGTCCGTGGCTGCTCAGCAGTCCGGACAGCGCGCGCTCGCGGTGCGGGCGAGGTCGACGTGGACCCGCCCGTAGAGAAGGAGTTCGATCGGCATACGGTCAGGCTGACGATAGGTGGTGCGCGCAGTCAAGCGGGTTCCGTGATCTGGAAGATGTCTCACGATTCCCTGAAACCCGCTCACACGGCCTCCCCCAGAGCGGCGATGACATCGGCCTTGCGGGGCTGTCCGGTGGCGCGCCGCACCACCCGGCCGCCGGCGTCCAGCACCAGGACGGTGGGCGTCTTCAGGATCTCCAGGTCGCGTACGAGGTCCAGGTGGGCCTCGGCGTCGATCTCGACGTGGGCCACGCCCGGGACCAGTCCGGCGACCTCGCCGAGGACGCGCCGGGTGGCACGGCAGGGCGCGCAGAAGGCGCTGGAGAACTGCACCAGCGTGGCGCGCTCCCCCAGCTCCCCGCCGAGTTCGGCCGCCCCGAGCCGCCTGTCGTCGTCGCGCCCGCGCACCGCGTCCTCCCGTTCCGCCGCCATACCCCGTCCGCCCGTCGTGAGCACCGTCCTCAAGCCCAGCGCGCGCAGGACGGCGAAGATTCCCGCCCCACGCCCGGCATAGGTCCGGGCGTAAAGGGGACTTAAAGATACGACACGGGCTGTAGGCCGACGTGACGAGGATCTCGCCGCCGCGGGGCGCCAGGACTGGCTCCCCGTCCGTTCTTCGGGCACGATCTGCGAGACGCCGTAAACCTACGGCTGCGTAACTTCCCGCCGGGAACCCCTTTCCCGAGCAGAGCAGAAAGGGTCCGCCCCGCCCATGGCAGAGCTGGTCTACCGTCCCGTCATCGGTTTCGCCAAGACGCTGTTCAAGGTCTGGGACCTGAAGATCGACTGCCAGGGTTCGGAGAACATCCCGCGCTCGGGCGGCGCCGTGCTGGTGAGCAATCACATCAGCTACCTGGACTTCGTCTTCAACGGCCTGGCCGCCCTGCCGCAGAAGCGCCTGGTGCGGTTCATGGCGAAGGAGTCGGTCTTCCGGCACAAGGTGTCCGGGCCGCTGATGCGCGGGATGAAGCACATCCCGGTGGACCGCGGGCAGGGCGAGGCGGCGTACGCGCACGCACTGGACTCGCTGCGTTCCGGCGAGGTCATCGGGGTGTTCCCGGAGGCCACGATCTCGCAGTCGTTCACGCTGAAGAGCTTCAAGTCGGGCGCGGCCCGCCTGGCCCAGGAGGCGGGCGTGCCGCTGGTCCCGATGGCGGTGTGGGGCACCCAGCGGCTGTGGACGAAGGGCCAGCCGCGCAACTTCCGGCGCGACCACCTGCCCGTCACCATCCGTGTGGGCGAGCCGGTGGAGGCGCCCCGCGACCAGTACGCCGGTGCCATCACGCGCCGGCTGCGCGAGCGCGTGCAGGAACTCCTCGACGCCGCCCAGCGCGCCTACCCGGGCCGCCCCAAGGGCCCGGAGGACTCCTGGTGGCTCCCCACCCACCTGGGCGGCACGGCTCCGACCATGGAGGAACTGCGCACGGCGGAGGCCCACTGAGCCACCACCCGGCATCCGGCACCCGGCGTGACGCCCCGCCGACCGGGTGACGCCGCGTCAGCCGGAGATTTCCCGGACGGACCGGTAAGGATGCACCGGCTCCCGGACATGTAAGAGGTGTGCAGACCCTCAAGACCCGCAGCGACGGCGAGTTGGCCGCGCGGTTCACGGCCTTGTACACCCGTGAGCACCCACGGGTGTGCGCGTACGTGCACCGGCGCTCGGGCGACCGGGCAGCGGCGGAGGAACTGACCGCCGAGGTCTTCCGCACCGCGTGGGAGCGCATGACGGACGGCCAGGACGTGGGAACCGGCTGGCTGTTCGTCACCGCGCGCAACCTGCTGAACAACCACCGCCGCTCGATGGCACGCCTGTCGGAGATCCACCGCGCCATCGCCGAGACGATGGGCCGCGCCCCGGCGCCGGACCGGGACGACGCCGTTCTCGACGCCCTCGACCGGCTGCCCGCCGCGCACCGCGAGGTGCTGCTGCTGAGCTACTGGGACGGCCTGAGCGCGGCGGAGGCCGGGGCGGTCCTGGGGTGCGGCACGTCCGCGGTGTGGGTCCGGCTGCACCGTGCGCGCAAGGCGTTCCGTGCCGTCTACGATCTGTCTCAGGAGCCCGTGTGATGCGTGTCAAGTCTCTGATCGCGAACGCCAATCCGGTCCCGGGGACGGCGGACGAGACCCTGTCGGCGCGCGCCGCCGACGAACTCTCCGCGCTGGTCGGTCCCCACCCCGCCACTCCTCCCGCCGCCGTCCGCCGGTCGCCCCGCCGGGGCCTGCTGACGGCCGCGGCCTTCTGCGGGGCCGCCGCCGTCCTCGCCGGTGTCACCGTCCTCAGCCTCCACGGCGACCCGGCCGGCCCGGGCGGCCACCGATCCGGTTCGCGGAGCGGGCCGGCCGCCGCGGGCGGGGCCGCGGGCGGCGGCGCCCTGGCCGACGAGCCCTATTTCGGGAGCACGGCCGAGCTGGAGAGGGCGGCGGACGTGATCGTGCGGGCGCGGCTGGGCGCCGGGCACGAGGAGCGTACGGACGGTGTCCGCACGACGGTGGCCACGGCACAGGTGCTGGCGACCGCCAAGGGCCGGACTTCGGGCGACTCCGTCGAGGTGTCGTACACGACCCCCGGCACCGGACCGGAGACCGCCGGGCTCACCGCCGGGAAGGAGTACGTGCTCCTGCTGGACGAGGGCGAGGGCGGGCGCTACGTCCTGGTGAACACCACGCAGGGCTGGTACGAGGTGGAGGGCGCGGCGGCGGTCGCCGCGCAGGGCAACCGGGTGGCCCTGAGTCCGGACGTGCGCGAGGCGCTCCGGCTCGCGGCGCGGGGCCGGTGAGACGGCGCCGGCGCGCCACGGACGGTGCCGTGACGCACCGGCGGGTGTGCCGCGTGCGGTGGGCCTACCGCGCGTTCCGGGTGATCCGGTCGACCTTCGCGGCCAGTCGGCCGACCTTGCCCGCGTCGGTGAAGCCGCCGGCCGACACGGCCTCGACCGTGCCGTCCGGCTTCACCGTGTAGAGCGCCTGCTCCGGGTTGAGCAGGTCGTACGGGCTCCTGCCGTGGGCGGCGAGCATCAGCACGTACTTCTTGGCGCCCTTGGCGAGCAGGGTGGTGTCCGTCTCCTGGTACGCCACGCCCTTGTACGTGCCGCCGAGCTGGCTGACCTCGATGGTGTCGCCGGCGGAGACCTTTCCGGAGAGCGCCCTGGTGACCTTCACCCGGGAGACGGTGACGATGACCGGGTTGGCCTCCGCCTCCTTCCTGGCCTTCTTGGCCTCGGCGGGCGAGAGGCCGGCCTGCGGGTTGGTGGCGGGATCGTCGCCCGCGGGCGCGTCGGGCAGCACCCGCTGCACCCGGCTGCCGACCACGGTGCCCTCGACGACGGCGTCGGACTGCTTGATGACGTCGTCGAGCGAGGAGTACGCCGGGTAGTCCGCGTGGTAGGTGACGGCGTCCGGGGCGCCGGACTTCGCCGCGTGGCCGGAGGTGCCGTCCGCGGAGCAGCCGACGGCGGCGAACGCGGCGAGCACCGCCGTACCGGTGACGAGGATGTTCCGTCTCACGTTCATCGGTAGATCCTCTTCACCTCGGACTTGTCGTACGGCTGCGGCGTCTGCACCTTCGAGCGGTCGCGGCTGTGCTTCATCAGCGAGACCTTGCTCGTGTTGGGGTTGTCGGCGAGGCTGAGCCCGTGCCCCAGCTCGTGGGTGCTGGTGCTGCGCACCCACTTGTCGTACTTGGGGAAGTTCCCGGTGTCCCGCCACAGGGTGCTGGCGTTGACCTTGATCTGGAAGGAGCGGTGCGCCCGCGTCCCGGACGGTGCGTACAGGCCGTACCAGCTCTGGCTGTAGTTGCCGGCGGTGAAGCTGGGCTTGGCGCTGGAGCTGCGCTTGATGCTCGCCCCGACACCGGCGTTGTTCCAGTTGCCGCGAGCGGTGTCGAAGTACTTCACCCACTCGCTGTTGATGCCGACGGTCTTGACGCTGAACGACCGTGTGGGCATGCCCCCGCTGTAGTACGTCGCCTGGGCGGGCGCCGAGACGGCCAGCGTGCCCGCGACGGCGAGCGCGGCGGACGTGCCGATGCCGAGCGACACGCGTGCGATTCTTCGATTCAACTGTTCTCCCCGTGAATTGAGCAGGCGGCACGGCCGGGTACGAACCCGGATCTCTCCACGGTCGGCACAGCGCGAGACCTCCACGTCCTGGAGGTCGGGTCGCGGAAAAGGACGCGAAAGGAAGGGGCGCGGAAGATCGACGCGCCCCGGAAACTGCTGAATTCCCCCTTGTGAATCCCCCGTTGACCGGCTGCACCGGGATGCCGCCTGTGATCGGGACCTAGCCTCACAGGGGGTGCGCGGCCTCGGCATCCTTCCCAAGTAGGAGAAGTGGCGCCCTACTTGAGGATGATGCGTCGATCAGCCAGTGGTCAGAGGCGGTCGGGGAGCAGCCTCCCCAGGTGCGGCCGGTCGTGGGCGGATCGCAGGGCGGCGAGGACAAGCGGGTGGGGTGCGGCGTGGAGGAGCGGGTAGTCCCGTTCGCCGGCCGCGGGGTCGGGGACCCAGGCGAGCCGCTCGCCGTCCAGGCAGAAGCGCGCGTCGACGCCCGGTTTGTTGCCGCGCGGATCCTGCCGGTGCCAGGCGCCGTGGAAGCGGACGGCGACCAGGCCGTGAACGGCGTGGCCGCCCGCGTCGTCGGTCAGGCGCTGGTAGCACAGCGCGGCCGGGATGTCCTCGGCGCGCAGCAGCGCGGCGAGGGCGTGGGACTTGGCGTGGCAGATGCCGGTGCGCAGGGCCAGCACGTCGGAGGCGCGCCAGGTGACACGGAGGTCGCCGGAGTCCCGGGAGTGCGGGACGGCATCCCGGACGAACTCGAAGGCGGCCCGTGCATATTCATACGAGTCGGTGGCCTCTGCGGCCAGGCGGGCCGCGGTCTCCCCGACCACCGGGTGGTGGTGGTCGATGACCTCGTCCGCGGCCAGATAGGCCGAGAGGTCGGCAGTGTTCTGGATCAGCTGCATGTCCGCAGAGCATAGGAATGCGGACACCCGAACGCCAATGACTTTTCAAGTGCCCGCATACCTATGCGCAACGTAGGGTGAGGCCGCGGTTCAGCGGGCCATCTCCTCCTTGAGCGCCGCCACGAACAGGTCGACGTCCTCCTCCGTGGTGTCGAAGGAGCACATCCAGCGCACCACTCCGGCCGCCTCGTCCCAGAAGTAGAACCGGAACCGCTTCTGCAGCCGCTCGCTCACGTCGTGCGGCAGCCGGGCGAAGACGCCGTTGGCCTGCACCGGGTAGAGGATCTCCACGCCGTGCACCGCGCGGACGCCCTCGGCGAGCCGCTGGGCCATCTCGTTGGCGTGGCGGGCGTTGCGCAGCCACAGGTCCTTGGCGAGGAGGGCCTCCAGCTGCACCGAGACGAAGCGCATCTTGGAGGCCAGCTGCATCGACATCTTCCGCAGGTGCTTCATCTTCCGCACCGCGTCCTGGTTGATGACGACGACGGCCTCGCCGAACAGCGCGCCGTTCTTCGTCCCGCCCAGGGAGAGGATGTCGACGCCGACCGCGTTGGTGAACGTCCGCATGGGCACGTCCAGGGAGGCGGCGGCGTTCGCTATCCGGGAGCCGTCCAGGTGCACCCTCATGCCGTGCGCGTGGGCGTGCTCGCAGATCGCGCGGATCTCCTCGGGCGTGTAGAGGGTGCCCAGCTCGGTGCTCTGGGTGATCGACACGACCTGCGGCATCGCGCGGTGCTCGTCCTCCCAGCCCCAGGCCTGCCGGTCGATCAGCTCGGGCGTGAGCTTGCCGTCGGGCGTGGGCACGGTGAGCAGCTTCAGCCCGCCCATGCGCTCGGGCGCGCCGCCCTCGTCCACGTTGATGTGGGCGCTCTCGGCGCAGATCACCGCGCCCCAGCGGTCGGTGACCGCCTGGAGCGCGACGATGTTCGCGCCGGTTCCGTTGAAGACCGGGAAGGCTTCCGCCGTGGCGCCGAAGTGGCTCCGGATGATGCCCTGGAGGTTCTCGGTGTAGTCGTCCTCGCCGTAGGCCACCTGGTGGCCGCCGTTGGCCAGGGCCACGGCGGCCAGCACCTCCGGGTGGGCTCCGGCGTAGTTGTCACTGGCGAAACCGCGCACCTGCGGGTCGTGGTGGCGACGCGCGTCGGTCTTGGGAGGGTTCACGGCTTCTCGGTCAGCCACAGACGGTTTCCGTTCACTTCTGCGGCGGGCTTGCTCCAGACGCCCTCGATGGCCTCGGCCAGGTCCTTGACGTCCGTGAAGCCCGCGAACTTCGCGTTGGGGCGTTCGGCGCGCATCGCGTCGTGCACCAGTGCCTTCACCACCAGGATGGCAGCCGCCGAACGCGGACCCTGCTCGCCCCCCGCCTTGCGGAAGCCGTCCGCCATGGCGAGCGTCCACGCCTCGGCGGCGGCCTTGGCCGCGGAGTACGCCGCGTTGCCCGCCGTCGGCTTCGACGCGCCGGCGGCGCTGGTGAGCAGGTACCGGCCGCGGTCGCTGCGCTGCAGGGCGTCGAAGAAGGCGAGCGAGGTGTGCTGGACGGTGCGGACGAGCAGCTTCTCCAGCAGGTCCCAGTCGGCCAGGTCGGTCTCGGCGAAGGTCGCGCTGCCGCGCCAGCCGCCCACGAGGTGGACCAGGCCGTCGATCCGGCCGTGCTCCTTCTCGATGCGCGCGGCCCAGTCGCGGGTCGAGCGCAGGTCGAGCAGGTCGACGGTCTCGCCGGTGACGACGGCGCCGCCGCCGGCGTAGCGGGCGGCGTCGACGGACTCCGCGAGGCGCTCGGGATTGTTGTCGGCGCCGACCACGACCGCGCCCGCCTCGGCGAGCCGGACCAGGGTCGCGTGCCCGGCGGGCCCGCCCGCACCGGCCACCGCGATCACCGCACCACTGAGAGACCCGTTGTTCGCCACGATCTTCCCCTCTTGACCAGTGTTGTGGACGCGGTCGCTCACGCGGCGATCCGCTCGGCGGCGTCCGCCGTGATGCCCTTGGTGGAGGCGATCACGTTCTTCAGCTTCTTGGACAGCGCCTCATAGAACATGCTGAGCGGAAACTCGTCCGGAAGCACGTCGTCCACGAGCTTGCGCGGGGGCTGGCTCAGGTCCAGGGCGTCGGGGCCCTTGGCCCACGTCGAGCCGGGGTGCGGGGCGAGGTAGGTGCGGACCAGCTCGTAGCCGGCGAACCAGTGCACCAGCTTCGGGCGGTCGATGCCGTCCTTGTAGAGCTTCTCGATCTCGGCGCAGAGCTGGTTGGTGACCTGCGGGGCGCGCTCCCAGTCGATGGAGAGCTTGTTGTCGGTCCAGCGGACGACGTCGTGCTTGTGCAGGTAGGCGAAGAGCAGCTGGCCGCCGAGGCCGTCGTAGTTGCGGTTGCGGTCGCCGGTGACCGGGAAGCGGAACATCCGGTCGAAGAGCACCGCGTACTGCACGTCACGGGCCTGCGGGACGCCGTCCGCCTGGAGCTTCACGGCCTCCTTGAAGGCGGTGAGGTCACAGCGCAGCTCCTCCAGGCCGTACATCCAGAACGGCTGGCGCTGCTTGATCATGAACGGGTCGAAGGGCAGGTCGCCGTGGCTGTGGGTGCGGTCGTGGACCATGTCCCACAGGACGAAGGCCTCCTCGCAGCGCTTCTGGTCGTGGACCATCGCGGCGATGTCCGGGGGCAGCTCCAGGCCCAGGATCTCCACCGCGGCCTCGGTCACCCGGCGGAAGCGGGCGGCCTCGCGGTCGCAGAAGATGCCACCCCAGGAGAAGCGTTCCGGCGCCTCGCGGACGGCGATGGTCTCCGGGAAGAGCACCGCGGAGTTGGTGTCGTAGCCCGAGGTGAAGTCCTCGAAGGTGATGCCGCAGAACAGCGGGTTGTCGTAGCGGGTGCGCTCCAGCTCGGCCAGCCAGTCGGGCCAGACCATGCGCAGCACGACCGCCTCCAGGTTGCGGTCGGGGTTGCCGTTCTGCGTGTACATCGGGAAGACGACCAGGTGCTGCAGGCCGTGGGCGCGGTTCGCGGCGGGCTGGAAGGCCAGCAGGGAGTCCAGGAAGTCCGGCACCTGGAAGCCGCCCTCGGCCCAGCGGCGCAGGTCCGCGACCAGCGCCTGGTGGTAGGCGGCGTCGTGCGGGAGGAGCGGGGAGAGCTGCTCGACCGCGTCCGCGACACGCCCGACGGCCGCCGCGGCGTCGGCCCGCTCGGGGGCGCCCTCGGCGTCGAAGTCGATCGATCCGTCCTTCGACTGCCATGGCCGAATCTGCTCCACGGCATCCTTGAGCACAGGCCAAGCCGGGTGCTCAACCACCCTGGTCAGCGAAGGAACCTGCTCCTCCGCACCTGCCTGCACAAGAATTTCCGTCATGTCCCATCCTCCACGGGAGAAGCTCGCGTAAGCACACCGTATGCGTACCCGGTTTCTCTCAGCAAGAGCGTAGTCCGGAAATTCTTCGGTCCACCGCCTTGGTCACCGATGTTTTTCCTGCCTTACACCGTGACGACGCTCACTTCCGCTCAACGGCTCCCGGACTTGACGGGCGGCCGCCAGGTCGGTCAAGGGCGCGGGGACTCGCCCACGAGAGGGTGACGGCTCAGGCGGGTACCGGCCAACGGGCGCCCGCCCCGCACCCCGAATGCCCCGCGCAGCCGCGGGTTCAACGGACGGCCCGGCCGTTAGGCTGCGGCCTTGCCGCGTGGACGACGAGGTCCGGTACGGGGGCGTCGGTCCGCGCGTCGCCGAGCCGCCGTCGACGGAAGCGAGTCGAACCTTGAACTTCCTTACCATCGGTCACCGCGGTGTCATGGGCGTCGAGCCCGAGAACACCCTCCGTTCCTTCGTCGCCGCGCAGCGGGCCGGCCTCGACCTGATCGAACTCGACCTACACCTGAGCAAGGACGGCGCCCTGGTCGTCATGCACGACGCGGAGGTGGACCGGACGACCGACGGCTCCGGGGCGATCGCCGACAAGACCCTCGCCGAGCTGCGCGCGCTGGACGCGGGCCGCGGGGAGCGGGTGCCGGTGTTCGAGGAGGTGCTGGAGGCGGTGCAGACGCCCTTGCAGGCCGAGATCAAGGACGTGGCGGCGGCCCGGGCACTGGCCGAGGTGATGCACGCGCGCGACCTGACCGCACGGGTGGAGGTGTCCTCGTTCCACGACGAGGCGGTCGCCGAGATCCGGCGGCTGGTGCCGGGCGTGCGCACCGCGCTGGTCGCGAGCCGGTACGGCACCGACGTGGTGGACCGCGCCGTCGCCGTGGGTGCCGCGACCGTGTGCCTCGACATCCGCCGGCTCACCCTGGAGATCGTCGAGCACGCGCGCGCGTCCGGGCTGCGGATCATCGGCTGGGTGGTCAACACGCAGGACCATCTGCGGCTGGTGCGCGCCCTGCAGCTGGACGGGGCGACGACCGACTACCCGGAGATCAAGCGCACGGGCCGCTTCACCGCGTGACAGGGCGCCCGTCCGCGCCCCGGCGCCCGCGGGGGCGTCACACCAGCGGCTTGGCCAGCACCTCGAACCGCAGGTCGGGGCGGAGCGGGATGCCGAAGCGCTCGTCGCCGTACGGGAAGGGCTGCGTCTTTCCCGTACGGCGGTAGCCGCGGCGCTCGTACCAGGCGATCAGGTCCTCCCGCGCGGAGATCACCGTCATCCGCATCTCGGTGGCCCCCCAGGTCTCCCGGGCCAGGCGCTCCGCCTCCGCCATGACGATCTTGCCGAGGCCGCTGCCCTGGACCGTGGGGCTGACCGCGAACATGCCGAAGTAGGCGTGGTCGCCGCGGTGTTCCAGCTGGCAGCAGGCGACGATACCGCCGTCCCGCTCGACCGTGAGCATCCGGCTCTCGGAGCCCTTGATCACCTTCAGCACGCCCTGCGGGTCGGTCCGCTGCCCCTCCAGGATGTCCGCCTCGGTGGTCCACCCGGCCCGGCTGCTGTCTCCCCGGTACGCCGACTCGACCAGGGCGACGAGGGCGTCGACGTCCGCGACGGTGGCGTCGCGGAAGGTCAGTCCGGTGGCGGGGGTGTCCATGGCGCGATCTCCGATCTCGGGCGTGGCTGAGCCACGGACGAGGGTAGCCCTGCCACTAGGCTCCACCCGCATGGTGCATGTACTCAGCAGCCGGATCCTGCTCCGGCCCACCGACCCGGAACGCTCCCGCGCCTTCTACGGCGAACAGCTCGGGCTCTCCGTGTACCGGGAGTTCGGTACCGGCCCCGAGCGCGGCACGGTCTACTTCCTCGGCGGCGGTTTCCTGGAGCTGTCCGGCCGCTCCGAGGGCCCTCCCTCCCCGGCGGCACGGTTGTGGCTCCAGGTGGCGGACGTCTCGGCCGCGCACGAGGAGCTGCGGGCACGGGGCGTGGAGATCGTACGACCGCCGGTGCGGGAGCCCTGGGGCCTGGTCGAGATGTGGCTCGCCGACCCGGACGGCACCCCGGTGGTCCTGGTGGAGGTCCCGGCGGACCATCCGCTGCGGTACCGGCCGGGGATCTAGGGGGCCGACCGCGGGCCCCGCGGTGCGCCGCGGTGGCGGCGCAGAGGGTGCGCCCGTACCGGCCGGCCGGAGTGCCGGGCGGCCGGTGGACGGAACGCTGCGCGGCGGCTTGCCTTGGAGGGCGCTCCAGCTCCTAGCGTCGTACGCACCATCTGCTCGAAGGGGAAACACGTGCGGTACACGCTGTTCGGACGGACCGGTCTGCGCGTCAGCGAGCTGGCGCTCGGCGCGATGACCATCGGCGAGGAATCGGGCTGGGGTGCCGGCGGGGACGCCGCCGCCCGGATCCTCGACACCTATGCCGACGCGGGCGGCAACTTCGTCGACACCGCGAACAACTACGGCGCGGGCAACTCCGAGCGGATCCTCGGCGAGCTGCTCGCCGGGCGCCGCGACCGGTTCGTGCTGGCGAGCAAGTACACCTGCGGCACCCGCGACGGCGACCCCAACTCCGCGGGCAACCACCGCCGGAACCTGGTGCGGTCGGTCGAGGAGAGCCTGCGGCGGCTCGGTACGGACCGGCTCGACGTGCTGTGGGTGCACGCCCGCGACAACTTCACCCCGGTGGACGAGGTGATGCGTGCCCTGGACGACGTCGTGCGCTCCGGCAAGGTGCTCTACGTGGGCGTGTCGGACTGGCCGGCCTGGGAGATCGCGCAGGCCAACACCCTGGCCGAGCTTCGCGGTTGGACGTGTTTCGCGGGTTCGCAGCTGCGCTACAGCCTGCTGGAGCGCACCCCGGAGCGCGAACTGCTGCCCCAGGCCCGGGCCTTCGACCTCGCCGTGTTCGCCTGGGCGCCGCTGGCCGCGGGCCGGCTCACCGGGAAGTACCGCCGCGGGGAGCGGGGCCGTCTCGACACGGCCGGGCTGCGGCCCCAGGCCGGGGAGGAGGACGTCGTCAGCGCCGTCCTCGACGTCGCCGACGCGGGCGGCTGGAGCCCGGCGCAGGTGGCCCTGGCCTGGCTGCTGGGCCGGCCCGGGAACGTCGTACCGATCGTCTCGGCGACGAAGCCGGAGCAGCTCGCGGACAACCTGGCCGCCACCGGGGTACGGCTCGACGCCGACGCGGTGGCGCGGCTGGACGAGGTGAGCGCGGTCCCGCTCGGGTTCCCGCACGACTTCCTGCGGGAGACGCCCATCGTCCGCAACGTGTACGGCGACCGGTGGGCCGACATCGAGGACCGTCGCTCGACGTACCGCCGGACGGTGCACGACGTGCTGTAGCGCACCGGTGCCCCTACGCCCGCAGCGCGCCGATCCGGCCCTCCAGGCGGGTGAGCAACTCGGCCAGCAGGCCCGCCAGTTCACCCTGGCCCTCCCGGTCGAGGACGGACAGCACGGCCGTCTCGTAGGCGAGTTGCTCGGGGAGGATCCCGTCGACCAGGTCGCGGCCCGCGTCGGTGAGGCGGAGGTGGGCGACGCGGCGGTCGCGGGTGTCACCGCGCCGTTCGACCAGGCCGCGCTCGGTCAGCTGCTTGACCCGCTTGGTGACGGCGGCACCGGAGGAGAAGGTCTCCCGGGCCAGCTCGCCCGGGGTCAGCTCGTGGCCGGTGCGGCGCAACGCGCCGAGCAGGTCGAACTCGGCACGGCTCAGGCCGGCCCGGCGCAACGGGGCGTCCTCGGCCTGCTGGAGCAGGGCCGCGCAGCGGTTGATGCGGCCGATGACCTCCATGGGCCCGGTGTCCAGCTCCGGGTGGACGGCCCGCCACTGGCGGACGACGGCGGAGACGGTGTCGCCGCGCGCGGGGTCGGTGCCGCCCCCCGGCCGGGCACCGGCCGTGTCGCTCGCGGGCGTCGGTCCGCCGTTCGTCGCCGTCATGGCCGTATGTCCTCCGTCGTCCTGCCCGGGCCCCGGTCGCCGTCGCGCGCGGGGTCCCGGTCCGTGTCCCGGTCCCGCGGTACGAGTCCCTGGCGTCGTACCGTCGCCGCGAGCGTACGGTGTCCGGACTGCTCGGTGAGCACGACCCGCTCCTCGGGCAGGGCGCGCTGCCACCACTCGCCGGAGGCGGCGTCGGCCGTGGCGCGCAGGTCGACGAGGGCGGCGGCGAGGCCGCGGCGGGCCGATTCCAGGGCCCGGGGGGCGGGGTGCGGCTCGGCGAGCAGGCGGGCCGCGTCCTCCCGGGCGCGCTCGGCCGCGGTCAGCGCGTGTTCCAGGCGGTCGCCGGCGCGCCGGTTGGTGACGGCGACGGCGGCGACGAAGCCGACCAGGGCGCCGAGGAGGGTGTCCACGATCCGGTCGGTGATCAGCTCGGCCGGGTCCTGGGCGCGGGCGAACTCGGTGATGAGCAGGGCCATCGGGGTCACACAGACGCTGCCCAGCCAGTAGTTGCGGCCGATGAGCGCCTCGGCGCCGAAGTTGAGGGCGAGCGAGCACAGCACCAGGGCCGCGGGGTGCAGGTGGGCGAGTGGCGCGAGGGCGGCGAAGAGGAGGACGCCGACGAGGTTGCCGACGACCCGCTGCACACCCCGGCTCCAGGTGAGGGTGACGTTGGCCTGGTAGAGGGAGGCGGCGGTGACCAGCGCCCAGTAGGGGCGGCCGACACCGAGCGCGAGGGCCGCGTATCCGGCGAGGGCGCAGCCGAGCGCGGTGCGTACGGCGAGCGGGGCGAGGGGGGCGAGGCGGTGCCGGACCGGGAGCGCCTGGGCGGTGGCCACGCCGAGGAGTTCGTCGGTGTCCCCGCGCGGCGACTCGACGTGCGGGATCCGGCCCGTCCCGCGCAGGTCGCGGGCCCAGGCGCGCAGCCGTACGGGGTCGGCGTCGGCGGGTGCGGCGAGCGCGACCTCGGCACGGACCAAGAGCCGTTCGAGGGCGCGCCGGGTGCGGTCGGGGCGGGCGCCGGCGGCGAGCAGCGACTGCCAGGCGGCGTGGATCGCGGCGGCGCTCACGGCCCGGGCCCGGGCGTGGCCGTCGGCGGTGCCGCGCGTGTCGGCGTACGCGGCGGCGGCGTTCAGGGCCTGGGCGGTGGCACGGCGCTCGGGGCCGTGCGGGCGGAGCAGCCCGGGCGCCATGCCGACCAGCCAGGCCCAGGCGCCGGCGGCGAGGGCCAGCCCGAGGTGCCCCGGGAGCCGGTCGAGGGTCTGCGGTGCGAACAGCGAGGCGGAGCTGATGAAGGTGAGGACCACGTTGCCGGGCGGTCCGATCCGGGTGGCGTCGCAGACGGTCTTCTGGACCGCCGCGAGGACGGCGCCGACGGTGACGAGGACGACGGCGTTCGCGGTGAGCGCGGCGGCGAGCAGGGCGGCGGCGAGCCCGCCGACCATGCCGAGGACCACCCAGGCCAGGGCGCGGGCACGGGCGGCGTAGGGCCGGTTGTGGCCGTAGAGGGCGCACAGCGATCCCGCCATGGTGTACATCGCGAGGTCGAGGCGGCCGAGCGCGAGGAGGACGAGGTTGGGCGGGGCGACCGCGGCGACCACGCTCAGCGCGGGCTTGAACCAGATGTCGGTGGGGCGTCCCAGGCGGAGCACTCCGGCGAGGGGAAGACGGTGGGGGGTCGCACTGCTCATACCATCAATTTAGCACGTGTTTTACTCGTAAAACAGTTCCGGTGGCGGGTACGCGGCAGGAGGCAGCCGGTGGGTGCGAGGGGTTGTCACCCGCCGTGCTCCCCCGCATGCTCCCCGTGTACACCCTTGCGCTCGCGTGCGCTCCATCGGCCGTGGGCATCGCATCCCTCGACCGACCGTCGAGCGTGGAGGTGCGCGTGCACGGACCGGTGTCGACAGCCTGGCTCCTGGTGGCGCTGTGTGCGCTGACCGGCGCCTACTGCCTGCTGCGCATGCGCAGCGCCGTCGAGGAGCAGCGCCGGGCCGCGGGCGGGGAGGCGCTGATGGGGTTCGGCATGGCCGCGATGGCCGTTCCGGCGGCGGTCTTCACACCGCCGCGGTGGGCGTGGCCGGTGTACGCGGCCGTGTTCGGTGCGGCGGCCCTGCGCGCGCTGTGGTCCGTGCGCGGCGACCCGCACCATCTGCACCACCTGGTGGGCAGCGCCGCGATGGTCTACATGGCGGCGGCGATGTCCGCGTCCCCGCCCGCCGCCCACCACGCGCACGGCGGCGCCGGCGTACCGCTGCTGACCGGTGCGCTGCTCATGTACTTCACGGCGTACGTCCTGCTCTCCGGTGTCCGTCTGGTGCCCGCCGGCACCCCCGTGGCCGGGACCGGCCCGGTCCGCTGGGCCGACCGTCCGGAGCTGGCCCGGGCCTGCCGGCTGTCGATGGGGATCGGCATGGTGGCGATGCTCCTGACGATGTGACCCCCGGCGCCGGACGTCACGCGTTGCCTGCGTCACTTCGGCTCCGCGGACCGTACCGCCGAGCGGCCCCGCGCTCATAGGCTGCCGACCATGATGGTCTCCGTGACCCTGCTGCTGCTCGGCGCCCTGACCGCCGTCGTCGCCCCGCGGCTGCTCGCCCGGGCCGACTGGCCGGACCGCGAGCCGGTCGTCGCCCTCTGGGTGTGGCAGTGCGTGGTGGCGGCCGTCCTGGTGTGCTGCGCCCTGTCGATGACACTGAGCGCGGCGGCGGCCTGGCAGGCGGTGCGCGGTCCGGTGTTCGCCAGTGCGCCGAGCGCGGTCGTGGACGCGTACGCCCTCGGGGCTGCCGGTTCCTGGGCGGCACCCACCGCCGTCCTGCTCGCGTGCGGCGGCCTGTGGAGCCTGGCGATGCTGGTCCGCGAGGTCGCGGGGGCCCGGGCGCGGCGGCGCGGTCGGCGCGCCGAACTGCTGGTGCGGGCACCGCTGCTGCCGGGCGAGGAGCCGGCGGGCGGACGGCTGGTGGTGCTGGAGGAGGACCGGCCCGACGCCTGGTGGCTGCCCGGCGCCGCGCCCCGGCTGGTCGTCACCACAGCCGCGCTGCGCCGCCTGAAGGGCTGTCAGCTGGACGCGCTCCTCGCGCACGAGCAGGGGCACGCGCAGGCCCGGCACGACTGGCTGCTGCACTGCTCGGCCGCGCTGGCGGGGGGCTTCCCGCAGGTCCCGGTGTTCGCCGCGTTCCGTGACGAGATGCACCGGCTGGTGGAGCTGGCCGCCGACGACACGGCGTCCCGGCGCTTCGGCCGGCTGACCACGGCCCTGGCCCTGGTCGAACTCAACGAGGAGCGGGGCGTGTTCGGGCCCGGCCCGGCTCCGCAGGCGCACGTGCCACAGCGCGTGCGGCGGCTCCTGACCGCGCCGGACCGGCTTCCGGCGCTGCGCCGGCTGCGCCTGACGGCGACCGCCGCGCTGGTGCCCGTGGTTCCGGTCCTGGTGGCGCTGGTGCCCGGGCTGCGGGCACTGGGCTGACCGCGCCCGCCCGTGGCTGCTTGGCCCGGCCCGTCCCTTCCACAAAGATCGCCGCATGCACCAGGACCCCGCCGCTCCCCCGTCACCCCGCTCCCCCGGGCCGTCGACGGCATCCCGCACCGCCGCCCGGGCGGCGGCCGCCCTCGGCACCGGCTTCCTGGTGCTGCTGATCCTCGTGGCCCTGCGCTGGCACCCCCTGATCGCCGTGGACGGTGACATCTCCGACACCGCCCACCGCTGGGCGGTCCGCGACCGGGAGGTGACGCGGGTCTTCCGGGTGCTGACCGACTGGGTGTGGGACCCGCTGACCATGCGTCTGCTGTGCGCGGCGGCCGCGGTGTGGCTGGTGTGGCGGCGGGCGGCCTGGTGGGCGGCGCTGTGGCTGGCGGTCACCTGCGCGGTGGCCTCGGGGGTGCAGCAGGGGGTGAAGGCCGTGGTGGGCCGTCCCCGACCGGCCTGGCGGGACCCCGTCGACTCCGCCCACTACACGGCCTTCCCGTCCGGTCACGCGATGACCGCCACCGTCGTCTGCGGCCTGCTGCTGTGGCTGCTGCACCGCTCCGGCCCGGGCCGCGCCCTGTGGCGCACGGCGGTGGCGGCGGCGCTCGTCTCGGTGGCGGGCGTCGGTGTGACCCGGGTGTGGCTGGGCGTCCACTGGCCCTCGGACGTGCTGGGCGGCTGGCTGTCCGGGGCGCTGGTGGTGGCCGTGGCGGTGCTGGTGTACGAGCGGCCGCGCGACGGCCGGCGCCGGCTGCCGCCGCGCCGACGCGGGTAGGGTCCGGCGCACGGGGGCCCGGCTGCGGGCCGCCTGCACGGGCCCGTCCCGGATCCGGACCTGTACGACGCCCTGCACGACCGGCGCCTGCCCCGCCGCCCGGACGCCCTGCTGCCGGTACCGGACCTGGTGGACCGAGGGACGCGCGACGACCGCACACCCAACTCCGTGGCGGGACCGGGAGGTTGCCGCTGGTTCGGCGAGTCCCGGCGGTGTAGCAGAATCGGGGGGCGGCTGCGGCGGAACCAGCGGACCGGTCCCTGCGCTTCGGCGCCGTCCGTCTGGGACGCTCCCCCGCGTCGCCCCAGGCGGACGGCAGTTCCGGGCGGCCCCGAGCATGGGGGTGCCCCCGATGCGTTGAGTATAGTTGGCTGGCAGCCAGTCAACGCAGGAGTTACAGGATGTCCCCGCGAAGCGCCTCGGTCAATGAAGAATTGCGGCGGCGTTCCCGGGAACGGCTGCTGCAGGCCGCCGTCGAACTGGTCGGTGAGCACGGGTTCGAGGCCACGACGCTCGGCGACATCGCGGACCGGGCCGGCTCGGCGCGCGGACTGGTGTCGTACTACTTCCCCGGCAAGCGCCAGTTGGTGCAGTCCGCCGTGCACCGGCTCATGCACCGCACGCTGGAGGAGGCGCTGGAGCGGGAGCCGCGCACGGAGGACGGGCGGGAGCGGCTGGCCCGGGCCATCGACGCGATCCTGGGCCTGGCCCGGGACCGGCCCGTGCTGATGCGCCAGCACATGGCGGGTCTGCTCCAGGCCGAGGGCTTCGTGCAGTGCCCCGAACAGCGCCGGCTCGCGGAGCTGCTGAGCGACACCGTCGCCCGGTACGGCGCGCAGAACGTCTCGGCCGACTACCCGTTGCTGCGGGCCCTGTTGATGGGCGCGGTGTACGCGGCGCTGGTGCCGGGTGTGCCGATGCCCGTGCCGGCGCTGCGGGCCGAACTGTTCCAGCGCTACGGGCTGGACTGGGAGATGGGGGTGCCCCCGGAGAGCGAGCCGCAGCCCGGGGCGGGGGGCGGGGACCTGTCCCGGTTCTTCGCCACGGAGCGGCGGCCGGAAGGTTCCTGAGGGGTCAGCGGCGGGCGTGACGGGGGGTCAGCAGGCCCGCGTCCCGGGCCTGGGCGATCAGCCGGAGGGCGCGCCGGCGGCCGCGCCCCGTCGCGTTCATCACGGCGAGCACCGGGTCGGCGCCCGCGTCCTGCGCGGTCCGGTAGTGCCACGCGACGAGGCGACGGCCCTCGATGCCGCGCGGCCAGGCCTGCCGGGCACGGCGCGCGCCCGGGCGCCGGCCGGCCTCCGGTGCGGGTCCGCCGGACGGCGCCGGACACCGGGCGTCCATGTCGACGGGGTCGCGTTCACCGCCCCGACCCGGTTCCGCGCCACCCGTGCCGTCCACGTCCGCCGCGCCGTCGGTCTCCGCCACGCCGTCCCCGTCCGCCGCGCCGTCCGTCTCCGCCACGCCGTCCGCGTCCGCCACACCGGCCGCCTTGGCCAGGCCGTTAGTCGTGGCGATGCGGCTCGTCCCGGCCGTGCCGTCCGCGTCCACCTCGCCGTCCGCCTCCGCGGTGCCGTCCGCCTCCGCCGCGCCGTCCGCGTGCGCGCCGCACGTCTCGGACAGCGGTCCGCCGAGCCAGTGGGCGAGCAGCGCCAGATCGGCCAGGGACAGGGGCGGTTGGGCCTTGACGTCCTCGACGGAGACGCGCCCCGCGTGCACCACGGCGAGGGCGTCGACCCCGGCACCGTCGGGGAAGGCCAGCCGGACGTGGAACCAGGAGGTCGCGCCGCCGTGTTCCCGCACCTCCCACGCGGGCCGCACGGAGACCGCGCAGTCCCCCGCGTTCCGATCAGAAAGATTAAGAAAGGATGCTTCCAGCACGCACGCAACGTAACCAAATGATCACAACCCGAACCGGTGGACCCCGGCGGACACGCATCGGGTCACCCCACCGGCCCCTGCCGCCGGGCGCCCCGCAGTGCCATCCTGGAGCCGTCCGCACACCCTCCTTGGGGCGAGGAGTACCGCCGTGCTGCGTGTCGCCGTCGTCGGTTCCGGGCCGAGTGGGTGCTACACCGCCCAGAGCCTGGTCCAGAGTGATCCCGGGGTCCTGGTGGACGTCCTGGACCGGCTGCCGTGCCCGTACGGCCTGGTCCGCTACGGCGTCGCGCCGGACCACGAGAAGATCAAGTCCCTGCAGGGCAGCCTGCGTACGGTGCTGGAGCACGAGCGGGTGCGGTTCCTCGGCGGGGTCCGGGTGGGCGGCCCGGGCGGCCTGCCGGCCGAGCGCCTGCGCGGGCTCTACCACGCGGTGGTCTACTGCGTGGGCGCCGCCACCGACCGCCGGCTCGGCATCCCCGGCGAGGAGCTGCCGGGCAGCTGGTCCGCGACCGAGTTCGTGTCCTGGTACAGCGCCCATCCCGACGCGGCCGACGCGGGCTTCCTGCGCGGGGTGCGGTCGGCGGTCGTCGTCGGGGTCGGCAACGTCGCCGTGGACGTCACCCGGATGCTGGTCCGGGGTGCCGCGGAGCTGCGGCCCACGGACATCCCGCAGGCCGCGCTGGACACGCTGGCGGCGAGCGGGCTGACCGAGGTGCAGATGGTGGGCCGGCGCGGGCCCGCCCAGGCCCGGTTCACCACCAAGGAGCTGCGCGAGCTGGGCGCCCTGCCCGGCACCGACGTGATCGTGGACGAGGCCGAGCTGGCACTCGATCCGGCCGGGCCGGGCGCGCTGCCGGCCGGGCCGCGCCGCAATCTGGAGGTGCTGCGGGCGTGGGCGGCACGGCCCGCGACGGCTGCCGCGGCCCGGCGGGTCCGGCTGCGGTTCTTCCTGCGCCCCGTGGAGCTGCTGGAGGAGGGCGGCCGGGTGGGCGGGGTGCGCTTCGAGCGGACGACACCGGACGGTGCGGGCGGCGTGACCGGCACGGGCCGGTACGAGGACGTGCCCGCGCAGTTGGTGCTGCGCTCGGTGGGCTATCGCGGAGTGCCGCTGGAGGGGCTGCCGTTCGACCCGGCGAGCGGCACGGTCCCGCACCGCGAGGGCAGGGTCCTGCGCGACGGTGCGCCCTCCCCGGGCGAGTACGTCGCCGGCTGGATCAAGCGCGGCCCGACGGGGGTCATCGGCACCAACCGGCCCTGCGCGAAGGAGACGGTGGCCTCCCTGCTCGCGGACGCCCCCGCGCTCGTGCGCACGGACGTGCCGGAGGACCCGGTCGCGGTCCTCCGGGCGGCGGGTGTCGAGCCCGTGCCCTGGGACGGCTGGCTGGCGATCGAGCGGGCCGAGGCGGAGCTGGGGGCGAGACTGGGACGCGGCGTGGTGAAGCTGGCCGACTGGGACACGCTGCTCGGGGTGGCACGCGTGCCGTAGCGCCTCGCGGTCGGCGCGAGGCCGTGGCTCTTTCCGGCCGGCGGGCGGGCCGCCCGTGAGCCACGGCCCCTTCAGCGGCTGTCGCAGATGCGGCCGGACTGCCGGTCGGCGGCGGCGAGGAGGGCGTCGAGCAGCCCCGGGAAGAGGCCTTCCAGGTCGTCCCGGCGCAGGCCGTTCATCTTGGCCGTGCCCCGGTAGACCTGCCGGATGACCCCGCTCTCCCGCAGCACCCGGAAGTGGTGCGTGGTGGTGGACTTGGTCACCGGCAGGTCGAACTGCGAACAGGTCAACTCGGCCTCTCCCGCGGCGAGTTCACGCACGATCTGCAGCCGCATCGGGTCGGAGAGCGCGTGCAGCACGGACTCCAGCCGGATCTCCCCCCGCTCCGGGTGCGGCAGCGCGCGGCCGGTGGTGGCGGTGTCGGTCACGGCGGGCGCCCCCTCGTCACGGGATCTGTCGGTTCCCCATTGTACGAGAGCCTTCGTAATTTGACATTCCTCGTAGTACGAGGAGTATCGTACGAGCCTGTCCGTGGTCCGTGACGAATGGAGAGTCCGTCGTGAGTGCCCTCTTCGAGCCCCTCACCCTCCGCGAAGTGACCATCCCGAACCGGGTGTGGATGGCCCCGATGTGCCAGTACTCGGCCGAACCGGAGGGCCCGCTCGCCGGCGCCCCCCACGACTGGCACTTCGCGCACTACGCGGCGCGGGCCGCCGGCGGCACCGGCCTGATCGTGGTGGAGGCCACCGCGGTCTCGCCCGAGGGCCGGATCTCGCCGTACGACCTGGGACTGTGGAACGACACCCAGGTGGAGGCGTTCCGCCGGATCACCCGCTTCCTCGCCGCGCACGGCACCGTGCCGGCGGTCCAGCTCGCCCACAGCGGCCGCAAGGCGTCCACCGAGCGGCCGTGGAAGGGTGGGGCTCCCATCGGACCGGAGGAGCACGGCTGGCAGCCGCTCGCCCCGAGCGCGGTGCCGTTCGACGAGCGCCACCCGGTGCCGACCGAGCTGACGGTCGATCAGATAAGCGAGATCGTCGGGCAGTTCGCCGCCGCCGCGCGCCGGGCTCTCGCCGCGGGCTTCGAGGCCGTCGAGATCCACGGCGCCCACGGCTACCTGGTCAACGAGTTCCTCTCCCCGCACTCCAACCACCGCACCGACGCCTACGGCGGCTCGTGCGAGAACCGCACCCGGTTCGCCCTGGAGGTGGTGGACGCCGTACGGGAGGTGTGGCCCGCGGACAAGCCGGTGTTCTTCCGCATCTCCGCGACCGACTGGCTCCAGGACGGCGGCTGGACCACGGAGGACACCGTCCGCTTCGCCGGCGACCTGCACGCCCACGGCGTCGACCTGCTCGACGTCTCCACCGGCGGCAACGCCTCCGGCGTCACCATTCCGGCCGAGCCGGGCTACCAGGTTCCCTTCGCCAGCCGGGTGAAGACCGCGACCCCGATGCCCGTCGGCGCCGTGGGCCTGATCACCGAGACCGGACAGGCCGAGAAGATCCTCGCGAACGGCGAGGCCGACGTGGTCCTCCTCGGCCGCGAGCTGTTGCGCAATCCGTCCTGGGCCCGGCACGCCGCCCGCGAGCTGGGCGCGCGGATCCGGGTGCCGGACCAGTACCACCGCTCGGTCTGAGCCCGCCCGTCGCCGGTCCGCTCCGGGCGGGTGCCGGCGGCGGACGGCCCCGCCCCCGGCCGACGCGACCGCCCGGTCGACCGGATGAGCCCGGCCCGACCGGTCGGAGCGGTCAGGCCGGTGCGCCCGGTGAGTCCGGTGAGCCCTGCGAGTCCGGCAGCAGCCGTACGACCGTGCGCTCCAGCCGGGGCAGGCCGCTGACCCGCGAGCGCCAGGGCGATCGCGGGGGTCGACCGGATGAGCCCGGTGCGCCCGGCCCGACCGGTCGGAGCGGTCAGGCCGGTGCGCCCGGTGAGCCCTGCGAGTCCGGCAGCAGCCGTACGACCGTGCGCTCCAGCCGGGGCAGGCTGCGCTGGCCCGCGAGGGCCAGGGCGATCGCGGCGACCACGCCGGCCCAGGCGACCGGGCCGAGCGGGGTGCAGCCGACCGCGCGGCTGACACCCGGGGTCTGGACCACGGCCACCAGGGCCAGCGCGGAGCCCAGGCAGGTGACCTGCACCAGACGGCTGTCGCGCCGGTCCAGCAGGGTCTGCGCCAGCTGGGTGCCGACCACTCCGCACAGCGCCATGGTGCTGGAGCGGCGGGCGGTGCCCGGGGTGAAGCGGCCGATCAGCCAGGCCGTGAGCGCGCCCAGGCAGGTGGTCAGGGCCCGGTGCCGGATCTGCCGCAGCAGCGGGTCGCCCAGCACCCCGGCCGCCTCCTCCACGTGCTCCAGGTCCGCCTCGTCCTCCTTCTCCGTCACCGCCACCGCCATCGACGGGAACAGGTCGGTGAAGAGGTTCACCATGAGCATCTGCCGGGTGGACAGCGGGGCCCGCCCGGACAGCAGGGTGCCGAGCAGGCCGAACCCGACCTCGCCGGCGTTGCCGCCGATCAGAATGGCGATCGCGTCGGCCACGCTGTGCCACAGGGCGCGGCCCTCGCCGACCGCGTCGATCAGGACCGTCAGGTCGTCGTCGGTCAGCACGATGTCCGCGGCGTTGCGCGCGGCTGCCGAGCCCCGCGCGTTGATCCCGACGCCGATGTCGGCGGCACGGATGGCCGCGGCGTCGTTGGCGCCGTCGCCGACCATGCCGACCACCCGGCCCGCGTCCCGCAGGGCCTCCACGACCTGCAGCTTCTGCTCGGGTGCCACCCGGGCCACCACTCCCGCGTCGCGCAGCATCCGGGCCCGGGCGGCGCGGTCGGCCGCGGCCAGCTCGTCGCCGGTGACCACCACGGTGTCCTCGGGCCAGCCCAGGTCGGCGGCGATGGCGCGCGCGGTCTGCGGATGGTCGCCGGTGAGCATGACGGGGCGTACGCCGGCCCCGTTCAGCCCGTTCACCAGGGCCGTGGAGGTCTCGCGCGGTACGTCGGACAGCGCCAGCAGACCGGTGAAGTCCAGGTCGCGCAGGGGTTGTTCGAGGACGTCCGCCTCCTGCTCGCCCGGGGCGAGCCGGCGTTCGGCGACCGCCAGTACCCGCAGCCCGGCGCCGGCCAGCGCGTGCGCGGACTCGGGGGCGTGCTCCGGCAGACCGGAGCAGGCCGGAAGGACGGTTTCCGGAGCGCCCTTGACGACCAGCACGGGCGGGCCGTCCCCGACCCGGCCGACGGCCGCGGCGTATCCGCGCGCGGCCTCGAACGGCAGGTCGGCGAGCTGTGTCCAGTCCGGATCGGGGGGCGCGGCGTCCAGGACGGCCTCGTCGGTGGCGTGCACCGGCCGGTCGGAGCCGCCGTTCAGCCGCGGGCAGGCCCGCGCGGCGGCCCGGACGGTCTCCGCCGAGCCGGCGTCGTCCACCGGACGGACCGTGCCCCCGGCGTCGGAGGTGCGCACCAGCCGCAGCCGGTTCTCGGTGAGCGTGCCGGTCTTGTCGAAACAGATGGTGTCCATGCGGCCCAGCGCCTCCAGTGTGCGCGGGGTGCGGACCAGGACACCGCCCCGGCTCAGCCGCCGGGCGGCCGCCAGCTGCGCCACCGTCGCCACCAGCGGCAGCCCTTCGGGCACGGCCGCCACCGCCACGGCCACCCCGCCGCTGACCGCCTCGCGGATCGGGGTGCCGCGCAACAGCGCGAGACCGGTGACGGCGGCACCGCCCGCGAGGGTCAGCGGCAGTGCCTTGCGGGTGAGTTCCTGGAGCCTGGCCTGCACACCACCGGCGGGGGGCGTGCGGGCGGCGAGGTGCACGGCGCGGGCGGCCTCGGTGCTCTCCCCGGTGTCGACCACGACGGCCCGCGCCTCCCCCGCCACGACGGTCGTCCCCTCGAAGACCATGCAGCGCCGGTCGGCGACGACGGCGTGGGGGGTGGGGTCCGTCTGCTTCTCCACCGGCAGCGACTCGCCGGTCAGGGCGGACTCGTCCACCTCCAGGCCCTCCTGCCACAGCAGCCGGGCGTCGGCGGGCACCACGTCGTCCGCCTTGAGCTGGATGACGTCGCCCGGCCGGAGCCGGCCCGCCTCCACGGTGCGGGTGCCGCCCGCCGGGGCCTCGGCCTCCGGCGGTACCACGCGCGCCTTCTGCTTCTGCTCGGCGACCAGTCCGGACAGCGCCCGCTCGGCCCGCAGCCGCTGTACGCCGCCGACGAGGGCGTTCAGGTCGAGGGCGCCGACGACGAGGAGCGCGTCCACGACGGAGCCGAGGATCGCCGACGCGGCGGACCCCACGGCCAGGACCGGGGTCAGCGGGTCCTGGAGTTCCCCGCGGACGGCCCGGCCCAGCCGGTAGGACCAGCGGACCGGCGCGGCGGCCGGATGCCCCGTGACGCCCTCGGCCGTCTTGCGCAGCCGAGCGGTCAGCGTGTCGAACGCGCCGGGTTCGGCGGCCGGTTCCCGTGCCAGCCGGTCCCGGGCCTGCTCCGGGTCCAGCTCGTGCCAGTGCACCCGGGGGCGCGGGTGCGGGGCGCGGGCGGTCGCCACCCCGAGCGCCGCCCGCGCCCCGGACAGCAGCGCCGCCGCGGCGCCGGCGTCGACGGGCGCGTGCCGCAGCCCCGGCAGCAGGGTCCGGCGGCCGCCTCCGCCGCCGGACTCGCCGATGGCGACGAGCAGCCCGGACAGCGCGGCTCCGGAGCGGGCCAGGGTCTGCGCCCGGTGGCCGACCCTGCGGGCGGCCGGGACCGCGGTCAGCACCCGCCACACGTCGGGCAGTCCGTGCAGGGCGAGGATGTCCGCGCCCCACACCACCGCACCGTCCCGGTCGGTCAGGGCGAGGGCGACGTCGGCGGCTCGCAGCGCGGCCAGCACGTCGTGCTCGTCGGGCGAGCCGACCCGGGCGACCGCGAGCACGGCCGCCTCGTCGCCGCGCGCCTCGTACACCACGTCGTCCAGCGGCCGGCGGGCGTCGACGACCTGGTCGGCGAGGCCGGTGAAGTCCTCCAGCGCCGGATCGTCCACGAGCACGACCCGCAGTCCGGCCCGGCGGGCCGCGTCCAGCACCGGCTCGGTCCACGGGTCGGGCTCGCCGCCCTCGGTGCGCAGAGCGCTCGGGTGCAGTACCACCGTGCCGGCCATCTCCAGCTGGCGCAGCCGCTCCGGGTCGCGGACCAGGACCCCGGTGCGGGCCAGGGCGGCGCTGAGCAGGGCGTGGAAGGCGGCGGGACCGTAGCGGGCGGCCTTCGGGGAGCCGGCCAGCACGGCCTCCGCGGCCTCCGCGGCGTCGTGCTTCACCAGCAGGGTGGCCGCCGCGCCCAGCAGGCTGCCGGCGGAGGCGTGGGCCGCGTACTCCTGGGCCGGGGAGACGCGCAGCGGCGGGCGCGGCGGGTCGTCCGGGCTCGCGCCGAGGCTGATCCGGCCGGGTGCGCACAGCCGGTCGTGCACCGTGTCGAAGGCGGCCGAGCGCGCCACCGTCTCGACCACCTGGCAGGCGCGCAGGGCGCCGTCGAGCACCAGGGAGGTGGGAGTCTGGCCGGCACCGTGCACGGCCGCGTTGGCGCAGGCCAGCACCAGGTCCATGGGGGCGTCGCCGATCCGGGAGCGCAGCCAGGAACGGAATCGCGGGTTCTCCCGCAACAGGGTCACGACCGCGGTCACCATGCGGGGCGAGGGCGGCAGCCGCAGCGCGTACGCGGAGAGGGCCACGGCGATCCCCACGCCGTCGGCGGCGAGCGTGGCGGCCGCGGCCCGCACGCCCGCCGGGTCGGCCGGATGGGTGGTCTCCTCCACGTCCGCGGCAGCCAGGACGAGGCCGTGCCGCTCGGCGAGGCCGGACGCGTGCTCCATGACCCGGTCGGCGGCCTCCTCGCCGGTCGCGGTCACCACCAGGCGGGCGAGGCCCTCGTCCCAGTAGGCGACGAGCACGTCGGGGTGCTCGGCCAGGGACTGGGCCAGCCGGCGCGCCAGGTGGGCCGTGCCACCGGCCTGCCGTGCCCGTTCCTGTTCCAGGGGCCGCACCACCAGGTGGGCGCGGGCGCCGGACCGCCAGTGGCCTCCGGCGCCGGGCAGGGCGTTGCGGGCCACCCGGACCACCCGGGCGGCGGTGTCCGCGCCGCGCACGCCGGCCCGCGCCGTTCCGGCGGCGGGGGAAGGGGGGGAGGGGGAAAACAACGGCAACACACCACCACAGAAAAGAGGGGGTGG